>NZ_JACHJB010000003.1 GCF_014207745.1 Nonomuraea muscovyensis
GACATGATCACCGGGCGAGGCTACCAGCAAGATCGCTATCTAAACGGCATTGGGCAGCGACATGCGGCGGCCCGCCCCAACCGCACCGGGGACATTACGGGCAAGGCCGCGGACTCCATGAACCTGAACAACCCTCTGACGAATCGAGGTTAACGGTCGCAGAGGTCAAGCGCCTGTTCAACGCCGTCACCGACCACACACCGACCCTGGAACAGGCTGCTCACTGGTCAGCCTGGCGACGCCGCCACCAAGCACGTGCCCGCTGGTTCCATCACCGAGCCCGCCTGACCACCGCATATATCCAGCTCAGTTAACGAATGGCGGCTGCCGTACTAGCCAGGAACGTCCATGCGTCCCGGTTCTTTGCGAGCACTCGCGGGCCGGGATAACGCACTGAATCAAAATCCGTTATCGCGGAAGAAGTGCTCCATCAAATGCCAGAAAGACCGGAAGCGGGTGGCATCGAGCTCGTACAAGGAGTCAAAGTACCACGCTTCCCATTCATCGTTCGAGGTGACAATGTAAGGATTGAGCAGATAAACACTACCCTCGACGTTCTCGGAAATGCACAACGTGTGCGGCAGAAAGTCTCCCACCTCAAAAAAATCCCGATCCTGAGGTGCGTCGTAGTCGAAGAAATAGTCGGCGGGCAGTTCCGGGATCGGGGAGTCAGGCGAGGGACCCCATGTGTTCGCGAGGTGCGGATCCACGTCGCGCGTCCACCCGACCTCGGCGATGGGGAGAAGGTGAACACTGGTAAAGGAGTTCACGTCCCAGCCGTTGCTTACCTGGAGGAACTCTCGGTAGCTCGGTGGCAAGCGGCGGCCGAGGCGCTCTTCCTGACGGAGGAGTTCGGCTTCACTGACGGGAGCCGCTCCCAGCCATCCGGTTGGGTGCGGCGAAGATCCCCTACCGTTGTGGAGATCGTGGTCTGTGCCACTCACGACCTGGAGGCGTTCAGCCCATGCGTAGCGGGGGGTGTTGGGGCCGTTCATGGAGCGCATTCTACGGCAAGCTGTGAATAGATACTGCCGCAAGCGGCCGAAGGGGTGAGGGAGGGCCACAGGGCCCTCCCTCGGATGGATCGGACTGACTACACGATTAGGGCTGGATCAGCACCCAGAATTCGTTGTCGCCGCCGACTCGGTAGTGTGAGAAGAAGGATCGCAGCACATGACCATGGTCGATATTCTGCTGGTGATCCACGGCGCGTACCGAGAAATGCCCCTTCGCGTGCAAGGCGCCTTGGATGGTACTGGCGAACGGATATTCGTCGCAGGAATTGGTTAGGCCTCGAGGCGGGCCGCCGTTGTAATATGGCTCTCCGTATTTCTCCGGCATGTAGTACTTGCAGTAGTTGGTGCCGACCCCCTTTGGCCAGATCTGCTGACTTGTGGTTCCGGAATCCAAATGTAGCTCTAGATCACTAAAATACTTCCGGTTCGCTTTGTCCATTGTCTTATCGGGGTTGCGTACCAGGGGCTCGCTATTCGGATCGGCCCAGTTTCCGGCGATGTTCTTGGGACGTTCGTTTCCGAGTTTGTTTCTCGTGGGCGGGTACCCGGGCTGGCTCCAGTCGTGCCCATCCCTCAGGTACGGGAATGTGGTGGCGTTCGTCTCTGGATTCAGCGCCGTCTCGATGTGCTCAATTACTTCAGGGAACAGAGTATCTCGCTTCTTCGACATCGCGAAGACGCGACTGGCGTAGTGGTTGATGCATCCGCCGATATGGATGTCCGCCTTCTGGAATCCGAACTTCTTCCAGTCGCAGCGGAATAGCGGCACCGCGGCCTGATCTCCGTTCTGGGCGTTGATGGTATCGCCCTTCCGGCGCACACGACGGTCGTCGCCGTTTTCGTCCTTAACGATCTGACTCCACAAATAGAACCTCATCGGGACGTCCGGCCGCTCAGGATCGTCGAAGATTTCGACCTGCGGCTCGAGCTGGCACCAGTTGTTCTTCGTCGGATCGTCAGGCGGCATCGCCCGAACGATGTACCGGGAGTCGGGCTTCGCATACCACTCGGAGACGTCCTTGGTCTGGTCGGTGCCACTTCGCACCTTGCAGTCCGTGCCCCAAAGCGCGCCCGGCTCTGCGTCTAGGCGTACCCTCATAGGCAGGCCTCGCAGCTGCGCGGACGACAATTTAACCCTGCCGTTTGCGTCCTCAACCGCCATTTCGTCGACACGGATGAAGACCTTCATGTCCTGCGGCTTCAGCTCCTCGTTTGGCGCCGGATTAACGATGTTGTTGCCAGTGTCGTCGCCAAGGTAGCTGTGGACGACCCAGGTGGCGCGGAACCGGAACCTGTCGCTGTCGTCGAAGAACGCGCTGCCGAACGTACTGGCCAGCATCTTGAAGAGGCTGCCGGACTTCGCCGCCTTCTTCAATCTACGGGTATCGGAATCCTCGCTGAAGTCCTGGATGTACAGGTAGGCCGACCAACAGGAAAGATAAGGCTTCTCCTGAATGCGGGCCAGATTGTTTTTCTCGAACCAGGTCGTGTCCTTGCAGTTCTGCTCGTTGATGTGGTCGTACTTGAAGTTGTAGACGGGAATGCCCGCGGTTGTTGTGGCCTTGGTCGCACCGCTCTCCACCGGCGCAGAATTCTGCGGAGCCGCCACGCTGGCACTTCGGGCAAGCAAGGCGCCGAGCTCGGTGCCGCTCAGCGGTCGCTGATAGAGCTCAAGCTCGTCGATCGCGCCGAGCATATTGGCGCCAAGCCGCATCGGCGCGTCGGCCCTCCAGCCGGCAGAGATCAGCTGAGCGCTGCCGACCTGGGTGCCGTTGAGGTACAGCGAGGCGGACTTGGCCGCGACGTCGTACACACCAGCCAGGTGGAACCACTCGTCGACCGGTGGTTCGACGCCGGAAAGTACACCCTCGACCGTCGCATCGGCGGTGTCGGCACTGGTGAAGGTGAACGCCAGTCCATGGTCGGCGGTGTTGCCGAGGCGGAAGGGCGCCTGGTGGGTTCCCTTCTGCTCGAGGACGGTGTAATCGCCGTCCTTGTCGCTCCAACGCAGCCAGGCGGCGGCGGTGAAGCTCTGGTCGGTGCGGATTACGGGTCCGGCAGCCTGCGCCAAAGGCTCCTCGCCGGGCTGGATGACGTCCACGGTGACCTGCTGCCAGTCAGACCAGGCCGAGGATGCCTGGTCGCCGACCGCGCGGGCCCGCCAGCGCACCTTCCACCCGTCGGTCAGCTTGCCCGCTGGAACGGCAATGCTCGCTTGGGTGCCGGAGGCCACGTTGTCCACGGCGCCAGCCCAGATCTGGCCGGTGCCCTGACCGGTCGCGGCCGGGTCGTGCTCGATCTCGGCTTCAGCGCGCAGTGCCTGGCCGGTCGGGTGGGTGAGGGTGGCCTGCAGCGTGGGGGTGAGCGCGGTGGTCACCATCACGCCGTCTACCACCTTCGACGGAGTGATGGTCAGGCCGGTGGCGGTGGGCTTGGGCAGGCTGATGGCGAGGGACTGCCAGCCTGACCAAGTGGAGGCGGCGGTGGCCGAGACCGCGCGGGCTCGCCAGCGCACCTTCCACCCATCGGCCAGCTTGTCCGCCGGGACCGTGATGGCCGCCTGGGTACCGACCGGGACGTTGTCGGCGCTGCCGACCCAGATCTGGCCACTGCCCTGACCGGTCGCGGCCGGGTCATGGTCGATCTCGGCCTCGACGCGCAGCGGCTTCCCTGCGGGGTCACTCACCTGGGTCAGCAGAGCTGGGGTGAGGGTGGGGGTGACAGTGGTTCCGTCCACCTGCTCGGACGGGGTGACCTGCAAGGCGCCGACGGACGGTTCGGAGGCCGGGTCCGGCACGTCCACGGTCAGGAGTTGCCAGTCCGACCAGAGTGAGCTGACCGTGGTGGCGGTGTTGATCGCTCGGACCCGCCAGCGCACCTTCCACCCGTCCGTGAGTTTCGCGTTGGGGACGGCGATGCTGGCCTGGGTGCCGGATGCGACGTTGTCCACGGCGCCGGTCCAGATCTGGCCGGTGCCCTGCGTGGTCGCGGCCGGGTCGTGCTCGACCTCGAACTCCGCCCGCACTGGCTGGGCGGCCGGGTCGGTGACTGTGGTGCGGAGTGTCGGGGTCACGCTCGTGGACACGGTGACGCCGTTCACCACCTGTGAGGGGGTGACCTGGAAGGCGCCGACCGTAGGATTGGGTACATCGACCGTGGCTGTCTGCCAAGACGACCACGCCGAGGCGGTGGCGGCCGCGGCATTGACTGCACGAGCTCGCCAGCGGACCTTCCAGCCATCTGCCAGCTTCCCTGCGGGGACACCGACAGCGGCCTGGCTTCCGGAGGCGACCGCAGATGAGGCACCGGCCCAGATCTGGCCGGTGCCCTGCCCGGTTGCGGCCGGGTCATGTTCGACCTCGAACTCGCCGGTCAGATTGCCGCCAGCGGTGTCGGCGACGGTGGCGGCCAGTTGCGGGGTGAGCGAGCTGGTCACGGTCGTGCCGGCAACATCCTGCGCTGGGGTGATCGTGAAATTAGCGATCGTGGGGGACGACGCGGGCGCGCTGGTCGTGACGACCAGCTTGGGCGGGGCGTTCCATTCGGTGTCGTCGGAGGAGGCGTACATCCGCCATTCGATGGTGGTGTTTTCGGTCGGAGCCTTCAGTACCAGGCCGTGGTTGGCCGCGCCGGCCGCCCAGTCTTGGCTGATGCCGGTGATGTTCCATTCCGTCGGAGTCTGGGTGCTCGCGCAGTCGATGGATGTTTTGTTGATTTGGGCGTCTTCGGTGGTGAAGGCGGGCTTGTTCGCCCAATAGAGGTTGTTCTCATCCCAGGCGCCGGTCACCCGGGCCGCCTGTACACCCTGCCCGACTGATGCTCCGCAGGTCTTGGCACTGATGATCGACATCGACAGCCTGGCATCGGTAACGGTTTTGCCCACGAGCGAGGTGGTGTCGAAGCGCAGAAGGGCGCGCATCTTCTGGCCTGTTTGCACACCTACTGGAAGGGCGGTGCTGGTCGGGTAGGCCGGCGAGTCGGCTGTATCGGTGCTGAGGACACTGAGGTCGTTATTGCTTGGCAGCGTCGTAGTCGGGTCCACCCGGACCGGGTACACGGTCTTCGAGTCCGACAGGAACGCGTGGTCGGGCTTGAGCACCAGCTCTGTGCGCCCGGTCTTGGATACGACTTCGGTGTCGATGACCGCGTGCCTGGCCAGCGGGAGGCGGCCCTTGGCGCTACCGTCCCACATGATCGGCTGCGGCGCTGAGGCCACGAGCTTCTTGTCCTTGCCCTTCAGCAGCAGACGTCCGCCCTTGCCCTCGGACAGGGTCAGGCCATCGCTCTCCACGCCGATGCGCAGCTCCAGCGGCTTCGACGGTCGCTGGCGCAGCACCACGTCGTGCCGGAACCCGGTCGGTAGCACCGTCACCACCAGGTCAGCCCCGGCACCGGCGGCGTCGGTATAGGTGACGACGCCACCCTTGACCATCGGCTTGGGTAGCGGTGTCGGCCAGCGCAGCGCGTACGACTGCCCATGCGCGGTCATGCGCACGAATGTCCCGGCGCCGCCCGTCGAGATTTCCACCGACGCATTCGAAGCGATCGCCTTCGGACGCAGAACACCTCCATGCTCGAACAGCGTGGTGTCGATCGGCACCCACACGCCGTTCTGCTTGGTCCGTATGGGACCCGCAGCGACCTCCGTCCGGAACGCCTTCCCATCCGGCAACGCGTACGTGATGCTGGTCGCGGTCGTTTCATCGGTGACCTCGACGGCCTTTCCCTGCTTGGCCGCAGAGCTGGAGGCGGCTATCCGCGCCTGCGACGGCACGTTGGAGATCGCGTTACCGCTCTTGCCCGCAATCCACGCCGCCGTGTCGTTGAGCGATGCGCTGTGACCGTTGCCGGACGAATCGGCGACGATCTTCCCGGTACCCTCGTCGAACGTCCAGTGGGCGGCCGCCTGGTCGGTGGTGCGGAAGGACCATGTGTAGGGAGACATCTGGTTGTCCCACTCGTCGATGGCTCCCGAGACGGTCACCGTGTACGTGGTGCCTGGGCTCAGCGGCTGTCGCGGAGTGAACGTCACGGTCTTTTTTGTGGTGTCCTCGGACAGGGCGCCCTCCACCTCGGCACCTGACGAGGGCTTCACCGAGACGGCGGTCTCTCCGACCGGCTCAGTAAACGTCATGCGTATCTGAGCGTCGAGTGGCACCCCGGTGGCGTTGCCCGCGGGTTCGTGCGTCAGCACACGAGGAGAGAAGACCTCTTCCTCATCGGGATCCGTGGCGTCGTCACCCTCTGGTTCAGGGCCGCCGAGGTTGAGCATGTCGGAACCGACGAAATACGGTTGACCATCACGTTTTGCTGCCGCCATCCTGGCGACTTCAGGGCTGAGACCGAGCTCCTCCCGATCCGCTTCTGACTCGGGTACGAAGACCGACTTCTGGATCGCTTCCTCATATTCGGGAAAGGTCTCCATGAGGGTCGGACTGGAGATCACGACAGTTTCCTGGCGAGGCGGCACTGGCGGCTCGAAGTCGACCGTGAGCCTGGGGCCGTGGGCGGGATAGCCGCTGGTCTGCTCGCGGCTGCGGTAGCGGCGCCAGTTCCGCAACTCCGATTCGTCACCGGCGCGGAGCTGGAACCCGTAGTTCGTTTCCCCGTCCGCCCAGTCCTGGACGATGGTGTCGACCGAGTGGATGAGATCGTGCTCGTAGTTCATCGAGCCGGCGCAGTCGGGGCTGTACGCCCCGTACTCGGTGTCCGCGCCCACGTTGGTGACCGACGGCTGGTTGCCCCACTGCAGGGTCAGATGGTCCCAGTCGGACGTGACCCGCCGGGCGGTGATTCCGGAGCCGACGAACTCGCCGCAGTCGTTGGACAGGTAGTTCCACAACTCCAGGTCGGCGTTCTGGATGTTCGAGCCCCAGAACGGGTCGGTCGCTTTCGGCAGCGGGAACTGAATGTAGGCGCGCCAGCGCTTGGCGATGCCGCTGGCGTAGGACTTTCCGACCCACATCTGGTCGCGGTAGTGCATGTCCCAGCTGTCGGTGAGGTCCACGTCATTGATGTACGTGTCCATCGGATCGCCGGGGGGGCAGGGATCGCCCCCGAGCGTGCACTCGTACCAGTCGTCGTCGATGGCGGCCATGGTCACCGGGAACGTGGTCGCCGGGTCGGCGAGGAAGGCCGCGTCGGGGCTGTACACCAGCGCCGAGTCGTCCAGGCTCACCTGGGCCCTGCCGACCCTGACGGTGCCGAGGTCGGCGTTCGCGTCGGCGGCCTTCGCGTCCAGTAGTGCCGCGGGGCGGATGTCGAGGCTGTGCTTGCCGTCCTGGTTCTTCAGCGTCGGCTGCCCCTTGGCGTTCTTACCGAAGGAGATGCCCTTGGGCAGATCCACGGGGACGCGGAACGTCACCGGCTCGGCCGGGCGTTGCCGGATGACGATCTGCTGGCGGAACCCGGTCGGGGTGGTGGTGACGACCAGGTCGATGCCCTTGCCGTACGCGGACGGGTAGGTGGCGGTGTTGCCGTTGAGCGTGGGCTTGGGCAACGTGCGGGGGGCGTCGATCCTGGCGGCGAGGTCGCCGCTCTTGCTCCTGATCGCTTCGGTGTCGCCGCCTGCGGACAGCGTCAGGCCGCCCTTGGCCGCCTTGGGCTTGATGACTCCGTTCGCCTCGATGAGCGTGGTGTCGATCGGTGTGAAGCCTTTGCCGTCGGCGTTCTTGACCCGGATGGGCTCCAGGTACTGCTCCATCCTCAGGGTCTTGCCGTCGGGGTTGGCGTAGTAGGTGGTGTTCTCCGAGCGCAGCGACTCGATCTCGATGCGCCGGTTGTCCTTCTTGGCCTGCGCCAGCGCCTTACCGGTGGGGGTGGCGGGAGCGCTCGGCGGGGTTGTGGGGGGTGGCGTGGGGTCCTGGGCGAGCGCGGGTGCGCTGATGAGCGAGAGCGGCATGGCGAGGGCTGCGATCAGGGCAGCGCGGCGTCGTGTCCGGCTGGATAAGCCGGACGCTGTTCGTGATTGTTTCACTCGAGCCTTTCGAACAGATGTGGCAAAACGGAGTGATCATCACATGAGTTGTGATCTTATGTAAAGATCCTTCTTGGGCGGGGAACTTCCCATCCCGATCTCGGATCAGATAGCGTGCCCGGCAGCCCGCATCGTCCAGATCCATCACCAGGTTCTTGATCGCCTGAGTGACCCAGTCGGCGCTCGGGTGCGCGGTGGTGCCGAGCACGCGGATTAGTTCGCCAGCGCGTTGAAAGACTCATCAGCGAGTTGAACACCAGCCGCAGCCGAACCGTGCTGACCGAGTTCCTCGGCTACATGGGATGGAGGAGTGCGGGCATCTCCCGGGCCGGACATGCCGGTACAGGCCGACCGTGACGGCGAAGGGCTGCGTGGCTGTGCCAGATCCGCCGGCCCGCTGTCCAGCGCTTCCGACAGGAACCAGCACGGTGCGCCCACATGCGCCCCCCGCTCGAAACGGCCGCGGAGTGATGCCCCTATGAGCTCAACTCACGCCAAGAGCCGCCGCTACTCCGCGCGCGAGGGTTTCGATGATGTTCGGAACATAGAAGATCACACCGATCACGATTGCCACAACGACGAACTGCACGAACCGCGTGATCTCCTTGGTGAAGAGGAAGAATAACGCCACCACGGAGACCGTCACGAGGAGCAGAGGTCCGAAGAACCCCCGCAGAAAGTCCGCCAGCCGTTGCGTGTTGAGCTCCGCTTGTGCGGGGCTCGGGCTGGCCAGCAGGAAGAACAAGATGCCCGCATCGTGGCTCACGTGGATGTCCCCTGTGATCGTGATGGTTGTGGTACCTGGAAGGCAGTGCCTGGGCCCTGATCGGAGGAGTGAAGCCTCGGCGGCCAGCCCCTTCACCCCTCTGATCAAGGCCCAGGAACGATCATCACGACTGGTTCCGGTCCTGCCAATGGTGGGTGACCGTAGGACGGTCGCTGTCATCCTCCGTATAACTGGCCCAGCGGTATGGCAGCCGCGCTACCGCTCCATCCCCGCGTGCGCGGGGAGCACCCGTCCTCGCCACGCGAGGGGATGTTCTGGAGGGGCCCATCCCCGCGTGCGCGGGGAGCACGCCACCAGCCGCTGAAGCAGCGCCAGGACGTCGGGACCATCCCCGCGTGCGCGGGGAGCACGACAGAGGAGCGGACCACCAGAGGAGCGGACCACCAGAGGAGCTCGGTGGGACCATCCCCGCGTGCGCGGGGAGCACAGCGGGTCCCGGCCGCGCCCGACGGCGGGCCGCGGGTATTGTGGCGGATCGACCGCAACAGCCGGGCGGAGACCTACCTCTACATCGTCAGCCCGGACAAGCCCGACCTCACTCACCTGGTCGAGCAAGGCGGCTGGCCCGAGACGGGTCGGTGGGACACCTACGACTACGAGCCGTTCCTGTCACGCCTCGCGGCCGGTGGCCGGTGGGCGTTCCGGCTGACGGCCAACCCGGTGCACAGCATCCGTCGCAAAGACGGCGAGCCCACCAAGGTCACGGCACATGTCACCCAGCGCCACCAGTTGGACTGGCTCCTGAAGCACCAGGAAAGGGCCGGGTTCAAGGTCGTCGAGAGGCCGGCCGACCGGCAGCTCGTGCCCGGCCTCGACCGGCATGAGATCGTCGTGCACGACCGGCGTCAACTGTCCTTCGCCAAACGTGGCCAGAAAGCCCCAGTCACCCTGCTCGCGGTCACCTTCGATGGGCGGTTGGAGGTCACCGACCCGGACGTACTCCGGCACGTCCTTACCCGTGGGCTCGGCCGCGCCAAGTCCTACGGGTGCGGCCTCATGACGCTGGCCGAGGCGTGAGCCATGGCCACCGTCGGCCAGCGCGGGATGTCGTCGCCCCGCGAGCTCACCCGCATGGGGGACCGCATCTCGTTCATCTACCTTGAACGATGCATCCTGCACCGTGAGGACAACGCCATCACAGCCGAGGACGCCGAAGGTGTCACGCACATACCGGCTGCCACCATCGGAACCCTGCTCCTCGGCCCCGGCACACGCGTCACTCACCAGGCTATGAGTCTTCTGGGGGACAGCGGCGCCGGCGTGGTGTGGGTCG
The DNA here is from genome assembly GCF_014207745.1 of Nonomuraea muscovyensis. NCBI lineage: Bacteria > Bacillati > Actinomycetota > Actinomycetes > Streptosporangiales > Streptosporangiaceae > Nonomuraea > Nonomuraea muscovyensis. Next base: position 10,053 of record NZ_JACHJB010000003.1, read on the forward strand.
GTGAGCAAGGGGTGCGCTTCTACTCCGGAGGCAGGTCGCTCAACCGCTCATCGTCTCTTGTCGAAGCGCAGGCGACGAAGTGGGCCAACCGCAGAACCAGACTTGAGGTGGCCCGCGAGATGTACCGCATGCGGTTTCCCAACGAGAACCCAGACAGCCTCACCCGGCATGAACTTCTCGGTAGGGAAGGCCGAAGGGTCAAGGAGTGCTACCGCAAGGAAGCCGAACGGGCGGGCGTTCCGTGGAACGGCCGAATCTACGTACCCGGGGATTTCAACGCCGGCGATCCTGTCAACCAGGCTGTTACGGCAGCCGCCCAATGCATGTATGGCATCGCCCAGACCACCGTAGCCGCACTGGGCTGCGCACCCGGGCTGGGCTTCATCCACTCAGGGCACGAACTGGCCTTCGTCCTCGACATAGCGGACCTCTACAAGACAGAGATCGCCATCCCGATTGCCTTCGATGTGGCCGCGGAGAGTCCGGACGATGTGGGCTCCCGCACACGGAGAGCCATCCGCGACCACATCAACAAGAGGCGGCTGCTCAGACGGTGCGTGAACGACATCAAGCATCTGGTCCTCACAGAAGCGGCCAGTGACAACCTCGACGATGAGGACATCGACCGCGTCACGCTGCAGAGCGATCACGGCACCGAAGTAGAGGCCGGCCGCAACTACGCCGACGATGACATCTACGAGGTTCCCTGGTGACCGTCATCGTGCTCACCCGCTGTCCAGCGGGGCTCCGTGGCTTCCTGACGCGTTGGCTGATGGAGATCTCTCCTGGTGTCTTCATCGGTGGCCCATCCGCTCGCATCAGGGAAGCGCTCTGGCTCGAAGTGGAGGAGTACGCCGACACCGGGCGTGCACTCCTCGCGTACACCACGGACAACGAGCAAGGCTTCACCTTCGAAACGCACGATCACAAGTGGCACCCCGTTGACCACGAGGGCCTCATCCTGCTGCGGCGTCCCAAGGACCCGCCTGCATCGTCTTCTGCTGCGCCCCGCAATTGGAGCAAGGCAGCCAAGCGACGACGCTACGGGCAGCGCTGAGCTTGTAGCGTTCAAGGCACCGAGGCTCTGTGGCCTGCCTGTGAGGATGTCGCATATGTCCGAGTCTTGGGAAGTGCTCGATTTCCGCCCCTCCGTGGGCTAACAGTGCTGGTCAGTGAGTGTCCTCCCCGCGCACGCGGGGATGGTCCCGTCGGTTCCGCTTCTGTGTAGGAGAGGCGGACGTGCTCCCCGCGCACGCGGGGATGGTCCCCGCGCGGTGACGACCGGCGGCCACGTCGGCGCGTGCTCCCCGCGCACGCGGGGATGGTCCCGAGCCGGACACGTACCAGATCAAGCAGGGCAAGTGCTCCCCGCGCACGCGGGGATGGTCCCCGTGCGCGTCGACCACGGCCGCAAGGACGGAAGTGCTCCCCGCGCACGCGGGGATGGTCCCTTGCCGGGCGAGCCCTCGGCGACCCGGCCCACCTGGGCGGTGCTGATCGAGCGCAGCGGCCGTTCGCGCTCCACGGTGGCGCTATGGCTGCGCTGGCTGCGTGAGCGCGGGTTGCTGGGCACCGTGACGCCCGGATCGACGGTGCGCGTTCGCAAGGGCACGCAGTGCGGCACGATCGACGATGGGTTGGGCAACATCGCCGCCGAGTACGTGCTCGCGATTGCGGCCGCCCCTAACGACGACGTGGCCGTCGACGAGCCTCGGCAGGCGCCCGCGCCCCGATCTCAGAAGGCCGTCTTCTCCCCTGTGGATGAATCTCGGACCCCCTCTGGGTTCCCCTCCGAAGGAGGGGAACCCTCGCCACGCTCGCGCGCGCGGCTGCCTCCGCCTGGCAGCCCACGATCGCTGACGATCACCGGCTGAGCGCCGCCACTAGGGCAGCAACGGATCGGACCCTGGAAGATCAACGGGTGCGGGAGGCTCGCAGGGCTCGGCGGCGGGAGCGTGAGCGGGCCCTGGTCGTCGCTGAGCGGGTCCGCGCCGCGAGCCTGGATCTGCGCCGGTTGTCGGCCCAGCACGTCCGCCATCTGATCATGCCGCTGGTGCTGGCCGGCTGGAGCGCCGCCGACGTCAGCTACGCCCTAGACCACCACCCTGACGGCAGTTGCTGGCCGTATGCGGGCAGTGCGAAGCACCCCGCCGGCTGGGCGCGTCACCGGCTGGCCGTCTGGCTGGACGCGGACACCGGCGTCCCGTTGCCATCGCGCTCCCAGCACCTCGCGCAGGCCGCTGCGCGCCGAGCTGCCGAGCAAGCGAGGGTGGCGGCCGAGCGTGCGGCGTTGCGCGCCGTGGCCGTAGAGGCGGCTGGGTCGGCGGCTCGTGCGCGGGCTCTGCTGGCGTCGGCGAGTCCGCGGGCTGCGGAGGTCATGCGGCGACGGGCGATGGGGCAGGCCGAGCGCTCTCGGTGGCTGGCCGGGCGCAGAAGTCAGCAATCCGACGCAGCACCGCAGCTCGAGCCGGATCACGCCTAGTACTACAGCCAGGGTTTGTGATTTATAGTCAGGGTTCATACTGAATGAGTTATCTGCAGACGATCTTCAGGTGTGGGTGTCTGGTCTGGACACGCTGTTCGGACGGGTGGCCGGCCGGTTCGGGCGGGTGGAGCCACGCAGGCAGGCGCGGGCTTATGTGACGGGGTTGCTTGCCCCGATCGAGCGTAAGAACGGCTGGCAGCTGGCAGAGGCGGCAGGGGACGCGGCGCCGGATCGGATGCAGCGGCTGCTGAGCAACGCCCGCTGGGATCCCCGTCTGGTGCGCTCTGACCTGCGGGACTATGTCGCAGAGGTCACCGCGATGGCGTGCTGATCGTGGATGAGACGGGCTTCATCAAGAAGGGCGATAAGTCGGCCGGGGTGCAGCGTCAGTACTCCGGCACCGCTGGTCGGGTGGAGAACTGCCAGCTGGGCGTGTTCTTGGCGTATGCCTCCCCGCTGGGCCGGGCCTTGATCGACGCTGAGCTGTATCTGCCGAAGTCCTGGACCGATGATCGGATCAGGTGCGCTCAGGCCGGCATCCCTGACGCGGTGCCGTTCGCTACCAAGCCGATGCTGGCGCGTACGCTGCTCGCGCGGGCGCTGGATGCGGGGATGCCGGTCTCCTGGGTCACCGCGGATGAGGCCTACGGCATGGACTGCAAGTTCCGCCGCTTCCTGGAAGAACGCCGACTGAGCTATGTGGTGGCCGTGCCCAAGAGCCAGACGGTCGCCTTCGGGCCGCGTGGGGACATTCGGGCCGATACTTTGGCCGCCCAGGCCCCGGCCGAGGCGTGGAAGCGCCGCTCCTGTGGCGATGGCGCGAAAGGGCCGCGGTTGTATGACTGGGCACTGGCCAGCGTGCATTTTGAGACCGAGCCTGGCTACCGGCGCTGGCTACTGGTCCGGCGCAGTCTGACGCCCAACGCCAAGGGCGAACTCGAGCTGGCCTACTACTGTGTCACGGCGCCGCCGGCACCACCACCGACGACCTCATCGGCGTCGCCGGGGCACGCTGGGCGATCGAGGACTGCTTCCAGAGCGTTAAGAACGAGACCGGCCTGGACCACTACCAGGTCCGCCGCTACGACGCCTGGCATCGGCACATCACCCTTGCCATGCTGGCCCACGCCTACCTCGCGGTCACCGCCGCTCACTGCCCAAAAGCCCAAGCGGCCTGGTCGACCTCACACCCGCCGAAACCCGCCGTCTCCTGGCACACCTGACGAGGATCACCCGCCCGATCACCCACGCCCTCGCCTGGTCCCATCGCCGCCGCCTCCACCAGACTCGCGCCCGTAGCAGCCACTACTGGAGACGCTGGCTAAGACATCACGAAATCAGGCTGTAGTACTAGATGCCGTCCGCGGCCACACCGGTCAGAATCTAGGCGCCCGCCGACTGCTGGCGAGCACCTAGTGCCTACCCCTGCGATAATAGCGCGCAAGAGAATAACTACATTCCGTCAGGCCAAAATGCTGCCTGAGACGAAGCCTGGATGCAGCTCAGTGAGCTAAGTCAGCACTGAGGCCGTGACGTCAATCCGCCGGGCGGACCTGTACATCAGAATTCGTGGCGACGAATATGCTCCTTAATCAGGCGTGGCGTCAATCAGCGGCCACGGACTAGCCTCGAACTTTTGTGGTCAAGGTGTGGTCGGCTGAGGGTTGGATTGCGTGCTGTGGCCAGCGCGTTGACCCGGCTGCCGTGGCGGGTGGGGCGGGGTTTCCCGGTCCCGCGGGTGTCCTTCCTGTTTGTAGGGATGGTTGGTGGCTGGCCAGGGCGGTGCGGCCAGGGCCTGTAGACGGTCCAGTGCGGGGCTCAAGGACCTTCATTTCAGTCGCCAATCTCAAAGGGAAGAGAATCCTCCCTTATTGAGAAGTGATCGATGAATGAACGCACAAATCTCCAGGACTGCGTCGATAGAGGAGGTTGCTGGGTGGATGCTATGTTCGCATATCGCCCAAGTGTATCGATCGCCTGTCGAAGGCTATTTCTCAGCGCGTAAGACACGCCAAGATGTCCGAGCAAAAACTGGTCCAGCGACTCCTGTTCGAGTCGATGGATCACATCATCCAGTGTTCGGAACTCCCTAAAGAAGGGCAGCCCGTAGGATTCGAGATCCACGCACAGTGTCTCTACCACACTGTCCACCGAAGTCGAATCGAGTACAAGCCATCTAGTGGTGATATCGGAGATGTGGCCATATCGGCTCATCAGGTGTGCCAGCCCGCGCCCAAAGGAACAGACGCCCACGTTGTCCGCTACAAGTCCGTAGAACTTGGTTACGAGCCGACTTGTCTCGGGATGTCTAACCCCAAGGGCTGGTAGCAGGAGTATTCCGGAACTGAGCTTCGACATGCGGGGAGCAAATTGAAACTCAACCTCTACTGACTCGCGCAGGATGAATATGGGGCCTTCGCTGTCGATTGGCGTCCATCCGCGCAGCGTCAACTCCTGTGACATCCTGGCTATCAGGTCTGCTTCTACTGGCAATGGGGACATTTCCATGCGTCGAATTCTACAGGAAAGTGCACTCTAGACCCCTTCGGCAGGCCGTACTGTGCGAGCTTCTTTGAGTTCAATATGGCGCCGGCGGCACCGTTTAGCTCCGGATACCCCACCGCTTGGTTAGGTGTGATCGTTGCTCGTCGTCCGGTCTTCACCTCCACGGCGATCCAGTTCCCGTTGGAGTCGCTGGCCACGAAGTCGACAATGAACTGATTGCCTTTGCTGTTGAGGAACGCCACTTCGCGTTCAATAGAAGTGTACCCGTCTTTGAGCAGGCGCTCGTAGGTCGCGAGCTCACCCATGTCGCCATGGCTGTTGCCAGTGACGGGACATTTGTCATTGTGAACGAGAACGGGCGTGTTGCCGGCAAGCACATAGTACGTGTGGATGTCGGCGATGGTCAGATTGTGCACTCGCTGCGGCGCGGTCCAGCGTTTGATGGCGGTGACCTGAACGAAAGTGCCGGCAGAGGTCCGGAGCCACATGCCCGGCTTAAGGTCGGTCGCGTCGATCCACCGGTCGAGGTTCTCGACCCAGAAGGGATGCTTGTCCGTGGCGACGATGACGCCGTCAACGCCGCCGCTCTTGCCTTCTGTTTCGTCAGCGATGGAGATCTGAACGAGATTCTTGTCTCCGTCTCCGCCGATTAAGGCGAGCACGGGCTTGGCGACGGTTTCGCCCGTCTCGGGGTCAGTGGCCAATACCTCGTCTCCGACTTCTACCTCGGAGATCGGTTTGGTCGAGCCGTCGGCCATCAAAACGCGGGTGTCCGGGGTGAAGCTATTGCAACGTCGCACCAGCTTGCCAAGGAACTTCCCGGAGTCGCCAGCGATGGGGACGAGCCCGGCCAAATCCCATACCGCGCCTTGGGTGTCGCCCTCGGCGAGGTGCTTGAGCGCGAGCGCGATATCAGCGGGTGTACCCACAATAGGCAGGTAGCTGAGGCCCTCCAACTCCTTCTCACCCGGAGGACGGCCATTCCTGGCTCCGTCCGCGTCGAGGGACTCCCCGTGTCGAGCGGCTTCGAGGGCGGTCACTTCGCCGTTCCGGTCCTCGTCCATGCCCTCCCGATAACGGGGGTCCATGTGCGAGGCGGGCATCGTCTTGTCTGCAGCGCCCGGGTTGCATTCGAGGCTGGCGTTGTCGTAGCAATCCGACGGCTTGTAGTTCGGGTTGTGCCAGGGGCGTGGTTCGTGGCCGTCGAGTTCGATCCCGGTGATGGGGTTGCCGCCGGTGAAGGCGTAGCGGTTGGCCGTCCAGGGGTCGAGGCCGAGGTTCAGGTCGGCGAGGGCGCCGTTGTAGGTGTCGCGCAGGAGGAAGCGGTTGAGGCCGGGGTTGTAGTCGCGGAACCCCATGTCGTACATGCCGGTGGAGTTGTCCCAGCGCTTGCTGTTGAAGCGGTAGGGGTTGTACTCCTCTTTGGCGGTGGGGTCGACGGGGTCGGGTTTGTCGATGCCGGTGAAGAGTTTGTCGTCGTTCTTGCCGTAGGCGGTGTAGCCGTAGGTGGCGCGGGTGTCGCCGGTTTCCGAGGTGATCTGTTCGACGTCGGTGTGCGGGTTGTAGCCGTAGTAGGAGGACTCTTCGCGGTTGTCCTCGGTGAACTTCACCTGCGACAGGCGTTCGCCCCAGGGCGAGTACTGGAAGGATTTGACGAGTTTGCCGGCCACCTCTTCGTCCAGGACTTCGGCGGACAGGCCGAGGTAGGAGTAGGTGGTGGTTTTGGCGGAGGCGGTGCCTTCCTTCTCGGTCTTGGTGGTGGTGCGGTCGAGCGGGTCGTAGGTGTACTTGGTCACCGTGGAGGTGGCGCCGTCGCCGCCGAGCTTCTCGTGCCGGGTGACGTGGTCGAAGCCGTCGTAGGTGTACTTCTCCCAGATCTTGCCGCCGCCCTGGATGGTGCGCAGCCGGCCGTACGGGTCGTAGGTGTAGGTGCTGGTGGCTCCGTCGGTGACGGAGGTCATCAGGCGGTTGCGGTCGTAGGTGAAGGTGGTCTTCTTGCCGAGGACCGTCTCCTCGTGGACGTTGCTGTTGGCGTCGTGCCAGTACGTCTCGGTTTCGGCCGCTCCGCCGGCGACCGGGGTCTTGACTGTTTTGGCGATGCGGTCGCGGGGGTCGTAGGTGTAGGTGTACTCGTGTTCCAGGTACGAGCCGGGTGAGTCGGCGTTCTGGATCTTGGCGTGGTCGCGGGCGCGGTGCAGGTTGCCCTGGTAGCCGAGGGTGTGTTCGGCGACCACGGTGGCGTTGGGCTTCTTTTCGATGGAGTGGCGTAGGACACCGGACAGGAAGTAGTCGTAGTCGACGGTGTTGCCGTTGGCCTTGGTCTCCTGCAGGCGTTCGGCGCGCGGGGTGTAGGTGTAGCTGGTGGTCTTGGGCTGGGTGTCGGTGGCCGACTTCTTGTTGACGACCTGCTCGACCAGGTCGCGGACGTCGTAGCCGTAGGTGGCCAGCGTCTTGTCGTGGGTGCGTTCGACCACCGCGCTGTTCTCGTTGTAGCGGTAGGCGGTGGTGTTCTTCAGGACGCTGTTGAGCTTCTCCTGGATCTGGTCGATCTGGTTGAGGTTGGTGTAGGTGATGTCCCACAGGTCGATCTTGGCTGTGGGGGACCTGTCCTCGATCTTGGTGAGGTTGGCGTTGGGGTCGTAGGTGTAGGTGAAGTCCTTGGTCTCGGTGTCGGTGTCGCCGGCGTTGTCGCGGACGAGTTTGACGGCGTCGGCGACGACGGTGCCGTTGGCGTCGTCGGTCAGTTTGACCGAGCCGGTGTTGCCGGCGGTGAAGGTGTAGGCGCCGAGCTCGACCCAGGTGCCGGGGTTCTTGGTCTGGTCGATCGTGACGTCGGCGGTGCCGCCGTCGTGGGTGATGGTGTATTTGGCGTTGGTGGCGGTGGCGCCGGCGGGGTACTGGGCGTAGAGCTTGTAACTGCCCGCGCTCGGGGTGGTCAGGTTCCAGGTGAAGCTGCCGGCGCCGGTGCCGGCGGGGGCGACGGCGTAGTCGTAGCCGACGAAGCCCGAGGTCGCGGCGACTGTCGGGCCGACGATGTTGGACGAGGAAGTGCCGCCGCCGGTGGTCGTCCAGGAGCCGACCGCGGTGACCTGGCCGGTGTCGGAGTTGTCGCCGAGCACGACGTCGAGGCCGAGGGGGACGCCGTCGTCGGAGTGGGTCTTGAGCTTGCCGTCGGGGTAGTACGACCAGTCCAGGGCGCGCTGGGAGGAGCCGCCTGCCGAGGTGACGGTGCGGTTGGTCTGCAGGCCCAGGTCGTTGTAGTCGTAGGTGGTCTTGATGTCCCACGGGTCGGTGGTGGTCTTGGACCAGCCGTTGTCCCAGTACGACATGGTGGAGACGTTGCGGACGGTCTGCCCGTGCGAGGGCGGGTGGGAGATCTCCTTCAGCCGGGAGACCGCGTCGTAGGCGTACAACACGCTGTCGGGCTTGTTGTAGACCGGGTCGTCCGGGTCGAAGGGGTAGATCTCCTCGGCCGGCCGGTTGAGCTTGTCGTACTTCGTCTCGTGGATGAAGTCGGCCGGGTCTTCGGGGGTCTCCACGCCGCGCGGGGTGATGGTCTTGGTCTTGTTGCCGACCTGGTCGTAGGTGAACTGGGTGGTGACGTGTTTGACGACGCCGTCGGTCTCGGAGTGCGGGACCCGCGTTTCTGTGACGTCGCCGCGCTTGTTGTAGACCGTGATGGTCTTGTTGTTCTCCTGGTCGGTCTGGCCGACGACTAACCCGTCGAGGTCGTAGTCGGTGGACGTCAGGTAGCCGGCGGCGTCCTTGGCGGTCTTGACGCGGTGGTTGCGGTCGTAGGTGTAGAAGGCGGTGTAGTCGCCGGTGTCGGTGGTGGCGTTCTTGCGCGGGTCGATGACCTTGGTGGTGTTGCCGACGTTGTCGTACTCGTAGGTGAGCTTGTGCTGGTCGGCGTTGATGACGTCGGTCAGCTGGTAGATCGGGTCGTAGACGTAGGTGGTGGTGAAGTCGGCGGCGGTGGCGCCGGACAGGTTGCCCTTGGGCTCTGTCTGGGTCTTCAGGTTGCCGGCCAGGTCCCAGGTGAAGGTGGCCTTGCGCTCCGGTCCGTCGGTGGTGTCCTTGGGCAGGTTCGACTCGAGGAGCTGGTCGGCCTTGTCGTAGACCGCGGTGGAGACGGCGCCGTTGGGCGCGGTCATCTTCGTGACGTTGTCGTTGCGGTCGTATTCGGGCGCGGGGGTGACGATGAACTTCGGCGTGGCCGCGTCCTGGTCCTTGGGGACCTTCGACTCGAGCGGGCGTTTGAAGATGTCGTACTTCTGCGTCGTGGTCTTGCCGAGGGCGTCGGTGACCGACCGCACGTTGCCGCGAGCGTCGTAGGCGGTCGTGGTGGTGTTGGTGTAGGCGTCGGTGATCTTCTCCGGGTAGCCGGAGGGGTGGTAGTCGCTGAAGGTGGTGGGGTTGCCGTTGGCGTCGGTCGCCTTGACGAGCTGGCCGAGCGGGTCGTGGTCGTAGCTGGTGGTGTAGTCACCGGCGGTGGCCGATTCGACGCCGAGCGGGTCGGTGACCGTCTTCAGGTTGCCGTTCGCGTCATAGCCGAACTGCCACTTACGGCCCTCGGGTGAGGTCTTCTCCAGCAGGTCGGCGACGTAGCCGTTGAGGAACGACTGGTAGGCCAGCGTGGTCGGCGCGGTGCCGTTGTGGTTGGCCTCGGCGTCCTTCAGCTCCAGCGGGTAGCCGGTCTTCTGGTCGAACTTCCACGTGGCGAACGCGCCGTTGGCCTCGGTCAGCTTGACCACGTTGTGGTCGGCGTCCCACTGCAGGGCCGTGGTCTCGTCCTTGGCGTTGGTGATCGACTCCGGTCGGCCGTAGGCGTCCAGGACGTATCTGGTGTTCAGGTTGGTGCCCTGCTGGAGCGGGTCGACGACGGTGGCGTTGATGACGCCGCCCTGCGGGCCGTCCGGATCCTCGTAGGCGAACGTCGTGTCGCCGCCCAGCCGGTCGGTCAGGGTCTGGACCTTCCACAGATCTTCAGGGTCTTCCGTCGCGTCGTAGTAGTCCAGCGAGGTGGTGTTGCCGCGAGGGTCCTTGACCGCGACCAGCTTGACGTTCTTGGTTCCCTGGGTGGCGTCGTAGGCGAGCTGGAACGTCTTCGCGCCGTCTTCGCCAGCGCCGTCGACCATCTTGGCCATCAGGCCCTTGTCGGTGTAGGTGAAGGTCACCTTGCGACCGGCGATGTCGGTGATCGACTCGACGTTGTCGATGATGTGCGGGTTGGTCAGCTTGGTGTCGCTTACCTCGTTGCCGGAGCCGTCGATGTAGGTGTAGTCCTGACCCTTCTTGTAGTAGTCGAAGGTCAGGGTCTGCCGGCCTGCGGCGTCGGTGATGTACTGCAGGAACTTGGTGGGCTTGTTGTTGGAGTGGCGGCGTTGGTCGGTGAACGACATGGTGTTGCCGTTCTTGTCGACGATCGCCGACTGGAAGCCCTCTTCGTCGAAGAAGAACTGGGTGCGGTCCGGCTTGGTGAAGACCCACTGCCGCGCCGGGTCGTCCGAGTACTGGTCAGGCGCGCCCGTCTTGGCGACACGCTGCAGGTACAGGTGCACGCCGCGGGGGTGGACATAGTCGCAGATGTTGGGATAGCAGCGTGTGTTGCCGTTAGTGTTGAGTGTCCAGACGTGCGTGGTGCCGTCGCCGTCGGTCAGCCGCACCTGGTCGGGCCATGTCTTGCCCGGCGGGTGGAACTGTAGCTGGGAGCCGAGCTTGGCCAGCGTGGACGTCTGCAACGACCAGCCGTAGCCGAGCGATGCCGTGGAGGTGTCCAGGCTGTTGTAAGTCATCCGGACGAACGTCTGCGCGCCCCGCGAGGGGTTGGAGAAGGCGTTGTAGTTCCAGACCACGTTGCCGGCGTAGGGGTTGACCAGCGCGGTCGACCCGGCGCCCGTGTTCTTGCCGGTGAACTGGTAGAACTTCTCCAGGCCGAGCAGGTCGGACGTCGGGGAGTCGATGCGGATCTGCTGCGGCAGCTGCGGCAGGTGGTGGGTGGCCGACTTCCAGTTGTTGGTCGTGGTGTCCTGCACGTCCCATACGAGCTGGACGCCCTCGGCCAGGTTGCTGCTCGCTGCGGGGGCCTTGACCTGGGCGTCCACCGTGGCCGCGGTGTTCGGCGGGACCTCGAACCGCAGCGGCGTCTTGAGCTGGTTGTCAGCAGTGGAGACGTCGGTGCCGTCGGGCAGCTTCCAGTGGTAACTCACTACGGTGGACGTCGCGGGCCAGGTTTCGGTGGTGGTGTTCTTCACCATCATCGTGATCGTCGTGGTGGCACCCGCGTCCAGCCGTTCGGGGGTGCCGGGGGCGTAGAAGGACGGCACCGCGCCGTCGCCTTCGCCGTAGGTGACGGTGAGCTTCGGCCGCAGCAACTGCTCGGCGGTCTCACTCGCCAGGAACTGCACCGACTGCTTGGCGGTGCCGGGCTCGTCGGCGACCTTGACGAGCAGGCCCTTGCTCGAGCCCGGGTCCGCCGCCCAGTCCATGGCGGCGGCGGTGACGTTCCACTGCCGCCATCCGGCCGTATCGGTCAGACCGGACACGGTGGCCAGCGCGGTGGCGTCGAAGTCACCGCCTGACGTGCTCCAGGGACTGTTCCACGTGGCGTTCTCGTCGAAGGAGGTCGTCAGCTTGTGGGCGGTGAGCGACGCGCCGCTGCCGGTGGAGGTCGCTTCCCACAACGAGAGCTTGGCGTTGGTGATCTGCGCGTCGGCGGGGATCTCGCTGGCGTAGTCGTCGAACGTCACGACGGCGCGGGTGTTGCCGAGCGCGGTGGCGGTGTTCCCGATCTGCAGCCGCTTCTGCTGCGTCACCTGGTCGTGGCCCGTCGTCGGCTCGCCGGAGGCCAATGTGGTGTCCGCTGACCCGTACAGCGTCTTGGTGACGTAGCCAGGCTTGGGCAGGAACACCCGCACCTTCTGCGAGGGCACGACCTGCCCGTTCTTCAGCACCGCCTCGACCCAGTAGTCGGCGCGGTGCGTGTAGTCCGGGTCGGCGGCCTCACCGGGGGCCGCACCGCTGCTGGTGTCTGCATAGGAGGTGGTTCCCGGCTGCAGCGTCGCCACCAGGCTGTCCACCGTCCCGCCGGTGGTGTTACTCGTGATCTGGCAGCCCGACGGGCACTCGTGGTGGAGCCGGTATTCGGCCAGGTCGTCGCTCGGATCGTCCGGAGTGGGGTCGGCGTAGGCGCTCCAGGACAGCGACGCCCCCTGCGAGGTGGCATGGGTGGGCTGGTTCAAGGTGACCGACGGGCTGCCGAAGGTCACCAGCAGCCGCGGATGCGCGGTCGGGTCGATGGTGAGCGGGTCGACTGCCGGAAAGTCGTCCATGGCGTGGTAAGCAACGCCGCCGACCGGAGCCGTCTTGGCCTCGTTGACCGCCTTGACCACGATGCCGCCTATGGGGGCGTCAGCGGTGGAATACCAGGCGTTGGCCATGGCGGTGACATCGAAGGAGTGCCAGCGCGACAGCTCGCCGACGTTGCGCGTCACCGTGGATGCGGCGGTGGCAGCGAAGCTGGGCTGGTTGTTCCAGGTCACTTCCTGCGAGCCCCAGGTGGGATCGGTGATCTCCCTGGCTTCCAGGGCTACGGCTGCCGTCTCGCCGAGTGCCTGGTCGAAGTACATCTCCAGGCGAGCCTGGTCGATGCGGGTGCCGAAGGGCAGCACGTCCGTGCCGATCGGCACGCCGAAGTACAGCAGGGCGCGGTTCAGCCCGGCCGACGTCTTGCCCACCGGCAGTTTCCAGGAGTCAGCGAAGTTGGTGTTCGCCGACGCGTTGGTGACGTAGGTGTCGTAGACCTCGATCGCCCAGTCATTGACCTTGATGGTGGGGTCGATCACGACCGGCCACTTGCGCTCGGGCGCGGCCAGCCACGCCGCGTCCGGCTTCAGGGTGATCGTCGCCTCGCCGCCCTGCTGCGCCAGCTCCTGGGTGACGCCGCCGGTGCGCCTGCCGTAGGGGGAGGCCGGGTCTGGGCTTCCCCTCGTAGCGTGGAGACCGAACCGGGAGAGGTTTGGTCGTGGCTGGAACCACGAGGCGTCGCTTTGATCCGGAGTTCCGGGCCGGGGCGGTGAGGATCGTCAGGGAGACCGGCAAGCCCGTTGCGCATGTCGCGCGGGATCTTGGGATCAACGAGTACACGCTGTACAACTGGGTGCAGATGGACCGGCTCGCGGCAGGGCAGGCCGGCGGCGACGGCGGAGGCGGGACGCTGAAGGAATCGGCGGAGGAGGAGCTGGCACGGCTACGGCGGGAGAAGGCCGAGCTGGCCCGGCAGCACGCCAAGGAGAAGGCGGCCTGGGAGAGGGAGCGTGCGGAGCTGGAGGACGAGCGTGATGTCCTCAAGCGTTCCGTGGTCTTGTGGGTGAAAGAGGCGATGGGCCGGTGAGCGTGGCGGCCTTCATCTGCTCCCAGAAGACCGACCACGGCATCGACCACGCGATCTCCTGTCGGGCGCTGGAGGTCTCCCAGTCGTGGTTCTACAAGTGGAAGAACCGCATCGGGACGGATGCGCCGACCGCCCGCGAGCAGCGGCGGGCCCGGTTAGATGCGGAGATCGAGCGGCTGTTCGCCGCCTCGGGCGGCACCTACGGCTCACCCAGGATCACCCAGGACCTGCATGAGGCGGGCTGGCGGGTGTCGGAGAACACCGTGGCCAGGCGGATGGCCGAGCTCGGCCTGGCCGGACGGGCGCCGAAGAGGCCGCGCTCGCTGACCCGGCGGGGCAAGCGGCCGGCCGCGCCGGATCTGGTGCGCCGGAAGTTCACCGCGGTCGCCCCGGACGTGCTGTGGGTCGGCGATGTCACGATGATCAACACTGATGAGGGACCGCTGTACTTGGCTTCGGTCGAGGATTTGTTCTCCCGTCGGTTTCTCGGCTACGCCATGTCCGAGCATCATGACGCGGCGCTGACGGTCGCGTCGCTGCAGATGGCGGTCGCTACCCGGGGCGGCGACGTGGACGGGGTGATCTTTCACTCGGATCGTGGGTCGGAGTACACCGCCGCCCGCTACCAGGCCGAATGCCGCAAGCATGGGGTGGTGCAGTCGATGGGCCGGGTCGGGTGTGCGCTCGACAACGGAGCAGCTGAGTCGCTCAACAGCACGTTGAAGGTCGAGTTCGTGCACCGGCAGCGCTTCAGGACACGTGCGGAGGCCCGGCTGAAGATCGCGACCTGGGTCGCGGACTTCTACAACGTCAAGCGCAGGCACAGCGCCAACGATGGGCTGTCGCCTGTCACATTCGAGCGTCAGATGATCGAGAAGAGGCAAGCGTCATCGGCCCTGTTGAGGGCCGCTGTGGCATAGGACCGTCTCCACGATTTGAGGGGATTGACACCTCGGGGTCTTCGGTGAACCAGCCGGCGACCGCGCCGCTCAGCCAGGAGGCGAACCTGCTCATCACGTGCGGTTCGGCAGTCGCGGATGATGCCTGGGCCAGAGCTGGAGACGGTGGGGACAGGGAGGCCGCCAGCACGATCGTAACGGCGATCGCGACCACGCGCCGTAACCGGGCGCGGCGACGACGTCGGCTGGATGTGGGCACGGGGAGCCGCTTGGGGGGCGACAACGACACAGGTACTCCACTCACGCAGGGGAACCAGCGCATAAGGCGGGCATAAAGATCCTCAGCGCAAAACACCCGAATCACGCCACAAGGGGGCGTGATCCGTCAATGTTCACCGAACGTGATGAATTGGACTTTCGAACGAGTGGTCGCAGTAGCGCCAGCCGCCGCGATGAGCTGCAAAGATCATCTTTGGGTCAGCTCCGAAGTGACAGACCGTGAAGACAACGGTCCGTAAACGGCGCAGGTCAGCTGAGAACGTCTCGCCGCAGCCTTGATCCACACTCCCAGCGAACTCACAGCAAACCGCAGCCACGCAACCTCGTACGTACAACCAGCCCTACCAGTCACGCAGCAGGCCGCAGGCGATCATGCCTTGACTCCGGTCGGCTGCCATGTCTAGATCAATCTGGTCAACAACACTGGAGGTGCACACGTGACCATCACGCGGCAGCCGCGGTCGTGACACAGCAGCCTTCAACCCCGCCCGCCCGCACTAGCCATCAGGCACGCACCATGAGGACAGCCGCGGTCGTGGCAGGCATTCTCCAACTGGTGCTCGCGGTCGTCCTGATCGGCATCCCGGGCATCTCGACGACACTGGACCCCGTCCATGAACCGGACCAGACCACCGTCACCCCACCCCAAGCTGCGATCGTCCGTCAGTCCACGGCCTCCTCCGGGCCGACGTCGCACCCCTTCACGTCCTCCTCGCCCAATCCATCATCAGCCACGCCACGACAGACGGGCTCGACGTCACCCCGCCCCGCGCCGACCACGCAGCCGCCGGCTTCCAGCGTGGCGGAAACCCACAACCGCATGGACAGACCGGCCGTCGGCACCTCGTCGCACCGTGCCCGGCCGCTGCCCGCTCAACAGGCGACCGACAAGCACGTACCCCCAGGACGCACAATCCGTCCATCCCCGAACCAGCACAGGCGGGCCGCAGGTCACCTGCATCCTGGCCCAGCGCTCCGGCCTGAACGGTCCAGGGACACAAGACCGGCGATGCCCATGCATCCGACACCAGCGCACGGGCACCGGGTAGCTGCGAACCATGACCCTGGCCCCCAGGTCAATCACCAGGACATCCACCAGAACCAGAGTGCGCATGTGCGAGGAGGACGGCTGCCCTGACGCTCGCGAATCGATCAGCCCTAGCCTGGCCTGCTTGTCGATTCGCTTCCCTGGGGAAACCACCAACCTCTTCGCAGCAGACGTGATCACGACCGCATGCCGGGATGGTCCCCGCCCTGCAGCGCCAGCGCGATCACCGCCACTTTGTGCCATGCGGCTTTGGCACTGGGACCATCCCCGCGCACGCGGAGGTGGTCCAAGAGGACCGGCGAACGCGCAGTCGCGCCACCGCAATGCTCCCCGGGCCTATGGGATGTTCAGGCAACCCGTGGATGGCAAGCGTACGGCGTCTGAGGCTTGTTGCGGCTAATACGCGGCCAAGGAATGGCGGGTCGAGGAGTTTCGGCAGGTCAGGGCGTTTATCGCGGCGGGTCTGTAAAACCGTCGGCTTCGCCTACGCAAGTTCGAACCTTGCACCTGCCACCAGCAGTAAGTGCAGCTCAGAGGCCCTTCGGGGCCTCTTCTGCGTTTCAGGGGTGTGCAGCCGTAGGCAGCTCCGAGCGGCCGTTTGTCGCTGGTCACGGGATAGATGCGGGATGGATCACGTCCCGTCTTCCCAGGTAGACACCCGTGATCCGAAGTACGCGCGGGATGATCTGGGAGGGCCGACAGCCACTGGACTCAGCGTCGCGACCGGTCGCGGATCGCGGCCTCGATGCGAAGGCCGACGCCTACCAGAGCGACCCCGATGAAGATGGTCACCCATAAGGGCGAATCGCTCGATTTGATATTCGCCTGGATGATGGCGAGCAGCACACCTAGGACGATGGCGGCGAGGCCGGCCAGTCCGATGGTTTTGGAGGTTTCGTAGCGGCGCCAGCTGGTCTGGGATCCGTCTTCCGGTTCGGTCACGGGCGTGAGCATCCCACACGGATATCAAGATCCAGTAGCGGTGAGGATTTGGCCACTTCAACTGGCACTGGCCAACTCTCTGGCCACAACGGCCAGATACCGCGTCACCTGACATCTGCACTCAACGTCGAAAAGGCCCCGGGGAGCCGGAGCCCTTCGAGTAGTGCTGCTCGTGATCTCATGCGGTCAGTACGTCCGCTATCCGCTGGTTGACGATCTCCTCCTGGCCGTCGATGCACTTGGCATAGACGCGGAGCAGAACATCCACTCCATGGCCGGCGCGGGCCGCCACTTCCGGGGCGGGTACGCCGCCGTTGAGCCAGAGCGAGACGGCCGCGTGCCGGAGGTCGTACGGTCGCCGGCCGAGCGGTGAGGCGGCCTGGGCGGGTGTGAGGGCGAGGATACGGGCCTCCTGCCAAACCTCAGTGTAGGCCGTCGAGGCGACCACGCCGCCGCGCTCACTGCGGAACAGCCGCCCGTCAGGGGCGACGCCGAACTCCGCAATGTGTTGCCGAAGGATCTTGACCAGTTCCGTAGGGATCGGGATGCGGCGGACGTCATCCTGACCCCGATGCTTGAGACCGCGCAGCTCGTGAGCGTCCCCCGTGTCGGTCCACCGGCGATTGACCTCTGGGCGTGAGCCGTCGAGGATGAGCCGTCCCCAGCCTTGCGGCGGGAGGTGGCAGTTCTGCTCGCGGAGGCTGACGGCCTCGCCGGGCGGGAGTGCGGCGAATATGGCCATCAGCCGCTGTCCCCGGCCCCTTCCGCCGCGCTGACGCTTGCCGACGTAGGTGAGTGCCACGAGCAGTTCGCGGGCTTGGCGAGGGTTGACCACGACTCGTGGATCCACTGTTTCGGTGGGCTTCGGGAGCTTCCACTTGATGCGGTGCAGCGGGTTGGACGGCAGCTCTTCCAGCTCGACGGCGTACTCGAAGACGTGGTGCAGGATGGCGCGCTTCCGCTTGATCGTGTTGGCATCGGCCTTCTTGCCGTCGAGGCGTAGCGTGAGGGCGTCCAGGGCCGGGCGGACGGCCTTGGTCTCGTTCAGGGCCCCCATAGTGAGCGCTGCGGCTTCCAGCCAGCGGACGGCCCGTGCGATGTCGGCGGGCATCGGGGCCGCTTGTCTTCGGGCAGAAGGATGTACTGGCGCAGGGCAGTACGGAGGACGATGGCGTCCGGCCGCCCTGCCTTGCTCGTCGTCAGTGCCGGGAGAGCCGTGGCCAGGGCGTCGGACATACTGTCACGGCTCTTGGCAGCCGCGTGCGGCCAGCGCGCCTCGACGTATGCCTTCACGAAGTCGAGGACCGTCCGGGCATCCTTGGCCTTGATCATCGACTGGGGAAGACCGTCTCCAGATCGAATGCCTCTCCCCGTCGTGCGGCCTGCCGCAGGTCGGTGAGGAAGCTCTCGCCGAGGGCCTTGGTCTTGTAGGTCTTGGACCTCTCCCGGCCGCCGACCTTCCAACGCACCTCCTAGGAGGGCGACTTGCTGGACTTGTTCCGCCGGATCTCCCAGAACTTCACGTCGTACGAGGTCGTCATGCTGCACTCCGGAACATACCCGGCGACTCCGGCGGCCCTGTTTGCACTACCGTCGCAGACGGGCCCGCCCAAGGTTACATCACAGCAAAGGGCATAATCAGCGGAGGCAAGGAAATCGCCAACGGGCCCTGTACTGCATATTTTACGGATATTCGAGTTGCAGTCGAACTTTTCGGCGGCGACATCAAAAAGCGGAAAGTCGGCTAATGCGATCGAGAGCAGGCAATGGCGATTTATGCGACCCGCATACTGGGCTTTACGGTAGCGGAAATCTGCATCGCGCTCTCTATGGGATGCGGCCAGCAAGCGCACTGGTACCCCATCGAATCCGCCGTTGTAGGAGCAGATGGTCGCACAATAACGGCGATAATTCTCACCAGCGAACCAGCGCCTGATGGAACCTCCTGTCAAGTGGTCACCAGCAAACAGGTTTCCGAGACCAGCAATCAGGTAGTGATTGGCGTAGAGGCCCGCAATGAGTGCGAACCGCGCTTTCCATGGGAAGAAGGCATCGCCACTCTATCCATTGGATACCAACGCGAGGTTCGCTTTGACCTGAAGAACCCCTTGAATGGGCGGCAGATTATAGACCGGGCAACACAGCAAGTTGTTCCGAGGTTCTAGTGCAACGGAGGGCCGTACGGGCAAGATAGATGCCCGTACGGCCCTCTTCGCTCTGCTTGGCCACATTCAGTGAGGTTCTCTCGCCCGTCCCCGCCCAGCGTCTGCTTGTGTGGTTGCCCAGATCCCAGAAGCGCATGTGGTTGTTGATCTCTGGCGTCATACTCTGAGGTGGCCTGGAGAGCGGCTTGGGCATTGGCCTGGCAATTGCGATCATCGTTGTGACGACCAGCGTCCTGGGCCTACAGGTACTCGTGATGTGGGCCCCGGAAACGACTCAAGATCGAGCTGGCGGAAAGTGATAGGCCTGCGGAGTAGGGCGATACGCCTCACTCCGCAGGTTCACAGTCCGAGGCCCGCTGCGGCGTTGTCTGTCCACCGGTCCACGATCTGCATATAGCCGAATAGGTCCCTAGCTAGGAATGTCCTGAAGATCTTGGTGGTCAGGCCAGATCGGGCTCGGGAATTCACACTCGGGTCATGATGGGCCGTCGGAGGGCTCCGGCCGGGCCTGAGGTGTGGGTCACGTGCCGGGAGTTGATTCCGGCCGGGAGCGTGTTCGCGTTCCTGGCCGAACACCAGCGGTTGTTGTTCCCGTCGGAGTCGTTCGCGGACATGTACGCGCCGGCCAACGGGCGCCCGTCGGTGCCGCCGGGCCTGCTGGCAACGGTGGTGGTGCTGCAGGCGCTGCATGGATTGTCCGATGAGGAGGCGGTCGCGGCGCTGCGGTTCGACCTACGCTGGAAGGCCGCCTGCGGGCTTGGCCTGTATGACCAGGGGTTCGATCCGTCGCTGCTGACGTATTTCCGGCGTCGGCTGGCTCGCTCGTCGGAACCTGACCGGATCTTTCAGACCGTCCGCACCGTGGTGGAGCAGACCGGGGTGCTGGCGGGCCGGACTCGACGGGCGCTGGATTCGGCGGTGCTGCTGGATGCGGTCGCTACCCATCACCCAGCTGATCGCCGCGATCCGCCGGGTGGCCCGCCAGGTGCCCGGCGCGACCGCGCTGGTGGCGGCGCACTGTCACGCCCACGACTACACCGACCCCGGCAAGCCGAAGATTGCCTGGGACGATGAGGAAGCCAAGACCGCCCTGGTGAGCGGACTGGTCACCGACGCGCTCACCCTGCTGGACCACCTGAGCGGCCAGGACCTGGACGAGTCAGCCGGGCACGCGGTCGGCCTGCTGGCCCTGATCGCCGGCCAGGACGTCGAGCCCGCCGACGGCTCCGATGGCACCGACGGACGATGGCGGATCGCCCGTCGCACCGCACCCGATCGGATCATCTCCACCGTCGATCCCGAGGCCCGTCACATCCACAAGAGTGGTCAGCAGCGTGACGACGGCTACAAGGCCCACCTGGCCGTCGAGCCGGAGACCGGACTGTTCACCGCCATCACGCTGCGCCCCGGCGCCGGCGCCGCCCATCACGAGGCCGCTGTTGCCCCTGACCTGCTCGCCGCCGAACGTGGCCCGCTGCAGATCCTGGCCGATGCCGCCTACGCCGCCGCCGAACTGCGCGCCACTCTCACCGACGCCGGACACCGGCTGCTGATCAAACCGCCCGCGCTCAAGCCCGCCGTGGTCGGCGGGTTCACTCTGGACGACTTCGTCATCGACACCAGCGCCGGCACGGTCACCTGCCCCGCCGGGCACACTGTCCCGCTCGCCGCCGCCGCGGGCCGCTACCAGCAACGCCGCGCCGCCTTCACCGGGTTATGCGCCGCCTGTCCGCTGCGCGATCGATGCACCACCGCCAAGACCGGCCGCATCGTGACCATCCGCCCGCACCACGACCTGCAGTCCGCCGCCCGCCACCAAGCCGCCACCGGATCGCGATAAACCAAGGAAGTCACGGGGTTGAGGTGGAAGCCTGATCGTCCCGTCGCCGTCGCCCCAGGACAAGCCCAGCAGACCAAGGGCTGGAGGTGAAGGTCGTTCTTCCGGTGGGGAGCTCCACCTTCACCTCCAGCCCTTGGCCCGCTTCCCTGCCGGGTGGGGCGACGGCGATGGGACGATCAGATAGGGGAACCCGTGAGGAAATGCAAGGCTTCCCAGCTGTTGATCGAATGGGATGCTCCTATCGTGACTCCTTTGAGGAAGAAGTGAACCGTGCTCCATACAACGCCACCGACGGAGCCCGAGAAGATTGACACCGTCCGTACCTGGGGCAGCGTACTCCTTGCTGCGGGTCTCGGGCTCTGTGTCGGTGCACTTTTCTGGGCAGGCGGAAAGCCTTCCTGGCAAGTTCTCGGAGTCTTTGCGCTCGTGGTCCTGGTTGGCTTGGGGTTGCGCATCGAAGGGGCCATACGGCAGCGCTGACGCCCCAGTCTAAGGATCCCGCTCGTGGCATTCGCCGTTGCATTTCCAGGGAGTCTCACGCGATTCAGAACGGACCACGTATGGTCTCTGGCTGCATTGAACTACGCGGAACCGGCCAAGATCGAGCTTTTAGTCTGCAGGTTCAGGGGTGACCCTGGCTGGCTCAGCCTCGCGGGACATACGCGGGATGATCTTCCCTGGCATCAGAAAGCGAGAGTCGTACCCCGAGGTCAGAGGCCTGATGCAGTGAGGAACGTCGGCCCGCTGTAAAACAGTCGGCTCAGCCTACGCAAGTTCGAACCTTGCACCTGCCACACCAGCAGAAAGAGGCCCTTCACCAGCGAAAGCGCGGTGAAGGGCCTTGTTGTAGCCAGCTGTCCATGGCCATCAACGGCGCTCTATGGGTGCTCGCGTCGTATGCGCGTCGGCGTCAGTTGGCCTCTTGACGTGGCACCAGGGCGTCGGCGATGAGCCTGCGGGCGACGGCGTCTTGGCCAACAACGCACTTGGCATAGACCCGCAGAAGCACGTGCACACCGTGCCCGGCCCATTCGGCAACCTGGGGGGCGGGGACCCCGGCGTTGAGCCAGGTGGAGACGCAGGCGTGGCGAAGGCCGTACGGGCGCTCCGCGAGCGGTGAAGGGGCCTCGGCCGTGCTGAGCGCTGATGCCCCGCCTTCTGCCAGAGGCGAGCGCTGCTCCGGCGGTGGTAACCGATGTCGCCCTCTCTTGGTTGCTTGGTCACATCTCAGCAGATGTCCGGCTCCGTGGGCGCGTTTCAGGAGAGGCCCGGAGAAACGTCATGAACTCTATAGCCGCCCGGCGGTAATACCTCGTGTCGATCTTCAATCATCGGAGAGGTGCGCATGAGCTTAGGCAGTGGCTTGGTCGCCGCCGTCCTGGCCGGGTCGGTGGGATTCGCGACCGTGCAGGCGCCCGACGATCCCGGCGGGCAGGACTCCGGGCAGGCGGTCGCGCAGCAGGGGAGCGGCCGGTCGGGCACGGTGACCCTGCTCACCGGCGACCGGGTTGTCGTCACCCCCGCCGGTCACCGGGTGGAGCCGGGGCCGGGCAGGCGGGTCCGCTACTCCACCCGGTACCGTGACGGGCACCTGCATGTCTATCCGTCCGACGCGTTCGCGCTGGTGGCGCAGGGGGTGCTGGACGAGCGGCTGTTCGACGTGACGCAGCTGCTGGAGTGGGGGTACGGCGACGATCGGCGGGGCGACATCCCGTTGATCGCGCAGGGGGACGTGCCCGCCCCGCGGAGCGCGAGGCAGGCCGGGCACCTGTCCCAGTTGGGCATGTCGGCCATGCAGGTGCCGAAGGAGAGCGCGGCCGAGGCGTGGAAGGGCCTGGTCGGCGGCGCCCGGACGTTGAGCGGCGGGAAGACGAAGCTGTGGCTGGACGGCAAGCGCTCGTTCAGCCTGGACCGGAGCGTCAAGCAGATCGGCGCTCCGCAGGCGTGGCAGCAGGGCCTGACGGGCAAGGGCGTCACGGTGGCCGTGCTGGACTCCGGCTACGACCCCGACCACCCCGATCTGAAGGGTGTGGTCACGCAGGCGCGGGACTTCACCGGTGGCACCGACGCGCGGGACAACGTGGGCCACGGCACGCATGTGGCGTCGATCGTCGCGGGCGCGGGAGAGAAGCAGCGCGGCGTGGCCCCGGACGCGAAGATCGCCCTCGGCAAGGTGGGGGATCGGATGATGTTCGAGTCCCACATTCTGGCCGGCATGGAGTGGGCCGCCGTGGAGGTCAAGGCCAAGGTCGTCAACATGAGCCTCGGCGGCCCGGACACGCCCGACGCGGACCCGCTGGAGCAGGCGGTCGACACGCTGTCGGAGCGGATCGGCGCGCTGTTCGTGATCTCCGCAGGGAACGACGGGCTCGCCGGGACGGTGGGCAGTCCCGGCAGCGCCGACGCCGCTCTGACCGTGGGCGCGGTGGATCGGGACGACATGAAGGCGTCCTTCTCCAGCGCCGGGCCCCGCAAGGGCGATCACGCGATCAAGCCGGACGTGACCGCGCCGGGTGTGGAGATCACGGCCGCCGCCGCGGCGGGCACCGCGGACGGGTCGTACGTGGCGCACAGTGGCACGTCGATGGCGGCGCCGCACGTGGCGGGCGCGGCGGCGATCCTGGCGCAGCGGCATCCCGACTGGAACGGGGCACGGCTGAAGGCGGCGCTCATCGGCAGCGCCGCCCCGAACGGGAGCGCCACGCCGTACCAGGAGGGGGCGGGCAAGGTGGACCTGGTCCGCGCCCTGGCCCAGCCCGTGGTGGAGACGACCGGCAACGTGTGGGCGGCGTTCCCCTGGAACGGCACGGGGGAGCGGGTGGCCACCAAGACCCTCACCTACACCAACTCCGGCGACACCCCGATCACCCTGGACCTCACCACCTCCAACGACGTGCTGCGCCTGGAGCACCAGCGGCTCGAGGTGCCCGCCAAGGGGGAGGCCTCGGTCACGTTGACGATCCACGCCGAGGGCAAGGCCCCCGGCGACTACCCGGCCACCGTCACCGCCAGGTCCGGCGACATCGTGATGCGCACCCTCGCGGGCGCGTACGTGGAGCCCGAGTCGTACGACCTGACCGTCAAGGCCGTCGGCAAGGAGGGCCAGCCGCTCTTCGTGAGCTCCGGCGAGGTCTACGACCTCAAGACCGGACGCTGGGAGCTGCTGTTCTTCCAGCGTGGCGTGGCGAAGGTCCGCCTGCCGAAGGGCGACTGGAACCTCTACGCCGACGTGGGCGACGACGAGGTGACCATGACCGCGCACCAGGCCGTGCCGTTGACCGACGCCGACCGCGAGGTGACGCTCGACGTGCGGGAGGGCAGGGCGGTGAGGTTCGCGGTGGACGAGCCGACCGCTCAGCAGGCCGATCTGCTGGAGATGAACCTGATCAACGGGTCCTGGATGTTCGGGTTCATGGTCGGCGGCGGCGGGATGACCTACTACGCGCTCCCTGTCAGAACGTCGGGTCTGACGTACCTGGCCAGGACCGTCTGGCACAAGAAAGACACCCGGCCGAGCCCGTACCGCTACGACCTGGTCCATTACCACGAGAATGGCATCCCGGACGACCCCACCTACACGGCGCGGACGAGCGAGCTGGTGAAGGTGGAGGCGAGCTACCGGGCTCCCGGCACGGCCGCCCAGGCCCGGGCATACGTGGGCGTCCGGCTTCCGGGGCACCCCTGGAACCTCGTCTTCCCCTACCCCAGCCCCGCCATGGACCTGCCCGGGACGATGACGCACTACCGGACGCCCGGGTTCGCCTGGACGACGGAGGTGTGGACGGGCACGCACGTCGTGGCCGGCACGACCGGGGTCCTCAAACGCGGCACCGTCAAGGAGACCTGGAACGCCGCCGTGACCGGCCCCGCGTTCGGCACACCGGCCGGCGATCGCGACGGTGACCGGCTGCGTTTCAGCGCCGACCGGCTCTTCACCGACGCAGCCTCCCTCACCGGCGCCGACAGCGCCACCACCGGCACGCTCACCCTGGCCCGCGGCGGTGCGGTGCTCGCCAGGGCGGACCTGGCCGGGTGCGCCTACCTCCAGCCCGCCCGATGCCTGCTGGACGCCCGTCAGCTCCCAGCCGAGGCGGCCGACTACACGCTGACCGCGTCCGCCCAGCGGCAGGGCACTCTGTCCACGGGCATCGAGTCGGTGTGGACGTTCCGCTCGGAGCGGACCGCCGAGGCGCGAGCGCTGCCCCTGATGGCGGTCCGCTACGTCCCCGCCGGGCTGGACGACCACAATCGCGCCAAGCCCCGGTCGCTGACTCGAATTCCCATCCGTGTCGAGCGCAACCCCGGCGCGGAAGAGGCGCGGGTCAGGACGATCAAGCTGGAGGCGTCGTTCGACGACGGCGGAAGCTGGCGTCCGGTGCCGGTGGTCCCGTCCGGCTCCGGCTGGGCCGCGCTGCTGGCCAACCCGGCTACCACCGGGTACCTATCCCTGCGCGCCACTGTCGCCGACACCCGAGGCGGCCGTGTGACGCAGACCGTGACGCGCGCGTACGCGGTGGGCTGACGCCAGGATCCCTGCCCGGCACCCGTTCGGGCAGGGACACCTGCCAGGTCAGCGGACGTGGAACGCCGGGTCGCGCGCCTTGGACGTGCACTCGCCCACGAACTCGACCGTCTTGCCGGGCTTGATCTTCTTCCAGCCCGCGCTGTGCTGCCTGGCGCCGTTGTTGAGCGCGTTCTTGCACCAGTAGACGAGCCGCGCCTCGCCGGTCCTGTTGTCGTTGTTCCAGCACTTGCCCCACACGGTGGTGTCGCCGGCGCCGGGGGCGTTGCACGACACCCGCGCGACGCGGGCCGTGTCGGCGGCCTCGGCCACGCCGCCGCCCAGCGAGATCAGCACGGACACCGTGCCCGCGGCGAGGGCCGGCGAGCGCGTCAACGGCGGGACAGCACCCACTCATGACCTTGCCAGACGCCTGCATCGATGATGGGGGGATAGCCGACTTCCGCAGGAAGCAGCCTCACCAGCCGTGCCTCGCGGAGCAAGTCGGCAGTTCCTGGCTTGGTCGCCACTCGCACGACAAACTCATCGGTCAGCCATGTGGCATTGGTCCAGCCCCGGCCGCGCTTCGCAGTGCCGAGATCTACGTCGTGTTCGCGCAGGACCGCCTCGGCCACGTGCTGGGGTTCCGGCCACTGATTCCGTCTGCGATGAGCGACGACACGATCGAGGACCTGCTGCGCCGCCTGGCGCCGCAGGTGCTCGGGAGGCTCGTGCGCCGGTACGGATATGGTGATGACGACGCGGCCCTCGCGCAGCTCGGCGAGGTCCCGTTGCGAGGTGTCCGGTGGCTGGATGCCGTGGGCCGACTGAGCTTGCCGTTCTTCTTCGCCAGGCCATGCCTTCGCGGGTTCGCAGGTGCCCGAGGTTGGCCTCGAACTCGGCGACCATGGCCAGGGTCTGCAGGAACCGCCGCCCGAACGGGTTGTTCCAGTCGTAGACGGACGCGTCAGTGACGGCCACATCCGAGCGTCCCGCCCGCCATCGCACGACCTTCGCCCGGGTCCGCTCCAGCGGGATCGCCGCTTCCGCGGGCGCGGCGGCGTGAAAGAGGCCGCCGACTGTGCCGGCGGCGCGGGAGGAGGCGGCCCACGTTCGGGTGCCGGCTCCGACGAAGGGGACCGTTCACCGAGCTGTGAACGGCCCCCTCCATCACCTCGAACGTCGCTCGCTTGCCCCGAGCGACCAGACCCCCGCGCCCGCCCCGGTCAGAGCGCGAAGTCCACGGCGAACCTCTGGTACACCTGCTCCTTGGCCGCCTTCGCCCTGGGCGAGTAGGCGGCGTAGAAGGACTTGCCGCATTCCAGGTCCTTCAGCGCCGCCTTGATCTCCTTCTCCAGGTACGGCTTGGCCTGCTCCGGCTTCAGCTGCGGCATCAAGGCCAGGGTGCGGCCCTCGGGCACCTTCGGCAGCGGGCTCTTGCGCAGTTTCTTGGCGACCTGCGTGGCCTGCTTCGTGAACGCCGACCGACCGCCTTCGGCCAGGGCCGAAGGCCTGGTGTCGCTGATGTCGAGGCACGCGCCGAACTGCTTACCGAGCTGCGCGAGCCGCTCGTCCTTGTCGAGAGCGGCCACGGACTTGTCCAGTGCCGCGTTGAGCTGGGTGAGGTAGTCGCCCCGCTGCGAGGTGACGGTGAGGCCCAGGTGCTTCTCGGCCGCCTCGGCGAAGCAGGCGTCGTCGGCCGCGCGCCATTTCTTGAGCTCGTCCGCCGGCATCGCCATCAGGTTCTTGTTGTTCACGCTTTCCCCGGACACCGGGTTGACCGCCGGGTCACGCGGATAGACCAGCTTGGACCAGACGCCGAACCCGTACTTGGCCCGGTACGCGCGCAGCGCCTCATGGTCGCCGGCCAGCCGCTCGAGCTCTCCCGGCTGCCACTTGCGCTTGACGATCGGCTCGGCCAGGTAGGTGAGCCCCTTCTCCTGCATGCAGGCCACCCTGGTCTCCTCCATGGCGGCCTTCTTCTCGTAGGCGGCCTGCGTCTCCGGCGAGGGGAGACCGCTGAACGTACCGATGAGCAGGGTGGCTGCGACGGCCTTCGCTGCGATCAACATGGTTTGCTCCTTCACTTGGGCATGCGAAACCGCGCATGCGAAACGGGCGCATGCGCAACAGCGGCATGCGAAACAGAACTTCCGGCCTAAAGGCCGGATCGGGGAAAGTCTCAGCAGGGGATCTGCATGCGGGACGCGTTCGGCGACACCTCGGGCAGACCGGGGACGACATCGACGGTGAGCACCGCGGTGCCGTTCGCCGTGCCCTTCCTCTTGATGACCTCGCCGAAGGGCAGTTTCGCCTTTCTGTCCCTGGTGTTCACCGTGCGCTCGCCCAGGTAGCGATAGGTGCGCCCGTCGAAGATGAGGTCCGAGCGAGTGCCGTCGCCCTGGTCCATCCCGACGGCCAGGCCGGGCCGGCCGGCGACGTCCACGGTGCCGGGGATGAGCACGATGCCGTCCAGCCCCGCGGCCACCTGGTAGAGCGCGGCGCTCAGGCTGGGGCGAACCACCGACTCGGCGACCAGGCCCTGGAGGGAGGACCACATGCGCAGCGGATCCGCGCCCGTGTCGGCCACGATCCTCGCGCGCACCTGCGCGGGGTCCGTGGGCCAGCTGCGCAGCCGAGCGTAGGCCGGTTGGCCGGGGCAGGTCGCGGGCTCGTACACGGTGTCCTCGACGCCATGGTCCCAGCGGTTGCGGGGCGCCGGTCCCGTGGCCGACACGGCCTGCTCGCGGCTCAGCCAGGGTCTGCCGACGTCGGCGGCCTCCCAGCGTTCCTCGTTGACCAGCACCTTGCTGTACTGCAGCGTGCCGGCCTCGTCCGCCGTGAACAGGCTGCGCTGGGTCAGCCTCCTGGTGTGCACGTACTGGCCGCGGGCCGGCACTGTGTCCGGCTGCTCGGCGGCGGCCCGCGCGGCCAGCTTGAGCAGCGTCTGAGCGTCGGCGGGAGGCGCGGCGAGCGGGTTGCCCGGATCGGAGCCGCCCAGGCCCACCTGGGCGGCGAGGATGCCGACGGTGAGTGCCGCCGCCATGGCGCCGGCCAGGGCGACTCGCCTGGTACGCAGGAAGGCGCCGGAACGGGCGAGCACCCCACGGCCACGCGGACGGGCGAGCACTCCCCGTCCGCCGGGACGGGCGACCGTGGACATCAGGGCAGCCCGGGAGGCCGCCAGGTCGTGCGCGCTCGGCTCGGGCGTGTCGGCCCACAGGCGGCCGAGCTCCTCCATCTCATTCATGGTCTGTCCCTTCCAGAGCCTGCCGGATCTTCTTGCGCGCCCGGTTGAGCCGGGAGCGGACAGTCCCGACCGGGACGTCCAGCGCCTCGGCCACCTCCTCGTACGTCAGCCCCGCCCACGCCACCAGCAGCAGCGTGTCCCGGTCGCCGGCGCCTAACCCGGCCAGGGCCGCCACCAGCGGCTTGTTCACCGCGAGCGTGCTCACGCCGTCCTCCACCAGCCCGCCGCCGATCTCCACCGGGTGTACGCCACCACGCACGTACGCCCGGTAACGGGCCGCCTCGCGCCTGCGCCTCTTGCCGATCACGTTCGAGGCGATGCCGTACAACCAGGGCCGGGCGTCGGCCTGGCAGGACCGGTAGCGGTGCCGGTGCTCGAACGCCGCCAGGAACGTCTCGGAGACCACGTCCTCGGCCGCTTCCGGACCGAGCCTGCGGGCCGCGTAACGGTGCAGGGCGGGAGCATGCCGGTCGAACAGCGCGGCGAATGCCTGCGGCTCCCGCAGGGAGCGGCGGATCAGGTCGGTGTCGGCGGCCTCGGCTGTCGCCGGTTCGGCCATGAACGGTTCAGCTCCTTCGCGCGGGTGCGGGCAGATTCGCCTGTTCTTACCGCTGCTCCGCCGCAAAGTTCACACCGGAGCCCTGCGATTTCTGCTCAGCCGCGGCCCCAGCCGTACCCCCTTGACGCCGTGCAGCAGGCGGCGCCGCCCGGCCGGCCCGGTGCAGCGCTGGGGGCAGAGGGCCGCTTCACCGGCGGACACGCGGGTGTCCCGGCGCAACCACGCACGCTGCACCTGAGCGGCCTGCTCCCCGCGCACGCGGGGATGGTCCTCTGTCGCGCGGCGTGGTGCAGTCTGGGGACGTGTCTCCCGCGCACGCGCGGGGACGGTCCCGTGGCCAGGACGCCGGGGCGGGTCTCCGACTCGTGCTCGGGGCTGCGGCCACGGGAGTGGTGCAAGAGTTTGGCCTGGTGACAGGCGTGGTGTCGTGAGATGAAGACGGCCATCGCGTGATCCTTCGAGTGCAATCGAAGATCAAAGGAGATGGCGATGGCCGTAGACAGCAGTGTGACGCCTGAGCAGTGGCTGGCGAAGCAGATCGAGGCAAGCAACCCCGATGTGTTGCGATCCATGGTGAAGACCATGGCCGAGGCGTTGATGTCGGCGTATGGGGCGCGAGAAAGGGTGGCCGCGCCAGAAGTGGTAGAGCAGTGCTCCAGGCTAGTAGCGGTGCGGTCCGACGTGCCCCTCGAACAGCTTGCACCGCGCCGGCTCGTCCGCATACGGGGAGCGCGGGTCGGGGTGGGGGTCGGCGCGTTCGGCCGGGCACGGCGGCAGCGTGAGGAGCTCGCGGGCGCGGAGGTCCCAGCGGATCCAGACGAACCGGTCCGGCCCGGGCAGCACCTGGACGTGCGCCGCGTGGGCGCCCGGGTGACCGGGCTGCAGTTCGCACCCGTAGACGGCCTTGCGCTCGTGCCTGCCGCCCTCGGCCAGCAGAGCCCACTCGGCGTCGGTGAGGACGTTGTAGTGCGGGCAGTCCTGTTCGCCAGTGTGCCGTTGCAGGCCGGTGGCCACCGCGGCCGCCAGCCCGGCCGCGGTGAAAACCTGATGCACGGCGTCGTGGACCAGCTCGACGTCGTCGTCGCTCAGCTCGATCGCGCCGAGCTGGTCGGCCAGCAGCCGCACGTGGGTGGCGAAGTGTCGGCAGGCGTCGACCAGCGCCGTCACCGGAGCCACCGTGTCGTGTGGGCCATCGTGCGGTGGGTCGGCCGGCGCGTCCTGGTACGTCACAACGGTCCACGCTACGCCCTCCGACTGCGCGCACGGCGAACGGCTATGCCGCCATAGCGTGTCGAGGCCGCTGGTTAGAGCCAGCCGTTAGATCGCGGCGATCATCTCCTCAACCTGCGCTCGAACCTGCTGGCCGAACTGCTGTCCATGGCGGAGCCGATGGCGCGCCGGCTTGTCCAACGCGATGATGTGGCGCCTTCGCACCGGCAGCCCGTGGCGGGATCTGCCCGCCGAGTACGGGCCGTGGTCCACCGTCTACGACAGGTTCCGGTCGTGGGCGATGGCGGGCGTCTTCGAGCACCTGAGGCAGGCGGTGATCCCTGGTGCCGCGGCCCGCGGGCAAGCCGACCTCGATCTGGTCAGTGTGGACTCCACTACGGTCCGCGCCCACCACCATGCCGCCGGATGGCCTTGACGGCGAGTTGCTCAAGGCGCTGGAGGAGGCCGCCGAACAGGAAAGAGGGCTGCGCCGAAGGGGCAAAACCCTCAAGACGGCGGACCCGGTGGCGAAGATGGCGGTGAAGGCGGGGACACGTACGGGGACGGACGCCGGCGGTTACGACTGCGGCGCAGTATCCGGCTGAAGGCGGCCGAGCTGGGCCGCTCGCGAGGTGGGCTGACCAGCAAGGTCCACCTGTCCGCCGACCGGCGATGTCGTCCGTTGTCCTTCGTCCTGACCCCCGGCCAGGCGGGAGACAGTCCGCAGTTTCGCGCCGTCCTGGCCCGGATCAAGGTCCGCCTGCCTGTCGGCCGACCACGCACCCGCCCGGGTGCGGTGGCCGCCGACGGGGCGTACTCATCCCGCGCAACCACGCCTATCTGCGAAAGCGCTGTATCAAGGCCGCCATCCTAGAGAAGGCCGCCCAGGCGGTCCACCGCAAGAAACGCGGATCCCGCGGCGGACGCCCGGTCAGCCATGATCCGGATCTCTACAAGCAGCGCAACACGGTGGAACACTGCATCAACCGGATCAAGGAGTGGCGCGGGTTGGCCTTCCGCTTCGACAAGGCTCCCGAAAGCTATCTCGCTGGCCTTCATCTCCGAGGAGCCATCTTGTGGATCCGAAGCCTTCAACGCACCGCGCGACGAACAAAGCCGGGCGGCCGGACGCTGCCCTCGCTTCTGGAGCCGGTACGCAGCCATTGAGCCAGAGCGAGACGGCCGCGTGGCGGAGGTCATATGGTCGGCTGGCGAGCGGTGAGGCGATCTGAGCGGGTGTGAGGGCGAGGGTGCGCGCCTCCTGTTCCTTGATAGGGATGGTGAAATCTGGCACTGCATGTATGCGTTGCGGGCCGTTTGTCGCTGGTCGGGATGCACACGGGATGGATCCGAGGGCGTTTCCCCAGGTGGGCGCGGATGCGTGGCCGTACGGCGTGGCGGTGGGCTCGTTCGATCTGGGCGCCGCTGGGAAGGCACGACGCTGAAGTGCGGGCCACGCAACGGACCTGCCTGAGCGATAGCGGGAGCCGAGCCGCGGTGATGGGTCCGAGCCGACCCATCACCGCGCTCTGCTATCCGGCGAGGGCTGCCAGCTTGACGGCTGCCGCAGGGGCGATGCCCAGCTCGGCCGCCGCTGCCATCACCGCGTCGGCGGGGTTGGTGTGCCGGTCGAGGTGGCGGGTGGTGGCGGCGACGAGCTTGGCGGGGGTGTCCGGCGGCAGGCCGAAGTCGTCGGTGATGGCGCGCACGGCCAGGGTGACCGAGCAGACTCCGGTTTCGGGCAGGTCGAGCTGGACGTCGCGGGCGGCCGCCCAGTCTCCGGCCAGGGCGGCGACGACGGAGCGGGCCTGCTCGTAGCCGGTGGCCAGCAGAAAGGTGGGAGCGCGGCCGTAGCTCTTCATTCCGATGGCGTAGTAGCCGGGCTCGGGGTGGGCCAGTTCGTCGACGCCGTGGGGGCGGACGGTGCCGCAGGAGTGGTCGTTGGGGTCGATCAGGGGAGCGAGCAGGCGGGTGGTGCCGAGGATGGGGTCCAGGTCGAGGCGCAGCTCGGCGGCGATGGAGTGGTCCGGCCGGTAGCCGGTGGCGGCGACGACGTGGTCGGCTTTGATGGTCCGGTCGGGGGCTCCGGGCCGGCGGGAGCGGAGTTCGACGGTGCCGTTGTTCAGGACGTGGACGGCGTTCACCGTGAAGCCCGCTGCCAGCTCGACGAGGCCCTTGTCGACGAGCAGGCGCAGGCCCGAGCCGAGGGAGCCGCGGGCGGGCAGGGCGTCGTCGTCCCCGCCGCCGTAGGCGCGGTCGGGCGCGTCGGCGCGGACGGCCCAGGTGACGCGGGTGCCGGGCGCCTGCTCCACCAGGTCGGCGAACGCGAGGAGCGTGGTGGCGGCCGAGTGTCCGGCCCCGACCACCACCGTGTGCCTGCCCGTGAACCGGTCGCGGTCGGCGCCGAGCACGTCGGGCAGCGCGTCCTCGATCCAGTCGGCCGCCTCATGCTCGCCGTGGGCGGGCAGGCCGTTGGCGCCGAGCACGTTCGGGGTCGCCCAGGTGCCGGAGGCGTCGATCACCGCTCGCGCGGTGATCTCGCTGCCGTCCTGCATCCGCACGACGAACGGTGCGGTCTCGCGGCCGGCTGTCCGGAGCCGGTCGACGTCCAGGCGGCTGATCGCGGACACGCGCGCCCCGTAGCGGACCTGCGGAGCGATGACGTCGAGCCCGGCCAGCGGCTCCATGTAGGCGGAGACGAGATCCTGGCCGGTGGGCAGCGCCTCGAGGTCGGGCGCCGTCCATCCGGAGGCGTGCAGCAGGCGCACCGCGGCGGCGTCGGTGTTGTAGCGCCACGGGCTGAACATGCGCACGTGTCCCCACTGGCGCACCGAGGAGCCGGCGACGGGACCGGACTCCAGGACGACGAAGGGCAGGCCACGCTCGATCAGGTGGGCGGCCGCGGCCAAGCCGACCGGCCCGGCGCCGATCACGACGACCGGCAGAGCTGCGCCGGACTGATCGACTTCGGGCAGGACGAGGTCAGGCTGATGAGGCATCAGGCGAGATCCTTTCCAACAGGGCGCTCTTGCGCAGGAGGACGAGGGCGAGCGCGGCGACGGCGTACATGACCAGGGCGTAGGCCAGCACGGTGAGGCTGACCCGGGTGGCGTCGGCCGACAGCCCGGCCACCAGCAGCGCCAGCGACAGGTTGCGGACGGTGGTGGTCATCGCCACCGCTCGCCGGGCGGCCGGGGTGGCCAGGGCGGGGGTGGCGTAGGCGGCCAGGCACACCAGCGACAGCAGGGCGAAGGTGGCGTAGCCGGTGGCGGGGATGGCGGCCAGCTGGGTGGCGGTGGTGGCGAGGATGTAGCCGGTCATCGTCACCAGCAGCAGGTCGGCCACCCTGCGGCTGAGCTTGTGCACCCGCTCGGCGAGGGTCGGTCGGCGGGCGCGCAGCCACATGCCCGCTGCGATGGGGATCAGCTGGGCGATGAGCATGGCGACCACCTGGGCGGTGGCGGCGCCGCCGATGGCCGCGCCGGCGTAGGGCGCGGCCAGGCTCCAGGCGGGCACGGCGAGCAGTCCGAGCACGGCGAGCGCGCCCTGCAGGCTGACCCCCAGGGCCAGATCGCCGCGGGCGTGGTAGGCCAGCAGCGTCCCGGTGCCGCCGCCGGGTGCTGCGGCGGC
Source organism: Nonomuraea muscovyensis (assembly GCF_014207745.1). Taxonomy (NCBI): domain Bacteria; kingdom Bacillati; phylum Actinomycetota; class Actinomycetes; order Streptosporangiales; family Streptosporangiaceae; genus Nonomuraea; species Nonomuraea muscovyensis. The sequence continues at coordinate 43,757 of NZ_JACHJB010000003.1, forward strand.
GAGCACGATCCCGTAGGCGACCGGCCCGTCCAGGGCCAGCCCGTGCACCAGCGCCACCGCCACAGCCGGCACCACGGCGACGTTCACCGCGGTGGCCGCCGCCAGCGCGTGCGGGCGGCGCAGCAAGGTGGTGAAGCCTTCCACGGTGAGCGCGGTGCCGATGGTGAGCATGGTCGCCACCAGCAGCATGACCAGGCCGGCGGTGACGACCGGGGGCCCCACGGTCAGGCCCCTCCGAAGACCGCGGCCGCGCTGCCGCGCACGTGGGCGGCCAGCGGGGCGGTGACGTATTCGGCGTCGTGGATCACCCCGCGCAGGGTGTTGGAGGCGAAGGAGCGCTGGAACTCCAGGCCGACGTAGACGAGCCCGGGGCAGGTGGTGGAGATGCCGCCCGCGTGCAGGGGCGCGCCGGTGTCGTCGAGGGCGCCGAGCGGGCGCAGGTAGCCGAGGTTCGGCCGGTAGCCGGTGGCGAACAGCACGGTGTCGACCCGCTCGGGCGTGCCGTCGGCCCAGATCACCCGGTCGCCGTCGAAGCCGGTGAACATGGGCTTGCGGTCCCACCGGCCGGCCTCGAACGCGGCCTGGTAGTGGCCCTCGTCGAGCACCAGGGGTGCGCTGAGCAGCGGTGCCAGCCAGGCGGGCGGAAGCTGGTCGAAGCCGGTGGTGGTGAGCCAGTGGTGGATGTCGTGCCCGCCGATGACCTGGGGCGCGAAGGCGATGGGGGCATGGGTGGCCAGGGTGACGGTGGCGACCTCGGCGAGTTCGTGCCCGACCTGGACGGCGGAGTTGCCGCCGCCGACGACGACGACACGCCGGCCGGTGTACGACTTGGGCTCGCGGTAGTCGGCCACGTGCAGCAGCCGCCCCGTGAAGGCGTCCTGGCCGGGCAGGGCCGGAACGTGCGGGTTGCCGAAGGAACCGCTGGCCGCCACCACGCCCCGGGCGTGCAGCTGCGAGCCGTCCGCGGTGCGCACGACGAAGCCGCCCCGGCCGTCGGGTTCGACGGCCTCCACCCGGGTCCGGGTACGGATCTCGCCGCCGCCGGCCTGCACCTGGTCGGCGAAGCGGGTCAGGTAGGTGACGACCTCGTCGCGGTGCGGGTGGTGGTCGGGATCGCCCGGGAACGGCAGGCCGGGCAGCGTGCTGTGCCGGGCGGGAGAGAACAGGGTGAGGCTGTCGTAGTACGCGGGCCACGAGCCGATGGCCTGGTCACCGGCCTCCAGGACGACGGGGCGCAGTCCGGCCTCCAACAGGGCGCGCGCGGCGGCCAGGCCGGACTGACCGCCGCCGATGACAACGACATCAAGGGTCTCGAACGCTTCCGAAGAACTCATGGCCCAGATCATATCCTCAAATCATGAAATGACAATATGATGATCTGGGGTGATGCTATGACCATGAGCACGGATGGGATCGAGCTGACCGAGGCGGCGCGCGGGTTTCTCAAGGCGATGGCCAGTGACACGCGTCAGCAGATCCTCATGCTGTTCGCCGGCGGGATCGAGTTGACGGTCAACGAGGTCGCCGAACGTATGAACCTTGCCCAGTCGGCTGCCTCCACCCATCTGGCCACCCTGCGCGATGGCGGCGTGTTGACATCCCGCCGGGAGTGGAAGGCGGTCTACTACCGGGCCGACCCGGCTCGCATCGGTCAGGCGTTGAGCGACCTGCAGATCTCCCTCCGGGCGTGCTGCCCACCCACCGATTGCTCCCCAAGCGGCTGCGGCTGATCGGCGTCCGGCGGGTCAGCCGCCGCACGGGCACGGGCCCACCGGATGAACGGCGGACAGCGTGCCGCGCCGATCCAGGGAGACCTCGCACGTTCCGTCGACTGATGCCCCTGTAGCAGCGAGTTCTTTCGGCAACCGCCCGTCGGTCGATGCGCGCTCCGTCGGCGATGTCGTCCTGGCCGATCTCCGGTGGGCGGGGCTGCCGGCCCAGGAGGATGCCGTCATCGGTGATGTTGCCGGTGGGGATGTCCAGGTGGCCGTGCTCGGCCCGCCAGGCGACGGCCAGGGCGTAGCAGTCCGGCCACGCGGAGGTGGTCAGGCGGTCGACCAATGTCATTCCATTCCATTTTACAATTGACCACACACCGTCCGACTCATTTCCCAGAGTGTTCGACGCCATATCTCGTGTTGATGTGACTGCGACATTAACGCATCGATGCCGGAGACTAGATATCCAGCGACGTGAGCCGCAGCCGAACCTCCTCGGACTTGGGATCACCAGAGTTCGAATAGAAATCGAATGCCTCCGTCCAGGCGCTTTGGGCAGCCGATTCATCGCCCAGAGCACGGTACGAATCGCCAAGCTTCAGGTTGGCTGCTGCGAGGCAGCGGTCGCTGCCCAGGCTTCGGGTAATGGAGATGGCCTCCTGATAGTTGGTGATCGCCTGCCGATGTCTTTCGAGTGCGGCGGATGCGCGGCCGAGGTTTGTCAAGTTGATCGCCTGCAGAAACAGCGACCCACCTCGCCGGTTGATCTCCAGCGCCTCGCGCCAGCACTGGATTGCCTCGAGAAAATCCCCCAAGCCAAAGTGGATTTCCCCGAGATTATCGAGATTGTGCGCCCGGCCACGCGCATTGCCGAGTCGCGTCGCCAGGTCCAGGGCTTCGATGCACTGAGGCCAGGCAGTCTTGTAATCGCCTGCGTCGATCGCAAGCATGGCCATGTTCCCGAGAGTTTTGGTCTTGCCGTCGAGGTCGTCACAGGAGCGGAATGCGGAAAGTGCGTCGTCGTAACAGCGAGTTGCCTCGTCGCGCCGGTGGAGCTCGGCGTTGGCGTTTCCCATGGCGTTCAGCAGGTGACCTTCCATCCGGGAGTCACCGTTTTCCCTTGCCGCCTTTATCGCCGCCTGGTGACTGTCGATGAGGACATGCAGGTCCTTGTAATGGGCCAGGAAGTTCTCCAGGAGGTAGGCGATCTGGCACGAGGCGCTGAAGGCCTCGTTCGCGTACGCCCATGCGGGCAGGACCGCGAGAGTGTGATACTCCAGCTCGCACCATTGCAGGGCGGCGCGAGGATCGGCAAAACTGACGATCGCGACGGCTTCCGCCGGCTCCGGCAAGGGATCGCGGTGACGGTCGGGCGCGAAAATGACGTCAACGGCGCATAGGGCGTGCATGAACCACACGAGCAGACGGGAGATCGCATCGACGCGGTCGGCGGAGGAATCGTGATGCAGTGTCTGCTCAGCCGCGTGCGCGCGCACCAGATCATGCAAGTGGTAGCGGTCACGATCACGCTGCTCCACCAGATGGGTGGCCACCAGCCGATCCAGGTGGCGCCGCGCCTGGTGAGCCGGCAGGGCCGAGATGGCGCTTGCGGCGGCTAGGCCGATATCGGCCCCTGGATACAGCCCGCCGACCAATCGCAGCACGCGTGCCGTCTGCGCGTCGAGGCTCTCATACGACCATGAAAGCACTGTGCGCAGGTCCGTGCCTGCATCGTCGCCGGAGTCGAAGGCGTCCAATCGCTTGTGGCCTCTACTGAGCTCGTCGACGAACGCGGCCAGAGACATGTCCGGCTGTCGGGCGATGCGCTCGCCGATGATGCGCAGAGCGAGCGGCGATTTGTCACAGAGGTCTGCGAGGCGCCGAGCCTGAGTGTCCTCGGCGCTGATACGGCTTTCGCCTGCCACGCTGGCCAGCAGCCGGAGCGAGTCGGGCATGTCCAGTGGGGGCAGGCTGATCCTCACGGCCGCCTCTCGAGCCACCAGCCCACGCAGCTGGTTCCGGCTGGTGATCACTGCGATACAACCGCGTCCCGGTAGGAGCGGCCGGACTTGTTCGGTGTCCGACACGTTGTCGAGGAAGACGATCATGCGTCGTCCCGCCGTGCGTGTTCTGAAGAGTGCTGAGGCTGCGGCCAGATCAGGCGGAATCTCTTGCGGAGGCACTCCCAAGCTGCGGAGAAGCATGGCCAAGGCGCTTGCCGGGTCGAGCGGAGGTAGTGTTTCGAATCCTCGCATATTGACATGCAGCTGGCCGTCGGGGAAGTCGGGCGCAACTGCCGTACACCAATGCGTGGCGAGGGCGGTCTTGCCGATTCCGGCGTTCCCCACGATGACGATCACCTTGGGCGCCGAGTCGGCGCTCGTACCTCTTTCGTCCAGAACCTTGTTGAGCAGATCCACTTCGCTGACCCGACCAACAAAATGTGATATGTGTGGAGGAATTTCCTGAGGCGGGAAAACTGCAGTGGCGACGGATACGTTGGCGAAGGGTTCCGCGGATGCCTCACCGATCGTGTCCGTGCTATCAGCGTGGGCGGCAGCGATCGAACCCTTGAATATCGACATGCTGCGGTGCTCGGCTGCCCGCCGGACGAGCAGCGGGAAGCGTTCATGGTGACCGGTGAGAATCGCTTGATGGAGCAACTTCAATTCATCGCCAGGAGCGATGCCCAGATCGTCCTGGAACAGCCGGAAAACTGTGCGGTAAGTGTCGAGCGCCTCCGCTTGTCGGCCGCCTCGACAAAGCGCCGTCATGAGCTGGACCCAGAACCGTTCGCGTAACGGGTGCTCAGCAGTCAGCGCCCTGAGCTCGGCCACCAGTCCGCCGTCCCGGCCCAATCGCAGGTCGAGGTCCATTCGCCGCTCGACAGCCTGAAGGCGCTGTTCGGTCAGCGGTGGAACTTCAAGATGATGTAGCGTCTCAGAGTCCACGTCTTCGCATACTGAGCCACGCCACAGAGAGAGTGCCCGGCGGAGAAGATCGGCCTCGCTCTCCGGATCGCCGGCATGAGCGGAAGCCTCCATGAGCTGCTGAAACTCCAGCAGATCGAGCTGGTGATCCGCTGCGCGAGCGGTGTACCCGCCTGGCCGAGTGCAGATCACATCGCTCAGGCCGGGCACCTGGCGGAGGCGCGCCACAATGGTCTGCACGACGCGACGGGGGTCTTGCGGTGAGGAATCGCTCCATAGTCGTTCGATCAACTGCTCGACGGTGACAACGTGATTAGGGTGGAGAAGGAGCGATGCCAGCAGCGTACGTAGCCTGCTACTCGTAAGCGGCGCAGCTATGCCATCGCGCCTAATCGTCAGAGGTCCGAGAACCGAGAAGTGCACTCGTGCCATAATGCGCTCACCTCTTCGAAGTAGATGAAGGTCGGAGCTTCCGCCAGGGAAAAGCGAAACTCGTCCGCGCCTCGGTGTCGTACCGGGCGCTGACGAGTTTCATGGCTTCTTCTGAGATGATGTGATGCATTCCGCGGGTGATCCGGGTTGAGATTCTGCCGCTGGTGAAGACGGCTCCGTATGTCCCTGGAAGGCCGCGACGCGTTCGACGTCTCTCCCCTTGTGCGGCGCTTGACCGACACACGATCCCCTGAAGAAGAACCTCCCGTCGCTGCGATTGCTCGCCGCGCGCCCGCCGGCCGGTTTCCCCTTCGTATTCGTCCGGTACGGGGCGCGCGGCAGCGAGCGGGCTCAGCCGGCGGGGCGGTAGACGAGGATCATGGTCCCGGTGGTGGTCTGGGCCGACTGCTCCAGTTCCAGGCGCTTGAGCGGGCTGTCGGTGCCGAACAGGCGCCTGCCCGCGCCGGCCACGACCGGCGAGACCATCAGTCTGAGCTCGTCGAGCAGGTCCTGCTCCAGGAGTGAGCGCACCAGGCCGGGGCTGCCTGCGACGCCGATGTTGCCGCCCGGCTCGCTCTTGAGTCGGGCGATCTCCTCGGTCAGGTCGCCTTTGAGGAGTGTGGTGTTCTGCCAGTCGGCCCGGTCGAGGGTCGTGGAGGCGACGTACTTGTGTGCGGCGTTGATGTAGCTCGCGAACGGCTCGTCGGTCGAGGTGGGCCAGTATCCCGCCCACTCCTCGTAGGTGACGCGGCCCATCAGGACGGCGTCCTGGGCGTCCATGACGGCGTTCATCTCGGCTGCCATCTCCTCGTCGAAGGCGGACTGCCACTTGTCCGGCGACTCGGTGACGCCGTCGAGGGAGATGAACAGGCTGGAGACGACTTTACGCATGATGCACTCCTTCTGAAGTGTCCAACGGATACCAGAGTATCCATTGGACACTCCGGTGTATAGCAGATACTTGGATTCGGTCGACATGCTCCAGGACGAACGGCCGCGACCCGCTCGCGAGAGACCCGCGCTCACCGCTCCTTGCCATCGCGAGGGCGGCCATAGAGATCGCCGACACCGAGGGCATCCAGGCCGGCGGCACCTCGACCGCGCCCCCAGTCCGGTCACTCCACGGTGAGGATCTCGTGCATGCCCTGAGCCGCGTGCCCGCGGCCCGTGCGGTAGTCGGGCAGCCAGGTGACCAGCGCGTACGTGCCAGGAGACAAGTCCGCACGTACTACCGCCGACTGTCCTGGAGACATGGGGACCAGGCCGACCGGTCGGCCCGTGAACGGATACGGCGCCTGGCCGCCCTCGTCCATCGCCGTGAAGTAGGCGCCCACCTGCTCGCGGGTGGTGCCGGGCCGTACCGGCATGAGGATGGCCTCGTTGAACTGGCGCGACCTGTTCAGCACACGCACCGGCCGCCCTGAACGGATCGTGGCGGGCGCCTCGAACCGGCTCGTGCCGTCGGGGGCCCGGTACTGCGTGATCTGGGCCGCTGCGGCCGGCGGAGACGGGCGCCATGGCGCGGGCCGTACGCGCAGCGTCCGGACCTTCTCGGCCAGGCCGGGCCTGCCGACCTCCTTGAAGTCGATCAGATGGTAGGTGCCCGCGGTCAGCTCCGTGGTGTAGGAGACGGGCGTGCTCGGCAGGACGGCCGCGCCGCCGTGCATGACCACCTCCCTGGCCAGCTTCCGGGCGGCGGCCAGCGCGTCCTCCGGGTTCGCGCGGTCGTAGGCGCGCTCCAGGTCGGCAATGACCTGTTGCAACGACACGCCCGGCCCGGCCCGCAGCACTCCCAGGTAGGCGCCTTCAGGGTCGGGCGACTGGATCCTGAAAGTGGTGGCTCCGGCGGGCATGGACGCGGGCGCCGTGAAACCGGAGGTCTCGACGACGACGTCAACGATGTTCGCGGCGGCCTCGGGGTCGGCGTGGGCCACGGAGGCGGAGGCGGTGAACGTCAGGGCGAGGGCCAAGGCGGTGATCACTCGTGTTCGCATGCCGCCCAGCGTCGTTCGCGGAACCGCTCGCCCGCATCGGCCCCAGGGCGGTACCGCGTCGTCCGACCGCGCAACCGGCGCGGTAACGCCGTCGGCTCCGGTACGACCGGCGATGTACTACCGCATCTCCTCGAGCCTACGGCCGTGACAGCGAGTCAAGATCGAAGGAGAAGAAGGCGATGGCCGGGAACAACGGCGTGGACCCTGCCGCCTCGCTGGCTCAACAGAGCGCGGGGGATCGGATCCGACCGGCGCCGTCGGTGCCATGAGGTGGTCGGTGGCTGTGGTCTTGGTGGGGGCGGTTGAGCAGCAGATCGGCTCGGGCCCGAACCGCGATTCTTGACCCCCCCATCAGCTGTTCCAGCAGAGACCTCTGCCGGTGATGGTATCCCCTCTCCAGTGGGTCCTCTGGAGGAAGGAACGAGACAGTGACAAGCAGTGTCACCTCCGTAGCCGGCACCGGCATCGCGTTCACGGCGACCGGTGCAGGACCATCGATCGTCACCGGCACCCTCCTGGCGAAACTCGACGATCCTCGGCCCTTATGACCCCGACGCGATCCGGCGGCTCAAGAATCGGGTCGACGGCGACGTCTTCGCCGGCGCCAGCGGCACGCTGGTACGCGCCATGATCGCCGACGGTCTGGTGGACGAGCTCAACCTCTTCCGCTATCCGCTTACCGGCGGCCAGGGGCCACGCCTCTTCCCGGCAGATGCCCGACCCCTGAAAATGCGCCTGGAGTCGCATCGCGCATTCGACCACGGGGTTCTCCACCTGAAGTGCCGGCTCATCTGATCGCCCGGCGACCCCGGGACGGTGCCAGGAGACGCCGGCGGTGACGAGTCGCGACCATCACGCCTTACGGACGTTCCCGTTGCGCGATCAGCCCGGCTATCCCGTTGAAGATGCAGTCAAGGCCGAACCGGCGCCCGTTGTCGTCGAGCAGGTCGCCGGTCTCGGCCATGGCCCGGGTGAGGTCGGGGAAGCGCGCGCCGTGTCTGGCCATGAGCTCGCCGATGGTGACGGCCACGCTGCCTTCGGTGGTCCAGGGCTGGGTGCCCGCCGAGGCGGTGGAGTGGATATTGCGGATATGCGCGAACAGCAGGAACACCGTGGCCATCCGCTCGCCCCCCGTCAGGCACGTCTCGGAGAGCGCGCTGACCGCGGAGTCGATCCAGCCGATCTCGTTGGGCCCCATCACCCGGTTGCCTACCGTCACCGACGGCAGCCACGGATGGCGTTCCCATGTCTCGGCCAGCAATCTGCTGAACTCCTCCATCTTGGGCCGCCAGCCACCGGGCACGCGGCCCAGCCTGGGTGGCTCGCCGACAGCCGTGTCGATCATCACGGCCATGAGTTCGGCCTTGTTGGCCACATAGCGGTAGAGCGACATCTTGGTGAAGCCGAGGTCGCCGGCGACGCGCTGCATGGACACCGCGGCGATGCCGTCGCGGTCGGCGATCTCGATGGCCGAGCGGGCGATCGCCTCGAGGCTGAGCGCGGGCCGCGCTTTCCTGGCCACCCGCTCCTCCTGATTCCAGAGCAAGCCGAGCGCGCCGTCTTCGTCGGTCGCCATCCGTCCTCCTTCACATTGAGAGTTGCCAACCTGGCCACTGTGTGTCTAGCGTACATCTTGTGTCCGACGGACGCTAAGTATCCCGGAGATAACAGGAGACCGACACGGCGACCAAGATCTTCACCAAGCCTGCACGTCAGTGACCTGAAGGCGTTGATCGACCTCTACATCAAGCTCGGCTTCCCCTTCGACGCCGACCTCACGACCGACGAGGCCGGCTGCATGGTTGTCGACGAGCACATCTACGCCTTGCTCGTGACCGGGCCGTCCTTCGGGACCATCACCGGCAGGGAGCCCGCCGACACCGCCGCCGTGCAGAAAGTGGCGCTGGTCCCGAGATCGACTGCCGCGAGCGCGTCGACGAGCTGACCGACGCCGCGGTGTCCGCCGGAGGGCGGGCGGCGGGCGAGTCCCAGGGCGAGGGCGTCATTCACTCCCGCGGCTTCCGCGACCTGGACGGACGCCTGTGGGACGTCCTCCCCAACCACCTGATCGGTACGGCTGAGCCGTACGGAAAGGACTTCCCCATGACCGAAACGTCACTGGCAGGACGCCGGGAGTGGATCGGGCTGGCCGTGCTGGCCCTGACCACGCTGCTGATGTCGCTGGACGTGAGCGTCCTGTATCTGGCCCTACCTCACCTCAGCGCCGACCTCGGCGCCGACGCCACCCAGCAATTGTGGATCATGGACATCTACTCATTCATGATCGCCGGGTTCCTGGTCACCATGGGGACGCTGGGCGACCGGATCGGCCGGCGCCGGCTGCTGCTGATCGGCTCCGCCGCCTTCGGGGTGGCCTCGGTGGTCGCCGCCTACTCCACCAGTCCCGAGATGCTCATCGCGGCCAGGGCGCTGCTCGGGATGGCCGGGGCAACTCTGATGCCGTCCTCCATGGCCCTGATCCGCACGATGTTCCGCGACCAGCGGCAGATGACCACCGCGCTGAGCCTGTGGTTCAGCTGCTTCATGGTCGGTGTGGTGATCGGTCCGCTGGTAGGAGGCGTGCTGCTGGAGCACTTCTGGTGGGGCTCGGCGTTCCTGCTCGGCGTGCCCTTCATGGTGGTCCTGCTGGCCCTGGGACCCGTGCTGCTCCCCGAGTACCGGACGGCGGGCGCGGGGCGACTGGACCCGGCGAGCGTGCTGCTGTCGCTGGCCGCGATCCTGCCGACGGTCTACGGACTGAAGAGCATCGCCAGGGACGGCTGGCAGCCGATGGCCCTGGCGGCCGTGCTGGCCGGCGCCGCCTTCGGCCTGGCGTTCGCGCGCCGGCAGCTAAGGCTCGCAGATCCCCTGCTGGACCTGCGGTTGTTCGCCAACCGGGGGATCTCTACCACGCTGGCCGTCATGCTGCTGGGCGGCATCGTCATGGCCGGCACCACCCTGCTCTCCACGGTCTACCTCCAGACCGTCGAAGGGCTGTCCCCGCTGCGGGCGGGACTGTGGCTGGTGCCGCAGAGCCTGACGATGATCGCGGCCATGATGCTCGCGCCGGTGCTGGCCAGGCGCTTCTCCACGGGGCACCTCATGGCGACTGGCCTGTTCGTCGGCGCGGCCGGTCTCTTCCTGCACACGCAGGTCGCCGCGGAGGGCGGCCTCGGGCTGCTGATCGTCGGGCTGGTGCTGGCCTCCACCGGCATCGCGCTGCCCATGGCGCTGGGCAACGGGCTGATCATGAGTTCGGTCCCGCCGGAAAAGGCCGGGTCGGCCGCCGCGCTGACGGAGACCGGAGGCGAGTTCGGTGTGGCCATGGGTGTGGCGGCGCTCGGCACGCTGAGCACCGCCGTCTACCAGGGGACGCTGGAAACGACGCTCCCCCCGGGGGTGTCCGCCGAGGCGGCGCGCGTGGCGCGCGAGAGCGTTGCTGGCGCCGCCGTGGCCGCCGCCGAGGCCGGGGAGGGGGGCGCCGCCCTCCTCGGCGCAGCGCAAGAGGCCTTCGCCGCCGGGCTGAACGCCGCGGCCTGGGTCAGTGCGCCGATCTTCGTCGGACTCGCCGCGCTCGCGCTGGTCTCCCTCCGGCAGAGAAATGAGGCCCCGAGCCAGATTGGGGAACCTGCCCGCGAGCTGGCCGGCTGACGCTGCGGGCACGGCCGGGCATCACGCATCACCGTGCGGATCTGCCTGGCGTCCTCGCGAGGGGTGTCCTGACACTCCCTTGCCGAGGAGAACCCCATGGGCGGCATCACGGCCAACCATGTCGCCCCATATCTGCTATACACCGGAGTGTCCAATGGATACTCTGGTATCCGTTGGACACTTCAGAAGGAGTGCATCATGCGTAAAGTCGTCTCCAGCCTGTTCATCTCCCTCGACGGCGTCACCGAGTCGCCGGACAAGTGGCAGTCCGCCTTCGACGAGGAGATGGCAGCCGAGATGAACGCCGTCATGGACGCCCAGGACGCCGTCCTGATGGGCCGCGTCACCTACGAGGAGTGGGCGGGATACTGGCCCACCTCGACCGACGAGCCGTTCGCGAGCTACATCAACGCCGCACACAAGTACGTCGCCTCCACGACCCTCGACCGGGCCGACTGGCAGAACACCACACTCCTCAAAGGCGACCTGACCGAGGAGATCGCCCGACTCAAGAGCGAGCCGGGCGGCAACATCGGCGTCGCAGGCAGCCCCGGCCTGGTGCGCTCACTCCTGGAGCAGGACCTGCTCGACCAGCTCAGACTGATGGTCTCGCCGGTCGTGGCCGGCGCGGGCAGGCGCCTGTTCGGCACCGACAGCCCGCTCAAGCGCCTGGAACTGGAGCAGTCGGCCCAGACCACCACCGGGACCATGATCCTCGTCTACCGCCCCGCCGGCTGAGCCCGCTCGCTGCCGCGCGCCCGTACGACGAATACGAAGGGGAAACCGGCCGGCGGGCGCGCGGCGGGTCTTGGTAGTTGTTGACGGTGGGGTGGGCTGTGGGAATGGTGGAGGAGCTCTGGAAGGCCAGGGAGATGCCGCTCCGTGACGGGCTGTACCGGCCGGACGACACTGGCTTGGAGTTGCATGTTGACGGTCCAGGGGCGTACCACCCGGATGCCGGGCAGCCGATTCCCTTCCGCGTCGGAGGACCGTTCGATGTGGCCCGGGCCATTGAGGAGCACGGCATCGACGAGGTGGACACAAATTTCGAGAGCCCGCTGCCGGACGGATCAGGATGGATGTCCGGTGGGGGCGGCGGGATGGGGAACATCGGCTACCTCGCCCGTCTGAACGCCGACCGCTCGTTGCGGTGGATCGCCGTGATGTTCCACTCCAACCCGTTCGTCGGAGTGCACTACCAGGGCATGAGTGCCGCCTTCACCAACGATTGGGGGAATCGGCTGGTGCTCGATCTTATGAGCCCTGCTCATTGCTGATCCCGCCCGTGCCCAAGATGGGTAAGTCGGAACCACTCGTCTCTGGGACGTGTTTCCCAAGCGGCGCCGTGCGGCTCATGCCTCTGGAAGGGAGGGATCGGGTTTCCAGGGGTTTGGTGCGGTGATGGACCAGCGTTCATGGTCGCGCCAGGCCCCGTCGATGTAGAGATAGGCGGGCGACAGCCCTTCATAACGGAAGCCCAGGCGCTGGGCCAGGGCCAGGGATGCTTTGTTCGCCGGCTGGATGTTGGCCTCCAGCCGGTGGAGGCGCAGGTCGGTGAAGGCGTGCTGCAGGGTGACGGTGAGCCCGTCGGTCATGTAACCCTGCCCTGCGGACGGGGCGAAGGCTGCATAGCCGAGGGACGCGCCCTGGTAGCGGCCCCGGATGATCGAGTTGATGTTGACCGTGCCGGCGGCTGCGCCGGTCTCCCGGACACGGATCAGAAAGCCCAGGTTGGTGCCGTCGTCGAAGCGGCGCATCCAGACCCGGAACTCCTCCGCGGTCGCGGGCAGCTGCATCCATGGCATGTGCAGCTCGGCGCTGGCCTGCACGAGCGAGCAGAACTCGTCCTGGTCGGAGAGGGTGAGCGGGCGCAGTTCGACCCGTGATGGCATTTCGGACATGGACCAACGTTAGGGCCTGTTGTGAGCAGTGGATCGCCAGAGTTATCCATCTGACGGGAACCGCCGGGGGGTGCGCCGCGAACCCACGGATCACGGGCTTGGACGGTTGCGTGGTGGGCTGCGCACCATGCCCCGTCGGCCCTCCGGCGGGAGAGGTCTACAGCTTGCCGCCGCGTAGGCCTGGGACCGCTGTAGCTACGGCGGGCCGCCACTCTGAGGCCAACGGCTTGCGAGAAGAGATCTGCCCTAATAACGCAACGAAGAGCTTGCCCCGCCCAAAGGGGCAAGCCCTTCGGATGGGTCGGCCTATCGGTCGTTGATCGGGTGATAGTGGTAACGGCCGCCGATGCACAGGTACTCCCCGAAGATGCCGGGACCCCAGACTCGACCTCCTCCCTGTGTGCACTGGCTCGCGGTGACGGGCGCACCTGGGTCGGGGCTGGCGGCGGGGGCGGTGCCGAGCAGCAGGGTGCCGGCTGCGGCTGTGGCCGTCAGGAGGGCGAGCAGGGGACGGTGCATGACAGGACTCCCGTTCGTCGAGGTCGAATGGTCTCCTGCGAGCGTCCCCGGACAGGCCTGTTACGGAACGTTACTTGGCGCTACTTAGCGAAACCGGAGATGCTCGCGGAATCGAGATGACCACGCGAGGGTGCCGAGGCGGACCGCGACATCGTTCGCATCATGTACGAGCGCGACGCCGGCCCCGCATGGCTGGTCTTCGACCAGAACCACCGCAACCGCCACTTGTTCACGCTCGACGTCCCCGGCTTCCTGGTACGCCCCCGGCGCGGTCATCCCGACCTGTCGGCAACGCCTCCTGACCGGTCATGGGCCGCAGCCACGCGGGGGCCAGCTCCGCACAAAACCCATCTCCGCGTGCGCGGGGAGCGCCCTGCCCACAGCAGACGGGGCGGCGCTGCCGGCCCGCACCGGCCGCCCGGCTGACGAGCGCAGCTTGGTCAGGACTTCTGCCGGCCTTCAGCGTGGCGGCGGCTCGCTCGCCGAGGGAGTGGGAGGTACCCCGGCCACCTGCGCGATAGCCGGCTGATCGACTTCGTCAGTCAGGGGGGTGATGATGTCACTCATGAGGCCACAAGACTTTGACGACCTTGGAAGCATGGTGACCCATTCGAGTCTCGCGCTCTCGGGGACCGAGCTCTCCGAGGTGGCTCGCGCGGTGACGGGGGAGGCCGCACGGCTCCAGGCGGACCTCGCCGCCCTCGGCGACCGTTGGGGCAGCGGTGAGGTGGGCGCCACGATCGGCAGGCTCGACGGGGCCGTGCTGCGGCTGCTGCTCGACCGGTGTGCCGACCTGGCCGAGCTGCACCAGGCCGACTCCGGCAAGGTCATGGCCAGGTCGGCGATCCATCGCGAAGCCGAGCTCGACACCGTGACAGTCGTCGAGCGGGGCGCGCTGGACGTCTGACCGTTCTCATGAGTCATCGGGGTTCCACGTGGGCCTCTTCGCCTTCTGCCAGGCCTCGACCTGCCTGGCGGTCTCCGAGGCGTCCTTCGCCGCCGTCTCGGCCTGCCTCGCTGCTTTGGGGTTCGGCGAGAAATGCCGGGCGATCTCTTCGGCGCGGGACTGCGGCTGCGCCGGCGCAGTGGGTGCTGTCGGTGCGGCCGGCGTGCCCTTCGCGGGGGTAGCGGCCGTACCGGGCGACTTGATGGCGCGGGCGGCCCGCCGCCTCGCCAGGAGCGCCGCCGCCCGCTCGAACAGCCAGCGGCAGAGCCCGCTCAGCAGCCGTAACGTCGTGCGCAGGAGGAAGCCGATGAGCGCTCTGGTGCCCTCGACGGCGGCCCGGGAGATGGCGGCTCCCGCCATCCCGAAGAAGCCCGCGGCCCTCAGCTTCATGATCAGGACAACGGCGGCCGCGACGAGCGACACCTTCAGAGCCGCCCAGAGAAAGCTCGCCGAGACGTGGCCGCCGGCAGTGGCCAGCGCGGCCCTGACGATGTCCCTGGTCTGCGCCCGGGCGCCCTCGTCGCCCTCCACGCTGGCCCGCATGGCGGCCATGCCGTGGCCGGAGTTGTCGGCCCCGACGCGTCCGACCGCCCCGTCCGCCCGTTCGCTCTCCCACCGCAAGGTGTCAGCGAAGGTGATCAACCGTCGCCCGGACGCCAGCAACTGCTCGGAGTCCAGGTCGGGCACGGACAGGCCAGTCAATGCCAGGGCCAGTTGGACCTGGCCCGGTAACTGAACACCCACTGGACACTCCAAGATCTGCGTAGACGTGATCTTACCGATGCTCCCGGCATGGGGTGGTAGGAACGGGGCGACCTCGCCGGCCGCGGCACCGGAGGCTCCTACGGGACGGAGTTCCAGGACCCCACAGTCGCCCTCTCTCAGCCGGTGTGAAGGGTCCGAAAGCGATCGGGTTCCGCCGGATCTCGATCGACGACTTGGATCGGCGCCCAAGCCCATTGCCAAACGCTGATGCCCGGCGTGCGGGAGAACTGGATCTGCCCGCGGGTGCCTTCGACCGCGACGCGCGGCCAGGATTCGGCAGTGCGCGCCCGGTCCGTGCCGTGAGAACGCAGCACATCGGCGAGGACGGCGACCGCGTCGTAGCCCTCGAAGGCGACGAAGGAGGGCGCTTCGGCCAGCCGCTCGCGGAGGGCCGTCTCGACTCGTGCACCGAGTGGGCTGAGGCGCTCGGGCAGGTAGCGCAGGAACGGGATCGCGGCGCCGTCGTCGCCCAGCGACGTCACCCATTCGGCGAACTCCGGTTGCCCGGCCGGAGCACCGATCATGATCTCGGCGAGGCGCTGGTCGCGGCGGACAGACTTGACGATCGACACTGCCGGCTCCGGGTTGCCGACCAGGAGAAGGAGGGCTGTCGCGCGATTGTCGACGAGTTCGTCGCACACGGCCGTGGGGGTGAGCGCGCGCATGTCGAGCTCGATGACGGTGCCGCCGCGTGGAGCGAGGTAGTCCCGCAGAATGCGGGCCCCGGACGCCCAGTAGACACTCGACTCGGCTGCTACGGCGATTCGGCTGTAGCCCGCGCCGAGGAGGAAGTCCGCGTAGATCTGCCAGCCGCGGGACTGCGCCGGGGCGAGGCGCGCGACCCATTCCGTCGGCTGTTCGGTGAGCGCGTCGAGAACCGCCGACGAACAGAGGAACGGCAGGCCGAGGGCGTCGGCCCTGGCGGCAGCGGCACGAGCGACGACGCTGTGATACTCCCCCGCCAAGGCGGCCACGCCCAGGCGGGCCAACTCATCCACGGCCGCCGCGGCCCTCTGCGGATCAGCCGCGGTGTCTCGGACCACCAGCTCGAGTGGTCTTCCGGCGATCCCGCCGGCGTCATTGACTTTGCGAACGGCCAGCTCGAGTCCAGCGAGCAGGTGCCGGCCCGCCTCGACCCAGCCAGGCCGGGTCAGCGGAACGAGAGCGCCGATCTGGACGGATGATCCGTCAGTCCGCTCGGCTCCAGGTGTCGATGGTGGCGTATTCATACGTTGGCGTCTCCCGTGTGGTGATTCGGCTACAGTTTGCCCGGATCGCAGAGTGGCCGGCATAGGCGGTCACCCTCAACGGCGGCTTCCACCGTTCACGGGGCGGCGTGCAGAACATCGAGGGGCCGGCCGGCGGTGCACAGGACAGACGGTGACCCCTACGGTCGGGCGTGTGAGCATCGAAGATCGGAAGGTTCGCGCCGCGGTGAGGCTCCCTCGTCTCATCGGGCGGTGGCGTCGGGACCGGGACGTACAGGGCCGGACGTCCTGGGCGCACGGGCGGGTCCTCGCGTCGGTGGCCGTGCTGGTGGCCGTGCTGCTCGCCTTCCCCGGCGTCGTGCCCAACACCCTGGGCAACCTCGGCAGCCTGCTGGAGACCTTCCTTCCCTGGGGTGGCCTGGCCGTTCCCGTGCTGATGGTCCTGGCACTGCTGCGTCGCTCGGCCATCGCGATGGTGTCCCTGGTGCTGCCCGCAGCGGTCTGGGCCGGCCTCTTCGGTGAGCGGTTGCTACCCGCTGACCAGGGGGCGGCTCACGACCTGACCGTGCTCCAGCACAACGTCAGCGACGAGAATCCCGATCCCGAAGGAACCGCGCGAACCCTGGCGCAGGTCGGAGCCGACCTCATTGCTCTGGAGGAGTTGATGCCCGGGGCCCTGCCCGTCTACGAGGCCGTCCTCGCGCCCGGCCTTCCCCACCACGCGGTCGTGGGCACCGTCGGACTCTGGTCCAGATATCCCCTTGAGGACTCCGGACCGGTGGACATCAGGCCCGCGGATGTCGGGGGAGACTGGAGCCGAGGGCTGCGGTCCACCATGCGGACGCCATCCGGCGACGTGGCCGTGTACGTCGCTCACCTGCCCTCCGTCCGTATCCGGCTGCCGGACGGCTTCGACTCCCGCTGGAGGGACGAGAGCGCCGCCGCACTGGGCGCGGCCATCGCCGCGGAAGAGCTGGACACCGTCGTCCTGCTGGGCGACTTCAACAGCACCCTCGATGACCGTGGCCTGGCTCCGGTCACCTCCCGGCTGGCCCCGGCGGAGGAGGGTTTCGGCTTCAGCTGGCCCGCTGCCTTCCCCATCGCCCGGATCGACCACGTCATGACCCGTGCGGCGATTCCTGTCACCACCTGGACCTTGCCGGCGACCGGCAGCGACCACCTGGCGGTCGCAGCCCGCCTCGAACGCTGACATTCACCGGTGACCGGGGAACCCCGTCGTCTCGCACCATTCCCAAGGACGGCCCGGTTCGCCGGGGAAGCGGCCACTACATCACCGCCCACGCCGTCGGCACGGTCGCGAGGGTCTGCAGCGCCGGCCCGGCCAAGGGGCGGTCGCTCCGGGCCCCGCGGTCGTCAGCTGCGGTGTCGTGTCAGCGGTCGCGTCAGCACGGCAACGGCCCGGTATCAGCGGGGTCGGCGATGTTGGATGCCATGAACGGTTCAGCGATCGCGGCCTCGGGGCTGCGCAAGGCAAACAAAGACAAGATCGTGCTCGACGGCGTCAACAGGTTCCGGATGCCGCGGGTCTTCCGGGGAGTGGCGGTCACGGCGCTGGCGGCCGCGCTGCTGGCCGGGGCGGCCACACCCGGGGTGGCCGCCGCGGACAGCAGGTCCCTGCCGAAGGCCGCTGCCGGGCAGGATCGCCCGGAACTGCAGAAGGCCGTCCAGGCGTTCGTCGATCGCGGTTACGCCGGGTTGCAGATGCGCGTGCACGATCAGCGGGGCGAGTGGGTCGGCAGCGCCGGGGTGCGCAAGCTGGGCCAGAGCGCGAAGCCGCCGACGAACGGGCGGTTCTGGGTGGGCAGTATCACCAAGACCTTCACCGCGACCGTGGTGTTGCAACTGGTGGCCGAGGGCAAGATCGGGTTGGACGCCCCGGTGGCCGGCTACCTGCCCAAGCTCGGGCTGGACCGGCGGATCACCGTGCGGATGCTGCTGCGGCACACCAGCGGGTTGTTCAACTACACCGGCGAGTACTACGACGACGGGACGGTCGTGCCGGGGATCCCCGCGATGGGCAAGGAGTGGGTGGACAACCGGTTCCGCACCTACCGGCCGCAGGAGCTGGTACGGCTCGCGTTGTCCAAGCCGGCGCGGTTCGAGCCGGGGACGGACCAGAGCTACTCCAACACCAACTACACGCTGGCCCTGCTGCTGATCGAGAAGGTCACCGGTCGCTCGTACGCCGAGGAGATGCAGCGGCGGATCCTGCGACCGCTCGGGCTGCGGGGCACCGTGGTGCCGGGTGTCCGGACGCAACTCCCCGGGCCGCACGCCCACGGCTACTACCGCTACCAGGACGCCGGCCAGTGGAAGGTGGTCGACGTCACCCGCCAGAACCTCTCCCTGCTGGCCGGCGCCGGTGACATGATCTCGACCACCCAGGATCTCCAGACGTTCGTCTCCGCGCTGATGGGCGGCAAGCTCCTGCCGGCCCCGCTGCTGGCCGAGATGCGCAAGCCGCATGGGAAGCTGGGCTACGGCCTTGGGCTGTTCGTGCAGGACCTGGGCCCGAACTGCGGCGGCACCGTCTTCCAGCACAACGGCAGCCCTCCCGGGGGCTACGGGGCGCTGATGTACAGCTCGCCCGACGGCAGTAAGACCCTGACCGCCTCGGTGACCAGCGGAGACGCCGCAGTCGACCAGGCGCAGGAGTTCCCGAAGGCCCTGGAGAAGCTCTTGACGGCGGTGTTCTGCGGCGGGCAGGCCGACTAAGGTCCTTCGATGCGCATGTATCTCTCCTCCTTCCGGATGGGCGATCGGCCAGACCAGTTGCTCGCGCTGCTGGGCGGGCAGGGTTCGGCCGAAGTCGCCGTGATCGCCAACGCCATGGACGCCCAGCCCCCGGACGAACGCAGAGCCGGGGTCGAGCGTGAGACCAGCGAGCTCACCGCGCTGGGGCTGCAGCCGACCGAGCTTGACCTGCGCACGTTCTTCGACCAGCCCCACCAAGCCGTCGCGGCCGTGCTGGCCCGCTTTCCCATGGTCTGGGTGCGCGGCGGAAATGTGTTCATGCTGCGTTACGCGCTCGCCCGCAGTGGTGCCGACACCGCACTGACAGCCCTGATCCGACGGGACGCAGTGGTCTACGCCGGATACAGCGCCGGCCCGTGCGTGCTGGCGCCGAGCCTGCGCGGACTGGAGTACTGCGACGACCCGCACGTCGTCCCCGCGACCTACGGCATGCCGGTGATCTGGGACGGGCTGGGCGTCCTCGACTACGCGGTGGTGCCACACATCGACTCCCCGGGCCACCCTGAGTCGCAGGCCCTGGGTGTCGTCGCGGCCAACTACGATGCTGACGGCATCGCGCACCGCACCCTGCGTGACGGGCAGGCACTCGTCATCGACGGCGAGGACACGCGTATCTGCTGACCGGCACCCTGCCGACGCCCGACGACGCCTCGCCGATGAGCACCCCGCCGACCCGACTGGACGGCGGGATGCTCTCGTCCCACACCATTCGGCACTTTCAACGCCTGGCTCGCAGGCATTTCGAGCGCCGCGGGGCCGGGGTTGCCGAACCGGATCCGTGTCATCGGACGGTCACCGGCGTTCTTCCTCCGGCGGAAACCAGGCCTGAAGGTTCTCGGGGTTGATCGGCACTGAGATGTGTTCGTGCGTGATCAACCACTTGTCGCTTGACCGTCGGCAACAAACGGTCGATCTTACCCATATCGCGCTCTGGAGCCCGTTCTTGCGTGTTCCGCTGTCCAGGTGAAGCATGTGCGCGAAGGCGACGTCTGCACTCGTCGCAAGGGTAAGGTCGTGCGTTTCCAGGCCGATGGGGCCATCGTATTCGTCAAACCACCGCACAAAGTTGCCGCGGACTTCATCCAATCCCGCGAACTGGAGAGGGGGAACGACATCGTAATAAACGATGTCGGAAGAATAGTGTGACATGAGTCGATCAATGAGGCTTTTCCAACCTGATCGCGCTGGTCAGCAGGGGCGGCGCCGGGACGAGTTGGCATGAGAAGAGGCTCCCGGTAAGACAGCAGTCGACCAAGATCCGATGCCTCTACCGGAGAGCCTCGTTGCTGTCTTACCGCGCCGCGATTCCGCTGTCCAATCACACCCTGATCCGCCTGGCCGAGCTCATCCGTACCCGGCGTGCCGAGCGCCGCTGCCGATGGCGGCGCCTGGATGCGTCCCGGCAGGCCCTGCTCGTCCTCGCCCACCTGCGCAACGGCGACACCTACGCGCGTCTGGCTGCGGGCTTCGCCATCGGCACCAGCACCGCCTGGCGCTACGTCCGCGAAGCGGTCGACCTGCTCTCCATGCTCGCCGACGACGTCCACGCCGCCGTCATACGCGCCGACCGGCTGGCCTACACCATCCTGGACGGCACCTTGATCCCGATCGACAGGCTGGCCGACGAACGGCCGTACTACTCCGGCAAACACCGACGCCACGGCGTGAACGTGCAGGTCCTGGCCGACCCATCCGGCCGGATCGTCTGGGCCTCACCCGCGCTGCCCGGCGCCACGCATGACCTGACCGCGGCACGCGCCACCGGCCTGATCGACGCGCTGACCGCCGCAGGGGTCAAGACCTTCGCCGACAAGGGCTATCAAGGCGCGGGCGGCAGCATCCGCACGCCGTTCAAAGGTCATCGGCTGCGGCCGCCGCTGTCGCGCCATCAGCGCTCGGTCAACCGCGCACACGCCCGCATCCGCGCCTGCGGAGAACGCGCCGTTGCCACCTTGAAGACCTGGAAGGTCCTGACCCGGCTGCGCTGCTGCCCGCACCGCGCCACCACGATCGTGCAGGCCATCCTCGTCCTACAGCTCATCGAAGAAGGCCGCCACTCAGGATGAAAAGTGCTCAATGTCCTTTGCCTGGCAGGCATCGACTCGACTGTCCAAGAGCGCCCTGACCTCGGAATCGTTCGACGTCATCGCATCCTCCGTTCAAGAATCTGACCGCGTCGGTGTTCGGTGCTGGATCAGGCGGCGCGGCCGGCCTTGAGCGCGGCCACGGTGTCGACGACGCGGCGGGCCTGGTATCGGGCCGCCTGCAAGGTCACCTCGCTGGGCGGGCCGTCGCCGGTCACGTGGGAGGTGCCGTAGGGGTTGCCTGACTGGAACTGGACGGGGTCGGTGTAGCCGGGGGGCACGATGATGCCGCCCCAGTGGTAGAAGGTGTTCCCCAGTGCCAGGAGGGTGGATTCCTGTCCGCCGTGGGCGGTGCTGGAGGCGGTGAAAGCCGAGTACACCTTGTCCGCGAGCTTGCCTTGGTACCACAGGGGACCGGTGGTGTCGATGAACTGCCTGAGCTGGCCGGCCGGGTTGCCGAAGCGGGTGGGGGTGCCGAACAGCACCGCGTCGGCCCAGGCCAGATCGTCGTGGCCGGCCTCGGCGACGTCGGCGGTGTCCAGGAGGTGTTGGGCCCAGGCCGGATTGGCGCTGATCGCCTCCGGTGGGGCCGTTTCGGCGATCTTGCGCAGTCGTACGTGTGCGCCGGCCTTTTCCGCACCCTCGGCGGCGGCTTGCGCCAGAGCGTGCACGGTGCCGGTGGCGCTGTAGTAGATGACTGCGACGTTCACGGGTTCCACGATTGGTTCACTTCCTTCGTGTTCGCTTCACCGGTACCGACGACACAGCCCTGCGCAATGTGAGGCGACGCGCCCACCTCGCCACCCGGGCCAGGACGCAGCCGGCCTGGCCGGCCCCGACCAAGACCTGCCCGGCCCCTGGGCGCCGTGCTGGTGCCGGTTACCGACGCGGCCGGCACCCTCGCCACGGCCGCCTGCCGGCGCCGAGCGGCACGACCAGGCCAGGCGTCACCGGTGGTGAGCCGTCCACCGCTACACGCCCGCCCGGAGGCGGCGTGCGCCCGCAAGGCTCTTCAGCCTGCGGACCAGGTAGCGGGCGTCGCACCACATCGACGTGTTCGCGGGTGCCGTCGGACCACACCACGGCGTCTCCGTCCAGGCGGGTGAACATGGGGCGCCGGTCGAAGCGGCCGTCGCGTAGCGCCTGCCGGTAGCTGCCGGCGCGCGGCTTCCTCACCTCCACCCACCTGGCGGCCCTGCGCGACGGCGGTGTGCTGACCTCGCGGCGGGAGTGGCGGCCGACTCTTCGGCGTCGACCTCGCCGGGCCGCAGGCTGCGGTCGGCGGCGGCCGGGGCGCGGGTTCGGGCGATCGTCGGGAGCGGCGGTGATGGTCGATGACCGCCACAAGTTAGGTGCCCATCTAATTTGACATACCTCTAATCAATGAGGCACTCTACTGACTACTTCGACAAGTTTCTAAACAGGAGGTGCGCGATGCGCGCTCTGCTCCGCCGGTTCCGCTCCACCGCCGATGTCACCTTCGACGAGACCCGTGGCGAGGTCTGTGACACGAGCTGCCGCGCGAGCGCCCTGGTGGACCGCGCCCGCACCAACACCCTGCTCATCCGCTGAGACCCGCCGAATTCAGGAGAGGCCATCATGAGTGACAGATGCTGTGGCACCACCGCCGTCGAGATCGAGCAGATCGTGGCACCCGCCGCGCCCGGCGCGTTGCCGGTCGTGGTCATCGGCGCCGGCCCGGTGGGGCTGGCCGCCGCCGCGCACCTGGCCGAGCGCGGTCAGGACTTCCTGGTCCTGGAGGCGGGCGAGCGGGTGGCCGCCTCGGTCGCGCAGTGGGGTCACGTCCGGGTGTTCAGCCCGTGGAAGTACAACATCGACGCTGCCGCCAAGCGCCTGCTGGAGGCCGACGGCTGGAGCGGGCCGGACCCCGAGTGGCTGCCCACCGGAGCTGAGCTGATCAGTGACTATCTCGCTCCGCTGGCCAAGCTGTTCGGGGACAAGGTACGGCTGGGCGCCAAGGCGGCGGCGATCAGCCGCCTCGGTTATGACCGGGTCCGGACCAACGGCCGCGAAGACGTCCCGTTCCTGATCCGTCTCGATGGCGGTGAGGAGTTGCGGGCCCGCGCGATCATCGACGCCTCGGGCACCTATGTCACGCCGAACGTCCTGGGCGCGAGCGGCCTGCCCGCGTACGGCGAGGCGGAGGCGGGCGAGCTGGTCGACCACGCCCTGCCCGACGTGCTCGGCGCCGACCGCGCGGCCTACGAGGGCAGGCACACGCTGGTCGTGGGCGCCGGCCACTCGGCCGCCACCACCCTGCTCGCCCTCGCCCAGCTCGACAACGCCCAGATCACGTGGGCCATCCGCGCGGGCAGCGCCGGCCGTAGTTATGGAGGCGGCGCGGCCGACGCGCTGCCCGCCCGTGGCGCGCTCGGCACCCGCCTGCGCGCCCACGTCGAGTCAGGGCGCATCCAGCTGCTGGCCGGCTTCTTCACCCACTCCGTCACCCGAAGCGGCGGCCAGGTGAGCGTGGTCAGCCGCGACCCGTCCGGCGCCGAGCAGACCGTCACGGTGGATCGCATCGTGGCCGCGACCGGCTACCGGCCCGACCACTCCATCGCCTCCGAGCTGCGCCTGGACCTGGACCCGATCCTCGGCTCCACCCGGCGGCTGGCCCCGCTGATCGACCCCAACCAGCACTCCTGCGGCACCGTGCCCGCCCACGGCGTCGACGAGCTGTCCCACCCCGAACCGGGCTACTACGCCGTCGGCGTCAAGAGCTACGGTCGCGCCCCGACGTTCCTGATGGCCACCGGCTACGAGCAGGTCCGCTCGGTCGTCGCCGCGATCGCCGGAGACTGGGAGGCGGCCCGCGACGTGCAGCTCGACCTGCCGGAGACCGGCGTGTGCTCCTCCAACCTCGCCGAGGCCCAGGAGCAGCGCGTCGGCCTGGCCACCGGGATCAGCGGCGGCCTGCTGGCCACCCCGCTGCCCCTGGCCACCGTCGGCGCCTCCAGCGACGGCGGCGGCTGCTGCGGCTGATCTCGAGTTCCGGCGAGCCGGGGTGAGCTCCACCGCCGAGACCGCCGCCTCGCGGATGAGGGGCGGCGGTCAGCCGCGTTCCGGCCACGGCCGGCGGATCGTCGCCGCGCTGGCCGTCACCCAGACCATCGGGTACGGCGTGCTCTACTACGCCTTCTCCGTCTTCCTCGCACCGATGGCCCGCGACCTGCACGCCAGCAAGCCCCAGATCGCCGCCGCGCTCACCCTGTCGATCCTGATCGCCGCCCTGTGCGCGCCGCTGGTCGGCCGCCGGCTGGATGCCCGCGGCGGCCGTGGGCTCATGACCGCCGGATCGATTCTCGGCGCGGTCGCCGTGCTGGCCTGGTCGCGGGTGGAGAGCCTGTGGCAGCTGTACGCGGTGTTCGCCGCGATGGGCGTCGCCTGCTCGATGGTGCTCTACGAGTCGGCCTTCGCCGTCATCGTCGGCTGGTTCGACGGCCCGGCCAGGGAACGCGGCCGGGCAGGCGCCCTGCTGGCGCTGACTGTCGTGGCCGGCTTCGCCTCCTCGATCTTCCTGCCGCTCACCGGGCTGCTGGTGGAGTGGTACGGCTGGCGGCAGGCCCTGGTCGTCCTGGCGCTGGTCTACGGCGTGGCCGCGATCCCCCTGCACGCGCTCGTCCTGCGCCGCCGTACCCACGCCAAGCACGAGACCGCCACGGCAGAGGTGCGTGCCGGCATCGTCAAGGCCGCCATCCGCCGGCGGCCGTTCTGGCTGCTGGTGCTCGCCTTCACCGCCCACGGCGGCGCGGCGGCGGTGATGGCCGTCCTGCTCATCACCTACCTCATCCACCTCGGGCACTCACCCGTCCTGGCCGCCACGCTGGCCGGACTTCTGGGGGTGCTGTCGGTGACCGGACGGCTGCTCACCACCGGCCTGCAACGCCGCCTGCCCGCCGCGCTCATCGCCGCTGCGATCTTCGCCCTGCAGGGCGTGGCCGTTCTGCTGCTGCCGCTGGTCGGGCGCACGGTGCCGGGTGCCGTCGGCTGCGTGCTGGGATTCGGGCTCGGCTTCGGCATCGCCTCCATCACCCTGCCGCACCTGCTGGTCGGCCGGTACGGCACCGCCGCCTACGCCTCGTTGTCCGGTCGTATCGCGGTCTTCTCCGTCGCCGACAAGGCCCTCGCTCCGCTGGGAGCGGTCGCACTCGCCCAAGCCGTGGGCTCCGTCTGGGTGATGGGAGCGGTCGCCACCGCCTGCGCGATCGCCGCGTTGGCCTTGGCCGCCTACCATCGCGTATAATTTCGATTAACTTCGAAGTAAGGGATGCCGCATGACCGCCGTCACGATCCAGTGCTGCGCACCGATCGCGCGCGAGCCGCTGTCGGAGACCGACGCCGCCGAGCTCTCGGTCATGCTCAAGGCCGTCGCCGACCCCGTACGGCTGCGCCTGCTGTCGATGATCGGATCCCACGCCGGCGGCGAGGCCTGCGTGTGCGACCTCACCGACGCCTTCGACCTGACCGCCCCCACCATCTCCCACCACCTCAAGGTCCTGCGTACGGCGGGCTTGATCGACGGTGAGCGGCGCGGCACCTGGGTCTACTACCGGATCATCCCCGAGGCGGTGAACAAGCTGGGCGCCCTGTTCGCGCCGCTCACCGAGCCCGCGCCCGGCAGGCCGGGTGAGCTGGAGCTCACCCCCGTATGACCGGACATCCGCGCGCGGTCGATGTCCTGGTCATCGGCGGCGGCCAGGCGGGCCTGGCGGCCGGCTACTACCTGCGCCGCGCCAAGGCCGACTTCGTCATCCTCGACGCCCAGGAGCGGCCAGGCGGAGCGTGGCGGCACGCCTGGCCGTCGCTGCGGCTGTTCTCGCCCGCGCAATACAGCTCGCTGCCCGGCCGGATGATGCCCGCCCCGCCCGGCGGCGGCTACCCCAGTGCCGAGGACACCGTCGCCTACCTCACCGACTACGAACAGCGCTACGACCTGCCCGTGATCCGCCCTGTCACCGTCCGCGCGGTACGGCGGGGCGGCGACCGCCTGCTGGTGGACACCGGCGCGGGCACCTGGCGGGCCCGCGTCGTGATCAGCGCGACCGGCACCTGGTGGCGCCCGTACGTCCCGTACTACCCCGGCATCCGCGGCTTCCGGGGCGAGCAACTCCACACGGTCGACTACCGAGGCCCGGAGCCGTTCCGCGGCCGACGCGTGGTGATCGTCGGCGGCGCCAACTCCGGCGCCCAGATCCTCGCCGAGGTTTCCACCGTCGCCGACACCACCTGGGTCACCCAGCGCCCGCCCCGCCTGCTGCCCGACGAACTCGACGGCCGGGCCCTTTTCGCCCTGGCCACGCGACGGGCCGAGGGCGGAGCCGGCATCGGCGACCTGGGCGACATCGTGGTCGTCCCGCCCGTCCGCGAAGCGCGCGACCGCGGCGTCCTCAAGGCCGAACCCATGTTCAGCCGGATCACCGCCGAAGGCGTCGCCTGGCCCGACGGCACCAGCCTGGCCTGCGACGCCATCATCTGGTGCACCGGCTTCCGCCCCGCCCTCGGCCACCTGGCCCCGCTACGGCTGCGCGGTCCCGACGGCCGCATCCCGGTCGAGGGCACCCGCGCCATCGGCGAACCCCGCCTGCACCTGCTCGGCTACGGCGACTGGACCGGCCCCGCCTCCGCCACCCTCATCGGCGCGGGCCGCACGGCTCGTGAGACGGTCGCGGAGATCATGAGGTCGGGGCCTGCGTAGTCCCGGCCCGTGCGGATGCGTCGCGCCCCGGCTCGCGCCGGTCGCTCAGGTCCGCCTCGATCTCGCCCCCCGATGGTCAGCAGACGCGTGGGAGTCCTCGCTAGGCCAGTTCCTTGATCAGCTTCTCGACGCGGGCGCGGATCTCGTCGCGGATCGGGCGGACGGCCTCGATGCCCTGGCCGGCGGGGTCGTCGAGTTTCCAGTCCTCGTACCGCTTGCCGGGGAAGATCGGGCAGGCGTCGCCGCAGCCCATGGTGATGACCACGTCGCTGGCCTGGACGGCGTCGGTGGTGAGGACCTTCGGCCGGGCGGCGGCGATGTCGATGCCGACCTCGCGCATGGCCTCGACGGCTACGGGGTTGATCGTCTCGGCGGGGGCGGAGCCGGCGGAGCGCACCTCGATGCGGTCGCCGGCCAGGTGGGTGAGCCAGCCGGCGGCCATCTGGGAACGGCCGGCGTTGTGGACGCAGACGAACAGGACGCTAGGCATGAGCGGTCTCCTTGCTGAACAGGCGTCGGCCCCACAGGCTGACGTAAACCAGGGCGACCAGGACCGGGACCTCGATGAGCGGGCCGACGACCCCGGCGAGGGCCTGGCCGGAGGTGACGCCGAACACGCCGACGGCCACCGCGATGGCCAGTTCGAAGTTGTTGCCGGCGGCGGTGAAGGCGAGTGTGGAGGTGCGGTCGTAGGGCAGGCCGATGGCCCGCCCGGCGAGGAACGAGCCGCCCCACATGAGGAAGAAGTAGGCCAGCAGCGGCAGCGCGATGCGGGCCACCTCCAGAGGGCGTTCGCTGATCGTGTGCCCCTGCAGGGCGAACAGGATGACGATGGTGAACAGCAGCCCGTACAGGGCGATCGGGCCGATCTTGGGCAGGAAGCGGGTCTCGTACCAGTCGCGGCCCTTGGCGCGTTCGCCCAGCTTGCGTGACAGGTATCCGGCCAGCAGGGGGATGCCGAGGAAGATCAGTACGTACTGGGCGATGTCCCACGCCGAGACGTCCAGCGCGGCCTCGGGCAAGCCGAGCCAGCCGGGCAGCAGTTCCAGGTAGAACCAGCCGAGCGCGCCGAACGCCACCACCTGGAAGATCGAGTTGAGCGCGACCAGGACGGCGGCGGCCTCACGGTCGCCGCAGGCGAGGTCGTTCCAGATGAGCACCATGGCGATGCACCGGGCGAGCCCGACGATGATCAGGCCGGTGCGGTACTCGGGCAGGTCGGGCAGCAGCGCCCAGGCCAGCGCGAACATCAGCGCCGGGCCGACCACCCAGTTCAGCACCAGCGACGCGATGAGCATGCGGCGGTCGCCGGTGACGGTGTCGAGGCGGTCGTAGCGGACCTTGGCCAGCACCGGGTACATCATCAGCAGCAGGCCCAGCGCGATCGGCAGCGAGATCTCACCGATCTTCACCGCTTCCAGCGCGGTGTCCAGGCCGGGCACCAGCCGCCCGAGGAGCAGCCCGGCGGCCATCGCCAGCCCGATCCACACCGGCAGGAACCGGTCCAGCGTGGACAGCCCGCCGATCACACCCGAGCTCTTGGTCGTGGACGACATCCGGGTTCCTGGCCTCATATCGTGGCGGGCGTGTTGAGCAGTGCGGACAACTCGGCGAGCGTGTCCGGGACGAGCCGGTAGTAGACCCAGGAGGCGCGGCGTTCGGAGGCGAGCAGGCCGACGTCCTTGAGCACCTTCAGGTGGTGGCTGATGGTCGGCTGCGACAGCTCGAAAGCGTCGGTGATGTCGCACACGCACACCTCGCCGCCCTGACGGCTGGCCACGATCGACACGATCCGCAGCCGCACCGGATCGCCCAGCGCCTTGAACACCCGCGCCACGCCCGCGGCCTGCTCGGCGTCCAGCGGCTCGCGTGTCAGAGGCGGGCTGCACTCCAGGAGTTCGAGCAGTTCCATCCACACTCCCCGCATAGACGTCGGTCGAAGTCGGTCACTGTCTATATTGACAGACATCTATCAGTGCTTGTGGCGAGGGGTCAGGTCATCGGCACTCCGAGGTCGGCCAGCAGGGACGCGGACCCGGCGCTCCTCGGTCCACGGATGCCGAGGCCGCGCTCGGCCATGGAGGCGAAGGCCGCGGGGTTGACCTCGGTGGCGAACTCCGACCCGCCCGACCAGCCGACCGCGCACTCGCCGCCGGTTCGGTGAACAGGCCGAGCGCCATCTGCGAGCGCCCGGGTGAGGCCGGCGTCGGGCTGCCGGCCTTTCCTGGTGATCGGCTGGAAGTCGCCTTCCTCGGCCTGGCTATCTCTTTCGCCTGCCGTACATGCCGTCCGCCACCGAGACGCCCAGAGCGGCCAGGCCAATCTGGATGACCAGCTCGATCCAGTCGATCCCGCCCGTGTCGGCGACCCCGAGCGCGGCGGCGATGGCGGTGCCGGCGAGTGCGGCCACGATGCCGATCACGATCGTCAGCCAGATCGGAAGATGCTGCCGGCCTGGGATGACCAGCCTGCCGAGGGCGCCGATCGCGATGCCGATGATGATGGCGGAGATGATGCCGGTGATTTCCACGCTGCCGCTCCTGTTGTTGTCGGCCGCTGACCGTCACGTCAAGAACGATCGGCGCTGTGCCCGCGGTTCCCCTGCGGCTTCGCTGCGCTCACCCGGTGCGGAGCCGCTGCCGCGCTCGTGGTGGTGCGGGTCGTGGTGACCGTGGTGCTGCGGGTGGCCGAATCCGCCGTGGTGACCGCCGTACTGGGACAGCTCGGACAGCCAGCGGTCGATCTCGCTCGGCCAGTCGGTGCGCATGGCGCGTTCGGCGTGGTTCACCGCACGGTGAACTCCTTCACCAGCGGGTCGCTGCCCAGCACCTCGGCGGTGGCGTCCGGGTCGAGCGCCTCTGCCGCGAGGTGGACGCCCGGCGGCACGTCACCGCCAAGGACGGCGCGGGTGGCGATGGCCATCACGACCCCGCTGAGCGCGTAGGAGTCCACGGCGGTCAGGAGCACTCGCGTGGGCCCGGGGGCCGAGCCCGGGTGCGGGCGGGCGGTGAAGAGCATGACGTAGAAGGCGCCGAAATCGGCCCGGTCAAGCAGCGAAGCCCGCACCACCCTGCCGGCGTACGGGGCGAGGGTGTCCGGATCGACGCCGTCGGTCTCGGCCCAGGCTTCGGCCAGCGCCTCGGGCAGCCGGTTCGAGACGAACACGTTGTAGCCGCGCACCTCGTGCGCGCCGGTGCCGGTCGCGAGCGTCTGCGCCTCCGTGGTGAGGTACGGCCAGGCGTACATGGGGACGGGGAACCCCGGCAGGTTCACGGCACGCAGCGGCGCCAGCGCGTTCGGCACGATGCGGCCGTCGCGCCAGGCCGCCATCGGCTCGCCGAAGCGCGGCCCGCGGGTGAGCAGCGCGTCCACCGCGGACAGCGGCGTGAACACGGCCGCCCCGCCGACGTAGACGTCCAGGCGGCGCAGCGGCCGCCCGTCGGCGAGCAGTCGGGGCAGCAGCCCCGACAGTCCCGGCATGACTCCGGCGGAGAACACCGCCGTCCGCCCGTCGAGGTCGGCCCCTGCGCTGGTGAGAGCGTCCTTGGCGACCAGCTCGCCGCCGATGTCGATGTAGTCGGCGCCGGCCGCGAACGCGGCCCGCGCCACCGTGTCGAGCACCTGGTAGGTCGGGCCCGCGCAGTTGACCACGACGCGACAGCCGGAGCAGAAGGCGGCCAGCTCGCGGGCATCGTTGAGGTCGGTGCGCACCGCCTCCGCCACGGCGGGCAGCGTGCGCGCCAGCTCTCGTGCCGTGTCCAGGTTCCGGCCGCCGATGCGCAGCTCACCCAGCCCCCAGGCCGCGATCCGTTCGGCCGCCGTACGGCCGACCGAACCGGTGCCGCCGAGCACCCCGATCATCGTGCGACCCCGGCCAGGGACCGGACGGCCGCGGCCACCCCGGCGACGGTGGCGTCGGACAGGAAGTTCCGCACCGGCAGCGACACGTCGCACTCCTTACCGAGGCGGACGACGACCCGGACCGCGAGCAGCGAGTCGCCGCCGAGCCCGAAGAAGTCGGCACCGCGGTCGAGGACGGGCACCTCCAGCAGTTCCTCGAACACCTCGGCCACCGTCTGCTCCAGCTCGTCGGCGGGTGGGCCGTCGGCGTGCCGCACGGCCACTTCGGGCAGCCGGCCCAGCCTCAGCGCCGCCACCTCGCCGAGGTCCGCCTCCTCAGGCAGGTCGGGGACCAGGTCCCAGCCCGGGCCGTCGGCCAGACCGTCCACCAGCGCCACGAACTCGGCGAAGGCGGCCTCCACCTGGTCCGGCTCGAACAGCTCCGCCACCAGCGAGAACACCGCGACCATCTCGTCGCCCAGCTCGAAGCACCGCACCTCGATCGCCACCTGAGGGGTGCGGAGCTGGTGGAAGTAGTCGGCCGCCACCACCTTGCCCAGCGGCCCGGCATCCTCCGGCGGCCGGCCGCCCATGGCCGCGTCCACGCCGAGCACGCTCTGGAACACCACCGGGCCGACAGGCCGCCAGCTCCCGCGCCTGCGGGCCAGCTCGCGCCCCACCTCCACACCGGTGACGAGATTGTGCGCCGCGTGTTCCCCCGAGACCGTCTGCGCGGCGACGGCCAGCTCGGCGAAACTGACACTGCGGGCGAATTCGAGCGGCAGCAGCATCGTGGCGGCGAAGGCGCCCACGATCCGCTGCACGTCGGGGTGCAGCGGCAGCCGGTTGAGCTGCAAGGAGTTGAGCAGCATCCGCCGATGGCCGGACCAACGGGCCAGCACCACGCCGAACGCGGTCAGCATGGCGGTCGAAGGCGTCACCCCGCGACGGGTGCACTCCTGCCGCAGCGCCGCCCACCGCGCGGCGGACCAGCGATGCTCGCGGTTCGCCATGGTGACGGGTCGCACGTCGTGCGGGTCGGCGGCCAGGGGCAGCGCGGGTGGCAGGGGCAGGCTGTCCATCCTGGACCACCACCAGTCCCGGTCGGCCCGCCACGCCTCGGTCGCGGGCAGCTCGGCCAGCGATGTGACATAGTCGCCGAACCCGACCTCCAGCGGGGCCGGCACGGCGTTCCAGTCGGCCACGAACGTCAGCAGGTCGCGGCTGAGCACGCTGGAGGACCACCCGTCGAAGAGCAGCAGGCTGAGCCCCAGGTGGAGCCGCCCTTCGCCCTCGGGCAGCAGAGTGAGCCGGATGTCCAGGCCGGGCCCCCGCGTGGGGTCGGGACCGTTGCGGCTCATCTCGCCGCGTACCTGCTCCAGCGCCTTCGTGATCCGTTCGTCGCTCTCCTCGCGCAGGTCGTACACCCGCACCCCGGGGACCGCGCCGGGCGTCCCGACGGGAAGGACATGCTGCCGTCCGTCGGACGTCACCCGGGCGCGCAGGGTGGGCTGATGCACGGCCAGCCGCTCCACCGCGTCGGTCAGCGCGTCGGCCGCCTCGTCGCCGTCGACGCCGGTCAGCGCGTAGTCCAGGTAGTAGTGGGCGGATTCGTAGGACAGCTCCCAGCCGTCCTGCTGACCGACGAAGTAGCCCTGCTGGAGCGGTAGCAGCGGGAACTCGGCGTGGGGGTCGCTGCGCCGGGTGACCGTGATGGGCAGAGCCTTGGCCATCGGCTCGTCGGAGGTCCGGCGGCCCACCAGGTCCGCCAGCTCGCCGAGGGTGGTCTCCACCCGCACGTCGGAAAGGGCGAGCACGACCGCCAGGCGTTTGCGGACCAGCGCGGACATGCGGACGGCCAGCACCGAGTCGCCGCCCAGGCGCAGGAAGCTCACGTCGTCGGGGATCTCGCCGGGTGGTAGGCCGAGCAGTTCCGCCCAGATGGCGGCCAGCTCATCGCGCAAGGTCATGACTGCTCCAAGGTGAGACGGGTCAGCGGGCGGCTGCAGGGAGGCACCGCGGCAGCGTGGTCGAGTGTGGAACGCGGGTCAGCGGGTCGCGACGAACAGGCGCTGCGCGGGTCAGCGGGTCGCGACGAGCAGGCGCTGCGACAGCGCGGCGAGCGGGTCGTCGTCGCGGGGCAGGTCGACCTCGACGCGCAGCCCGGCGCGTGCCAGCCAGCCCAGCCACTCCTCCCTGCTCAGGTAGGTGCGGGTGGTGCCGGCTCGCTCGTCGTGCCGCGCCGGCAGGCCGTCGCGCTGTGAGAGCGCGAACGGCATGGAGGTGAGTGACTGAGGGTGTTCCAGGACGGTCTCGACGAGGATCACGTGGCCGCCCGGTGCGAGCAGGGCGGCGACCTGCTCCAGCAGGCGGCCCGCGTGTGGCGCGTTGTGCGCCATGGTGGCGGCCACCACCAGGTCGAGCTTGTCCGGCTGCGCCGGCAGGTCGCGGGCGATGTCGAGCAGTTCGTAGCGGAGGAAGCCGGCCTGGAAGCGGTGACGGGCGGTGTCGAGGAAGAATCGGGACAGGTCGGTGAACAGGTAGAACTCCACCTCGTGCCCGCCGAGCGCGGGCAGCAGGTCCGCTGTGGTGGCGCCGATGCCCGCGCCCAGCTCCAGCACCCTCAGCGGCCGGCCGGCCCCTCCGGCCAGCTCGCGAACCGCCTGCGCCGCCGCTCCGTTGAGATAGCGGCTGATCAGGTTGTCGCGATAGACGGCGTCGGCGGTGGCCGTTTCTCCGTCGGGGT
This sequence comes from Nonomuraea muscovyensis, assembly GCF_014207745.1. Taxonomy (NCBI): domain Bacteria; kingdom Bacillati; phylum Actinomycetota; class Actinomycetes; order Streptosporangiales; family Streptosporangiaceae; genus Nonomuraea; species Nonomuraea muscovyensis. The sequence goes on from NZ_JACHJB010000003.1 coordinate 76,982, forward strand.
ACAGCAGCGCCTGGACGCCGACCTCGTCGCCGAGAAGGCGTGGGAGCAGCGCCAGCGAGCGCAGCAGCATCGCGGGGAGCTCGGACGGGTAGCCGAGTGCCGTCGCGGCGGCCTCCATGTGGGCGCGGGCGGTGGCCAGCTCGGCGCGGCGCGGCCGGTGCAGCCCGTGGTAACAGCCTTCGCCGTCTCGGCTGACCAGCCCGGCGTCGTGCAGGGCGGCCAGCCAGTGGCCGGGGATCCAGGCGTGCCTTGCGGCCGAGCCCAGCTCTTCGGCGATCTCGTCGGCCGGGTACGCCCCCGGGCCGTCCAGGCTGGTACGGCGGTGCAGTTCGGCGGCGATCCCGAGCAGGGCCAGGCGGTCCAGACGCGCGACCGCCGCGCCGGCCCCCGTGGTGTCGGCCCCTGCCATGGCGGTCTTCCCCGCCTCGTCCGCTCGCAGTTCCAAGTCCGGCATGTCCCCAGACATTGACAGAAACGGAAATCATTTTCAAGATCTGGACAAGCTGGGCGTCTCCCTGTAGGAATGAAAACCGTTTCCACTGTCGTGATCGCCCCCTGGAGGAATCACCGTTGGGCGCCCCACCTTCCCTCTCCGTCCAGGACGTGCTCGCATGCCTGGCCGACGTGCTCGAACACCGGCCGGAGGATCTCGACCCCGACGTGCCGTTCACCGCCCTGGGTCTGGAGTCCTTCACCGCCGTCCGGCTGCGGCGCAGGCTGCGCGAGGAGACCGACGTGAGCCTTCCCCTGACGGCGTTCCTGGGGTCGGCGACGGCCCGCACGGTGGCCGCCGGCATCGTCCAGGACACCGACGACATCAGCGCAGACACCCAGGACCACGGTGCAACCCGTCCCCCGGCGGGTCCCGGCGACGGGTTCGCGCTGACCCCGATCCAGGCGGCCTACCTGGTGGGACGCGATCCGGCATTCCCGCTGGGCGGGGTGGCCACGTTCTACTACTACGAGTACGACCGAAGGCCCGACGGCGACCCCCTGGCTGATCTCGCCCGCCTGGAGGCCGCGTGGAACCGGCTCATCAAGCGGCACCCCATGCTCCGCGTGGTCGTCGGGGACGACGCGAGGCAGCGGGTACTTGAGGACGTGCCCCCGTACCGGATCGACATCACCGACCTGCGCGGCGCCACACCCGAGCGTGCCGAGGCGGCACTGGCGGAGCTGCGGGCCGAGTGCTCCCACCAGCTCAGGCCCGTGAGCCGGTGGCCGCTGTTCGACGTGCGGGCCGCGCTCCTGGCTGACGGCCGCACCCGGCTGTACGTCGGCGTGGACGTGCTCGCTCTGGACCTGATGAGCTGGATGCGGCTGATGCGCGAGTGGGGAGCGTTCCACGCCGATCCGGACGCCGAGCTGCCGCCGCCCCCGCTGACGTTCGCGGAGCTCCTGAGCCGCCGCGGCGGTCCCGCACACCTGCGGCGCCAGAGGATCGACACCGCCTACTGGGCGCGCCGCGCCCCGACGCTGCCCGACGGCCCGGCCCTGCCCTGGACGCGCACTCCTCATGAGATCGGCGTCCCACACTTCACCCGGCACAGCGCCGAGCTGCCCCCGGAGGAATGGGCGCGCCTGCGCGAGCAGGCCGCCGCCCACGGCCTCAGCCCCACCGGCCTGCTGCTGGCCGCCTTCGCCCTGGTGCTGCGCCGTTGGGGCGCGCACGATCCGTTCTGCCTGAACACCACCCTGTTCGACCGCGACGACCTGGCCCACGCCGACGACACACCCGGACTCGACGCCGTCGTCGGCGACTTCACCAGCACGGTCCTGGTCGAGATCCCCGCCGCCGACCCGGCCTCCTGGTACGGCTTCGCCGGCTTCGCCGCCGCCGTCAACCGCCGGTTCTGGACCGACCTCGACCACCGCTCGGTGTCCGGCCCGGAGGCCCTGCGCGCCGCCACCGAGAACGGCCTGCGCCCGCGCCGGACCGACCCGGCCACCGGCCTGCCCCTGACCGCCCACCCGGTCGTCTTCACCAGCGGCGTGGGGCTCGCCGGGCCGGGTGAGGCTCCGGCGGCCTGGCTCGGCACGGACGTGTTCGGCGTGTCCCAGACCCCGCAGGTCCTGCTCGACCACATCGTCTGGGACGAGGGCGGACGGCTCCGCATCGCCTGGGACGCCGTGGACGGCGCGTTGCCCGCCGGGTTCGTGCCCGGCATGCTGGCCGCGCACGTCCGCCTGCTGCGGCGGCTCGCCTCGGAGGCGGAGCTCTGGACCGACCCCTCGCTGGGGTGGGACCCGTCCTTCCTGCCCGAGGAGGAACTGCCCGGCGGCGCGTTCGGCTCCGCGGGGCCGCTGCTGGACGATCCCCTGCGGGCGGCCGCCGCACTGGCTCCCGACGCCCCCGCGCTGCTCGACTCCACCACTGAAGTGAACGCCGGCACGCTCGCCGAACGCGTCACGCGCACCGCCCGCGCACTGGCCGGACTCGGCCTCGGTCCGGGCGACCTGGTCGCGGTCTGCGCCGACAAGGGCATCGCCCAGGTGACGGCGCTCCTCGGCATCCTGGCCGCCGGCGCGGCCTACGTCCCGGTCGAGCCGTCCTGGCCCGCCGGCCGCATCGCGGCGGTCTGCGCGAAGGGCTCCGTACGGCACGCTCTCACCTTCCACCAGGTCACCTGGCCGGCCGGCGTCACCGCCCATCAGCTTGACACCGACGGAACCCTGGCCGCCGTCGAGGACGCCGAGCCTCGCCGCGCGGACCCCGGGGATCTCGCGTACGCCATCTTCACCTCCGGCTCGACCGGCACGCCCAAGGGCGTCGCCATCGAGCACCGTGCCGCCCGCACCACGCTGGACGACCTCGCCGAACGATTCCCGCTCGACTCGCGGGACCGCGTGCTGGCGCTGTCGGCGTTCAGCTTCGACCTGTCCGTCTACGACGTGTTCTCCGTGCTCGGCTCGGGCGGCGCGATCGTCCTGCCGGACGCGGATCGCCAGCGGGACCCCGGCCACTGGCTCGATCTCATGGCCCGCCACCGCGTGACCGTCTGGAACACCGCGCCCGCTCTGCTGGAGATGCTCGTCGAGTACGCCGAGCTCGAACCGGAGGCGGTACGGCGGGCGCTGTCGACGCTGCGGCTGGTGCTCCTGTCGGCCGACTGGATCCCGGTCACGCTGCCGGACCGGGTGCGCGCCCTTGCCCCGCAGGCCGAGGTCGTGAGCCTGGGCGGCGCGACGGAGGCCTCCATCTGGTCGATCTGCCACCCGATCGCCGAGGTGGACCGGTCGTGGCCCAGCATCCCGTACGGCCGGGCGCTGCGCGGCCAGTCCTTCCACATCCTGGACGAGCACGGCGAGCCATGCCCGGTGGGGGTGCCCGGCGAGCTGCACATCGGCGGCGACGGGCTGGCCCGCGGTTACGTCGGCGACCCCGCCCAGACGACTGAGCGCTTCATCACCCACCCGGTGCTCCGGCGCAGGCTGTACCGCACCGGCGACCTCGGCCGCTGGCGCCACGACGGCACCATCGAGTTCCTGGGCAGGCTGGACCGGCAGGTCAAGATCCGAGGTCATCGGATCGAGCTGGGCGAGATCGAGTCCACGCTGGACCGGTTGGCGGGTGTCAGGCAGGCGGTGGCGCGTGCCGTCCCCGGGCCGGACGACCGGCCGCGGCTGGTGTGCTACGTCGTTCCCGCCGATCCTGGGGGGCCGCCGTCGGACGACGAGCTGATCGACGCGCTGCGCGCGAGCCTGCCGCCGTACATGCTGCCCAACCGGTTCCTCCGGATGGACGCCTTGCCGGTCACCGCGAACGGCAAGATCGACTACGCGGCGCTGCCGAACCCCTTCCAGGGTGGGACGGCCACACCATCCAGTCCGCCGAAGCGACCTGAGCCGGTGCCTTCTCCCGCCGAGGCGCCCCGACACGGCCATTCGGGCGGCGGGCCGGTCCGGGGTGGCCTGGAGGAGGCGCTGACCGACGCCATAGGCCGCGGGCTGCGGCTCTCGCTCACCGTGTCGGCGGGGTCGCTGCCGCCCTCGGACGCGCTCACCACTGCCGGTCAGTGGGTGAGATCCGCTCGCGCCGCGCTGGCGCCCCACGGGTTCGCACTGTCGGAGCACCTGCCCGCCGACGGCCTGCTGGAGCTGGTCATCGACGCCGCACCGGTCGCGGTGCCCGCCGCCGGGCCACCCGCCCCGGCGGCGCCGGAGCCGCCGGCACGCCCCGGGGCGTCGCCGACGCCGCCGGCCGCAGGGCCCGACCCTCAGGTGGAGCGGGCGGTGGCCCGGGTGTTCGGCGAGCTGCTCAACGCCCCCGTCGACGTCACGACGCCGTTCTTCCGGCTCGGCGCCTCCTCCCTGACGGTCGTGCTGGCGCACCGCCGCCTCCGCGCGGAGCTGGACGACGGGCTGAGCGTCGTGGACATGTTCGCCAACGCCACCGTCAGGGACCTCGCGACCTTCATCACCGGCCGCAGGGAAGCCGCGACCGTCACGGCGACGCCCGGCGCCGGCCCGCTTGACGGAACCGCGACCGGCGGTGACCCGGCGCAGGCCGTCCACCACCCTGCGGCCGAAGCTCCGTCCGAGAGCAGGGCCGCCGCCCGCAGGACCGCGCGGGCGCTCGCCGCCGAGGTGGCCGGATGAGCGCGACCCAGCCGATCGCCGTCGTCGGCCTCGCCTGCCGCTTCCCCGGCGCGTCGGACGCCGGCGCCTTCTGGGACCTGCTGCGTGAGGGCAGGCACGGCCTGACCCGGTTCACCGACGAGGAACTGGCCGCCCGAGGCGTGCCGGGACGCCTGCGGTCCGATCCGCGTTTCGTCCCCGTCGGCGGGCTCATCCAGGGACAGGGCGACTTCGACCCCGAGCCGTTCGGGTTCACCGACGCCGAGGCGGCGCTGCTGGATCCCCAGCACCGGCTGTTCCTGGAGTGCGCCTGGCACGCGCTGGAGCACGCCGGCCACGGCGGCGGGCGGGGCGCCGGAGCCGTGGGCGTCTTCGCCGGCGCCATGCAGAGCGCCTATCTGGCCGGCAACCTCCACGACCGGTGGGACCCGACCGGCGGCGGCCGCGACCCGCTGGGGAGCCTGCAGACCGCGATCTCCACGCAGGCCGACTACCTGCCGCTCCAGACCGCCTACCGGCTCGACCTCAACGGCCCGGCCGTGGCGGTGGCCACCAGCTGCTCCACCTCCCTGGTCGCCGTCCACCTGGCGGCGCAGTCGCTGGTGACCGGCGAATGCGACACCGCGCTGGCCGGAGGCGTGTCGCTGATCGTGCCTCAGGGGCAGGGCTACCTGCACGTGCCCGACGGCGTGTTCTCCGCCGACGGCGCCGTCCGGCCGTTCAGCGAGCACGGCACCGGCATCGTCCACACCCAGGGCGTGGGTGTGGTGGTGCTGCGCAGGCTGGACGACGCGCTGGCCGACGGCGACCCCGTGCTCGCCGTTCTGCACGGATCGGCGACGAACAACGACGGCGCCGACAAGGCCGGGTTCACCGCACCCTCGATGCGCGGGCAGGCCCGCGTGGTGGCTGAAGCCCTGGCGGTGGCGGGCCTGTCGCCGCGCGACGTCGGGCTGGTCGAGGCGCACGGAACGGCCACGCGGCTCGGCGATCCGATCGAGGTGGCGGCGCTGCGCCGGGTGTTCGGCGGCACCGGACCCGCCTGGTGCGGGCTCGGATCGGTCAAGGGCAACATCGGGCACGCCAACTCGGCCGCCGGGATCGCCTCCTTCATCAAGGCCGTACTGGCCGTGCACCACCGCACGCTGCCGGCCACGCTGGGCGCCCACCCGCTGAACCCGCACCTGGAACTGCGGGGGTCCCCCTTCGAGGTGGTCGCCGAGACTCGGGCCTGGGACACGCCGCCGCACGCCGGGGTGAGCTCGTTCGGCATCGGCGGCACGAACTGCCATGCCGTACTGGGACCGGCACCCGATCTGCCGGCGGCCGAGCCGGACACCCGGCCCCAGTTGCTCGTGGTGTCCGCAGCGGGCGCGGAGGCGGCGCGGGCGACGGCCGCCGCCGTGGCGGGAGCGGCCGCGACGGTCAGGGAGGACGACCTGGCCCACACGCTGGCGGTGGGACGCGCCGAGCTGCCCTACCGTGTCGCGGCCGTGGGCGCTCGCCGCCTGGCGTCGGCCACGCCGGTCCGGGCGGCGGACGGGCCGCCCAGGACGGTGTTCGCGTTCCCCGGGGCGGGCAGCGCCTATCCGGGGATGGGCGGCGGCCTCTACCGTGACGAGCCGGTCTTCGCCGCCGCCGTCGACGCCTGCGCCGACCTGCTGCTGCCGTTGCTCGGCGCCGATGTCCGCGATGTCCTGGACCCCGCGGTCCCCGCCGGCCGCGTGAGGGATGTCGCCTTCGGGCTGCCCGCGCTGTTCGCCGTCTCCTACGGCGTCGCGACGCTGCTCGGCGCATGGGGCGTACGGCCTGACGCGCTGGTCGGTCACAGCCTCGGCGAGTGCACCGCGGCCGCCGTGAGCGGCGCCCTGCCGTTGCCCGACGCCGCCAGGCTGGTCGCGGCCCGCTGCGCCGTGGCCGCCCGCGCCGCCGGAGGTGGGGCGATGCTCGCCGTGCCGCTCGGCGAGGACGCCGTGGTGGAGCTGCTGTCCCGCCATCCCGACGTGGATCTCGCGGCGGTGAACGGACCTGCCGCGTGCGTGGTGTCGGGTCCCGCCGCCGCCGTGGACGCCTTCGCGGCCGACCTTTCCAAGACGGGGGTCCCGCTACGCGTGGACGCGGCCATGCACTCCCGTCTCATGGAACCCGAGCTGCCTGAGCTGCTCGGCGCGCTGACCGGCATGGCCGGACAGGCTCCGGCCGTGCCCGTGTACAGCACGGTCACGGGCGCGCGGATCGGAGCCGAGCTGGCCGACCCCGAACACTGGGCGAGGCAGCTGCGCAGCCCGGTCCGCTTCGCCGATGCGCTGGCCGATGCGCTGGCCGGCCCGACGGTCCTCGTCGAGGCCGGACCGGGGACGGCGCTCACGACGCTGGCCCGCAAGAACGCCGGTCTCCTGGCCGCCGTGCCGACGCTGGCCCCCGGCGAGCCGGAGTGCGAGACCGCGAGGGAGGCGCTCGGCGCGCTGTGGGCCCACGGGGCGCCGGTGAACCTCCAAGCGCTGTCGGCCTCCGGACGGCGCAGGGTGCACGCCCCCGGCTACGCCTTCCAGCGCCGCCACCTCTGGATCGACCCGCCTTCACGCACTGCCGCGGACGCCGGCGTGGACGCTCACGAGCCGCTGCAGGTCCCCACCTGGTATCAGCTCCCACCCGCCGAATCCGCCGCCCCGCCCCGAGGGCAATGGGTCGTCGAGGGCGGCGGACCGCTCGCTGCCGCGATCAGGGACCTGCTGCTGGAGGGCGGCGCCGAGGTGCTGCCCCTCGACGCCGGCCCGCCGTCCGATCCGCCCGGCGGGCTGGTCGTCGTGGCCGATGCCCCGGGCGCGGAAGCCGACCAGGCCGGCGCGGTGGCATCCCAGGTGCTGCGCTTCGGCGCCGTCGCCGCTGCGGCGGGACCCGGCACGGCACTGCTGCTCGTGACGCGGCACGGCGAGCGGGTGGCCGGCGATCCTGCGCCGGACCCGGCGCAGGCGGCGCTGCGGACGCTGCCGCGCGTGCTCGGCCAGGAACAGCCCGGCCTGCGCTGGGTCGCCGTGGACCTCGGCACGCCGGCAGATCCCGCGAGCGAGGCCCGTGCCGTGCTTGGCGAGCTGGACGCGCCCGCTCCGGGCGAGAGCGGCGAGATCGCGCTGCGCGGAGCGGCACGCTGGGCACGGCGGCTGACGCCGTGGCGCCCCGCCGCCGAGGTGGATCGCCCGCCACCCGGCACCGTGCTGATCATCGGTGGGATGGGCGCGGTCGGGCAGCTCTTCGCCCGGCACCTCGCCGCGCGGGGCCACCGTGTCGTGATCACCTCGCGTACCGCTCGCCCCACGTTCGACCAGGACGGAGTGGAGGTGCGCCGCTGCGACGCCGCCGATGCGGCGGCCACCGCGGCGCTGCTCGCCGAGCTGTCGGCCGACGCCCCTGTGGAACTGGTCGTGCAGGCCGCCGGCGTGGTCGGTGAAGCGAGGCCGGATCCACTCAGGGCCTTGGACGCCGAGCAGGTGGCCGGGCACGCACGCGCCAAGGTCGGCGGCACGGAGGCCCTGCGTGAGGCCGTCGCCGCGCTGCCCGCGGCGCGGCGGCCTCGCACCGTGCTTCTCATGTCGTCGGTGACGACGCTGGTCGGCGGCGTCGGGATGGGGCCGTACGCCGCTGCCAACGCCGCGATGGGGGTGCTCAGCGGAAGGCAGGAGCCGACGCGCTGGATCAGCGCGGTCTGGGACGGCTGGCGCGTGGCCGCCGACGGCTCCGAGCACACCGTCGTGCTGGCCGAGGCTCTCGACGCCGACACCGGCACCCGGGCGCTGGACCGGCTGCTGGCCGCCCGCGCCTCCGGCAGCGTGCCGGACACCGTCGTGATCGCCGCGACCGACCTGAACCCACGCGTGGCGGCCGCCAACCGGCCCAGGCAGCGCGGGGACGGCCGCACGCCGGCGTCGGGGGTGCGACTCGGCGCCGTCGAGCAGGCGGTGGCCGGACTCTGGGCGGAGCTGTTCGGCGTGCCCGTGAGCGACCCGGAAGCCGACTTCTTCGCCCTCGGCGGGCACTCGCTGCTGGCCGTGCGCATGCTCGGCGCGCTCGGCGAGCGGTTCGGCGTGTCGCTGAGCCTGCGAGACCTGCTCTCGGCTCCCACGGTGGCGGGGATGGCCGGGCTCATCGAGGCGGCGCGGCAGGCGGAGCGGAACGCGCCGGACCACCGGGCCGAAGCGGAGGCCCACCGAGCGGTCGCGGGCGACGGCACGTTCCCCATGACCCGGGTGCAGCACGCCTACTGGGTCGGGCGCGACGGCGGCTACCGCTGGGGCGACCTGCCCTGTCACTTCTACCTGGAGTACGACTGCCCCGAGCTGGACCTGGCCCGCTACGAGCAGGCCTGGAACCAGGTGATCGCCCGCCACCCCATGCTCAGGTGCGTCACCACCTCCGAGGGTCGCTGGCTCGAACTGCCTGACCTGCCGCGCTACCGCATCCGCGTCCACGACCTGGCGGGCGTGCCGGAACAGCGGCGCGCGGAACGGCTGGACGCGCTGCGCGAGCGGATCTCCACCAAGCCCGGGCCGTCCGACCGGTGGCCGCTCGTGCAGATCCAGGCGGCGCGCCTCCCCGAGGGCCGCGTGCGGCTGTTCATCGGGGTGAACGTGCTCGTCTGCGACGCGGCGAGCTGGTGGATCGTGGAGTCCGAACTGCGGGATCTCTACCGGGAACCCGACGCCACGCTTCCGCCCGTCGAGCCGCATCCGGCCGCGTGCGCCGCCGCGCTGGAGGCCCGGCGCGACGAGCGTGCGGCGGCCTACTGGCGTGCCCGCCTCGACGTGCTTCCCGGGCCGCCGCGCCTGCCGGTCCGCGAACCGGCGGAGGGGGCCCCGCGCTTCGCCCGCCGAGCCGTACGGCTGGGCCGCGAGGAGTGGGCGGCGCTGCGGGACGCCGCGGCCCGGCACCGGGTCACCCCGACCGCGGCGCTGCTGACCGTCTACGCCGACGCGCTGGCCGAGTGGACGGGGACACCCGGGTTCAGCCTGACGCTCACCATGTTCGACCGGCCGCCCATCCATCCACAGGTGAACCAGGTGGTCGGCGACTTCACCTCGCTGGTGCTGCACGAGGTGCCCGCCGTACCGGCCGCCGGCTTCGCCGAACGGGCCGCCGCCACGCAGGCTCGGCTCTTCGCCGACCTGGACCACCGCGCGTTCTCCGCGCTGGAGGTGCTCGCCGAGCAGGCGGCACGCACTGGCGAGGTGCGGACTGTGCCCGTGGTGTTCACCAGCGCGCTCGGCATGGACGAGCTCCTGGGCGGCGCCGGAGCGCTGGAGTGGGCCGGACAGCAGGTGCACGCGGCGTCGCAGACACCCCAGACCTGGCTCGACCACCAGGTGCTGGAGCACGACGGCGAGCTGCGGCTGCAGTGGGACGCGCTCGAAGGCGTCCTGCCCGGTGACGAGCTCGACAGGGTGATCTCCGCGCACGCCGCGCGGGTGCGGGAACTGGCCGCCGACCCCGAAGCCTGGACGCGGGAGCCGAGGATCGAGCCCGACGCCCGGGCGCGGCGGTCGAGCACCGGCCCTGGCCCTGTGAGGCGGCAGGGGGACGCGTCCACGCGGGACATCGTGCTCCCGCTGCGCGCCGCCGGCGGGGGCGAGCGTCCCGTCCTGTACCTCGCGCACCCGTCGGGCGGCGACGTCCTGTGCTACGCCGAGCTGTCCCGGCTGCTCGATCCGCGGGTGGACGTGGTGGCCCTGGCCGACCCCGAGCTGGCCGGCGCCCACGCATCGGGCCCGGAGACGGTTGCGGGAATCGCGGCGCAGTACCTGTCGGCGATCGGGCACGGAGGCAGGCCCTGGCTGCTCGGCGGCTGGTCCATGGGCGGCGCCGTGACCCAGGAGATGGCCAGGCAACTTCACGAGGCGGGAGAGCACGTCGAGCTCCTCGTCATGCTCGACTCCAACGACCCCGCCCTCATCGGCGAGGTGCCCGGCAACGACGCCCCCGAGGTCGAGCTGGAAGTCGCCGTACGGCACCTGCGCGCGCTGGAGGCGTTCCTCGGCATCGACCTGGACACCGGCGACGCGCTGGCCGCGATCCCTCCGCACGCGCGTCTGGCCGCCATGGCCGACCGGCTGCGCGGCCACCGGCTGCTCGGCCGCGGCGAGGACCTCTCCGGACGGCTGAAGGTGTTCGCCCGGCACCTGCGCGCGCTGGCCGCCCACACTCCCGGCAAGCTGAGCGATCCCGGTACCGCCACGCTGCTGGTGCGGGCCGACCGGCTCGCGCCGCGCAACTCGGGCATCGGCATGGGCGTCGACGACACCCCGCCCGGCAGGGACGACCTCGGCTGGGGCGCCTACCTGGCCAGGGCGCCCCACGTGGCCGGCGTGGACGCCCACCACTACAGCCTCCTGCACCCGCCGGCGCTGCACGCGGTCGCCGAACTGATCAACGCCGCGCTCGACCAGGCACTGGCACGACTGTGAGAAGGACCACCATGCATTTCCCCCTCCGCCGCCGGCTGGTGGCGGCCGGACTCGCCGCCGCGTTCCTGACCGGCTGCTCCGCCACGAGCGCGTCCGCCCCCACGGCCACCCCGAAGAACGCCGCGGCGGACACGTTCCGCTACGCCGCACCCGGCTCGCCGACGAACGCCGCCACCGACCCGCACGGGCTGCTGCCCGGCGAGAGCGACCTGGTGAGGATGGCGCTGACCTACGACGTCCTCACGCTCCCCGGCCCCGGCGGGCAGACCCTGCCCAGGCTGGCCACCTCCTGGCAGCCCGACCCCGGCCTCACCAGGTGGCGGATCGCCATCAGAGGCGACGCCGCCTTCTCCGACGGCCGCCCGGTCACGGCGGCTGACGCGCTGTTCTCCCTGCGCAGGATGGGCGAGAAGGCTGCCGAGAACTTCGGCAGGACGGCCATGTTCGACCTGGCCGCCTCCAAGGTGATCGACGACACCACCTTCGAGCTCGTCACCAGGAAGCCCTACGCGGAGGTGGGCAAGGCGCTGGAGGGGGCCACGTTCGTGGTGCCCGAGGGCAGCACCGACTTCACCAGGCCGGTGCCCGGCTCGGGGCCGTTCCGGCCGGCGGGCGGCACCGCGCAGGCGGCGCTGTTCGAGCGCAACGACTCCTGGTGGGGGCCCAGGCCGCCCAGCCGCCGCATCGAGGTCCGCGCCGTTCCCGACCCGCAGGCACGCGGGCAGGCGCTGCTGTCCGGCCAGGCCGACCTGGCGGGTGGGGTGCCGGCCACCCTGGTCAAGCAGCACCAGGACAACCCCGTGATCCAGGTGGTCCGCAGGCCCGGCGCCACGCTCTACCCCCTGGTCATGCGCACCGACGCCGAACCCTTCGACGACGTTCGCGTCCGCCGGGCCGTACGGCTGGCCCTGGACCGCAAGCAGCTTCTCGACGTGACCTTCCTCGGCTTCGGCGAGATCGGCAACGACCTGCTCACCCCCAAGGACCCGTCCGCCCCGACCGGGCTGCCCCAGCGCTCCCGCGATCTCGCCCGCGCCAGGGCTCTGATGTCCGAGGCGGGATTGAAGGACGGCGTGGACGTGACCCTGCGCAGCACGACCGCCTATCCCGGCATGGACACCGCCGCCACGTTGATCTCCCGGCAGCTCGGCGAGATCGGCATCCGGGCCAGGGTCCAGCTCGCGCCGCCCGACACCTACTTCTCCACCGTGTACGGCAAGGAGCCCTTCTACGTCAGCTACCTCGGCGGAATCCCGTTCCTCGACGTGGTCCGGGTGGCTCTCACGCCCGACTCGCCGACCAACGAGACCGCGTGGAAGGACCCCGCCTGGGCCGCCGCACTCGACAAGGCGCTGGCCGAGCCGGACGAGGCCAGGCGGCGCGCTCTCCTCGGCGACCTGCAGGCACGCCTGCGCGACGAGGGCGGGTACGCCGTGTGGGCCCTGAGCGACCGCCTCGACCTGGCCGGGAAAGGTGTCACCGGCCTGCCGGAAGGGATCGGATTCTCCGCCGGCTTCATCGACCAGGTGAAGCTGGGCGGCTGACGTGCGGCTTCGCCGGGCCGCCACGCTGCTGGCGGCCATGGTCGCGCGCGGCCTGACGCTGCTGGCCGCCGCCTCCGTGATGATCTTCCTGGCGGCGGAGGCGCTGCCGGGGGACGCGGCGGAGGTCCGCTTCGGCGGCCGGGCCACGCCTGAGCAGGTGGCGCAGATCCGCGAGGCCGGCGGGCTGGACCGGCCACCGCATGCCCGTTACCTCGACTGGCTCGCCGGGACGCTGGCCGGCAGGCCGGGACACTCGTACGTCACGGGGAGGCCGGTCGCCGACCTGATCAGCGAGCGGGCGCCCGTGACGCTCCTCCTGGCCGGTGCGGCGCTGGCCCTGGCCTGCCCCGCCATGCCGGCGCTGGCCTGGCTCGCCGTGCGGGGACCGCGCCGCCTCCGGCCAGTGATCACGGTGCTCGTCGTGGGTGGGGCGGCGCTGCCGCAGGTGGTGGTGGCCGCCGGCCTCGTGGCGCTGCTGTCGGCCGCGTGGGGCCTCGTGCCCCCGGTGTCGCTCCTGCCCGCGGGCGCGGCCCCCTGGCAGCATCCGCATCTGCTGGTGTTGCCCGTGCTCACGCTGGCCCTGCCGTCGGCCGCGTACGGCGCGGCCCTGTTGCGGGGCGTCTTCGCCGACGTGGCGGCCCTGCCGTTCGTGCGCGACGCCGAGTTGCGCGGCCTGTCGTCGCTCGCCGTGCTGCTGCGCTACGTGCTGCCGATGTCGGCCGCCCCGCTGGCGCGGTTGCTCGCCGTGATCAGCGGCGGGCTGGTCGCCGGCACGGCGGTCGCCGAGACGCTGTTCGGCCTGGCCGGGCTGGGAGAGCTCCTGGTCACGGCCGTCGGTGTGCGGGACATCCCCGTGGTGCAGGCCGTGGCGCTCCTGGCGACGGCCGTGGTGGTGTGCGGACTGCTGGCCGCGGACGGCATCGCGCGGGTCACGACGGGGGCGAGGGCGTGATGCGGATCGCCGCCGGCCTGATGTCCGCGCTGGTCGTCGCCTTCACGCTGGTCGGCCCGGGGCTGTCCTGGCAGGACGCCACGGCGACGGTCGCGCCGCCGTGGGCGGCTCCGGGGCCGGGTCTGCCGCTGGGTGCGGACGGGCTCGGGCGTGACGTGCTCGCCAGGGTGCTGGCCGGAGGGCGTGATCTCACCCTGGTGTCCCTCGTGGCAGCCGCGGCGGCCTGCGTGCTGGGAGTGGCGGGCGGCCTGTGGACGGGATGGAGCCGCGGCGCGGCGGCCCGGGCCGCCGCGCGAGTGGCGGACCTGATGCTCGGGCTGCCGCTGCTGCTGCTGTGCGTGGTCGCCGTCGTCGCTCTGCCGGGTCCGGCGGCGGTGATCGCCGGCACGGTCCTCGGCGGGGCGCCACTGACCTTGCGGACGGTGGCCGACGCCACCGCCGGCGCACGGCACGCCGGATACGTCGAAGCGGCGCTCGCCCGTGGCGAGACGCCCGCCTGGGTGCTGGCGCACGAGGTGCTGCCCGCCCACGCGGGCCTGGTCGGGGCGGACTTCGGTCAGCGGGTCGTCCTGGCTCTGCACCTGGCCGCCGCGCTCAACGTGCTCGGGTTCGGGCCTGCTCCGCCGGCCGCCGACTGGGCCGCCATGCTCCGCGAGAACCTGCCGGGACTGGGCCTCAATCCGGCCGCGCTGCTCGGCCCCGCCATGGCGCTCGCCGTCCTGGCGGGCACGGTCGCCGCCTGCTCGCACGCGTTCGGGGGCCGGGGGGTCGCCAGGTGAAGGGGTTGAGCGCGCAGGGGCTGGTGGTGGCCGGCCGGGCGGGCGCCGTCGTCGTCGACGGGATCGACCTGCGGATCGCACCCGGCCAGGTCGTCGGCCTGGCCGGGCCGTCCGGCGCCGGCAAGACCACCGTGCTGCTGGCGCTGCTGGGTGCGCTGCCGCCCGGCCTGGAGCGGATCGGCGGCCGGGTCCTGTGGGACGGCCGTGAGATCACCGCGCCCCGGCGGTGGCGGCGGCGGCACGTCGGCTTCCTCGGCCAGGACCCCGCCTCCGCATTGCATCCCTTGTACGACTCCCGGGCCGCGGTCCGCGAAGCGTTGCCGCGTGGCGGGCGGCCCGACGACGTCCTCGCGGTCGTGGGGCTGGATCCCGCCGAGATCGGGCACCGCCGCCCGCACCAGCTCTCCGGCGGGCAGGCGCAGCGCGTGGCGCTGGCCCGCGCCCTCGCCGGCGACCCCGGCCTGCTCATCCTGGACGAGCCGACCAGCGCGCTGGATCCGGAGGCTCTGGCCGCCGCGCTGGACCGGATCCGGCTGCGCCGTGGCGACCCTCGCTTCGCCACGCTCGTCGTCTCGCACGATCCTGCCGTGCTCGCCGGCCTGACGGACCACGTCGTGCACCTCGGCCGGCAGCACCGCCAGGCCTCCCGTGGAGACGACAGCGGCCCCGCCGGTCCGTCCGTCCGCGGCCGGGGGCAGGCCGGCTCCCGCGCGGGCGTTCCCGTCCTGCAGGTGCGCGACCTGGCCGTAGCCCAGCCGGGCCGGCTCCTGTTCCAGGGTCTCGGCCTGGAGCTGGCCGCCGGTGACTTCGTCGCCGTGCTGGGGCCGTCGGGCTCCGGCAAGAGCACCCTGCTCCGTACCCTGGCCGGCCTCCACCCGGCCGCGCGCGGAACCGTCACGCTGCTGGGCGAGCAGCTCCCGTGGCCGGTACGGGAGCGCACACCCGCCGCGCGGCGCGCCGTCGCGCTGGTCGGCCAGAACCCGCTCGACACGCTGAACCCGGCCCGGCGGCTGCGAGCCGCGCTGCACCGCCCCCTGCGCCATCTGCCGAGAGCGGAGGCCCGAGCGGAGGCCGCCAGGCTGCTGGCCGCCGTGGGTCTGCCCGCCGACCTCGCGCACCGCTACCCGGGAGCGCTGTCAGGAGGGCAGCGCCAGCGCGCGGCCCTGGCCAGGGCGCTCGCCGGACAACCGGCGCTCCTCCTGGCGGACGAGATCACCGCGGCGCTCGACCCCGCGACCACCGCCGAGGTGCTCGATCTGCTGGACCGGCTACGCCACGGCACCGGCCTCGCCGTGCTGGCCGTCACCCACGACCCGTCGGTCGCCGCCCGAGCAGACCGCGTCCTGACCCTCCACCACCATCCGACTCCCCATGACCGGAGGCAATCCGCAGATGTCCGATAACCCGGAACTCGTCCACCCCTGGATCGCGCGCGTCAGCGGAACCGGGACGGGGCTCGCCGTCACGGTGGCGCCGCACGCGTTGGCGGTGCGTCGCGTGCCGGGCGGCCCGCCGCAGCTCGGCGACCTCGTACGCGAGCACCTGGAGCACTGGGGTGAGGTCTATGACTGGACCTACCGCTCGGGGGAGGGCGCGCACCGGCCGGACTTCGACCTGTCCGGCTGGCGCGCCACCGGCTCAGGAGAGCCGCTGCCGGCCGAGCACATGGCGCAATGGGTGGACCGCACGGTGGAGCTGGTGCTCCGCTTCGCCCCCCGCACCGTGCTGGAGCTGGGCTGCGGCACCGGGATGCTGCTCCACAGACTGCACCCCCACCTCAAGGGCTACGTCGGCACGGACGTCGCCGACCACGTCGTCGCCCGGCTGTCGGGTCTCGGCCTGCCGAACGTGCAGGTGGTGCGCGCGGCCGCCCACGAGATCAACAGCTCGGCGGTACGGCGGGCACTCGCCGCCCTGGGCGACAGGCCCGACTGCGTCCTGCTCAACTCCGTGACCCAGTGCTTCCCCAGCGTCGAGTACCTGGCAGCCGTCCTGCACGACGCGATCGACGTGGTGGGGCCCGGCGGCGTCGTCATCGTCGGCGACATCCGCCACGCGGGCCTCCTCGACGCCCACTGCCGCGTGCTCGAATCCGGCGACGGCGGCGAGCCCGCGGCGGCGGTCGCCGCACGGGTCGAGCGCCGGGCGGCGGCCGACACCGAGTTGTTGCTGGACCCCGCCACGCTGGCCGCGGTCGCCGCGAGCGCCGACCGGGCCGTCACGATGAGCCTGCCGGCCAAGACGCTCACGGAGGACACCGAGCTGTCGCGCTACCGGTTCGACGCCGTGCTGCACGTGGACGCCGAGCCCGTGCCCGCTGTGGCCGTCCACGAGTGGACCGCACTCGGGCCGGACCCGGCGGCGTCCGTCAGGGATCTGCTCGGCTCGGCGCCGCTGCGGGTGCGCGGCATCCCGAACGGCCTGCTCCAGCCGGGGGCCTTCCCGGGCGCGAGGCTGCGTGCCCTGCTGGAAGGCCACGATGCGGCGGTGCTCATCGACCCGGACGATCCTGCTCTCCTCCAGATCGCCGCGCCGGCGGCGGCCGCGGCCACCGCCCTCGACGCACTCGCGGCGGCCGGCCGGCCGCACGAGCCGCTGGGCGCCTTCGCCAGGGGACGCGTGGCCGAGGTGGTGCGGGGGCTGCTCCGCCGTGGCGGAGCGCCTGTCCCGGAGGAGCTCACGGTGCGGCTTCCGAGCGGTCCCGGCCACGACGCCGTCACCCTCGCCCGCGAGGAGGCGCAGGCCGACCGGGCCGGCCGCCGCGCCCTCGGCGCGCTCCTGCCGGGCGCCGCGCGGGCGGGCAGGGGTGTCCCCGGCGGGATCGCGCCGGGGGAGGACGTAGTACTCGACGACGATTCCGTGCTCCAGCGGCTTCCCGCCGCGATCGAACGCTTCGACGAGATCGCCCTGCGTGCGCTGACCGGCCTGATGACGAGCTCGGGCGCGTTGCGGCACGGCGAGCCCACCGGCGCGGAGCACGTGATGAACGCGCTGGAGGTGGCACCGCGGCACGCCTGGATCGTCCGCAGGTGGCTGGCGGTCCTGCGGCAGGAACGGCTGGTGACGCTCGACACCGAAGGCCGCTACCTGTTGAGCCCGGGGCACGCCCCCGCCGGCGACCTTGCCGGCGGTCACCTCACACCCGACGACGTGCGCCGGCTTGAGGAGTCGTGTGCGGATCTGGGATACCCCCCCGAGATGGCCGTCTTCTTCGAACAGGCCCTCGCCAGGCTGCCCGAGCTGCTGCGCGATGAGATCATGGCGCAGTCGCTGCTGTTCCCCGATGGTGACCTGCTCACCTCGCTGAGCAAGGACCAGCGCAACGTCAGCAACACCTACCTCAACGCGGCGGCGGGGCACGTCGCCGGACGTGCCGCCGGCACCCGGGCGCGGCCCTTGCGCGTCGTCGAGCTGGGCGGCGGAGCGGGCGGCAGCACCGCCGCGGCCCTGGAAGGGTTGGCCGGGGCGGAGATCGACTACCTCTTCACGGACGTCTCCCGCTTCTTCACCATGGCGGCCGAGGACCGGTTCGGCGGCCGCCTGCGGTACGGCCTGCTCGACATCAACGCCAGCCTGGTGGAGCAGGGGGTGGATCGGGAAGGCGTGGACCTGGTGCTGGCCGCGAATGTCCTGCACTGTGCCCGCGACGCCGGTCGGTCCCTGCGGTGGATACGTGAAGTGCTCGCTCCGGGCGGACTGCTCGTGCTGACGGAGGCCATCAGGGAGCACTACCTGGTGCTGGTCACCATGCAGTTCCTCATGTCGGGCAGGGACGGCGACCCCGGCCTCGGGACGGACGACCGGCGGGGCGGCTCGGGCCGGGTCTTCTTCACCGGGCGGGAGCTGCCCGCGGAGCTCGCCGAAGCCAGGCTGCGGCCCGTCCTGGAGCTGCCGCGGGCTGACTCCCCGCTCGCCGCCCCCGCCCAGCACCTGTTCGTCGCGGTGGCGGTCTGAGCCGTCGCCATCGGCGGGAGCACCGGAGCCGGCGCTCCCGCCGTGCCCGTCTCAGCCGAGCTCGACGGGGAGGCCGGCGCGGAAGAGGTCCTGCTCCAGCCAGACAGCCGCGCGCACCCCGTCGGCGGCGCTGGGGCCCACCAAGGTCACCGGCTCCGGAACCGCCTTCAGGTGTGCCGCGTCGCCGGCAGCGTACACGCCCGCCACGCTCGCCCGGCCGTACTCGTCCACCTCCACGCACCCGTCCGGCAGCAGGGCGCATCCCACCTGTGCCGCCAGCTCGGTGTTCGGCCGGGTGGGAGCCCGGTGGTAGACCGCCTCCCGGGCCAGGGCGGTCCCGTCCGAGAAGCGGAGCGTCAGCGCGCCGAGCTCGCCCTCCAGTGCCGTCAGTGGTGTCTCGTTCACCGTGACGCCGCGCGCTTTCAGCGCCGCGGTCACCGGCTCGGGGATCTCGGCGGGGCCGTTCGTGCACAGGACCACGTCAGGGCTGTAGCGGTCGGCGACGTAGGCGGCCAGCATCGCCTCAGGGCCGTTGCCGATGACGGCCAGCACCTTGCCGTTGGTCTCGTATCCATGGCAGAAGGGACAGTGGACGACACTCTTGCCCCACCGTTCGGCCAGCCCGGGGATGTCGGCGGGTTCGTCCACCACCCCGCAGGCCAGCAGCAGCCGGGCCGCCTGCTCTCGGGAGCCGTCCTCCAGCGTGAGGGCGAACCCGCCGGACTCTCCCTCGGCCGCCACCACGCGCCCGGGCCGCACCTCGACCGTGGGGTACGCGGCCAGCTCGGCTCGCCCGTCCGCCAGGAGCCGGGACGGAGCTCCGCCGTCGCGGCCCAGATACATGTGCATCTCCGCCGCGGGCGCGTTCCGCGGCCTGCCCGCGTCCACCACCAGAACGCTTCTGCGCTGTCGCCCCAGCACCAGAGCGGCGCTCAATCCGGCCGGTCCGCCGCCGACCACGATCACCTCGTACATCCGTGCCCTCCTCAACTGATCACGTACATGCCGGAGCCGGCCGCCTTCGGCGTAAGGCCCCGCTCGCCGAGTTCCTTCGTCATCCGCTCCTCGCTGAGCAGCCACCAGACGTGGCTCACCGCCACTTCGTCGACGAGCTCGCCGTCCTGGTGGGTGCGGTAGGTCAGGTGCCAGGTGAGCTGCTCGGGGCCTGCGGGTTCCGCGCGGGCGAGCCCCTCGTACGTGCGCCTGCCGATCCGTGCCTCGCCGCTGCGGAACTGCGGGACCGCGACGGGTTCGGTGGGCGGTTGCAGGTTCACCACGGCACGGCCGCCGGGGACGAGCCGGTCGGCCAGCAGGTCCCAGACCGCGCCCCGCTCCTCCGGGTCGAAATGGCCGATGACGTTCATCGCCACGACCGCGCCCAGCCGGGCGGGCAGGCGCGCCTGAAGGAAACCTTCCGGCAGCACGGTCACCCGCTCGCGCAACTCGGCCGCCTCGTGCACCCGGGCCATCAGGACGGACCGGAGCGCCGGCGACGGCTCGACCGCCAGGATCTCGCTGTGGGGCACCGCGGCCGCGATCACCCTCGTGCCGTGCCCGCCTCCCGCACCGACGTCCACCACAGGTCCCGGCACGCCGTCGAGCGCGCGAGCGACCTGCGGCCCGAGCTCCGGCCAGTACGACGCCAGCAGGATGTCCACGAACTCCGCGGAACGCTCGTATTGCTCCATCACGCCGCATTCCTTAAATTGATAATCATTTCCACAAGGACCTTAGGGATGCCATGCGGCGATCGTCAAGCTTGATCGAGCGGGTGCTACCGGCCTCTCTGCGCGCGGCGGGCGTCGACCATGAGGGCGGCGGCCAGGCCGGTGACGGCGAGGGCGAGCGCGGGCACGACCGCGAGGCGAGGAGCGGCGACCAGCAGCGGCGTGGCCTCGCTCACCATGCCGCCCCAGTCGGTGTCGGGCGGCGGCAGGCCGACGCCGAGGAAGCTGAGCGAGGTGACGGCGATCAGCGCCCTGGCGAAGTCCGCCGTGGCGACCGTCAGGACGGGACCGGCGATGTGCGGGCCGACGGTGCGCCGCAGCAGGTAGAGCCGGGACGCGCCGATGGCCCGGACGGCCAGCACGTGGTCGGTGGAGGCCACGCGCCGGGTCGCCGTCCGGGCGACGAGGCCGCAGTTCACCCAGCCGAGCGGCACGAGGGCGGCCAGGACGGTGGCGTACCCGGGTGTGAGCACCCCCGCGAGCGCGAGTGCGAGCGTGAGACCGGGCAAACCGAGTGCCACGGTGCCGGCGAAGCGCAGCAGCCGATCGGCGATCCCCCCGGCGAGCCCGGCAGCGGTGCCCGCCACCGCGCCGAGCATCGTGGTGGCCGCCGTGACGGCCAGCGCCACCAGCAGGGAGGTACGGCCGGCCGCCGCCGTTCTGGTGAGCAGGTCGCGGCCGAGCTGGTCGGTGCCGAGCCAGTGTTCCCCGCCGGGCGGCAGCATGGCCCGTCCCAGGTCGGGCACGTGCGGATCGTGTGCCGACACCATGGGGACGAGCAGGCACAACAGCACGACGGCGGCGAACGGCGCCATGGCGGCGCTCCGCCTCATCGGCGCCGCACCCGCGGATCGCAGGCCACCAGACAGACCTCGGCCAGCGCCAGGAGCAGCACGGTCGCGACCGCGGTGAGCAGCACGTACGCCTGAACGACCGGCACGTCGCGCTGCCGGATCGCCGACACCGCGAGCTGCCCCACCCCCGGCCAGGAGAACAGCGTCTCCACCACCACCGCCCCCGCCAGCAGTTCGGCGAGCATCAGACCCGCCGCCGTGACGGCGCTCGGCGCGGCCACCCGTACGGCGTGCACCAGGACCGTCCGTCGAACGCGCAGCCCCTTGGCAGCGGCCAGCTTGACGAACGGCAGCCGCAAGGCGTGGGCGAGGTCGCCCCTTAACAGCCGCAGCAGCGTCGCGGCGCCCGCCAGGCCGAGGGTGAGCGCGGGCAGCACCACCGCGCCGGGACCGCTGTCGCCGCCCGTGGGCAGCGCGCGCAAGCCGACCGCCACCACGCTGATCAGCAGGATGCCCACGACGTAGGGCGGGACGCCCGCCACCGCCACCGTCACCAGCGCGACGGCGCGGCTGCCGAGCCCGCGCGGCCTGAGCGCGGTCCAGACGGCGGCGAGGACGGCGAGCACGACCGCCACCAGCGCCGCCGCTCCCGCCAGCCGCAGTGTCGCCGGAACCCGCGAGAGGATCTCGGTGGTCACCGGAGACCGGTCGGCGTAGGAGCGGCCGAGATCGCCGCCGAGCACGTCGAGCAGCCACCGCAGATACTGGCTGAACAGCGGCCGGTCGAGGCCGAGTTCGGCGCGCAGCGCCGCGACGCTGCTCGCCGTCGGCTGGATGCCGCCGCGGCGCAGGATCTCCTCGGCGGGGTCGCCCGGAGCCATCGAGGTCAGGAGGAAGACCAGCACCGACAGGGTCAGCAGGGTCAGCAGGAGCCCCGCCCCGCGCCGCAGGACGACGGCCGTCATCTCAGGGGTGCGAGCTCGCCCAGGTCCACCTCGTACGCCACGCTCTGCGTCACCCCACCGACCTTGCCGGTGGTCACGATGGGATTGTCCTGGTAGGCCAGCGGGATCATCGGGCGGTCGGCGGCGAGCAGCCGCTGGACGCGGTGGTACAGGTCTCGTCGAGCAGCCGGGTCGGTCTGGGCGGCGGCGCGGTCGACCAGCTCGTCGAACCCGGCGCTGCGGTAGCCGAGCCGGCGCTCGACGTTCCAGGACGCGTCGGAGCGCAGGAACCGCCGGAACAGGTAGTCGGCGTCGCTGTTGGGCACGCTGTACGCGCTCAGGAAGATGTCGTAGTCCCCGGCCTCCATCACCGACTTGGTGGCCTCCGCCACGGTCACCTTCGCCGGTAGGCCCGCCTTGTCCAGGGCCGCGCGCAGCACCTCGGCGATGTCGGTGTAGGGGAACTGGCCGGTCTCCGCCGAGGAGATGAGGATGGAGACCGGCCGGGCGGGTGTCCCGGCGGCGGCGACCAGCTCGCGGGCCTTGCCGGGGTCGTGCCGTGCGGTGATGCCGGGGTCGGCGAGGTCGCCGAAGACCGGTGACAGGAATCCCGCTCCCGCCCTGGCCGTGCCGGCGAGCAGCGTGCCGACGATGGCCTGCCGGTCGATGGCCAGCTCGGCCGCCTCGCGTAACCGGGCGTCGGAGAACGGCTCGCGGGAGGCGTTGAAGGTCAGGTAGTGCGTCAGCACCGAGGGGCTGCGCACGACCCGGAAGCGGCTGTCTGCCGCCACCGCGGCGACCTGACCCGGCAGCAGCGCGCCCTTGTCGATCAGCCCGTCGACCTCGCCCGCGCGCAGCGCCGCGACCCGGGCGTTGGCGTCCGGGATCACCTTGACCACGATCCTCTCGTAGGCGGGAGCGGCGCCGTGGTAGTGCGGGTTCGCGGCGAGCACCGCCTGCTGCCCCTTCGTCCAGGCCACCAGGGTGTACGGCCCGGTGCCCACCGGCTTGCCCGCGAAGTCTCCCGAGGAGGTGAACGCCTTCGGCGACTGGACCATGCTGAAGAAGCCCGCCAGCCTGCTCGGCAGGTCGGCCACGGGCTCGTCCAGGTCGAAGGTCACCTTGCCGTCGGCGGCGCGGACGTCGCGGAGCTTGCCGTACGCCGCCTCCATCCCGGCGTCAAGGCTGAAGAACGCCGACTGGCGGGGGGCGATCCGCAGGAACCGCCTGACGTTGGCGACCACCGCTTCGGCGGTCAGTGCCGTGCCGTCGCTGAACTTCACGCCGTCGCGCAGGGTGAACGTCCAGCGCCGGCCCTGCTCGGTGCCGGCCCAGGAGACGGCCAGCGCCGGAACGGGCCGCAGCCTGTCGTCCACCGTCACCAGCGGCTCCCACACCCGTAACGTCTGGTGGGTGAAGTAGGGGTCCTGGGGGCCGGCGACCAGGTCGCGCGGAGCCGCCAGGGTGAGCTGCCTCCCGTCCTGACCGCCGGGATCCTGCCCGCCGCAGCCTGCGAGGACCACTCCGAGGAGGGTCAGCAGCAGGGTCGTGGCTCGTCTTCGCAACCTGATCTCCCGTACATGTTCCGGCTCGACATGCAAACGATAACCGTGTTCAACGGTATTGGGGAGATCATCTGACGGGAGATCGCCGACCAGCGGGCGCGGATGTCGGGGACAGGTCGTCGAGTATCAGGTCCGGACAGCTCTCCAGGACTCCACGGTCGCTTCGGCGATGGCTTCGATGTGGTGTCCGTATGCCGGATGCCCGTCGGCCACGAAGCTGCCGTCCCTGACCGGCAACCCGCTGAACGTGGCGCGGAAGTGCCGGGGAGGTCCGCCCGACGGGAGCGGCGCGTATGCCGCCAACGGCGCCATGTCGTAGCTCGACCCCGCCCCGCGCTTGTTCCACGCCACCTGATGAGCCGCCACGCTGAGCAGCGCGTCAAGGCCCTTGTCCAGATAGAGCTGCAGTTGGCGGAACTGACCGTCGAGGTACTTCTCGTGAGCTCTGGACGGATGCTGCAGGAGATACGCGCAGACCACCGGCGCGTGCCACCTGTACATCCGAGGATCGGCCTGCTCTTCGGCCAGGATCGCGTGGTAGTAGTCCACGCACACGCCCAGCGGGCCGGCGACCGCACCGCAGTCGCACTGACTCAGGAGGGGGCTGTCTGCCATGGCCTGCAACATAGGTGGCCGGCGACAGCCACGTCGACGGGATTTCGGCGCCGTCTCGGGGACCACGCCCGGCGTGCGGACGCCCGGGCGCCCTCACCGGCTGTCGTCCGGGGGATCTGTCGTTCCTGCCTGTGGCCGCCGCCACCGGTTCGCCGGGGCGGCGGGCTCGCGGTGCAGGATCCGGTCCAGGCGGGCGGCGGCGTAGCCGAGGATCGACAGCGCGGTCACGATGAGCAGGTCGCCCGCCGCCAGGGGCTGGGTGCCGAGCAGGTCGCGCAGCAGCGGCACGTACAGGCCGGCCAGTTGCAGCACGAGCGCGCCCGCAACGGCGAGCAGCAGCATCGGGTTGGCCGTCGAGCCGGGCCGGGCGCGCGAGCCGAGCGCCACGCCGAGCTGGGCGGCGCCCAGGGCGAAGAAGGCCATGCTCTGCCAGGGCCGGCCGGTGTGCAGGGCCCAGATGGCGACGCCGAGGGTGACGGCGGTCAGGACGACGGCGATGCGAAGCACCCGTTGCCACAGGCCCGCTCCGAGGATGCTCTGGTCGGGCGGCCGGGGTGGACGCCGCATCGCCGCCGGGTCGGCGGGCTCGCCGCCCAGCGCGACGCCGGGCAGGCCGTGGGTGAGCAGGTTGATCCACAGGATCTGGGCGGGCAGCAGCGGCAGCGCCATCCCGGCGAGCGGGCCCAGCAGCATGACGGCGATCTCGGCGGCGCCGCCGGACAGCCCGTAGATGAGGAAGCGGCGGATGTTGGCGTACACGCGGCGGCCCTCCTCGACGGCGGCCACCACGGTGTCCAGGTTGTCATCGGCGAGCACCAGGTCGGCGGCCTGCCGGGCCACCTCGGTGCCGCGGCCGCCCATGGCCACGCCGATGTCCGATCGGCGCAGGGCGGGCCCGTCGTTGACACCGTCGCCGGTCATCGCCACCACCTCGCCCTGCTCGCGCATGCGCTCGATGAGGTCGAGCTTCTGCTGCGGGGTGGCGCGGGCGTAGACGCTGACCTGGTCACCGGGCTCGGGAGCTGCGGGCACGGCGGTTTCGGGTGGCCGGGCGGTCGCAGGACCGGTCGCGACAAGGGTGCGGCAGTCGGTGATCGGGGCGCCGGAGGTGATGATGCCGAGTTCGGTGGCGATGGCGCGGGCAGTGCCCGGGTGGTCGCCGGTGATGAGGACGGGTCTGATCCCGGCCTGCTGACAGGCGGCGACCGTGGCGGCTGCGGCCTGGCGCGGCGGATCGAGGATGGCGATCAGCCCAAGCAGGCTCAGCCCCTCCTCGGGCACCGTCTCCGGCACGGACACCAGGTCGGCCTGGGCGACGGCCAGCACCCGATAGCCCGCGCGGGCGAGCTGTTCGGCCTGCTCGGCGGCGCGGGCCAGCAGCTCGGCGTCGTCGGCGAGCACCGGCGGACGCAGCAGCGACTCCGGGGCGCCCTTGCAGATCACCCTGGCCCGGCCGCCGGCCAGCCGGTGGAGGGTGCTCATGCGCTTGCGGACGCTGTCGAAGGGGCGTTCGGCCAGCCGCGGGAAGCGGCGCTGCAACTCGGCGCGTTCCAGGCCGAGCTTGGCTGCCGCGGCCAGCAGCGCGGCCTCGGTGGGGTCGCCCAGGGCTCGCCACTCGCCGTCCTCGCCGTGCAGGAGCCGGGCGTCGTTGCACAGGGCGGCGGCGGTCAGCAACTCGGTGAACGCCGAGGCCGGCGCGCCGTCGAGCCGTCCGTCGGGGCCGTAGCCGGTGCCGGTGATCCCGGCGTCCGCGGCCGGTGTCCACAGGCGGCGGGCCACCATGGTGCCCTCGGTCAGGGTGCCCGTCTTGTCGGTGGCGAGCACCGTGACCGAGCCCAGCGTCTCGACGGCGTGCAGGCGGCGTACGACGGCGTTGCGCGCGGCCATCCGCCGCGCGCCCAGCGCCAGGCTCAACGTGACCACGGCCGGCAGCGACTCCGGCACCGCCGCCACCACCAGGCTGATCGCGGTCACCACCATCAGGTCCACCGGCTGGCCCCGCACCAGCCCCAGCACCAGCACCACCCCGCACAGGAACACGGTGACCCCGGCCAGCAACCGACCGACGCCGACCAGGCGCCGCTGCAGCGGCGTCAGGCCCGGTCCCTTCACCATCAGCCCAGCGATCCGTCCGGCCGCACTGGCCGAGCCGATCGCCGTGACCTCCACCCGGCCACGCCCGCGCACCACGACGGTGCCCGCCGACACGTCCTCGCCGGGGCTCTTGTCCACCGGCACCGACTCCCCGGTCAGCGCCGACTCGTCCACCAGCAGCGCCGCGGCCTCCGCCACCCGGGCGTCAGCCGGGACGATGTCGCCCTCGGCCAGCACCAGCAGGTCACCGGTCACGACCTCGGCCGCCGGGATCTGCTGCTGGACGCCGTCGCGGACGACCCGGGCGGTGGGGGCGGCCAGCTCCGACAGCGCAGTGATGGCCCGGCCGGCGCGCACCTCCTGCGTCACGCCGACGGTCGTGTTGACCACGATCACCAGCACGATCACCGCCATGTCCGTCCAGTCGCCGGTGACCGCGGTCAGCGCGGTCGCCACCAGCAGCACGATGATCAGCGGATCACGGAGCTGCCCGGCGACACGCCGCCACAGCGGGACCGGCGGCTCGCGCGGAAGCATGTTCGGGCCGTCCCGCTCCAGCCGGGCGGCCGCCTCCGCCGACGACAACCCGGACGGCGAAAGGATCTTCTGTTGGCCCATTCCTGCTCCCCGGTCGAGCGGCGTTCACTCCATCGTGCCCGCTCAGAGCTGGAATCCCAGGGTCGAAGGTCCCAGAGAACCCGATTCCGGTATACGGCCCCACCGGTGAGCTGCTGAACCGCTTCGACGAGGAGCGTGACCGACCGCCCTCAACGCGCTTGTGCGGGTCCTCCCAGTTGCGCGACGTCGTCGGCGGCGTCACCGATGAGCTTGTCGGCCAGGTCCATCAGGGCCCGCCCGGCGGCGAGCTCGTCGCCGATCTCCGGCACCGGGCGGTCGTGGGGATTGCGCCTGGCGAGCCCCACGCTCTCGTGCCACTGGCTGCCCCGCGCGTACAGGACCGCGCGCGCCAGCGTGCGGTCGTCACCGTCGTCCTCGCTGATGAAGATCTGGACGGTCCACTTCTTGGCTTGCATGGTTCCCCCTCAGGCCATCGCACACCTCACCCCAGCATCCGTCCGGCCCGGTCCGCGGGCATGAGGCCAAAGTCCCGATCCGAACCGCCGATGGGCCCGGCGTCCGGGGGCCACGTCCGACGGGGGGCGTGGCCTGCCGCCGCGGTGGTTCGAGACAGGCCGTGGCAGGTCAGCCGGGTTCCATCTGGGGGCGCCGGAAGCGCCACGGCGCGCCGGCCCAGCGTGCGTGGATCGCGCCGAGCGCCCGGTCGAGCGCCTGATCCGGGCCGCTGCCGGTGTCGATCTCGGCGGCCCCCGGCCAGGGGGCCGTCCTCGCCGCCATCGCCGCGGCGATCGCCTGGTCGGCGTCCGAGACGCCGCCGGTGCGGCGAGCCAGGCGTTCCGCGCTGACCTGCGGCGGAGCGATGCAGCGCAGTTCCACGATGTCGCTGGACGTGCGCCGGGCGACCTCCTGGGCATCCGCCCGGGACCCGGCGTCTGTCCAGGAGGCGTCGAGCACGACCGGTTCGCCGTGGCGGAGCAGCGTTTCGGCTCGGGCCAGTAGCTCGTGATACGTACGCCGGGTCCAGTCCTGGCTGTAGATGCCTTCGCCGAAAGGCGCGGGCGCGGGCTGTTCCGGTGCGAGGCAGGCGAGTTCCTTGCGGACGCGGTCGCTGTTCAGGATGGGGTAGCCGAGCCAGTCGCCGATGGCGGCGGCCACGGTCGACTTGCCCGTCCCCGGCAACCCGCCGACGAGGACCAGAGTGACGGCGCCGGCCTGCAGATGGCGCAGCGTGAGCCCGGCCAGGTCGCGCGCCTCCCACGCCGCGGCCGCTTTTCCCTGCCAGTGCCGTAGGCAGGCCACCTTGGCGCGGACGAAGGCCCGGTAGGCGACATAGTGGTGCCACAGCGAGGGCGGCGAGGGGTCACCGGAGAACTCGGCGTACCGGTGCAGGAACGACTCCGCCAGCCGGGGCGCGCCCAGCCGTTCGAGGTCCATGGCCAGGAAGGCCGCGTCGTCCAGCCCGTCGAGCGAGCGGAGCCGTTCGTCGAACTCCAGGCAGTCCAGGATCCGCGGCCCGTCGTCCAGGCAGAAGATGTCCTCGGCCAGCAGGTCTCCATGCCCCTCCACGACACGCCCCTCGGCGATCCGGGTGGCGAACAGGCGCTCCCGGCCGTCGAGGAAACGCAACGTGAGACGCTCGATCTCGCGCACCGTGTCGGCGTCGACCGCCGGTTCAGGCAACGCGCGGACCTGCTCGAAGCTCGCCGTCCACCGGGCGCGCAGCGCCTCCTCCGCACCCTGCCTGTCGATCTCCGGGCTGTGACGGGCGCTGCCGTGCATGCTCGCGAGCATCCGGGCGATCTGTCGCACGCACCCCTCCACCGGCTTGCCCGCGCGAACCATCGTGGCCAGGCGGCGCTCCTCGGGCATGCGCCGCATGACGACGAGATGCTCGCAGGGCCGGCCGTCGGGCCCGAGCACGTCGGCGACTCCCTCGTAGACGTCGGGCGCCAGCCGCCGGTTGAGTTCCACCTCATCCCGGCAGACCCTCTGGCGGGCCTCCCTGGTGGTGAAGTCGAGGAAGCCCAGGTTCACCGGCTTCCTGACCTTGTACGCGTGATCGCCCAGGAAGATCACCACGGCGGAGTGCGTCTCCCTGATCTCTGCCCACGGTCCCATCTCTGTCGCCTCCGCGCTCTGCCGCGGCCGAGACCTCGCAGGCCCACGGTCCGGGACGGGTACCCCCATGCCAGGAGTTTCCCCAGGTCACCGCCACCAACCCGGACCGCCGGCACCGAACCGTGATGGCAGGCGGCTCAGCGCGCCGAGCAGCAGCGCGGTGAACCCACCCTCCGCCGACAGGTCATGTGGACTCGTCCAACTCGGCTGCCGTCTCACGCAACCTCTCCATCGCCGCGACGACGGCCGCGTCGGCGTTCTCCAGCCCGGATCGGTCATAGATGTCGATCACGGCCATGGCGGCGTTCTCGAGATGGTCGGCCTCGGCGTTCGCGTCCACCAGGTCCGCCAGGTGGCGGATGGATTCGTGCAGCGGTTCCGGGCCGGCCTGTGGATCCATCGCGGGCGGGTGATGACGCATCACCTGCGCCAGCCGGGCCGCGGCCGTCCGGAACTCGATCTCGCTTTCTGACGTCACGCTGACCTCCCCTTCCGGAGGAACTTCCTGAGCCGGCTCAGTGGCCAGCTGTTGATCACTCGGTCCGGGGTGAGCCAGCCGCGTTGCGCGGTGCCGATCCCGTACCGAAGGTGGGCGAGGTGCGGGACGGCGTGGGCGTCGGTGTCGATCGCGAAGACGACGCCCGCCCGCTGGGCGAGCCGGACGAGGTCGGCCGGCAGGTCCAACCGATCGGGGAACGCGTTGATCTCCAGAGCCGTGCCGGTGCGGGCACACGCCGCGAACACCTCCGCCCAGTCGGCGTCGACGGGCTCTCTCTTGCCGATGAGCCGGGCGGTCGGGTGGCCGATGATGTTGACGCACGGGTTCTCGCAGGCGAGGACGAGCCGCCGGGTCATCTCCGGCCGTGGCTGGGAGAAGTGCGAGTGGATGGACGCCACGCACATGTCGAAGCCGGCCAGGAACTCCGGCGGCCAGTCGACCTCGCCGTCGGGCCCGATGTTGAGCTCGGTGCCGTGCAGCAGTCGCATCCCGCCACAGGCGCCGTCCAGGCGGCGCACCTGATCGCGCTGCGCCAGCGCCTTGGCGTCCGCCATCCGCTGCATGTACAGCTTCGGCGCGTGGTCGGTGATCGCGTAGTAGGCGTACCCCCGGTCCGCGGCGGCGGCGACCATCTCCTCCAGGGACGCGAGCCCGTCCGTCAGGTCAGTGTGCGTGTGCAGGTCGCCGCGGATGTCCGCGTCGGTGATCAGGATCGGCAGCTCTCCGTGCAGCGCGGCCTCGATCTCCCCACCGTCCTCCCGCAACGTCGGCGGTATCCACGGCAGGCCGAGCCGGCCGTACACCTCCTCCTCGTCCACCGATGCGATCCGGTCCCCGCTCGCCACGTCGAACAGCCCGTACTCCGAGAGTTTCAGCTTCTGGTGCACGGCGATCTCCCTGGTGCGGATGTTGTGCGCCCGCGAGCCGGTGAAGTACTGAAGCGCCGCGCCCCAGCTGTCAGGCGCCACCACGCGCAGGTCCACCTGGAGACCGGTGTCCGTCCTGACCGAGGTCTTGGTCTCCCCGTGCGCGATCACCTCCGCCACGGCGGGCAGCCCCTGGACGACCGTCATCAGCGCCGCCGAGTCGGCTGCGGTGGCCAGGATGTCGACGTCGCCGATCGTGTCCTTCATCCGGCGAAGCGATCCGGCGTACGCGCACCGCTCGCAGCCGGGCACCGCCGACAGCGCGTCGACGATCTCCTCCGCCACCTCCATCGCGACGTCCAGGCGCACCCGCGCGCCGGTTTTGTGCAGCAGCGCGATGCCGTGCAGCAGGTTCTCCTCGGTCTTGGCGCCGAAGCCATGCAGCCCGTGGAGCCTGCCCGCCCGGATCGCCGCCTCCAGGCCCTCGACGGAGCCGATGCCGCACTCCTCGTACAAGGTCATCGCCTTCTTCGGGCCGAGCGAGGGAATGGTCGTCAGCCGCCGCACCCCGGCCGGGACCTTCCCTCTCAGCTCCTCCAACTGGTGGATCGCGCCTGTACGCAGGTACTCGTCGATCTTGGCGGCGATCGACGTCCCGACGTTGGGTATCCGGCGCAGCCCGGCAGGATTCATTCCCGAGATGTCCTGGGCGTACCCACCGACCGATCTGGCCGCCATTTCGTACACGCGTACCTTGAACGCCTCGCCGCCGGTGATCGCCATCAGGTCCGCGTACTCCTGCAGCAGATCGGCCACCACGTCATTGGGTCGTTGCACGGCGACCACCCCCTCGCGCGGAACAGGCCCAGCTACCAGGATCGCGCGGGTTCTCTCACATCGGCAGGGCCGTTCGACCCCTCTCCTGCGGTGCGACCCCGTCTTCGGGTCTTTCGGCCCTGCCGTGACCTGACCGGACGGCTGAGACTGACAAGAGGGTGGACTGTCGAAAAAGCACACGGGGGGACCGACATGATCACTCTGAGTATCATCAAGGCCGACACCGGGGGGTTCGTCGGCCACACGGCCGTGCATCCGGACATGATGGCCGAGGCGCGGCGCGAGATCGGCCGCGCCATCGACTCCGGGCTGCTCATCGACGGGCATGTGGCCGCCTGCGGCGATGACCTCTCGCTCATCATGACCCACACCTACGGCCCCGACGCCGACCTCATCCACTCCTTCGCCTGGGACACCTTCCAGGCCACGACCCACATCGCCAAGGAACTCGGCCTGTACGGCGCCGGCCAGGACCTGCTGTCGGACGCCTTCTCCGGCAACCTTCGCGGTATGGGTCCCGGCTACGCCGAGCTGGACTTCGACGAGCGGCCGTCGGAGCCGGTGATCTGCTTCCTGGCCGACAAGACCGAGCCGGGGGCGTGGAATCTGCCGCTGTACAAGATGTTCGCCGACCCGTTCAACACCGCCGGGCTCGTCATCGACCAGAAGATGCACGCCGGCTTCGCCTTCGAGGTCTACGACCTCTACGACGAGAAGCGGATCATCTTCGACTGCCCCGCCGACCTGTACGAGATGCTGATGTACATCGGCGCCCCGGCCCGCTACGTCATCCACAGCGTCCGTTCCAGGACGCTCGGCGAGACCGCGGCCGCGACCAGTACCCAGCGGTTGTCGCTGATCGCCGGCAAGTACGTCGGCAAGGACGACCCGGTGATGATCGTCCGCTGCCAGTCCGGGTTGCCCGCGGTCGGCGAGGTGCTGGAACCGTTCACCTTCGCCTACGCGGTCGCCGGCTGCATGCGCGGCTCCCACCACGCCCCGCTCATGCCCGTCTCCACCGAACACGCGCACCCGTCACGCTTCGACGGACCGCCGCGCGTGGTGGCCCTCGGCTTCCAGATCCACGACGGCAAGCTGATCGGCCCGCGCGACCTGTTCGCCGACCAGGCCTTCGATCGAGCCCGCGAGCAGGCCACCGAGGCCATGGACTACCTGCGCAGGCACGGCCCGTTCGAGCCGCACCGACTGCCCCTGGAGGACCTGGAGTACACCACCATGACCGTGCTCACCAAGAGGCTCGCCGACCGCTGGACCCCGATGACAACCGAGCTCGCCACTGCCGGGACGAACAAGAGGTGAAGGTGGCGGGGCCCGACTCCATGCGGTGACCGGCGACGTCGTCGGGGACCGTCCCCGGGTATGCCGGCGACGTCAGGGTAGAGGTCGAGGTGGGGAGGCGATCGATGATGGCTGGACAGATCGTGGTCGGAGTGGACGGGTCCGCTCCGGCGACCGCTGCCGTGGAGTGGGCCGCGGCCGATGCCGGGAGACGCCGGCTCGGCTTGCGGCTGGTGCACGTGTGCGAGCAGTGGGCACGCGATCGGGGGGAGCCCGAGTACTGCGCCGGGGCGTTGGAAGCCGCCGCCGACAGGGCGCGTGCTCTCGCGCCGGGCGTGGAGCTGAGCACCGAGATGCTGACGGGCAGGGTGGTCAACGCTCTCGTCGCCGCGTCGGCCGCGGCTGACAGCCTGGTGGTGGGGAGCCGCGGCCGGGGTGGGTTCACCGAGATGGTCCTCGGTTCGACCGCTCTGGCCCTGGCCGGGCACGCCGCCGGCCCGGTGGTGATCGTGCGGGAGGGGCCCACGCCTCGCCATGGGGAGATCGTGGTGGGGGAGGACGGGTCGGAGCATTCGAAGGCGGCCATGGAGTACGCCATGGAGCAGGCTCGGGCCCGCGACGCGCGACTGCGCGTGGTGTACGCCTGGCAGTTGCCGGTGCTGGCGCCGTACGCCGCCGCCTACAGCGTGCTCGACGACAGCTTCCAGCAGGCCGCCCGCGCGGCGGCCCAGCGCGTGCTCGCCTGGCGGGAGAAGGACCCGGCCGTGTCGATCGTCGACGACCAGGTCTGCGAGCACCCTGTCGCCGCGTTGATGAAGGCCTCGGCCACGGCGGACCTGGTGGTGGTCGGCTCACGCGGGCTCGGCGGGTTCGCCTCGGCCGTGCTGGGGTCGATCAGCCACGGCGTGCTGCACCACGTGACGTGCCCGGTCGCGGTGGTGCGGCCGCGGTAGGCGTGCGGCTGAGCGCGGGGAGAGGCGCCCGCAGGTCATGCGGGTGGCCCGTGCCGGACGGCCATGGCCGGCGTACGGAGGAGAGCCGTGATCATTCGTAAGTGCGGGCGGCCCGCCCTGCCTCCGATCCTCGACGACTACGAGCGCGAGCGGCGCGACTTCGCGTGGCCGCGGGCAGCCGAGGTCAACATCGCCCAGGAGGCGGTCGATCGGCACCTGCATACCCAGATCCGCGGTCAGGTGGCGTTGCGGT
This sequence comes from Nonomuraea muscovyensis, assembly GCF_014207745.1. Classification (NCBI taxonomy): domain Bacteria; kingdom Bacillati; phylum Actinomycetota; class Actinomycetes; order Streptosporangiales; family Streptosporangiaceae; genus Nonomuraea; species Nonomuraea muscovyensis. Next base: position 110,387 of record NZ_JACHJB010000003.1, read on the forward strand.
GCGTCGGCAAGGACGACTTCGTCACCGAGCTGACCTACCTGGACCTGCACGTGGAGACCAACCGGTTCGCCAACGTGCTGCGCGGCCTCGGGGTCGGCAAGGGGGAGCGGGTCTTCACCCTGCTCGGCAGGGTGCCGGAGCTGTACGTCACGGTACTGGGGACGCTGAAGAACCTCAGCGTGGTGGCGCCGATGTTCTCGGCGTTCGGCCCGGAGCCGATCCGGGAGCGGCTGCACCTGGGTGACGGGCGGGTGCTGGTGACGACGCCCGCCCTCTACACGCGCAAGATCGCCGGAATCCGTGACTCGCTGCCCGGACTGGAGCACGTGCTGGTCACGGGCGACGACCCCGCCCCGGAGGGAACGCTGTCGTTGCGCGAGTTGATGGCCGCCGCCGGCTCGGCGTTCGTGATCCCGCCGACCGGCTGCGAGGACATGGCTCTGCTCCACTTCACCAGCGGCACCACCGGCAGGCCGAAGGCCGCCGTGCATGTGCACGGCGCGGTGGTCGCCCACACCATCACCGCGCGCTACGCACTTGACCTGCACGCCTCGGACGTCTACTGGTGCACCGCCGATCCGGGGTGGGTGACCGGCATGTCCTACGGCGTCATCGCTCCCCTCGTCCTCGGCGTCACCCTGGTGACGGACGCGGGGGAGTTCGATGCCCGACGCTGGTATCGCACGTTGGAGGAGCAGCGGGTCTCCGTGTGGTACACCGCGCCCACGGCGCTGCGGATGCTCATGCGGCACGGCAGGGCGCCGGCGGCCGAGTTCGACCTGTCGCGCCTGCGGTTCATCGCCAGCGTGGGCGAACCGCTCAACCCGGAGGTCGTCCTGTGGGGGCAGGAGGTGCTGGGGCTGCCCGTCCACGACAACTGGTGGCAGACCGAGACGGGCGCCATCATGATCAGCAACTACGCGGCCATGGACATCAAGCCGGGTTCCATGGGCCGTCCGGTGCCCGGCATCACCGCCGCGCTGCTGGAACGCGGCGGAGACGGCCGCGCCCGCGTGGTGGACGGCCAGGTGACGGTCATCGAGGAGCCCGACGTGGCGGGCGAGCTGGCGCTGCGCCCTGGATGGCCGTCCATGTTCCGTGGCTACCTCGACGACCCTGACAGGTACGCCAAGACGTTCGCCGGAGGCTGGTACCTGTCCGGCGACATTGCCCGTCGCGACAAAGACGGATATTTCTGGTTCGTCGCCCGAGCCGACGACGTCATCAAGTCGGCCGGGCACCTGATCGGCCCGTTCGAGGTCGAGTCGGTGCTGATGGAGCATCCGGCCGTGGCCGAGGCCGCCGTGATAGGAACACCGGATCCGGTCGCGGGCGAGCTGGTCAAGGCGTTCGTCACACTCAAACCGGGCCACGAGCCCACGGATGAGCTGCTCAGAGAGCTGACGGCCTTCGGCCGCAGGCGGCTGGGGGCGGTCGCGCCCAAAGAGATCGCGTTCGACCAGCACCTGCCGCACACCCGCAGCGGCAAGGTGATGCGCCGCCTGCTCAAGGCCCGCGAGCTGGGCCTGCCCGAAGGGGACACCTCCTCGCTCGAAGGCTAGCGAGCAGGCCCCGGACGGGTCGCCTCGGCAGGGCTCCGGACGACGTCAGTGGCGGACGACGACGACGGGCGCCCGGGTGTGGTGGAGGACGGCGTGCGCGGTGCCGCCCAGGCCGAGCAGGGCGCGTGCCGCGCCGTGCGAGGCTCCCACGACGACGAGGTCGGCTTCCGCCGACGCCTTGGCCAGCGCCTTGGCCGGGTGGGCGTGCACCACGTGCTGGACGAGGTCGACGTCGGGGTACTTCTCCCGCCACCCGGCGAGGATCTGCGACAGCAGCAGGGCTTCGTCCTGCCCCACGGCCTCGATGTCGTAGACCGCGGGGTCCACGGTCCAGGGCGTCACGGTGCCGGGGTGCGTCCAGGCGTGCACGGCTCGCAGGGTGGCACCCCGCAGCGCCGCCTCGCGGAAGGCGAAGTCCAGGAGGGCTTCCTGGCCGGGCAGCCCGGTCACGCCCACGACGATCACTCTGAAATCGCCGGCCTGCGGCTGCCGGACGACGGCCACCGGGCATGGTGCCCTGGTGGCGACATGGCGGCTCACCGAGCCGAGCAGCAGTTCGGCGAACCCGCCGCGTCCCCGGTTGCCGACGACGAGGAGCTGAGCCCCTTCGGCGGTCTGCAGGAGCGCTTCCGCCGCCCCGCTGGAGACGACCACCGTGGTGACCGGCACCCCTGGCCTGCCGGCCCGTACCTGGTTCGCCGCCTGCTCAAGCTGCTCGCGGGCGGCGGCCTCCGCCTCGACCTCCCAGCCGGCCGGCTCGGGCACGAGCAGGGCGTCGGGAGTCCATCGCTCGGTGGCGTACACCATGTGCAGCGGGGCGCCACGGATCACGGCTTCCTGCCCGGCCCAGCTCACGGCATGCAGGGAGGGCGCTGATCCGTCGAACCCGACGACGATCGGCTCTGTCATGGTCATCACCTCGTGTGCTCCCTGCTTCGCGGAGGCCGACCAGGCCCGCTCACCGAAGAGCGGGCCTGGTCAGCTGATCATTGCTGGGTCTCGATCTGGATCCGCTTGGCCTCCTGCTTCTCCTCCGGCAGCTTCACGCTGACCTCGAGAATCCCCTTGTCGTAAACCGCTTTCACGTCCTGGTCGTCCGCACCCGGCGGTAGCGTGATGGACCGGGTGAAGCTCCCGTACCGGAACTCCGTCCGGTGTTGTTCCTTGAGCTCCTCACGCCGCTCGGCGTGGAGGGTGAGAACACCGTTTCGCATGGTGATCTCCACGTCCTTCTCCGGATCGATGCCCGGCAGCTCGGCCCGTACGACGTAACGGCCCTCCTTGACGTAGTCCTCGAACCTGATCGGCTGTTGCTGGGAGCGGATGACCGGCGGCCAGTCCAACCAGTCGAACAGTTCCGGGAACAGGCCCCTGTGCTCTCGGCGCGCTGGCGTGCCCATGTGCACCTCCGCGGGTTTCCTTCCGGTTGTCTCCCTCTCATCCCAACTCGTCGCCGCTCGTTGACGCAGGGGCGGAGGTCCTCCGGGCTCAGGGCCTTTGGACCCATCGTCAGAGCCTCCGCGACGCGATCACCTCTCCTGGTTCTCGGACGCCGGGGGGCCCGCTTCCCGGAATTCCGGAGCCTCCTCTGCGGGAGTGGCCGGTGTCGGGTTCAGTGCTTCCAGCGGCGTGTCGTCCAACACGGCTCGCTCCGCCTCGGCGGTGTCCTCCACCGCCTCGATCGGCGCGGGACTCTCCAGGAGGCCGAGCGTGTCCTGCTCGCCACGGCCGCGGATGACTCTGTTGATCTCCCCCGCGATCTCCTGCCGGGTGTAGGCGCCCTCCGGCACCGCGTTGAGGTGCGCCAGCATGTCGGCGGTCAGGTGGATGTGCTCGGACGCGCAGGAGTAGACGTCACGGACCGCGACCCTGTCACGATCGCGGAAGACCTCGTCGAGCACCTGCCGCATCTCCTCCATCCAGACTTGATCGGCCATCTCGTCCCCCTCTGTTCGACACTTCAGCCGTACCCACATCAGGGTCGGCAGCACGCGCCGGGGGCACGCGGCGGACCGGTGGCGCCTGTCCGGCTCCGGTCCCGGCCCCGGTCCTCATCGAGCCCCTACGGCCGGGTGCTCGGGTCTTTCGACCCTGCCGTGACCTGGCCGAAGGGCTGAACACTGGCAGGAGGGGGACACGGATACGGGAGGGCCGCATGATCACACGTGACCGGCTCCGCGGTCGGCACTGGACGGGCAAGGCGAAGCCTGGCCCGCCGAACGAGCCTCCGTCTCCCACGATGCCCCCGGCGCGCACCGGCTGGCGGCCCTGGCTGGTGCCGATCGGTACGTTGATCTTCCTGTCGTGGTTGCTGGTAAGCCTCGTGACCGGCGGATCGGAGTCCGGCGCGGCGCCGTACTCCTACACCGCCTTCGTCGCCAAGGTGACCGCGGGACAGGTCAAGGCGGTCACGATCGACGATCAGGGCGAAGTCTCCGGCACCCTGAACGACGGCACCCGGTTCACCAGCCAGATCCCCACAGCACTCGACGTCAGCCGGCTGGAGCCGCAGTTGCGGTCGCACCGGGTGGAGATCACCGCGACCAGGACGGAGAACTCCCTGGTCACCCTCTTGCTCGGCTTCCTGCCGCTCGCGGTGCTCATCGGCTTGTTCATGTGGATGGGACGGAAGACGCAGCAGTCCCTTACCGGCGGTATCGGCGGTATCGGCGGGTTCGGCAGGTCCCGGGCGAAAATCATCGAGGCGGAGCGGCCGACCACCCGGTTCGGCGACGTGGCCGGATACGAGGGCGTCAAGCAGGAGATCAGCGAGGTGGTCGATTTCCTGCGCGCCCCTGATCGATACGCGGCGGTGGGTGCGAAGCCGCCGCGTGGAGTGATCATGGTGGGACCGCCGGGAACGGGGAAGACACTGTTCGCCCGGGCCGTGGCCGGCGAGGCGGACGTGCCGTTCCTTTCGGTCACGGGATCGGCGTTCGTGGAGATGTTCGTCGGGGTGGGGGCCTCCCGGGTTCGTGACCTTTTCAACGAGGCCCGCAAGCGCGCCCCCTCCATCGTCTTCATCGACGAGATCGACGCCATCGGCGGGCGGCGTGGAGGGACCGCCACGGGTGCGAGCGACGAGCGTGAGCAGACGCTGAACCAGTTGCTGGCGGAGATGGACGGGTTCGATCAGAGCAGCGGGATCGTGGTGCTGGCGGCGACCAACCGGCCGGACACTCTCGATCCCGCGCTGCTGCGTCCTGGCAGGTTCGACCGGCAGGTCACCGTTCCGCTGCCCAACCAGACCGAGCGCACGGCGATCCTGGCGGTGCACGCTGCCGGCAAGCGTCTGGCGCCTGACGTCGATCTCGGCAGGGTCGCCCGTGCCACCCCGGGATTCTCCGGCGCCGATCTGGCCAACCTGGTCAACGAGGCGGCCATCAACGCGGTCAGGGCGGATCGGACGACCATCACCGCCACGGACCTGGACACGGCACGCGACCGGGTGCTGCTCGGCCGCCGGGAGACGTCCAACGCCCTGCTTCCCGAGGAGCGCCAGGCGGTGGCGGTGCACGAGTCCGGGCACGCGCTGCTCGCGACGTTGTGCGAGCACGCCGATCCGGTCGCGAAGGTGACCATCCTGCCCTCCGGCCCGACCCTCGGCGTGACCGAGCAGTTGCCGGAGGCCGAACGGCATCTCTACAGCGAGAGCTACCTGGCCGATCTGCTCACGGTGCGGCTCGGCGGCCGGGCGGCCGAGCTCGTCGTGTTCGGCGAGGGCTCCACCGGCGCCGCCAACGACCTGGCGGCCGCCACGCAGGTCGCCACCCGCATGGTGCGCGACTTCGGCCTGTCACCGGTGCTCGGTCCTGTCGGCTACGCCTCGGCCCTTCCGCAGTTCCTCGGCCAGGAGGCCGAGGACGCGGTGCGCAGGCCGTACTCCGAGCAGACCCAGCGCACCATCGACGAAGAGGTCGGCCGGCTGCTGGGCCAGGCCGAGAAGCGCGCCATCGACCTGCTGCGCGCCCACCGCGACGCCCTCGACCGGCTGGCCGCGATCCTCTCCGAGGAGGAGACCGTCGATGGAGAGGTCGTCGGTGGTGTGCTCCGGGACGAGCGGTCGATGATCCCGCGCGACCAGGATTCCGCGCTCGATCGCCTGCCGAATGCGGGTCCCTGAGCCGAAGCGCTATCGCCCGTGCCACCCGGGCATGTCGTCTTCCTCCCACTGCAGCTTGTCGATCACATCGACCACGCCGTTGACGTGCTGGGTCATCCGCACAGCGAGCTCCGCGTCGCTGTGGCGGTTGACGGACCCGCTCAGAGTCACGACACCGTTGCCGACCCTGACGCGGACATCGTCGGTGTCCACCCACAGGCCCTGATCGAGGACCTCCTCGCGCACCTCACGAGCGATGTCGCCGTCCTGCCGCACGAAGACCTTGAGCAGGTCGCGGCGGCTGACGATGCCCAGCAGGATGCCGTCATCGTCGACGATCGGCAGTCTCTTGACTCCGTGCTCCTCCATGAGCCTGGCCGCCTCGACCGTCGTGGCGTCGGGCGTGGTCGTGACCGCGGGGGCGGCCATCAACTCGGCCGCCGTGTTTCCGACCGCCGTGCTGCCGGCCGCCTTGTTCCTGCCCCTGTGACCCACCCGGTCACGCAGCCGGGCGCGCAGTGGCGGCTGATATCCCTCGCGGTAGAACTGCTCCCGGAACTCCTCCTTGCGGAGCAGGTCGGCCTCCGAGACGACGCCTATGACGTGGCCCTCCGCATCCACCACGGGTACGGCGCTCACCGCGTGGGCGATGAGGATCTCGGCGATGTCCTTGAACGGAGTGCTCCCGTTCACCGACGCGACCTCCCTGGTCATGACGCTGTTCACCGTGACGCGCATGATCCGCTCCTCACGTCCGTGGGACGTTGCAGCTCCATCCCATGCGCGGCCCGACAGGCCCCGGTAGGGACGGAAGTCCCCATTCGCGCCGTCGTTCGTCAGTGCGGCCGCCGCGAAGGCCGCCGCGAAGGCCGCCACGAAGGTCGCCACGGAGGCCGGCGCGGAACGACTCCAGCCGCCTGTCGAACAGCAGAGCCCGTATCGGGACTTTCAGCCCTAACAGCACGCGCCGTGGTGGCGGATGTTGGAGAGAGCGCGTCCGGAAGCGTCGACACGAGGAGGTGGGCGAGATGTTCGTGAACCGGCAGGAGGCGGGCATCCGTCTCGGGGCGCGGTTGCGCAGATCCATCGGGGATGCGGAGGTGATCGTCCTCGGGCTGCCCAGAGGCGGTGTGCCGGTGGCGGCGGAGGTGGCGCGGGCTCTGGATGCGCCACTCGACGTGATCGTCGTCCGCAAGCTCGGGGTGCCGTTCCAGCCGGAGCTGGGGTTCGGCGCGATCGGGGAGGGAGGCGTGCGCGTGCTGAACCACGACATCATCCGCATCGCCGATCTCAACCAGATGGAGATGGCCGTGGTGGAGGAGCAGGAGCGAGCCGAGCTGGAGCGTCGCGCGCGCCGCTATCGCGGTGACCGCCCTCCGGCGGAGCTGGCGGGCCGGACGGTGATCGTGGTGGATGACGGGATCGCCACCGGCGGGACGGCCCATGCGGCCTGCCAGGTCGCGCGGGCTCGTGGTGCCTCGCGGGTCGTGCTGGCGGTGCCTGTGGGGGCGCCGGAGACGGTCGCCGGCCTGGGCAAGGTGGCCGATGAGGTGATCTGCCTGGAGACGCCGGAGCGCTTCCACGCGATCGGCGCCTGGTACGCCGACTTCGCGCAGACCACCGACCAGGAGGTGATGGAGCTGCTGCGGCGGGGCTCTCCGCCTGGCGGCCCGCGGGACGAGGACGGAACCGATCCCGGCCTGCGCTGAGGGTTCGCCCTACCCTTACCGGCCCGTGCGGTATCGGTAGGGCGAAACGGGGCAAATGCCCTAAAAATGGATGAATCCCAAGGGGGCATCATGACGACAGCACGGGACGTCATGCATCCGGGCGTCGAGTGCGTCGGCGAGCATCAGAATCTCGCCTTCGCCGCCCAGCGCATGCGCGAACTCGACGTGGGCGCGTTGCCGATCTGCGGCGACGACGACCGGTTGCACGGCATCATCACCGACCGGGACATCGTGCTCAAGTGCGTCGCCGCAGGAGGCGATCCCCAGACCATGACGGCGGGTGACCTGGCACAGGGCACGCCCATCACCATCGAAGCGGACGCGGACGTCCAGCAGGTGCTCCACGCCATGGAGGAGCACCGGATCCGCCGCCTGCCGGTCATCGACAAGCATCGGCTGGTCGGGCTGATCAGCGAGGCCGACCTGGCTCGGCACCTTCCCGAGGAGCAGGTCGGCCACTTCGTGGAGATGATCTGCGCTCCGTGACCGCGCAAGCCCGCGCGATCAGGAGATGCACCCGCCACGAAGCAGGTGGGCCGCGATGACTCCGTGCATCGTGGCGGGCAGGGCCAACAGCGCGCTCGCCGGTGCCGTCGCCGCGGCGCTGGGCGGCGAGCCGGTTCCGGCCGTGGTGGAGCGATTCCCGGACGGCGAGCTACGGCCGGTCGTGAGCGGTCTGCGGGGCGCGGACGCCTACCTGGTCCAGCCCACGAGCCCGCCGGTCAACGACCACATCATGGAGCTCCTCCTGCTGGTCGACGCCTGTCGCCGAGCCGGCGCCGACCGGATCACCGCGGTGCTGCCGTATTTCGGGTACGCGCGGCAGGACCGTCGCGGACGGGAGGGGCAGGCGCTCGGCGTCCGCGTCGTCGCCGACGCGCTCGCCGCGGCCGGGACGCGACGGCTGATCGTGGTGGACCCGCACACGGTCGCGCTGGAGGCCATCTGCTCCGTCGCGGTGGAGACGCTGACGGCCGTGCCGTCGCTGGCGGCCGCACTCGGCGAGGACGTGCGCGACGCCGTGGTGGTCGCGCCCGATCTGGGGGCGGTCAAGCTGGCCGAACACTACGCGGCGCTGCTGTCGCGGCCGGTGGCGGTCGTCCGCAAAACCCGGCTGAGCGGGACGAGGGTGGTCGCCGAGGAACTGGTCGGAGACGTCCGCGACTGCCCGACGGTCATCGTCGACGACATGATCAGCACAGGGAGCACGATCGAGGCCGCGGTACAAGTCGTCACCGGCCACGGCGCCGCGCCGCGGATCGTCGTGGTCGCCACTCATGGCCTGTTCGTGGGCCCGGCGGCGGAGAGACTCGGCCGCTGCACGATCCAGCGGGTGCTGGTCACCGACACCGTCGCACAGCCGGCCGCTCCGTCGCTGCCGCTCGGCGTGTGCTCGGTGGCTCCCCTGCTGGCCGACGCCATCGGACGCCTCCATCGAGACGAACCACTGGACGAGTTGCTGGCCCGGCCATGACCTGTTGTCCATGCCTGACCGGATGGAACAGTCAACCGGACCCTGTCGCCGTCATGTTCCGGGCTGTCACCGCGGTGTTCTCGGCTCATGGTGCTCGACGTGGGCGTCGGGCCCCGGGAAGACGAGGGTCTCGTGCTCGTCCTCAAGCCAGCGGACGACGTAGGGCGGTGTGCCGTCGTCGTGCCGCAGGGAGACGATGACGCCTACCCGGCGTGCTTCGCCCTGATGGGCGCCCTCCACCACCAACCGGTCACCGACTGCTGCCTTCATGGCTCCTCCTGCAGTTGTGAGCTGCTGCTCGCCTTGACAGGTTCAGGTCATCGGGCCTGTGGACCCGCCCCTTGGTTCAGTCTTCGTCCACGGGCCGCGCCTCACAAGGGAACTTGGTCCCTCGTCTGAGGGGACCTCCGTACCGCCGCTCAGGGAGTGCTTCGAGCGAGGAAGCCCACCGCGCCCGCCATGGTGGTGATCTCGGGATAGTCGTCCTCGTCGATGCGGCGCCCACTGGCCTCGCTCAGGTTCTCGACATAGCTGAGGAAGTCCAGCGAGTCGAGTTCGAACAGGTCGCGGAAGTCCGCGTCGGGCGGGATGTCCTGGAGGCGGGCATCGGGAGCCACCCGCCCGAGCGCGTCCTCGACGTACTGCCGTGCCTGCTCGGGAGTCATAGCTCCGCCGGGTGGTCGAGCAGCCGGCCGACGGCGGCGAGGAACCGTCCGCCGGTGTATCCGTCGGTGGCGCGGTGGTCGGCCGCGAGGGTGACCGTGACGAGCGGGCGCACGCCGAGCAGGCCGTGGACCGCCCAGGGGCGTTCGAGGATCCTGCCGAAGCCGACCAGCGCCACCTGAGGCGGGTAGATCACGCCGTGGACCGACTCCACACCTTGGTCGCCGAGGTTGGTGACGGTCATGGTCGCCTCGGTCATCTCGGCGGCGCGCAACCGTCCGGATCTGACGCGGGAGACGAGGTCCTTCATGCCGGCCATGAGGTCGGCGAGGTCACGGCCGGCCGCGTCGTGGAGGGCGGGCGCGATCAGCCCGCCGCCCTTCAACGAGATCGCCATGCCCAGGTGTACGGCTTCACCGGGGACGAAGCCGTCGTCGATCCAGAAGCCGTTGAGCCGCGGCACCTCGGCCGCTGCCGTCGCCGCCGCCTTGAGCAGCAGGGCCGCGGGCAGGACGCGCTCGGAGACCGGGAGTTCCCTGTTGCGCTCGCGCAGCCATGCCAGCGCCGTGCTCATGTCGATCGTGCTGGTGAGGTAGTAGTGCGGGATCTCCCGTTTGGACCGGGTCATCGCGCGGGCGATGGCCTGACGCATGGCCTGCTCTCGCCGTTCGTCCTGCCGGACGGCCTGACCGGGAGCGTTCACCGGCGGGGCGTGCCGGGCGGCGTCGCTCCGCACCGCGGCGGCCCGACGGACATCATCCGCTCTGACCGCGCCCGTGCGGCCCGTGCCCGGCACGGTGGCGAGGTCCAGATCCAGCTCGCGTGCCAGCCGCCGGGCGAGCGGCGAGGCCTTCGACCGCGCCGGCTCCGGTGGCGCCGGTGGCGCCGGCACGGTCGCGGGCCCCGTCGTCGCCCGACCGGCCGCCGGTTCGGTGCGGCCTGGCGGGACTGTGCCCTCCGGCCCGGCCGCGCGCTCCACGTCCGCACGGGTGACCGTGTCGCCCGGTCCGGTGCCGCGCAGTGACGTGAGGTCCATGCCACGCTCGGCGGCCAGGCGGCGGACCAGCGGCGACAGCACGTGCGCGGGCGAAGGCTCCGGAGGCGGCGGGGAGGGCTCGGCTGGTGCCCTCTCGGCTGGCGTCCGCTCGTCGACGACGGCCAAGGTCGTGCCGACGGGCACGCGTTCGCCGGTGTTCACGACCAGCCTGCCCACGACACCGGTGTGGAAGGACTCGACCTCGATGAGAGCCTTGTCCGTGTCGATGACCGCGATGGGGTCACCCTTGCGGATCGAGTCCCCCGGCTTGACCAGCCACTCGCTCACGGTGCCCGTCTCCATGTCGGCGCCGAGCGAGGGCATGCGGAAGTCGGCCATCACGAGCTCACCACGTCCCGGGCGGCCGTCACGATCGCGGGCACCTGGGGCAGCGCGGCCTCTTCCAGGTGGTGGGCGTACGGGATGGGCACCTCGGCGGAGCACACCCGTTCCACGGGCGCGTCCAGCTCGTAGAAGGCGCGCTCCACGATGCGGGCGGTGACCTCGGCGGACAGGCTGCCGGAACGCCAGCCCTCGTCGACGATGACGGCGCGATGGGTATGGATGATCGACTTGATCACGGTCGCCTCGTCGAGGGGACGCAGGACACGCAGGTCCACGACCTCCGCCTCGATGCCACCGGCCGCCAGCTCGTCGGCGGCGGTCAGGGCCTTGTGCAGCGTGCCGCCGTAGGCGATGAGCGTGACGTCGCGGCCCGGCCTGCGCACCGCCGCCGTGGTGATGTCGACGGGGCCGGTCCCGGGCTCGCCCGTGGAGTTGTAGAGGGAGCCGTGCTCGAAGATCAACACCGGGTCGGGATCGGCCAGGGCGGGGGCCAGCATGCCACCCGCGTCCTCCACCGTGGCGGGGGCCAGGATGCGCAGACCCGGAATGTGGGCGTACCAGCCTTCGAGGCTGTGCGAGTGCTGGGCGGCGAGCTGCCGTCCGGCTCCGGTGGTCATCCGGATGACCAGGGGGACGTTGAACTGGCCACCGGACATGTGCAGGATCGTCGCGGCGTTGTTGAGGATCTGGTCCAGCGCGAGCAGGCTGAAGTTGACCGTCATGATCTCGACGATGGGGCGCAGCCCGCCCAGCGCCGCGCCGATGCCGGCGCCGACGAACGCCGACTCCGACAGGGGCGTGTCGCGGATCCGCTCGGGGCCGAACCTCTCCAGCAGGCCGAGGCTGACCGCGAAGCAGCCCCCGTAGGCGCCGACGTCCTCGCCCATGAGGAACACCCGCTCGTCGGCGGTCAGAGCCTCGGCGATGGCCTCGCGGATCGCCTCCCGATAGGTGGTCATGGCCGCACCTCGCTGTAGACGAAGCGGGTGAGCTCCTCGATCGGTTCGATCGGGGCTTCCTCGGCGAAGGTGACGGCATCCTCCAGCTCCTGAGCGATCTCCTTCTCCAGGGCGGCCAGCTCGTCCTCCGGCAGCCTGATCTGCCCGAGGGGGTCACGGAGCTTCCACTGCTCGATCTCGGCCTTGTCCCGGTACCTGTCGGGGTCGTACATCGAGTGCGCGCGGAATCGGTAGGTTCGCAGCTCCAGGAAGTGCGGGCCGGCTCCGGCGCGGATGGACTCGCACGCCCGTTCGGCGGCGTCGGCGACAGCGCGTACGTCCATTCCGTCGACCGGCCAGGCCGCCACGTCGTAGGCGGCGGCGCGCAGCGCCAGATCCGTCTCGGCCTGCGAACGGGCCAGCGCGGTGCCCATCGCGTAGAGGTTGTTCTCGCACGCGAACAGCACGGGGAGCCCCCACAGCGAGGCGAGGTTGAGGCACTCGTGGAACTCCCCCTCGGCCATCGCGCCCTCGCCGAAGAAGCACGCCGTCACCCGCCCGCGGCTCAGCAGCTTGTCGGCCAGGGCCAGACCGACCGCTACGGGCAGGCCACCGCCGACGATCGCGTTACCGCCGTAGAAGCGCCGCTCCGCGTCGAAGATGTGCATGGAGCCGCCGCGGCCCCGGCTACAGCCCGCGGCCTTGCCGTACATCTCGGCCATCACCGAACGGATCGGGACGCCGCGCGCCAGGGCGTGGCCGTGCTCGCGGTAGGTGGACACGACCGCGTCCTCGGAGGTGAGCGCGTGGCAGACGCCCGCCGCCACGGCCTCCTCGCCGATGTAGAGATGCATGAAACCACAGATCTTCTCGCCGCTGTACAGCTCGACGCAGCGCTCCTCGAAGCGGCGGATCCGCAGCATCTGGCGCAGCAGCTCACGATCGCGGGACGATCGCGCGCGGGTTTTGCGTGGCATACCTTCACGCTCCGTCGACGGCCCCGGCGGCACCAGGGACCAAGGTCCCGCCTGTCAGAGGCACATGGCCCATCACGCGGGTCAGCTCGCTTCCCGAGGCGGGGATATCACCGTGGACCGGGTATCGGGTGCATGAGCGGGGGTCGGACTCCTGGATCCGAAGGACCGGGTCGAGGACCTTCTGCTCTGGCGGCGGAAGGCGCGACCTTCGACGATGGGCGCGAGGTGAGGAGCATGGCCGGTTCGCGAGGGATCGTTGTCGGCTACGACGGTTCCGGGTGGCGGGGCACATACACCAACGTGCGCGCCGAGTCCCGCGCCACCGTGCCCGCCCGGCCGAACGGGCCACAGGAGGTCGCCCGGGCGCGGAAGTCCTGACATGGCGAGCGACCGCCCTCGCAGCGAGGTCCTGCCGACGGGAGCCGGCCTCAGCTCAGGGGAGGCGGCCCGCCGCCTGGCTGCGGATGGCCCCAACCGGCTGCCTGCCGGCGAGCGCAGCCCGGTGCTGCTGCTGTTGCTGCGGGAGATGGTGCACTTCTTCGCACTGCTGCTGTGGGCCGCGGCCGGGCTGGCGCTGCTGGCCGGGATGCCGCAGTTGTCCGTCGCGATCGTCGTGGTGGTGCTGTTCAACGGTGCTTTCGCCTTCGTGCAGGAGTACCGGGCGGACCAGGCGAGCAGGCGGCTGAGAGAGCTGATCCCCGCCGACGTCACGGTTCGCCGCGACGGCCACCGCATGGTGGTGAGGGCCGCGGACCTGGTCAGGGGAGACGTGGTCCTGCTGGAGGCCGGCGACCGCATCAGCGCGGACCTGGAGTTGGCCGAGGTCCACGCTCTGGCGGTCAACGAGTCGACGTTGACCGGGGAGAGCGTCCCGGTCCGGCACCGCGAGCAGGCCACGGTCTTCGCCGGCACCTTCGTCGTCGAGGGGCAGGCGGAGGCCGTCGTGGTGGCCACGGGCGCCGGGACCCGGCTGGCCGCCATCGCCACCCTCACCCGGGCCGCGACGCGCCCGCCCAGCCCGCTCGCCCGCCGGCTGAGCAAAGTGATCAAGGTTGTCGCGGGCATGGCGCTCGGCGTGGGCGGGGTGTTCTTCGTCCTGACCCAGCTGCTCGGCATGGCGCCCGCCGACGGCTTCCTGCTCGCGCTCGGTGTCACCGTCGCCTTGGTGCCGGAGGGGCTGCTGCCCACGGTCACCCTGTCGCTGGCCCGCGCCGCCCGGCTGATGGCGAGCCGCAAGGCGCTGGTGCGCCACCTCGAAGCGGTGGAGACCCTGGGGTCGGCCACGTTCATCTGCACCGACAAGACCGGCACCCTCACGCGCAACGAGATGACGGTCGTGGAGATCTGGACCCCGGCGGGCCCCCTCGATCTCGGCTCTCCCGCCCGCGCCGCGGAGATCATGCGATCGGCGGTTCTGTGCTCGACCGGGCGGCTCGTCCCCGCCGACGGCGGGCACCGGGGGGTCGGCGATCCGATGGAGGTGGCGCTGCACGCGCTGGCCCTGAGTGCCGGAGCCCGCGAGGACGCGGCGGTCACCCGGCGCTACCCGTTCGACCCCGTCCGCCGCCGCTCCTCGGCGGTGGCCGGCGGCCGGCTGCACCTCAAGGGCGCTCCGGACGCGGTCCTGCCGCTGTGCGAACAGGCCCCGGGCGCGAGCCGGGCGTTGGCGGAGATGAGCGCGCGCGGCCTGCGCGTGCTGGCCGTCGCCTGCCGTGACGATCCCTCCGAGGGCGCCGCGGAGGAGATCGAACGTGGCCTCACCCTGCTCGGGCTGGTCGGCCTGGAAGATCCGCCTCGCGAGGGTGTCGCCGAGGCGATCGCCACCTGCCGGCACGCGGGGATCAAGCTCGCCATGATCACCGGTGACCACCCCGGCACCGCCCGCGCGATAGCGGAGCAGGTCGGGCTGCTGGGCCCCGACCCGCTCGTGCTCACCGGGCGCGAACTCCCCGGCGACGACGAATCCCTGGGCGCGCTGCTCGACCGCGACGGGGCGGTGATCGCCCGGGTGACCCCCGAGGACAAGCTCCGCATCGCCCGCGCGCTGCGCTCGCGCGGTCACGTGGTCGCGATGACCGGGGACGGGGTCAACGACGGCCCGGCACTGCGCGAGGCCGACATCGGCATCGCCATGGGCGCTTCCGGCACCGACGTCGCGCGGGAGGCGGCCGACCTGGTGCTGCTCGACGACCATTTCGCCACCATCGTCACCGCCGTCGAGCTGGGCCGGGCCACCTACGCCAACATCCGCCGCTTCCTCACCTACCACCTGACCGACAACGTGGCCGAGCTCACCCCGTTCCTGGTCTGGGCGCTCAGCGGCGGCACCATCCCACTGGCCCTGACCGTGCTCCAGGTGCTCGCCCTCGACATCGGTACCGACCTGCTCCCCGCCCTCGCCCTGGGTGCCGAGCCCGCCAACCCGCGCACCATGCGGGGCCCCGCGCGCACCGGAGCGTTGCTCGATCGGCGGCTGCTCTTCCGCGTGTTCGGGGTGCTCGGCCCCGCTGAGGCCGCCGTGGAGATGGCCGCCTTCGCCACCGTGCTGCTGCTGGGTGGCTGGACGCTTGGCGTCACGCCGGCTCCGGCGCTGCTCGCCGCCGCCTCGGGGACCGCCTTCGCGGCCGTGGTCCTCGGGCAGTTCGCCAACGCCTTCGCCTGCCGCAGCGAAACCCGCTGGGCCGGGCGGCTGCCGTGGCGGGGCAACCCGCTCCTGCTGTGGGCGGTGGCGACCGAAGCGGGCATGCTCCTGGTCTTTCTGGGCTTTCCGCCGCTGGCCACCCTCCTGGGAGGGGCCTTTCCTCCGCCGGTGGGCTGGGCTCTGGCCGCTTCGGCGATCCCCGCGGTCATCGGCGTGGACGCCGCGTACAAGGCCGTGCGCGCCCGCGGTCCCTTCCGAGGCGCGCCGCCGCCACAAAAGGGTATTTGACCGGATCCTTCCACTCCGTTGCAGGAGGGACCGCGCCACGGGGCAGGCAGCGGGAAGGTATGCGACCGTGGATCCAGCCGACCGCTTCGATGCGTTCCGTGCGCTGGCCGCTCGACGGGAGCGGACCGGGGCCGGGCTGATCGAGTCCTTGGCCGAGGCGGCGGACGACTCCGCCGGTGGGCCGGAGGTGTGGGCGCCCGGCGTCGCCGTCGGGCTGGGCCTGCCCGCGGCGGCCGGTCTGGGGCCTGCCACCTTCTACGCCGACCTGGCCGCCGCACGTGGCCGGCGCCACGTGCGGGTCTGCGCCGCCGCGGCATGCTACGCCGCGCGCCTGGGACAGCACCTTCCCGAAGTCGAGCAGGCGCTGGGAGTCGTCGCCGGAGCCACGAGCCCGGATGGAGAGGTGTCCCTGCAGGCCGTCCGCTGCCTCGGCTACTGCTACGCCGGTCCCGCCTGTCTCGACGGCGACACGCCCCGCGCCGGCCCGGACATCGCCGGCCTGCTGACCGGCCGCCCCGGGCCGCAGGATCCGCCGATTCCCGTGGCCGACACCACCGGGGATCCGGTCGTACTGGCCGGGATCGCCGGCGGGCAGCGTCCGTGGCGCGTATGGCCCGAGACCGTGAGCGCGCGCACGCCTGAGCAGGTCCACGCCGAGGTGGCGGCCTCGGGTCTGCGCGGGCGCGGGGGAGCGGGGTTCCCGGTGGCCGCCAAATGGGCCGCCGCGGGCCGCTCGCCGGACACCGTGATGATCGCCAACGGCGATGAGGGCGACCCCGGCTCCTTCGCCGACCGGCTGCTGATGGAGGCCGCTCCGGCCCAGGTGCTGGAGGGGCTGGCCCTGGCCTGCTTCGCCTGCGGGGCCCGCCGGGCCGTGGTCCTGGTGCGTTCGGAGTACCCGCGGGCACTGGCGAGGATGCGCGCGGCTCTCGGGCAGGCGTACGCCGACGGGCACCTCGGCCGCGCGGTGCACGGCAGCGGCGTGGACCTCGACATCCACGTCGTCGAGGGCGCCGGTTCCTACGTCGCGGGGGAGGAGACGGCTCTCATCGCCTCGTTGGAGGGTGGGCGTGGGTGCGCGAGGCCCCGCCCGCCGTACCCGACGCGGCAAGGTCTGTGGGACGCCCCGACCGTGGTCAACAATGTCGAGACGCTGGCCGCGGTGCCGTGGATCGTACGGCGCGGCGGGCAGGCCTACTCCCGCCGGGGGACGGGCACCGAGACGGGGACGAAGCTCGTCTGCCTGTCGGAGCGTTTCGCCCGGCCTGGATGCTACGAGGTGGAGCTCGGCACGCCGATATCGCGGATCGTCACCGAACTGGGCGGCGGGCTGAAGGAGGGCGCGCAGCTTCAGGTCCTTCAGGTGGGCGGGCCGCTCGGCGGCTTCCTGGCCCCGGAGCGGCTGGACGTGCCGCTGGCCGAGGCGGCGTTGGCGAGCCACGGCGCCGCCTTGGGCCACGCCGGTCTCGTCGCGTTCGACCAGCGGGTACGGCCCGAGGAGATCCTGCGGCACGTGTGGGAGTTCGCCGCCGCGGAGAGCTGCGGAGCCTGTTCACCGTGCCGGGTGGGCTCCAAGCGCGGCCTCGAACTCGTGCGCGAGGCCGCGGACGTGCCGCCCGGCGAGGAGTGCGCCCGGCTGCTCCGGGTGATGAGCGAGGCGAGCCTGTGCGCGTTCGGGCGGCGCGTGCCCGCGGCGGTGCGCAGCCTGGCCCGCGCCTGCGGCGACCGGCTCGCGGGGTGGGACCCGTGAGGGGCGCGGTCCGGATGCCCGTGAGGGGAGCGCTGTGACTGATCCGCGTAGTGGGGCTCGTCACCAGGAGCCCGAGGTGACTGATCCGCGTTGTGGGGCTCGTCACCAGGAGCCCGAGGTGTCGGTTGACGTGGACGGTGTCGCCGTCCGGGTGCCGCAGGGGGCGGCGCTGCTGGACGTGGTCCGCGCGGCCGGCGTCGCCGTGCCCGCGCTCTGCCACGACGACCGTTTCGCGCCTGCGGGCTCCTGCCGTACCTGCCTGGTCAAGGCCGACGGGCACGTCATGGCTGCGTGCGTCACCCCGGCCGCCCATGGCGCCCGGATCGAGGTCGACACCGGCGAGCTTCGGGCGCTGCGCCGCGACGCCGTCGAAGTGATCGTCTCGGCGCTGCCGCCGCGCGCTCTGGACGGCGGCGCGGACGGCAGCGAGCTGGCCCAGGTCTGCCACGAGCTGGGCGTCACGCCGGAGGCCGCCCACGGCCCGGGCGGCCGGGGCCGCGACGACAGCCACCCCTACGTCCACCTGGACCGGGACCTCTGCATCGCCTGCGGCAGGTGCGTCCGCATGTGCGCGGACGTCCAGGGCACCTTCGCCCTCACCCTGACGGGACGGGGAGGGGACACCGTGGTGGCCCCCGGCACCGGCGGGGTGTGGGCCGAGTCCGACTGCGTGGCGTGCGGCGGCTGTGTCGACACGTGCCCCACGGGGGCGCTCAGCGAGCCGGGCCTGCCCGGTGGCGCCCGCCCGGCCGCGCTCACCCGTACCCGCACCACCTGCGGCTACTGCGGGGTCGGCTGCGCTCTGGAGGTCCTCACCCGGGATGAGGAGGTCGTGGCGGTCACGCCCGCCCGCGACGGACCGGTCAACCGAGGGCACGCCTGCGTCAAGGGCCGCTTCGCGCACGGCTTCCTCACCTCGCCCGAGCGGCTCACCCAGCCGCTGCTGCGCCGCGACGGTGTCCTGGAGCCGGTGAGCTGGGCCGAAGCCCTCGACCACATCGCGCGCGGCTTCCGCTCGGCCGTGGCCGCCGGAGGACCCGACGCGGTGGCGGCGATCTCCTCGTCCCGAGCCACCAACGAGGAGAACTACCTGATCCAGAAGTTCATGCGGACCGTGGTCGGCACGAACAACGTCGACAACTGCTCCAGGCTCTGCCATGCGCCCTCCGCGGCAGGGCTGACGGCCGCGTTCGGACTGTCGGGCGGCACCGACTCCCTCGACGACGTCGAGCAGGCCGACTGCCTGCTGGTGGTCGGCGCCAACCCCGTCGAGGCCCACCCGGTGGTCGGCGCCCGCCTGCTCCAGCGCGTGCTGCGCGGAGCACGGCTGGTCGTCGCCGACCCTCGGGCGGTCGGGCTGGCCCACCACGCCGACGTGCACCTGAGGCCCCGCCCCGGCACCAACGTCGCCCTCTTCCACGGCCTGGCCCACGTGCTGCTCGCGGAGGGGCTGGCCGACGAGGCGTTTCTGGGCCGGCGCGCCACCGGCCTGCCCGAGCTGGCCGGGCTCCTGACCGGCTACCCGCCGGACCGGGTGGCCGCCATCACCGGGGTGCCGGCCGCCGACGTGGTGGCCGCCGCCCGGCTGTACGGGCAGGCCGGACAGCCGGCGATCGTCTACGGGCTGGGCGTCACCGAGCACCTGCACGGCACCGACGGCGTACGAGCCCTGGCCAACCTCGCGATTCTGCGTGGCGCGGTCGGCACCGGCCGCGGCTTCGGCGTCATCCCGCTGCGCGGGCAGAACAACGTGCAGGGGGCCTCCGACATGGGTGCCCTCCCCGACCTGCTCCCCGGCTACCAGAGGGTCACCGACCCGGCCGCGCGGGAGCGGGCCGCCCGATCGTGGGGGGCCGAGATCCCCGCGGAGCCGGGGCTGCGCATTCCTCAGATGTTCGCCGCGGCGCGCGCCGGTGACCTGGGGGCCTTGTGGATCATCGGCGAGGACGTGTGCGCCACCGACCCCGACACCACCCGGGTCGCCGAGGCGCTGGAGGCGTGCCCGCTGGTCGTCTGCAACGAGTTGTTCCTGTCGGAGACCGCCCGCCGGGCCGACGTCGTCCTGCCCGCCGCGTCCTGGCTGGAGAAGGACGGCACGTTCGTCAACTTCGACCGCCGCTTCCAGCGGGTACGGCCCGCGCTCGCGCCTCCGGGCCTGGCCCGTGCCGACTTCACGATCGTCCATGCCGTGGCGGAGGCTCTCGGCGCCGGCCTCGGCTGCCCGACCCCGGCCGCGGCGCTGGCAGAATGCGCCGCTCTCGTCCCCGTCTTCGCCGGGATCTCCCATGAACGGCTCGACCGGGAGGGCGCGGTCTGCTGGCCCGCGCCGTATCCCGACCGGCCCGGCGAGGCCCGGCTCTACCGGGAGCGGTTCGCCACCCCGGACGGGCTCGCCCACCTGGCCGCCTGCCCCTACCTTCCGCCGGGCGAGGAGCCGGACGACCACTATCCGCTGATCATGGTGACCGGGCGGCGGTGGGCGCACTACAACTCCGGCAGCATGACCCGGCGCACGCACAACCTGCGGCTCGACGCCGACGACCGGCTCGACCTCCACCCCGACGATGCCGCCCGCCACGGCCTGCGCGACGGCGACCCGGTCACCGTCGAGAGCCGTCACGGCGAGGCTCGGCTCACCGCCCGCACCAGCCGGGAGGTGGTGCCCGGGCAGGTCTTCTGCGCGTTCCACTTCCCCGCCAGCGGCGTCAACACGCTGACCTCCGACTTCGCCGACACCGTCACCTCATGCCCTGAGTACAAGGTCACCGCGGTACGGCTGCGGCCGGCGAACCGGTGAGAGCAGCGGCGAGCCGGCCGGGTGCGGTCGGGAGCTCAGAGTGCGGCGACTCGGCGACCGGTGATCTGCTGGGGCCGGATCCTGACGAACAGGTCGCGCTCGCCGCCGGCCCAGGGCTCCACGTCCGTGGGCCGCTCGTCCTCCGGAAGATGGTGAATCGAGCCCTGGACGAGCACGCTCCATCCCTGCCGGCTGGCCTCGTCGACGTGGTCCACCTCAAATGCGATCTTGAAGTCGACGCCCTCCAGCCCGGTACGCAGATCCTGATCCATCGCGCCGCCGCTCCTGGTGCGGAAGATGACGGCGCCGTCATGAACCTTGTAGTTGACCGGCAGCACGACGGGACCACCGAAGCCGGCGAAGGCGATGCGGCCGACCCCGCCCGGCGAGATGAGTCGCATGCACTCCACCTCGTCGAGTTCGTGCAGGGACACGTGAGCCGCTTGCTGGGCAAGGAAGCGGTCGAGCGCTCCGGTGTTGGCCATGGCTGTCTCCTTCTTCACTGCTGCCCACGCTAGGTCTGGGGCGAGGTCGCCGACACGGTCATAGGGCCTCTTCGGGGAGGACCAACGGCCCGACACCGGGAGGCGCGTCCTTGATTGATACAGTGATTTTAGCTCATACTGAAATAACTGTAAGAGGAGGTAGGTCAGATGCCGGAGCAGGAGCCGTTGCTGGAGTGGGTGGAGCGGGTCGCCATGTACCTGGCACGCGATGGGGTGCCGCCGATCGCCGGGCGGGTGCTCGGCTGGCTGATGGTCTGCGACCCGCCGGAGCAGTCGGCCGGGCAGATCAGCACCGCGATCGGCGCCAGCCGCGCCTCGCTGACGTCGAACCTGCGGCTGCTGTCCGGCATGGGCTTCCTGACGTGGCGAACCCGGCCGGGCGAGCGGACCGTCTACTACCGGATGGCCGAGGACGCCTGGGCGGTGGTGGCACGCAAGCAGATCGAGGGCATCACCTCGTTCCTCGACATCACCCACGACGGCCTGGCCCTGGTCGGCCCGGACGACGAGCGGGCCGCACGCGTCCGTCAGGCGCACGCCACCTTCGAATGGATGGCCAAGGTGTTCGACAACGCGCCACCCCTGCGCCCCGGCCCCCACGGCGGCGAAGAAGAGAGGAAGTCATGACCAGGCAGGCAATCGTGGTCGGCGGCGGCATCGGCGGACTGGCCGCCGCCGCCGCCCTGCGGCGGATCGGCTGGCAGGCCATCGTCCTGGAGCGCGCGGCCGAGTTGCGCGAGATCGGCGCCGGCATGTCCCAGGCCCCGAACGCCCTGCGCGCGCTGGAGGCGCTCGGCGTCGGCGAGCAGGCCCGCGCGGCCGGCGTGCCCACCCACGCATCCGGCAACCTCCGTCTGTCCGACGGCCGCTACCTGCAGCGCGCAAGGCCCGGCGACGCGTCCGCGCTGCTCGCCTTCCACCGCGCCGATCTGCAGCGGGTGCTGCTGGAGGCGGTGCCGGACGGCTGGGTGCGCACCGGCGCGGAGGTCACCGCCGTGCGGCAGGACGACGACGGCGTCACGGTCGCCTGCGACGGCGTCGAGGCGAGCGGCGAACTCGTCGTCGCCGCCGACGGCATCCGCAGCACGGTGCGCCGGCTGCTGTGGCCGGACGCGCCGCCGCCCCGCTTCCTGGGCCGGACGGCCTGGCTGGGCATCGCCGAGGTGGCCGGCGTGCCGGGCAGCATCACGCTCGGCCGCGGCGGCTACTTCCTCATCCATCCCGTCGGCCGCGGCCGCGCGTACTGGGCCTACGTCATCACCGCCGACCAGCCGGACGTCCGCTACGAGGACGAGAAGGCCGAGGTGGCCCGCCGGGTCGCGACCTGGCACGAGCCGATCCCGCAGCTGGTCGAGGCCACCCCGGCCGAGGCGGTGATCCATATCGACATCTGCGACCTGGACCCGCTGCCGACCTACGTCCGTGGCCGGGTGGCGCTGCTCGGAGACGCCGCTCACGCCATGAGCCCCGATCGCGGCCAGGGCGCCGGGCAGTCTCTGGAGGACGCGGTCGTCCTCGCCGCCGCCGTCGCCGCCGAGCCTTCGATCGAGGCCGCGTTGCGCCGCTACGACGCCGAACGCCGCCCGCGCACCCAGGCCACCGCCCGGGGTGCCCGTGCAGACGGGCACCGCACCACCTCCACGGCCGCCCACCGGGCGCTGACGAGCATGATCCGGATGATGCCCGCGTCGTTGTGGCGCAGGGGCATCGCCGCCGACGGCAACCCCACCTGGCGATGGCGGCCGCCGCACCTGCCGTCGCCGACCCCGCGCCACTGAGCCGGGGCCGCCCTGTGCCGGCCCCGGCGGGGCGGCTGCCGCCGGTGGGTTCAGCCCTTGATGAAGCGCCGGGTCATGTACCGGCGCACCGGCGGCAGGGCGGCCAGGCGCAGCGGGAGCTGGGTCAGCCACAGCAGCAGCGGGTTGGCGGGCGCGTAGACGCCCTTGACCCGGCGGCCGAGCTTCTGCTTCTTGTCCACCTCGGGCCGCAGCGCCGACTCCCACGCGGCCAGGGCGGCGCCGACGTCGCCCTGGTGGCGCTCCAGTTCGGTGCCGAGCCGGTCGGCGCCGCCGACCGCCAGGGCGGAGCCGTATCCGGCGAACAAGGTGACGCACCAGGCGGCGTCGCCGAGCAGGACCACGCGGCCGCGGCTCCAGGTGGGGGCCACGACCTGGCTGATGGTGTCGAAGTAGACCGAGTCGGCCCTGCCCAAACCGTCCAGAGCCTCCGGGATCACCCAGCCGAGGTCGCCGTAGACGCGTCGCAGTTGCGTGGCCGCGTCCTCGCCCGGGGCGGTGTGAGCGGTGCGGTAGCCGAAGAAGGCGACGTTGCGGCCGTCGCCGACGCTGATCACCGCAGCGGTGCGACCGCCGGACGACAGGGTGCCGGTGGTGCCGGGGGCGATGGCGGCCGGGCGCTTGTCGAGCATGTAGACGGCGACCTTGTGCTCCATGTCGAGCAGGAAGTCGCGCTCGGGGCCGAAGAGCAGGGCGCGGGTGGCCGAGTGCAGGCCGTCGGCGCCGATGAGCAGGTCCGCCTGCTCCACGGTGCCGTCGCTCAAGGTCACGCGGACGGCGTGGGCGTCCTGGTCGACGGCGGTGATGGTGGTGCCGAAGCGGATCTCGGCGCGGTCGTGGACGCGCTCGTACAGGACGGTTTCGATGTCGCCGCGCAGGATGGTCATGGATCGGGGGCCCGTGGTGGCGACGATGGTCTCGCGGGTCAGGGAGAAGCGACGCCGGCCGTCGGGCCGGTGGTAGACGAGCTCCTCGGTGACGAAGGACCTCTTCACCAGGTCGGGCAGGATGCCCATCCGCTCGGCGGCGTCGTAGCCGATGCCGCCGAAGGTGACGGCGTAGCCGCCGCTGCGGCGCTGCGGGGCGCGTTCGATGATGAGGCTGTCCCAGCCGATCTGGGACAGCCGGAGGGCGGCGGCCAGGCCGGCGATGCCGGCTCCGATGATGACGGCGCGCATGAAGGTTCCTTGCTGAGGCAGGTGGAGGTTCAGAGCTGGTCGAGGACGCGCCGCTCGGCGGCGCGGTCGAGCCAGGTGTCGGGTGAGGGTGCGTCGGGGCGCGGGGTGGGGTCGCCTTCGGCCCGCAGCCAGGCCCAGGTGTCGGCGAGCGTGTCCCGGAGCGGGCGAGTGGTCAGCCCGGCGGCGAACGCGGCGCTGACGTCGGCGTCGTTCATGCCGGTCGGGGCCGGGTCGTGCGGGAAGCGCAGGCCGAACTCCATGCCCAGCCACACGCCTTCCCGGCGCAGCAGCTCGGCAGGCGCCCACACCAGCTCGGCGTCGAAGCCGGTGACCTCCAGCGCCGTCTCCAGCAACTGCCCGATCGTGACCTCGCCGGGGCGGCCGGTCACCGTGTAGGCGCCGCCGACGCCGCGCTCGGCGCAGCGCAGCATCCAGGCGGCCATGTCGCGGGCGTCGATGTACTGCAGGGGCGCATCGGCCGGGCCGGGGGCGAGCACCCGGCCGCCCTTCTCCAGGCGGCGCAGCCACCAGGGGATGCGGCCGACGTCCTCGTACGGGCCGAGGATCATCCCGGCTCTGGCCAGGAGGGCCTGCTCACCGTGGACCTCGGTCACGGCCAGCTCGCCGCCGCGTTTGGCGGCGGCGTAGTCGGTGCCGTCCTCGCCGGCCGGGTCGCCGTCGACGAGCGGGGCGCTCTCGTCGGCGCCCGCCGGCCAGGGCCAGCGGTGCACGCCGCGGCTGGAGACGTAGCCGTAGTGTCCGGTACGGCCGGCCAGCAGGCGGGCACTGTCCCGCACGACGCGGGGTGCCCAGGCCCAGGTGTCGATGACGGCGTCCCATTCCTGGTCGCCGAGTGCGGCGGCGACGGCACGGGTGTCGGTGCGGTCGGCGGTCAGCGCCCGGACGCCGGGAGCCGGTGGGCGGCTGAGGCCGCGGTTGAGCGTGGTGACCTCGTCGCCCCGCTCCAGCGCGGTTTCGACGACGGCGCGGCCCACATGGTGAGTGCCGCCGAGAACGAGCAGTTTCATCGTGTTCCAGGGGTGAGGGGCAGCCAGAGGGCTGACGGGTGATCGGGGTCGTGGAAGATCTCGTGGTCTGATGCGCGCAGGCCGCGCGCTGTGGCCAGCGGCTCGCCGGTGCCGGGATTGCGGCCGTAGCGGGGGTGTGCGCCGCTGGAGACCTGCAGCCGGATCCGGTGGCCGCGCGCGAAGCGGTGGGCCAGCGGCCACAACGCGATGTCCACCGTGCGCACGTCCGTCAGGATGTCGCCACCTTGGCCCAGGCGGATGATCCCGTCGCAGAGGTTGAACGATCGCCCGCGGGGGTCCACGTCGCACAGCCGGGCCACGTAGTCGACGTGCGGGATGGACGAACGGGCGTGCAGCCGGACCCGGACGGGGCCCATCACCTCCACCTCCGCCTCCAGGGGGGCGGTGGTGTAGGTGAGCACGTCCTGCCTGGCCTCGATGGCCCGGTTGTCCTTCGGGCCCGAGGACATGCTCACCGCCGTCCCGCCCACCGTCGGTGTCGGATCACCGGGGTCGTAGCGGTACCGGCCGGGGGCCGTGCCAGGTGAGGGCTCCTCGCGGCCCAGCCGCCCGCCGGCCCGCAGGTACCAGGCGGTGGGCTGGTGAGCGGGCGGCCAGCGGGGCAGGTCGAGCCACCGGTTCGCGCCGGTGACGAACACCCGCGCCCCGGTGGGGGCGGCATCCCCCTTCATGGCCGCGTCCAGGGCGGCCATCGCGTCCTGCATGCCTTCGCGGGTGTACAGGCCCTTGCCGTGGCCCCACGGGCCCACCAGCAGCCGGACCTCGCGCCCGGCGGCCAGCAGGCTCGCGTGGTCGTCCAGCACGCCCGGCAGGAAGAAGTCGTACCAGCCGCCCTGCAGGTACACCCGGGGCGGCATCCGCTCGACGTTGGCGCGGTGGTCCATGCGCGCCCAGTACTCGTGCTCGGGCCCATGCGTGATCCACTCCTGGAACCAGCTCACCCGGTGTCCGGTCAGCGCCCGGTCGGCTTCGGCCAGCGGAAGGGTGAGGGTGGCACGACGCAGCCTGCGGCGGGCGGCGAAGGTGGCCAGCAGTTGCCGGGTGAGGGAGAACCCGCTGCCGAACATGGTGTCCACGAGCTGGACCCAGCCCAGCGCGTTGCCCGACGCGAAGGCGCCGCCGGGGTACATGAACCCCTCGGCGAAGGACGATGGCGCGTCCTGGATCACCGCGATCTTCCACTCGGGGATGTCCCGGGAGGCCAGCTCCCATTGGGCGAAGCCCAGGTAGCTGGCTCCCCAGGTCGCCAGCACGCCACCGAACCACGGCTGGGCGCGCAGCCAGCTCATCGTGCCGTCGGCGTCGGCCGGATCGATGACGAAGCCGTCGAAGCGGCCGCCGGAACCGGCCGTGCCGCGCAGGCTCTGGTACAGCACCTGGTAGCCGCGCTCGGCCAGCAGTTTCGGCAGCCGGTCGAGCGCGCTGCCTCTGCCGTACGGGCTGCGCAGGAGCACCAGCGGCGGCCGTGCGAGCTCGGCCGGGTAGTAGTGGGTAGCCAGCAGCCGCACGCCGTCGGCGGCCGGGACCTCGACGTTCCGCCGTACCCGCACAGGGTGCCGGATGGCGGGACGCACGCCGAACAGGCTGCTGAGCACACTCATCGGGGCCATCTCCTCGTCGACGCTTCTGTGATCTCGCTCGCCGACCAGGCTTCCCGGCACACCATCGGCTCTCGCAGGCGGAGCCGATGGCCATGACTATACCGAACTTTCAGAAATTTCTGAAGAGCTATGGCGTTCGCTATTCTGTGGGCCATGGGTGACAGGCAGGAACAGTGGGAGGCGGCTGAACGGCTGGCCCTGACCTTGGTCGAAGGCGGGCTGCAGCGCATGGCCGCGCGCACCCTGGCGGTCTTCCTCTTCACCGACCAGGACAGCGTCACCGCGGGCGAGATCGCCGCACGGCTCGAAGCCAGCGCGGGCGCCGTCTCGGGCGCGGTCAAGTCGCTGCTGTCGGTCGGCCTCATCGAACGCCTGCCCGCCCCCGGCAGCCGCCGCGAACACTACCGACTGCGCGACGACGCCTGGGCCAGGCTGTTCACCAGCCAGAACACAGCCTTCCAGGCCATGCTGCAGGCCGCGCGGACCGGAATCGAGACCACCGCCGAACACGACCCGGCACACCGGCGGCTGACGCAGATGCGCGACTTCTACGAGTTCATGCTGGGCGAGATCCCGGCCATGCTGGACCGCTGGCACCGGCACCGACAGCCCGGCTGATCGCGCCGAGGGGTGCGGCGGTCAGGTCATCACGCGGTCCGCTCGCGGGTCCACTCCTGCTCCTGCCAGGCCGGGTCGAGCGGGGTGTGCGCGATGTGGTTGGTGTAGTTCGACAGCGTCTTCATCCCCACGCCGAGCACGATGTCGAGCACGTTGCGCCGGGTGTAACCGGCGGCCAGGAACGCCTCGATCTCGTCGTCGTCCACCCAGCCGCGCCGCGCCACCATCGCCTGGGTGAGGCGGCGGGCCGCCTCCAACATCGGCCGCGCCGCCTCGGGGGCGTCGCTCTCGTCGTACACGCGGAAATCGGTCGTCATCTCTCCTCGGCAGTGGTCAAAGCGTCGAGTGCGGCACGCACGCCGGACAGCAGCTCGCCGGCCTCGGCTCCGGCCCGCGAGCGCAGGTTGACCCCGAAGGCCAGCAGCACCAGCGTCTCCGCGGTGGCATCGAGGTCGAGGCCGGGACGGAGATCTCCTTGCTCGTGGGCGGCGGCCAGCGAGGCGCGCATCGCCGTCCGCAGCGCGTCGTGGTGGGCCTGCAGGACCCGCCGTACTTCGGGAAGGTCGCGGCCGGCCGCGGCGTGCGCGTTGGTGACCAGGCAGCCCCAGCGTGCGTGCTCCCCCGTGCAGCGCACGGCCACCAGCCGCTCGAAGAAGGCGGTGATCGCCTCCAGGCCGCGCCCGTCCACGGCGAGGTCGGCGAACACCGGCCGCGACTGCCGCTCCAGGTAGCGGCGCAGCGCGGCTGCGTACAGCTGCCCCTTGCCGCCGAAGGTCGCGTACAGGCTGGAACGGCTCAACCCCGTCGCCTCGACCACGTCGGCGATGCCTGTGGTGTCGGCCCCGCGCTCCCAGAACAGGTGCACGACCTGATCCAGCGCCACCTCGGGGTCGAAGTGCTTCACGTCCGGCATCTGCCAGCTCCTATCTTGAAACGACCATTCCAAGATAGGGCGGGGCGGGCATCAGGAGCAAGCGGCTCGGACGGTCACTTTGAGAGCACCCGCACCACGGCGTCGACGTCTTCTCGGTTGTTGAAGTAGTGGAAGCCGAAACGTACGCGATCGCCGAGAGCGGTGGCCCGGATCCCACCGTGCCGCAGCCGTGCGGCGATCGTGTCGGCCTCTTCCACCCGCAGGACGACGATCTGCGACAGGCCGCCGTCGTTCAGAGGCCGCAGCCCGATTTCCCGCGCCCGTTCGATGAGCCGTGTCGCGAGTGCCAGGCAGTGCCTCTCCACGATGCGGGCGTCCAAGGAGAGCATGAGCCGCAGCGCGGCGCAGGCGCCCATCCATGACAGCCAGGCGGGAGAGGCGTCGCACCGACTCGCGTCCGTGGCCAGTCGCATGGGGCCGGCGAAGTAGCCGTACGGAGGGCCGGTCGATTTCCATCCAGGGGCGAGCGGGCGCAGCTCTCCCACCAGGTCCGGCCTCGTGACGAGCCAGGCCGCGCCGCGCGGGCACAGCAGCCATTTGTACCCGTGGACCGCGAGGTAGTCGGGGCGTACGGCGGCCAGGTCGAAGGAGAGTGCTCCCAGCGACTGGGTGAGGTTCACGAACAGCCGCGCGCCCACACGATCGGTCGCGGTGCGCAGCGCCGACAGATCGAGGCGCTGCCCTTCCCGGCTGGTGACCTCGCTCACCGCGAGCAGCGCGGTGTTCTCGTCCAGCGCGTCGATCAGATCCTCCAACCTGGTGCTGCCGTGTCTGGGCGGTACGGCGACCACCTCATGTCCGGCGGTCCACGGGAACAGGTTGCTGCGGAACTCCTGGGCGGGAACCACCACGCGGCCGCGGGGAATCGACGCGGCGACAGTGGCCGCGGCCTCCCCGAGTGAGCCGACCGCCGACACCGTGGTGGGGTTCACGCCGATGAAGCGGGCGAACAACGTGCGGGCCTCGGCGACGGCGCCGTCCCATTCGAGCCAGCCGAAGCCACCGCTGGACCAGTCGTCGAGAGCATCTCGCAGGGTGTCCACGACGGGCTGGGATCCAGGCGGCGCACCCGGGGTGTCCAGCCAGACGGTAGATCGCAACGCGGGAAACAGGGTGCGGAACTCCTCCGGTCTCATGGCCGCGGCTTTCCTGCGGCAGGGACCGCGGCGACCGCCTCGACCTCGACCACGATCTCCGGCGCGGCCAGGGCGCTGACGACGATCAGGGAGTGCGTCGGCCAGTCCCCTTCGGGGAACCAGTTCCTGAACACCTCTGTTCGCGCCGCCCGGCATCCAGGCAGGTGCTCCGCGCCGGCCACCATGGTGAACAGCCTGACCAGATGGCGCGGCTCCGCCCCGGCGGCCGCGAGCAGGGTGCCGATGTTGGCGAACACTTGCCGCGTCTGCGATTCGGCGTCGGTGCCGGCGAGCACGCCGTCCTCACGCGCCCCCACCTGGCCGGAGATGAAGAGCAACGTGTACGAGTCCGGGACGGACGCCAGGTGGCTGTACTGCGCGAGCGGCGCCCCGACCCCGGCAGGGCTCCAGCGGTGAATCATCCTGCACTCCTTCTCCGATGCGTCACGACCTTCGCGCATGCTAGACGGGCACCCGAGCACTCAAGCGCCCATAGGAGGACAAGTTTCAGATAATCGAAAAGTAGCTTCATTCTGCTAACACGCCCGCGTCCGCTAGGTGCACTGTGTGGATGGAGGTGAACGGGCGTGAACGACGTGAACGATGAGCGGGAGACCGACCGCGGAACCCTTCTGCACACCCTGGACCGTGGCCTGCAGGTCTTGGAGGCCATTGCCGCGTCGGAGGGCGAAGCCACGGCCAAGGTGTTGAGCAGGCAGCTCGGAATCAAGATCGGAACCTGCTACCACCTGCTGCGTACCCTGGTCGCCGCCGGGTACGTCGTACGGCTGACCGGCGGTGTCTACGACGTGGGACCTCGCGCGGCGTCGCTGAGCCGGCACCTGCAACGCCGCTCCGGCCCCTCCCCGGAGCTGTCCGTCATCCTGACCCGGCTGCACAACAAGACCCAGGAGACCGTCTACCTGTCGGGTTGGCAGCACGGCACGCCTACGCTGCAGCACTATCTGACGGGAGAGCACGCTCTCAGAGTTGGCGCGCTGGACGTCGGTTATGTCGGGAACATGCACGCTCGCGCCTCGTGCAAGGCAATCCTGGCCTACCTGCCGGAGGAGCAGGTGGCGGTAATGCTCAAAGGCGTGCCGCTGGAGGCGCTGACACCGAACACCATCACCGACTTCGACGAGTTCACGGTGGAACTGGCCAGGGTCCGCAGCCGCGGTTACGCGCTCGACCTTGAGGAATTCAGCCCCGGTGTGGTCTGCCTGTCGGCGGCGTTCTTCGACGGAAGCGGCCTCCCCGTGGGCTCCTTCACCGCATCGGTCCCCGTCACCCGGTTCACCGAACGCCAGGCCAGGCTCGCCGCCCAGGTGCGGGAGGCCGGGTCCATGGCCACCACCCTGCTGCGTACCGGCCGCATCGTCATCCCGTCCGCCGGCTGACCCCGAACCCCGTCGCCCCTCACCGGTTCCGCCGGAGATCTCAGGAAAGGAGCGTGGGTACACCCATGCCTGGAACCGCCGCGCAGCTCGATTTCCTCGAATCGATGCTGCGTATCAGATTCTTCGAGGAAGAGGTCAGCCGCCTACGCGCCGAAGGCTCGATCGTCGGCTCGGTCCACCTGTGCAACGGTCAGGAGGCCATCTACGCCGGGGCGAGCGCCGCTCTCGATCTGAGCAGGGACGCTGTGTTCCCCACCTACAGAGGGCACGGCTGGACGCTGGCCTGCGGGGTTCCGCCGTACGCACTGTTCGCCGAGTTGCTGGGCAGGCAGACGGGCGTCAATGGCGGCAGAGGCGGGTCGGCGTACCTGACCGCTCCCGAGTACGGCATGTACGGCGAGAACTCGATCGTCGGAGCGGGCGCGCCCATCGCGGCCGGCGCCGCGCTCGCCGCCACGTTCGACGGGTCCGGGCGGATCGCGCTGGCCGCGTTCGGCGACGGCGCCTTGAATCAGGGCGCGGTGCACGAGGCGATGAACTTCGCCGCCGTACGCGACCTTCCGGTGATCTTCCTGGTGGAGAACAACCACTACTCCGAGCTGACGCCGATCGCGTCGATGGTGCGTGGCGACAGGCTCTTCAAGCGTGCGTCGGCGTACGGGATGCCGGGTGGGCAGGTCGACGGCAACGATCCCACGGCGGTGCGCGACGCGGTCGCCCGGGCGGTGGAACGAGCACGGAGGGGTCAGGGACCGGCCCTGATCGAGGCCGTGACCCAGCGCATCGTGGGCCACTACATCGGTGATGCGCAGCACTACAGGCCTCCCGGTGAGCTGGAGACCGCTCTGGCCGACGAGCCGATCAGCCGCCTGCTCGCCACGCTGCGCGAGACGATTCCGTACGCGGAGCTCGACGCCCTGACGGAACGCGTGCGGGACGAGATCGCCGACGCGTCGGCACTGGCCAGGGCGGACCCGCCGGCCGACCCCTCCACCGTTCTGGAGCACCTGTATGCCTGAGATCAAGAACCTGTCGTACGCCGAGGCCGTGAACGCGGCGCTCGTCCGCGCCCTCGACGAGCGTGCGGAGGTCCTGCTGTTCGGCGAGGACGTCGCGCTCCCCGGTGGCGTGTTCGGCGTCACCAAGGGGCTGCGCGAGAGGTTCGGCGAGCGGGTCTTCGACACGCCCATCTCCGAGTCGGCCATCATCGGTGGGGCGGTCGGCGCCGCCATGTTCGGAAGGCGCCCCATCGTCGAGATCATGTGGGCCGACTTCTTCCTCGTCGCCTTGGACCAGGTCGTCAACCAGGCGGCCAACGTGCGGTATGTCTCCCGCGGCGCAGTCACCGCACCGATCACCATCCGCACCCAGCAGGGCAGCGCCCCTGGTGCGTGCGCGCAGCACTCCCAGAGCCTGGAGGCCATGTTCGCGCACGTTCCCGGGCTGCGGGTCGCCATGCCGGCCACTCACCAGGACGCGTATGACCTGCTGCTGGCAGGTGTCTGGTGCGACGATCCGGTGATCGTCATCGAGAACCGCACCCTGTATCACACCGGCAGGTCGCCCGTTGGCGTCAACGGCGCAATCCAGCCTGCCGAGGGCGCGGCTATCCGCCGGTCCGGCACCGATGTGACGCTGCTGACCTGGGGTGCGATGCTGCATCGGGCTCTTGAGGCGGCCGAACTCGCGGCGGGCCGGGGAATCGACGCCGAGGTGATCGACGCCCGCTGGATACGCCCGCTCGACCTCGGCGCCGTGCTCGCCAGTGTGGAACGCACCGGACGTCTGGTCGTGGCCCACGAGGCGCACACCACGGGCGGGGTCGGGGGCGAGGTGCTCGCCGCCGTCGCCGAGGCCGGCGTTCATCTGCGCTCTGCCCCTCTTCGCGTGGGTGCGCCCCCGGTACGCATTCCTGCCGCGCCGGCACTGGCGCAGGCCGTCATCCCGAACGCCTCGGCCATCGCCGACGCGCTCGTCCGATCCGCGGCCGGCTGAACGTCCCACCTCGTCCGAGGAAGGGGGTTCGGCAGATGAACCCAACAGTGATGAGCCTTCGGTCCATTCACAAAACCGACATCGACCTCAAGAACTACTGAACCTTTGCCACATTCGTCGCATCCAACTCGATCGTGAACAGACTTCAGCGGCTTGCGGCCCTGTCCGCCACGGCCGTGGTGGCCACGGCCGCCACCATGATCGCCGGCCCCGCCGTCCACGCTGCCGAGCGCCCGTCCTGCCCGACCCCCTCCAAGGCGGAGCAGAAGCGCTCGCACAACGCCATGACCGACAAGCCGCCGAGGGGTGCGACCGCCATCAAGGGTGTCCGCGTCAACCACCTCCCGGAGGGCTTCCGGCATGGCCAGGTCGTGGTCAACAAGTTCAACGGCATCACCGAGTACGGCTACCAGTGGTTGGACGATCGCAACGACATGGACCGCAAGCGCAAGATGCTGTGGGTGCGGGTGGTGTGCTGGCCGAAGGCGAGCAAGCTCGCGCACCTCAGGAACGCCCCCCTTCAGCTGGGTACCTTCTCCGGGGACACGAAGACCGTGAAGATCGGCAGCCGTAGGGTGATCACCCAGGCGGGCGACGGCGCGCTGGGACCTGGCAGGTACGCCGGCTGGGTCGAGCGCGAGGGCGTCGTCGTCACCGTGATGGCCTCCAAGCCCCTCGTCCCTCAGCTTGGCAAGATCATCAAGGGGATCAAGCTCTGAGCCACCGCCCTCGACGAAGACCCCGTCGACGCGGAGGGCGAGAAGGCTCTGTCCGGATACACCAGTCACGGCAAGACGGTGACCGCCGGCACCGGCACCGACGGCCCTGCTGATCGCGCAGCCCGCGACCGCCGCCGGGTCAGCCGGCGGTCAGATCCCGCAGCCGGAAGGAGCCGATGCCGGTCAGGACGAGCAGCGCGGCCACGGCAGTGAGCCAGACGAGCGGCGACGCACTCACATCGCCGCCGGGCGCCTGTGGCAGGTGGGCATAGGGGGACAGGCCCTGCAGCCAATCCTCCAGTTGCAGCACCTCGCCGAGTTGGCCGAGCAGTGCGAAGCCCACGAGGGCGGCCCAGGCCAGTGCGGTCAGCCTCGGTGCCGAGCCGATCAGCAGCATCGCGATCCCGGCGAGCACCCAGGCCGCGGGAACCTGGACCCAGGCGGCCGCCACCAGCCGCACGAGTTGCCCGCCGGGATCGCCGGAGCGGATGCCATGGGCGATCCCCGCCGCCAGTCCGCCCGCGGTCATGACCGCCACGGTGCCGCCCAGGGCCAGGACCAGGTGGCTGAGCGTCCACCGCACCCGCGAGACGGCTGTGGCCAGCACCGCCTCGGCGCGCAGAGCCGACTCCTCGCCCTGCAACCGCAGCGTCGCCTGAACGGCGTAGCCGCCGGCGACGAGCCCGAGCAGTCCTGTCTCCGCGGCGAGGAAGGTGTCGACGAGCGCGCCCGCGCCGCCCATCCTGGCCAGGATCGCGGCAAGCTGCGGGTTGTCGCCGACCACGTCACCCACGCTGTCGGCCAGGGCGCCGAGCATCGTCCCGACGACGGCGAACCCGGCCGCCCAGCCGGCCAGCGCACCCCGATGGAGACGCCAGGCCAGCGCCGACGGACTGGACAGACGCCGTCCGGCACCGCCCGGCCCGGTCCTTGGCGGCAGCAGCCCGGCGCCCAGATCGCGCCGTCCGGCCAGCAGCGCCGCCAGCCCGACGAGCGCCACTCCGGCCAGCGCGAACAGGCAGACGACCCACCAGCGCTCGCCGGCGAAGGCCCGCACGCGCTGTGCCCAGCCCAGCGGCGACAACCACGACAGCGCCTCGACTCCCGCCGCGTCACCCGCCGCCCGCAGCAGGAAGGCCAGCCCCAGCGCCGCGAAGCTCAGCCCGTTGGCGGTACGGGCGTGCTCGGTCAGCTGCGCCGCCACCACGGCCACCCCGGTGAATGCCCACCCCACGCCGGCCACGGCAAGCCCGAAGGCCAGCGATCCGGCAACAGGCAACCCCTGGCCGGCCAGAGCGAGAGTGAGCAACAGGGCGATGACAAGGTTCGCCCCGCCTGCCACGAGGACGGCGGCCGAGCCGATGGCGTGGCGGCCGACCGCGCAGGCCCCGACCAGCTCGGCCCGTCCGGTCTCCTCCTCCGCGCGGGTGTGCCGGGTGACCACCAGGACGCTCACCATCGCGGCCAGGACGGTGGCCAGAGTGGTGGCCCGCCAGGCCGTCAGCCCGCCGATCGAGCCGGGGTCGAACACCGGGCCGGTGAGCGCCTGCAGCGCGGGCGTGGAGCCGATCGTGACGCCCAGCGCCACCCGCTGCTCCATCCCGGGGTACAGCTCGGCGATGGCCGAGGCCGTGCCTGCCACGGCTCCCGTGATGACGATGATCCACACTGGCAACAGCACCCGGTCGCGCCGGAGCGCCAGCCGCACCAGTTGCAGGGTCCCGGTCACGACGTGCCCTGGTAGTGGCGCAGGAACAGCTCTTCGAGGGTGGGCGGCCGGCAGGTGAGCCCGCGCACACCCGCTTGGGTGAGCAGGCGTAAGGTCTCGCCCAGCCGCTCGGCGTCGACCTCGAAGCGCACCCGGGTGCCGTCGACGCTCAGCCCGTGCACGCCCGGCAGGTCGGGGACCTGCTCGAGGTCGGCGGTGATGGAGGTGCGGGTCAGGTGACGTAGCTGGGTCAGCGTGCCGCTCTCCACGGCGCGACCGTCGCGGATGATGGTGACCTGGTCGCACAGCGCCTCGACCTCGGACAGGATGTGACTGGACAGCAGGACGGTTCTGCCGTTGTCCCGCTCCTCGTTGACGCACTCGCGGAAGATGGCCTCCATCAGCGGGTCCAGACCGGAGGTCGGCTCGTCGAGCAGCAGCAGCTCCACGTTCGACGACAGCGCCGCGATCAGCGCGACCTTCTGGCGGTTGCCCTTGGAGTAGGCTCGCCCCTTCTTGGTGGGGTCGAGGTCGAAGCGTTCCAGCAGTGTCTTCCTGCGGCGCGCGTCGAGGCCGCCGCGCAGCCGTCCGAGCAGGTCGATGGCCTCACCTCCCGACAGCGTCGGCCACAGCACCACGTCGCCCGGCACGTAGGCCAGGCGCCGGTGCAGCTCCACCGCGTCGCGCCAGGGGTCGGCGCCCAGCAGCTCGGCATGGCCGCCGTCGGCGCGCAGCAGCCCCAGCAGGATGCGCAACGTGGTGGTCTTGCCGGCGCCGTTGGGGCCGAGGAAGCCGTGGACCTCGCCGGTGCGGACGGTGAGGTCGAGCCCGTCCAGGGCGTGCACGGGGCCGAAGGTCTTGGTGAGTCCGCTGATGAGCACTGCGGGTTTGCCCGTCATGGGGGCCTCCCTGGCCGGTCCGATAGGACGTACCGATAGGACGTTCCGATAACGCTGCCGACCAGGCTTCCCGGCGCTCCACGCTGAACGGTAGCAGCGCCGGATCCGCCGCACCAGCCTGCCCGTTGCCGACTGTCCAGCGCTGCGGCCTCGCTCGGCTGCAGGGCGGACCGGTGCCCTGTCTCCAGTTTTCGCGTTGCCGGGTGTGACCTCGCCTGATAACTTGGAATGGTCATTCCAGGTTCAGGATTCCGATGCCGGATGTGCAGCATGTCGATTCCGAGGCGGTGCCGGAGCGACCTTGAGGAGAAACCATGACCGGCCTTGCGAAGCCGCGATCCCACGTAGTGATCTTCGATGTGAACGAGACGCTCACCGACATGGAGCCGCTGCGGGCCCGCTTCGAAGAAGTCGGACTTCCGGGGCACCTGGTGGCCACCTGGTTCGCCGGCGTGCTGCGCGACGGGTTCGCGATCACCGCCGCCGGCGGCTACGCCGAGTTCTCCGCGGTCGCCGCCGATGTGCTCCGGGGATTGCTCGATGGCGGGAGAACGGACGCTGACGAGGCGATCAACCATGTGCTGCGCGCCTTCACCGAACTGCGCGTGCACCCTGACGTTCCCGACGGGATGCGCATGCTGCACGCGGGCGGCATTCGCCTGTTCACCATGACCAACGGCGCCGCGGCGATGACCGAGCGGGTCCTCGCTCGCGAAGGGCTGCTCGATCTGGTGGAGGCGAGGCTGGATGTGAGCGGTCCTCGCGTCTGGAAGCCGGGCCGCGCCGCCTACGACTACGTGGTCGAGCGCGCGGGAGTGGGGGCGGATCGGGCGGCCCTGGTCGCGGTGCACCCGTGGGACATCGACGGCGCCCAGCGGGCCGGTCTGGTCGGGGCGTGGCTGGACCGGCGCGGCGTGCCGTACCCGAGCGTGATGACAGCTCCGCGTGTGTCGGCCCCCGACCTCAGGGCGCTGGCCTCCTGGTGGCTGGACGAATAGGAGGTTCTGCGTCTCGACCTGCGGGGCCGGCACCGCCGTCGTCGAAACGCGCCGTCCTGCGGGCCCGGACGGCGGCGTCGGGAAGGGGGCGGCTGTCCGGTGAATCCGTACGCCTATAAGGTGTTCACAGGTGAGCCGGGAAGTCTGGTCGGCATGTCCCATCCTCTACAGAGCGAAGGATGTGCTCTTGCGCGCCCGAGACCTGCTTGCCGACTTTCCCACGGTCGGGTTGGACTCACCCGTGATCGAGGCGGCCAGGATGCTGGCCGACCACGATCTGCCCGGTCTCATCGTGATCGGCGATGACGGAGCTCCGTTCACGATCCTGCCCGGTACCGAGGTATTGCGGCTGGCCGTCCCCCGCTACTGCCAGGACGATCCCGCGCTGGCGCGGGTGGTGGACGAGGCGCACGCCGATGCGTTCCTGGACGGGCTGAGCGACCGCACGGTGCGTGAGGCGCTGCCACGGCAGAAGCGCGAGCTGCCGGTCACCGACCCTGGTGCCACGGTGCTCGAACTGGCCGCGTTGATGGCCCGGACCCGCAGCCCGCTGGTCGCCGTCGTCGACGGCGGGCGCCTGGCCGGAGCGGTGACGCTGCAAGCCCTGCTGGACCGGGTGCTCGCGGCGTGAGCGCGCTTGCCTGGGTGAGCGTGGCGGTCTTCCTGATCGCCTACGCCCTGATCGCTTCGGAGAAGATCCATCGGGTCGCGGCCGCGCTCGGCGGCGCCGGGCTCATGCTGCTGATCCACGCCACCGACGCCGGTGCGGCGTTCTTCTCCGAGCACTCCGGGATCGACTGGAACGTCATCTTCCTGCTGCTCGGCATGATGATCATCGTGGGGGTGCTCAAGCAGACCGGCGTTTTCGAGTACCTCGCGATCTGGGCGGCCAAGCGGGCGCGGGGGCGGCCGTTCCGGCTCATGGTGCTGCTGGTGGTCATCACGGCGGTCGCCTCCGCGCTGCTCGACAACGTCACCACGGTGCTGCTGATCGCGCCGGTGACGTTCCTGGTGTGCGAGCGGCTGGCGGTCTCGCCGGTGCCGTTCCTCATCGCCGAGGCGATGGCATCGAACATCGGTGGTGCCGCCACGCTGGTGGGTGACCCGCCGAACATCATCATCGCCAGCCGGGGCGGTCTGACGTTCAACGACTTCCTCGTGCACATGGCGCCGATGGTGATCGTGCTCATGGTGGTGTTCGTCGGGCTGTGCTGGCTGATGTTCGGGCGGGGTTTCCACCACGACCACGAGCGGGCGGCGGCCGTGATGGCGTTGGACGAGAAGGAGGCCATCTCCGACCGGCGGCTGCTGTGGCAGTCGCTGGCCGTGCTGGGCCTGGTGATGGTCGCGTTCGTGTTGCACCCGGTGCTGCACTACGAGCCGTCCGTGGTGGCGTTGCTCGGGGCGGGCATGCTGGTGGCGGCCACCAAGGTGACGACCGAGGACGCCATCGCCGAGGTGGAGTGGCCCACGCTGGTGTTCTTCGCCGGGCTGTTCGTCATGGTCGGCGCTCTGGTGGAGACCGGCGTCATCGAGCAGCTCTCGCAGGCGGCGGTGGAGGCGACGGCGGGGCGGCTGGAGCTGGCCTCGATGGTCCTCCTGGGCGCCTCCGCGGTGCTGTCGGCCATCGTGGACAACATCCCGTACGTCGCGACCATGAGCCCGATCGTGGCGGAGCTGGTGCAGGCGAGCGGCGGTGAGCAGGCGCAGGTGCTGTGGTGGGCGCTCGCCTTCGGCGCCGACCTCGGCGGCAATGCCACAGCCGTGGGGGCGGCGGCCAACGTCGTGGTGCTCGGTATCGCCGCCCGCAACGGGACGCCGATCAGCTTCTGGCAGTTCACCAAGTACGGCCTGATGGTGGCCACGGTGACCGTCGTCCTGACGGCCCCGTACCTGTGGCTGCGCTACCTCGTGTGAGACGGCCCGGACCTGGGATCAGGAACCGGAGCGTTCCTGGTCCCAGCGGTCCAGGAGCCTGGGGAACTCGCGCGCCATGAACGCGTACATGTCGCGCATCGATTCCAGCCGGCGCCTGGGCCCCGGTGCGTCGCCGACGGCCCGCAACCCGTGTTCGGCCAGCGCGGTGAACGCCGCGAACTCGGTCATCTTCGCGCGGAACGCCCGGCCGAACACGTCCTCCTCCAGCCGGTAACGATCGCGGCGTTGCTGCGGCGGGCGGTAGCGGGTGACCAGCCCACCACTCTCCAACTGTCGCAGCGCGACGCTCAGGCTGCTTTTGGCCACGCCCAGCCTCTCGCACAACTCCGGCGCGTCCGCCGTGCCGTCCGGGCTGGCCAGCAGCCACCCGACGGCCCGGCCCGCCGTGCGGCTCAGGCCCAGCCGCTCGAAGTACAGCCCGGCGTCCTCGACGAACTCCTCCA
This sequence comes from Nonomuraea muscovyensis, assembly GCF_014207745.1. NCBI lineage: Bacteria > Bacillati > Actinomycetota > Actinomycetes > Streptosporangiales > Streptosporangiaceae > Nonomuraea > Nonomuraea muscovyensis. The sequence continues at coordinate 149,608 of NZ_JACHJB010000003.1, forward strand.
CTTCACTCACGAGCCTCAGACTATAGTACGTTTTGTTCGGATTGAACCGAACAAAGCGAAGGAGCATCATGGAGAAGCTCACCATCGCCGTCACGGGAGCCAACTCCGGCATCGGGCTGCGCGCCGCGCAGCTGCTGGCCGCCGGCGGGCACCGCGTGCTCGCTCTGTGCCGGGACCCCCGCCGGGGCGCGGATGCCGTCGCCACGATGGAGCGGGGCGAGCTGGTCGTCGTCGATCTCGCCGACCCCGCCTCGGTCGAGGCGGCGGCAGCGGCCGTCGCAGCCCGGACGGACCGGGTCGACGTGCTGATCAACAACGCGGCCGTCTTCGACCAGACCGTGCGTGAGGCGGTCATCACCCCGGCTGGGCACGAGCTGTTCTGGGCGACCAACCATCTCGGGCCCTTCCGGCTCACCGCGCTGCTCAGCCCCCTGCTGGCCGCCGCGCCGCACCCCAGGGTGATCAACGTGGCGAGCAAGGGCCTGCTCACCATGCCGCGCATCAGGATCCGCTTCGGCGAACTGGACCGGCCGGACTGGTACACCCCGACGCGGGCGTACTACCACGCCAAGCTGGCGCAGATCATGTTCACCTTCACCCTGGCCGAGCGCGGCGGCGGCCGGCTCGACGCCGTCTGCGTGCGCGTCCCGTCCGTCCGCCTCGACCCCGGGCGGGTGCGGGCGCTGCCTCCACTGCTACGAGCCCTGTACGCGCCCAAGAACCGGCTGGCGCTGCCCGCTGAGCGGCTCGGCGAGACCTACGCACGCCTGGCCCGCGGGGAAGGGCCTGCCGCCGGCTACCTGGACGAGAAGCTCCGCCCGGTCAGGGCGCCCGCCCACGCCTACGACCCGGCGGCGCGTGAGCGGCTCTGGAACCTGTCCGAGCAGGCCGCGGGCGACCCGTCCTGGGCGTGGTGAACACCGCGGCCGAGGATCAGCGATCAGGCTCGGCGGGGCGTGGGGCAGGGGCGGTGGGGTTCTGTCCGGATTGCCCGCGGGTCCGGTCGCGCAGCCGGCGGGCGGCCCCGTACCAGGCGGGCACCTCGCGTTCGTCGTCGAACCAGCGGGCCACGACGATGTCGGTGGAGGAGTGGAGCAGGATCGACAGCACGATGGTGACCGCGACGAGCTGGAACACCCCCTGCGCGGTCGAGATGCCCGAGGCCAGCACGATCAGGCCGTAGACGACGGAGGCGAATCCCTTCGGCCCGAACCACGCCACCGCCGCCTGCTCGCGCACGGTGAGCCCGGCTCCCAGGAAGGAGATCCAGATGGCGATCGGTCTGGCCGCTATCAGGGCCAGGACGGCGAACACCCACCCCTGCCAGCCCACCGAGCCCAGCAGCGGCAGGCTGATGAGCGCTCCGAACACCAGGAGGGCGGCCAGCTTCAGCAACTCCGCGATGAGCTCGCCGAAGTGCTCGAACGACTCACGTTGCCGCTGCCCGAAGGTGGCGACCGTGATGCCTGCCGCGAAGGCGGCCAGGAACAGGTTGCCGTGCGTGGCCTTGCCCAGGGCGAGGACCAGCAGGCCGATCGCCAGGGCGTTGAGCGGCTCGTACTGGGTGGAGGCGGAGAACCACCGGGTCTGTTCCACCTTGATCGCCAGCCAGGGCACCACGACCCCGATGAGGACGCCGAGCCCGAGTTCGAGGCCGAGGTCGCCCAGGTGCAGGTTGTCCGACCCGGCGGCGACGGCCAGGAACACCATCACGAACGGCAGCGCCAGGCCGTCGTTGACGCCCGACTCGACGTTCAGGAGCTGCCGCAGCCGGGGCGGCACCTTCTCGTTGCCGACCAGGGCGGCGGCGAACACCGGGTCGGTGGGTGCCAGGATCGCGCCGATCAGCAGCGACTCGACCCAGCCCAGGCCCACCACGTAGTGGGCGCCCAACGCGGTGATCACCAGCGTGAGCGGCAACCCCCAGCCCAGCGCCCGGCCCGGCAGGCGCCACGCGGTGCGAAGATCCTGCCAGCCGACTCGCATGCCGTCGGTGAACAGCACCGCGAACAGCGCCAGCTCGGCCAGCGTCCCGACAAGCTCGTCATCGGGGGCCAGCGACACCACACCCAGCGCGCCGTCGCCCAGCACGAATCCGGCCACCAGGAAGAGCGCCGCCGTGGAGAGAATGGTGCGATGGGCCAGACTCGACAGCAGCACGGCCAGCAGCAGGACACCGGCGAAAACGATCAGCAGAGGGTCCATCAGCAGGACCTGGGAGCAGGGCGAGCGGGCATCGAAGCCTCCGTCTGAGCCAACGCCAACAGGGACATCGCCGACCAGACTTCCCGGCACACCGCGCCCTACCGTAACAGCAGGGGAAAGGCGCGCGGACCGGCGGCCCGGTCAGGCGCGGACTGGGGGCGGCGCCTGTCCGGGCCGCCCTCAGGTCCCACGGCGTCGTCGCGGCTACCGGGACGTGGCCGGGCAGAACTCGGCCGCGAGCACGTCGTCGAAGACGCCGAGGCCGCTCCAGTCGCCGTTGACGTGGCTGGTGACCATGCGCTTGCCGTCACGGGACCCCATGGCGTAGGTCCACGAGCCGTAGGTCGCGCCGGCGTTGCCCCAGACCGTGACGCCGCACGACAGCTTCTGGGAGAAGACGCCGAGGCCGTATGTGGTGCCGGGGATCCAGTTCTGGGTCTTGACCATGGTGAACATCTCCCGCTGCTGGGCGGGCGGCAGCAGGCGACCACCCAGCAGCGCGCCGAAGAACCGCTGGAGATCCCCGGTGGTCGAGACGATGCCGCCGGCCGCCCAGGCGAAGGACTGGTTCATCTCGGTCGCATCGTGGATCTTGGGGTCGGCGTCGGGGGAGAACAGCGTGGAGTAGTGCCGGGGGTGCGAGCCGCGGATCTTCGCCTCCCCGCCGGGAAGGTACGTCCCGGTCAATCCCAGCGGACGGAAGATCCGCCGCGTGAGCTCCTCGCCGTACGTCCTGCCGGTCGCCTTTTCGACGATCATCGCGGCCAGGACGTAGTTGGTGTTGGAGTAACCGAAGCCCCTGCCCGGCTCGAAGTAGGGCGGGTTGGCCAGGCCGATCTTCACCAGTTGCTCGGGGGTGTAGGTGTCGTAGCGGTGCTCGAACCACGCCTCTCCCTGCCCCGTGGCGAAGAACTCCTTGTCGTTGCCGTAGTTGAAGATCCCGCTGGTGTGGTTGAGCAGCTGCCGCACGGTGATCTCGCCGCCGTCGTAGCCGTTGCCCTTGACCAGGCCGGGCAGCCACCTGTCCACCGTGTCGTCGAGGCTCAGCTCGCGTTCGGCCGCCAGTTGCAGGACCACGGTCGCCGTGAATGCCTTGGTGGCGCTCCCGATGCGGAACCGCTCGTGGTGCTGACGCTTGCGGCCGGTCCTGGTGTCGGCCACACCCGCCGAGCCGAACCACGTCGCGCGGCCGTCGCGGATCTCGGTGACGATGCCCGGAGCGCCGCTCCTGGCCACGGCCTGGTCCAGGGCGCGCTGCACCTCGGCATGGCCGGGCGCGGACGCCGCGGACGCCGCGGGGGCCACCATCGCGGCCCCCGCCATCGTCGCGGCGGCGATGAGCAGTCCTGCCGTGGCGGGGAGGGATCTGGTCATGTCGATTCCTTTCGTGCGAGGGACATCAGCGCGACCGCGACTGCCTCGCTCGCGATAGTACTCATTCGGCGTTGAGGAAAAGCTATCTTGCGTTCACGAAATTATCAACACAAACCTTAGGCATTCTGCATAACTGCAGGTAGATACGATGACACTTGCAATGGGCCTGTGACTGAATGCAAGTACCTGTCAACGCTTCTTGCAATGAAGTGTTCGCGAACGCAATACTGTCCATCTGGGGACGGCAGAGCAACAGGAGGCGAACGTCCGATGCCGGGAGGCAGGCTGACTTACCAGGACCGCCGGCACATCGCCGAAGGACTGGCCGAAGGGCTCACCTACACCGAGATCGCCAGGCGCCTGGAACGGCCGATCTCGACCATCACCCGGGAGGTGGCCCGCAACGGTGGAGCCGAGAGCTACCAGGCCGACCGGGCGCATCAGGCGACCGAAGGCCGTGCTCGCCGGAGCAGGCCGGCCACGGCCCCGACCCCGCCGACCGCCACCGGCGCACCCGGACGAGACCCCCAGGCGGTCCACGACCTGGAGGAACGGTTCACCGAGCTGGTGATCGGGACGGGGCTGTCGCGGATGACCGCCCGGGTGCTCACCTGCCTGTACACCACCGACAGCGGCAGCGTCACCGCCGCCGAGCTCGTCCAGCGTCTCCAGGTCAGCCCCGCGTCCATCTCCAAGGCCATCGGCGAACTCGAACAGCAGGAACTGATCCGGCGCGAACGCGACCCCCGCCGGCGGCGCGACCGCTACGTCATCGACGCCGACGTCTGGTATCGAGCCTGGCTGGCCAGCGCCCGGCAGAATGCCACGCTGGCCGATCTCGCCCGTAACGGAGCCGACATCCTCGACCCCGCCACCCCGGCCGGCGCCCGGCTGCAGGACATGAGCCAGTTCTTCGAGCACGTCGGGCAGAACATGGTCCGGGCCGCCGAGCAGTGGCGCCGGCATCTCGCGGCGAGAAGAACGGAAGATCGCTAGAGCCGGGCCTGTCAGCCGACGTGGACGACGGGGCGGCGGGCGGTTTCGGGTTCGGCTTGGCGCAGCACCTCGCGGGTGAGAGGCGGGATGTCGCCGCCGCCGAAGACGAGGTAGCGCAGGAGGGCGCCGATGGGGTTGCCCTCGGCGGCCCAGTGGAAGTACACGTGGGGCGTTTTGGTGGTCTCGTCGCGCAGGTAGAGCAGGAGCGCGGCGATGGCGTTGGCGATGGTGGGGCTTTCCATCCGCAGGATGCGGAAGCCGTGGCGTTCTTCGCCGACGACGCGCAGCTCGCCGGCGAACTCCGACGCGTCCGGGACGCTCACTTCCAGGAACAGCAGGCCCTCGCTGGTGCGCAGGCGGTGCAGTTCCCATGCCTCCCGGGCCTTGTCGACGTACTCCTTGCAGTCGCGCGCGTGGGGTTCGTTGGCGATGAGGCGCAGTTCGCTGGCCTCGTTGACGTACCGGCGGGCCAGGTCGTCCAGGGTGATGCGGGTGACGCGCAGTTCGGTGGAGCGGGTGGCGCGGGAGACGAGCGAGGTGATGACGATGGCCACGACGAACAGCAGGGCGATCACCAGACCGTCGGGCCGCTCGGTGATGTTCGCGACGGTGGCGTAGGCGAAGATCAGAGTGATGATCGCGAACGGCAGGGCGACGCGGACGCGGCCGCTGGTCCAGGCGGACAGGGTGACCGCGACGGCGGCTGAGAGGATCAGCGCGAGCACGCCGGTGGCGTAGGCGCCGCCCTGGGATTCGACGTCGGCGCCGAAGACCACGGTGATGAGGAACGAGATGGCGGTGAAGACCAGCACCATCGGCCTGACCGCGCGTGACCAGTCCGGGGCCATGCCGTAGCGGGGCAGGTAGCGCGGCACGATGTTGAGCAGCCCCGCCAGGGCGGAGGCCCCGGCGAACCACAGGATGGCGATGGTGGACAGGTCGTAGGCGGTGCCGAACCAGGCGCCGAGGTGTTCGTGGGCCAGGTAGGCGAGGGCGCGCCCGTTGGCCGAGCCGCCTTCGGCGAACTCCGCTGCGGGGATGAGGACGGTGGTGGCGAAGCTGGAGACGACCAGGAAGGCGCTCATGATGAGGGCAGCGGTGGTCAGCAGCCTCCGGGCGCCCCTGATCCGCTGGGTGAGGTCCCCCTTGACCAGCGGCATCACGGCCACGCCGGTCTCGAAGCCGGACAGGCCGAGTGCGAGTTTCGGCATGACGTACAGCGAGACGGCGATCATGGCGATCGGGCTGGAGTGCTGGCTGGTCAGCGCCGTCTGCCAATCGGCGACCAGGGCGGGTTCGGCGAGAACGTGCCGGACGGCGGTGACCAGCACCACCACGTTCAACACGAGATAGACACCCACCAGGACGACCGCGATCGAGATGGCCTCGCTGAACCCGGCCAGGAACACTCCGCCCAGCGCCGCGATCAGCGCCAGGGTGACCGGCACCTGCCAGCCGGCGAACACGTCCGGCACGAACGGGTTGTGGAGGATGTGCGCGGTGGCGTCGGCCGCCGACAGGGTGATGGTCACGATGAACGCAGTGGCCACGAACCCCAGCAGGAACAGCACCAGCAGCTTGCCTCGCCAGCCCGGCAGCAGCCGCTCCAGCATCGACAGCGACCCGAGGCCGTGCGGGCTCTCCCCGGCGACGGCCCGGTAGGTCGGCAGCGCGCCGAACAGGGTCAGCGCCACCAGCAGCAAGGTGGCGATCGGGCTGAGCGAGCCGGCGGCCAGCGCGGCGATGCCGGGTTGGTAGCCCAGGGTGGAGAAGTAGTCGACCCCGGTCAGACACATCACCTGCCACCAGCGGTGCTGGTGGTCGGCGGGCTCCTCGTGGTGGGGGCCGCTGGTCGCCGGGTCCGAGCGTTGCAGTCCCTTGAGCAGCCATGCCCGCAGGCCCGACTCCGTCTCGCCGGCCAGGCCGGTCACGTGGTCGCCGATGCGGACCGCGGCGGGTTCGGCATCGTGGGGAGGATGCGGGCCATGAGGTCTCCGGTGGTGCGCTGAGCAAGGACGTGCCGGGGCCGCTCGGGGAGACGGCTTGGGAGAGTCAACCGTACGATCTGGGCATTTCGCCGCATCTTGACGAGTTCCATACGCCGTCCACCCGGATGTTGACGCGATCTCTACGCGCCCCGCCGGCCGTCACCCGGCCGGACTGAGCGGGTGGGGGACAGGTCAGCCGTTGAGCACGTGCTGCTGGAGGAAGGCGCGCACGTGCGGCCGCATGATCTGGGAGCCCCAGCTTCCCCACTGGCCGGTGAAGTTGTGCTCGGCCCAGGGGATGGTCACGGCGGTGGCCGGCACGCCCGCTCCCCGGAGCTTGCCGGCCAGGTCGGCGGCCTGGGTGGCGGGGATCATGTGGTCGCGGTCGCCCTGGACGAGCAGGGTCGGCGGGAGGCCGGGCCGCACGTGGCTCACCGGGGAGGACGCCTCGTAGGCGGCGCGGCGGGTGTCGACGCCGCCGCCCAGATAGTCGCCGAGGGCGCCGGCCGCCACGCCGGGAAGGCCGGTCCGGTCGAGGAGGGCGGGGAGGTCGGTCGGGGCGTACCAGCCCATGGCGGACTTCACTGGCGCCTCGGGCACGTCGCAGGACGGGCGGAACCGCTGGTCGTCGACGGTGTAGGCGGCGATCAGAGCGAGCTGTCCACCGGCGGAGTCGCCTGCGATCGACACGTTCGACGGCGCGATGCCGTACTCGGCGGCCTTGCCGCGGACCCACCCGAGCGCGCACTTGACGTCGCCCACCGCGTCCTGCCAGCGCGGCGGCGGCGCCAGCCGGTAGTCGACGGAGAAGACGGCGACGCCCTGGTCGGCCATCCAGCGCAGCCACGGGGCGCTGTCCGCGCGGGTGCCCGAGTTCCACGAGCCGCCGTGGACGTAGAGCAGCGCGGGCTTGCCCGGGGCGGGCGTGTCCGGCAGGTACACATCGGCCTTGAGGTCCTGTCCCTCGATGCCGGCGTACGTCTCCGTCGCGGTGGGTCGCGCCGTGGCCGGCGAGGCGAAGTACTCCGGCCAGGAGACTTCGGCCGTCCGTGCGGCCGCGGCCCACGGCACGGCGACCATGAGGACGCCCAGCAGGCAGGCCAGGGCGCCGGTGCCGAAGAGGGCGCGGCGGCCGGAGCGCCACGCCGCCGCCGCGGTCACGGCCGCGGCGATCGCGCAGATCGTCAGGAAGCCCGTCAGCCAGGGGACGAACAGTGCCGTCATGCCGAGCGCGTCCTGGACCGGGCCCACCGGCAGGCGTGGGGCGAAGAACGCGATCCCCAGGACGATGACCGGAACGCACAGCGTCCAGGCCGCTCCCCGGAGGAGTCGCCGCCACGGGCTCTTCTTCCGGGCCCTGCGGGGACGCTCGGCCGTCGGGCTGGTGGTGGTCGTCGTCATGGGTCCTCCCTCGGTCATGAGAACACTGTTCTCTCGATGCGAACATTGTACGCACATAGTCTCGGCGTACGCCACCGCAGGGTGAGGCGCATCGGTCCCCAGCCGTGCGCGCACGTGACTCTGATCTCGTGGATGCGATGGCGAAGACCGAGATCGTGTTGCTGTTGCACTCACAGAGGGGTCTTCGGGCTGGAATGTGCGAAGGGTATGGTGGAGTCTTGTGACGACGTTCCGGATCAGCGAGGCCGCCGCGTTGCTCGGGGTCAGCGCCGACACCGTCCGCCGCTGGGTGGACGCGGGCCGGCTGGCGGCCGTGCGGGACGAGCACGGCCATCGCCAGGTCGACGGCGCCGACCTGGCGGCCTTCGCCCGGTCGCAGATCGAGGAGGTCGGCGACGGCGGCCGTTCCTCGGCGCGCAACCGCTTCCGCGGCATCGTCACCGAGGTGGTCAGGGACGCGGTGATGGCGCAGGTGGAGATCGCCGCGGGCCCGTTCAGGGTGGTGTCGCTGATGAGCCGTCAGGCCGCGGACGAGCTGGGGCTGGAGCCCGGCGTGGTGGCGGTGGCCGTGATCAAGTCCACCAACGTCGTCGTCGAGATCCCCGGCCACGAGCGCGTCGACCAGTAGCTTGTAGGGAGTCCCCTTGGTGTTCAGGCGTCTTTCCCGGTGGGCGATCGTCGCGCTCGCGATCGCCGGGTTGTCCGGCTGCGGCTCGGGCCGACCGGCCGCGTCCACGTCCGCCGGTGGGGCCAAGGAGGTGACGGTGTTCGCCGCCGCGTCGCTGACCGCCACGTTCACCCAGCTCGGCAGATCCTTCGAGGCGGCCCATCCCGGTACGACCGTGACGTTCAACTTCGGCTCCAGCGCCACGCTGGCCCAGCAGATCATCCAGGGGGCGCCCGCCGATGTGTTCGCCGCCGCCAGCCCGGCGACGATGAAGACGGTCACCGACGCGTCGCAGGCGAGTTCGCCGGTGACGTTCGCACGTAACAAGCTGGAGATCGCGGTGCCCGAGGACAACCCGGCCAGGGTGGACGAGCTGAGAGATCTGACCGGCAGCACGGTGAAGGTCGCGTTGTGCGCCGAGCAGGTGCCCTGCGGGGCGGCGGCGGTCAAGGCGCTGCACGCGGCCGGGCTGAAGGTCACGCCGGTCACGTTGGAGCAGGACGTCAAGGCCACGCTGACCAAGGTCGAGCTGGGTGAGGTGGACGCCGCGCTGGTCTACCGGACCGACGTGATCGCCTCGGCGGGCAAGGTGACCGGCATCGCCTTTCCCGAGGCGGACCAGGCGATCAACGACTATCCGATCGCGACCTTGTCGAAGGCTCCCGCCGGTGACCTCGCCCGGCGGTTCGTCGACCTGGTGACGTCGCGGCAGGGCAGAGACGTGCTGACCAGGGCCGGCTTCGGGGCCCCCTGACGCGGATGACCTCTTCGCAGGCACGGCGCCACAGCCGCTCGGACCCGCCGGACGGTCCGGCCGGCCGTCGTGAGGTCTCCGGCCGGCTGCCCTGGATGCTGATGGCGCCCGCCGTGGCAGGGCTCGTCTTCCTGGTGTCGCCGCTGGCCGGGCTGCTGATCCGGGCGCCCTGGCCCACGCTGTTCCAGCGGCTGGCCGAGCCCCAGGTGATGGAGGCGCTGCGACTGTCGCTGGTGACGGCCACCGTCGCCACGGCCGGGTGCCTGGTGCTCGGGGTGCCGCTGGCGTGGCTGCTGGCCCGGGTGGAGTTTCCCGGGCGGCGGCTGGTGCGGGCTCTGGTCACCGTGCCGCTGGTGCTGCCGCCGGTGGTCGGCGGCGTGGCGTTGCTGCTGGTGCTCGGCCGGCGGGGCCTGCTCGGGCAGTGGCTGGAGTCCGCCTTCGGGATCACGCTGCCCTTCACCACGGCCGGCGTGATCGTCGCCGAGGCGTTCGTGGCGATGCCGTTCCTGGTGATCAGCGTCGAGGGTGCGCTGCGCGCGGCCGACCGGCGTTTCGAGGAGGCCGCCGCGACGCTGGGGGCGTCGCGTTGGACGGTGTTCCGCCGGGTGACGCTGCCGTTGATCATGCCGGGTGTGGTGGCGGGCGCGGTGCTGTGCTGGGCGCGGGCGCTGGGCGAGTTCGGCGCCACGATCACCTTCGCGGGCAACTTCCCCGGCACCACCCGGACGATGCCGCTGGCGGTCTACCTGGCCCTGGAGACCGAGCCGGAGGCCGCCATCGTGCTCAGCCTGGTCCTGCTGCTCGTCTCGGTGGTCATCTTGGCCGGCCTGCGCGATCGGTGGGTGAACAGTCCATGACGTCCGACGGTCTGCGGTCGCGGCTGGTCGTCCACCGGCCCGCCTTCACCCTCGACATCACGCTCGATGTCGCACCGGGCGAGGTCGTCGCGCTGCTCGGGCCCAACGGCGCCGGCAAGACCACCGCGCTGCGCGCCCTGGCCGGGCTCACCGCCACGTCCGGCGGGCAGATCAGCCTGGATGGCCGGCCGCTGCACACCTTGGCCGCCGAGCGCCGTCCGATCGGCATGGTCTTCCAGAACTACCTGCTCTTCCCGCACCTGTCCGCGCTCGACAACGTCGCCTTCGGCCCGCGCTGTCACGGCGTGTCCAAGGCCGAGGCCCGCCGCACAGCCGCGGCCCTGCTGGAGCGCGTCGGCCTGGCCGACCGGGCGGCGGCCAGGCCCTCCCAGCTCTCGGGCGGGCAGGCGCAGCGGGTCGCCCTCGCCCGGGCGCTGGCCGTACGGCCCCGCCTGCTCCTGCTGGACGAGCCGCTGGCGGCGCTGGACGCCCACACCCGGCTGGAGATCCGCTCCCACCTGCGCCGCCATCTGACGGACTTCGACGGGGCCACCGTCCTGGTCACCCATGACCCGCTCGACGCCATGGTGCTGGCCGACCGGCTGATCGTGATCGAGGACGGCGCCGTCGTCCAGCAGGGCACCTCGGCCGAGGTCGCCGGCCACCCGCGCACCGACTACGTGGCGCGGCTGGTCGGGCTCAACCTGTATCGGGGGCAGGCCGACGGCGGGCACGTCATGGTGGGCGAGTTGCTGCTCAGCGCGGCCGAGCACCTCGACGGGCCCGCCTTCGTGGCGTTCCCGCCGTCCGCGGTTGCTCTCTACCGCTCCCGCCCGGACGGCAGCCCGCGCAACCTCTGGCAGGCCCGGATCGAGGGCATCGAACGGCATGGCGACAACGTCCGCGTGCACCTCGACGGCCCGATCGCCGCGTTCGCCGACATCACCCCGGCCGCCGTGGCCGACCTCGACCTGAGCCCCGGCCAGCGGATCTGGGCCTCGGTCAAGGCCACCGAGACGCACGCCTACCCCGCATGAGCGGGTGAGGCAGCCGCCATCAGTCGTGCCGGGGGATTCCCGAGACTTCGTGGTCGGCGTGGAAGAGCGCCTCGTTGATCACAGCGCGTACGTGCGCGTCGCGGGCCCGGTACAGCACGCGGCGGCCCTCGCGACGGGTCTGGACCAGCCCGGCCAGGCGGAGCTTGGCCAGGTGCTGGGAGACCGACGGCCGGGCCACTCCGATGGCCGTGGCCAGGGAGCCGACGTCGTACTCGCCGGTCGTGAGCAACCACATCAGCCGCAGCCGGGTCGCGTCGCTGAGCATGCGGAAGGCGGCGACGGCGGCTTCCACCTGCGCGCTTGTCGGTTGTTCCTGCGCAGGGGTCGCACCTGATCCGTTGTCGCGTGCATACATGGATACATATAATCCGGGCAAACGGGTCGATGGCAAGTGAGGCAGGCCAATGGCGCAGCTCGATCCCCCGCAGCACGGTCACGGACATGGTCACGGTCACAGTCACAGTCACAGTCACGGTCAGGGGCACGTGGGGCGCGGCAGCGGGGTGCGGGCGCTGGCGGCCAGGCTCGGCCACGCCTTCACCCCGCACAGTCATGACAGCGCCGGCAAGACCGACAGTGCGCTGGAGTCCAGCAGCAAGGGCATGCGGGTGCTGGGCATCTCGTTCGCCGTGCTCATGGTCACCGCAGCGCTCCAGGCGGTCATCGTGGCCTGGTCGGGTTCGGTGGCGCTGCTGGGCGACACGCTGCACAACGTCGCCGACGCGCTGACGGCCGTGCCGCTGGCGATCGCGTTCTGGGTGGGGCGGCGGGCGGCCACGCGCCGGTTCACCTACGGCTACGGCCGGGCCGAGGATCTGGCCGGGATCGTCATCGTGATGCTGATCGCCGCTTCGGCGGGGCTGGCCGGCTACGAGGCCGTCAGGCGGCTGGTCGATCCGCAGGACGTACGGGCGCTGGGACTGGTGGCGGTGGCCGGGGTGGTCGGTTTCGTGGGCAACGAGTGGGTGGCCCGTTACCGGATCAGGGTCGGCCGCGAGATCGGCTCGGCGGCGCTGGTGGCCGACGGTCTGCACGCGCGCACCGACGGTTTCACCTCGCTGGCGGTGCTGCTGAGCGCGGGCGGTACGGCGCTCGGGTTCGCGCCGGCCGACCCCGTCGTCGGTCTGCTGATCACGGTGGCGATCCTGTTCGTGCTGCGCGACGCGGCCCGTGAGATCTACCACCGGCTGATGGACGCCGTCGACCCCGATCTCGTGGCCGAGGCCGAGCGCATCCTGGCCGGTGTGCCGGGGGTGGCGCGGGTGGGGGCGGTACGGCTGCGCTGGATCGGGCACGCGCTGCGGGCCGAGGTGGAGATCTCGGTACGGCACGACGCGTCGCTGATCGAGGCGCACGCGGTGGCGGTGGAGGCCGAGCACCGGCTGATCCACGAGCTGCCGAGGCTGCGTGCGGCGACGGTGCACGCCGATCCCGACGGCCCGGCCGGCGCCGATCACCACGCCGTGCTCGCCACGCACCGGTAGCGCCCCGGCAGGTGGCCCCGGACGACGCCCTGCGGGGTGACGTGTTGACCTTCACATGGATGTGACCCCTTAGCGTCACCGGTGATCGCACGAAGACGTGAGGGGAGACGACATGGCAGGCGCAGTGATCATCGGGGCCGGTCCGGGGATCGGGCAGGCGGTGGCGCGACGGTTCGCCCGGGAGGGGCTGCCGATCGCCCTGATCGCACGCGGCGACCGGACCCTGCGTGCCGCGGCCGAGGCGGTCAGGTCCCACGAGGTGCCGGTCGTCACGGCGGCGGCGGACAGCACCGATCAGGACGCGTTGGGCGCCGCACTCGACAAGGCCGTCCAGGAGCACGGCGTGCCCGACGTCGTCGTGTACAACGCGGCGATCATCCAGGCCGACGCGCCGGGGGAGTTGTCGGTGCGCGGCCACATGGAGGCGTGGGCGGTCAACGTGATCGGCGCGCTCAACGCCGCCGCCCACCTCGCGCCCGCCATGGCGGCCCGCGGCGGCGGAACGTTCCTCATCACCGGCGGCATGCCCGAGCCCAAGCCCCGGTACGTGAGCCTCTCGCTGGGCAAGGCAGGGGTCAGGACACTGGTCGCGCTGCTGGACGTGGAGTACGGGCCGTCCGGCGTCCACGTGGCGAGCATCACCGTGGCCGGGCCGGTCGCCCCGGGGACCGACTTCGACCCCGACGACATCGCCGAACACTACTGGCGGCTGCACACGCAACCGCGGCACCGGTGGGAGCGAGAGGCCCTGCACGCCGGCGGCTCCCGGTGACCGGCTCCGCGGCCGCCGGCGTTCTGGCCGAGCTGCTGCACCGCTGGCGGCAGGCCTTCGACGCGCACCGCCCGAGCGAGATGATCGCACTGTTCAGCGGCGACGCGCTCTTCCAGGGGATCGAACCCGAACTCCGCCGTGGACGGGAGCAGATCTCCGACTACTACGCCCGGGTGCCGGCGGGGGTGACGGCGCGGGCCACGGTGCTGTCCGCCGGCTGGCTGGAGCGGGGGATCGTGCACGGGTTCGCGGACCTGACCTTCACCGCCCCGGCCGGTGACACGCATCCGGTGCGCCTGTCCGTCGTGGCCGGGCAGGAGGCGGACAGGTGGCTGATCCGGCACTATCACGCCGCCAGCCGACGATGACGGACGGCCACGGGGCGGCTACCGGGCGAGGATGCTGATGCCGAGCATGCGGGCGCCGGTCTCGGTGCGCGGGCGGTGCGTGCTTCCGGGCGCGAACACCACGTAGCTGCCCGGCCCGAGGCGCTGCCCACGGTCGATGAACTCTCCCGACACCACGTAGTAGCGTTCCTCGCCGTCGTGCACGTCCACCTCGGGCCACTCGGTCCCCGGGGCGAAGTCGTACATCCACCCGCGCGCCCACTCCGTGGCCGGCAGGCGCCGGCGGACGATCCCGGGGACGACCTCCACCGGCTCGACCTCGTCAACGTGCAGGATCTGAACATCTGCGGACTCTTGCGTCATGGACCCCATCGTCGCGGTGCCGGCCGTAGCGGCCCAGTGTCTGGATTGACGTCTACAGGTACTTTTGTGCCATGGGTGCTCATCGGGTGGTCGCCTTGGTGCTGCCGCCGCAGTCCACGTTCGAGCTGGCGTGCGCCGCCGAGGTCTTCGGCGTGAGCCGGCCCGGCCTGCCCGCCCGGTACGCGTTCGGCGTCTGCGCGGAGCGGCCGGGCGCCGTGGCGACCCTGGCGGGCTACGACATGGTGGTCGGCCAGGGGCTGTCCGCGCTGGAGGCCGCGGACACGGTGGTGATCCCCGGCTGGCAACGCCCCGAGCGGCCCGTCCCGCCCGCCGTGCTCGACGCGGTGCGGCAGGCCCACCGGCGCGGCGCCCGCATCGTCGCGATCTGCTCCGGCGCCTTCCTCCTCGCGCAGGCTGGACTGCTGGACCACCGCAGGGCGACCACCCACTGGCGGATGGTCGCCGAACTCGCCGCCCGCTTCCCCGACGTCCAGGTCGAGCCCGACACGCTGTACATCGACCTGGGCGACATCGCCACCAGCGCCGGCACCGCCGCCGGCATCGACCTGTGCCTGCACCTGGCCCGCACCGACCACGGCGCCGCCCACGCCGCGCAGATCGCCCGGCACATGGTCATGCCGCCGCACCGGGAGGGCGGGCAACTGCAGTACGCCGCTCCGCCGCCCGCCGACCACCCGCCGGAGTCGCTGGCGCCCCTCCTCGACTGGGCCGTCGAACGGCTGCACGAGCCGCTCACCGTCGGCGACCTCGCCGTACAGGCCGGGATCTCTCCTCGAACGCTCGCCCGCCGGTTCGCCGACCAGTTCGGCGTCGCCCCCGGCCGCTGGCTGCTCCAGCAGCGCGTCATGGCGGCCCGAGCCCTGCTGGAGGAGACGGACCTCCCCGTGGAGACGATCGCGGCCAGGGTCGGGCTGTCGTCGGCCGCCAACCTGCGCAGACGCTTCCACGCCATGGTGCGCACCACGCCCGCCGCCTACCGCCGCTCGTTCGGCGCCGGCCCTCATCTCGGCCGAGCCCCGGGAGGCGGGCCGAGCCGGGCGCGCGGGTAGCGGATCGCGGATCGCCCGAGCCCTTCCACGCTCCGACCCACCAGGAATAACCGGCATCCCGGCAGGACTTGGCCCCAGATATGACCGCCACACCGTTCAACCCACGCGCGCTGCTCGCGGAAAGCCGGCTCGGCGTCCTCGCCACGATCAAGTCGGACGGCCGCCCCCAGCTTTCCCCCGTCATGCCCTGCTACGACCAGGAGGCCGATGTCGTCTACGTGTCGATGAACGAGGGGGCGGCCAAGACGGCGAATCTGCGCCGGGACCCGCGAGCCGCGCTGGAGGTCACCAGCCCCGACGGCTGGGCGTGGGCCACCGCCGAGGGCACGGCGACGCTCACCGGGCCGGGAACCGACCCGCACGGCCCCGAGGTCGAGGCGCTGGTGGAGTACTACCGCCTCGCCGCGGGGGAGCACCCGGACTGGGACGAGTACCGGTCGGTGATGGTGTCCGACCGCAGGGTGCTGATGACGATGACGGTCGACCACGTGTACGGCGCCAGGATCGGCTGACGGCGAGGAGCCGGCGGACGAGGTTGACCTTGTCACTGATGTGAAGCCCTAGCGTCAGGTCCAGCGGTGCGGTCCCGGACGTCGCGGCCGGGATCCGCTCCTTCGCACATCCGACCTGTCCCGCCTGGAGTGACACGTGACCTCTTTCGCCGTGCAACGCAGTGGCCGGCCGACGACCGCCGACGAACTGGCGCCGCTCGCCTTCGCGGGCTACGCCCACTTCACCGCCATGCAGGTCCGCGGCGGCCGGATCCGGGGCCTCGACCTGCATCTGGAACGGCTGCGGTACGCCTCGACGGAGCTGTTCGGTGAGGCGGTGCCCGACGACCGGGTACGGGCCCTGCTCCGGGCGGCGCTGGAGGCCGGTCCGGCCGACCTGTCGCTGACGGCCACGGTGTACTCCACCGCGGGCGAGTTCACCGTGGCCGGGCCTGACGCGGAGGTCGAGGTGCTGGTCCGCACCGGACCGGCCGCGTCCGGCCCGCGGGGACCGCTGGCGCTGGCCGCGGTCGCGTACGAACGAGTCCTGCCGGCCGTGAAGCACGTGGGCGAGGTGGCCAAGACGTACTTCCTCCGCCAGGCCGTGGAGCAGGGCTTCGACGACGCCGCCTTCGTCGACCGGCGGGGCCGGCTCACGGAGGGGTCGATCTGGAACCTGGCCTTCTGGGACGGCGACGCGGTGGTCTGGCCCGAGGGCGAGCTGCTGGGCGGGACCACGATGGGGATCGTCCGCCGGCAGCTCGACCGCCTCGGCGTCCCCCAGCGCGTCGAGGAGGTCACGCTCGCCGACCTGCCGGCGCTGGCGGGGGCCGTGGTCATGAACTCGTGGACACCGGGAGTGGCGGTGCACCGGGTCGGCTCGGTGTCCCTGCCCGAGGCGCCGTCCTTCCTGGCGGTGCTGCACCAGGCGTACGAGGCCGAACCGCCGACCTCACCGTGACCGGCCGGCCGGGGAGGGCCGCACCCGGAGCAGCGCCGCCGCCCAGCCGGGCAGCCACCAGTTCCAGCGGCCCATCATCGCCACCACGGCCGGGACCAGCACGCCGCGGATGAGCGTGGCGTCCAGCAGGATGCCCAGCGCCAGGCCGCTGGCGAACACCTTGACGTCCAGTTCGGGGGTCATGGCCAGGGCGGCGAAGGAGACGAACAGGATCAGCGCCGCCGAGGTGACCAGCCGCCCGGTGCGGCCGATGCCCTCGATCACCGCCTCGTCCGTGCTGCCGCACCGGTCGTACTCCTCGCGCATGCGGGCCAGGGTGAACACCTCGTAGTCCATGCTGAGGCCGTACAGGAACGCGAAGATCGTCAAGGGTACGAACTCGCCGATCGAGCCGGTGGGCTGGATGTCCAGCAGCTCGCGGGTGCCCCAGCCCCACTGCCACAGCAGCACCATCGCGCCCAGCACCGCGCCCAGGGAGAGCAGGTTGAGCGCGATCGCCTTCAGTGGCAGCAGCACCGACCGGAAGGCCCGCGCCAGCATGATGAACGTGACCAGCGCGATCAGAGCGAGCATCCAGGGGAAGGCGCCGTAGGCGTGGGCCTGGAAGTCCATGCTCTGCGCGGCGTTGCCGCCGACCCGCACGGTGTCCGGCACGGCCTCGCGCAGCCGCGTGATCGTCGCCTCCCCTTCGGGGGTGCCGTTCTCGGCCACGGGCAGCACCGACACGACCGCCGTCCCCTGCCGCCGCCAGGCCGCGCTGTCGGGCGCGAGGACGGTGGCGACGCCCTCGACCGCCCTGATCCGCCGGACCGTGGCGGCGGGGTCGCCGGTGACCAGGACGTCGATGGGCGTGATGGCGCCCGCCGGGACGCCGGCGCTCCGCAGCGCCGTCAGACCCTGGTGGCCGGCGCCGGTGCTCAGCAGGTGACGGCTCTCCGGCAGCCCCAGGTTGACGTCCAGGCCGATCAGGGTCAACGCCACCAGCAGGCCGCCGGACGCCAGCGCGGCCGGCCGGCGCAGCCGTACCACTCCACGGGCCCAGGCCGACCAGGCCCGCCCGGCCCTGGCCTCGCGGCGGAAGCGCGGACTGCTCGCGCTGTCCGGGCGGCGGCGGTCCAGCCGCTGCCCGGACAGCGCGAGCAGGACCGGCAGGACCGTCAGCGTCACGGCCACGCTCACGCCCGCGATGATCATCCCGGCGAGGCCCAGGCTGCGCAGGAACGGCACCGGCAGCACGACCATGGTCACCAGCCCGACGGCCACCGCGACGCCGCTGAACAGCACCGCCCGCCCGGCGCCCGCCATGGCGCGGTGCACAGCCTCGTCGCCGCGGTGGCCGTTGGCCTGTTCCTCCCGCCATCGGGCCACCAGCAGCAGCGAGTAGTCCACGGCGATGCCCAGTCCCAGCAGCGGCATGGTGGTCAGCGCCACGTCGTGGACCGTCGTCACCAGCGTGAGCAGCAGGATGGCGACGAACGACACGAAGACGGCCAGTGCGGAGATCAGGATCGGGACGAAGGCCAGCAGCGAGCGGAACACCAGCACCAGCACGACCACCGCGGCCAGCACCCCGACGCCGATCTTGGCGGGCACGTCCACCCCGCCCGCGTCCACACTGGGCGCCAGCGTGTCGAGGCCCGTCACGTGCACCGTGCTGCCGGGCGGCAGGTGCGGGCGCATCGCCGCCACGATGACGGGGCTCTCGTCCGGCGTCTCGCCCAGCCCGCCGCCGGGCGGGCTGCCGTCGCTGTAGGTGCCGGGGAACACCAGCCCGAACGTGGTGCGCCCGTCCGAGCCGACCAGGCGCGGGTCACCGGTGTCGGCGTAGGAGACCACGCGGGCCTGGGGCAGTGCGGCCGAGACGGCGGCGAACGCCCGGCCGATCGCGTCCTCGGCGCCCTGGGCGCCCTGTCCCACCGGCAGCACGACGACGGGGACGAACGGCCGCTGGTACCCGCCGTTGCCGTAGACCTTGACGATCTCCTGGTTGGCGTCGAACGCCGGCATTCCCGGATGGGCGTACTCCTCCGCCAGGCGCTGGATCGCGAGGGGGGTCGCGCCCATGCCGGCGAGGAAGGCCACCAGGGCCAGCAGTGTGATCATGCCCTTGCGCCGCAGCACGAAGGCGGACAGTCTCTCCATGGCGGACCAGTGGAGCAAGACGATCTTCAGCCGCGCTGTGCCCGGTCTGGGAGCGGGGTGTGAATCGCGATTCACAGAGTTCTCCAAGAACTCCGGAAGATCGGGTGGGCGAGACTGGACGGGTGACCAGGATCCTCGTCGTGGACGACGAACCCTATCTGGCCGATCTCGTCGCCACCGCCCTGCGGTACGAGGGATTCGAGACGGCGATCGCCGCCTCCGCGGCCGCGGCGATCTCGGCGACCGAGACCTTCGGCCCCGACCTGATCGTCCTGGACGTGATGCTGCCGGACCTGCCGGGGATCGAGGCCTGCCGCCGGATCCGCGCGTCAGGCTCGGAGGTCCCGGTCGTCTTCCTGACCGCGCTGGACGCGACCGAGGACAAGATCAGCGGCCTGACCGTGGGCGGCGACGACTACGTGACCAAGCCGTTCAGCCTGGAGGAGCTGATAGCCCGGGTCCGCGCCGTCCTGCGCAGGACCAGGCGGGCCGAGCCGGGCGACGGCACGCTCGCCTTCGCCGGCCTCGTCGTCGACGAGGACGCCTACGAGGTGCGGCGGGCGGGCGTCCTGCTGGACCTCACCCCGACGGAGTTCAAGCTGCTGCGCTTCCTGCTCGCCAACGCGGGCAAGGTCATGTCCAAGGGGCAGATCCTCGACCACGTCTGGAACTACGACTTCGGCGGCAACGACGGGGTCGTCCAGACGTACATCAGCTACCTGCGCCGCAAGGTGGACTTCATGGACCCGCCGCTCATCCACACCGTGCCCCGCGTCGGGTACGTCCTGCGCAGGCCCAAGGAGCGATGATGTCCCTGCGCATCCGCCTCGTCCTGACGGTCGTCGGCCTGCTGGCCGTCGCCGTGACGCTGGTCGCGGGGGCGACGTTCGGCGCCGTCCAGGACTGGCGCGGCCCCGGCGACTCCCGGCTGCTGGCCCTGACCGGCGAGCGGCAGCTGGTGGCCGCCGCCGACGAGCTGACCGAGCGGATCGCCTTCGTCATGATCGGTACGACGGGATTCACGCTGGCCGGGCTCACACTGCTCGCCGCGCATCTCATCCGCCGCGGGCTGCGGCCGCTGGACCGGATCGTGGAGACGGCGGCGGCCATCGGTGACGGTGACCTGGGCCGCCGCGTCGAGACGGCGCCGCCCGACACCGAGGTGGGCCGCCTCGGGGCCGCGCTCAACGCGATGCTCGGCCAGATCGAGAGCGCCTTCCGCGAGCGCGAGGCGTCGGAGGACCGGCTGCGGCGCTTCATCGCCGACGCCTCCCACGAACTGCGCACCCCGATGGCCACGATCCGGGGCTACGCCGAGTTGTTCCGCCGGGGGGCCGCGATCCGGCAGGACGACCTGGCGAAGACCATGCGCCGGATCGAGGCGGAGGCCACCAGGATGGGTTCGCTGGTGGACGAGATGCTCCTGCTGGCCCGCCTGGACCAGGGCCGCCCGCTGGACCGCGAGCCGGTGGACCTGACGGTGCTGGTGACCGACGCGGTCGCCGACACGCTCGCGATCGAGCCGGACCGGCCGCTGTCGCTGGACTGCGACGCGCCGGTGGTGGTGCTGGGCGACGTGGCCAGACTCCGTCAGGCGGTGGGCAACCTGCTGGTCAACGTGCTCGACCACACCCCACCCGGCACCGCCGCCCGGGTCCGGGTCGAGGCCCGCGCCGGGCACGCGGTGGTCGAGGTGGCCGACGAGGGGCCCGGCCTGCCGCCGGACCAGCGTGCCCTGGTGTTCGAGCGCTTCCACCGTGGCCGGCAGGGGCGTGGTGACGGGGAGCGCAGGCCGGGGGCGGGCCTCGGCCTGGCCATCGTGGCGGCGGTGGCCGCCGCGCACGGCGGTGACGTGACCGTCACCTCCGAGCCGGGCCGGGGCGCCGCCTTCGGCATGCGCCTGCCCGCGCATCCCTGAAGCGTGCCTGCCCGCGCATACTGAAGGACGACCTGACCGCCCTTCTCCCGGCGGCCGAACCGGTCCTCGGCCCCGTCCTGCCGTGGTCCAGCGGGCGCTCGCCGGGGGGGCCGGGGGTCAGGCGAACGGCTGGGCGATCTGGGCGAGAGCCTCGTCGGCGAGTTCGCGCAGCGTGCGCGTCTCATCCTCGGCGCACCACCACTGCGTGGCGACGCGCAGGGCGGTCAGGAACGCGACGGTGATCATCTCGGGGCTGGGGTCGCCCTCCCGGAGCCGTTCGGCCACCGCCTGGCTCAGCTCGCTCTCCAGCCTGACCCTGCTGGCGAACTGCCTGGCCATCAGGGAGGGGTGGCGCATGGCCAGCCGGGTGCGCATGAGCAGCGCGCGGTCGGTGCTGCCGAACTCCGCGTAGAGGTCATGCAGCGCGCCGTGCAGCGACTGCCAGGCGGACCGGCCCGCCGGCTGTTCGCGCACGCGCTGCACCAGGCCGCGCAGCCGTTGCTCGTCGCCGTACAGGAGGGCGTCTTCCTTGCCGTCGAAGTAGTTGGAGAACGTCCGCCGGGAGATGTTGGCGGCGTCGGCGATGGCTTCGACTGTGACGTTGTCCAGGCCGTGCTCGATGACGAGGCGTAGCGCGGCCTCGTGCACCGCCTGGCGGGTCTCGGCCTTCTTGCGCTCACGCAACCCTGCTGTGCTGTCCATGATGCGGCTCAGCTTACCCAACGGGAATACATGCCCAATGCGCAAACTTGCTCAATGGGCATGTA
This sequence comes from Nonomuraea muscovyensis, assembly GCF_014207745.1. NCBI lineage: Bacteria > Bacillati > Actinomycetota > Actinomycetes > Streptosporangiales > Streptosporangiaceae > Nonomuraea > Nonomuraea muscovyensis. The sequence goes on from NZ_JACHJB010000003.1 coordinate 171,223, forward strand.
GGGTGTCCGGGTTGTAGTTGTTCCTCACCCATCGGAGGTTGCGCGTGAGCGCACAGCCGGCAGCGCCACCCGCGGCGGAGCCGATGCCCCACCGGCAGATCCTCGAAGCACTCAGCGGTCTGTTGCTCGTCCTGTTCGTCGCGATGATCAGCGCCACCGTCGTCTCGGTCGCGCTCCCGCAGATCATCGGCGCGCTCGACGGCAGCCAGTCCCAGTACACGTGGGTCGTCACCGCGTCACTGCTGGCCTCGACCGCCTCGACGCCCATCTGGGGCAAGCTCGCCGATCTGTTCGACAAGAAGCTGCTGCTCCAGATCGCCATCGTGATCTTCATGGTCAGCTCGCTGGCCTGCGGCTTCGCCCAGGACACCGGCCAGCTCATCGCCTTCCGCGCCGTGCAGGGCCTCGGCATGGGAGCCCTGCAGATCCTCGCGCAGGTCATCATCGCCGCGATGATCAGCCCCAAGGAGCGCGGACGGTACAACGGCTACCTCGGCGCCGTCATGGCCGTCGCCACGGTCGGCGGCCCGCTTCTCGGCGGCCTCATCGCGGACACCTCCTGGCTCGGCTGGCGCTGGTGCTTCTTCATCGCCGTGCCGATCACCATCGCCGCCTTCGCGCTGCTGGCCAAGACGCTGCACCTGCCGACCGGGCGCCGCCAGAACGTGAGCATCGACTACTGGGGCGCCACCCTCATCGCCGCGGGCGTCAGCGTCCTGCTCATCTGGGTCACCTTCGTCGGCAACGACTTCGACTGGCTGTCCTGGCAGACCGCGGCCATGGCCGGCGGCGGCGTGCTGCTGCTCGCGCTGGCGACCTGGGTGGAGTCCAAGGTGCGGGAGCCGGTCGTGCCGCTGCACGTCATCCGCCGCCGTACCCCGGCCCTGGCCATCCTGGCCAGCCTCGCGGTGGGCATGGCGATGTTCGGCGGCTCGGTCTTCCTCGGCCAGTACTTCCAGATCGGCCGCGGCTACGGCCCCACCGCCGCGGGCCTGCTGACCATCCCCATGATGGTCGGCGTGCTCTTCTCCTCCACCATCAGCGGCCGGATGGTGTCCAGGAGCGGCCGCACCAAGTCGTACATCATCGTCGGCCTGGTCGTCCTGCTGGCGGGCTTCGCCGGACTGGCCACGATCGACCACCGGACCTCGATGGTGCTGGTCTCGGCGTACATGCTCGCCGTCGGCGTCGGCGTCGGCATGTCCATGCAGAACCTCGTCCTGGTCATCCAGAACACCGTCCCGCTCCGCGAGATCGGCGCCGCCAGTGGCGCGGTCACCTTCTTCCGCTCGCTCGGCGGCACCGTGGGCGTCTCGGTGCTCGGCGCCATCCTGGCCAACCGCGTCGCCGCCGACATCGTGGACGGCCTGGCCAGGGCCGGCATCCCCACGGGCGGCGCCGGCCCGGCGGCCGGCAGCAGCCTGAACCTCGCGGCCCTGCCGGAGCCAGTCCGGCTGATCGTCAGGGAGGCCTACGGCGACGCCACCGGCCACATCTTCCTCGTCTCGACCGCGATCGCCGTCGTCGGTCTCATCGCCGCGGCGTTCCTCAAGCCCGACACGCTGCGCGACAGCCTCGACCTGCCCGAGGAGACCGCCGGGCGGGGGGCCGCCACCCCGGCGTGACGAGACCCGCGGGGCGCGGGTTCAGGACGGTCCGTTGCCCGGTGCGCCGGCCGGGCTGGCGGCGCGGAGTTCCATGACCTCGGCCGTCAGTTGGGCGGAACGCAGGCGGTCCGCCACGGTGGTCGCCTGGTGCGCCACGATGAGCTCGTCGGCGTCGGCGCGCGCCGCGAAGCCGGCGAGATAGTCCCTGACGGCCGGGGGTGTGCCGAGGGCGGTGTAGCGGAGGTTGTGGTGGACGAGCCGGCCCTGGGGTGAGGCGAGGATCTGGTCGGCCTGCTCGTCGGTGTAGGGGTGGTCGCGCCCGAGGAGCATCCGGACCCACTGCCGCTTGAGCGTCTGGTGCTGCTCCTGCGCCTTGGCGTCGGTGTCCGCGGCGATGACGTTGACGGCGGCGATGACGTAGGGCCGATCGAGCTGGTCGGAGGGCTGGAACTCGCGCCGGTAGACCGCGACGGCCTCCTCCAGGGCGTCCGGCGCGAAGTGGGAGGCGAACGCGTACGGCAGCCCGAGCGCCGCCGCGAGCTGGGCGCCGAACAGCGAGGATCCGAGGATGTAGAGCGGGACGCCGGTGCCCTTGCCGGGTGTGGCGTCGACGCCCGGGATCAGGCTCTGCCCGGCGAGGTAGCCGCGCAGTTCCTGCACGTCCTGGGGGAAGGCGTCGGCGGAGTGCGCGTTGCGGCGCAGGGCGCGCAGCGTCTTCTGGTCGGTGCCGGGCGCCCGGCCGAGGCCGAGGTCGATCCGGCCCGGGTGCAGCGTCTCCAGAGTGCCGAACTGCTCGGCGATCGTCAGTGGGGCGTGGTTCGGGAGCATGATGCCGCCCGAGCCGAGGCGGATGGTGTTCGTGTGGGCCGCGACGTGGGCGATGAGCACGCTGGTGGCCGAGGAGGCGATCCGGGAGGTGTTGTGGTGCTCGGCGTACCAGACCCGCCGGTATCCGTGGGTCTCGGCGAGCTGGGCGAGTGCCACGCTTCCCTGCAGGCTCTGCGCGGCCGTCTCGCCGGGGCCGATGATGGCCAGGTCGAGGATGGAGAGGGGAAGGGTCACTGGTTCGGGGCCTTTCGCAGCGGTGTGATGGAGGCCTGTCCTCGTGCCTCTACGATGCGGAGCATGGCTCCGCAAAGTAAACGGAGCGACGCTCCGGATATATCGTACGGTAAGAGGAGCGACGCTCCGGATCCGACCGGCACGCGCGCCGATGCCCGCCGCAACCGAGCCCGGATTCTCGACGCGGCTCGCGAGGCCGTCCTCGCCGAGGGGACCGACGCGTCGCTGAGGGCCATCGCCAGGCGCGCCGGTGTGGGCGTCGGCACCCTCTACCGCCACTTCCCGACGCGGGAGGAGCTGATCAAGGAGCTGGTCCGGGAGAGCTTCCACGCCCTGGCCGCCCGGTCCGGGGGGCTTGACGCGCAGACCCCGCCTCTGGACGCGCTGGCCGCCTGGCTCGCGGACTTCGCCCGCGCCACGACGATGTACCAGGGCCTGCCGGCCTCGCTGATGGCGACCGTCGCCGACGAGTCGTCACCGCTGAACCGGGCCTGCCAGGACATGCGCCAGGCGGGAGCCGCGCTGCTGCGCCGCGCCCAGGACGACGGCGTCATCCGCGGTGACATCGACGGCACCGACCTGTTCGCGCTCGCGAGCGCCATCGGCTGGGCCGCCGAGCAGACCGCCGATCCCGACGCGCGCCGGGCACGCCTGCTTCGGGTCGTCCTGGATGGGCTGGTCGAGCGGAGGCAGGCGCCGGAGAGGTGATCATGCGCACGTTGTTCTACCGGGGTCCCTCCCGCGAGATCCGGCACAGCGAGACCGCGCCCGGTCTCCCGGGCGGCCGGTCCCGGCATAACGCCGCCCGATTTCCGCCGGTGCCCGGCCGTCCGGGCCCGGCACCGTAGGCGGCGTGACATCGAAGCACTCTCCCATCGAGCCGAACATCCTCTACTTCGGCACCCCCGTCGTCCTGGTCTCCACGGCGAACGAGGACGGCACGCCCAACCTGGCCCCCATGTCGTCCGCCTTCTGGCTCGGCTGGCGGGCCGTCCTCGGGCTCGGCGCGCGCTCCCAGACGGCGCGCAACCTGCTCAGGACCCGCGCATGCGTGCTCAACCTGCCCTCCGACGAGCTCGCCGCGGCGGTCGACCGGCTGGCGCTGACCACCGGCGCCGACCCGGTCCCGCCCGCCAAGCACGAGCGCGGCTACCGCTTCGTGGCGGGCAAGTTCGAGCGGGCCGGGCTGACCCCCGTGCCGTCGGAGACGGTGGGCGCGCCACGGGCGGCGGAGTGCCCGGTGAGCATGGAGGCCGTCGTCGAGGCCGTGCACGGGCTGGCCGAGGACGACGAGAAGCTCCGGGGCGGCGTCGTGCTCTTCGAGGTACGCGTCCAGCGGGTGTGGGTGCACGACGAGATCCGGTTGGCCGGCACGGACGACCACATCGACCCCGACGCCTGGCGACCGCTGATCATGAGCTTCCAGAAGCTGTACGGGCTGGGGCCGCAGGTCCATCCGTCCACGCTGGCCCGGATTCCGGAGCGGCTCTACCGCAGCACCGACGTGGACCGGGCACGGGTCACACCGCCCATTCCTCGCTGAAGGTCATATCAGTGCATGATCAGTGTGACTGCCGTTGTTTCTGGTAGAGAAAAGGGCATCACGCTGCACATGACCCGTTACCTCGCGAAGTGGTGGACCGTCGCCGTGCCCAGCCTGGCCCTCCTGGCCCTCGTGCTGTCATGGGGACGCGACCTGTCGACCTCGGGGGCGATCGTGCTGGCCGTCATCCTGGCCGGAGCGGTACTGGCCGCCGTGCACCATGCCGAGGTGATCGCGCACCGGGTCGGCGAGCCGTTCGGGTCGCTGGTGCTCGCGGTGGCGGTCACCGTGATCGAGGTGGCGCTCATCGTCAGCCTGATGATCTCCGGGGGCGAGCGGACGGCGACGCTGGCCCGCGACACCGTGTTCGCCGCCGTGATGATCACCTGTAACGGCATCATCGGGCTGTCGCTGCTCAGCGGCACGCTTCGGCGGCGGACCGCGCTGTTCAACGCCGAGGGCAGCGGCGGCGCCCTCGCGGCCGTCGCCACGCTGAGCACGCTGAGCCTCGTCCTGCCGACGTTCACCACCAGCGCGAAAGGGCCCGCCTTCTCTCCCGCCCAGCTCGCTTTCGCGGCGGTGGGATCGCTCGCCCTGTACGGCCTGTTCGTGCTCACCCAGACCGTACGGCACCGCGACTACTTCCTGCCCGTCCCCAGGGACGGCAGGCCGGTCAGCGAGGAGGAGCACGCGCCCACGCCGAGCGGGCGGACCACGCTGGTCAGCCTCGGGATGCTGCTGGTGGCGCTCGTCTCGGTCGTCGGCCTGGCCAAGGTCGAGTCGCCGGTCATCGAGACCACGGTGCGCGCCGCCGGCCTGCCGCAGTCCGTGGTGGGCGTGGTGATCGCCCTGCTCGTGCTGCTGCCGGAGACCCTGGCCGCCGTCAGGGCCGCCCGGCGCGACCAGATCCAGGTGAGCCTCAACCTCGCCCTGGGCTCCGCGATGGCCAGCATCGGGCTGACGATCCCGACCATCGCGGTGTCGTCCATCTGGTTGCAGGGGCCGCTGGTGCTCGGGCTGGGCGGCACGCACATGGTGTTGCTCGGGCTGACGTTCGTCGTCACGACGCTCACCGTGGTGCCGGGGCGGGCGACTCTGCTGCAGAGCGGGGTGCACCTCGTGCTGTTCGCCGCGTTCCTGTTCCTCGCGATCAGCCCCTGAGGCCCCGGCTACACGCCCTTGCGCATGGCACGGTTGCCGAGGATGAGACCGACGGCGGCGACCAGGGCCGCGGCGGCCGTGCCGGACAGGACGGACAGGTCGGTGAGGTTGCCCGCGAACAGGGCGCGCTGCGCCTCCACGATGTACGAGATCGGGTTGAGCTGCCCGACCACCCGCAGCCAGTCAGGTCCGGAGTCCATCGGCAGCAGCACGCCCGACAGCAGGAGCAGCGGGAAGAGCAGCGTCTGCGTGACGATGTAGAAGAGCGTGCCACTGGGCGCCGACTTGAAGGCCAGGACGAACGACAGGGCGCCCAGCCCGATCCCGAACAGCACCAGCAGCGCCAGCCCCGCCAGCACGCCCGCCAGGTGCAGCCGGAACCCCAGCGGCACCGCCAGCGCGATGATCAGCACCGACTGGCAGAGCAGGACCGCCATCTCCTTCATCGTCCTGCCCACCAGCATGGCCGTGCGGTTGACCGGCGTGACCATCAGCCGCTCCAGCGACCCGCCGAGCAACTCGACCAGCAGCGTGTAGCCCGCCGCCATCGGCCCTGACAGGCACATCATCACGAGGATGCCCGGCACGAACCACTGCCAGGACGAGCCGATCGCCCCGTCCAGCAGCGACCCGAACAGGAACAGGAACAGCAGTGGCTGCCCCATCTCGAACAGCAGCCCGACCGGTTCGCGCAGCGAGGGCCTGACCTCGCGGGTGAAGACGGTGGCGGTGTCACGCAGGAATGTCGTCATCGGTGAGGCTTCTCCCGGTCAGAGTGAGGAACACGTCGTCGAGCGTCGGTCGGGTGGTCTCCGCGCCGGTGACCTTGATGCCGGCCTCCTCCAGCGCGCGCAGGTACTCGGGCAGGGCGGCGGGGGCGTTGGCGACGCGCACCCGCACGGTCGTCGCCTCGGCCGTGGCGTCGCCGTCGGCGAGTGACACGCAGGCGGCCGCCTCCTGCTCGGTGCGGGTGGTGATCGTGATGTGGTCGCCGGCCAGGTCGTTCTTGAGCCGGTCGGCCGTGCCGTCCGCGATGATGCGGCCGCCGTTGATGATCACCACCCGTTCGGCCATGCTGTCGGCCTCCTCCAGGTAGTGGGTGGTCAGGAAGATCGTCGTGCCGTACGCCTCGCGCAGCCGCAGGATGTGCGTCCAGATCTCGGCGCGGCTCCTGGGGTCGAGGCCGGTGGACGGTTCGTCCAGGAAGAGCAGGCTCGGGCGGTGGACCAGGCCGAGCGCGATGTCGAGGCGGCGGCGCTGGCCGCCGGACAGCGTGCCGGGCTTGCGCCGCGCCAGGGGCCGCAGCTCCAGCAGGTCGAGCAGTTCGTCGGCACGCCGGCCCGCCTCCGGCGTGGTCAGTCCGTAGCAGCGGCCCTGCGTGACGAGCTCGTCGCGGACGAGGAAGTTCTCGCCGGCGCTGCTCCGCTGGCCGACGTAGCCGATGCGCCCGCGCACCTTGGCGGGGTCGCGGCGCACGTCGTGGCCGGCCACGACGGCGGTGCCGGAGCTCGGGGGCAGCAGGGTGGTGAGCATGCGCAGCGTGGTGGACTTGCCCGCGCCGTTCGGGCCCAGGAAGGCGACCAGTTGCCCGGCCGCCACATCGAGGTCGATGCCGCGGACGGCCTCGACGGTCTCGTTCTTCTTCATCGTGAACACTCGGGTCAGGCCCCGGGCGTGGATCATGGCCGTTCTCCTCCGGGCATGGCGAATAACCCCTTGGGGGAGGGGTGCCGGGGTTTGTGGGTCGCAGCCATCTTGCGCACGCCGAACGCGGCTTGGCAAACGCGAACATGACATTCATATATCGCTCTGACCTGCGAAAACAACGTAGTCAGCGGAAGGTCCGGGTGGCCTTTACCGAGCCGCTGAAATGCGCTTTCCGCCGTCTCGGAGTTTTTTCGATAACGGTGGACGGGAACGGCTTGCGGGCATATGTCGCGTTCCGCGATGATCACCGGCGTGAAGCGTCAGTGGTGGTATGGAGTGGCCGGCGTGGCCGTCGCGGTGGGGCTGGCGGGGAGCGCGCAGGCGGCTCACGGAGCCGTACGGGCCGCCGACGGACTCGCCGGGGTGGACGTGAGCAACTGGACCGGCGAGGTCGACTGGGCCGCCGTCACCTCGGGCGGCGGGAAGTTCGCGTTCGTGCACGCGACCGAGGGAACCGACTACCGCAACCCCAGGTTCGAGGCACAGCACGGCGGCGCGGCGGCGGCCGGGCTGCTGCGCGGCGCCTACCACTTCGCCCAGCCGCACGAGTCGGACGGCGCCGCCCAGGCCGACCACTTCCTCGCGGGCGGCGGCGCGTGGCGGTCCGACGGCACGACGCTGCCCGGCGTCCTCGACCTGGAGGACAACCCCTACCGCGACCGCAACGGCAAGAACGCCTGCTACGACCTGTCCCCGGCCGACATGGTCACCTGGATCAAGGCGTTCACCACGCGCTACCGCAAGGCCACCGGGCGGCACGCGATCATCTACACCACCACGAGCTGGTGGCGCACCTGCACGGGCGACTCGACGGCGTTCAGGGCCAACCCGCTCTGGCTGGCCCGCTGGGGCACCGACCCGGGCGAACTGCCCAAGGCGTGGAAGAAGCACACGTTCTGGCAGTCGGCCGAGAAGGGGACTCTCGCCGGCGGGCAGAACTCGTTCAACGGCACCCAGGCCGAGCTGGAGGACCTGGCCCACCCGCCCGCCGAGGTGACCGTCTCGGGGCAGGCCAGGGACCGCAGGCACTACCGCGTCACGGTGGCCAACACCGGCCCGCACCCGGTGACGAAGATCAAGATCTCCGGCCGCGCGTACGGCGGGCAGCGCGTGGTGGGCGCTCCCGGATGCAGGTTCAGCGGTACGGCGGTGCGGTGCGAGGTCGGCGAGCTGAAGCGGGGCCAGCGGGTCACGTTCACCTTCACCACCAAGCCCAGGTCGGCCAAGGGCGCCGTGGGCATGCGATTCGCCGTCGGCACCGTCGAACTCGACCTGCGCGCGTCATAGCGGCCGGGTGCTTCCCGGCGCGTGTCGTCTCGTAGCGCCGGGGCGATTCCGACGCGTGCGCGTCCTTTGACGCGATAGGGCAGGATCTCTCGGAGGGGTGCTGTCGGCGCGAGGGGAGCGGGCGGGGTGTCGGTGCGGCGCCGGGCGGCCTTGACGCGCCGGATCCTGGCGGGCGCCGTGCTCCTGCTCGCCGCCACGGCATCCGTGCCGCTGCGGCCGTACGCGCCGTCGCAGGTCGTCGTCGCCGTCGCGCTGGACGTCGAGGGGCGCGGCATCGTCTACTCGTGGGGCGGCGGGCACGCCGACGAGCCGGGGCCCTCGACGGGCACCTGCCGCGGCTACACGGGCCGCATCCTGCCCTGCCCGGCCATCCGGACCGTGGGGCTGGACTGCTCGGGCTTCACTCGGTGGGTGTACGCGCTCGCACACGGGCGCGACGTGCTCGGGCCGGGCACCACCGACGACCACGTGCGCCGGATGCGGCGGGTGGGCTCGCCGGTGCCGGGCGACCTGGTGTTCTTCGGCAAGGTGACGAAGAAGCGCCTCCGGACCCACCATGTCGGGATCTACCTGGGCGGCGGCAGGATGGTCAACGCCCCCGAGACCGGGGCCGTCGTGCGGGTGGACCGGATCGACCAGGTCAAGGGCTTCGCGGGCTTCTACCGCCTCTGAGCGGGCCCCGCGCGGGTACTTGACCAGCGTTATGGGTGTAACGCGGGTTGTGTTGCGAAAAATGAGAGACCCGAGGGCTAATCTGTGCCGCTATGGACAGGCGATGGGTCGGCCCCGACGGTCTTGAGATCGTTCCCGCTTTCCGGGAGGGGCGTCAGGTGCTGAGGGTGAGCCGCGACGGACGTTTCGTGACCGACTGCGTGTCCGTCGCGCAGGTGGCCCGCCTGGTCGATCTGGCAGACCTCTGCGAGGTCATCGCGCTGCCCTCGCGGCGGGGGTTCGAGGCCGTCGGATGAGTTCGCATCATCGCTGAGGGGCGTGTATGGTTACACCTGTCCGCAGCGCCGGACAGGCCCCTATAGCTCAGTCGGCAGAGCGTCTCCATGGTAAGGAGAAGGTCAACGGTTCGATTCCGTTTGGGGGCTCGCAGCCTGAACAGAAAACGCCCGACCTGCTTGTCGCAGGGTCGGGCGTTTCGCGTTCAGCACGGCTGCCGTGCGATCTCCCGGCGATCGCTCAGCTCCGTGGGCGGCGCTGTCACGCGCCCGGGGCTCGATACTCCACCTCCTGCCTCGCGGCCTCGTCGATCTCCTCCGGCGTCAGCAGGACCACCGTCCTCGTCCGCGCTCCGCCGGCTGCCGACGTCGTGAGGCCCACAGCGGCCGAGGCGACGTTGCCGGGCAGGTCGACGATGACGTAGACGTCGTTCTCGCCGAACGCGAAGTAGAACTGCTCGACCCGGCCGCCGACGCTTTCCGCCATGCGTTCCACCGCCTGGCGGCGCGTGGTGCCTCCGTCTCGCAGCAGCCCCTTGAGGCCGTCGACGGTGTAGCTCGCCTGGATGAGGTATTTGGGCATGGTCGAACCCCTCCCCGTGTCACCGCTCCGGTGGGAACGGCACGAATGCGGTCACGTGGACGGAGTTCTCGGCTTCGGTTGACGGTAAGCCCAGCCGGTGTACTGATTTCCGCCTGGCGGTGCACGGGACTCCGCCGATCGGACCGTCGGCGCCCCGCATCCTCAGTAGAGGATTTATCCGATCTTGTCGCCATCTTGTCGATACGATCGTGTCTCGGTCACCGCCTCGAGACAGGGGATCGCCGTGTCCCAGTCATCTGGATACGCCTACGCCCATGGGGCGCTGGCCCGCACCGCGTTCGACATGGGCGAGGTGGCCGGGTGCCTGAGGGCGGTCCGCCAGATCATCGAGAGAGACTGCGCCCTGCCCACCGGGTCGCTCGGCTGGGCCGCCGAGATGCAGCGAAGGTCGTACGGGCAGCAGCTCAAGAGCTGGCTGGACGAGATCGACTACGGCGTCAAGGAGGCCGAGGCCATCGGGGAGCGGGCGGCGGTGACGGATCGCAAGTACGTCGGCGCGGAGTCCGCCCAGGTGCGCAACCTGCTCCGCACGATGGGATGGGCTCCCGACGCCGCGGGCCGGTTCCGCGAGCAGCCGGCGGTGGCGGCGGTCCACTACGACGCCACGTCCACGACCGGGACGGCGTGGCTGCCGAAGGTGCTGATGGGGGCGGGGTTCCTTGGCGTGGGATTCGACGCCCACGCGCTGCGGACCAACCCCGAATGGCGGGCTCTGACACGCGAGAAGCGGCGGGCCGGCAGGCAGGTCAACGCCATCCACACGCTCCGCCACGCGACCGACGGAGTCGGCGAGGCCCTCCGGCGCGGGCTCCCGGGCGACCCCAAGAGCTGGAACGTCTACCACGACGGCAAGGGCTGGCGGGCCTACCAGTCGCAGTCGGCGGTCCTGAGCCGGTCGACCACCAGCGTGCTGACCCAGGCCAGGCGCTTCTCGCTGGCGGCGATCACCGCGGCCGTGGTCTGGGACCTGCTCGTCATCCCGTCGGACGAGGTGCTCAACCGGGTCGCCAACGCCTGGGACGAGATCCACCGCATGTGCCGCCAACTGTTCGGCAGCGACCTGCCCGCCATCCAGGAAGCGGCGATGGCGGTCTGGGACGGTCCGGCGATGAACGCCGCCGACCAGCGCCTCCTCGGCCTGATCTACGGCGGGCACGATCTCGCCGACTACGCCAAGCATGTCTCCGAGCGCATCGGCGGCCTCATCGAGCAGCTCAACACCCTGCACAAGGCGGTGTTCTGGATCTCCGCCTCCACGGTCGCCCTGCTCGCCGCCCATGCCATGCTGTCGTTCATCCCCGCGGCGCGGGTCGTGGCCGAGATGCTCGGCCGCACGCTGACCTCGCTGGCGCTCGTGGCGGCGAACCTCGTGCCCGCCCTGGTCGCGAGCCAGTTGGTGGGCTCGCTGAAGATGAACGTCCCGTCACGGGTGTTCCCCCGCCTGGGGGTCTACGGGTTCATCCCCGCTCCCTGACGCCCGCCCCGGCTCCCCGGTCAGCAGGTCACGTAGGCGCGGCTCGACCGGCCCCAGCTGCACGTGTCGATCTTCTTCAGGTCGGCGGCCCGGTAGACGCCGGCGGTGTCGCCGGTGTTGTTCCACACGTACCAGCCGCGCCCCCAGTACAGGACGGTCGAGGTGTCGGTGCCCTTGCCGGACCTGACGGTGACGCTCCTGCCCGGCCGGAGGGTGAAGCGGGGGAAGCGGTACTTGAAGCCGTTCTTGTCGCGCAGGATCCACTTCTCCAGCTGGATCGGCGCCCGGGTGGTGTTCTTCAGGACGGCGTACTCCCCGTTGAGGCTGGCGTTGCCGCCGCGGTCGGACCCGGGGCTGTCGTAGTGGACCTTCGTGAACTGCACGGCCGGAGCCGCCGCGCGGGCCGCGGGAGTGAGGGCGAGCAGGGCCGCCGCCGCCGTGCCGGCGGCGAGGATGGCGCGACGATTCAAGCGCATCTGGGTGTCCTTCTGCGGGGGAGATCTCAGGGCAAGACAGCACAGAGGACGTGCGGGTGGCGGCGTCGGTTGGCAGGGGAGGCCGCTTGCGTTGGGGTTCCAGGAGCGGCGACGATTCCGCCCGCCCGCCCCGGGTAGCGGTCCCGGCGACATCGGGCGTACCGAAGGAGGGGCCATGGCACGGCCGCTGACCACCGCCGCCGGCGCGGCCCTGGGGGCCGTCTTCAACCTGGTGGCGCACCTGCGGCGGGGCCGGCCCCTGCACCCCGCGGGGCTGCTCTTCGACGCCGAGCTGCGCCTGCACGGCACCGGCCGCACCTGGGGGTCCCCGTTCCTCGACGAGCGGATGACGCTGCGAGGGGCGGCCCGGCTGTCTCGCTCCGCCGGGCTGCCGCCGCCGCTGCCCGACATCCTCGGCATCGCCCTGCGCTGGGAGCAGGACGGCCTCAGGCCCGAACTGCTCCTGGCCACCACCGGTCACACCGTGCTCGGCCGCCGCCTGCTGCGGCCCGCCACCCGGTGGGCGCCCGGCATGTACGGCTCGTTGTTCCCCTACGAGGCGGCCGGTCGGCGGGTCCTGATCGGGGCGTTGCCGCAGGCGGATCGGCCCCTGCCCGCCCGCTTCGACGCGCTCGCCCGGGAGGTGGAGCGGGCGCCGGTCCCGATCGACCTCCTCGTCGCGACGCCGGCGGGGCCGTGGCGGCTCTTCGGCCAGGTCCGGCTCCTCCCGCCGGCCAGGCCGGACGCCGCCGCGCCGACCCGGTTCAACCCGCTCCGTCATCCCGTCCCGGGGCTGCGCCCGGCGGGGTGGCTCCAGCGCGTGCGCGGGTCCGTGTACGACGCCGCGCAACGGGTGCCGGACCACGCGGGCGAGGTGTCCCCGCGGGACCGCGCCGGTTCGCACCCGTGGTGACACGCTGGTACGCTGGCCCGCACTCCGACCCCGGTTCGCGGGCCGGCCGGGGCTCCACCGGCGGATGAGCCCCACCAGGAATGCCCGCGGGGTCCGCCGTTGTTGTGTTCGGTAGTCGGGTGTTCTTCAGGCATACTGGGAGCACCCTCGCCCGATCAGGCGAAGTACAGATGTGCTTCCCGGTTCGGGTATCCTCTACGGGGCCGGGTCGTTTCCCGCACCGGCTTCCAGGCGGAGTAGCTCAGTCAGGCAGAGCAAACGGCTCATAATCGTTGTGTCGCCGGTTCAAGTCCGGCCTCCGCTACTGCCCCATCCCAGGTCGATCGGCCTGGGCATGGGCATGTCCTAGTCCCAAACGTAGAAAGGCACTCCCACGTGGCTGCCACCGACGTTAGGCCGAAGATCACGCTGGCCTGCCAGGAGTGCAAGCACCGCAACTACATCACGCGGAAGAACCGGCGCAACGACCCGGATCGGCTTGAGCTGAAGAAGTACTGCCCCAACTGCCGCACGCACCGCGCGCACCGCGAGACCCGCTAGCTCTTTCCCGAGCGCGATCTCGCCGGGCAGCACTGCCTGGTTTCCTATCGCACAACCGGCGCCCTCGATCGAGCGCGCCGGTTTGTCATGTCTGCGCTCCCTCCGGCCCTGGGCAAAATCGCGACCATGCCCGGAGACAGCCGAACGTTGTTCTGTTAGCGTCTGGCTGAAACGGGCGCAGGACACGCGAGGGAGCACAGATGGCCTTGAACCGTGACTTCGTGGGGCGGACCTACCCGGCCAGCGCCCCGTACGAGGTCAGCCGGGTGAAGATCAAGGAATTCGCCGCGGCGATCGGCGACACCAACCCCATCTACCGCGACAGGGAGGCCGCCCGAGCGGCCGGACACCCCGACGTGGTCGCGCCCCCGACCTTCCCCATCGTGTTCAGCCTGCAGAGCGGCGGCGAGGCGCTGATGGACCCCGGCCTCGGCCTCAACCTCGCCATGGTCGTGCACGGCGAGCAGCGCTTCGAGTACACCCGGCCCGTCTACGCCGGAGACGAGCTGGTCACCAGCGCGACGATCACCGACATCCGCAGCGCCGGGCGCAACGAGCTGCTGACGGTGCGCAGCGACGTCACCACCGTGGCCGGCGAGCCGGTCTGCACCACGTACAACACGATCGTCGAGCGCGGAGGGGCGGCCTGATGACCGCGACGGTGAAGTACGACGAGGTCGAGGTGGGCCAGGAGATCCCCGCGGTGGACTACACCGTGCGCCGCAACCACCTGGTGATGTACGCGGGGGCGTCCGGCGACTTCAACCCCATCCACTGGAACGAGCGCTTCGCCAAGGCCGTCGGACTGCCCGACGTCATCGCGCACGGCATGTACACGATGGCGCAGGGCGGCAGGTTCGTGACCGACTGGGCGGGCGACCCGGCCGCCGTGGTCGACTACGGCGTGCGCTTCTCGTCCATGGTGGTCGTGCCCGACGACGACCAGGGCGCCACCATCACGGTCAGCGGCGTGGTCGAGGAGAAGCTGGCGGACAACCGGGTGGTCGTGGCGCTGACGGCCCGGTCGGGCGACGCCCGGGTGCTGTCCAGGGCGCGTGCGGTGGTGCGGCTGGCCTGACCCGCGCTCGGCATGATAGGCGGCTCGGCTCTCGGGTAAGCGAGAGCCTATGACTGAAGCCGCACACCATGTCACCGTCTGGCCGACGGTCCACTCGATCCCCGTGTCGGCCGTGACCGACGACGGGCCGCCCGGTCATCTGCGCCCGCCCAAGCCGCAGGACGTGGCGGGCGGCACCGGCACCGGCCGCGACACCATGGGCGGCGCCCCCGGCGGCCCGGCCCCCGGCGGAACCACCACGGGGCCCGCCACGGGAGTCGGCACGGCGCGGGCCAAGCCCGCCGCGACGGACGCCGGTGCGGGGGCACGGGCGAACCCGGCCGCCGAGTTCGGGTTCTCCGGCGACCCCGGCCAGCACGGCGTCCCATCCGACGACATGCTGCACGCCCAGCGCACCTGGGACGCCTCGCTGGCCACCAACCGCCTGGACGCCCTGGGCGTCACCGCCGAACGCCGACGCGTCGAGACGGCCCCCATCACGACCACGGTCGGCCTGCTCGTCGACGGCCGTCCCACGCGGGTGCGGGAGGTGCTGCAGTCGTTCCTCGACCACACCGACGCCCACATCCTCGCTCTCGACCTGGGCGACGTGGACGGTGCCGGCGCCGTGGTGCGGGAGTTCGCCGGCCGTGACCCGGAGCGGGTCACCGCCTGGCACGTGGCGGAGAAGCCGGCCTGGCGGGGCGGTACGGCCACGTGGGGCGCGTGCCGGGCCAAGCTGCTGCGGCTCGACACGTCCGAGGTGCACGTCGTGACGGACGGTTCCGTCGTGCTGGACGGCGACGCGATCACACCGCTCGTCGCGGCGGTGCATGACGGCGCCGTGGCCGCCGGGTGGGCGGGACCGGAGCGCGCCGGCGAGGAGTGGAGTCCGGCCGGTCCCGGCAAGGTGGCCGCGCTGGGCGGCGAGCTGATGGCGGTGCGGCGGGCGGCGGCTCTCGGGACGCCCGTGGAGGAGGCACGCGACGCGGTGGAGCTGTCGCGGGCGCTGCGCGGCGAGCTGGTGGTGCCGCAGGCCCGGCTGCCGGTACGGCGGGTGCCCGCCGCCGACTGACCGCGTGCGCGACGGCCGCCCGAGGCCCAGGGGCGGGCCCCCGGCCTCCCCAGGTCTCCTAAGCTGTGGGCCATGGAGATGCTCGCGTCGTACACGACCTTGGGCCTGGGCGGGCCCGCCCGCCGTTTCGTCGAGGCCGGCACGGCCGAGCAGCTCGTCTCCGAGGTGGCCGACGCCGACCGGCGGGGCGAGCCGACGCTGGTGCTCGGCGGCGGCAGCAACCTCGTGGTCGGCGACGAGGGCTTCGACGGCCTGGTCGTCAAGGTCGCCACGGAGGGCGTGACGGTCTCGCGCGACGGCGACCAGATCGTGCTGACGGCCGAGGCAGGCGCCGACTGGGACACGCTCGTCACCCGCGCCGTGCACGAGGGCTGGTCAGGACTGGAGTGCCTGTCGGGCGTCCCCGGCCTGGTCGGCTCGACCCCGATCCAGAACGTCGGCGCCTACGGCCAGGAGGTCGCGCAGACCATCAGGTGCGTGCGCGTCTACGACCGCAAGACCCGGCACGTCGTCGACCTGGAGGCCCGCCAGTGCGGGTTCTCCTACCGCGACAGCGCGTTCAAGCGCGACCTGGCCCGCTACGTGGTGCTCGCCGTCACCTACGCGCTGGACGTCTCGGCGTTGAGCGCCCCGATCGCCTACCAGGAGCTGGCCACCCGGCTCGGTGTCGAGCCGGGCGAACGCGTGCCGCTGGCGAGCGCCCGCGAGGGCGTGCTGGCGCTGCGGCGGGGCAAGGGCATGGTGCTCGACCCGGCCGACCCCGACACGCGCAGCGCGGGCTCGTTCTTCACCAACCCGGTCCTCGGCCCGGTGGAGGCTGCCGAGCTGGCCGCCCGCGCTCCCCGGCACCCGCGCTGGGACCTGCCGGGCGGCGGCGTCAAGGTGCCCGCCGCCTGGCTGATCGAGCAGGCCGGCTTCCCCAAGGGCTACACCCGGGGCCCGGCCCGCATCTCGACCAAGCACACCCTGGCCCTGACCAACCCCACCGGCGAGGCCACCACCGCCGACCTGCTGGCGCTGGCCGGAGAGGTGCGTGACGGCGTCCGCGAGAAGTTCGGGGTCACCCTGGTCAACGAGCCGGTGCTGGTGGGCTGTGCGCTACCCCCGGAATAGCGCACCCGCGCAGGCTTGTTAAGGTACTTCGGAAACACCGAAGGGGAGTAGTCCCAATCGCGTGATCGACACACTGGCGCTCCGGCGCCCGGTCACGCGGGCCTGTTCGTCGGGCGGACGAGACCTTCGGCCTGGCAGTCGTGGACATGCGCGTGGACCTGTGGACGGACACGCGCGGACAAGACGCTGCCGGGCCGAAGAGTCGTGCCCGAAAGTCCCTCTCGGGTGTGCAGCTCCCGGTCCGGCCGCGCGGAAGAGGACCGGTGGAAGCGTTCTGGATCAGTCTCGTCGTCATCTTCGTCGCCGAACTGGGCGACAAGAGCCAGCTCATGGCGATGACGTTCGCGACCCGTTTCAAGCCCTGGCCCGTGCTGGCCGGCATCACGATCGCGACGACGATCGTGCACCTCGTCAGCGTGGCCGTCGGCGGTCTCATCGGTGACGCGCTGCCCACCACCGCCATCTCCATCGTGGCGGGCATCGCCTTCCTGGGCTTCGCCCTGTGGACGCTCAGGGGCGACGAGCTGACCGAGGAGGAGTCGCGCAAGGCGCAGCGCACCACCCGCCACGCCCTCATCGCCGTCACCGTCGCGTTCTTCCTGAGCGAGCTGGGCGACAAGACCATGCTCGCCACGATCACCCTGGCCACGCAGCACGGCTGGGTCGGCACCTGGATCGGCTCCACGGTCGGCATGGTCGCGGCCGACGCGCTGGCCATCGTGGTGGGCCGCATGCTGGGCACACACCTGCCGGAGCGGGTCATCAGGTACGGCGCCGCCGCCGCGTTCGCCGTCTTCGGCGTGGTGCTGCTGGGCGAGGCGCTGATCTCCTGAAAGGTCTGCTGGAAGCTCAGCTGTGAGCGGCCGGGGCCACGTCGGCTCCTGCCCGAAAGAAGCGGGCAGTGTCGTCATCGGCGGCAAAGTACGCTTCGACGGCGATCTCTTCCAGCGTGACGTCGAAGGCGGCACCGAACGTCGTGACGGTGTTGATGAAACACAGCTCCGCTCCGCGATGGCGGATGCGGATGGGCAGCGCGATGTCGGCCGGGTCGGGCGAGCCCAGATCGCCAGCGGGACCGTACGACAACAGTTCCTCATACAGTGCGCTCAGCTCCGCGTCACCGGTCTGTGCCACCTGCCGGGCGAGCCGGGGCAGCAGGTAGGCGCGAACCTGCGCGAGGTTGCGCAGCCGTGGCGCGAACCCGCGCGGATGCAGTCCCAGCCGCATCATGTTGATCGGCGGACCGAGCAGCGACGCGTCCACGCCCTCCAGGAAGACGTCCATCGCGGCGTTGGCCAGGAGCAGGTTCCAGCGACGGTCCACGACGAGCGCCGGATAAGGCTCGTGCCCGCGCAGGATCTGCTCCAGGACCTCCCGGGCCGGGGCCAGGTGCGGATCGTCCAGCGGCCGCTCCCGGACGATGGGCGCGTGCCCGGCCGCGACCAGCAGGCGGTTACGTTCCCGCAACGGGACGCCCAGATGCTCGGCCAGCCGTAGCACCATGGCGCTGCTGGGAATGGTCCGTCCCGTCTCCACGAAGCTGACGTGCCGGGCGGACACCTCCGCCTGGACTGCCAGATCGAGCTGGCTGATCCCTCTGCGGTGCCGCCACTCGCGCAGCAGCTCTCCCACCGGCCGGTCCCGCACCATGCGGTGATTATGGGCCCGCCTCATCCATCACCGCGATTACCTGGCGTGTAATCGACAGGGCTGGGCGGCGGCTGGGACGGTGGCCCGCATGAGCGAAAGCAACAAGGCCGCACGCAACAAAGAGCTTGTCGTCCATGGCTTCACCGAGTTCGCGGCGGGGAACATCGACGTGCTCCGTACCGTCCTGCACGAGGACTTCATCGAGCACAGCCCGGGGAACCCCTCCGGGCGGGAGGCGTTCATCGCGTTCGTCGCCAAGGCCCCGGTGGCCCGCGCCAGGCTCGATCTCAAACGGGTCGTAGCAGACGACGAGCACGTGGTGATGCACTACCACATGGCCACGGACGACGATCCGCGCGGTGTCGCCGTCGTGGACATCTGGCGGCTGGTCGACGGACAGATCGTCGAGCACTGGGATGTCGTCCAGCCGGTGCCGGAAACGGCGCGGGTGCCCCACGGAATGTTCTGAGCGGAACGGGACGCGGTGCGGCTGCCGGCCAACCCCGTCGAGGCCGGCCTGCGCACGGCCGCCGCTCCCTCACAGTCCTGACGCCGAGCTCCTGCCGCTGGGCTCCTAGAGCGAGACCAGTGACAGCCGGTGGGCCGCCGCCGCGGCCTCGCCGCGCGTCGTCACCCCCAGCTTGGCCAGGATGTTGGAGACGTGCACGCTGACCGTCTTGGCCGAGATGAACAGCTCCTGGGCGATGTCGCGGTTCGTCCGCCCGAGCGCCACCAGGCGCAGCACCTCCAGTTCGCGCGGGGTGAGCAACTCGGGCACCGGCTGCTGCTGGGGCTGGGCGACTCCGACCCGGCGCGACAGCGTGTCGATCTCGTCCACGAGCGGCGTCGCCCGCAGCGCCTCGGCCAGCGGCCTGGCCACCGCGAGCCGGCTCGCCGCGCCTTCCCGGTCGCCCGCGTGCGCCGCCACGGAGGCGGCGCGCAGCAGGGCCTTCGCCTGGTTGTGCGGGCGGTTGAGCCGCTCCCAGGCCGCCGCCGCGGCGTCGAAGTCGCGCGAGTACGACAGCCGGTACGCCTCGGCGACCGGCCCGCTCACCGTGAGACCGGCCGCCACCGCGGCGGCCTGCTCCCGCAGCGCGCGGGCGAGGGCGGGCTCGGCCGGCTCGGCGGCGTCGCAGACCCGGGTGAGCTGGGCGAGCAGCCGCCAGCCGAGCATGGCCTTCGGCGACTGGGAGTGCCGGGCGAGCGTGCGCCCGGCGACGGCGAGCGCGGCGTCGGGCTCGCCTTTGAGCAGGTGCCAGCCGATGTGCAGCCGCATGCTGTTGGTGATGTCCTGGACGAAGTCGGCCGGCCGTTCCTTGAGCACGCCGGTCTCGCTCAGGATGTGCTCCACGAGATCCAGCTCGCCCCGGCCGAGCGCCACGTCGGCGCGCACGCGGAGCAGGTGGTGGCGGTTGCGCAGCACCGGGCCGAGGTTGAGCGCCCGATCGACGGTCTCGACGGCCTCGTCCCAGCGGCCGATCGCCTCCAGCGTCTCGGCCATGTTGTTGAGGATGAACAGGCCGCTCAGCCGGATCCGGCCGTACTCCTTGGCCAGCCGCCAGCCCTCCTCGGCCAGGTCGAGGGCCTCCTGCCAGCGGCCGAGGTCGTTGAGCGCGTCGACGTTGTTGCCGATCGCCCGGGCGATCACCCGGCCGGAGCCCTCGCTCCGCCCCAGCTCCAGCGCCTGGAAGTTGGTGGCGAGCGCCCCTTCGGTGTCGGCCGCGATCGAGTGGCCGAGCGCCAGGTTGAGCAGCAGGTCGGCCTCCAGGCACCGGTCGCCCAGCTCGCGGGCCAGCTTCAGGCCCTCCTCGGCCAGCGCCGTGCCCTCCTCGACGTCACCCCTGAGCATGAGGTGCCCGGACATCGGGTTGATGACCTCGACGCGGGCCAGGTTGGGCTCCGGCACCAGGCGCAGGGCATGGCGCAGGTCCTCGACGACGCCCATCTTGCCCTTGTAGACCTTGAGCTGGGCCCAGTTGACGATCAGCGTCGCCACCCGCTCGGGTTCGCGCGCCTCGTCCAGCTCGGACAGGGCCGCCTTGACGAACTTCACGCCCCGGTCGATGTCGCCGCTGGCACGGGCGGCCTCGCCGGCCCGCTCCAGCACCGTGGTGTGGTCGGCCCCGATGCGCTCCGCCGCGTCGGGCACCCGGTCCCACAGCATCAGCACCCGCTCCAGCAGCGGGATCGCCTCGGTGTAGGCGAACGCGTGGAACGACGTGCGCGCCGCCTCCCAGGCCGAGATCAGCGCCCACAGGTCGTCACGCGCGCCGTACCAGTGGTGGGCCAGTTCGACCGTGGCACGGCCGGGCGGGACGAGCGTGCGGTCGCGGGAGATCTCCTCCGCGTAGCGGGCGTGCAGCCGCTGGTGCTCGCCGGGCAGCAGCTCCTCGTGGACGGCTTCGCGGATCAGCGAGTGGCGGAAGACGTAGGCGCGGCCGTCGGCGATCTGCAGCACGTTGCCGGCGATGGCGGGGCGCAGCGCGCTCTCCAGCTCCAGGTCGGACAGGCCGCTCACGGCGGCGAGCAGCGCGTGGCCGACGCGGGTGCCGCCGGCGGCGGCGATGCGCAGCACCCGCTGCGTCTCCTCCGGCAGCCGCTCGACGGTGCCGAGGATCAGGTCCTGCATCGACTCGGGGAACGCGCTCTCCTCGCCGCTGTCGAGCAGGGCCTCGACGAACAGGGGGATGCCCTCGCTGCGGTCGTAGACCTTCTGCACCTTGTGGAACTCGGGCACGTTGCCGAGGATGCCGGCCATCTGCTCGGCGACCTCGTCCTGCGTCAGGCGCGACAGATCGACCCGCAGGACGCCGTTGACCCGGCTCAGCTCGGCCAGGACCGGCCGGAGCGGATGCTGGCGGTGCAGGTCGTCGGAGCGGTAGGTCATGAGGATCAGCACCTGCGGCGCCCGCAGGTTGCGGCTGAGGAAGGCGATGAGATCGCGGCTGGACCGGTCGGCCCAGTGGATGTCCTCGATGAGGAGGATCGTCGGGCGGCTGTCGGCCAGCCGCTCGATCAGGGTGAGGAACTGCTCGAACAGCCTGGCCCGGCCGGACTCGGTCTCGCCGTCGCCGCTGGGCTCGCCGAACTCGGGCAGCAGGCGGGCCAGGTCGCGCTCCGCGCCCTGGGGCAGCAGCGACGCGACCCTGGCGGTGCCCTGCTCTCTGACGAGCTGCCTCAGCGCCGCGGTGAACGGCGCGTAGGCCAGGCCCTCCGTGGACAGCTCGACGCAGCCGCCGTACAGGACGAGCGCGTCGCTGTCGCGGGTCACCTGCTCGGCGAAGCCCTGGACGAGCCTGGTCTTGCCGACGCCCGCCTCGCCGCCGAGGAGCACGGCCGTCACGTTGCCTTCGCGGGCCTGGGTGAACGCCTCGGAGAGTGTGGCGAGCTCCTCTTCACGTCCCACGAAGACGGGACTCACCGATCGGCCCAGCATGTGTTCCAGCATGGCACGCCCTGATGAGAGCTATCGACGGATTTTGAGGGAGTGGTCGAATCTGCCCAAAAGGGTCAAGGAGGGACAGAGGCCCGGCCGCGAGGGAGGGTGCGGCCGGGCTCTCGTGGCGTGTTCATGAAGTGCGGCGCTTGCCGAAGACCGAGCGGCGCTCGGACTTGTTGGCCTTCTCCGCCTCGCGTACGCGCCGGTGGCGGGCGGCGGCCGCGCGAAGCTCGTTCGCGTTGCTCTTCATGAGTTCGTACTCGATCTCGGCGTTCACGATGTCTCCTGACATGTGGTGCTTCTTGCTGACACCCTTAACTTTCGGGCTAAGGCCCACCCCGCCACATCGGGCGGATGCCTTATCTCTGGCGGCCGGAGGGCCGAGGGATACCTAGGACCGGGGGAGGGGGGTCTTAGGCGCCTCAGGCGGAAGATCCGGTTTGGAAGTAGCCCACCTGGTCGGCGATGCTGTGGAGGTGTCAACCATGACTACCTCGCTCGCGGACGTGGCCTCCTCCGACGCGACGCTGAGAGCATTCCTGCACGGCCTCCCCGGAGTCGATCGGGTGGGCGCGGACCAGCGGGCGGCGATGCTGAGCACCCGTTCGATCAAGACGACGGCCAAGGCACAAGCGATCGATCTTGCCATTTCGATGGTCGATCTGACGACGCTGGAAGGAGCGGACACCCCGGGCAAGATCCGGGCGATGTGCGCCAAGGCAGTGCGTCCTGGTGAGGACGCGCCCCGGGTGGCGGCGGTGTGCGTCTACCCCGACCTGGTGGCGGTGGCCGCACGGGCCGTGGCCGGATCCGGGGTGAAGGTGGCCTCGGTGGCCACCGCGTTCCCCAGCGGCCGCTCGTCGCTGGAGGTGAAGGTGACCGACACCGCGCTCGCGGTGGCGGCGGGCGCCGACGAGATCGACATGGTGATCGACCGGGGGGCGTTCCTGGCCGGTGACCTCATGAAGGTCTATGAGGAGATCGTCGCGGTGAAGGCGGCCTGCGGCGACGCCCACCTCAAGGTGATCCTGGAGACCGGCGAGCTGGCCTCCTACGACAACGTACGGCGGGCCTCCTGGCTGGCGATGCTGGCCGGGGCCGACTTCATCAAGACCTCGACCGGCAAGGTCTCGCCGGCGGCGACGCTGCCGGTGACGTTGATCATGCTGGAGGCGGTGCGCGACTTCCGGGAGCGCACCGGCCGGCAGGTGGGGGTCAAGCCCGCGGGCGGGATCCGCACCACCAAGGACGCCGTCAAGCACCTGGTGCTGGTCAACGAGACGTGCGGGGAGGACTGGCTGTCGCCCGAGTGGTTCCGGCTGGGCGCCTCCTCCCTGCTGAACGACCTGCTGATGCAGCGCCAGAAGCTCGCCACCGGCCGTTACGCGGGCCCCGACTACTTCACCCTGGACTGATGATGGCTGTGTTCGAGTACGCGCCCGCGCCCGAGTCGCGCGATGTGGTCGACATCCGGCCGTCCTACGGGCTGTTCATCGACGGGGAGTTCGTCGACGGGGCGGGGCCGTCCTTCAAGACGGTCAACCCGGCGACGGAGGAGACGCTGGCGGAGGTCGCCTGCGCGGCCGACCAGGACGTGGACCGGGCGGTGCGCGCGGCGAGCAAGGCGTTCGGCCCGTGGAGCGCGCTGCCGGGGGCCGAACGGGCCAAGTACCTGTTCCGGATCGCGCGGCTGATCCAGGAGCGCTCGCGCGAGCTGGCGGTGCTGGAGACGCTGGACAACGGCAAGCCGATCCGCGAGTCGCGTGACGTGGACCTGCCGCTGGTGGCGGCGCACTTCTTCTACTACGCGGGCTGGGCCGACAAGCTCGGCCACGCCGGGTTCGGCGCCGACCCGCGGCCGGTCGGCGTGGCCGGCCAGGTGATCCCGTGGAACTTCCCGCTGCTGATGCTGGCCTGGAAGATCGCCCCGGCGCTGGCGTGCGGCAACACCGTGGTGCTCAAGCCGGCCGAGACCACGCCGCTGACCGCGCTGGCCTTCGCGGAGATCTGCGTGCAGGCGGGCCTGCCCGCCGGAGTGGTCAACATCGTCACCGGCGCCGGAGCGACCGGCGCGGCCGTGGTCGCCCACCCCGAGGTGGGCAAGGTGGCCTTCACCGGCTCCACCGAGGTGGGCCGCCAGATCGCCCGCACCGTCGCGGGCACCGGCAAGAAGCTCACCCTGGAGCTGGGCGGCAAGGCGGCCAACATCGTCTTCGACGACGCGGCGCTGGACCAGGCGGTGGAGGGGATCGTCAACGGGATCTTCTTCAACCAGGGACACGTCTGCTGCGCCGGGTCGCGGCTGCTCGTGCAGGAGTCGGTCGAGGAGGAGCTGCTGGCCGCGCTCAAGCGGCGGCTCGGCACGCTCCGGCTGGGCGATCCCCTGGACAAGAACACCGACATCGGGGCGATCAACTCGGCCGAGCAACTGGCCAGGATCCGGTCGCTGACCGAGGCGGGCGAGCAGGAGGGCGCCGAGCGGTGGTCGCCGGCCTGCGAGCTGCCCGAGCAGGGCTACTGGTTCCCGCCGACGGTGTTCACGCGGGTGGCCCAGTCGCACCGGATCGCCCGGGAGGAGATCTTCGGGCCGGTGCTGTCGGTGCTGACCTTCCGCACCGAGGCCGAGGCGATCGAGAAGGCCAACAACACCCCGTACGGGCTGTCGGCCGGGATCTGGACCGAGAAGGGCTCGCGCATCCTCATGATGGCCGACCGGCTCCGCGCCGGTGTGGTCTGGGCCAACACCTTCAACCGGTTCGACCCCACCGCGCCCTTCGGCGGCTACAAGGAATCCGGCTACGGCCGCGAGGGCGGCATCGCCGGACTGGAGGCCTACCTTGACGTGTGACCATCGCCGCGGGCGCCGCCGGGCGCGCCGCGCCCAGGCCACCCGCGGCCACGCCTTCGCCCGCGCCGGCCGGCCCGTACGCACCGGCTGGTACGCCCACCGGTGCGGGGTGAGCCGGTGCGGCCAGGTGTTCGTGCCGGTCGAGATGTCGCAGGAGATCACGTGGAGGGGGCGCGGCGATGAGTAGGCTGGCCGTTCGCAAGACCTACAAGCTGTTCATCGGCGGAGCCTTCCCCCGCTCGGAGAGTGGGAGGTCCTACGTCGTGACCGACGCCAAGGGCGCGTTCGTGGCCAACGCCGCCCGCGCCTCCCGCAAGGACGCCCGCGACGCCGTCGTGGCGGCGCGCAAGGCGTTCCCCGGCTGGTCCGGCGCCACCGCCTACAACCGGGGCCAGATCCTCTACCGGATCGCCGAGATGCTGGAGGGCCGCCGCGCCCAGTTCGCCGAGGAGCTCGGCACCGGCAAGAAGGCCGCGCTGGAGGCGGTGGACGCGACCGTCGACCGGCTCGTCTGGTACGCGGGCTGGTCCGACAAGATCACGGCGGTCCGGGGCACGGCCAACCCCGTGGCGGGCCCCTACTTCAACCTGTCGTCACCGGAGCCCACCGGCGTGGTCGCCATCGCGGCCCCCGCCGACCCGCTGCTCGGCCTCGTGTCGGTCGTGGCGCCCGCCGTCGTCACGGGCAACACGTGCGTCGTGATCGCCTCGCAGCGCTCCCCCCTGGCGGCGATCACGCTGGCGGAGGTGCTGGCCACCTCCGACCTGCCCGGCGGCGTCGTCAACGTGCTCACCGGCCACCAGCCGGAGCTGGCCCCCTGGCTGGCCGCGCACATGGACGTCAACGCCCTCGACCTGACGGGCGTGGACGACGCCGAGCTGGCCCTGGAGTGCGAGCGGGCGGCGGCTGCCAACCTCAAGCGGGTCCTGCGGCCCGCGCCCGAGGACTGGACCGCCGATCCGGGCACCCGCCGGATGACCGCCTTCCTGGAGACCAAGACCGTCTGGCATCCGCTGGGCGTGTGAGGTCAGACCCCGGCCGGCGGGATGTTGTGGTTCAGCCTGAACACGTTGGCCGGGTCCCACACCGCCTTCAGCTCGCTGAGTCGGCGGTGGTCGTCCGCGTCGTAGGCCGTGCGGACCTGGTCGGCCGTGGCGTTCTCGCCGTAGAGGAAGGTGAGGGCGTGGCCACCGGTCGACCAGGGCGCGAGGGCGTCCCGCACGCGCCGGTGCAGCGGGCGGACGGGCGCAGGGTCGGCGCCGGGCGTCAGCCGTGACATCACGCCCACCAACCACTCCGCGTCCCGGCCGCCCACCGCGTTCGGGGCGCCCTGCGGCTTGGCGAGCGCGCCGCCGAGGTGCCGTACCTCGATGACCGGGCGCTCGGCGGCGAACAGGTCCGTCAGCGTGGCCATCGCCCGCGGCGGCAGCTCGCGCAGCAGCGTGTGCGTGGAGTAGGTCGCCACCGGGCCCTGGGGGTCGTTGTGGACGGTGTACGACTCCGTGTACGGCAGGTCGCGCACCGTGTCCTTCAGCCGCGGGCCCAGGGCGCGCAGTGGCGCCACCAGCCGTTCGCCCCGCTCCGGGTCGCCCGCGTACGCGATGCGCACGTGCGTGACCGTGCGGCCGCGCAGTTCGGCGGGCACCTGCGGCGCGTCGGGGAACGGGATGAGCGCGACCGACGACGTCATCTCCTCCGGCACCGAGGCCGCCCACTCCCGCCAGGCGGCCGGTACGCCGTCCACCACGCCGGCGTCGAAGTGGAGCGCGCCCCCGTACAGCCGGGCCACCGGCACCAGGCCGATCTCCAGGGCGGTGACGACCCCGAAGTTGCCGCGCCCGCCGACGAGCGCCCAGAACAGGTCCGGCTCGCCGTCGGCCGTCACGTGCCTGAGCCGGGCGTCGGCGGTGACGACCTCGACGGCCCGCACCTGGTCGGCCGCGTAGCCGTAGCGGCGTGCCAGCAGCCCGATGCCGCCGCCCAGCGTGTACGAGACGGCGCCGACCGACGGCGCCGAGCCGGACAGCGGGGCCAGGCCGTGGGCCGCGGCCGCCTCGATGACCGCCGACCAGCGCACGCCCGCCTCGATCCGCGCGGTCCCGGCGGCGGGGTCGATCCGCACGCCGCTCATCCGGCGGGTGCTGATGAGCAGCCCGCCCTCGGCCGCGACCGGCAGGCCGTGGCCGGTGGCCTGCACCGCGACCGGCAACCCGTGGGCCACGGCGTGGGCGACGGCCGCCCGGACGTCGGCGGCGTCCAGCGCGCCGACCACGATGTCGGGGCGGTGGGCTGCGAGCGCCTGGAACCCGGAGCGTTCCTCGTCGTATCCGTCGTCGCCCGGTCGCAGCACCGGGCCCCTCACCTCGTCGATGCTCATGGTTCCATCGTGCTGAGCCGCTATCCAGAAGTCCAAGAGATGGTTCTGATGGTTGCTAGCATGATTCGTTATGGAGCTACGTCAGCTCGCCTATTTCGTGGCCGTGGCCGAGGAGGGCGGGTTCACCCGGGCGGCGGAGACGCTGCACGTCGCCCAGCCGGGGGTGAGCGCCCAGATCCGGCAGCTTGAGCGGGAGCTCGGCCAGCCGCTGTTCGACCGATCCGGGCGCACGGTCCGGCTGACCGCCGTGGGCGAGGCCGTGCTGCCGTACGCGCGGGCGGCGCTGCGCGCGGTGGCCGGGGCCAGGCAGGTGGTCGACGAGCTGACGGGGCTCCTGCGCGGGCACGTCGTGATGGGCGGGGTCTCGGCGCCGTCCGTGCTCAACCTGCCGGGGTTGCTCGCCGGCTTCCACGAGCTGCACCCGGCCGTGGAGATCACGCTGAAGGAGGCGGCGCCCCGCGCGGTGGTCGACGAGGTGCTGGCCGGGCGGATGGACCTCGGGCTGCTCGGTGTCGGCCCGGCCGTCCCGCCGGGGCTGGCCCGGCAGATCGTGGTGCGCCAGCCGCTGGTCGCCGCCGTCAGCCGCGACCACCCGCTCGCCGGCCGGACCGGCATCACCCTGGCCGAGCTCGACGGGCTGGTCATGCTCTGCCTGCCGCTGGAGACCGGGGTGCGTTCCAGCCTGGAGGCGGGCTGCGCGGCGGCGGGCTTCGTGCCCAGGGTGGCGTTCGAGGCGAGTGAGCCGCAGGTGCTCGCCCAGCTCGCGGCCAAGGGGCTCGGGGTGGCCGTGCTTCCCGAGTCTGCCGTCTCGATCGCGCGGGACCGACTGCACGTCATCGAGATCACCCGGCCGCGGCTGATCGGGCGGATGGCGCTCGTCTGGCGCGTCGAGGGGCAGGTCGGGCCGGCGGCACGGGCGCTGATCGAGTATGCCCGCCGCGCGCTGCCCGACCTGGAGCCGGCGGCGGAGCTCACAGGGTGATGGCGTTCTTGGCGCGCTCGACCGACTCCTCCGACGCGGGCCCGCCGGGGTTCTCGGTGGCCAGGGCCTGGTTGAGCGCCACGAACGGCCGCATGCGGGCCTCGTAGCGGGCGAGCGCCGGCGCGAGGTCACCCGCGGCCAGCTCCGCCGCCAGCACGTACGCGCCGACGAGGGCGAGGCTCGTGCCCTGGCCCGACAGCGGCGAGGCGCAGTAACCGGCGTCGCCGAGCAGCGTCACCCGACCGCGCGACCAGGAGTCCATCCGCACCTGTGCCATGGCGTCGAAGTAGAAGTCGGGCGCCTTCCACATGGCGTCGAGCAGCCGCGGCACCTCCCAGCGCAGCCCGCCGCAGTGCTCGGCGATCAGCCGGCGCTGCTGGTCGAGGTCGCGGTAGTCGTAGGGGATCGGCTCGGCCTCGAAGCCGAGGTTGACCCGCACCTCAGTGTTGCCGCGCACCGGGTAGATGCCGCCGCCGGCGCGGCCCTCGTGCACCCAGACCTGCCAGTCGTCCAGGCCGAGGAAGTTGTCGGCGGTGAAGACGGACAGGTAGGTGCCGAGGTGGTGGACGAACTCCGCCTCCGGCCCGAACGCCAGCCGCCGCACCGTGGAGTGCAGCCCGTCGGCGCCCACGACCAGGTCGAACGTCCGCGGCTCGGCCCGCTCGAAGGTCACGCGCACGCCGTGCTCGTCCTGCTCGACGGTGGTGATCGAGTCGCCGAAGACGTACTCGACGTCCTGCCTCGTGCGCTCGTACAGCAGGGCGGTCAGGTCCTCGCGCAGCACCTCGATGTCGTCGCTGTCGAGGCGGCCGCTGCTCATGGCGTGCTCGGTGGACCGCATGATCTCGTTGCCGTCGCCGTCGAGCATGGACATGCCGCGCATGCGGGTGCGGACCTCGCGCAGCGGGGCCAGCAGGTCCATGCGGTCGACCACGTCGAGGGCCGTGCCGCGGATGTCGATCGCCTGGCCGCCGGTGCGCGGCGCGGGCGCCCGCTCGACGACGGTGGGGGTCAGGCCGTGGCGGCGCAGCCAGTAGGCGAGGGCGGGGCCGGCGACGCTGGCGCCGGAGATGAGGACGGTGGTCATGTCCGCTCCTTGGTTCGTACGATGTATGCGGATCTGAATGTACAGCGTACATACAGAGCATGCAAGCCGCTGACCTGGGATAATGTACTAGGACAGGATGTGGTGTGCTAGTTTCTGTACTAGTACAGAAGAGAGAAGGTGCACGTCATGGCCGGAACCGGGGAGCCGCCCTACCTGCGCATCGCCGCGGAGATCCGCCGGCGCATCGCCGACGGCCGGCTCAAGCCGGGCGACCGGGTGCCCTCCACCCGCCGGATCGCGCAGGAGTGGGGCGTGGCGCTCGCCACCGCGACCAAGGTGCTCACCCGGCTGCGCCAGGAAGGGCTGGTGGAGGCGAGGCCCCGCGTCGGCACGGTCGTCGCCCCTCCGGCGTCCGCCGCGCCTGTCACCCCGTCTGCCACGTCTGCCACCCCGGCTGTCATCCCGTCTGCCACTCCGTCTGTCACGTCGGCCGGCGGGCCGCAGCGGCCCGCCGGGCAGCCCGACGCGGAGATGAGCCGCGACCGTGTCGTGCGCGCCGCGATCGAGCTGGCCGACGCCGAAGGGCTGGACGCGCTGTCCATGCGCGGGGTCGCCGCCCGGCTCGGCGTGGCCACCATGACGACCTACCGCTACGTCGCCAGCAAGGACGAGCTGGTCCTGCTCATGGCCGATGCCGCGTTCGGCGAGCTGGGCTACCCGGAGGAGCCGCCGGCGGGCTGGCGGGCCCGCGCCGAGCGCGCCGCGCGCACCCTGTGGGCCGTGCACCGCCGCCACCCGTGGCTCGCCCAGCTCAACTCCCTCTTCAGGCCGCTGCCGCTGCCCAACCTGCTGGCCCACGGCGAGCAACTGCTCGCCACCCTGGAGGATCTCGGCTTCGACGTGACGGCCATGATGGACCTCCAGGTGGTCATCTACAGCCACATCCAGGGCCTGGCCGCCCACCTCGAACGGGAGGTCCTCGCCGAGGCCGCCACCGGCCTGTCGGAGGAGCAGTGGATGGAGCAACAGGGGCCCGCCCTGGGCTCCATCGCCGCCACCGGCCGCTACCCGGCGTTCGCCCGCGTCATGGCCGGGTTGGAGCGCGACGGCTACGACCTCGACCTCGACCGGCTGTTCGAGCTGGGCCTGCGCACCCTGCTCGACGGCCTGGCCGCGCTGGCCGCCGAAACAGGTCTCCACCCGCCGTCATGACGGAAAGACCGCGACGGCCGGCCTGACGACCCGTCACGGGAAGCGCGCTCTCCATGGAGACGTAGGAGTAGAGGCGGTCGTCGTCGAGAAGGCCGTCAGCCGCTCCCGCACGACCGAGCCGTCCGGGTTGACGAACCTGCGGACCGCGCCGACCTCGTCAGGCGCGTGCCCGTCCTCGATCACGCTGGGCGGCATCGCCGGGTCTCCAGGCCGGTCCGAGCCACACCCGCAGCCGGCCGATGGGCGCGAACCCGTGCCGCCGGGCCGGTGCCACGTCCCCCTCGTAGCCCACCAGGGGGCGGCCGGGGAACAGCACGGCCGCCCAGGACAGGGTGGCCGCCCAGGCGGTGTCCTCGTCGCCGTCGCGGGCGAACACGTTCGACACCCCGGCGACCCGGCCGGTGGCGTTCAGCACGAACCCGTACCCGATCGCGTCCCCGCGCCGCCCGCCCAGGACGGCGATGCCGGGGGTGTGGAGCAGGCCGGGGCGGAACACGCCGGCCCCCTCCCCGCCGAGGCAGGCGCGCTCCCAACCGGCGAGCGTGGCGGCGTCCCGGACGACCTCCCACGTCACCCCGTCGTCCGTGCCGTCGTCCGCGCCGTCGGGCGTGCCGTCGTCCGCGCGGTCGTGCGTGCGGGCGTCGTCGCCGGCCTCGGGGGCGGGCCGGCTGATCCACTGGGCCTCGAACAGCACCTCGAACCCCGCCGGGCGCAGGTCCAGGGTGGCGAAGGAGTCCTTCACCGACGCGCCCGGCCCCCGGTCGACGGAGTCCAGCACGTCGCGTGCCGTCGCGGCCGGCGTCAGGGTGACGGCGTCCGGGTAGAACGGCGGGGTCCTGGCGGGGGCCGTCCAGGCGTGCTCGGCGAAGACGCCGGAGATCCCGTGGGCGCGGCACACGGCGTCGCACCAGCCGGCGTTGTTGCGGGCCGCTTCGGTGAGCACGGTCAGGTTCTCCTGTTGGTGTGCCGGGTGGGGGCGGCCGTGCGTGGGTCCTCCGGCCAGGGGTGTTTCGGGTAGCGGCCGCGCAGCTCGGCGCGTACGGACCGGTAGCCGTCACGCCAGAACGACG
Source organism: Nonomuraea muscovyensis (assembly GCF_014207745.1). Taxonomy (NCBI): domain Bacteria; kingdom Bacillati; phylum Actinomycetota; class Actinomycetes; order Streptosporangiales; family Streptosporangiaceae; genus Nonomuraea; species Nonomuraea muscovyensis. The sequence continues at coordinate 202,415 of NZ_JACHJB010000003.1, forward strand.
CCAGGTCGCCGGTCACCGCCACCGGCCGGCCCGCCGGCGACAGCAGGTGGACCAGCAGCGGCACCCCGGCGATCCGGGGCGTCTCCTCCCAGCCGAACAGCTCCTGCAGCTTCACCGCGAGCACCGGCTGCTCGCCCGAGTAGTCGACGCGCACCCGCGAGCCGCTCGGCACCTCCACCCGCTCGGGCGCCACGCTGTCCAGGCGTTCGCTCCACGGGACGAGCCGGCGCAGGGCTCCGGCGACGTCGATGCGCTCCAGGTCGGCGCGGCGCCGGGCCCTCGACAGCTCCGGCTCCAGCCACTGGTCGGCCAGGTCCAGCAGGTCGCGCCACTCGGCGACCCGCGGCCACGGGTCGCCGGCGGCGCGGTGGCAGAACGCCAGCCGGTCCCGCACGGCCAGCGCCGCCATCGTCCAGGTCAGCACGCCCTCGGCGCGCAGGCCGTCCAGCAGCGCCGGGCGCACGTCGGCGTCCTCCAGCGGGGTGGACGACACCTCGATCGCGCCCAGCCGCTCCACCAGGCGCGAGGAGACGTCGCCGCGCCGCGTGCCGGGCGGCACCCGCCAGCCGACCTCCTCCTCGGTGGTGACGGGTACGGCCAGCCAGGCGATGTCCTCGTCGATCTCGACGGCCTCCCGGACCCGGGCCGCCGCCGAACCCGTGGGCCGGTCGGCGACCGCCACGGCCAGCCACGCCGCCGAGGCGAGCCTGGAGCCCTCCGCGAGGCGCGCCTCCGTGCCGGAGGCCATGAGGAAGCCGCCGCCCCGCCTGCGCGCCACCCGCTCGGGGAACGCCAGTGCCACCACCAGCCCGGCCACCGCCTCGTCCGGCCGCCCGGCAGTCGTGTGCGCCGGCGGCGCCGCGCCGGCGGGTGCGGTCGCGGTCCGGCTCAGCCGCCTGACCTCCTGCCGCCAGCGCGCGGCGAAGCCGTCGTCGCCCCGGCGGGCCGAGCGCCACACCTCGACCAGGTCGTCCGAGCCCTGGCTCGGGAGCTGCTCGGACAGCAACGCCACGACCTCGGCGGCGCGCGGCCCGACGTCGATCAGCGCCCGGGCCAGCCGCGGATGCACCCCGGCCAGCGCCATCCGCCGCCCCCGCCCGGTCACTCGCCCGAGCGCCGGCGCCTCTTCGGTGGTACCCGCCGCCGCCACGGGGCCGGGCCCCGAACCGGCGGCGGGTTCCAGGGCGCCGAGGGCGTGCAGGGTGCGGACGGCAGCGGACAGGGCGGCCGGTGGGGGCGGGTCGAGCAGGGCGAGCCCCCGCGCGTCCGGGACGCCCCAGCAGGCCGCCTGCAGCGCGAACCCCGTCAGGTCGGCCACCGCGATCTCCGGTCGGGCGTGGTCGGCGAGCCGTTCGTGCTCCGCCGCGGACCAGCAGCGGTACACCGCCCCGGGCGCCTCCCGACCGGCCCGGCCCGCGCGCTGGTCGGCCGACGCCCTGGACACCCGGACCGTGGTCAGCGAGCCCAGGCCGCGCGCGTGGTCGGTGCGCGGCTCGCGCGCCAGTCCCGCGTCGACCACCACCCGCACCCCCGGCACGGTCAGGCTCGACTCGGCGACCGACGTGGCCAGCACCACCCGGCGGGTCGTGCCCGGCGACAGCACCGCGTCCTGCACGCGGGCCGGGGCCTGACCGTGCACCCTGAGCACCTCGACGCCGTCGCCGGGGAGCCCGGCGCCGGCCAGCATCCCGGCCACCCGCGAGATCTCCCCGACCCCGGGCAGGAAGCACAGGACGTCGCCGTCGCGTTCGGCGAGCGCCTGCCGTACGACGTGGGCCACGTGCGACAGCAGGGCCGGATCGACGCGCAGGCCGTGCGGCGGCGCGACCGGGCGGGGCGGCGGCGCCCACACGGTCTCGACCGGGTGTGTCGTGCCCGCGGCGGCCACGATCGGCGCCGGCTGCCCACCGCCGAGCAGCCGCGCCCACGGGGCGGCGTCCGCTGTCGCCGAGGTGGCGAGCAGGCGCAGGTCGGGCCGGAGCGTGTCGCGCACGTCCAGCAGGAACGCGAGCGCGGTGTCGGCGTCCAGGTGGCGTTCGTGGCACTCGTCCAGCATGACGGCGTCCACGCCGGCCAGCTCCTGGTCGCGCTGCAGGCGCTGGAGCAGCACGCCGGTGGTGACGACCTCGACCCGGGGGTTCGCGCCGACGTGCCGCTCGCCCCTGATCGTGTAGCTGACGCCCATCCGCCTGGCCGCGGCCCGTACGGCCAGCCGTCTCGGCTCCGCGACGAGCACGCGCATGCCCGCCTCGGCCAGCGCGAGCGGCACGACCGTCGTCTTGCCGGTGCCCGGCGGCGCGGTCAGCACGGCCGCGTGGCGCCGGGTCAGCACGTCGAGCAGCTCGGGCAGGACGGCGTGGATGGGCAGCTCGGGCAGGGTCATGGGCGGCTGGTCGGGTGGCTGTGATGACGCGGGTCCGGCGCTTCGGCGGAGACGGACGGCACCGAGGCGCGGGCGGCGGACAGCACCGAGCCGAGCACTCCGGGGAAGCGCGTTTCGAGGTCGTCCCACCGCAGGCTCAGGTAGATCTTGCGGCCGTCCTGCTTGGACAGGATCACGCCGGCCTCGCGCAGCGTGCGGTAGTGGTGCGAGACGGTCGACTTGTGCACGCCCAGGTCCCACCCGGCGGCGCTGCAGGTCATCTCCGCCTGCTCGGCCAGCTTGTGCACGATCGCCAGGCGGACGGGATCGGACAGCGCCCGCAGGACCTCGGTGAGCTGGATGTCCTCCGTGGCCGGATGGGGGAGCACGCGCATGGCCCGACGATACCCGGTCCGATTGTTTGACAACAATCTAACTTTCCGTCAGTTTGATGCCTGTCCAACTTTTAGGCTCGGAGGTCCAGTGAAACGCCCCCTCTCTCCCCTCGCGCTCGGGAACTTCGCGATCGGCACCGGCATGTTCGTGACCGCCGGGCTGCTGCCGCCGATCGCCGCCGACCTCGATGTCTCGCGGTCGGCGGCCGGTCAGGTGATGACCGTGTTCGCGCTGGCCTACGCCGTGCTGTCGCCGCTCCTGGCGGCGCTGACCGCGCGCCTGTCGCGCAAGAGGGTGCTGCTGATCGCGCTGGCCGTCTTCGTGCTGGGCAACACGCTGACCGCTCTCGCGCCCACGTACCCGCTGGTGCTGGCGACGCGGGTGGTCGCGGCGGCCGGAGCCGCGATGTTCACGCCGACGGCGTCGGGCGTGGCCAGCGCGCTGACCGACCCCGCGCGCCGGGGCCGCGCGCTGGCGCTGGTGATGGGCGGGATGACCGTCTCGTCCGCGATCGGCGTGCCACTCGGCACCTGGCTGGGCGGGGCGTCGAGCTGGCGCGCCACGCTCTGGATGGTGGTGGGGCTGGGCGTGGTCGGGTTCGCCGCGGTGGCGGCGGTGGTGCCCGACGTCAGGCTCGCCACGACGGCCGGGCTCAGGGGGCGGTTCGCCCCGCTGCGTGACCGTCGGGTGCTGGTGGTCCTGGCCACGCAGTTGCTCATGTTCGCCGCCGCGTTCACCGCCTACACCTACATCGGCTCGCTGTTCGACCTGCCGCTGACGGCGGTCCTGTGGGCGTGGGGCCTGGGCGGCGTGGTCGGCAACCAGATCGGCGGGCGGCTCACCGACCAGTACGGCCCGCGCCGCATGGTGCTGATCGCGCTGGCCGCCTCCACCGGCTTCATGGCGCTCATCCCCGTCGCGAACCTCGCGCTGCCCGTGGCCCTGGTCTGGGCGTTCCTGTGGGGGGCGCTCGGCTGGCTGATCGGCCCCGCCCAGCAGTACCGGACGGTGGCGGCGGTGCCCGACAACGTGCCGATCGGGCTCGGGCTGCTGTCGTCGGCGCAGTACGTCGGCCTGTTCGCGGCGGGCATCGCCGGTGGCGTCGCCCTCGACTGGTACGGCCGGACGGGCGTGGTGGTGCTCTCCGCCGGGCTCGGCCTGGTGACGCTGCTGTTCACGCTGGCGACCTACCGCCCCGAGGTTCGCGCGGAGGTCGCGCAGGTGTAGACGAAAGTTCGTTCTGCGTGCGCCCGGCGATGGGCCAGACTGGCGTGGTGCCCGATCTCCACGACGACGCCCCCCGTGACGACGGCCACCCCGGTGGGGAGGCCGTGCCGGCCGCGGACCCCCGCGACGAGCCCGCGCCGTTCGGCGCCGTGGTGCTGCTGACCACCGGCTCCGCCGTGGCGATCATGGCCGCCGTGAGCCTGCTGTCCTGGCCGGCCAACCTGAAGCTGCTCCTGCTGGGGCCGATCACGCTGGTGGTGTGGGAGGTGGTCACGCACGAGGTCTGGTGGCGCAGGTGGTGGGGCGCCGTGCCCGGGGCGGTTGCCGGGCTGACGATGTACGTGGAGGGGCGCCAGGCGCTGGCCGACGTGATCGGCGACGCCTGGGCCCATCCGGTGGCGTACGTGACCGGCTGGGCCCTCTTCGCGGTGATCTTCGCGGTCGCCAGCCGGTGGCCGCGCACCGCCTTCGGCCTCAGCCCTGGGCCGGGATCCAGCCCAGCGTGACCGCCAGGATGACGAAGAGTCCCAGCGCTATCCGGTAGATCACGAAGCCGGTGAACCGGTGGCTGCTGATGTAGCGCAGGAACCACGCCACGGCCGCGTAGCCGACGAAGAACGAGATGACCGTGGCCAGGATCGTCGGCCCCCACTCCGGAGCCTGCCCTTCGCCGATCTCGGCCAGCTCCAGGAACCCCGACGCCAGGACGGCGGGGATCGCCAGCAGGAACGAGTAGCGGGCCGCGTCCTCGCGCCGGTAGTCGAGCAGCAGACCGGCCGTGATGGTGCCGCCGGAGCGTGACACACCGGGGATGAGGGCCAGCGCCTGCGCGAACCCGTACACGATGGCGTGCGGGAAGCTGAGGTGCTTCTGCAGCGTGAGCTTGTTGCGCGCCGTGTGGTCGGCGAACCACAGGATCAGCGCGAAGACGATCAGCGTGGTGCCCACCAGGCGCAGGTCACGGAAGACCGTCTCGATCTGGGTCTTGAGCACCAGGCCGAGGACGGCGATGGGGATGGTGCCGACGATGACGTACCAGCCCATGCGGGCCGCGTGGTGGGAGCGCAGGGCGGGCGTCCACAGGGAGCGCGTCCAGATGGAGACGATCTCCCAGATCTCGCGTCTGAAGTAGATCAGCACCGCGGTCTCCGTGCCGAGCTGGATGACCGCGGTGAACGCCGCCCCCGGGTCCGGCCAGCCGAAGAAGGCCGAGACCACCCGGATGTGGGCGCTGGAGGAGATGGGCAGAAACTCCGTGAGCCCCTGGAGGAGCCCCAGCACCACCGCTTCGAACCAGCCGATCACTACCGTACCTTTCCCGAACGCCGTGACCTGCCGAGGCTAGCGGATCCGGGAACCGAGCAACTGCTCGCGGAGGGCTGTGAGCTGGTGGGAGTGCTCGACCGCACGGGTCTCGTCGAGCGAGTCGAGCGCCAGCAGCAGCGCGTCGGCGACGACGATGCCGCAGAGCGGCTCGGCGGTGATGCCCGTCGGGGTGTGGGGGGCGGCCAGCACGGCGTCCACCCGGTCGGCGAACGTGCCGCCGAGCTCGTCGGAGACCAGCACGACACGGGCGCCGACCGCGTGGGCCCGGTCGACCAGGATGTCGATCTCGGGCAGCTTGCGCCCCGGCTGGAAGACGACGACCGCCTCGCCGTGGCCCAGCGCGAGCAGGTCGTCGGCCAGCGAGAAGCCGGTGGCGGATCCGGTGCGGGCCCGGTGGCCGCGCCGGCCCAGCTTGAGCGCCAGGTGCCGGGCGGCGGGCTCGGAGGCGCCGATGCCGTAGGTCAGCACCGCGCTCGCGCCGGCCAGCACCTCGACGGCGCGCTGGAACGCCTGCGGGTCCCACAGCCGCTGACAGTGGTCGATGCGCTCGCGCGCCTCGTCGAACACCCTGGCCCAGATCTCCGACAGGTCGTGCCCGACGTGGCTGATGCGCTGCTGGAGTCGTACGTCGGGGGCCACCGTGGAGCTGAACTCGGCCGCGAGCGCCCGCTTGAGCCCCGGCAGGCCGCCGAAGCCGAGGCGCTGCATGGTGCGCACGACCGTGGCGTTGCTCGTGCCCGTCGCGGTGCCCAGCTCCTGCGCGCTGGAGAACAGGATCTGGTCGGGCGAGGCCGAGATCAGGAACTGGCACACCGCGCGCTCCGCGGGGGACAACTCCTCCCACAGCTGCCGGACCGAGGCTCTGAGCTGCTCGATCGGACTCTGCGAATTCTCCATTACACCCCTTGACTTGTCCGTAGCGAGCGTTACAGTCTCTGGGAAACGACCGCTACAAAAACGCCCGCCTCCGTAGTGAACGTTACAGGATCCGGGTGATCCAAGGAGCAGCTTTGAGCCTCACATCTCTGCCCCTCGTCGAGATCTCCGGCGCGCCCCGCGAGCGTGGCCGCCAGTACGGAGAGCAGGCGCGCGAGCTGGTCCACCGAGCGCTGGCCTACTACGGCGAGGCGTTCGGCCACTCCAGCGGCCTGACGTGGGAGCAGGTCACCCGGCGGGCCACGCGCTGGGTGGAGCCGAGCCGGGCGTTCGCGCCCGAGCTGGTGGCGGAGATGGAGGGCGTCGCCGAGGGCGCGGGCGTCGGGTTCCTCGACGTCGTCGCGCTCAACGCGCGGGGCGAGATCCTCTACGACACGACGTTCGCCTCGATCGAGCCCGACGGCTGCACCTCCTTCGCGCTGCTGGAGGAGGCGTCCGGCGACGGCCACGTCTACGCCGGCCAAAACTGGGACTGGCGCAGCGGCGTGGCCGACACCGTCATGGTGCTGAGAGTGGTCCAGCCCGGCGCGCCCACGGTGATCATGCATGTCGAGGCGGGGCAGGTCGGGCGGCAGGGGGCCAACTCGGCGGGCATCGCGCTCAACGCCAACGGCCTCGGCGGGCGCTTCGACGAGCGGATCGGCGTGCCCCAGACGCTGATCCGCCGTCGCGTCCTCGACAGCCCCAACCTCAACGCCGCGCTGGAGGCGCTGACCAAGTCCCGCGCCCACATCGCCAGCAACGCCCTGATCACCCATCGGGCGGGCTTCGCCATCGACCTGGAGACCACGCCGGGCGCCGTCGGCTGGATGTATCCCACCGACGGCCTGCTCGTGCACGGCAACCACTACCAGGCGTTCGTGCCGCCCCAGCTCGCCGCGACCTACCGGCCCGGCGCCGCCGACTCGCTGTTCCGGGTGCCGCGTGCCGAGAGCGGGCTGCGCGCCGTCCGGCAGTCGTCCGGCACCGACGAGGCACGCAAGCGGATCAGACAGGCCATGTCCGACCATCTCGGTCATCCCGAGTCGCTGTGCACCCATCCCGACGAGACCCAGCCGGCCGTGCGCCGGTGGGCCACCCTGCTGTCGAGCTGCGTCGACCTCACCACGGGCGACTACTTGATCGCTGCCGGTACGCCCTGCGACCACGAGTACGAGCGCGTACCCCACAACCTCTACGACGGACCGCACGGAGAAACATCGTGAAGAAGACACTCGCCCTCGCGGGGCTGATGGGGCTGGTCGCCGCCTGCGGCGGGCCCGCCGCGAGCGGCAGGGCACCCGACCCCGCCAAGCTCACGCTCGTCGACCGCACGGCCACGGCGGCCGGCCCGCTCGACTCGGCCACCTGGCTGCTCGACGAGGAGCCGGGCACCCTCGACCTCGACGTCGACGGCGGCACCCCCAACCGCACGGTCCTCGCCAACGTGTGCGAGCGGCTCCTGCAGACCCAGCCCGACATGACCGTCAAACCGTGGCTGGCCGAGAAGGTCGAGCGGCCCGACCCGCGCACCATGGTGCTTCATCTGCGCGCCGACGCCACCTTCCACGACGGCTCGCCCGTCACCGCCGACGACGTGGTGTGGAGCCTCAAGCGTCACGCGGGCGACGGCATGGACGAGTCCGACGAGTTCGAGGACGTCGAGTCCGTCGCCAAGTCCGGCGAGCGGCGGGTGACCATCGCGTTCAAGAAGCCCAACGCGTTGTTCGAGCAGGCCATCGCGGGCGGGGCGGGCATCGTGTTCGACCGGGAGGTGGTCGAGAAGCACGGCAAGGAGTTCGGCAGCCCCGAGAGCCCCGACGCCTGCAGCGGGCCCTACCGGCTCAAGGAGTGGAAGTCCGGCAGCCACCTCACGATCGAGCGCCACGACGCCTACTGGAACAAAGACGTCAAGCCGCTCACCAAGACCGTGACGTTCACGTGGGCCGACGAGACCGCCATGGTCAACAGCCTGGCCACCGGCGCGGCCGACGGCGCCTACCTGTCCGACACCGGCCCCGCCGTGGCCCTGCAGGGCAACCAGGCGGTCACCGTGGCCTTCGGGCCGACCACGCGGGTGTTCGTGCTGCTGCCGACCGACCGCGGCGCGCTCAAGGACCCGCGGATCCGCCGGGCCCTGTCGCTGGCCGTCGACCGGGCGGGCATCGTCAGATCCGGGTTCGCGGGCCTGGCCCGGCCGTGGAAGGTGCCGGTGGGCGCGGGTGCCTGGTCCTACGAGAAGCAGGCGTTCCAGGCGGCCTACGACGGCCTGGCCGGCGCCCCCGACACGCCGCAGGTCGAGGAGGCCAGGAAACTCGTCCAGGAGGCAGGCGCGCCGGCCACGCCGATCGTCGTGGCCACCAACGGCGAGCAGACCCGCAACGTCATCGCCAACGCCGTCGTCGACGCCGCGAAGAAGATCGGGCTGACCGCGCAGATCAAGACGGTGCCGGCCGCCGAATACGGCTCCTTCTACACCGACAAGGCGCTGCGCGCCCAGGTCGACCTCGTCCCCGACGACTGGTACATCACCAAGGCCGACCCCATCGGCTTCTACGACAACGGCCTGACCGGCTCGTCCAACAACTGGGTCGGCTACAGCTCGCCCGCCTACGACAAGCTCGTGGCGTCCGCGCTGGCCGCCACCGACCCGGCCAGGCGGGCCAAGGACGTCATCGAGCTGCAGCGGCTCTTCACCGCCGACATGGTGTGGATCTCGCTGGCCGAGGTGCCCAACGCCGTCGTGCTCGGCGGCAAGGTCACCGGGCCGCCGGCGTCCCAGGTCCACCTGGGCTACCCGTGGGCGGCCGACCTCGGGCGCAAGGGCTGAGCCTGTGATCCGTAAGCTGGCGGGCCTGCCGGCGACGCTGCTGGCCACCTCGTTCGTCATCTTCGGGGCCGCCTACGCGGCGCCCGGCGACCCGGTGACGTTCCTGGCGGGCGGCAAGGACAATCTGTCACCCGAGCACATCGCCGCCGTCCGCGCCCAGTACCACCTGGACGACCCGTTCGTCGTCCAGTACGGACGGTGGCTGGGCGACGCGGTGACCGGCGACCTCGGCCGCTCGCTGCAGTACAACGACCAGGTCGGCGACCTGCTGGCGGCGCGGCTGCCCAGCACGCTCGGCCTGGTCGCCTACAGCACCGTGCTGTTCGTGGTGTTCGGCGTGGGGCTGGGCGTGCTGGCCGCGGTGCGGGGCGGGCGCGTCGACGCCGCGGTGGTGGCGGGCACGACGTTCGCCACGTCCGTGCCGCCGTTCGTGGTGGCGACCGCGCTGATCTCGCTGTTCGGGGTGCAGCTCGGGTGGTTCCCCGTTCTGGGCGGCGGGTCGCTGTGGCACCTGACGCTGCCCGCCGTGACGCTCGCGACCGGCGCGCTGGCCATCATCAGCCGGGTGACGCGGCAGGCGATGATCGAGCAGCGGGAGCTCGACCACGTGACCGTGGCCCGCGCCTCGGGGCTGTCCGAGCGGCTGATCGTGGTCAGGCACGTGCTGCGCGGCGCCCTCGGGCCCATCGTCACCATGTGCGGGCTGGTCACCGCGGGCATGCTCGCCGGCACCGTGGTCGTGGAGACCGCGTTCGGCATCAGCGGCGTCGGCTCGTTGCTGGTCCACGCCATCAACACCCACGACTTCCCGGTGACGCAGGCGGTGCTGCTGCTCATGGTCGCCGCCTACATCACGGTGACCACGCTCGTCGAGCTCCTCCAACCCCTGATCGACCCCCGCACGAGGAGGGCCGCCTGATGGCCGTGATCCCGATTCCGGGCGTGCCGCGTCCGGCCAGGCCGGTCGGCTACCGGCTCGCCGTCGCCTTCCTCGCCGTGGTCGTGCTCGGCGCGCTCCTGGCGCCGCTGGTCGCGCCGTACGAGCCGGACGCCGTCGACTTCGCCGCCACGCTCGCGCCGATGTCGCCCGACCACCTGCTCGGCGCCGACCAGTCGGGCCGCGACCTGCTGTCGCGGGTCCTGCACGGCGCGCGCACCTCACTCGTCGGACCGCTCGCGCTGCTGGCCATCGCCTCCGTGCTGGGCGTGGCCCTCGGCACCCTCGCCGCCTGGCACCGAGGGTGGGTCGACGCCGTCGTCGGGCGGCTGACCGACGTGATGTACGCCTTCCCCGGGCTGCTGTTCGTGGTGCTGATCGTGGCCGTTTTCGGCAACGGCATGACCACGGCCGTCCTCGCGCTGGGCCTGGCCTACGCGCCGACGATCGCCAAGTTCACCCGGAGCATCGCGATCACCGAGTGCGCGAAGCCGTACATCGACGCCTACAAGGTGCAGGGCATGGGCGGCTTGGCCATCTGCACGCGCCACCTGGTCCCCAACATGGCGCGCCCCGTCGTCGGCTACCTCGTCGTGCTGTTCGGCGAGGGGTTGATGAGCCTGGCCACGCTGAGTTTCCTGGGGTTCGGCGCGCAGTCGCCGTCCTCCGACTGGGGGCTCATGGTCAAGGAGGGGCAGCCGGCCATCGTCCAGGGCGCCTTCCTGCCGGTGCTGGTGCCGGGGGCCGCCATCGCGCTCGTGGTCGTGTCGTTCAACGTGATCGGCGTCCGGCTCGCCGACCGCATGGGCGTGAGGGGGGCATGATGCTGCTGTCCGTCGAAGGGCTCACGATCGACGCCGGTGGGCGGCGGCCGATCCTGCACGACGTGTCACTGGCCGTCGGCGCCGGTGAGATCGTCGGCCTGGTGGGCGAGTCCGGCTCGGGCAAGTCCACGATCGCCCGCTCGGTGCTGCGTCTGCTGCCGCAGCGGGCGCGGGCGTCGGGCCGGGTGCTGGTCGAGGGCGACGACGTGCTCACGATGAGCGCGAGACAACTTCGCGGCCTGCGGGCCTCCAGAGTGGCGATGATCTACCAGGATCCGCGCTCGTCCCTCAACCCGGTCCGCCGGATCGGCGACTTCCTCACCGAACGCCTGGTCCACACGCTGGGCCGCCCGAAGGGCGCGGCCAGGGCCACCGCCCTGGAGCTGCTGACCGCGGTCGGCCTGCGCGACCCGGAGCTGCGCCTGCGCCAGTATCCCCACGAGCTGTCCGGCGGCATGCTCCAGCGCGTGGTCATCGCGGCGGCACTCGCCGCCGGGCCGTCGCTGCTGCTGGCCGACGAGGCCACCAGCGCGCTCGACGTGACCACGCAGGCCGAGACGCTCGCGCTGCTGCGCAGGGTGCAGGCCGAACGTGGCCTCGGCATGCTGTTCATCACCCACGACCTGCATCTGGCCGCCGCCTTCTGCGACCGCGTGCACGTCCTCTACGCGGGCACGGTGGTGGAGTCGCGCCCGGCCAAGGAGCTGTTCGCCGACCCGCGCCACCCCTACACCGCCGGGCTGCTCGCCTGCACACCCCAGCTCGGCGACCCGCGCCCCATCCGGCCGATCCCCGGGCGGCCGCCCTCGCTCGACGACGCCTTCACCGGCTGCCCGTTCACGCCACGCTGCCCGCACGCCACCGACCCGTGCGCCGACCGGCGGCCCGAGCCGCTGCCCGTCGACGGCGGCACCGCCGCCTGCCACCTGCTGGAGGTCTGATGCTCGCCGTCGACAAGCTGCGCAAGTCGTTCGGCGGCACGGTCGCCGCCGACGACGTGTCGTTCCCGCTGGCCGCCGGCGGCTCGCTCGGCCTGGTGGGCGAGTCCGGATCGGGCAAGACCACGATCGCCCGCATGCTCGTCGGGCTCGTCACCCCCGACTCCGGCACGATCACGATCGGCGGCCGGGCCCGCGGCGCCAAGGAGCGCGGCCGGGAGGCCAGGCTGCGCCGGGCCCGCGAGATCCAGATCGTCTTCCAGGACCCCTACGTCTCGCTCGACCCGCGCCTGACCGCCACCCAGTGCCTGCACACCGCGCTCGCCCTGCACGGCAGGGAGCGTTCGCGTGCCGCCGAGTTGCTCGACCAGGTCGGCCTGGGCAGCCGTGAGGCGGCCGCCCGCCCCCATCAGCTCAGCGGCGGCCAGCGCCAGCGCCTGGCGATCGCCAGGGCGCTCGCGGTCGAGCCGGCCGTGCTCATCCTCGACGAGGCCGTGGCGGCGCTCGACGTGTCGATCCAGGCGCAGATCCTGGAGCTGCTCGCCCGCGTGCGGCGGGAGTCGGGCGTGGCGTTGCTGTTCGTCAGCCACGACCTCGCGGTGGTGCGGCACCTGTGCGACGAGGCGCTGGTGCTGCACCGGGGCGTGGTGGTGGAGCACGGGCCGGTCGAGCAGGTCCTCGCCGACCCCCGTCACCCGTACACGAGGTCCCTGCTGGACTCCGTCCCCCATCCCGGCTGGGACCCGGCCCACGTCACCCGCTGGGACGGGGCGAGGCGGTGAGGGCTGTGGGGTCGTGACGCGACGCCTTCCGGCGGTACGGCGACGCCTGCCCGACCTGGTTTCTCGCGAGCCGCGCGGCGGCGGCCGGCCGGGGTGGTCAGTGGCTGTGGTCGTTGTGGGGGCGGTTGAGCAGCAGGTCTGCGGCGTGGGCCAGGACCTCGTCCCGGGTGTGGCCGCCGTGGTCGGCGGCGAGGAAGTGCTCGCCGATCGCCAAGCAGAAGGCGAGCAGGCTGCGGGCCTCGACCTCCTCGGCATCGGAACAGAACGTGCCGATCATCTCGCGCAGCAGCGCCATGCGCCGGTTGTCCACCCGTCGCAGGCGCTCGGCGACCGCCTCGTCGCGCCGGGCCCAGTTCCGGATCGCGAGGTCGATGGGCAGCAGGCGGTCGCTGGAGAAGGTGAGCACGCCCGCGAGCTGGATCTTGGCCTTCGGATCGCCGCCCTCGCGCTCGATGCGGTCGATCACCTCGTCGGTGCTCTCCCGCTCCCAGACGTCCAGCATCGCCTTCAGCAGCGCGTCGCGGTCGGCGAAGTGGCCGTAGAACCCGCCTTTCGTGACGCCGAGCTTCTTCGCCAGTGCCTCGACGCGGACGGCGTCCGGCCCGCCGACGGCCAGCGCCCGCAACCCCTCTTCGATCCACCTCTCACGCGGCGTGCGAGTTGCGCCCACGATGTGTCTCACCTCACCTCTCCACTTGTATACGCCATCGTATAAAAGAGCTAACCTCAAGTTTATACGGTTGCGTATACATGAACGGGGAAAGTGAGATGACCGGCGGTTCTGTCGCCTTCCGCCCGCGGCCCGAGCGCCGAGCGCCGGCGAAAGCCACGCCGGATCTCCCCCTCCCGTCGCGGTAAAGAAGGTGGTGTTGCCATGAGACTCCCGCGCACTGCGTACACCAGCCGCCCCTGGCGGATCCATGAAATCGCCGGTGACTTCCGGGTCGAGGACGTGTGGGCGTTCAGCATGCCTGGCGCCGGGCCGGACGACTTCCCCGCGATGCTCGCTGCGATACAGGCACCCGGCGATCCCGCGAGGGAGGCCCTGCCACTCCGGTTCCTGTTCGCGGTGCGCTGGAAGCTCGGGGCCCTCTTCGGCTGGGACGAGCCCAAGGCGGGCATCGGGGCGCGGGTCCAGTCACTCCGCGACCGCCTGCCGAGCGACCTTCGCGAGGCCGCACAGGGCTCGCACGCCGGATTCGCGCCGTTCACCGCGGTGTACGAGTGGGATGACGAGTGCGCCCTCGAACTGGCGAGCAAGACCGTCCACTCGGTCATGCACCTGTCGTGGGCGCCTGCCCCGAGCGGCGGGTACGAGCTACGGATGGCGGTCCTCGCGAACCCCAACGGCCTGCCCGGACGGCTGTACATGGCCGCCATCAGGCCGTTCCGACGCCTCATCGTCTTCCCGGCGTTCACCCGGCAACTGGAAAGCGCCTGGCGGGAGCGTGGCCGCCCAGGTCCGCGCGGCAGCAGTGCGGCCACCGTGGACGACGCCGTGGGAACGGACAACATCCCCGAGTCCGTCCTCGCTCACAGCTCGTTGTCCCGTATCGACTACGCCGACCGCTTCACCCTCGCCACGGACGCGAACGCGACACCGGAGCAGTGGGCCCGGGCGATGTTCGGCGACGTCCCCAGCGTCGCGGAGCGGTTCATCTGGCGCGGCCTCCTCGGTATCCGACTCAGCCGAGGACGATCGCCGGGCACCGTGGCCGGATGGCGGATCGCCGAACGTGGCGAAGGGTGGATCCGGCTGGAGGCCGCTTCCTGGTTCCTGACCGGCAACCTTCTCGTAGAGGCGACCGATGGGCGGGTGTCGCTGGGGACCTTCGTGCGCTATGACCGGCGCCTGGGCCGCAGCGTGTGGCATCCGTTGTCCGCCGTCCATCGCCGGCTGGCACCTGGGCTGCTGCGCGACGCCGCGGCGAAGATGAAAGATCAGAAGCTGCGACCGTGACCCACCGGCGAGCCACGGCCGGGGACACCTTCGGGAGAAGACCGCCGCGTTGCGTCGTGCGCCGGCAGCCGGGGGCCGGGGGCCGGCTGCCGGGGGCATCGCACGCGGCGGGGGTCACGCGGAGGGCAGGGTTTTGCCCCATTCCATGGCGAAGGGGGTGAAGTCCCGGGCCTGCCGGCCCAGAGCCTCGCGAACCCCGTCGCTCACGTACGCGTTGCGCCCGTCGAGGACCTCGGCGAACAGGCCGTTCAGCATCGCCACCTCGTCCTCGGGCACACCCTGCTCGATGGCCCCCGCGGCGAACTCCGCCGCCGTGACCGGCAGGTAGGTCACCGGCCGGCCGAGCGCCGCCGCCAGGTCGGCGGCCGCGTCGGCGAAGGTGAGCAGCCGCGGCCCGGACAGCTCGTACAGCCGGCCCGCGTGGCCGTCCTGGGTGAGCGCGGCCACCACCACGTCGGCGATGTCGTCCACGTCCACGAACGGTTCGGCCACGTCGCCGGCGGGCAGCGCGATCACCCCGTCGAGCACCGCGTCGCGCAGGTAGCCCTCGCTGAAGTTCTGCATGAACCAGGCGCAGCGGACGACCGTCCACTCCAGCCCGGAACCCTGCACGACCCGCTCGCTCGCCTCGGCCTGCGGCTCGTTGCGGCCGGAGAGGAGGACGATCCGCCGGACGCCGCTCTGGACGGCGAGCGCGGTGAACGCCTCGATGTCGTCGACCGAGCCGGGGACGGCCAGGTCGGGGTAGTAGGTCACGTACACCGACTCGACGCCCTCCAGGACGTCGGCCCAGCCGCCGCGGTCCGCCCAGTCGAAGGACGGTACGGCGGAGCGTGAGCCGGACCTGACGGGACGGCCGAGAGCGGTGAGCCTGTCGATCACACGGCGGCCGGTCTTGCCGGTTCCGCCCAGCACCAAAGTTGTCATGCCTCAAGTAAGCCCGAAGATCGTTGGACTCTCCATGGTTGAGAAGCGCACTTCCATATGCGATCGTCTAAATCATGGATCAGCTCGCCGCCCTCCTCGACGGACCTCGCGCTCGTGGCGCGTTCCTGCTCCGCTCGCTGCTCAACCCGCCGTGGTCGCTGCGCATCCAGGACGAGGCGCCGCTGACCCTGGTGGCGATGGTCCGGGGCGAGGCGTGGGTGACGCCGGACCGCGGTGCGCCGGTGCGCGTCGCGCCCGGCGACGTGGCGGTCATGCGCGGGCCCGAGCCGTACGTGGTGGCCGACGACCCGGCCACGCCGCCGCAGATCGTGATCCACCCCGGCCAGCGCTGCACCACGCTGGACGGCGAGGACCTCTACCAGGAGATGGACCTCGGCGTCCGGAGCTGGGGGAACGACCCCGACGGCGGCACCGTGATGATCACCGGCACCTACCAGATGGAGGGCGAGGTCAGCCGGCGGCTGCTGGAGGCGCTGCCCGGGATGCTGGTCCGGCCGGGCGGCCCGATGATCTCCCTGCTCGGTGCCGAGGTGGTCAAGGACGAACCAGGTCAGGACGCCGTGCTGGACCGGCTGCTCGACCTGCTGCTGATCGCCACGCTACGGTCGTATCTCGCCACCCACGAGGCTCCGGCCTGGTACCGCGCGCAGAGCGATCCGGTGGTGGGAAAGGCGATGCGGATGCTGCACAACAATCCCGCCCACCCGTGGACGGTCGCCACGCTGGCCGCGCAGGTCGGCGTCTCTCGGGCGTCGCTGGCCAGGCGCTTCACCGAGCTGGTGGGGGAGCCGCCGATGGCGTTCCTCACCGACTGGCGGCTGGCGCTGGCGGCCGACCTGCTGCGCGAGCCCGACGCCACGATCGGCTCGGTCGCCAGGAAGGTCGGCTACGGCAGCTCGTTCGCGCTCAGCGCCGCCTTCAAGCGCGTACGCGGCATCAGCCCGCAGGAGCACCGGGTGGGAGCCGGCCGGTGAGACCGCTGCTGCTGGTCGACGTCGACGGGGTGCTCAACCCGTTCGGCCGGCCGGAGCCCGGCTTCCGGCGCTACCACTGCACGATCGGTCCCGAGGCCTACACCGTGCACCTGGACGCCAGGCACGGCACCCGGCTCCTCGAACTGGCCCTGGCCACGGGCGCCGAGCTGGCCTGGGCCACCACGTGGGAGCACCACGCCAACCACTGGATCGCGCCCCGCATCGGCCTGCCCGAGCTGCCGGTCGTGCCCATGGGACCGGCTCGCGACAGCGAGCTGGGCGAGATGTTCAAGACGCCCCATGTGGCCGCGTACGTTGAGGACAGGCCGTTCGTCTGGTTCGACGACCAGGTGCGCGACGAGGACGAGCGCTACCTCAGGGAGCGTCAGGGTCTCGACCGCTTCCTGCTCGTCTGCGTGGACCCGGTGGGCGGCCTGACCAGGCAACATCTGGCCATGGCCCGCAGATGGCTGACCCTGTCGGGGTTTTCTCAGGGTCCGTGAGGGGATCTGGACCGTCTGGTTGTCCGTTCTCCTAGTAGGCACAACCACACGGAGGAACTGATGTACCGCTCACGAGAGCACAGGATCCTGGCCGGCGTCTGCGGCGGCCTGGCCGACAAGTGGGGCCTGCCCCCGACGCTCGTCCGCATCGTCTGGCTGCTGCTGTCGCTCCTCCCGGGCCCGATGTGGGTCGCCTACGTCCTCATGTGGGTCCTCATCCCCGAGGAGCCGAAGAAGTACTGAGCCGCCCCGAGGACAGGGACGTGCCGGGGCGTCCTATCCTGTGAGCATGAAGGCGAGGCCGCTGACACTCATCCAGGATGACCTGGTCGACTACGACAAGGCGATGGAGCGCATGACCGACCTCGTCGGCGAGCGCCAGCGAGACGAGCGGCCGGACACCCTCTGGCTGCTCAGCCATCCCTCGGTCTACACCGTCGGCCGTCGCACCCCGGCGGCCCACCTGCCCGACCCCTCGCGGGGCATCCCCGTGGTCGAGACCGGCCGCGGGGGGCAGCTGACCTACCACGGCCCCGGCCAGCTCGTCGGCTACCTCATCGTCAAGCTCGCCGAGGACGAGGGCATCGTCGACTACGTCCGCGAGGTGGAGCTCCGGCTGGTCGACGCGCTCGACCGGATGGGCCTGCCCGCCGAGCGGCGCGACACGCCCCCCGGCTCGGAGCTGCTGACCGGCGTCTGGACGAAGGAGACCGGGCGCAAGATCGTCTCGATCGGCATGCGCCAGAGCCGCGGCGTCACCAGCCACGGCTTCGCCCTCAACGTCGACGGCGACCTCTCCCCGTGGCAGTGGGCGGTCGCCTGCGGGATGCCCGACGTCGACATGACGTCGCTGCGGCGAGAGGTGGGCGAGACGACGATGGACGAGGTCCGCGCGGCCGTGGCCGCCTCTTTCGCGGCCGCCTGACCGGTACGGCTCAGCCCCCCCGGGCAGGGCCCGCACCTCGGCGCCGTGCCCGCTGCCCACGAGCCTGCCGGCGCGGGTCGCCCGCACTCCACCGCGGCGTGTCGACCCGCGCCGGAGGAGGACCACCTTCCCTCCGCCGCGGGCCGGCACCCGCAGGTCGCGCAGGGCGACCGTCAGACTTCTTCGACGCTGCTCGGCTCACGCCGGGACAGGTCGATGCCGAGCTCCTCCGCGGCGCGGAAGACGTCCTCGTCGGTGTCGCGCATCTCGATGGACATGCCGTCGCTGGAGAGCACCTCGACGTTGAGGCAGAGCGACTGCATCTCCTTGATGAGGACCTTGAAGGACTCCGGGATGCCCGGCTCGGGAATGTTCTCGCCCTTGACGATGGCCTCGTAGACCTTCACGCGGCCGAGGACGTCGTCGGACTTGATGGTCAGGAGCTCCTGGAGGGCGTAGGCGGCGCCGTAGGCCTCCAGGGCCCACACCTCCATCTCACCGAAGCGCTGGCCGCCGAACTGGGCCTTACCGCCGAGCGGCTGCTGGGTGATCATGGAGTACGGGCCCGTCGAACGGGCGTGGATCTTGTCGTCGACCAGGTGGAGCAGCTTGAGGATGTAGACGTAGCCGACCGCGATCGGATACGGGAACGGCTCACCACTGCGGCCGTCGAACAGCCGGGCCTTACCGCTGCGCCGCACCAGCCGATCCCCGTCATGGTTGGGGAGGGTGCTGTCCAGCAGCCCGACGATCTCCTCTTCGTGGGCGCCGTCGAAGACCGGCGTGGCCATGTTGGTGCGCGGCTCGACCCTGTCCAGGCCCTTGTCGCGCAGCCGCTCGGCCCAGGCCTCCTCGATGCCGAAGATGTCCCAGCCGTTGGCGGCGATCCATCCCAGGTGCATTTCCAGCACCTGGCCGACGTTCATCCGGCCGGGCACGCCGAGGGGGTTGAGGATGATGTCGACCGGGGTGCCGTCCTCCAGGAACGGCATGTCCTCGATGGGCAGGATCTTGGAGATGACACCCTTGTTGCCGTGGCGGCCGGCGAGCTTGTCACCGTCGGTGATCTTACGCTTCTGGGCCACGTAGACGCGGACCAGCTCGTTGACACCCGGCGGGAGCTCGTCGCCCTCCTCGCGGCTGAACACGCGGACGCCGATGACCTTGCCCTGCTCGCCGTGCGGCACCTTCAGCGAGGTGTCACGGACCTCGCGGGCCTTCTCACCGAAGATCGCACGCAGCAGCCGCTCCTCCGGCGTCAGCTCGGTCTCACCCTTCGGGGTGACCTTGCCGACGAGGATGTCACCGGGGACGACCTCGGCGCCGATGCGGATGATGCCGCGCTCGTCGAGGTCTGCCAGGACCTCTTCGGAGACGTTGGGGATGTCGCGGGTGATCTCCTCCGGGCCCAGCTTGGTGTCACGGGCGTCGACCTCGTGCTCCTCGATGTGGATCGAGGACAGGACGTCGTCCTGCACCAGCCGTTGCGAGATGATGATCGCGTCTTCGTAGTTGTGGCCCTCCCACGGCATGAACGCCACGAGCAGGTTCTTGCCCAGCGCCATCTCGCCGTTGTCGGTGCAGGGACCGTCGGCGATGACCTGGTTGACCTCGATGCGGTCACCCTCGGCCACGATGGGCTTCTGGTTGAAGCTCGTGCCCTGGTTGGAGCGCCTGAACTTCGCCACCCGGTAGGTCGTCCGGCTGCCGTCGTCGTTCATGACGGTGACGTAGTCGGCGGAGACCTCCTCGACCACGCCGGCCTTCTCGGCGCTGACCATGTCACCCGTGTCGGTCGCGGCCCGGTATTCCATGCCGGTGCCGACCAGCGGCGCCTCGCTCTTGAGCAACGGCACAGACTGGCGCATCATGTTCGCGCCCATCAACGCCCGGTTGGCGTCGTCGTGCTCCAGGAAGGGGATCATCGACGTCGCCACCGACACCATCTGCCGGGGCGACACGTCGATGTAGTCGACCTCCTCGGCGCGCGCCAGCTCGGTCTCGCCCCCCTTGGTGCGGACCAGAACCCGGGACTCGGCGAACGAGCCGTCAGGGTTCAGTACCGTGTTGGCCTGCGCTTTGACGAAACGGTCTTCCTCGTCGGCGGTCAGGTAGTCGATCTGCTCGGTCACCTTGCCGTCGACGACCTTGCGGTAAGGGGTCTCGACGAAGCCGAAGGCGTTGAGCCGGCCGTAGGAGGCCAGCGAGCCGATCAGGCCGATGTTCGGACCCTCGGGGGTCTCGATCGGGCACATCCGGCCGTAGTGGGACGGGTGCACGTCACGGACCTCGAAGCCGGCGCGCTCGCGGGACAGACCACCGGGGCCCAGCGCGTTCAGACGCCGCTTGTGCGTCAGCCCGGTCAGCGGATTGATGTGGTCCATGAACTGCGAAAGCTGCGAGGTGCCGAAGAACTCCTTCATCGACGCCACGACCGGACGGATGTTGATCAGGGTCTGCGGCGTGATCGCCTCGACGTCCTGCGTGGTCATCCGCTCGCGCACGACGCGCTCCATGCGGGCCAGGCCCAGGCGGACCTGGTTCTGGATCAGCTCGCCGACACTGCGCACGCGGCGGTTGCCGAAGTGGTCGATGTCGTCCACCTCGACGATCACCTCAGCGTTGGCACCCGGCATCGACTCCTCGCCGGCGTGCAGCCGGACGATGTACTCGATCGTGGCGACGATGTCGTCCTCGGTCAGCGTGCCCTGCGTGATCTCCGAAGCGACACCGAGCTTCTTGTTGATCTTGTAGCGGCCCACCTTGGCGAGGTCGTAGCGCTTGGGGTTGAAGTACAGGTTCTCCAGCAGGGTCTGCGCCGACTCCTTGGTCGGCGGCTCACCCGGCCGCAGCTTGCGGTAGATGTCGAGCAGCGCGTCGTCCTGGCCGGCCGTGTGGTCCTTCTCCAGGGTGGCCCGCATCGACTCGTACTGGCCGAAACGCTCGAGGATCTGCTCGGTGGTCCATCCCAGCGCCTTGAGAAGCACGGTGACGGCCTGCTTGCGCTTGCGGTCGATGCGCACACCGACGCTGTCGCGCTTGTCGATCTCGAACTCGAGCCAGGCACCCCGCGACGGGATGACCCTGCAGCCGTAGAGGTCCTTGTCGGACGTCTTGTCGACGCTGCGCTCGAAGTACACGCCCGGGGACCGTGCCAGTTGCGAGACCACGACACGCTCGGTGCCGTTGACGACGAAGGTGCCCTTCGGCGTCATGAGCGGGAAGTCGCCCATGAACACCGTCTGGCTCTTGATCTCACCGGTGGTGTTGTTGATGAACTCCGCCGTGACGAACATCGGGGCGGAGAAGGTCATGTCCTTGTCCTTGCACTCGTCTACTGAGTACTTGGGCGGCTCGAACCGGTGGTCGCGGAACGACAAGGACATGGTCCCCGAGAAGTCCTCGATCGGACTGATCTCTTCGAAGATCTCTTCGAGGCCCGACTGGGTCGGGACGTCCTTGCGCCCGGCCTGACGAGCCGCCTCGACCCGGGCCTTCCACTTCTCGTTGCCGAGCAGCCAGTCGAAGGACTCGGTCTGCAGGGCGAGAAGGTCAGGAACTTCGAGGGGCTCCTGGACGCGCGCGAACGAGACGCGACGGGGACCGGCGGGTACGGCGGAGGCGTTGCGCGAGGCTGCCAACAGATGTCCTTCCGGAAGGGCACGGATGGAATCGAACTGCGCGCACGCCAAACGCCCCGGCGGAATCCGGGGCGTCGCAAGGCAGCGCGAGGAGGGCAGCATAACGCAAACTGCAAACGAATGTCCACACTTACTATGAGTGTCAACCTCGCTGCCGCCTTCAGCATGTCACGGCCGGGGTGGACTCGTCAACTCCTACGGTCGCGGTACACGTCGGCTCGTGTCTCGCCGCCTGGCGGAGATGTCCGCGAGCTTCCTGACGGCGTGCGCGGAGGGCGGCGTGCCTGCTTCGGCCGCGTGCTCCTGTCTGTCAGCCCGGCAGGAGGGCGCGTAGGGCGAGGTCGGCGATCTGGTGGAGGTCCTCGCGGGTGCGGCCGCCGGCCGCCTGGACGGCGATGCCGTCCGTGATGGTGTGGACGAGGCGGGCCAGGGTGGCCGGGTCGTGGCCGGCCGGGAGATCGGGGGCCTGTTCGAAGCGCCGGCGCAGGGCCGTCTCGCCGGCCATGCGGCAGGCCAGGGACGTCCGGCGGGCCGGGGCGGCGTCGGGGCCGCAGGCGTGGACGGTGTTCACGTTCAGGCAGCCGTGCGGCGTGTCCGCGCCGGCGGTCAGCTCGACGGCGCCGCGGACCAGCCGCTCCACGACCTCGCGGACGGTCGGGGCCGCCAGGGCCTCGTCGGCGAACGCCCCGGGGCCGCTGACGTAGCGGTCCACGACCTTGGCGAACAGCTCCTCCTTGTTGCCGAAGGCCGCGTACAGGCTCGGCCGGTTGATGCCCATCGCCGCGGTCAGGTCCGACAGCGAGGTGCCCTCGTACCCCTGCCGCCAGAACACCTCCAGGGCGCGGTCGAGTGCGACGTCGGGGTCGAAGGCTCGGGGGCGGCCTCCCGGCATGCCGTACCTCCTCAGAATTTCTTACCTATCGGTACGTTACCTCTTGCGCCCCGATTCCGGCAGCCTTAATTTCATACCAATCGATACATAACTAAGGGGGGTCGATGAGGTGATCAGGACCGGAGTGGTCGGAGCCGGCGGCTGGGCCGCCGGCTCGCATCTGCCCGCGCTGGCCGGGCTGGCCGGCTACGAGGTGACCGCGGTCGCGACGACGCGCCAGGAGAGCGCGGACCGGGTCGCGGCGGACCACGGCGTGCCGCTGGCGTTCGCCGGCGCGGGGCCGCTCGTCGCCCACGACGAGGTGGACCTCGTCGTGGTGTCGGTGAAGGCGCCCGAGCACGCGAAGGTGATCAGAGCCGCCCTGGAGGCGGGCAAGCACGTGCTGTCCGAGTGGCCGCTCACCGTGGACCCCGCCGAGGCGGCCGAGCTGGCGGAGCTGGCCTCGGCCGCCGGCGTGACGCACGCCGTGGTCACCCGGGACCAGGACGTCTCCTCCGACCGGACCCGGCACGTCCTCGGCTGGAGCCCCACCCGCCCCTCGCTGCTCGCCTACCTGCGCGACGGCGGGTGAGTCACGAGGTCGGCGACGACGGCGGCGACCTGGTCCACCTCCTCCTCGGTGTTGTAGTAGTGCGGTGACAGACGCAACGCCCACGCGACGTCCTTGTCGGCGAAGTCGTACTGGGCGAACTCGCGCAGGCTCAGTGCCGAGTTGATCCGGTGGGCGTCCAGGGCCCGCTTGAACGGCTCCGCCTCCCAGCCGGAGACGGCGAACGTCACCAGGGCGGCCGGACGGGGGCCGCGGTCGAGCACCCGGACGCCGGGGACGGCGGCCAGCAGATCGCGCAGCCGGTCGCCGAGGGCCGGCGTGCGGTGGGAGATGGGGTCCAGGCCGACCTGGAGGGCGTAGCGGACGGCGGCGGCGCAGCCGAGGAGGGTGGCGTAGGGGAACTCCCACTCCTCGAACCGGGCAGCCGTCTCGACCGGCCGGTACGCGCCCGGCTCGACCCAGCGCGCGCCGTACATGTCGATGAACAACGGCTCGTACCCGGCGCGCAGCACGCGGTCGGAGACGTACAGGAAGCCCGACCCGCGCGGCCCGCGCAGGAACTTGCGGCACGTGGCGGTGAGCAGGTCGCAGCCGATCTCCGTCACGTCGAGCGGGAGCTGGCCCGCCGACTGGCAGGCGTCGACCATGTACAGCAGGTCCAGCTCGCGGCAGTGCCGGCCGATCTCGGCCACCGGCTGGACGAGGCCGGAGTTGGTGGGCACGTGCGTCGCCGCGACCAGCCGGGGCCGGCGGGCGCGCATGAGGGCGGCCATCGCCTCGACGTCCACCCCGGCGCCACCGGGCAGGTCCGGGGCGTGCACGACCTCGACGCCGTGCCGCCTGCGCAGCGACAGGAACGCGATCTGGTTGGAGATGAAGTCGTTGCGGGTGGTGAGGATGACGTCGCCCGGCTCGAAGGCGATCGCCGACAGGGCCTTGCTGTAGGCGTGGGTGGCGCTGCCGGCGAAGGCGACGTTGTGCGGGCCGCAGCCCAGGAGGTCGGCGACGGCCGCGTAGAAGTCGCGTACCTCCTCCGCACGGGCGGCCGACGCCTCGTAGCCGCCGATGCCGGCTTCGAGGTCCAGATGGTCGTGCATCGCCCGCAGGGCCGGCCGGGGGATCAGGCCGCACCCCGCGTTGTTGAAGTGGATCACCGAGTCGCAGCCGGGCGTGTCGGCGCGCAGGGCCGAGACGTCGAGGAGCGTTTCTCCACGCTGCGCAAAAGCGCTACTATGATCTCTCATGGCCGAGAGTAGCACTTTCGAGATGATCGTCTCCAGCCTGCAGCGCGAGGTCGCCCGCCTCGCACCTGGCGACCGGCTGCCGAGCAGCCGTGACCTGGTGCGCAGGCACGGTGTGAGCCCGGTGACGGTGGCGCGGGCCATCGCCCAGCTCGCCGCCGAAGGGGCCGTCGTGACGCGCCCGGGCAGCGGCACGTTCGTGGCGGCGCGGCGGTCGCAGGCGGCCGAGCCCGACACGTCCTGGCAGGCCGTGGTCCTCGGCGACCGCAGCGTGGCGGCGCCGCGGGGCCTCGTGGGACCGCCTCCGGACGAGGCCGTCGCGCTGGCGGGGGGCTACCTGCACAGGTCGCTCCAGCCGGGCAGAGCGCTGGCCGCGGCGCTGGCCAGAGCCGCCCGGCGGCCGGACGCCTGGGACCGCGCGCCGACGATGGGCCTGGAACCGCTGCGCGCGGTGTTCGCCCGGCTGGTGGGCGGCGACGTGGAGCCGGGCGACGTGCTGGTCACGGGTGGCGGGCAGGGGGCGCTGTCGATGGCGTTCCGGGCCGTCGCCGCGCCGGGCAGCCCGCTCCTGGTGGAGTCGCCGACCTATCCGGGCGCGCTGGCCGCCGCCCGCGCGGCCGGGCTGCGGCCCGTGCCGGTGCCGATGGACGGCGACGGGGTGCGGCCCGATCTGCTGGCCGACGCCTTCGCCACGACCGGCGCGCGCCTGCTGTACTGCCAGCCGACCTTCCACAACCCGACCGGCGCCGTGCTGGCCCCCGAGCGCCGCCGCCAGGTGGTCGAGGTGGCCCGGGCGGCGGGCGCCTTCCTGCTGGAGGACGACTTCGCGCGGCACCTGGGCCACGGCGGGCCGGTGCCCCGGCCGCTGGTGGCCGACGACCGTGACGGCACGGTGGTCTACCTGACCTCGCTGACCAAGCCCGCCTCACCCAGCCTGCGCATCGGGGCGCTGGTGGCGCGGGGCCCCGTGCTGGAACGGCTGCGCGCGATGCGGTTGGTGGACGACTTCTTCATCGCCCGGCCACTGCAGGAGGCGGCCCTGGAGTTGGTGAGCACGCCGGCGTGGGACCGGCACCTGCGGGCGCTGGCGGCGGCGCTGCGGCAGCGGTGCGCCGCGCTGGTGGGCGCGCTCGCCCGCGAGGCGCCCGCGTGGGTGCCCGAACGGGTCCCGGCCGGCGGGCTGCACCTGTGGGTGCGGGCGGGCGACGCCGACGGCGTGGCCGAGGCGGCGCGGGCGCGCGGGGTCGCCGTCGCCTCGGGGCGCGACTACTTCGCGGCCGAGCCGCAGGGCTCCTATCTGCGGCTCGGGTTCGCGGCCGCCGCCGACGCCGGTGAGCTGGCCGAGGGCGCGCGCCGTCTCGGCGCCGTCGCCCGCGACCGGGGCCCGGCTACGCGCTGAAGGCGTCGATCATCGCCTGGTCGAACGCCTTGAGGTCGTCCGGCCTGCGGCTGGTGACCAGCATGTTGGGCCCGGCCGTGCAGACCACCACCTCGCGGTCCACCCACTCCGCGCCGGCGTTGCGCAGGTCCGTCCGGAGGCTGGGCCACGAGGTGACCATGCGCCCGCGGACCACATCGGCCTCGATCAGCGTCCACGGCGCGTGGCAGATCGCGGCCACCGGCTTGCCGGCGTCGAAGAAGTCGCGGATGAACCGCACCGCCTTGTCGTTCATACGCAGGAAGTCGGGGTTGGCGACACCGCCCGGGAGCATCAGCCCGGCGAAGTCGGCCGCCGAGACCTCCTGGACCGTGGCGTCCACGGCGAAGGTGCCGGCCTTGTCGAGGTGGTTGAAGGCCTGGACCCGGCCCGAGTCGGTGGAGATCAGCCTCGGTGCGCCGCCGGCCTGCTTGACGGACTTCCACGGCTCGGTGAGTTCGGCCTCCTCGACCCCTTCGGGAGCCACGAGGAACGCGATCGTCTTGCCGTGCATCATCTGGATTCCCCCTTGACGTGCCTTCCCTCCTCCCTTTCCGCTCGGTCCGGAGGTATGCGCCGCCCGAGCAGCCAGGCGTGCACGGCCCAGGCCGCGCCCGCGCCCACGGCGTACCAGAGCAGGTCCGGCGGGTTGAACGTGCTGCCGAGCAGCGGCCGCAGCGCCGGCGGGATGCCGGCGAGCTGGGCGAACTCGATCGCCCAGCTCAGCCCGGCGGCCACCGCGGCCGCCAAGGCGGGCCGGACCCGTGGCCACACCAGCACGACCAGCACGAAGATCAGCACGGTGTAGAGCGCGTCGCCCGCGTACTTGGCGACCGGCCCGTCCCACAGGGCGCGCACCCCGAGCCCGGCGGCGACGGTCAGCAGGGCGGCGAGGAGGACGGGCAGGCGGGGCACCGGGCCCACGATATTCGGTCGACCGGGGCAACTACCATCAGAGCACATGAGCGCGACCATGGTGGCCAAGGAACTGTCGGCCGGGCACGGTGACCGTGTCCTGTTCTCGGGGCTGGACCTGGTGGTGGCCCCCGGCGACGTGATCGGGCTCGTCGGCGCGAACGGCGCGGGCAAGTCCACGCTGCTGCGCCTGCTGGCCGGACTCGACGCGCCCGCCGAGGGCGCCGTACGGCTGAGCCCCGCCACCGCGACCGTCGGCCATCTCCCGCAGGAGCCCGACCGCAGGCCGGAGGAGACGGTCGGGCGGTTCCTCGCCCGGCGCACCGGCGTGGCGCGGGCGCAGCACGACCTCGACGCGGCCACGCAGGCGCTCGTCGAGCAGGCCCCGGGAGCCGACGACGCCTACGGCACGGCCCTCGAACGCTGGCTGGCGCTGGGCGGCGCCGACCTGGAGGACCGGGCGGAGGCGGTGGCCGCCGAGCTGGGCCTGACGGTGAGCCTGGAGCAGCCGATGACCTCCCTGTCCGGCGGCCAGGCCGCCCGCGCCGGGCTGGCGTCGCTGCTGCTCAGCCGGTACGACGTGTTCCTGCTGGACGAGCCGACCAACGACCTCGACCTCGACGGGCTCGACCGGCTGGAGCGGTTCGTCACCGGCCTGCGCGCGGGCACGGTGGTGGTGAGCCACGACCGGGAGTTCCTGGCGCGCACCGTGACCAAGGTGCTGGAGCTGGACCTCGCCCAGCAGCGGATCCGGCTGTACGGCGGCGGCTACGGCGCCTACCTGGAGGAGCGGGAGGTGGCCCGCAGGCACGCCCGCGAGCAGTACGAGGAGTACGCCACCACCCGCGCCGACCTGGAGGCCCGCGCCCGCACGCAGCGCGCCTGGATGGAGAAGGGGGTCAAGAACGCCCGCCGCAAGGCCACCGACAACGACAAGATCGGCCGCAACGCCCGCGTGGAGGCCACCGAGAAGCAGGCCGCCAAGGCCCGCCAGACCGACCGGCTGATCGAACGGCTGGAGGTGGTCGAGGAGCCGCGCAAGGAGTGGGAGCTGCGGATGGAGATCGCCGCCGCGCCCCGATCCGGCGCGGTCGTGGCCACGCTGCGCGGCGCGGTGGTCCGGCGGGGCGCCTTCACGCTCGGGCCGGTGAACCTGGAGATCGGCTGGGCCGAGCGGGTGGCCATCACGGGGGCCAACGGCTCGGGC
Organism: Nonomuraea muscovyensis; assembly: GCF_014207745.1. Lineage (NCBI taxonomy): Bacteria > Bacillati > Actinomycetota > Actinomycetes > Streptosporangiales > Streptosporangiaceae > Nonomuraea > Nonomuraea muscovyensis. The sequence continues at coordinate 230,125 of NZ_JACHJB010000003.1, forward strand.
AAGTCGACGCTGCTGGGCGCGCTGCTCGGCCGGATCGGGCCGGACGAGGGGCACGCCGCCCTGGGGTCAGGAGTGGTGGTCGGCGAGGTGGACCAGGCCAGGGCGCTGTTCGAGGGCGAGGAGCCGCTGCTCGACGCCTTCGCCGAGCACGTGCCCGAGATGGTGCCCGGGGAGATGCGGACCCTGCTGGCCAAGTTCGGGCTCAAAGCCTCCCACGTGCTGCGCCCGGCCGCCACCCTGTCGCCGGGCGAGCGCACCCGGGCGGCGCTGGCGTTGCTGCAGGCCAGGGGCGTCAACCTGCTGGTGCTGGACGAGCCGACCAACCACCTCGACCTGCCCGCGATCGAGCAGCTCGAGTCGGCGCTGGCGAGCTATCCCGGCACGCTGCTGCTGGTCACCCACGACCGGCGGATGCTGGAGGCCGTGCGGGTCGACCGGCGGCTACGGGTGGACCAGGGACGGGTCTCCGAGTCCCGCTGAAAATTTACACCGATCAAAGAAACGATGATGAAACAATTCTCCGCCGCTCGTTGACACGCGGTCTTCGTATGGTGTGCCTTCTTACACACAGGAATCCCCGCCTGAAGGTGAGGCACATATGAGGAAATGGTTCGCACGCCTGGCTGTGCTGGGCGTCGCGCTGTTAGTCGCAGGTCAGGGCCAGGTGGCGCTGGCCCAGGAACCTGGGGCGGGGAAGAAGGTCCTCCGCGTGGGCGCCACGCAGGCCGTCGACTCGATGAACCCCTTCCTGGCCGTCCGCATCGTCTCGACCCAGGTGCACCGCTGGATGTACGGGTTCCTCACGGTGCCCGACTCCAAGACGCTGCAGCCCAGCCCCGACCTGGCCGAGTCGTGGACGGCCTCCGACGACGGGCTCACGTGGACGTTCAAGATCCGCCAGACGAACTGGTCGGACGGCAAGCCGGTCACGGCCGAGGACGCCGCCTGGACCTTCAACAAGATCATGACCGACGACGCCGCGAAGACCGCGAACGGCCCCGCCGTCGAGAACTTCGAGAGCGTCACGGCCAACGGCCAGGACCTGGTCATCAAGCTCAAGGCCCCGCAGGCCTCGATGCTGGACAACCCGATCCCGATCATGCCCAAGCACGCGTGGGAGGGCGTCACCGACCTGGCCAACTTCGACGGTGACAAGTACCCGTCGGTGAGCAGCGGTCCGTACATCGCGACCGAGCACAAGAAGGACCAGTACATCAAGCTCAAGGCCAACCCCTCCTACTGGCGGGGCGCGCCCAAGATCGACGAGCTGCAGGTCATCTTCTACGACAACCCCCAGGCCGCCATCGCGGGCCTGAAGAAGGGCGACATCGACCTCATCGGCCGGCTCAACCCGCCGGAGTTCGAGGCGATGAAGGGCGACCCGAACATCGAGCAGTGGGACACCCAGGGCCGCCGCGCGGCGTACCTGCAGATCAACCACGGCGCCACCACCACGGACAACAAGCCCGTCGGCGACGGCCACCCCGCGCTGAAGGACGTGAAGGTGCGCCAGGCGCTGCACCACGCCATCGACAAGCAGAAGCTGGTCGACGAGGTGTGGGGCGGCCTGGCCAGGCCTGCCGACGGCTCGATCGTGCCGCCCATGTTCAAGGACTTCTTCTGGGAGGCCACCGGCGACACGAAGGTCACCCACGACGTCGCCAAGGCCAACCAGATCCTCGACGACGCGGGCTACAAGAAGGGCTCCGACGGCGTCCGCACGATGCCGGACGGCAAGCGCAAGCTGGAGTTCCGCTTCACCATCCACACCGACACGCCGATCGAGGACAAGCTCGCCGAGTACCTGGCCGGCTTCTTCAAGGAGATCGGCATCACGCTGACCACCGTGAAGCTCGACTCCAGCAAGTTCAGCGACGAGACCGGCGTGGCCGCCACCTTCGACATCGCCATCAGCGGCTGGTCGGTCAACCCCGACCCCGAGGAGATCCTGGCGACGCACCTGTGCAGCCGGCGGCCCACCCCGGCGGGCGAGGGCGGCGGCACCGAGTCGTTCTACTGCGACCCGACGTTCGAGAAGCTCTACCAGGAGCAGCTCAAGGAGCTCGACCGCACCAAGCGCGCCGGGATCATCAAGCAGATGCTGGAGCGCCTCTACACCGACGCCCCGGTCATCGCCATCTACTACCCGAACAACCTTGAGGGCTACCGCAAGGACCGCGTCACCGCCATCACCCCGATCCCCGAGGAGAAGGGCCTGCTGTACGGCGGCAGCAGCTACTGGCCGTTCTACACCGTCGACGTGGCGGCCTCCTCCACCGGCGGCAGCGGCGGCACGGACGGCGGCGGCTCCAACACCGGCCTGATCGCCGGAGTCGTCGGCGGCGTGGTGGTCCTCGGGCTGGCAGCCTTCCTGCTGACCAGGCGGCGCAGGAGCGCCGCGGACGACCGCGAATGACGACCCCGCTCGAATCGGCAGAGCCCGCCGTCGCCCAGGCGGCGGGCTCGTCGGGGAGCACCGGCGAGGACCGTCCGGCCGGCCGGGGCACGCTGCGCTACGTGGCGTCGAAGGCCGGCGGGGCGGTGCTCAGCATCGCCATGGTCATCGTCGGCACGTTCTTCGTCTTCCGGCTGCTGCCCGGCGACCCGGTGCGCAACCTGGCACAGGGCCGCCGCATGACCCCCGAACAGCTCGACCTGGAACGCCGCCGGCTCGGGCTGGACAAGCCGATGCTGGAGCAGTTCTTCGACTTCGTCGGCCAGACGCTCCGCTTCGACCTGGGCACCTCCTACGAGTACAAGCGACCCGTCCTCGACCTCATCGGCGAGCGGATCGGCGCGACCCTGCTGCTCACCGGGACCGGCCTGGTCATCGCGGTCAGCCTGGGCATCTGGCAGGGCACCCGGGCGGGCTGGCGGCACGGCTCCCGCTTCGACCGGGTCTCCACCGGCGTCTCGCTGCTGCTGTGGTCCGTGCCGACGTTCTGGCTCGGGCTGCTGCTGATGATGACGTTCGGCGTCGGCATCGGGCCGATCCCCGGCATCCTGCCGTTCCGCGGCATCGAGAGCGTCGACGCGCCCGACGGCTTCGGCTACCTCCTCGACGTGGCCGCGCACATGGCGCTGCCGTGCCTGACCCTGGTGGCCGTCGTCTACGCCCAGTACCTGCTCGTCATGCGCTCCTCGCTGCTGGAGGAGGTCAGCCAGGACTACGTGAACGTGGCGCGGGCCAAGGGGCTGCGCGACGACGAGGTGCGGCGGCGCCACGCGGTGCCCAACGCGCTGCTGCCCACGGTGACGCTGGTCTTCATGCGGATCGGCTTCATCGTCGGCGGGGCGGTCACCGTGGAGTACATCTTCACCTGGCCCGGGCTCGGACAGCTCTTCTACGAGGCGATCAAGGTGCCGGACTTCACGCTCATGCAGGGCACGTTCATGCTCATCACCATGTCGGTGATCATCATGAACACGCTGGCCGACGTGGTCTACCACGTCCTGGACCCGAGGGTGAGGTCGGCATGACCAGCGTCGCCTGGGCGCGCAGGCGGCTGGCGGCCGGCCGCTTCTGGGAGAGCTTCCGCCGCGAGCGGGCCGGCCTGACCGGGCTGGTGATCCTGCTCGCCGCCGTCGCGGCCGCGCTGGTCGCGCCGCTGTTCATCGACGAGAGCGTGACGAGCGTGGTGTCCGGCACCGGCGCGAAGTTCGCGCCGCCGAGCCTGGACGAGCCGTTCGGCACCGACGAGTCCGGCCGGTCCATCCTGCTGATGGTCTGGTGGGGTTCGCGCACGTCGCTGCTCATCGGCTTCCTCGCCGCGCTGGTCAGCATCGTGATCGGGATGGTCGTCGGCATCGCGGCCGGGCACCTGCGCGGCTGGGCCGGCGCCGTGCTCATGCGGATCACCGACTGGTTCCTGGTGCTGCCCTCGCTGGTCACGGCCATGGTGCTGGCGGCCATCCTGGGCGGCAGCACGTTCACCATCATCATGGCCATCGGCGTCACCACCTGGCCGGCGACCGCCCGGCTGATCAGGGCGCAGACGCTGTCGGTGGAGGCCCGGCCGTACATCGAGCGGTCCCGGGCGCTCGGCGGCGGCCACTGGCACATCACGACGCGCCACGTGCTGCCGAACGTGGCGCCGCTGCTGCTGGCCAGCACCACGCTGGAGGTGGCCAGCGCCATCGTCACCGAGTCGACGCTGGCCTTCCTCGGCGTGAGCTCCAACAAGACCTCGTGGGGGACCATGCTGCGCGCCTCGTACGACTACGGCGCGGCCACCCAGGGCGCGTGGTGGTACATCCTCGTGCCCGGCCTGTGCATCCTGGCGGTCGTCATGGCGTTCACGCTGTGCGGACGTGCCCTGGAGGCCGTGCTCAACCCGCAGCTCAGGAGGGCGGGCGCATGACGTTCCTCGAACTCGACGACGTGTCCGTCACCTACCGGATCGCCGCCGGCGAGGTGCCCGCCGTGCGCGGGGTGTCGCTGTCGCTGGACGCGGGGGCCGCGCTCGGGGTCGCCGGCGAGTCGGGATCCGGCAAGTCGACGCTGGCCATGGCGCTGCTGCGGCTGCTGCCGCGCGGTGCTCGCCTCGGCGGCCGGATCCTGCTCGACGGCGAGGACGTGCTGGCCATGAAGTGGGGCCGGCTGCGGGCCGTGCGCTGGGCCGAGGCGTCCATCGTGTTCCAGGGCGCCCAGCACGGGCTCAACCCGGTGCGCCGGATCGGCGACCAGATCGCCGAGCCGCTCCTCGTCCACGGGCTGGCCAGGCCGGAGGCCGCGCGCGGCCGCGTGGCCGAACTGCTGGAGCAGGTGGGGCTGCCCACCTGGCGGGCGCGCAGCTACCCGCACGAGCTGTCCGGCGGGCAGCGGCAGCGCGTCATGATCGCGATGGCGCTGGCCTGCTCGCCCCGGCTGATCATCGCCGACGAGCCGACGACCGCGCTCGACGTGATGGTGCAGGCGCAGGTGCTCACGCTGATCAAGCAGCTCGTGGCGGAGAACGGCATCTCACTGATCATGATCTCGCACGACCTGTCGGTGCTCGCCGACGTCTGCGACCAGCTCGCGGTCATGTACGCGGGCCGCCTGGTGGAGCACGGGCCGGCGGGGGAGGTCTTCCACGAGGCCCGGCACCCGTACAGCCAGGCGCTGGCGGCGGCGTTCCCCACGGTGGGCGACCCGGCCTCGCGGCTCGCGCCCAGGGGCCTCGGCGGCGACCCGCCCGACCCCATGCGGCTGCCGAGCGGCTGTTCGTTCCACCCGCGCTGCCCGGTGGCGCGGGAGGAGTGCCCGACCCTGGACGTCGAGCTGTGGCCCGCCGGCGCGGGCCGCCGGGCGGCCTGCGTCCACGTCCGCGAGCAGTCGCCGGCCGCAACGAAGGGGGAGACGTCATGACGGAGACACAGGCCTCGGCCGAACCCGTCACCGCGGACGGCCGTTCCACGCTGCTGGAGGCGCGCGACCTGCACGTGGAGTTCGCCGCGCGCGGCCGGCGCGCCCGCGCGGTGGACGGCGTCAACCTCGCCGTCGGCCCGGGCGAGATCGTGGCGCTGGTCGGCGAGTCCGGTTGCGGCAAGACGACGCTCGCCCGCACCCTGCTCGGCCTGGAGCGCCCCACCTCCGGCTCGGTCCGGTACGGCGGGACGGAGCTGAGCTACCGGTCGCGGGCGCTCAAGGCCTACCGGCGGGAGGTGCAGCTCGTCCTGCAGGACCCGATGGGCTCGCTGAACCCGAGGCAGACCGTCTACGAGGCGGTGGCCGAGGGTCCGCGCATCCACGGCCTGCCGGACGAGCGGGAGATCGTGGCCTCGGCGCTGGCGCGGGCCGGGCTGCGGCCTCCGGAGCGGTTCTTCCTGCGCTACCCGCACGAGCTGTCCGGCGGACAGCGCCAGCGCGTGGTGATCGCGGGCGCGCTGGCGCTGGATCCCAAGGTGCTCATCGCCGACGAGCCGGTGGCCTCGCTGGACGCCTCGGTGCGGGGCGAGATCCTCGCCCTGCTGCTGAGGCTGCGCGACGACCTGGGCCTGTCGGCGCTGGTGGTCACGCACGACCTGGGGCTGGCCTGGAACATCGCCGACCGGGTCGCCGTGATGTACCTGGGCCGGATCGTCGAGTCGGGGCCCGTGGAGCAGGTGCTCACCGCGCCGCGCCACCCGTACACGCAGGCGCTGCTGTCGGTGCTGCCGGAGTCGCCCGAGCGGGTGGTGCTCACGGGCGAGCCGCCGGACCCGACGCGCATCCCGGGCGGCTGCCGCTTCCACGCCCGCTGCCAGGTGCTCGCCTCCGGCCGGGCGGCGGAGGCCGGGGTGGACGGCAGGTGCCGGTCGGAGCCGCTGGCCGTCCTGCCCGCCGTCCCGGCCGCGCAGGCGGCCTGCCACTACGCGCAGGTGGCCGAGGCGGACGCGTGATCCCGTGGCCGCCCGGCGCGGCCATGGGTCCCGCGCGACTCTAGGCGCGGAAGGCGTCCGCGTGCTCGGCCGCCCACTCGGCGAAGCTCCGGGCGGGCCGGCCGGTGACCTGCTCGACGGTCGGCACCACGGTGTAACCGACCTCGGGGGTGTTGCCGAGCGCCTCGATGAGGAACCCGATCGTCTCCTCGCCCATGCCGACCGCGCGCCACTGGTCGCGGGCCTCGTCCTCGGTCAGCTCGACGAAGGCGATCTCCCTGCCGAGCGCCTCGCCGAGGATGCGGACCTTCTCCCGGGTCGTCAGGGCCTGCGGGCCGGTCAGCGGGTACGTCCTGCCGCCGTGGCCGCTCTCGGTCAGCGCCACCGCGGCCACGGCGGCGATGTCCCTCTCGTGCACCATCGCGCTGAGCCGGTCGCCGAACGGCTCCTTGACGACGTCCTCGTACCTCACCGAGTGGGTCCACCACTGGAGCGTGTTGGACATGAACTCGACCGGGTGCAGCAGGGTCCACTCCATGCCGGTCGCGGCCAGAGCCTGCTCCAGGGGCCCGTCGGCGCGCCCGCCGAGCACGGTGACCCGCTGGATCCCCGCCTTCACGGCCAGCTCGACGATCCGGTCGCCGTGCTCCAGCGGGGCGTAGTCGTCGCCCGCGAAGTTGATGAAGTGGACGGCGGTGACGCCGTCGAAGGCGGGGACGAGCGTGTCGGGGTCGGCCAGGTCGCCCGCCACGACCTCGACGCCCTCGGGGAGGGTGGCGCGGCCGGGGTCGCGGGTGAGGGCGCGCACCCGCTGACCGGCCCGGACGAGCTCGGCGACGAGGTGGCGGCCGACGGTCCCGGTGGCACCGGTGACGAGGATCGTCATGGCGGACTCCTTCTGCACTCTTCGGAACGGATCGTTCTGTTCTCAGAATAGCAGAACGGAATGATTCATTCCATAGAGTTCGGTGTGTGAGATCCCGCCGGTGCTCCCGTCGAAGAGGGTCAGAAGGCGCTGATCGTGGCCGGGGCCCGCTCCGCCCTGCTCAGCGTGCGGATGACCGCCGTCGCGCCGTGGCGGTGCACGGCCAGCCGCGCCAGCAGCTCGACCACCGGGTCGATGACCGAGGGGGGCAGTTCCGGCGTGTCCACGCCCACGCTCGCGGCCAGGTCGTCGGAGTGCACGACCAGCTCCATCACGCGCGTGAGCAGGAAGTCGTCCAACCGAAGCGACCAGCCCGACGAGGCCAGGTGCACGATCCTGTCCGCGGGCTCGGCGGGCAGCACGGCCCGCTGGCGCTCCAGCAGCTCGGCCGTCCTGGCGGCCAGCGCGGCCGGTCCGTCGGCCGCCGACGCCTCACCGGCGCGCCGGATGCCCACGTTGCTCTCGTGGTCGAGGCCCGCCTGCACCCATGGCGACATCACGTAGTGGTCCAGCAGGTTCACCGGCTCCTGTGTCGCCTCCGAGTCGAGCGCGTCGGCCACGCGGACGAGCTGGTGGGCGAGGTGGCCGGCCAGGCCCGCGACGCTGAACTCGGTCAGCGCGCTCGGCCTGTCCCAGGCCGCGGCCACCGCCGGGTCGTGCAGCAGGGTGACGGCCGACTCCGCCGCCGTCAGGTAGGCCCGCCTGATGTCCCCCATAACAGCCCTTTCGTCCTGGTTAGGTGGTGACTCGGGCCAACACTATCCCTCCGACGATCAGGGCCAGCGCCGCCATCCGGCCGACGGAGACGGGGTCGTCGTGGAGCACGATGCCGAGCGTGATCGCCCCCGCCGCGCCGATCCCGGTGAAGACGGCGTACGCCGTGCCGACCGGCAGCGTGTTCATCGCCTGCGACAGCAGCCACACGGCCGCTGCCATCAGGACGAGGCAGACCAGGGTGGGCAGCGGCCTGGTGAAGTTCTGCGTCGGCTTGATGCTCTGCGCCCAGGCCACCTCGACCAGGCCCGCCAGCAGCAGGACCAGCCAGCTCATCGCGACACCGCCTCCAACGCGGCGCTCAGCGACGCCTCGTGCGCGCCGCGCAGGTGCGCCAGCGCCGGATCGAGGCAGGCGTTGACCAGCTCGGCGTGCACGAACGTCACGTCCTCGACCGCGAAGTGCCCCTTGAAGAAGTCGCGCAGGTAGCGCTCCTCGTGGTCCACCGGCTCGCGGGGGGTGCCGGGGCCGTACGCGCCGCCGCGGGCGCCGGTGACCACGAAGGAGCGGCCCGCCAGCGACATCTTGGGGAAGGTGATCTGGTCGATCCACGCCTTGAGCGAGGAGGGGATGGAGAAGTTGTACATCGGCGTGCCGATGAGGATCACGTCGGCCGCCACCACCTCGTCGAGCAGCGGCGCCAGCACCGCCCACGCCTGCTCCTGCGCGGGGGTGCGCACCGCCTCCTTGTAGCGGGCGATGTCGGTGATCTGGTGCTCCAGCACGTAGTCGCACAGTTCGGTCCACGCCTCGCCGATGTGTGGCACGGGGTCGGCGGCCAGGTCGCGGTAGACGTACCCCGCGTCCGGATGGGCGGCTCGCCACGTCTCGGCGTAGCGCCGCGACAGCTCGCGGGAGAAGGAGGCGCGGCGGGCGCTGGCGTCCAGGTGCAGCAACATGAGGATTCCGATCTCTAAGCGGACACTGCGTCCATTTAATCATAACCGGACGCTGTGTCCACATAGACTGTCGGCATGGAGAGAGCCGATGCCGCGCGCAACCGCGCCAGGATCCTGGAGGCGGCCGCCGCCCTGTTCGCCGCCAGGCCGCCGCAGGAGGTGACGATGGACGAGATCGCCAAGGCGGCCGGAGTGGGCCGGGGCACGCTCTACCGGCGCTACCCGGACCGCGCCTCCATCGCGGTGGCCCTGCTGGACGAGCACGAGCGGGCCCTTCAGGAGGAGCTGCTGCGCGGCGAGCCGCCGCTCGGGCCCGGCGCGCCGCCGGCCGAACGCCTGGCCGCCTTCTACGCCGCCATGGTGCGGCTCCTGGAGGACCACGCCCACCTGGTGCTCGGCAGCGAGGTCGGCCGGTCGCGGTTCGAGACCGGGGCGTACGGGTTCTGGCGGGCGCACGTCCGCTCGCTGCTCGTCGCCGCCGGCACCCCCGCGCCGGGCGCGCTGGTCGACGCCCTACTCGCCCCGCTCGCCCCCGAGGTGTACGGCTACCAGCGCTCCGACCTCGGCCTGACCCCCGCCGAGATCACCGAGGCGTTGACCCGGCTGACCCGCTGCCTGTGAAGCCGTGCTCCTCCTGGGCGGGCCGGTCGGCGGCGGCGACCGGGCCGGCGGGGGCGGGCCGGCGCAGGACGAGGAGCGCCACGGCGAGCGCCGCGAGCAGCAGCCCGGCGGAGATGGCGAACGCCAGCCGGTACCCGCCGGTCAGCGCGGCCGCCTGGCCGGCTCCGGCGGCCAGCAGCTCCCCGGAACGCGAGGCGGCCATCGTGGACAGCACCGCCACGCCGATGGCCATGCCGACCTGCTGGGTGGTGTTGAACAGCCCGGAGGCCAGCCCCGCGTCGCTCTCCCGGGCGCCGGACATGCCCAGCGTGGCCAGCGCCGGCAGCACCAGCCCGCCGCCCGAGATCAGCACCATCGCAGGGAGCAGGTGGGTGACGTAGTCGGCGTTCACCGGGATGCGCGTGAGCAGCAGCATCGCCGCGACGAGCAGCGCCAGGCCGGCCACCAGGACGGCGCGGGCGCCGAAGCGGGCGCTGAGCCGGGCCGAGACGAACAGGGAGATCGAGCCGATGCCCACCGCGGCCGGGAGCATCGCCAGGCCGGTCTCCAGGGCGCCGTAACCCACGACCCGCTGCATGTAGAGCGCGACGAGGATCTGGAAGGCGAACATCCCCGACAGGCTCAGCATCTGGGCGAGGTTCGCGCCGGCCACGTTGCGTGAGCGCAGGATCCGCAGCGGCATGAGCGGCTCCTTGGCCGTCGCCTGTCGCGCCACGAACGCGGCCAGCAGGGCCAGCGACACCGCCCCGAGGCCGAGGGTGTGGGTGGACAGCCAGCCGTGCTCCTCGACCTTGACCACCGTGTAGATGCCCAGCATCAGTCCCGTGGTCACCAGCGCGGCCCCGGCGATGTCGGCGCCTGCCGCCAGGCCGATCCCGCGGTCGGCGGGCAGGGCCCGCAGCGCCAGCGCGACGGTGACGGCCCCGATCGGCGCGTTGATGAAGAAGATCCACGGCCAGCTCAGCGCGTCGGTCAGGACGCCGCCCAGCACCTGGCCGATCGACGCGCCCGCCGCCCCGGTGAAGCTGAAGATCGCGATTGCCTTGCCCCGCTCGACGGGGTCGGTGAACAGCGTCACCAGGATGCCCAGGACCACGGCGGAGGCCAGCGCGCTGCCGACGCCCTGCAGGAACCGGGCGGCGATCAGCAGGCCGGGCCCGGTCGCCGCGCCCGCCAGCAGGGAGGCGGCCGTGAAGACCGCGTTCCCGGCCAGGAACATCGTCCGCCGCCCGATCAGGTCGCCCAGCCTCCCCGCCAGGAGCAGCAACCCGCCGAAGGGGATCAGGTAGGCGTTGATGGTCCAGCTCAGCTCGGCGGCCGAGAAGCCCAGGTCCTTCTGGATGGCGGGCATCGCCACCGTCACGATGCTGCCGTCCAGGATCGTCATCAGTCCCGCCGCGGACAGCACGCCGAGTGCGGTCCAGCGCGAGTTTCGTGCGTACGACATCGTCTCTCCCGTCTCAAGTCGACAGGAGAGACCGTAGCAGATAGTTCTGTTACAGACGATCCCTTTCGGATCTAACGTGCGCGCTCCCGTGCCCGGCGAGCCCCCTGGGAGGTCTCGGCGGGGGTGGCGAGATGCCCGCCGGCCAGGCGGTTCAGGGCACGCACCAGGACCTCGCGCTCGTCGTCGGGCAGCGCGCCGAGGCTCGCCCGGTGCACGCCGTCCACGATCTCCTGGCTGCGCTGGGCGACGGCCGCGCCCGCCTCCGTGACCGCGACGATCCGCGCCCGCCTGTCCGTGCTGGACGGGCGGCGCTCGGCGTACCCGGCCTTCTCCAGCGCGTCCACGGTCACGACCATCGTGGTCTTGTCCATGTCGCCCAGCTCGGCGAGCTGGATCTGGGTGCGTTCCTCCTCCAGGGCGTGGACCAGCACGCAGTGCATGCGCGGCGTCAGGCCGATCTCGGCGAGCGCCGCCGTCATCTGGGTGCGCAGCACGTGGCTGGTGTGGTCGAGCAGGAAGGACAGATCCGTTTCGGTACGCGTGGGAGCCATCGCCGTCATACCGCCAGCCTACCCAAGCAGTCCCGGTGCGGATTATCCGCGAAGGGACGATCCCGCTCTCGCGGCGCCGTGGACAGGGAGGACGCGGGACGGCCGCGCCCGCTGTCAGGAGACGGCCGAGCCGGACCTCCTGACCGGGGCCGGTCAGAGCGCGTGGCCCCCGGCCACCTGCAGCACCTGGCCGGTGATCCAGCGCGCCTGGTGCGAGGCGAGGAACACCACCGCGTCGGCGACGTCCGCCGGCTCGCCCACCCGCCCCATGGGCACGATCGAGCGGACCCGCTCCTCCGCGGCGGCGTCCATCCACCCGGTCTGCACCGGCCCGGGGGCCACCGCGTTGACCCGGATGCCCGTGGCGGCCAGGTCGAGCGCGGCCGCCCGGGTCAGCGCCTCCAGGGCGGCCTTGGACGTCCCGTAGCCGAGCTGGCCGGGGAACGCGCGGGCGGCGTCGGTCGAGATGTTCACCACGCACGGGACGCCGCCGGCCGGGCGCCGCCGTACGAGCTCGGCGATCAGCAGGGCCGGGGCGATGGCGTTCACCTGGTAGGCGCGCCGCAACGCCGGGGCGGTGACCGTGTCGATCGTGTCGGGGCTCTCGCAGTGCGCGGCGTTGTTCACCAGCACGTCCACCGGGCCGAGCCGGCTCTCGACCTCGTCGAACAGCCGCGGCGGCGCGCCGGACTCCCGCAGGTCGGCCTGGACGGCGATGGCGTCGCCCAGCTCGGCGGCCAGCGCCTCGGCCCGGTCCGGCGGGGGCGTGACGTGTTCCCACGTCACGCCTGGAGGCGGCGGGGTCTCCGCGACGCCGTGCACGGCCACCCGAGCCCCCTCGGCCGCGAAGGCCCGGGAGATCGCCGCGCCGATGCCCCCGCCGCCTCCGGTGACGAGCACGACCCTGCCCCTGAGTCTCGTGTCGGCCATCGGACGATCATGGCAAACGGGGCGAGGGCCGGGCAAGGTCGTCAGGGAGTGGTGAACAGGGCGCTCACCGACTCGCCGTCGTGGATGCGGCGCATGGCCTCGGCCAGGGCGGGGGCGATCGACAGGACCGTGAGCTTGTCGCTCGGCTTGGGCGGCGGCACCGTGTTGGTGCACACGATCTCCGTGACCTCGGGCAACGCGCTCAGCCGTTCGATCGCGCCGCCGGCGAACAGGCCGTGGGTGCAGGCGATGCGCACCGAGTTGACGCCGCGCTCGCGCAGCCGGTCGAGCAGCTCGATGACCGTGCTGCCCTTGGCGATCTCGTCGTCCAGGATGATCACATCCTTGCCCGCGACGTCGCCGATCACCGAGCTGATCACCACGCGGTCGTCGCTGAAACGCTGCTTGGCGCCCATCGCCACCTGCGTGCCGAGCAGCCGGGCGAAGGCCGCGGCCTCCTTGGCGTTGCCCAGGTCGGGGGAGACGACGACGGTGTTCGACAGGTCGTACCGGCGGAAGTGGCCGGCCAGCTCGCGCAGGGCGTGCAGGTGGTCGACGGGGACGCTGAAGAAGCCGTGCACCTGCGGCGAGTGGAGCGTCATCGCCAGCACCCGGCTGGCGCCCGCCGTCACCATCAGGTCGGCGACCAGCCGCGCCCCGATCGAGATGCGCGGTGCGTCCTTTTTGTCTGATCTGGCGAAGGCATAGTGCGGGAGAACCACGGTGGTCCGGGCGGCGGACGCGCCGCGCGCGGCGTCGAGCATGAGCAGCAGCTCGACCAGGTGTTCCTGGACCGGCGGAACCAGGGGCTGGATGAGGAAGACGTCGCGTTCGCGGCAGTTGGCCTGGAGCTGGACCTCCAGGACGTCGTTGGCGAAACGGTTGATCTGGACGGGATGGAGGGGCGTCCCGAGGTGGGCGCAGATCTCCTCGGCGAGCTCGGGGTGGGCGCTTCCGCTGAAAACCGTGATGTCACGCACGTTTCCCAGAGGATAGCTTTACGGGCTCAGGTAGTGGTGCAGCAGGGCGGGCTCTCCGGCGGCGTTGAGCCAGCGGGCGCGGGTGCTGCCGAGGCGCCGCCAGCCGTGCCGCTCGTACAGGGCGATGGCGGCCCGGCCCTCGTCGGACACCTCCAACGTCAGCGGGGAGACCTCCGCCAGCACGGCGTCGAGCAAGCGGGCCGCGAGCCCGCCGCCCCGCGCGCCGGGCACCACGAACAGGCGCGTCACGGCACCGGCGACAGACATGCCGGCCGACACGGCGACGTCCGGCTCGACCTCCGCCAGCCCCACGTGACCCGTGACGCGGCCGTCCTCCATCGCGACCCAGGCCCGCACGAGGTCGGCGGGCGTCAGCCAGCGCGCCGGGGTGTCGGGCCAGTCGACCGGGTAGCGGTCAGCGGCGTGCACCTCGGCGAGCGCCTGCACGCACGCGTCGAGGTCGGCGCCGGTACGGGGACGGATCACCGATGTCTTCTCGCAGCTCAATCGCGCCTCTCGGGCCCTGAACAGTTCGGAACAGTTCGGAACACCCTACCGGTGACGATCACTCTTACTTGCCCCATCTTGCCCGGCTATCGTCCGACTGTCCGAAAGGAACCTGAGTGCACCGAGGGTGAAACGGCGATGACAATCATGCGGGTGATGTCGGTCGACCAGCTTCTCGAAGCGGAGAACCAGGCCTCCGGCCGCGGCAAGCCTCTCCGCCGGCCGGCGCGAGACCGGCTGGGCGTCGGCTCGGCGGCGGCGACCAGACGGGCGAGCCTGCGGCTTCCCCCGCGTCTGCCGATCGAGGAGTGGCGGCGGATCGGCGCGCAGATCGGTCTGATCTCGGACGCGTCGAAGTGGTGGCTGGGTGACTGGCTCGTCTACGGCCAGACCGAGTACCCGGACCGTTACCTCCAGGCCATCGAGCGGACCTCGCTGGACTACCAGACGCTACGGAACTACGCATGGGTGGCCCGCAAGTTCGACGTCGGACGGCGGCGGCCTGGACTCAGCGTGCAGCACCATGTGGAGGTGGCCGCCCTGCCCGAGCCCGACCAGGACCGGTGGCTGACCGAGGCCGAGACACATCGCTGGTCGCGGAACGAACTCCGAAGGCGCATCAGAGGCGAGGCCGCCACGGAAACGGGCCGGCCGGGCCGCACCCGGGCGCCGGCCGTCAGCGTCAAGCCGTCGGCGGAACAGCGCGAACGCTGGGAGGAGGCCGCCACCAAGGTCAATCGTGACCTGGCGAGCTGGATGGTGCACGTCCTGGACGAGGCGGCCGGGCAGGACCGGCCAGGGTGACGGACGGCGCCTGTCACCGCTGACGGGGGTCGAGGGTGAACACCTGGTGCGCCCCCCGGGTACAGCGATCCTGGATGAGCTGCATTCCCGGCTCCTTGCTGGCCTGGTGGACACCGATGCAGTACGCGGGACCGGACGCGGAGCGCAGGAGATGTCCACCCCTGACGGTGTCGACCGCCTCCAGCCTGAATCTCTGGTCGGGACGGTCGGGGTCGCAGGTGGAGCCGGAGATCAGGAGGCGTGGACCTCGCCCGCCGAGGTCCACGGTCGCGCATCCGATGCCGTTCGTCGGATGGTCGAGTTGGATCCGGAAGAGGCCTTCCGCCGTCGGTTCGAGGATGATCGCAGGCTTCGCGACGGCGCAGTCGTGCTGCCCGAGCACGATCCGCTCGGATCCCTTGAGCAGTTCGGGGCCCTCGCCCACGCACAATCCGCTGTGCGCGACCCGTAATCGGTAACGGCCGTCCCGCTCGGCCGACGGGGCGGTCGACGAAGCGGCGTAGGCGGCCGCCGAGGGGCCCGAGCCGCCCGAGGTCGCCGAGCGGCCTTGCGGGCCGAAGGCCCACGAGGCCACGAGGACGAGACCGATGACGGCGATCGACGCGAGGCCCAGGACGCCTGGGCGCCATCGCGGCGAGGAACCCGGCCCGGCCTGGGGAGCCGCCGGTTCGGCTCGGCTGGCAGCCGGTTCGGCTTGGGGGACCACCGGTTCGGCCGCTCGCCCGGCCGCGACGACGGCCGGCCCGGAAGCCATGGCCATGGCCAGGCGTGCGCGCGCGGCCAGCCACGACTCCGCCGTCCCGACGCTACCCCCGCAGGCCCGGACGAGGGCGCGCACGACCTCGGGACTCGGCATGCTCTCCCGGCTCAGCGTCGAGGACAAGGTGGAGATGGGCAGCGACTCGCCGGCCGCCGCCGCCTGCTCGGCCAACCCGCGATAGGACAGATTGCTGGCGGCCTTGATCTGCCGCATCGCGGCGAGGAACTCGGGGATGTCGCGTGCGGCATGGGGATCCGGCCAGGCGTTCTCATCCATGCGTCGCGGGTCCGTGAGCAGATCTCACACGGGGATGTCGATCAAGCACGGAAGCGAAGCCTAGACGTTGCGGGCCGCCTTGACCACCCTTCGGACCGTCCGGTCAGACGCACCGGTCGGAGGTGGGGGTGTCGGTGCTGGTCGCGACCCTCCACGAGGCGCCGTGACCAGCACCGGGCCCTAGATGTCCCGGCGCCGGAACGTGATCAGACTGATCGCCAGCGCGACCGTCACGTACCCGGCGAGCACGGCGGCCGCCACCGGCCCGCTCGCCATGTCGACCACGCCGGGCGCGCCCCCTTCGGAGACCGTCGGCGCCCCGAGCGCGTGGGCGAGCGACCCCGTGTTGGTGCCGATCATGAGATGACGCACGCCGTCCAGCGCGGGCACGGCGTACGCGAGCGCCCCCAGCGCGTTCTCCAGGCCGAGCGTCCAGAGGAGGCCGACCGCGATGGCGGTCGCCGGGTTGCGGCTGAGCACGCCGAGCAGGAAGCCCAGCGCCCCCCACGCGGTGGTCATCAGCGCCAACGCGGGCACGAAGAGCAGCAGTCCGGAGACCGGCGGATACGCGAAGGGTCGCCCGGTCGCCGCGGCGACGACGGCGCTGCACACGACGCTGAGAACCAGCGAACCGGCCGAGATGAGAGCCATCACCACAGCCATCCCGGCGAACCGGCCGAGCAGGAACCCGGTGCGCTCGCCGGTGCGCGAGATGATCGTCTGCAGGATGCCCCAGCGATAGTCCGACCCGGCGACGAGCACGCCGATGATCAGCATCACCGGCCCGCCGTACAACGGCAACGAGCCCAGCACCTTGTGGTGGACGCTCGCGGGCAACAACTGCCGCAACGCGCTCTCGGCCTGGGCGGCGGTCATGCTGTCGCCCTGAACGCTGTAGACGACGAAGAACACCGCGTACGCGAAGAAGACGATCTGGAAGGCCCAGAAGCCTCCCAAGATCCACATGCTGGGCCGGCGGCGCAGGCCGAACAGCTCCGCGCGGAGGCTGTGGGCGATCATGCGGTGGCTCCCGAGAGCTCGTCGTGACGGTCGGTCAGGCCGAGGAACACGTCCTCCAGCGAACGGTGCGACATCCGCAGCTCCGTCACCGCGAGCCCGTCCGTCACGAGTCGCCGGTTGATCGTGCCCACCAGCGCCTGTGACGTGACGCCCACCTCGATCAGCCCCTCCGTCGCCGTCACGCCCGTGACGCCGGGCAGCCCACGGACGAGTTCGGCCGCGCGCGGCACGTCGTCCACGGCGACCACCACCTTGGCGCCGGAGCCGAACGCGTCGAGCACCTCCGCCAGGCTGCCCTGGGCGACCAGCCGGCCGTCGTGGATGATGCCGACCCGGTCGCAGACCTGCTCGACCTCGCTCAGCAGGTGGCTGGACAGCAGCACCGTGCGTTCCGCGTCGCACAGGCTGCGCACCAGCCCGCGCATGTCGGCCATGCCGGCCGGGTCGAGCCCGTTGGTCGGCTCGTCCAGCACGAGGATCTCCGGGTCGCCCAGCAGGGCGGCGGCCACGCCGAGACGCTGCTTCATGCCCAGCGAGTAGCCGCCGACCTTCGAGTCCGCCCGGTCGGCCAGCTCCACCTGCTCCAACATGCCGTCGATGGCCCGCTGAGAGGTGCCGAAGTAGTGGGAGAGCAACCGCAGGTTCGCCCGGCCGGACAGATGCGGGTAGAACTTCGGCTCCTCGATCAGCGCGCCGATCCTCGCCACCGGCCTGCGCCCGTCGAAGAGCCGGCCGTTGAAGTAGATCCGGCCCGCCGTGGGCCTGGCCAGCCCGACCAGCATGCGCATGGTCGTCGTCTTCCCGGCACCGTTACGGCCGAGAAAGCCGTACACCTCCCCCTTGCGCACGCACAGGTCGATGCCGGCCACCGCGTACCGATCAGGGCCGTACCGCTTCTCCAAGCCCTCGGTGACCACGGCCTCGTCACTCCTCGACGCCTGGCTCATCAACACCTCCATCTCCGGCTAACTCCTGCCTTCGTCCCATGCGCGGCGGTGCGTCCCGTCGATGCCCGGCCGCTTCGCGCGCTGCTTCCTGATCGTCCGAGCGCCGAGCAGGACCGCTCCCCAGCCGGCGGCCACCCAGATCCACCAGGGATGGACCCGGTCGAACCCCTGGTTCACGGCCAGCACCAGCCAGACGCTGAAATTCAGGAACACGACGGCGAATCCGCCGCGCAACACGTTGGTCGCCCCAGCGGGCCGGGGCCGGGGCGGGCGCTCGGCGCGGCGCGGGACGCTCCGGGACGCGGCCCCCTGCGCCGGCGTCGCGGGCAGGTCGCCGACCAGCCTTTCCAGCTCGCCGAACGTGCCGGCCGTGCTGGCACGGCTCAGCCGGGCGTCGAACTCGGCCAGGTCCAGCCGGCCCTCCTCGAACGCCGCCCGCAGGCTCTCGATGGCCACCTCGCGGTCGCGGTCGCCGGCGCGCATCCGGTCCGGAGGCACTGACTCGCCCACCCCGACACCTCCCCTCATGATCGGAAACCGTGATCTGTTCTCCTCATGTCTGCCGGCCTCGCGCCGCCCCCGCCCCGGTCCGCCGCTGCGCTCTGCCCGCCACCAGCGCGACCGACAGCGCGAGCACGGCCGTCGCGGCCGGCACCAGGACCGCTGCCACGTCGCCGACCAGCGGCCGCAGCAGCGCGTACCACGACCAGAGCGTGACCACGGCCACGGCGGACCCGAACAGCAAGGAGGCCACGCCGTACGTGCCGTAGACGAGGGCGAGCCCGCGCGGGTACGGTTCCGCGCCGCCGCCGCGCCATGCCCGACGGCGCTGCCGCAGGTACTCCCAGCTGGCCGAGCGGAGATCGGCGATGTTCAACGCGTAGGTGAGCATGAAATAGCCGTCCAGCCGGAAGAACGGCACCAGGTTGAACACCGCGACCAGAGTGCCGCCCACCAGCATGACCGCCGCCAGCCGCGAGGCGCGCCCGCCCGGTTCGGCGAGCAGCCAGACCGGCCAGAACGGCAGGATCACCACCAGCCCGGCGAAGATTCCCGCGAACGCCGTGTACACCCGGTGCGCCGGGCGGGTGAAGAACTGCAGCCCCTCGGTCCGGCAGTAGGGCGCCAGGATCGGAAAGCGCCACATCACGCCTATCTCCGGAGCCTTGCCACCGAAGTGCTTGCAGGTCAGCCCGTGCGCCACCTCGTGGATGACGACGGACGCCCACACCAGGGGGATCGCCGCCGCGATCACCGGCCCGTCCCGCCATCCGGCCCGCAACGCCTCCGACAGCTCGGGCAGGGCGACCAGCACGCCGGCCAGCGAGGCGGTGACCAGGACCGCCAGCGGCAGCACCACCGCCCGCGCGAACAACCACGGCGTGGCGGCGGCCAGCCGCTCCAGCAGCCTGTCGGGGTCGGTCACCGGGAACCGGTAGGACATCAGCGTCCGCCACCTCGAAGGGCGAGGGGCGTCCGGTCCCGCCGGGGGCTCCGGGACGCCGGCCAACAACCCGTTGTCGGCCAGCACGCGGAGCACCTGCCGCCAGCCGGCCTCGTCCATCCGCCTGCCGTACTCCGCCGCGTACGCGGCCCCGATCTCGGCCAGCGTGGTGCTTCCGTCCAGCCGGGCGATGACGAACCACTCCTTGGCGCCCACGCCCAGCAGGCGTTCCCGGTCGCCGATCCGGAGGTGGTGGCGGATCCGGTTGCCGTCGATCATCGCCGGGCCGATCGTCAGATCCGGCCGCACGGCGGGCCGCGCCCGCAGCAGATCGCCGGCGTCCGTCGTCATGCCGCGCTCCCGATCCCCAGCCCGTGACGAACCGCCTTGTCCAGCAGATACGCGAGGTAGGCCTCGTCGTTGATCGCCACGCCGAGCCGATTGTTGGTCATGTGCAGGTAGGCGCCCATCAGCACGCGGAGCGCGAGCTCGGGGTCGGTGGCGGCTCCGATCCGGTCCGATCCGTCACGCGCGCGGAACATCAGCCTGCCCTGGCGGGTGCGGGCGATGATGCGGTCACGCAGTTCGGCGCAGTGCCGCGCCCACGGCAGCAGGAACGCGCCGGGGGCGGAGTCCTCGCCGTCGCCCGCCGTGGCGGCGTGGATCACCGCCACCCGGCCGGCCAGCCGCTCCCGCATGTCCTCGTACAGGAGGTCGAACTGGTCGTGCTTCTCGGCCCCGGCGCTCTCGTACGTCCGCTCCCAGAACCGGTTGTATCCCGTGAAGAACTCCGCCAGCTCGCCCGGGTCGCGGATGAAGGTGGCGCACATGGTCATCATGAGCTGCGCGGACAGGCCGAGCAGCACGGTGCGGACGTGCACGTTCGTGCGCCCGATCAGGCTCAGCACCACGTCGCTGGACTTCTCGAAGTGCCACTCGGCCAGCTCGATGCCGGCCGGGCCGCCGTAGCGGTCGAACTCGGGCTCGTAGTCCCGGTAGATCCAGCTGTTGTTCCGCTGGATGGGCATCGTCCCGTTCTCGCCGTAGTCGGCGTTCCACTGGTCGAGGCTGTACTCGGCCAGGTACATGTCCTTGTAGATCCCGGACATGATCTCGTTGTCGACCTCGTACACCGCTGGACGTCTCAGGAGGAACTCCCCGACCCGCTCCTCGGCGATCCGCGTGATCGCCGCGGGATCCACACCGGGCGCGGGCAGCAGACGCAGCCGCACGTGCGGTCCCTCCAGCCAGTAGCGGATGAAGAAGTACCGCCGGATCAGGCCGTCCCGCTGCAGGCCGCGCACCAGCGGCTGCACGCAGTTCAGCAGCAGGGGGTTCGGGTTGCTGGTGTAGTAGATGTGCATGGCGATCCACGGCCGCTCGGCCTTCGCCACGGTCGGGTCATACATGCCGCACTCCATCCATCTCCAGGACGAGCTCGCTGACGTACCGGCCGTTCTCACCGGAGAGCCACAGCTCGCCGGCGTCCGGGGACATCTCGGTGATCACCACCCGGCCGCTGCCGGACTTGACCATGCCCTCCAGCGCCCCGAGGGACAGGACGCTGTCGAAGTCCACGTACTGCGGCTTGAACTCGGGGATGCCACCCCCGGGCTGGTCCGTCGCGTCCTTGCCGAGCGCGTTCGCGACGAACACCCTGACCGGCAGCCCATGCGCGCGCCGCCAGCTCCGCCAGCGCAGAAACCACTCGGCGTCCCCCTCGCCGGGCTGCCTGCGCGGGATGCCCCCGGCCGGTACGGTCCAGGACCGGCGCTGGATCACCACGTCGCCGCAGCGCAGCCGTGGCCGGTGAACGACGCCGTCGATCTCGGCGTGCTCCGGCACGCCTTCCCAGAAGTCCAGGCCGGTCATCGGCGTGTACCCGAAGACGAGCAGGGTCCGCTGCACCTCCGACAGCGCCATCGGCACCAGGAACCCGAGATAGACGGGCACCACGTAGCGCTCCAGCCGGTCCGACCACAGCCGCACCTCGTCGGTGCGCGTGTCGTGCACCAGCCGCAGGTCCTCCAGCCGCAGCTGTTCCTCCTCGGGCCGGCCGCTGACCTCGCCGGGGCAGACGAGTTCGTACGCGGTGACCACCGGATGCAGGTTGAGGTTCGTGGTGTCGTGGCCGCCGACCAGCTCGGCCAGCACGGTGTCCGGCGGCGGGAGCGAGCGCAGGAACGCGGCCAGCTCCCCGCGGAGCCCGCCGCCGTCCGCGTCCGCGAAACAGTGCGCGAACCGGGAGAACAGCATGGTCAGGCCGCTGTAGCTGCGGTTCAGCACGGCCCTCGGCGCGCCGTCGGTGCGGGCCAGCTGGAGGAAGAAGCTGCGCGGGTCCAGGGTGGGCCGCAGGCCGGAAAACTCGCCCGCGACCCGCTCCAGAGCCTCCTCGCTCAGCTCGACCTCCTCCGCGCCGGCGGGCAGGCCGGCCGCGGCCGATCGGACGGCGTCCAGCAGCCGCAACCGTGCCCGGTCGACGGCGGTGACCTCGGGCAGACGGAACCAGTTCTCGTGCGGCGTGTACACGCCGTCGCCGGTGAAAGGCCGTCTGCGCATGTTCATCATCTGGAACTGCTCGTAGCAGTCCTGCCCGAAGGCCTGCACGAACTCCATCAGGTCCGCGCAGCGCCCGCCGCGGCCGTAGCGGGCCACGAAGAATCCCTTGGCCGCCAGCCGGTCGGGCAGCGTCCGGTCCATCGCCGGGAGGACATTCGCGATCTTGGTGAGTGGTCCCATGAGGTGGTCGCGCCACTGCCCGGGCTCCGCCTTCACTGCGGCCGGGTCACCCACGGCGACGTCCTCGTAGATCAGCGTGCGAGGCGTCCGCACGTCCGTCAGCCCGAGCTCCACCTGCGCGGCCTCGAACTCCGCGCGCACCCGGCCGACCACGTCGCGGCGGCGGTCACGTCCCGCGCCCGCGAACGCGGCCACCAGCTCGACCACGGTGTCCAGCCGGGCCGCCAGCCGCTTGGCCCACACCCGGTCGATCCCGCGCAACCGGTCGGCGAACGTGGCGACCGGCTCGTCACTGTGCACGTCCAGGCGCAGCAACGGCACGGTGAGGAAGCCCAGGCGCAGCAGCAGGGCCAGGAACGCCTCCACGTCCTGCGGGTCGCGCCGCCCGGGATCGGCCTCGTGCAGGGCGGCGACCAGCTCCCCGAACCGAGCCGTGCCGCCGGCGCCCACGGCGTCGAGGATCTCGGCCAGGATCCGGCCCTCGGAGAGGAAGAACAGCTGCTCCTCAAGCTGGTCCAGATTGACCACGGCCTCCTCGTCGCCCAGCCGCCGGGTGCGGCGCACGTACCGAACCCGGCCGCCGTGCGCCTGCCAGCCGCCGACCACCTGCACCGGCAGGTCCGCTCGCAGCGCGGGCTCATGGGTGATCGCCTCGAACAGCCGGCCGAGCGCCGCCACGTTCACCCGGGCGTGGCCGCGGCCCCGCGCGTGCGGGGCGGGACAGTCGAGCAGCGATCCGGCGCCCTCTTCGAAGTGCCCGAGCGCGACCGGCGTGAGCGTGCTGAACGGGCTGGTCTTGCACGCCGTGCGGAAGGTGTACTGCAGCAGCGTGCGCTCGACCTTGCGTAACCGCTTCGGCAGCGTCCCCCGGCCGGCGGCCCGGTAGCGGTCGATGTAGGAGTCCAGCGTGGGGGAGGCGAGGACCAGCCCGTTGCGCAGCGTCTCCGTGCCGGCCAGCGCGCGCAGGTGCTCCCGGGCCCGCTCCAGGTCGGCGTCGTGGATGGCCTGGCCGCCCGCGCGCAGCCGTCCGTAGCCCTCCCGCGTCACCAGCCAGCCGTCCAGCGTCCGCCGGTCCGGCGGGGACAGCAGGCCCCGGATCGTCTCATGCCGGGGGCCCGGCCGGGGCGCCCGGCGGTTGAAGACGTCGCGCCGCAGCGCGAGCAGCTCGTGGCGGAGGGCCTCGTCGGCCAGGCCGTGCACCAGCTCCGACAGCGCGTCGCAGATCCGGTCCCGGTCGGCGTCCAGGCGTCTCTCGGTGCTCAGCACGTCCTCGGCCCAGGCCGCCAGCGCGGGGGAGCGCAACCCGAGGACGCTGTCGTACGGCAGGCCGCCGATGCGTGCCATGAAGACCGGGGGAACGCGCCAGACCTTCTCCCCGTCCTCCCCGTCGTGGTCGTCCACCACTGGACACCCTCGCTCTCTCCAGGCCGTGGGGCCCGGGCTCACGCCATCCTCAGGTCAAGTTCGGCGGACCGCTCCCGCTCGTGGCCGACCATGACGATCAGCATCGGCCACTCGTCGCCCGCCGCGAGGCCCCCGCGGTCACGCAGCGAGACGTTGTCGAATCCGAGCGCGGCGCCGCAGCCCACGCCCAACGCGGCCGCGCAGGTGTAGAAGGCCTGAGCCAGCGCGCCGACGTCGGCGTTGGCCAGTCGGTAGCCGCGCGCGCCGAGTGCCTCCACCGCCGCGGTGGGCCGGCCGATCACGGCCAGCACGGCCGCCGCCTGCTCCAGGTTGTAGTTGTCCAGGAAGTACTGCTGCTGCAGGAAAGGGCTCAGCGGGTCGCCGGTGATCGGGTGCAGCCCGCCGTCCGGGGTGAAGTCGTAGGCGCCGCTCGGCACGCCGTCCACGTGGTTGGCGAACACCGCGATCCGGTGCAGGCCGTGCCGGCCCTGGCGTACCTCGGCGGTCTGCAGCCGGCCGCCCTCCGTGCCGTGGTGCAGCAACGCGCTGAGCTTGTCGGCGGCCAGCCGCCGCCGCGCGGAGAACCGCCCGAAGCTCGACCGCCTCCGGCGCACGGCCGTGCGCACGTCCATGTCCAGCGACGCCGGGGCCGGCAACCGGATCGAACCGACGTCATCCGCGGCGGGGATCGCGAAGGCCGCTTCCGCGGCGTCCGGCGGCGGGGCGGCCCCCGCCGCGGCGGCCGCGAGGTGCACGCTCTCCACCTGGTCGAAGCGGATGAGCGTGCGCGAGCGTTCGAGCTCGGTCCTGGCGACCGCCGGCTCACCCCGGAGGACGGGGGGCGAGGCGGGCGCGCCCGGTCTGTCACGCAGCTCGACGGGCACCACCGCCATCACCCCCTCGGCCGCCGTCTCCAGGCCGAGCAGGCGGTCCAGGGCCTCCTCGTCGTACCACAACCGTGGCGTCAGACCGAGCCCTCGGGCCCGCGCCCAGGTCTGCCAGCCGCCGAGCAGCGTGCCCACGTCCATGGTGACCGCGTGGTAGGAGAAGCTGTTGTACTTGAAGGCGTTCTTCCACAGCTTCACGCTGATCAGCAGGTAGCAGTTCGCCGTGCTGGCGCCCGTGCTGTCGCCCGCGGCGTCGAGCGCGTCGCGGACCCGCCCGGTCAGGTCACCGGCGAGCAGGCGGCGCAACGTGTGCCGAGGTGTGTAGTAGTGGTAGACGCCGGGCGTGACCGGCGCGCCCCGACCGGCCACGAGATAGATCTCCAGGGGGTACAGCCCGCCCCCCGAGGCGGTGCCGCGCGCCCAGGTCGCAGCCCCGTACCAGGTGCGGCCCTCGTTGTCCTTGTTGCCGTTGACGCCCATCCGCCGCACCCCGAGCCCGTAGGAGTCGGCCAGCATCCCCGACAGGGTGGGCAGGTCGAACTCCGGCGCGGCGTCCCGTGCCGGGGTCAGCCCTGTCGCGAGCGGCCCGACAGGCTTGCCGTCCCGAGGCAGCGGCAGGTGGTCGGCCTCGGTGTAGACCTTGTGGCGGTACGGCTGGTCGCCCCAGTCCGGCTCGAAGCCGAACGGCGGCATGGGCTCCCGGGCGCGGCGCACGACCGCTTCGACGTAGTCCCGGGCCGTGGCCGTCTCCCGGTTGTCCTGCGCGAGGTTCATGGCGGTTCCTCCGGCGATCACGGGAACGGGTGCGGGACGAGATGGAGCTCCGAGGGGTCGAGCTCGGTGTCGCGCCAGCCGGCGTCGCGGAAGGCCGTCCGCATCCTCGGCATGTGTGGCGCGCGCTGCTTGGCCCAGCCGAAGTCGATCGGGATCAGCCCCGGGACGATCACCGCCGCCGTGTGCACGCCGAGGCTGCGCTGCTCCGACGACGTCTGGTCCACCACGATCACGTCGAACCCGCGGTGGGAGAGGATGTCCAGGCAGTGCCGCAGGTCGTCGAGCAGATCGGTGGACGTGGGCCGTTCGGAGTTCCACCCGGCGTAGACCTCCTGCAGCGGCTTCGCCGGGCGGCCGCTGTCCAGGAGGAAGTCGGTGTGCCGGCGCATCTCCGGCAGGCCGAAGACCAGCGGGTGATGGTGCAGGTCCGTGACCTTGAAGAAGTCGTCGGCCATCGCGGTGGCCTCGGCGTACTGGCCGGTGACGCGTTCCTCGAAGCCGGGCACGTACGAGGCGATCTCGCACAGGGCCGCGGCGACGGCGGACTCGGGGTCGGGACTGGCGCCCGCCGCGAAGGACACCGTGCCCAGGCCGCCGTCGCGGCGGACGGCGGCGCCGGTGACCACGGGCACCCGCAGGTCGATGGTGTTGTCGAAGAGGCGGATGTCGTAGCCGGCCAGCCTCACCCGGTCGATCATGGTGCGGATGTCCCGGCGCCGGCAGCTGGCGGGGTCGATCTCGGTCAGCGGGGCCCTGCCGTACCAGCCGAGGAGAAAGGCGTCCCGCTCGATCAGCTCCAGGAGGCCGTGCAGGATCGCCTCCTCCAGGGAGGCGCCGCTGGCGCAACCGTTGGAGCACTCCTGAACGAAGTTCGAGGAGTCGTCCTGGCCCAGGTAGTAGACGATGCGCTCAGGCACCAGCAGCGGCCGCTCGTCGCGCAACGAGTATCCCCACACCCACGGCATCCGCAGGTCGGGGGTGAACGGGACGTAGTAACCGCGCCCGGTCTCGTAGAACGTGTCGGCGTAGACGCCGCACTCGCGCGGGTCCAGCGCCCGGTCGGCGATCTCGCGGTAGGAGGCGATCAGCGGGTCGGTCACCCCACGGCGGTGCAGGCCGGCGTACCTCTCCAGCCCCTCGAACACGGCCAGCAGCGTGCTGTCGGCGTAGGTGTCGGCGTGCCCGCTCCAGAAGAACTCGTGCAGCAATTGGGAGCCGCGCATGTACATGTAACCCGTCACCGGTGCGGTCGTCGTGCAGCGGATGTCGGGCAGCGCGGCCCGGCCGAGCGCGCCGCACACGGGGTTGGCCATGACCTCGACCGGCAGGCGGTAATCGTGGATGGACTTCTCGCGGAAGGTGTCCGGGTCGCGTTTGCGCCTGCTCCGCAGCTCGATGGTGGCGTGCTCGGCGGAGTCGGCGGGGCGGACCGAGCAGCGGGCGCACTCCGGGTCGGCGATCAGCGGGTACCGGCGGACCTGGCCGCTGTCCAGCTCGATCTCGTACACGTACGGGAAGGAGTGGTCCTCGGTGCGCAGGCGGGACGCGGGCATGGACAGCAGCGTCGTGATGACGTCGGCGATCAGCCGGCACGATTGGTCGAAGAGGAACGGCGACACACCCGGGTCCGGCTGGTGGACGCCCTGCTCCAGGGTGTTGCGCTCCTCCAGCGAGCGCAGCTTCTGCCAGCGCAGCGCCAGGCAGTGGTGGCACGGCGACGTGCGGCCGTCGACGGCCCCGGCCGGGCCGACCACGGCCGTGCGTCCGTACAGGAAGACGCCCAGCGGGGGAGCGGCGTACTCGGCAGGCGTCGCGGCCAGCTCGTTCCTGGCGCCCAGCGACGCGACGTGCAGCGGGGGGTGCGGCACCGATTCCAGTGCCGCTTCGAGATACGCGCGCAGGAACGCGCACGCGCGGCTGTCGGTGGACGGTGGGATGTCGGTAACTGTCATGATCACTCCTCGGTCGGCCAGGTCGCGCGAGTCTTGTCGGTGCCGCGGTCCAGGTGGCTGACGTCCGCGCGGCAAGGCGCACCGGCGGCCGCCAACCACCCGGATCTTGCGGGCCCACCGGACGCCGGCGGTCAAGACCGAGATCAGCGGCCGTGCGACGTGGCCCTGCTTCGTCTCATGAGGCTCTGATGCCGATCAGCCCCATGGGTTGACGGTGCTGCAGACCGCGCAACTCGTCGTGCTGCAGCAGCTCGTGCTCGCCGTGCTGGACGCGGTCGCCGCCATGGCGAACGCGTCGCTCGTCTCGAGGTCGTGGATGTCGAAGGTCTCGGCCTCAAGCTCGTTGAGGTACGCGGACAGTGACTCCTTCATGTTTCACCCCCTCTCCTTCCGTCGCCGTGAGCAGCCGGCTCAGCTGGTACTGGCGCTGCTGCAGCTGCTCGTGCCGCAGCAACTGCTCGTGCTGGAACTGCAGCTCGTCGTGCTGGACGTCGCGGTACAGCTGCAACTGCTGGTCCCGGTGGCCGCCAGCGCGTCACCGGCCTCGGAGACGTCCTTGACCTCGAACGTCTCGGTTTCGAGAGTGTTCAGCTCCTGAAGAAGCATTGACATGTCCCTCGCTGTCGAAGATTCCCCGTGTGGCGGCTGAGCGTCCGGCCTGCTCAGCCGCTGGTGCTGCCGCAGCTACAGCTGGATGTGCCGCAGGTGCTGCTGGTGCTGGTGCTCGAACTGCAGCAACTGCTGGTGCTGCAACTGGAGCTGCAGATGCCCGCGAGATCGTCGGACGCTTCCGTCATATCCCTGATTTCGAACGTCTCGGTCTCCAGCCCGTTGAGCTCGCTGCTCAGCGTGTTCATCGCTGTTCCCTCCTCTCCCTGTTCGTTCCGTCACCGAGTCGAGCGGGACGTGTCCCGCTCGACGATCAGCACGCGCGCCACGGCGTAGTAGCCGGACAGCGCGAGGTCGGGGGTGGTGAGGTCGGCGGCGAACACGTCGCAGCCGGCCTCGGCGAGCGCGTCGAGCACCTCGCGAGGGGTGACCACGACATCGGACGCGACATCGGACGCGGCGTCGGACGTGGTGGGGGCCGCCATGGCGCGCGGATCGAACTCGGGCACCAGCGGTGCGTCCGGCCAGATCGCCGGCTCACCGGCGGCGGCCAGCTGCGACCGGCCGACGACCTCGGTCAGCGCCTCCAGCACCGCATCGTGCAGGGACAGGCCGGACACCACCGCCCACATCCCGGGCGTTGACGGCTCGTCCACGAGCACGGTCGGCGCCGGCTCGCCCGGGTTGAGCAGGAGCACCTCGGGGGCCGCCCCGAGGCGCCCGGCCGCCCGAGCCAGGAAGCCGATGTCCTCGGCGGTCGCGAGCCGGTCCAGGTCCAGCCGGACCGGTTTCGTGCCCTCCAGGGCCGCGCGCATGCTGCGGTGGCTCACCGCGGACAGCAGCGCGGCGGTGCGGGCGTCCTCGCCGGAGTGGCCGCTGCCGGCGCCCGCCCGGCTCCTCTCCACCAGCCGCCCGGTGTTCACCTCGTGGAAGGGGTACACCGCGGCGGCCGGGACGGCGACGGCCTCGCCGGTGAGCATGGACGTCGCCCGGACGAGGGGTTCGTCCGGCCGGGCGGGCAGGCCGGTCCTGGTCAGCAGGCCGCCGCCGGAGACCACCGGGAGGCCTGCGACCTGCTCGGCGGGGGGCGCGGCGACGGCGTCGACGTAGCCGATCAGACCACGGTGCAGCACCCTGGTACGCGCGTCGAGCTGGGAATGCAGGTCGAAGTCCGTGACCTCGACGGCCTCGCCGGGCCGGCCCGCGGCGCCCGCGAACCTGGCTCGGGCGACCTTCACCGGAGCCTGCTCCAGCCGGTCGTCGGGAAACTCCATGATGACGCCGACATGCCGCGCCACCAGCTCGAACTGCCGCTCGTAGGGCTGCGCGCCGCTCTGCTTCGGCGGCCGCACGATCTCCGCCCGCTCGGGCGCCCGATCCCCGGCGGTGCGGACCGGCAGGCCCGCGCAGGCCGGGCACGCCGGGTGCGGCGACAGCCGCTCGCGCACGGCCTCCAGCGTCAGGCGATCCTGCACCAGGACGCTGCCCTCGGTCTCGGCGACCAGGCAGTGGGTGAGGTGTCTGAACAGCTCGAAGGCCACCTCGCTGCCGACCATGCCCGCCGTCCCCGCGTCCAGCGGAGCGACCGTGGCGGGTGCGGTGCCCGACGCCACCGAGCGCCACAGACCGGCCAGCGCACCCGGGCCGAGACTCGGCTCCAGGCGCAGCATGGCGCAGTTCCAGCACGGCGCGCTTCCCGGGAACGTCATCGGCCCGATCACCACGTGGTCGGGGAAGAGGGTCACCGGCAACACGACCGGGTGGTCGACCGACCGGCGGCCGAGCAGGGTTTCCGCCCGCATGCCCCGGCCGAGCAGCACCACCACGACGTCGTACCCGCTCAGCTCGTCCGCCGAGAGCCCGCCGGTGTGCACGGTGACCGCGCCCGTGGTCGAGCCCGTGTCCGTGTCGGCCGTGTCCGTGGCGCTCGTGTCCGTGGCGCTCGTGCGGGCGTCGGCCGTGCGGGCGGCGACGAGGGCCGCGGCCGCGCCGGCGTTCGCGCCGGCGACGGCGACCCGGGCGGCGCCGTTACGCAGCAGGTTGGCCGCCGCCACGGTGACGATCTCGTCGTCGCCGGCCAGCAGGATCCGCGCGTCCCGGAAGCGGGCGAAGCGTCGGTGCTCGTCGTCGGCGTAGTGCGCGATGAACTCCAGCTGGCGGGCGAACGTCTCGGCCGTCCGGGCCGGGAGCGTCCGCGGGTGCGTGACGGCGTCGCGGACGAAGCCGCGGTCGAGCAGCGTGCCGATGACGTCCCGCACGATCTTCTGCCGCTCGTCCGTCAGGCCCTCGCACAGTTCGGCCACCGTGTGCGTGCCGTCCAGGTGGGAGCTCAGGGCGGACAACCAGGCGTACGCGGTGCGTCCGGACAGCACGAACCCGCCGTCGCTGTGCCGGAGGAAGGCGCCGTCCCGTCCGGTGTCGGCGAAGACCACGTCGTGCCGTAACCGCGGCCGGACGAAGGCAAGGGGCGCGGCCGGCGCCGCCGCGCCGTCCGGCTCGTCGGTTACGACGTCCGTGCTCGGTGAGTGCTGCATCGCCACCGTCCTCTGTGTGATGATCCGAAATGCCGTTCAGGGCATACGTGTGGGCGGGCCATGGTGCTGTGAAACCCTCCTCCGGGAGGAGGGGATTATGTGGCGGCGCGTTTTTCTGGCGCGCCGGGGCCGGCCATGCGGCGGCCGGATCAACCCGGGCTTAGGGGACGCGTGAATATTCGCATCGCTGCCGGTCGTTGCGGATTGTCTTTCGAAGAATTGTTGTGCTGCCGGGTCAATGATTCGGGAGCGCCTGGTCGCACCCCCTGGAGGGGTGGACGGAATGGCGATGGGCGAATCTTCGGGGGGTCATGGCAAGTAAATTAGTTCTGGCCGGGCCCCGGCGCAACGGCTTGTCTCGTCGCGAGTGACTCTGATAAGGGTTATTCGTTGTTCGCGTGCCGTTGCTGATCGCCGGACAATTGAGCGGCGATTATCGCGGGAAATGACTTCTGGGGGCGCGGCGGCACTTCGTCTCGCCGGCGAGACGCGCCGGGTTCGCCGCCGGTGTCAGGAGGCGGACCGTCACCCGAAGAGGTCGGAGGTGAGTGAGCCGAGGTCGCGCACGACCGCCGACGCCAGCGCGAGGGCGTCGGGGGCGGGAGGATAGCGCGGGTGCGGGACGGCCACGACCCGCATGCCCGCCGTGTGGGCCGAGCGCAGCCCGTTGCTGGAGTCCTCCACCGCGACGCAGCTGCGCGGCTCGACCCCCAGCCGGGAGGCCGCCTCCAGGTAGCCGTCGGGGGCGGGCTTGCCGCGGGCGACCTCCTCGGTGGACACCGTTGCGGCGAAGCAGCCGGCCAGGTCGGCGGCGTCGAGCACCACGTCGATGAGGGCGCGGGGCGACGAGCTGGCCAGGCCGAGGGCGTGGCGGCCGGCCAGCCGGCGTACCGTCTCCTGAGCGTGCGGCATCAGCGGGACGTGCTCGCGGTAGCGCTCGGCCATCCGGGCGACCACCTGGCGGGCGATCTCGCCGGGCGGCAGCGCGACGCCGAGTTCGTGCAGGTAGGAGGCCCACTCGGGCGTGCTCATGCCCATGAGCCTGGACTGGGTGTCGGGCTGCCAGGTGCCGCCGTGCCCGGCGACGAACGCGCGCCGTACCTCCTCCCAGACCGGCTCGGAGTCGACGAGCACGCCGTCGAGGTCGAACACCCACGCTTCCACCGCGAACCCCCCGGACGATCAGCCGAGCGTCCAGCCAATCACACCTGCCCATCCGCGCCCGATGCAGGGTGTTTTGTGTGGATTGCCGGATAAAAGAGGCTGGGCTTTGACTGTGGCCGTACCGTCGGCCGGGCATGCAGGTGAGCATGGCCGACCTTCCACTCCACGACCAGTCGAACGACCACAGCGACTTCGAGGACGCCGACCGCGGCCTCGTCGCCCGGCTCACCCCGGCCGTGGTCACCGCCGCCGACGGCAGGGTCGTGTGGGACAACGACGCCTACGCGTTCCTGGAGGAGGAGCGCCCCGGCAGCGTGGACCCCGGACTGTGGCGGCAGGGACGGCTGTGCGCCAGGCAGGGACTGTACGAGGTGACCGACGGCGTCTACCAGGTGCGCGGGCTCGACCTGTCGAACATGACGATCGTCGAGGGCGACACCGGCGTCGTCGTCATCGACCCGCTCATCTCCGTCGAGTGCGCCGAGGCGGCGCTCGGCCTGTACCGGGAGCACCGCGGCGGCCGGCCCGTCACCGGAGTGATCTACACCCACGCCCATGTGGACCATTTCGGCGGCGTGCGCGGCGTCACCGGCGGCGGCGTGCCGATCCTCGCCCCGGCCGGGTTCATGGAGCACGCGGTCGCCGAGCACGTCTACGCGGGGCCGGCGATCACCCGCCGCTCCGTCTACATGTACGGCCAGACCCTCGAACGCTCACCGAGCGGCCAGGTCGGCGCCGGCCTCGGGATGGCCACCTCGACCGGCACGGTCTCGCTCCTCCCGCCCACGCTCAGCGTCATCCGAACCGGCCAGGAGGAGGTCGTGGACGGGGTGCGGATCGTCTTCCAGCTCACCCCGGGCGCCGAGGCGCCGGCGGAGATGAACATCCTCTTCCCCGACCACCGCGCCCTCTGCCTCGCCGAGAACGCCACTCACAACCAGCACACCCTGCTGCCGCTGCGCGGCTCCGCCGTCCGCGACGCCCGCGCGTGGTCGCGCCACCTGACCGAGGCGATCTCGCTGTTCGGCGGGCGCGCCGACGTCGCCTTCGCCTCCCACCACTGGCCCACCTGGGGCGCGGACGCGGTCGTGCGCTTCTTGTCGCAGCAGCGCGACCTGTACGCCTACCTGCACGACCAGACGGTACGCCTGATGAACAAGGGCCTGACCGGCCCCGAGATCGCCGAGACCCTGCGGATGCCGCCCCGTCTGGAACGGGCCTGGCACGCCCGCGGCTTCCACGGCTCCCTCAGCCACAACGTCAAGGCCGTCTACCAGCGCTACCTGGGCTGGTTCGACGGCAACCCGGCCCACCTGTGGGAGCACCCGCCCCGCGAGAGCGCCATCCGCTACGTGGACTGCATGGGCGGCGGCGCCGCCGTGGTGACCCTGGCCAAGGGGTACATCGGCGACGGCGACCTGCGCTTCGCCGCACAGCTCCTCAACCACGCCGTCTTCGCCGACGAGGGCAACAAGCAGGCGCGCGACCTGCTCGCCGAGGTCTACACCCGGCTCGGGTACGGCGCCGAGAACGGCACCTGGCGCAACGTCTACCTGACGGGCGCGCGGGAACTGGCCGACGGCATCGTGCCCGCCGTCACGGCGACCGCCTGCCCCGACCTGGCGCAGGCGCTCGGCGTTGACCAGATCTTCGACTCGATCGCCATCCGCGTCCACGGGCCACGGGCGTGGAACGAGAGCCTGTCCATCGACTGGCACCTGACCGATCTGGGGGAGCGCTACCGGACGACGCTGTCCAACGGGGCGTTCGTCCACCAGATCGACCCACCCGACGAGCCGGTGGACCTGACGCTGAGCCTGACGAAGGCGCAGCTCATCGGCCTGCTGGCGGGCAGGGGTGTGGAGGGGGTGGAACGCGAGGGGAGCGTCGCGGTGCTGCAGCGGCTGGTGTCCGTGCTGGACGAGCCGAGGCCGGACTTCCCCATCGTCACCCCCTGAACGGGCGTCATCGGGGCAGGCCCGCCACCACGGCGGTGCCGCCGCCCGGCGCGGACCGCACGGTCAGGGTGCCGCCCAGCGCCTCGACCCGCTCGCGCATCTCGCGCAGGTCGCGCCCGGTGGTCGTGTAGGGGTCGAAGCCGCGGCCGTCGTCGGACACGTACAGCATGACCAGGTCGTCGAGGTAGGCCAGCGTCACCCCGGCGTTGCGGGCCCCGGAGTGCCGGCCGACGTTGCCCAGCACGCCGCGCGCGACCCGCAGCAGCACCACGTCGTGGGCGGGCGGCAGCTCGACGGGCGCGCCTGACACGCCGAACCGTACCGGGATCCGGGCACGGGCCGCCGTCGCGTCGCTGAGCCGGCGCACCGCTCCCACCAGCGACGACCTGCGGAGCCGCCGGTGGCCCGCCGTGGGCCCGGGCGGCGTCCCCGCGGGCTCGGGCGGCTCCGCCGGGGGGCGGCCGACGGCGGTCCGGGGATCGTGGCGGGTCGCCGGGCCGGGCCGCTCGCCGCCGGGCTCCTCCCGCGGGTACGGGTGTCCCGGCCGGCCGGACGGGAGGTGCCCGCGGCGGCGGTGCGCGCCGGGGGCACGGCGCCGCTGATGGGGCTCACCAGGGAAGGCCGGGCGGTCGTAGGGGAAGGCCTCACCCGGAGCCGCCGGGCGGTCGTTGGGGAAGGGCTCGCCCGGAGCGGCCGGGCGGTCGTGCGGGGGGCCGCCGTTCGCATGGGGGCCGCCGTTCGCGTGGGGGGTGCCCGGCCGCCGGAGGGCGGCCAGTGCCGCCACCGCCGCGACGGCCAGCGGCCCGAGCACCGCGGGCGCCGACACCCCGCCCACCTGCCGGGCCACCGACACGACGGACGCGCAGCCCAGCACCGTCACCCCGAACGTCGCCGCCCACAACGGCACCAGCCGCATCCACGCGAACACCAGCGGCACCGCCGGCAGCACGTACCAGGCGGCGGCCATCGCCAGCACCCCCCAGGCCAGCGTCACGAGAGCCAGCCCCATCCACGCAGGCCCGTAGCGCCCCGAGCCGGGATCGCCGGTGAACGGCACCACCGCGGCGGCGTACAGCACACCCAGCAGCAGCCCGCCCAGGCCGGCCGCCATGTCCCCCTCGCCCGCGACCCCGGCCGCCGCGAACACGAGCGACAGCCCGAAGGCGCCGTGGACCATCCACGGCGCCGCCCGTCGCCTCGCCGGAAACCATGCAGTCATACGCTTACCAAGCGTAGTGTCCGCAGGTCTCCGGCGTGGCGCAGACTGGCCGCCGATCCTGGGGAGATCAGTGGCGGCGGTCAGCCGCCGAGGAGCTTGGCCTCCGCCTCCGGGTCCAGGCCGACGGCGGGACGGTCGCCGCGCATGGGGGCGTGGCCGCCGATGCTCCGCAGCCAGGCCCAGGTGTCGGCCACCGTCTCCTCGATCGGCCGGCACCGCAGCCCCGCCGCCACCGCCTTGGACACGTCGCCGCGGTGCATGGTGTCGTGTCCCTCTCCGACGATCCAGACCGGCAGGTCGGACCACGGCCGCACCCCGGCCGCGAGGATCGTCTCGGCGTCGAGCCAGCGCAGCTCGGCGTCGGACCCGGTCACCCGTACGCAGCTCTCCAGCAGCTCGCGCGTCGTGGTGAACCCCGGCGGGCTGACCACGTTGTAGGCGCCGCCGAGCCCGCGCCCGGCGGCGGACAGGCACCACGAGGCCAGGTCGCGCACGTCGATGAGCTGGAGGCCCAGGTCGGCGGGGCCCGGGGCGAGGACGGGGCCGCCACGGGCGACGCGGGTCAGCCACCAGGGCAGCCGCCCGATGTTCTCGTACGGCCCGAGGATGAGCCCGGCCCGCGCCAGCAGCGCCCGGTCGCCGAACGCCGCCACGGCGGCCAGCTCGCCGCCGGTCTTGGCCCGGGAGTAGTCGGCGGCGTCCTCGTCGTCGGGCGAGGCCGCCACCACGGGCGCGCTCTCGTCGGCCCCCGCGGGCGCCGGATAGCCGTGGACCGAACGGCTGGAGACGTAGACGTAGTGGCCGGCGCGGCCGGCCAGCAGCCGGGCGCTGTCGCGGACGGCGGACGGCGCCCAGGACCAGGTGTCGACCACCACGTCCCACTCGCCCCGCTCGATCGCGGCGAGCCCGCCGGGAGCCGACCGGTCGCCCCGCAGGGCCGTGACGCCCGGGGGCGGCTCATGGGTGCCCCGGTTGAAGACGGTCACGTCGCCGCCGAGCGCGAGCGCCTCGTCGACGAAGGCACGGCCGACGAACTCGGTCCCGCCCAGCACAAGTAGCCTCATGCGCCCACTCTGACGCAGCGCGTCCGTGCGAGGGGCTGCGCACGCCCACAGCGGAATCGCCCAGAGCGAACCCGGCGGGCCGGCCCCCCGGCGCTCACCGCCACACCAAGGAGCCCCCAACCATTACCCGACGTGACGGAAAAAGAAGCAGTTCCAGCGAACTGTCGGGGTGACGGTCACGGATAGTGATACAGGGGTATTCGAGACAGTGATACGGATCTTTCCTCGCTCGATCCGGGCGCGCCTCACCACCGTCGCGACCCTGGTCGCGGCGTTGGTCTTCATCACGACGTCCGCCATCACCCTCGCCGCGGTCCCCGGCAGCCTCCGGACGGCCGTGCGGACCGACCTGGAGACGGCCGTCGGATGGGTGGCCGAGCAGGCCCGCACCGGCCGGCTTCCCGCGCAGCTGAATACCCCGTCCAGCCTCCAGCTCCTCCAGGTCGTGTCCCCGCAAGGCCAGGTGCTCGCCGCCACCCCCGGCCGGCCACTCGAACCCCGCCTGACCACCATCCGGCCGCGGAACCCCGGCGTCGCCCACGTCACCGAGCACCTCCTGCACCATGCCACCGACGCGCGCCACCACCACTGCATGGTCATGGCCATGCTGGTGCGCACGCCGGAGGGGCCGGTCACGGTGTACGGGGCCGCGTCGCTGGACAGGGTGAACACGGTTCTGGGCCGGCTGCGTGCCCTGGTCTTCCTGGGCACCCCGCTGATCCTGCTGGGCGTGGCCGGCGTCACCTGGATGATCGTGGGTTCCGCGCTGCGCCCCGTCGAGCGCATCCGGTCCGTGCTGGCCGAGATCAGCGGCAAGGACCTGAGCCGCCGCGTCCCCGTACCCGACACGGGCGACGAGATCACCGACCTGGCCGTGACCGCCAACACGACCCTCGACCGGCTCGAACGCTCGGCCGAGACCCAGCGCCGCTTCGTCGCCGACGCCTCGCACGAGCTGCGCAGCCCCATCTCCGGGCTGCGGACGCAACTGGAGCTGGCCGCCGCGTACCCGGACGAGACCGACTGGCCCGCCGCCGGCGCCCGCGCCCTGGAGTCCGTCGAACGGCTCACGGGCATCGTCGACGAGCTGCTCATGCTCGCCCGGCTCGACACGGGCGTCGCGGCCGAGCGCCGGGTCGTCGACGTGTGCGACCTGGTGAGGGAGCAGGTACGGCGCCGCGCGGGCGGCCGGGTGGCCATCGCCGCCCCGCCCTGCCCGCCAGCCCCGGTCCTCGGCTCCCCGCTGCAGCTCGACCGCCTGCTGACGAACCTGCTGGACAACGCCACCAGGCACGCGGCCGGCCGAGTCGAGGTGGTCGTGGAGGAGGACCGGGACGAGGTCGTCATCACGATCACCGACGACGGCGCGGGCATCGCGCCGGAGGACCGCGAGCGGATCTTCGAGCGCTTCGTGCGGCTGGAGGAGGCCCGCGCCCTGGACAAGGGGGGCACCGGCCTGGGCCTGCCGCTGTCGAGGGAGATCGCCGTGGCCCACGGCGGCAGGCTCGTCCTCACCGACCACCGTCCGGGCGCCCGCTTCGTGGTGCGCCTGCCGCTGTGCCCGGACTGACCGCTCAGGCGCCGCGGACGGCGGCCAGGACGGACGGGTCCCAGGTGTACTCGACGACGTCGAGCTCGACCCCGCCGGCGGCCTTCTCCACGAACTCCTTGCTGGGCACGCCGCCCATCCGCTCGTAGAACGCCCGCGCCGGGGCGTTGTCGCGCAGCACCTCCAGGAACAGGACCCTGCCGGGGTGGTCGGCGGCGACCCAGCCGCAGGCCCGCCGGACGAGCAGCGAGCCGATGCCGGAGCGCTTCAGCGCGGGCCGCACGTGCAGGTTGTCGAGGAGGACCCGGCCGTCGGGGCGGAGGCAGAGGTAGGCGAACCCGGCGAGGCCGTCACCGTCACCGGCGACGAGCAGGCACGTGTCACCTCCGGGCGGCCGGCTCAGCCGGGCCCGCCACAGCGCCAGATGCTCGTCAGGCAGCGGTCCGTCGAGGTAGGCGCCCGGCATGATCCCCGCGTAGGCGGTCTGCCAGCTCGCCGTGTGCAGGGCCGCGATCGGGTCGGCATCCGCCGTCGTTCCTGGTCTGATCTCCACGCCGGGAATCGTAGTGCGGCGACCTGTCCGTACGGCCTGCCGGAGGGTGTCCTGCGTCCACCGCGGCCGCCACGAGGATCGGGCGCGCCTGCCGGGACTCCCGGTGGATGGCCGTCGCGACGTCGTGAAGGTTAGGCCGATTCGCGGACGATCAGCTCTGTGGGGAGGGTGACGGGGTCGACGTGGTCGGCGCCGTCGATGAGGGCGAGCAGCAGCCGGACCGTCTCCTGGGCGACGTCCGCGAGCGGCTGGCGGACCGTGGTCAGCGGTGGGTGGGTGGAGATCGCCACCGACGAGTCGTCGAACCCGCCCACCGCCACGTCGTCCGGCACCCGGCGCCCCGCCTGGCGCAGCGTGTGGAGGGCACCGGAGGCCATCACGTCGGAGGCGGCGAACACGGCGTCGACGTCGGGCACCCGCTCCAGCAGCCGGGCCATGGCGCGTTCGCCGCTGGCCTGGGTCCAGTCGCCGTGCTCGACGAGCTTCGTGGACGCCTTGCGGCCGAGGACGTCGGCGAAGCCCTCCAGCCGCTGGATGCCGCCGGGCGTGTCCATCGGGCCGGTGATCATGGCGATCCGCCTGCGGCCCCGGGACACCAGGTATTCGGCCATCTGGCGGGCGCCGCCCCGCTCGTCGCAGGCCGCGTACGGGATGACCGACTCGCGGCCGATCACGGCGCCGCACGACACGGCGGGCAGGCGCGCGTCGCGCAGCGCGTCGACCAGGGGGTCGCCCGCGTGGGTGGAGACGAGCAGGACGCCGTCGGCGTGGCCGCCGCGCATGTAGCGCAGGACCTGCTCGCGGTCGCGGTCGTCGCCGGCGATCATCATGACGAGTGACAGGTCGCGCTCGCCGAGGCGGCGGATGGCGGTGCGGATGGTGGTGCTGTAGTTGGGGTCCTCGAAGAGCTTCTCGTGCGGCTCGGACAGCACCATGACGACGGAGCCGGCCCGCTGCCTGACGAGGTTGCGGGCGTTGCGGTTGACCACGTAGCCGGTCTCGGCGATGGCCCGCTCGATGGCGAGGCGGGCCGCGGGGCTGACGTAGCGGTCGCCGTTGAGCACGCGCGAGACCGTGCCGCGCGAGATCCCGGCCACCCTGGCCACGTCGTGGATGGTCGGCCTCTTCACGTTCCCCAATATCTCATGGCTCGTTGTCAGAACTCTGTGAGCGTACACAGACGGATGTATGCGGCGCTAGATCCCATTTGGGGTGGTTTAACGAGAACGTAACGAGGGGTTGACAGCCGACTTCCCGGCCAACACGCTGTGAACGTTCACAGACGCCTTCCACCAGTCGAGGCCCCCATGCGCATGAACAGGCTCGCCGCCGCCGCCCTCGCTGCCGCCCTTGTGACCGGCTGCTCCGGCGGCGCCCAGGACACGGCCGCCCCCGCCGACACCGCCGCGCCCGCCGAGAACGTCAGGCTGACGTTCTGGAACTGGGTGCCCGGCATGGACAAGGTCGTCGCGGTGTGGAACAAGGCCAATCCGAGCATCCAGGTCGTGTCCAGCACCCAGGCCGGCGGCGACGACGCGGCGACCAAGTTCCTCACCGCCGCCAAGGCGGGCAACCCGCCGGACCTCATGCAGGCGGAGTACCAGGCGCTGCCGTCCTTCGTGGCGGCCGACGCCGTGGCCGACATCAAGGCCGCCGCGGAGCCGGTCAGGCAGGAGTTCGGCGAGGGTGTGTGGGGGCTCGTCACGCTGGGCACCGAGGCGGTCTACGGCATCCCGCAGGACAGCGGCCCCATGATGCTCTACTACCGCGCCGACCTGTTCGACACGTACGGCATCGAGGTGCCGAGGACCTGGCAGGAGTACGCCGAGGCCGCCAGGACCGTGCGCAAGAAGGACCCGAAGGTGTTCCTCGGCACGTTCTCCAGCAAGGACCCGGGCAGCTTCGCCGGGCTCGCGCAGCAGGCCGGCGCCCAGTGGTGGTCGATCAGCGGGGAGGCGTGGAAGGTGGCGGTCAACGACGAGCCCACCACGAAGATGGCCGACTTCTGGGGCGGCCTGGTCAAGGAGGGCGTGATCGACACCATGCCCTACTTCACCCCCGAGTGGAACAAGGCGCTCAACGACGGCAAGCTCCTCACCTGGCCGTCGGCCGTCTGGGCGCCGGGCCCGCTGGCGAGCAACGCGCCCAAGGCCAAGGGCAAGTGGGCCATCGCGCCGCTGCCGCAGTGGAACGCGGGCGAGAACCACACCGGCTTCTGGGGCGGCTCCGCCGTCGCCGTCGCCGCGGCCTCCAAGCATCAGCAGGCCGCCGCCAAGTTCGCCACCTGGCTCAACACCGACCCCGAGGCGCTCGGCCTGCTGGTGAAGGAGGGCGCGATCTACCCGGCCGCCACCAAGGGCACCTCGCTGCTCACCGAGCCGCCCGCCTACTTCTCCGACGTCCCCGACTTCTGGAAGCAGGCCGCCGCCAACACCGCCGGCGCCCGCGGCTTCACCTTCGGCCCGAACGTCAACGTCGCCTACAACGCCTACAAGGACGCCTTCGACAAGGCCACGGCCGACAAGT
Source organism: Nonomuraea muscovyensis (assembly GCF_014207745.1). Classification (NCBI taxonomy): domain Bacteria; kingdom Bacillati; phylum Actinomycetota; class Actinomycetes; order Streptosporangiales; family Streptosporangiaceae; genus Nonomuraea; species Nonomuraea muscovyensis. The sequence goes on from NZ_JACHJB010000003.1 coordinate 270,284, forward strand.
CGTCCTTCGCCGACGCCCTGGTCGAGATCCAGGACGCGACGGTGGCCGACATGACCAAGTCCGGCTTCCAGATCGCGCAGTGAGGGCTCGCACCGTGAGCGCCCGTGCGGCTCACGCCACGAGGACGCGACGCCGGGGCGGCCTGGTGCCGTACCTGTTCCTCGCCCCCGCCATGATCCTGTTCGCGCTGTTCATGGTCGTGCCCATCGGCTACACGGTCCACCTCAGCCTGCACCGCACCAAGGTGTCCGGCCTGGGGCTGGGCAAGGGGGCGCGCAAGGAGGTGTTCGTCGGGCTCGACAACTACGTCGCCGCGGTCGGCGACGGCGAGTTGTGGGCCGGCTGGCTGCGCGTCCTCGGGTACGGCGCGCTGGTGCTGGTGGTCATGCTGGGCCTGGCCCTGCTGTTCGCGCTGATGCTGGACACCGCCCGGGTACGGCTGGCGAGATTCGCCCGGATCGCGATCTTCCTGCCGTTCGCGGTGCCCGGGGTGGCGGCCGGCCTCATGTGGGGCTTCCTCTACCTGCCGAGCCTCAGCCCGTTCCACGAGCTGTTCGGGGCGGACCTGCTGAGCCGCACCACGGTCGTCTACTCGATGGCGAACATCGCGGTCTGGGGCGGCACCGGCTTCAACATGCTCGTCCTCTACACGAACCTGCGCGCCGTCCCGCAGAGCCTCTACGAGGCCGCCCGCATCGACGGCGCGTCGGAGCTGCAGATCGCGCTGCGCGTCAAGATCCCGATCCTGGCGCCGGCGATCATCCTGACGACCGTCTTCTCCGTCATCGCCACCGTCCAGGTGTTCACCGAGCCGAGCACCCTGCGGCCCCTGTCCAACACGATCAGCTCGACCTGGAGCCCCCTGATGAAGGTCTACCGGGACGCCTTCGTGACCGGCGACCTGTACTCCGCCGCCGCGACCGCCATCGTGATCGCCGGTGTGTCGCTGGTGCTGTCGTTCGGGTTCCTGCGCGTGGTGCGCGACCGGGCGTTCGGGGAGGCGCAGGCGTGATGGCCACCTCGACGCTCGCCTCGACCTCCGCCCCCGCCTCCCGCCACGCGCCCGCGGCCGGGCGACGGCCGCTCGGCCTGGTGCCGACCGGGGTGCTGCTGCTCGGCGCCGTCTACTGCCTGTTCCCGGTGAGCTGGGTGGTGGTCGCCGCCACCAAGACGCCGGGCGAGCTGTTCTCGACCGGCACGTACGCGATCGGCACCGGCTTCCTCGACAACCTCGCCGACCTCGCCGCCTACCGGGACGGGGTGTTCGGGCTGTGGATGCTCAACACCCTCCTGTACGCCGGGGGAGGGGCGCTGCTGTCGACGGCCGTGTCGGCGGTGTCGGGCTACACGCTGGCCAAGTACCGCTTCGCCGGCCGCGACCTGATCTTCAACCTGCTGATCGGCGGCATCCTGGTGCCCGCCGTGGTGCTGGCGATCCCGCAGTACCTGCTGTTCAGCAAGATCGGGCTGGCCGACACCTACTGGTCGGTCCTGCTGCCGCAGATCCTGCACCCGTACAGCATCTACCTGGCCCGGGTCTACGCGGCGGCGGCCATCCCCGACTCGCTGCTGGAGGCGGCGCGCATCGACGGCGCCTCCCACCTGACGCTGCTGCGGCGGGTGGCGCTGCCGCTGATGGCGCCGGGGATGGTGACCATCTTCCTGTTCCAGTTCGTAGCCATCTGGAACAACTTCCTGCTGCCGTTCATCATGCTCGGCGACGACACGAAGTTCCCGCTCACCGTGGGGCTGTTCACGATGCTCAACGCCGGGGCGAACAACCCGAGCCTTTACAACCTCATCCTCGTCGGCACGTTCGTGGCGCTCATCCCGCTGGTGGCGCTCTTCCTGACCATGCAGCGGTTCTGGCGCACAGACCTCAGCAGCGGCGCCGTCAAGGCCTGACCCATATATCGCAACATAGGGGGACTTGTGAGTCGATACCCGGCCGTGCCGGAGGGCATCGCGTTCGGCGGGGACTACAACCCGGAGCAATGGCCCGCCGAGGTGCAGGAAGAGGACGTCCGCCTCATGCGGGAGGCCGGGGTCACCCTGGTCAGCCTGGGAGTCTTCTCCTGGGTCCAGACGGAGCCGCGCGAAGGGGTCTACGAGTTCGGCTGGCTGGACGCGATCGTGGACCGGCTGCACGACGCGGGCATCTCGGTCAACCTGGGCACCCCGACCGCGGCGCCCCCCGCGTGGTTCTCCCGGGCCTACCCGGACGCCTTCCCCGTCACCCGTGAGGGCGTGCGCGTCGGCGCGGGCGGCAGGCAGCACGCCTGCTCCAGCCACCCCGCCTTCCGCGCGGCGAGCGCCCGGCTGGCCGAACGGCTCGCGGAGCGCTACGGCGACCACCCGGCCGTGGTGATGTGGCACGTGCACAACGAGTACGGCGCGCCGCTCGGCGAGTGCTACTGCGCCGCCAGCACGGCCGCCTGGCGGCTGTGGCTGCGCCGGCGCCACGAGGACCTGGACGCGCTCAACGCCGCCTGGGGCACCGCCTTCTGGGGCCAGCGCTACGGCGACTGGGAGGAGATCGACGCGCCCCGGTGGAGCCACACCGTGGTCAACCCGGCCCAGCGCCTCGACTACGCCCGCTTCGCGAGCGAGGAGCACCTGTCGCACTACCGGCTGCAGCGCGACATCCTGCGCCGCACCGGCAAGCCCGTCACCACCAACTTCGCGGGCACCGTCAACTGCAAGTCCATGGACCTGTGGCGGTGGGCGCCCGAACTGGACGTGATCGCCAACGACCACTACCTGAACGGCGAGCAGCCCGACAACCACATCTGGCTGTCCATGTCGGCCGACCTCAGCCGCTCCCTCGCCGGCGGCGAGCCGTGGATGCTCATGGAGCACTCGACCGGCGCCATCAGCTGGCAGGCGCGCGGCATCGCCAAGCGGCCCGGCGAGATGCGCCGCAACAGCCTCGCCCACGTCGCCAGGGGCTCCGACTCCGTGCTGTTCTTCCAGTGGCGGGCCTCCCGGTCCGGCGCGGAGAAGTGGCATTCGGCGATGCTGCCGCACGGCGGGACCGGCACGCGGATCTGGCAGGACGTCGTCGCGCTCGGAGCGGACGTGCGCCGCCTGGCCCCGGTGCGGGGCGGCCGGGTGACCGCCGAGGTGGCCGTCGCCTGGGACTGGGAGTCGTACTGGGCACTGGAGCTGGAGTGGCGGCCGACAGGTGACCTGGCGTTCAGGGAGCGGGTGGACGCCTTCTACGAGGCGCTGTGGCGGGAGCACGTCACCGTCGACTTCGTCCACCCTTCCGCCGATGTCTCGGCGTACAAGGTCGTGGTGTTGCCCAGCTCGTACCTGCTGACCGAGGGCTCCGCCAAGAACCTGCAGCGGTACGTCGAGGGCGGCGGCCACCTGCTCGTCTCGTACTTCTCCGGCGTCGTGGACGAGCACGACACCGTCCACGAGGGCCCGTACCCGGGAGCGCTGCGCGAGCTGCTGGGCCTGTCGGTGGAGGAGTTCCACCCGCTGCGCGAGCACGAGACCGTGACGCTGACCGGAGGCGGCACCGGCCGCGTCTGGTCCGAGCGGGTCCACCTGGTGGGGGCCAGGGCCGAACAGCACTTCGCCGACGGCCCCGACGCCGGCCACCCGGCCTACACCAGCCACGACTTCGGCGCCGGCACGGCCCGCTACCTGGCCGCCGGCCTCACCCCCGCCGGCCTGCGCCCCCTGCTCGGCGCGCTGCTCGACCGCGCGGGCGTCTCCCGGCCCCGCGACCTGCCCGAGAACCTGGAGCTCGTACGGCGGGGCGCGCACACCTTCCTCATCAACCACGGCCCCGCCCCCGCCACGGTCACCGGCCTCTCCGGCACCGACCTCCTCACCGGCGCCCCCTTCACCGGCGACGTCCCCCCGGGCGGCGTGGCGGTCGTCGCCCCCACCCAGGAGTGATCACGAAGAGACGGCCACGGCGCTCCCGCGCGCCAAGGTAGGTCACCCGCCGCGGCGGGCGCGGGTGCGGCGTTTGCCCTCGTGCATGGCCTGGACGCGGGCCACCGGGATCGTGTGGCCCTCCTCCACGAGGTCGGCGGGCAGCCGCTGCGGACCGGGCATCAGGGCGGCCCACGGGTCGCCGTCGCCCAGGAGGTCCGGCACGGTCCGGACGGTGAAGTCGGCCGGTGACACCCGGTCGAGGTCCGCCCACGCCACCGGGAACGACACCGGCGTGCCCGGCCGGATCCTCGGGCTGTAGGCGGCCACCACGGTCGCCCCGCCGGCCCGGGTGGAGTCGATGAACACCTTGCCCTCGCGGTCCTCCCGGATGAACGCCGTGGTCGCCAGGGCCGGGTCCAGCCGTTCGGCGCGGGCCGCCAGGGCGCGGGTGGCGGCGGCCAGGTCGTCCATGGCCACCCCCTCCGCCATGGGCACGAACACGTGCACGCCCTTGGCGCCGCTGGTCTTCACCGCGCCGGCCAGCCCGGCGTCGTCCAGCGCCTGGCGCACCAGCAGCGCCGCCCGTACGGCCAGGCCGAACGCCCCGTCGCCCGGCGGGTCGAGGTCGAGCACCAGGTGGGTGGCCCGGTCGCCCAGCACCAGCGCCGGGTGGAACTCGACGGCCCGCTGGTTGGCGAACCACAGCAGGGTGCGCCGGTCGTCGCACAACGCGTACGACACCTGCCGCTGCGACGCCTCCGCCCAGACGGACACCCTCCGGATCCACTGCGGCGCGTACGTGGGCAGGTTCTTCTGCATGAAGGGCGCCTGCCCCGGCCGTACGCGGATCACCGACAGGGCCCGGCCGCGCAGGACCGGCAGGATACGGTCGCGGACGGTGTCGAGGTAGTCGACCAGGTCCCGCTTGGTCGCCTCGGCCCCGTCGAACAGCGGCCCGTCGAGGTTGGTCAGCCTGACCCCGTCACGCGTCTCATCTGCGCTCACCTGCCCCACCATGCCCGCCGGACGCCTGGTCAGACAACAGGACGGCGCCGAAGAGTTGGATGTCGCGCCCTGCTCCAGCCCTGTGCACCAGGAGAGGCCAGCTCATACCGGTGGAGCGCGGAGGGGGCATGTCCCCACGATCGCCGTGGGCCGCCCGGTCGGCGGTGGGCCTGGTTTGGCGAGGTCCCACGGCGGTACGTCGTGGGGAAGGGGGGAACCATGAGGAAGATCATCACTGTCGGGCTCGGGACCCTGTCCGCCCTCTTCACGCTCACCCTGTTCGCCGGCTCCGCCCAGGCGGGCGGCTCCCAGGGCGAGGTGAGCGAACGGCAGTACCGGATCTTGCTGGCCCAGTGCCGCCACGCGGACGCCCCGGCCGTGCGGACCAGGTGCCGCGCCTCGGTCCGGGCCTCCTACCGCGTCGGCCGGGCCGACCCCACGCTGGACTGCCGCACCTACTCCGGCGTGACCGTGTGCGGCGTGCTGCCCCTCAGCGAGGCCGAACGCGCCTGCATCGACGACTCGGTCGCCGGGGGCCTGTCCTACCGCCGCGCCGAGGTGGAGTGCTACGTCCTCTGACGGGCCGCGGGGGGCGGCTACGTCCGCGCCGTGCAGGTGAGGCGGGGCTCGGGCTGGTAGACGGTGTGGAAGCGCTGCTTCCTGACGACCTTCCCGCCCTTCTTGAAGATCCGCCACACGTCGATGGCGAAGCCCGGCACGCCCTCCATCGGCAGGCAGTCGGGCCCGGAGTCCTTCATCTTGCGGAAGTCCTTGACGTTGTAGCGGCCCGAGCTCTCCGACTCGATGTCCCACCGCTTGGTGCTCCAGAACTGCACGGTGATCGACGTGTTGGTGTACGACGTCTTGATCAGCACCCCGTACGGCGAGTCGTTGCGCCAGCGGAAGTCCGGCTGCGGGAAGGAGACCGTCGACTCGCGGCCCGCTGGATAGCGGGAGATGTAGAACTGGTGCGGCGTGTGCTGCACGTCCTGGAACCCGCCGAAGAACACCGCGTTGAACATCGTGGTCGCGAACTGTGACACGCCGCCGCCGACGTCGTTGACGAACCGGCCGTTCATGATCATCGGTGCTTCGACGAAGCCGCGCGCCCGGTCACGCCTGCCCACCAGGCCGTTCAGCGAGAACGTCTGGCCCGGCAGGACCAGGTGACCGTCGACGATCTCGGCGATCCGGTGGATGTTCGTCACCCGCGGCGCGCAGCACGGGTGTTGGGTGGTGTAGGAGCCGACCTTCTCCTTCACGCCGAGCCGCCTGGCCTTGGCGGTGGTCAGGTCGGGCTGGGCCTCGACGATCGGGACCCGCACCGCGCGCTCGCCGCCGGTGAGGGCGGCGGCGACGGCCTTGGCCAGCCCGTCGGGGTCGATGTCACGGCCGGCGCGGTGCGGCACGACCCTCGGCCGGCCCCCGGCGATCCGGAAGGCCGCGTTCCTGGGGCGCCGGTCCTCCTCGACGAGCGTGTCACGCAGGCCGTCCACCAGCTCGGCGGCGTCGAACGAGGGCCGCATGTCGCCGCGCCCGTCGGGGACGAACCGCAGGTGGGCGGCGAGCTGGGCGGGCGACAGGGTCGCCCGCCTGTCCCCGGCCGACAGCGTCAGCGGCGCGGCCACCGCGGTGCGCGCGGTGGAGCCGGCGATCTCCTTCACCTTCGCGGCCGGCACCGACGGGGGCGTCGTGCGGACCGGCAGCGTGACCTCGTCGCGCCGGGCGAGGAACGCCTCGCGGATCGCCCGCGCGGCCTCCTTCCGGTCGAGGGCGCGACCGGCCTTGGGCAGCGTCACCTTTGGCTCCAGGCCGCGGTAGGCGATGGCGCCCTCCTGCGGCTTCCGGTCGACCCGCTTGGCGAGGGCGGCGATCCGCTCGCCCAGCAGCTCGTCGTCCACCTCGACGACGGGTGGGACGGTGCGGGTGCCGAAGAGCGAGCGCGCGATGCCGGCCGGAGTGGTGTGGCCGTCCATGGCGCGGGCCACCGTGGTGCCCGCGTCGAGCGTCACGCCGAGGTCCTTGGGCTTCATGGTGACGGTGCGGCCGGCGACCTCGACCTTCAGCGGGCCCGGCCGGCCGAACTCCTCCTCCAGCCTGGCCCGCGCGGCCTCGGGGGAGAGGCCGCCGATGTCGACGCCGCCCGCGTCGGTGCTGGGCGGCACCTCTCCGGCCAGGGCCAGCGTGGGCATGCCGTACGCCAGCAGGAGCAGGGCGAGGACGGCGGCGATCGACGCGGCGACGCGGCCTCGGGTGGTGCTGAGGATGCGCTTCATCGTGGGGGCGACCTCGCTCGGGGAGTCGGACGTCCGGCCAGTGTGCCACGGCGCCGATCAGGTCCCGGGCCTCTTTACCGAACGGGGGGACAGCATCTCGAAACCACTTTCGCCAGGGGAGGTAGGTAAAAACTTCAGCGCTAAACCCCAGGTGGAGCGGGGGGTTCACAGGTGCGGACCCGGACTCCGCTTGCACCGCTCTATACGCTTCGCTTACGTTTGAGGACATCGAGGCACACGTCCGGCATGTCAGTACCTCCGCCGCGTGATGCCCTAGCCAAACGCCGAGACCGCGTTCGCGCCGCCTGCATGATCGATGCGCAGGGGACGACGCGGCCGCCGAATCCGCGACAGATCGCGGAACCGGGGACCCAATCTCTCATGGGGTGAATCGGCACGCCCGCCACAGGCGGCGGCGTGCCGTAGGGCACTTCCAGGCCCGAATCCGTCAGCTAACCCGGTAGGCGGCATGGAAGCAAGGAGTAAACCCCAGTATGACCAAGCGTGACCTCTCCCGTGCCATCGTGCCCGCGAACCTCCCGCGGTTCGTCATCGGTCTGACCGTGGCGGCAGGCGCCGCCTTCGGTGCTGTCCCGGCCATGACCATCGCGCAGCCGGCCCAGGCGCAGGTAGGCATGCCGGCGGACACCGCCCCGCAGGCGCAGGAGCAGCCCCGGGCCGCCGCCGCGGCCTACCAGAAGCCGCTGAGCGCCGACGCCCTGCTGAGGGTGGCGGAGTCGCAGGTGGGCGTCAAGGAGAACGCCGCCGGCGGCGGCACCCCGTTCCACAGCTGGTACATGTCCTCCCAGCGGGCCGCCGAGACCGTCGCCCGCGACGGCGGCAACGTCCGCGCCTACGCCAACGCGCCGTGGTGCGCGATGTTCGTCTCGTGGGTCGGCGAGAAGGCCGGCGCCCGCCCCTCCGTCGGCTGGGACGCCTACACCGTGACCTACGCCAAGTGGTTCAAGGCCAACAAGCGCTGGGGCACCACGCCGAAGCCGGGCGCCGTCGTCTTCTTCGACTGGGACGGCAGCAGGAACCTGAGCGCGATCGACCACGTCGGCCTGGTCAAGAAGGACAACGGCGACGGGACGATCAGCACCGTCGAGGGCAACACCGGCAACGGCAAGGTCGAGCGCCGGGTGCGGCCCGTCTCGCAGGTGGCCGGCTATGGCTACCCGGTCCTGCAGGGCTGATCCCCCTCCCGGCCTCCCCCGGGCCGCAGGCGGGTTGACATCTCCCTTGGATAGCTCCACTATCTAGGTTATCTAGATAGTGGAGCTATCCGTTTTGGAGTCGTCATGCAGGTTCCCCTCGTCCTCCTGGCCGCCCTGCTCGTGTTCCGCGGCCTGGGGGCGCTCGGCGTCAGCCGGTTCGCCTCGTGGTCCGTCAGCGCCGCCCACGCGCTGGCCGTCATGCTCCTCATGACCGCCTCGGCGCACTTCGTCCCCGAGAGCGTCACGGTCATGCCCAACCACGCCGACCTCGTCCGGATGGTGCCGCCGTTCGTGCCGTTCCCCGCCGCCATGGTGTACCTGACCGGCGTGCTGGAAGTGCTCGGCGCGGCGGGCCTGGTCATGGCGGGCACCCGCCGGCTCGCCGGCCTCGGCCTGGCCGTGATGTTCGTGCTGCTGCTGCCCGCCAACGTCCACGCGGCCCTGGCGGGCACGCCGTTCAACGGCGGCGAGGCCACCCCGCTGTGGCTGCGCGTCCCCGAGCAGGTCCTCTACATCGCCGTCGCCCTCTGGAGCGCCACCCGCGGCGCCCGGCCCGCCCGCGACGAGGCCGGCACGCGGTCCGCGGGGGAGACGCTCAGCCGACGATGACCCGCTCCTCGGGAAGCTGGTAGCGGCGCGTCCGGTCCTTCAGCGCCAGCGCGGTCCCCAGCGTCAGCGGTCCCGTCCTGCCGATGAACATGAGCACCACGAGCAGCACGTGACCGACCGGTCCGACGCTGGCGGTGATGCCGGTGGACAGCCCCACGGTGCCGAACGCCGAGACCACCTCGAACAGAACCTGGTCCAGCCCGTGCGGCGTGAGCACCAACAGCAGGTAGGTGGCGACCGCCACCAGGGCCACGCTCAGCAGCGCGATGGAGATGGCCTGGCGCTGCGCGGCCTGGGGCAGGCGGCGGTGGCCGATGTTCACATCCGACTCGCCGCGCATCTCCGCCCAGATGACGAACGCCAGCAGCCCGAACGTGGTGACCTTGATGCCGCCGGCGGTGCCCGCGCTGCCGCCGCCGACGAACATCAGCAGGTCGGTCACCAGCCAGCTCGACGGGTACATGTCGGCGATGTTCAGGCTGTTGAAACCGCCCGAGCGCGGCATGACGGCGGTGAAGAACGCCGCCAGCACCTTGCCCGAGTCGTCGAGCGCCCCCAGCGTCCTGGGATTGCGCCACTCGGTGACCAGGAACACCAGCGTGCCGACCACCAGCAGGAGCGCCGTGACGCCCAGGGTGATCCGGGTCAGCACCGACCAGTGGCTCGGCCGCCGCCACGACCTGAACAGCTCGAACATCACCGGGAAGCCCAGCCCGCCCACGATCACCGCCCCGGCGATCGGCAGGCAGATCCACGGGTCGGTGACGAATCTCATCAGGCTGTCGGACCACAGCGCGAACCCCGCGTTGTTGAACGCCGACACCGCGTGGAAGGCCCCCAGGTACACGGCCCGGACGAACGGCTCGTCGTACCCGAGCAGGAACCGCCCGGTGAGCACGCCCGCGGTGATCACCTCGCAGACCAGGGTGAACAGCGCGACGTTGCGCACCACGCGGCGCAGGTCGCTCATGGCCAGCGTCTTCGTCTCGGCCTGGGCGAACATCCTGGCGCGCAGCCCGAGCCGGCCGGAGATCAGCAGCGTGAAGAGCGTCGCCAGCGTCATGATCCCGAGCCCGCCGACCTGCATCAGCCCCATGATCACCAGCTCGCCGAAGACCGACCAGTGGGTCTCGGTGTCCACGACCACCAGGCCGGTCACGCAGACCGCCGACGTGGCGGTGAACAGCGCGTTCACCCATCCGGCCGACACACCCGAGACTGTGGCGATCGGCAGGGTCAGCAGCGCCGTGCCCACCAGCACCACGAACCCGAAGCCGGTGGTGATCACCTGCGCGGGGTGCTGGAAACGCTGGAGCAACGATGACGCGACCGTCACGAACTTCTCCTGATCGCGGGAGATGGTGCGAGGAAACGGGCCGGCCGGGTGTCCCGGCGGGCTGCGGGCCCTACCGTAACAGGAGCCTTGACAAGGCCCGCGCGTGCGGGCCGCCCCGAGCCGCCCCGCGCGCATACCGGGCCGCACCGGGGTAGGAGCGGGCCATGCGTGTACGCCCCACCCCGAAGGTCGCCGTGCCGGTGATGCACCACCGCTGGGCCAACATCACCTTCCTGCACTGGCGCTACCCCGCCGAGACCCTGCGCGCCATGGTGCCCGGCGGCCTGGAGGTGGAGACGTTCGACGGGAGCGCCTGGGTGGGCATGACCCCGTTCCTGATGGACGACGTCCGGCCGCCGGGCGTGCCGGCCCTGCCCTGGCTGTCGCGCTTCCCCGAGACGAACGTGCGCACCTACGTCCGCGACGGCCGGGGCCGCAGCGGCATCTGGTTCTTCTCCCTGGACGCCGGACGGCTCACGGCGGCGCTGGGCGGCCGGGCCGGCTACTGGCTGCCGTACTTCTGGTCGGACATGTCGGTGCACATCGACGGCACGCGGTGGTGGTACCGGAGCCGCCGCCACCTGTCCGGCCGGCCGGGGGCACGCGGCGACGTCCGGGTCGAGGTCGGCGCGGAGCTGACCGGGCCTGCCCGCGACGACCTGGCGAGTTTCCTGACCGACCGCTACCGGCTCTTCACCGTGGTCGCGGGCCGGCTCGCCGCGGCCGAGGTGGAGCACGCCCCCTGGCCCCTGCACGAGGCCCGGCTCTGCGGGCTGGACCAGACCCTGCTGCACGCCGCCGGTCTGCCCGCGCCCGGCGCGGACCCGGTCGTGCACGCCTCGCCGGGGGTGGACGTGCGCGTCGGATGGTGGAGCCGGTAGATGGTGGGCGAGAGCACCGCCTACCAGGTGCCCGCCCTGCTGCTGCCGGGGCGCGGGCCCCGATCGGCGGCATTCCCCAAATCAGGTACTCGATCAAGGTGACGAGCGTCCACAACGGCGCCGTGAACCGCAACAAGATGCCGGCGAGCTGTTCCGCCGGCGTCGGCGGCACCTGCTCGATCTCCCGGTCGTTCTCCGTCCAGCGCACCATCCAGCTCAACCTCGGTGTCAAGAAGCGCTACAACGTCATCAGGAAGACCTACATGAACGGCAAGCTCACCAAGACGGCGACCTCCAGCGGTGCAGGCGTTACGTTTCGCCTGGTCTGGGCGGCCGCCGACCACAGCCCCGAGCCGTCCGGCCCCCGTTCACGCATCGCCTCCGTCATCCGGTCCACGGCCCCAACGCCCGCCGCCGTCCCGTCGAACCTGATCTCGCCGCTCAGCCCGCACATACCTCTCCTTCGATCCGTCAGCTGATCCGTGTCATGCCGCGGGCCGGCGCGAGGTGGGGAAGCCGGAGCGCGTCTCGGCGAGCAGCAGGTCCACCACGTCGGCCAGGCGGCCCCGGCGCGCGTACGCCTGCCGCTGCCGCCTGGCCGAGCTGCCCCTGCGCAGCGCGTCGCGGGCCAGCCCGGAGACCAGGGCCCAGTCGCCGGACTCCTCCAGCTGGGGCCGCACGCCGTCCACCATCCGCCCGATCACCCGGCAGGCCCGGTCGGGCACGCCGCGCACCGGGTCGACCAGATCGCCCTCCAGGCCGGCCCGCGCCGCCTGCCAGGTCGCCGCCCGTACCGCCTCCAGGCACACGTCCCGGCGCGGTTCCCGACCCACGGACTCCAGCTCGCGCGACACCAGCGCCCGGAACAGACCCGCGACCAGCACGATGTCGTCCACGCGCGGGCAGGAGTCGCAGATCCGCAGCTCCACGGTGGGGACGTGGGCCGACGGCCGGATGTCGAAGTAGATCATCCCGGGGTCGCCGATCACGCCCGACCGGATGAGCCCGGCGATCATCCGCTCGTAGGCGGCGGCGGAGTCGTAGCCGGCCATCGGCCCGGCGGTGGGCCAGCGCCGCCACACCATCGTGCGGTAGCTCGCGTACCCGGTGTCGGCGCCCAGCCAGTACGGGGAGCTGGCGCTGAGCGCGAGCAGCGGCGGCGCCCACGGCGCGAGGCGGTGCGCGACCAGGATGGCGAGGTCGCGGTCGGCCAGCTCGACGTGGACGTGGGTCCCGCAGATGAGCTGCTCGCGGGTGAGGTGCTGGTAGTCGCGCAGCATCCGCGCGTAGCGCGGACCGGGGGAGATCCGCACCTGCCCGACGTCGGCGAGCGGCACGCTGCCGGCGGCCACGACGCCGAGGCCCAGCTCGGCGGCCCTGCCGATCACCGTCTCGCGCAGCGCGCACAGCTCGCGCCCCAGCTCCCCCAGGCACAGGCACGGCCGGCTGTTGGACTCGACCGTCGAGCAGTGCAGCTCCTTGGTGAAGCAGTCCTTGGGCAGCAGGTCCAGCACGGCTTCGGAGCCCGGTACGAGACGCCGGGTCCGGGTGTCGACGAGGTGGAACTCCTCCTCGACACCCATGGCGCTCGGAGGGCCGGTCATGAGGACCGCCCCCGTACGAACCAGCTCGACGGCATTCCGGTGAGCTGCCCGAAAAAGTAGCTTTCGCACCTTGTGGTGTTCGGGGCTCGCCCATGACCAGGGAAAATGCCGCAAGGCCCCCGTTTGGAACCGGGGGTGGGGGGAGGGTGAGAGCAAGGGGGTTCGGTCGGGATCATGTCATCACAGCATCAGCACGCGCCCACGTTCACCGTCTCGCTCACGCTCGTCGACGGCGTGGCCGTCGTCCGCGTCGGCGGCGAGCTCGACCTGGTCGCCGCGCCGGCGCTGCGCGAGCAACTGCGAGCCGCCGCGCGGCTGCCGTCGCAGCGGGTCGTCGTGGACATGACCGATGTCTCGTTCTGCGACTCCGTCGGGATGAGCGAGTTGATCGTGGCGCTGAACAACAGCCAGAACAGCGGCGGACGCCTGGTCCTCAGCGGCGTGCGGGGCAGCCTGGAACGGCTGCTGTACCGCACCGGGTTGCACAACCTCTTCGAGCGGCACGCCACCTGGCAGGAGGCCCTGCGCCAGATGTCGGCCGAGCGCTCCTAGTAGCGGCGGGTGCGGCCGGTCACCGGCATCCGGCCCGGCCGGTGGACCGGTAATGGACCGGTCAGGGGGCGATGCTCCAGGAGACGACCTCGCCGGTGTCGGTCTTGTAGGCGTCGCGCACGCGCAGCCGCCAGGTGCCGTCACGGATCTCGGCGCTGAGGTCGACGGGGTACTCGGCCGTCAGGTCGGCGGCGGAGTCGTCGGACTTGGCGCCCTTGAGCGGGTAGGCCGTCCCGTCCGGTGCCTGCAGGTCCAGGACGAGGTCGCCGCGGTAGGTGTGCCGGATGTTCACGGTGACCTTGGCCGTGGCGGAGCCGGCGCCGGCGCAGCCGCTGACCGTGACCGGACGCTCGACGGTCGCCCGGTCCGCCAGCGTGGCGGCCTGGGAGTCGGCGAACGGGCCGCAGGCGGTCGCGCCCGGCGTGATGTGCAGCAGCCGGTTGGGTGAGCCGGTGCCCGGGTTGGTCACCTTGCCCGTGGTCGCCGCCGCCACGATGGCGTCGGCGATCTGCGCGGGCGTGGCGCCGGGATGGGCGCCCAGGTGCAGCGCCGCGGCGCCCGCCACGTGCGGCGAGGCCATGGACGTGCCGCTGATCGTGTTGCTGGCGGTGTCACCGGTGTGCCACGCGGAGGTGATATCGCCGCCGGGGGCGAACAGGTCGAGGCACCTGCCCCAGTTAGAGGTGCTGCGCCGGCTGTCGTCGCTGTTGGTCGCCCCGACGGTGATGACCTCGGGGATGTAGGCCGGCCCGACCTGGCAGGCGTCGGCGTTGTCGTTGGCCGCCGCGGCCACGTAGGTGTAGCCCTTGGCGACCGACGCCTGCACCGCGCTGGTCAGCGCGCTGCTCACGCCGGTCTTCACGCTGACGTTGACCACCGCGGGGCCGGCGGTGTTGGCCATGATCCATTCGACCCCGTTGAGAACGCCGGAGCCGGGGCCCCTGCCGTCGCAGCCGAGCACGCGCACGGAGACGAGTCTGGCCTTCTTGGCCACCCCGTACTTGGTGCCACCGATGGTGCCGGCGACGTGGGTGCCGTGCCCGTTGCAGTCGCTGGCGTCGTTGTCGCCGTCGAAGAGGTCCCGGCCGTGGTCGGCTCGGCCGCCGAAGTCGGTGTGGCTGATGCGGATGCCGGTGTCGATCACGTACACCTTCACGCCGTCGGCGGTGCCGGTGTAGGTGTAGGAGCGCGACAGCGGCAGGTCGCGCTGATCGATCCGGTCGAGGCCCCAGCTCGGGGGGTTGTCCTGGCGTTCGGCGATCGTCGCCATCTGGTCCTGCTCGACGTACGCTACCGCCGGGTCCGCGGCCAGCCGCTGCGCATCGTCCTTCGACAGCTCGGCGGTGAAGCCCTTGAGGGCGGCGGAGTAGGTGTGTTTGACCGCTCCGCCGTATTCGCCGGCGAGGTCGCGGGCCATCGGCGCCACGCCGCGGGAGCGCAGGTCCTGGGTGTTCTTCAGGACGACGATGTAGCGGTCCGGGATGGCCATCGCGGGGTCGGCGGCGATGAACGTGCCAGGCGGGGGAGTGGGGGGCTGGGCCAGTGCAGCGCCGGTCGTGGCCATGAGCGTGGCGGCGGCCACGGCGATGGCGGCTAAGGCGCGGCTGGGTCGTCTCATGGGGTGAAGGTCCTGCGCCGGCGCCCCGGTTGTGGGGGGAGCAGTGCCAATGGCAGCAATGCGCCACAATTCAGCCGGTAAGCAGCCAAAAAATGCCCTAATTGGGACATAAGGTGTGGCGCTGAGGCGTCAATTCACGGAACGGCCCACGTTGACGAGGCCGCTGGCCAGGGGAGACTCCGGCTGACCTGCCCGCGCGCCTCGCGCCCATTCACTGAATGCTGTCACGAGGTCCGACAAGGCCGTTGACTCGGCGCGTACGGCAGGTAGCTTTCCGATCGCCGTGGGGCCCACGGAGACGCACGACTCTTGACCCCCATCCGAGAGGAACACCGTCCGTGATCCCTCCTCAAAGACGCTTCCGGCTCCTGTCCGGCACGGCGTGCCTGGCGATGCTCGCCGCGCTCGGCCCGGGGCCGGCCCAAGCCCAGGCCGCGCCAACCCAGGTCGAGGGCCGTCCGGCCCCTACCACGAACCTGCGAACGGTCCAGGCCACGACGGCGCAGGCCGCGCCGGCCGAGGACACCGTGCCGCAGCTCGCCGAGACCGGCGCCACCACCGGCAGCGCCGACGTGTCCGGTTCGGCGGCCAAGGCCGCGGCCCGCCAGGTGTGCAGCTCCGGCGCCAAGTGGCTGCGCCTGCGCTTCACCAAGCTCGACCTGCGCGGCAAGGACAGCCTCACCGTGACCGGCTCCGCCGGCGGCGGCTTCCGCTTCACCGGCGACGCCTGGCGCGACCGGGTGTTCACCACCCGCGCCCTCCAAGGCGACTGCGTCACCGTGCAGCCCAGCTTCGGCGACCCGGCCAGCGCGTACACCGTCGACGGCTACCAGGCCGGCGCCCAGCCCCTCGCGGCAGCCGAGGTCGTGGTGGCCGGGGCGGGCGACATCTGCGGCAGCGCGTGCGCCAGCACCGCCAAGCTCGTCACCGCCATCAACCCCGCCGCCGTCTTCACCACCGGCGACAACGCCTACGAGAGCGGCACGCTCAGTGAGTACAACGGCGCCTACAAGCAGACCTGGGGCCCCTTCTTCGACAAGACCTACCCCATCCCCGGCAACCACGAGTACAAGACCAGCGGCGCGTCCGGCTACTTCGACTACTTCGGCGCCCGCGCCGGCGCCCGCGGCAAGGGCTACTACAGCTGGGACATCGGCGACTGGCACTTCATCGCGCTCAACAGCAACATCTCGATGAGCGCCGGCTCGGCCCAGGAGCAGTGGCTGCGCCAGGACCTCGCCGCCAACGCCAAGCCGTGTACCGCGGCTTACCTGCACCACCCGCTGTACAACGTCGGCAACCACAGCCCGTCCACGGGCACTCGGCCGCTGTGGAAGGCCCTCTACGACCACAAGGCCGACCTCATGCTGGCCGGCCACGACCACAACTACCAGCGGTGGGCCCTGCAGGACCATCTGGGCAACGCCACCCCGAACGGTATCCGCGAGATCCTCGTCGGCACGGGCGGCCGCAGCTTCTACTCGCTCAGCACCAGCAACCCGGCCAACCTCCAGGCCAAGAACGCCAACACGCACGGCGTGCTCAAGCTGACCCTGTCCAGCACCGGCTACCGGTTCGACTTCGTGTCGATCGCCGGCCGCACATTCACCGACAGCGGCACCGCGACCTGCCACAAGGCGGGCCCGACCACGCCGGACATTTCGCTGAGCGCCCAGCCCTCCTCGCTCAACGTCGCCCCCGGCGCCTCGGGCACCTCCACCGTCCAGGTGGCCGGCCAGAACGGCTTCGCCGGCACCGTCCAGCTCGCCGTCTCGGGCCAGCCCTCCGGCGTCACCGCCACGGTCACGCCCTCGTCGGTGACGGTGGCCGACGGCGCGACCGCGAACGCCACGCTCAACGTCTCGGTGGCCGCGGGCACGCCCGCCGGCTCCCACACCCTGACCGTGACCGGCACCTCCGGCTCGCTCAGCAAGACCACCACCGTCCGGCTCACCATCGGCAGCGACGGGGGCGGCACGACCGTCTTCGCCGACGACTTCGAGGCCGAGCGCGGCTGGACCGTCAACCCCGCCAGCTCCGACACCGCCACCAGCGGCCGCTGGGAGCGCGGCGACCCGGAGGAGACCGCCGAGTCGGGCGTCAAGCAGCTCGGCACCACGGTCAGCGGCGTCAACGCCCTGGTCACCGGCAGGCTGGCCGGGTCCGGGCCGGGCGCCGACGACGTGGACGGCGGCGTCACCACCGTCCGATCCCCGGCCATCACGCTGCCCGCCGGCGCGTCCACGCTGACGCTGTCGCACACCTTCGCGCACCGCGACAACTCTGGCCCCGACGACTATCTCCGCGTCAAGGTCGTCGGCGCCAATTCGACCGCCACGGTGCTCTCACGGACCGGCACCGCCGCCACCGACCTGGACGGCCAGTGGCGGACGCTCACCGCCGACCTGTCCGCCTTCGCCGGGCAGAGCGTCCGCATCCTCGCCGAGGCGGCCGACGTCGGGACGGCGAGCCTCATCGAGGCCGCCATCGACGACGTGCAGATCACCTCGTCCGGCGGCGGTGACACCACCTTCAGCAACGACACCGAGTTCCCGGTGCCGGACCGCAGCAGCGTGGAGAGCCCCATCGAGGTCACCGGCCAGTCGGGCAACGCACCGGCCGGGCTGCGGGTCAACGCGCGCATCTCCCACCCCTACCGCGGTGACCTCGTCGTCGAGCTGGTCGCCCCGGGCGGGCACATCTTCCCGATCAAGGCCGCGCACAGCAAGGAGGACGGTACCGACCTCACCGTCAGCACCGCCGTGGACGGCTCGGGCACGGCCGCGAACGGGCAGTGGCGGCTCCGGGTGAAGGACACGCTCGACCAGGACAACGGCGTCCTGAACCGCTGGAGCCTGACCTTCTGACCGGCGCCCCGGGGTGCGGGACGGCTCCGCCGTCCCGCACCCCACCGCCTGCCAAGCCCTCCGCCCAGGAAAGGTGAACCGTGTATCTGTCCACAATGAGGGCCACCGGGACGCCCGCGGCGGCCGGGCGGCTGAGATCCGCCCGCGTGCCCGCCACGGTGGTCGGCCTCGGCATGGTGAGCTTCTTCACCGACATCTCCGCCGAGATGGTCGCCGCGTTCCTGCCCATGTACCTGCTGTACGGCCTCGGTGCCGGCTTCGTGCAGCTGGGACTGCTCGACGGCCTCTACACGGGCGCGAGCGCGCTGCTGCGGCTGGCGGGCGGCCACCTGGCCGACCGGTCCGCGCGGCCCAAGGCGGTGGCACTGGCCGGCTACGGTCTGTCGGCGGCGAGCAAGCTGCTGTTCCCGCTCGTCGGCGGGGCGGTCTCCGGCATCGGCGTGGCGGTCGCCGTCGACCGGGCGGGCAAGGGGCTGCGGGCGGCCCCGCGCGATGCCCTCATCACCGCCGCCACGCCCGCGCAGGCGCTGGGCGCCGCCTTCGGCGTCCATCGGGCGCTGGACACGGCGGGCGCGCTGCTCGGGCCAGTGGTGGTGTTCGCTCTGGTGGCCGCGGTCGGCGACGCCTACGACGCGGTCTTCGTCACCAGCTTCTGCCTGGCCATGATCGGGGTGGTGACCCTGGCCTTCTTCGTCCGCGACCGGCGGATCGCCCCGGCCGCCCGGCCGCGGGTGTCCCTGCGTGACGGCTGGGGCCTGCTGGCGCGGCGCCCGCTGCGCCGCGTGGCGGCCTACGCGGCCATGCTCGGGCTGGTCACGGCCGGGGACGCGTTCGTCTTCGTCGGCGTCCAGCGGCAGACCGGGCTCGGCGCGGCCACGCTGCCGCTGCTGCCCCTGGCCACCTCGCTGGTGTTTCTCGTCGCGGCGGTGCCGCTGGGCAGGCTGGCCGACCGGGTCGGCGGCTGGAAGGTGTTCGTCGCCGGCCACGCGCTGCTCGCGGCGGCCTACGGGCTGCTCGCCGCCGCCTGGCAGGGCCCGGTCGCCGCCGCGTGCGTGCTGCTGCTGCACGGGCTGTTCTACGCGGCCACCGACGGGGTGCTGATGGCCCACCTCGCGCCCTACCTTCCCGAGCACCTGCGCGCCAGCGGCCTGGCCATCACCCAGACCGGTCAGGCGCTGGCCCGCATGGGCGGCACGATCGCCTTCGGCGCGCTCGCCACGGGCTGGGACCTGGGCGTCTCCTTCGTGGTCTTCGCCGCGCTGCTGGCGGCGGGGCTGGTGCCGGCCTGCGCGTTCCCGCCCCGCGGAGAGGAGATCTCGTCGTGAACTCCCATCACCGCCGGATCATCGCTGGCATCTGCTCGATCGTGGCGCTGGTTTGCGCGGGCGGCGGCTACGTGGCCTGGGCGATGGCCGGGAACGAGCAGCCGGCCACGCAGGCCGCGGCCGAGGCCGGTCCGGGCACCCTCGTGTTCCTGGACCGCGACCGGACCCTCGCGCAGGTGCCGGTCACGGACGCGGGCGCGGCGCCGGTCCGCCGTGCCCGGACCTGCCTGCGCGCCTACACCGCCGGGGGCACCACGGTGTGCCTGCGGACCGTCGCCGTGCCCGCCGGTTTCGAGGCGGCGTTCCTGCGCGGCGACAAGGAGATGGCCGAGCCGGTCCGCATCGACGGCACGCCCAGCAGGGCGCGAGTCTCCCCGAGCGGCCGCCTGGCGGCCTGGACGGTCTTCCGCTCCGGCGACTCCTACGACCCGGGCGGGTTCGCCACCACCACCGGCATCTACGACACGGTGTCCGGGACGCTGCACGGTTCGCTGGAGGACTTCTCCGTAGTAGTCGACGGCCGGCCGTACCAGCGGGAGGACCGGAACTTCTGGGGCGTGACGTTCGCGGCCGACGACCGGACCTTCTACGCGACGATGGGGTCGGGCGGCCGGATCTGGCTGCTGCGCGGGGACCTGGCCACGCGCAGGCTCACCGCGGTGACCCGCGACGTGGAGTGCCCGTCGCTGTCGCCCGACGGGACGCGGATCGCCTACAAGAAGCGGACCGGCCCGCGCTGGCGGCTGCACGTCATGGACCTGGGGACCGGACGCGAGACCCCGCTCGCCGAGCGGGCGGAGGTGGACGACCAGGCGGCCTGGGTGGACGGCGCGACCGTGGCCTACGCCCGGCCTGACGGTGGGGGGCGCGTCTCGCTGTTCGCCGTGCCGGCCGACGGCACGGGGGCGCCGCGGCTGCTGCGCCGCGACGCCACCTCGCCGGCGGTCCTCCATGAGTAGTCAGTCCCACGACCAGGCCACGCCGTGGATGCCGGGCTCGGGGTCGAAGAGCGTGTACGTGGCGGTGCCCGTGCCGCCGATCCACAGCTCCTCCGTCGCGGTCCGCGGGTGCGCGATCGACGGCTGGTAGAAGCCGCGGCACAGCGGGGGCAGCGCCGCCGGGTCGAAGACCACCTCGATGGTCAGCTCGCGCGTCCCGGACACCACCCGGTGTGCGGTGTGCGGGTCGAGGTGGCCGGGCGGGAAGGCGAGGGTGTACTCCGCCACCGCGGTCGCGCCCTGCGGGAGGATACGGTCGAGGATCATCTCGTGGACCTCGAAGCCGGTCTCCGGGTCGCTCCTGACCCTGCCGGGCCGCCAGCCCCGGGGCTGCTCGATGGCCGGGCCGGGCACCCCGGCCATGTGGAAGTGGTGGACCATGAGCGCCCGGCGCACGTGGGGGCGCTGCGCCTCCATCACCACCTGCATGAAGACCGAGCGGATCTGCCGGTGCGCGTCGAGCCGCACCAGCGTGCTGCGCCGCCGCTGCAGCAGGTACGCCATGGTCTCGGGGGTCGCCTCAACCTGGGCCAGCACCCGCAACAGCCCCTCCGGCCTGGCCCACGACCGGTCCGGCCGGACCGGGCGGAGCGTGTGGGGCCCGGTCCACCGGCCGCGCGGGCGCGGTGGCCCGAGCAGGCCGACGAGCGACCCGGCCGGCACGTCGAGCACCTGCTCCAGGGCGCGCAGCGCCCGGATGGACTCGGCTCGTTCGGGCTGGGTGCGGCCGGACTGCCAGTAGCTCAGCGCAGTCCTGCTCACCGAGATCCCCTGCTCGCGCAGGCGGTGCTGGAGGCGGTCGAGGCTCAGGCCACCGAGCTGGATGGCCAGCCTCAGCGCGACGCTGAA
This sequence comes from Nonomuraea muscovyensis, assembly GCF_014207745.1. Taxonomy (NCBI): domain Bacteria; kingdom Bacillati; phylum Actinomycetota; class Actinomycetes; order Streptosporangiales; family Streptosporangiaceae; genus Nonomuraea; species Nonomuraea muscovyensis. Next base: position 291,315 of record NZ_JACHJB010000003.1, read on the forward strand.
CGGCCCGGCGTCCAGCGCCTCGTCGAGGGACCTGCGTAACTCCTCATGCGACTGCTGCTGGGTCACCGTTTGCGCTCCCTTCCGTCGAGCACGTCTACAGCCAGCCCCGCTGGGCCGCCGCGACGGCCAGCTGGAACCTGCTGGTCGTGGCCGTCAGGGCCATCAGCTGCTCCAGCCGGCGGTAGAAGGTCCTGCGGCTCATCCCGAGGCTCTGGGCTGCCCGGGTGTCGCTGACCCCCGCGTTGAGCAGCACGAGGAGCCTGCGGTCCGCCGCGCGGATCGACGGTCCCGTTCCGGCTGCCAGGTGGAGGGGGACGGCGGTCTTCCAGCAGATCTCGAACAGGCCGACGAGCGCCTCCAGCAGGCCCCCCGGGTAGACGATCGTCAGAGTTCCGTCCTGGCCATCCTCCGGCCTGGTGAGCCACGCGAGGTCCTTGTCGAGGATGGTCATGTTCACCGGCAGTTCCGCGGCGACGCGTGCCTGCTCCCCGGCCTCCACGCACGGCGTGACGTTCTCCTCCAGGTAGTCGGGGAGTTCCAGGGACTCTCGCGCGTAGACCACTCGGTAGGTCACACCGCGGGCCAGCTGCTCGATCTCCGCCCTGTTGACGGGCCCGAACAGGTGCGGCGGCCGGTCGAGCCGCCGGATCTCGTGCCGGACGCTGTTGACGAGCTGCCGGATGCGCAGCTTCACCGCCGGGCCGGTCACCACCTCGACCGGCGAGTCGACCTCGGCCCTGCGGGTGGTCCTGCGTTGCGTCTCGAAGGCGTGGCCCACGGCGATGCGCGCCCGCTCGACGTCGGCCTGCCGCCGCCTGACCAGCGCGTCGAGCCCGACCTCGGGCACCACCGCGCGGAAGCCGCTGGCGTCGTGCCGGCCCACCAGGCCCCAGGTGGTGAGCTCCTTCAACGCGGCACGTGCCTGCTCGGGTCGCAGGTCCAGGGCCTCGGCGAGCGCCGCCTCGGTCGCCTGCCGCATTGAGAGTAGCTGCACGTACACGCGGGCGGTTTGTTGGCGTAAGCCGAGAATGATCAGGTGAGTACACAGATCATCCGTTTCCACGCGATCACTATAAGTAGTCTGGTGGTTATCTGTCGGCATTTCATGAGGCGAGACTGGCGGCCGGAGGCAGGCCGACGAGCCGGAGTACGCCGCCGGCTCGTGCCGGACACCAGGCTCGTCGAGCGGGCCTCGACGGCACCAAGGCCTGGACGGTTGCGCCCCTCAAGCCGTGATGGTCACGGGCGCTTTCCGCGTGAGTCGACCAAACGAACATCGCCGTCGACCGCGCCTGGCCAGCCCTGATGGCGGTCGCCCCCATCTGCACCGGCAGATGACCGCGTCAGTCGCCCGCGTGAGGTGGCAGGGCCCGGGGGCGGCAGGTCCCCAGCTGCCTGCGGGTCGGTGATCTAGGAGTCTGCCCGCCGGGCGGCGAGCTCGTCGTTGGCCGCCACTTCCATGCTGGTCAGGCGGGCGTGGACCTCGTCGAATTGTTCGTCGAGGTGCTCACGCAGCTGCTGCAGCGCGGTGCCAGTGGCGTCGGGGGCGGGGTGGACATGACATGCCCTAGGGGCCGCCGGCGGTCCCTGCCATCGACTGCTTCTCCTCGCGGCTGGCGAGGAGCCCGGCCGGCGCGAGGATCCGCGACTCCTCGAACGGCGCCTCGGTGCTCGGCAGCGGCTCAGGCGACCGGATCGCCCTCACCCACACCCGGAACGCGTCGAGCAGCACGATGATGATCAGCACGGCGAACAGCGCCGCGAGGACGCCGTCCACGGTGGAGTTGACCACGATCTGCCGCATCGCGGCCTCGGACTTGGCCGGGGCCAGGACCTGCCCCTGCTCCAGGGCGGTCTGGTAGCGCTCGCGCTGGGCGAAGAAGCCGAGCCCGGGATCGGCCGAGAAGACCTTCTGCCAGCTCGCGGTCAGCGTGACCGCCACGTCCCAGGCCAGCGGCACCGCCGTGACCCACGCCCACTTCAGCCGCCCGCTCTTGATCAGCAGCGTGGTGGCCACCGTGAGCGCCACCGCCGCGAGGAGCTGGTTGGCGATGCCGAACAGCGGGAAGAGCTGGTTGATGCCGCCGAGCGGGTCGTTGACGCCCTGGTAGAGGAAGTATCCCCAGGCTGCCACGACCACCGCGCTGGTCGCCATCAGACCCGGCCACCAGCTCACCCGCGCGATCGGCTTCCACAGGTTGCCCAGCGTGTCCTGCAGCATGAACCGTCCGACCCGGGTGCCCGCGTCGACCGTGGTGAGGATGAACAGCGCCTCGAACATGATTGCGAAGTGGTACCAGAACGCCTGCAGCGCCGTCCCGCCGAGGAAGCCCGAGAAGATCTGCGAGATGCCCACGGCCAGCGTCGGCGCGCCGCCGGTGCGCGCCACGAGCGTCTCCTCCTGCACGGACGCCGCCGCGGCCTGGAGTTGCTCGGGGGTGATGACGAAGCCCATGTTGGTGACCGCCTCCGAGGCGGACTGCACGGTCGCGCCCACCACCCCGGCGGGGGAGTTCATCGCGAAGTAGAGGCCGGGGCTCAGCACCGACGCTGCCGTGATGGCCATGACGGCGACGAACGACTCCATCAGCATGGAGCCGTAACCGATCAGCCGGACCTGGCGCTCCTTCTGGATCATCTTGGGGGTCGTACCCGACGAGATCAGCGCGTGGAACCCCGACAGCGCCCCGCACGCGATGATGATGAACACGAACGGGAACAGCGACCCGGCGAAGACCGGCCCGTCACCGCTGAAGGCGAACGGGGTGAAGGCGGTGTTGCGCAGCGGCGGCGTCGTGACGAGCACGCCCACCGCGATCAGCGCGATCGTGCCGATCTTCATGAACGTGGACAGGTAGTCGCGTGGCGCCAGCAGCATCCACACGGGCAGGACGGCCGCGACGAACCCGTACGCGACCAGCCACAACGCCAGCGCCGACGGGCTCAGCGTGAACACCGGCGCCCAGCTCGACTCCTGCACCCACCCGCCGGCCATGATCGCCAGGATCAGCAGCGCGACCCCGATCACGGTCGTCTCCACGACCCGGCCGGGCCGCAGCACCCGCAGGTAGAAACCCATGAAGAAGGCGATCGGAATGGTCATCGCGATGGAGAAGACGCCCCAGGGCGACCTGGCCAGCGCTCCCACGACGACCAGCGCCAGCACGGCCAGCAGGATGATCATGATGGCGAAGACCGCGACGAGCGCCGCCGCCCCGCCCACCGGGCCGATCTCCTCGCGGGCCATCTGGCCGAGGCTCTTGCCGTCGCGCCGCATCGAGAAGAACAGGATGACCATGTCCTGCACCGCCCCGGCGAAGATCACCCCGGCGACGATCCAGATGGTGCCCGGCAGGTAGCCCATCTGCGCCGCCAGCACCGGCCCCACCAGCGGCCCGGCCCCCGCGATCGCCGCGAAGTGGTGGCCGAACAGGATGCGCCGGTCCGTCGGGTGGTAGTCGATGCCGTTGTTCAGCCGCTCGGCGGGTGTCGCCCGCCGGTCGTCGGCGCCCAGCACCTTCTTCAGGATGAACCGGGCGTAGAAGCGGTAGGCGATGGCGTACGACCCCAGCGCGGCGGCGAGCAGCCACACCGCGTTGACGTTCTCGCCCCGGGACAGGGCCAGCACCGCCCAGCCCGTCGCGCCGACGAGGGCCACGGCCGTCCAGATGATGATGGAACGCACGTTCACCGGTTACCTCCCGGGGTGTTCTCCCATGACGGGACGGCCGAGGCAGCAGCGCAGCCCGGCGTCCGGCGGCAGATCGGTCGTGAACCGCCGCCAGCGCCACAGCGGGCGGCAGTCGACCGTGACCGGCAGCTCGACGAGGTGCACCCAGGCGACGGGGTGGGCGTACACCGGACCGCCCCCGAGCCGGCGCGCCCGCCGGGGCAGCCGCGACCGGCGCAGCGGCCTGACCGAGAACTCCCCGGCGTCCGCGCAGCACAGGCCGGTGACGTGCCAGTCGAAGAAGACCACTTCGTCAGGGTGGAGCGCTGCGCGTGCGGCGCTCGTCAGCGTGATCCGGGACATCTCGAAGCCCCTGGTCATCAGGCATCTTCCGGCGACTCGGAAGCTACCCGCGGCCTTACCCGCCGTCACGTCCCCGAAACGCCATGCTGCACCGCCGGAGTGGTTTAAGTCACATTGGGCCGGATTGTCCCGTTAATGGCGTCGCTTCCCTGATACCTCTAGAGCGATCTTGCTCGGCTCGAGCGAACCACGGGGGAAACACCATGATGACGATGAAGCAGGGATTGCGCACGCTGACGCTCGCCGCGGCCGTCGCCGCCGGCACCCTCGCGCCCGCCGCACCGGCCGGCGCCTCGCCCGCCACACCGGCGGCGACGGCCGAGCCCGCCGCGCAGGCGGCGGCCCGGCGTTACTGCCTGTACGGCGGGTACGCCATCGCCAAGGAGAACATCAAGATCCGGACGAAGCCCAAGGTGAACGCCACGCCCCTCGGCCTCGTCCTCAAGAACAAGACGTTCAGCTGCCACCACGGCGAGGACGGCGAGCGCTACACCCTCTGCGGCAAGACCTCGGCCGTCTGGCAGTACATCACCTACAACGGCATGACCGGCTACATCCCCGGCACCTGCACCAAGCCCCGGTCGTAGCCCGCGAACCGGCCGGGCCGTCACCCGTCGCCGCGTACCTCCTCGAGGTAGGCGGCGATGGCGTCCCGGTTGCGGGTCAGGCACGAGATGCGCTGCGTCATCCGGTCGCGCTGGACCTCCAGCGTGGCGATCATCTCCGGTGTCGCGTCGGAGAAGTGGATGACCCGCGGGCTGTCCAGGCAGGGCAGGATCTGCTTGATGATCCGCGTCGGCAGCCCGGCGTCCAGTAGGCCCCTGATCTGCAGGACCCGGTCCACCATGCGCTCGTCGAACTCGCGGTAGCCGTTGGCGGCCCGGCAGGCGGCGATCAGCCCCTGCTCCTCGTAGTAGCGCAGCAGCCGCCGCGCCGTCCCGGTGCGCTCCGCCAGCTCGCCGATCCGCATGTGGCCCACCTCACACCCAGCCGTGTTGACCTTCACATCGATGTGAAGGTTCGAGCATACGCGGCATGAGCAACGACACCGCCTCCCGCCCGGACACCGGCACCCGGGCACTGCCGCTGGCCGCCCTGGCCGCCCTGACCACGGCCGCCTTCGTCACCGTACTCACCGAGGCGCTGCCCGCGGGCGTCCTGCCCGCCATGAGCGCCGGCCTCGGCGTCAGCGAGTCCGCCACCGGGCAACTCGTCACCGTCTACGCCGTCGGAACGGCGGTCTCGGCGATCCCGCTCACCGCCGCCACGGCCGGGTGGCGGCGCAAGCGCCTGCTGCTGGCCGGCGTGGCCGGGTTCGCGCTGGCCAACACGGTCACGGCCGTCTCGGCGCACTTCCCCCTGACGCTGGCCGCCAGGTTCGTCGCGGGCGTGGCCGCGGGCGTGATCTGGGCGTTGCTGGCCGGGTACGCCCGCCGGCTGGCGCCCGCCCACCTGCAGGGCAAGGCGATGGCGATCGTCATGGCGGGCATCCCGGCCGCCCTGTCGCTGGGCGTGCCTGCCGGCACCTGGCTCGGCGGGGCGCTCGGCTGGCGGACGACGTTCTGGGTGATGACCGCGCTGGCCGTCGTCCTGGTCGGCTGGATCGCCGCGCTCGTCCCCGACCAGCCCGGCCTGCCCCGCGAAGGCCGTCACCCGATCCTGCGCACGCTCGCCGTCCCCGGCGTGGCCGCCATCCTGTTCGTCACCCTCGTCTTCGTGCTGGCCCACACCGTCCTCTACACCTATATCGCCACCTTCCTCGACCACCTCGGCCTCGGCGCCTCCGTCGACCTGGTGCTGCTCGTCTTCGGGGCGGCCTCGCTGGCGAGCATCTGGATCACCGGCGCGCACATCGACCGGCGGCTGCGCGCCCTCACCGTCGCCGGCACCCTCCTCGTCGCCGCGGCGGCCACCCTCCTCGTGCTTCCGACCGGCAGCCCCGCCCTCGTGTACGCCGCGGCCGCCCTGTGGGGCCTCGGCTGGGGCGGCATCCCCACCCTGCTGCAGACCGCCGCCGGCCACGCGGGCGGCGCCGCCGCCGACACCGCCCAGGCCATGCTGGTCACGCTGTGGAACGCCGCCATGGCGGGCGGCGGAGTCGCCGGCGGCCTCCTCCTCGACCTCCACGGCCCCGCCACCTTCCCCTGGACCGTCCTGGCGCTCCTCGTCCCCGTCCTCGCCACGGTCGTCCTCGCCCGCACCCACGCGTTCCCCACTGTTGATCAACGGGAACGCCGGCCGTAGAGTCCCCACGTGACCCTGTCCCGGCCCATGACGCCTCCGGGGGCGCCGGCACGCGTGCGCAAGACCGTCGTGGCCCTGGTCGCGGTGGCCCTGGTGGCCGGCGGGCTCGGCTGGACGGCCATCGGGTCGGTGACCGCGTCCGGTTGCCGCGCCGCCGAGCAGGATCTGGTCCCGGTGCTGGCCGCCGAGCCGATCCTCGCCGCCCACCCCGCGGGCGCCGTCCAGCGCGCCCGCCACGGCGGCTGCTTCCCCGACGACCCGTTCCCGTACGCGAGCAGGTTCTACGAGTCCGGCGGCGACTTCACCGCCTTCTACGCGCGTGCCGCCGTCCAAGAGGGCTGGCGGCCGTTCCCCGCGGCGGAGGGGGTCTGCTACACCAAGGCCATCGGGGGCGCGACGGCGTTCCTGTCCGTGGCGGCGCACGAGGCCGGCGGAGTCCGCGGGTACGACATCGGCATCGCCGCCACCCGCGAACCGGCTCCTGAGGACGGCGGGCTCCTCTGCTAGAGGGCTTGCACCCCGTACCCGGGTCCGGGGTTACCGTCGGGGCCGCCCGTGGGACGGGCTGCTGCTCCGGGCGCCATGGCACAGGCCTGCGGGTGCGGGCGGCGGCGAAGCTCGCCGAGGTGGAGCAGCGGATCGCCGACCTGCGGACCGTGCACGAGACACTGCTCCAGGCGGTGGACGCCGGCTGCGACGACCTGGCGGCGTGCGCCGCCGACCCAGGCTGTCCCCTGCCGTTACAGTCGCAGCCGTGACTGTCGCCCGTTCCCTGCTGCTGTTCGTGGTCGCCGCCCTCGCCGAGATCGGCGGGGCCTGGCTGGTCTGGCAGGGGGTGCGGGAGCAGCGGGGCCTGGTGTGGATCGGGGCCGGCGTCATCGCGCTCGGCCTGTACGGGTTCGTCGCCACGTTCCAGCCCGACCCGCACTTCGGCCGCATCCTCGCCGCCTACGGGGGCGTGTTCGTGGCCGGCTCGCTGCTGTGGGGCGTGGTGGTGGACGGGTTCCGGCCCGACCGCTGGGACGTCGTCGGCTCGGCGATCTGCCTCCTCGGCGTCCTGGTCATCATGTACGCCCCGCGCGGCTAGGACGCTCCGCGGCCACCCGATCCATCCCCCTGATCACCGGCGTCCCGTCGCGCCGGCTCAGCGGCACATCGTCAAGAGACGTCCGACGCTCTGCTCAGGCCCCTCGCCCTCGGTGTGGAACACCATGGTGGCGAGCACGCGCACTCCTGGATCACGCACCCACTCGCGGAGGAAGTCGTGCCCGTCCGCGCTGATCCAGTCGGTCCCCTTGGCCGCCAGGCTCCGCTGCCGCAGGATCTCGACCGACCGCTCCGGATCGGGGGACGGCAGCACCAGCACCACCCGGCCCACGGCGCGGATCCGGTCACGCAGCCGTTCCATGCTCCAGCCCACCTCGCCGTAGTAGACCTCGCCGAGCGCGTCCACATCGACGAAAGTCCGCCCGCTCGCCACCGCCAGTCCCGCGCCGAGGGTGCTCTTCCCGGCGGCGGCGGGACCGACGAGGACCATCCACGGAGCCATGTTCATCGGAAGAAAAGGTAGTACGCCGCGTCCCGGGCGATGAGGAAACCCGCGATCGCCAGGGTCCAGCCGACCGCCGACACCGCGTGCCCGGCCATCCACGCCCGCAGCCGCCGCAGCCTCGGCTCCAGCCACGCGCCGGCGACGCCCCGGAGAGCCAGCAGCGCCAGCGACGGGACGATCATGACGACGACGTACGCCGCCAGCAACGGCACCCACTGCCCGGCCGGCAGCCCGGCGGTCGTCATGATGCCCATCGCGGCGAGATACGGCACCATCGTCGCGACCTCCAGCAGCCCGGCCGTCAGCCCCAGCAGCACCATGGCCCGCGGACCGCCCGGCCGTGGCTCGAAGCGGTGTCCGGGCTCGCCGAGCCTCGTCCGCCGCTTGGGGTCGAAGCGGAAGCTCAGGGCGAACAGCCCCACCCCCAGGACGAGCTGGACCCAGTACGCCGGCCGGCTGTGCAGCGCGTCGCCGAGGCTCCCCGCCACCGTGGACACCCCCAGCATGAGCGCGACGCCCGCCACGAAGTAGAACAGCGCCACGGTCGCGAGGTAGACCAGCAACCGCGACACCTGCGACCGCTCCGAGGCCAGCAGGAGGAAGACGGGGACACCGAGGGTCCCGAAGCTCATGCTGTCGACGAGCGCCAGCGCGGCGAGGGTGAGAAGCAGCCCGATCGTCACCCGACGAGGATGCCGCCCGGCGGCCGGCGGGCGCCTCCTCCCCGCGATCGAACCCGGCGTACATCCTTGTGCTGAGCTCCTGCCTTCCGCCGCACACGCCGGTGGAAATCCCGTTGCGTCCGGAAACGACGCCTTGGTAGGTCTTGCCGTCCGACCCCGAGGAGGTTTCATGCTGACCGGACGACGTGTCCGCCTGCGCGCCCTTGAGCCGGCCGACAGCGAGGCGATGTGGCGGTGGTACCACGACCCCGAGGTGGGCCGGTGGATGGACAGCACCCCACCCATCTCCCTGGCGCAGAACATCGAGAAGGGCCAGAACCGGCCGCGCAACACCTTCGAGCAGATGGTGCTCGGCATCGAGACGCTCGACGGCCGGAGGCTGATCGGCTACGTCGCCCTCGGCGACACCGACTTCGTCCACGGAGAAGTCACCCTGCAGAGCATCGCCATCGGCGATCGCGACCACTGGGGCGGCGGTTACGGCAGCGACGCCCTCCGGGTGATCTGCCGGTACGCGTTCGAGGAGATGGGCCTGCACCGGGTGATGCTCTGGGTCGTCGCAGACAACACCGCGGCCGTGCGGGCCTACCAACAGGTCGGGTTCGTCGAGGAAGGCAGGCGTAGGGAGGCGTTCCGCAGAGCCGGAAAGCGGTACGACTTCCTCATGATGGGGCTGCTGTCCCCCGAACTCCGGTGACCCGGGGCGTCGACCGGGCGCGATCGTGGGCACCCGGATCACCCGCGACGCTGACGAGAGATCACGCCCGCGCGGCCCACGACCGCCCGGCCAGCGCGAAATGTATGCTCACGGCGCGACGTTGAAGCTCGACATCGGTTGGAGGTCAACCCCAGAGGGGGCGGGGTCACATGCTGATCGGGGAGTTGTCCCGGCGTACCGGGGTCAGCGCGCGGTTGCTGCGTTACTACGAGGCACAGGGGCTCCTTGAGTCCACGCGTGACGCGAACGGTTACCGCACCTACGACGAGGACGCGGTGATCACCGTGCGCAAGGTCCGCGCCCTGCTGAACGCGGGCCTGACCACCGAGGTGATCCGGGTGGTGCTGCCGTGCACGGTGGGTGACCAGCCCGAGTTCGACTGGTGCGCAGACCTGCGGGCCATCATGGACCGGGAGCTGGCGGCCATGGACGAGCGCATCGACGGCCTCCGGCGCAACCGCGGCACCCTGGCGAGCTACCTCGCCCAGCCCTGACCCGGCCCGCCTCCGGCGGGGTCAGGGTCTGCGCGTCCGGATCGCGCCAGGTCCGGAATTCGATGACGTGCTCCACGATCAGGTCGTTGCCGGCACTCGCCAGTGCCGGGAGGCACGAGCGCGGCCTGCACCGACCCCGGCCCACCCATCCGCCCGCCCCAGGTCACGACTCGGGTTCAGCGTTGGAAGCTCCGTATCGTCGGGTGACCTCGGTGTTCCCCCATCGGTCGTGCAGGGTTCGGCCGTCGGCGTCGAGGAGCGCCCACAGCCCGTCCACGAGAAGGGCGAGCGGCCCGACCCTCGGTTCGAGGATCAGGAGCGGGAAGAACAGCGTGCGGAGGGCCGTCTTGCCCGCCGTCGGCCGTCCTGTCGTCTGTGCCGAGACGAGGCGGATGCGCAGCAGGCGCTTGCCCGGTGTCCGTCCCCACAGGGTGTGCTGCGCCCAGAAGTACACGAACACCCCGGCCAGGACGCCGGAGCCGGAAACGCCACTCCTCCCACGTCGGGATGGCGGCGACCGCCGTAGCCGCCAGCCAGGCCAGGAATGCCGGTTTCGATAACCGGGGGTCGTTCGGCAAGGAGGCGGTCCTTTCGCGGGCTCGGCACACCCCAGCGATGACGCCGATGATCAAGTATGGTCGCGCCGCCGATCCTCGCCGTCAGGAAGCGGCCGTGCGTCCGCGGACCGGGCCGGGGGCGTCCAGGAGTCCGCCCCTCGCCGGCCATCCCTGGGCAGACGTCGGCTTCCTCGGCCGGCGAGATCCGGGTAAACTTCGCCGTCTCGATCCGCAGCCTTGTCCCTCGGCCACGAGGTGCAGGTGCAAGATCTCCGCTGACGCGTTGAAAGGTCTTGCCGTGGACAGGTTCGAGCGGGATGAATCCGAAGGCGTCTGCCTGCTGACCGTTGTCAGCCCGCGCAAGGACGAAGGCAACAGCCCGACCGGGATCGTCGGGCGGTGCCTGGCACGACAACTGCTCGCCGTCGGCCGGCAGGTGCGGGTGATCGCCGAGCCGGACCAGTGCGGTGACTGGCCTGCCACGGTCGAGGTCGTCGAAGGCTCCATCACCCGGCCGCTGGAGTGCGCCCGGGCGTTCGACGGCGTCGAGGCCGTGTTCCTCGCGGGCGCCCGTCCTTCGACGGTCCAGGACGTCCTGACGCTGGCGCGGGACGCCGCCGTCCGGAAGATCGTCCTGTTGTCGTCGCACGGGCCGGAGTACGAGGAGGCGAACCCGCCGGAGACCTGGTTCTGGCTGGCGATCGAGCAGGCGGTGGAGGGCTCGGGCCTCGCCTGGACGCACATCCGGCCGTCGGCCGTGATGGGCGCCGCCGTCGAGGGCACCTACCCGGCGACAGGGTCGGACTGGCCCGACACGGTCCGCGCCGACGGCGTGGTCCGGGAGGCCTTCCTCGACCAGGGCCACTACCCGTTCATCCATGAGGAGGACCTCGCCGCCGTGGCGACCGCGGCCCTGGTCGGCGACCGCCACACCGGGACGGTTCTCGAGGCGGTGGGCCTGCCGTTGAGCACCCGTTCGCGGATCCGGAGCATCGCCGCCGCACTCGGCCGCGACATCGACACGGTAGAGCTCGCACCGCACGAGAGCCGGGCCATCTGGCGACGTCTCGGCTGGCCCGACGGCGCGATCGACGTGACGCTGTACGCCCTTGAGGAGTACGGCGCCCGATACGCCGAACTCGTCCAGTGGACACTCGACCAGCGGCCGTCCGTGCAGGACATCGTCGGCCGGCCCCTTCGCACCTACGATGACTGGGTGCGCGAGAACATCCACGTGTTCCGCTGACCTCGCCACCGGTTCCCCGCCGGGACTTCCGCGTCACGAGGCGAGCAGGAGGGATGATCCGGATGGGCTTGGACGTCGAGAAGTCGAACACCCTGAAGCAGACGGACTGGAACACCACCACCGTCATCTCCGGTGACGTCGCGGGCAGGCTGCGCGAACTCAAGCAGCAGACCGACGGGGACATCCAGATGTCCGGCTCCGCGACGGCCGTGCGGTGGCTCCTCGCCCACGGGCTGCTCGACGAGCTGAACCTGTCCTACGTCCCGGACGCCTGCTGACCGACGCCCTGGCCGACAGTTCGACGATCAGCTCCGGAACAGAGCACGCAGCCTGATGTGGGGCAGCGGATGAGGAGGTCTCTGCTGCCCGATGTTCAGGGTGCGGCACACGCGTTCAGCCCGGACGTGGTTCGGCACCATGACGACCGCGGACGGGGAGAACCGCCCGGGGCCGGCTCGGCGCCTGTTCGAGCTGATGTTCCTCCGGAGACACCGTGCCCGAGTACGTCATTGCCCGCCTCGACGACGCCTTGATCGACGAGATCGTTGCGACGCTTCGCCCTCGGCCCGGTGACGACGAGGCGTCCCGTCGACCCCTCTCTCACGGGTCGAGGCGTTCCTCACGGAGCATCGGGAACGAGGGCGTGCTCGATGATGCGGAGTCGCACCTGTAGAGGTCCGCCCGACGGACTCAGAGTTTGTACAGCTTCTTGAACGGTGCCGTGATGCGTTCCTGCCGCGATCCGAAATCGACGACCACGGCGGCATCGTCTTCCACGCCGGTGACGACGCCAAGGCCATACCGATCATGTGTGACCTGGTCGTTCACGCTGAACTGCTCGGCAGGTGGGGCCGGAGGCGGGGGTTTGAAGGGACTGGTGGGCATGTGACGACGGGACGCGCCGCTGGATTGCTTCATCCCCTCCAGTATGTGCCGCCCGCGAGAACGCTCGCAACGGAGGGTCGGCAAGCGCCGCTGAGCTGTGTCTTCATGGTGAGAGCGAGTGACGGGCATCCGCCCCGCCCCGCCCTGCCGGCCCGCCGCAGTCAGCCGACGATCGGATCCTCAAGAACAAGGCCGAGCACCCGGTTCCGGAAGCACTCAGGGTCGGGACCGGACAGGCCGGCCATGGTCGCGAGTGCTTTCCACAGCGCCCATCCACGCGCCCGTCGCCAGGCTGAGCACCGGTGACCGTGAGTCTGTAGCCGTCTCGTCGCCGGAGCTCCAGGGTCTCGCCCGGATTCCAGTCTCCCGAACGCCAGTGACCGGTGATCCTGACGGGGCCCGTCGCCCGGTGAGCCGTTGATCCCTTCCAGAACTACTCGGCAGTGTGCGCGCTGCGCTGGGCGACTCTGTGTGCCTCGGCGACGAGTTCCACGAGTTCGGCAACAAGCTTGGGGCCAGCGGCGATGGTGGCTCGGGAGTCCGTGGTGTGGGGGCTGCCGTCGAGGTCGACGACCGCGGCTCCGGCTTCGCGGGCGATGAGGACGCCGGCGGCGGTGTCCCAGGGGTTGTTGCTGAGCATGATCAGGGCGTCTGTCTTGCCGTCGGCCACCCACGCGAGGTCGATGGCGGCTGATCCGAACATGCGGACGCGCTGGACGCGGGCGGCGAGTTCGTGGGTGAGGACGAGTCTGGGGCGGTTGCGTTCGTGGGCGCCGGTGCCGACGGCGTAGTCGCCGATGGAGACGATGGCGTCGTTCAGGTCGCGGGTGTGGCTGACCTGGATCTCGGTGCCGTTGGCTTGGGCGCCCGCGCCTTCGGCGGCGGTGTAGCGGGCGCCGAGGAACGGCAGGTCGATGACGCCGAGGCTGGGGATGTTCTTGTCGATCAGACCGAGGGAGACGGCGCAGAGCGGGATGCCGTGCAGGAAGTTGGCGGTGCCGTCGACGGGGTCGAGTACCCACGTGAGGCCGTCGCCGGCGCCCGTGAGGCCGTCTTCCTCTCCGAGGAAGGCGATCTCGGGTGTCTCCCGCGCCAGGAAATCCCGTACGGCCTGTTCGACGGCATAGTCCACTTCGGTGGCCATGTCGCGGTCGCCCTTGGCGGTGACGACGCCGGGGGCTTTGGTACGGATGATGTCGGCGGCGATGGTGGCGGCGCGCTCGGCGATGGGGAGGAGGGTCCGGAGGTCGATGGTCATACGGGCTTGCTCCGCTCCCAGATCGAGGTGAACACCTGGTCGAAGACGGGAATCAGCCCGCCGGCGGCCGTGTTGTCGATGATCACCAGCGTAGGCGAATCGACACAGACAGCTCGCGTCGATTGCGCTGATTCAACCAAAATCCCCATGGTCTTTGACCACCGAGTTCCGCGCCGGAACCGTGGGAGGGTGACATGCGCTCCCACGGCTGGATCCGGCACACCACGACCGCGAGCGTCCTGCTCGTCGCTGACGCCGCCGTCGTCTCTTTCCGGTACATGCACGAGCTCGCGTCGGGTGCATGGCATGGACCCGTTGGCCACCGTCCCTCATCCTCAGGGAGCGATCAGAACCGGAGTCCCCAGAGGCAGTCCTGCGAGCACCTTGAGCGCGCGAGCAGGCACTCTGATGCACCCGTGCGTGACCGCCTTGCCGAACACCTTCCGGTCCGGCCAGCCGTGGAAGGCGACCGTGCCGGGACCGCCGCCGAAGGTGTCGAGCGTCGCCGAGTGCGTGCCGAGCGGCAGGATCAGCGGGCTGTAGGTCTTCTTCTTCGGCGACATCAGGGCCAGCATGAAGGTCCTGCCCGCCGGGGTGGGCGTCTCGGGGCCACCGACGGCCACCGTCCAGGTGCCGAGCTTCTTGCTCGCGTTCATCACGGTCAGCTGCCTGGTGCCCAGCTTCACGATGGCGCGGTAACGGCTGCGCGCCTTCTTCAGGCCCTCGGCCTTGATCCAGCCGGTCACGTGGTTGGGCTTGCTGGGCAGAAGCACGCGGTACCAGCCCTTGCGCCCCTCCACCACCGGCACCCAGGTCTGGCTGCCGAGTTGCTTCGCCGGCAGGGTGGCAGCGGGCTTGCCGCCGGGCGAGGCGTAGACGGCCACGGCGCGGGTGGGGTGCACCACGACGCCGCTCAGCTTGCCGAACGTGTCGGTGTCCTGGGGGAGGCCGCTCAGCTCGGTGAACGTGGTGGCCTGGGGGAGCGCGGTCGCCGTGATCGAGGCGGCGGAGGCCAGGGCGACGGGCGACGCGGCGACGCCGGCGGGGGTCGAGGCGACAAGGCTCGTGGCGACGAGCACGGCGCCGATGAGTCGGTAGGGGGCGTCGAGCGGCACGATCGGCTCCTGGGGTTTATGACACACGCGACACGAACGTGTAACTACCTGGCCTCGATCAATAACGTTTTGGAACGTTTGAAGATGCGCGGCCAACAGGTGTGACATTTTTACACAGATGGGTCCTTTGAGGCTCCAGCTCTCCCAAACATCTCGAGGTGCGCACGTGACACCCCCCAGACTCTCCTCAGTCCGTCGCTGTGCTACAGCGGTCCTCATGCTCGCAGTGGCGGCCTTCTCGGTGTTCGCCATCTCCAACTCGGCCTCAGCGGGAGCGGTCCAAGCGGGGCCGCCCGGCGACAACGGCGACGTCAAGATCCATAAGTGGACGACGCCGGAGGACGACCAGCGCAACGAGCCGCACGTCTGCGTGTTCTATCTGGTCGGGTTCAACTTCGACGAGGTCGAGCAGGTGAGCTGGGAGATCAAGTCCTGGCCGCCCACGGGCGACAAGACCACGGTGAAGAGCGGCGCCCTCGTGCTCAACAAGGACGGGCATGGCCGTACCGTCGACATGACTCTGCCGAACGGGCACTACAAGCTGTTCTGGACCTTCGCGGGGAAGCGCGGCGCTCCCGAGCACAAGGTGTTCTGGGTCACGTGTGAGCCCACGCCCACGCCCACGCCCACGCCCACGGTGACGCCTTCCCAGACGCCCACCCCGACGCCCACCCCCACGGTCACGCCGACGCCGACGTCCACCCCGACGTCCACCCCCACGGCGACCCCCACTTCCACCCCCACGGCGACCTCCACGCCGACGCGGACGCCCCCGTCGACGCCGACCCCCACCCACCCCGGCAAGGGTGACCCGGGGACGGTGATCCACGAGTGGACCCAGTGGGACGAGAAGGTCACGCTGACGCAGGACGACCCCAAGCCGGCACCCACCCCGACGCCGGTGAAGACCAACATCCCGGTCACCGGCTGACACGCGACACCGAACGACGGAGGGCCCGGATCAACGCGATCCGGGCCTTCCGTCGTCTTCTCAGCTCCAAATGAGCATGCGGAGCGGATCCGCGAGCATCGCGCCCACGCGGCGGGGAACAGCGAACCGAGTCGATGATCCGGTGATCGAACGACAATGCCAGCGCGGTCGCCTTCCGAATGGCGAACTGGCCAACGCGATCTTCGAATACCTGGCGATCTTCCACAACCGGCAACGACGACGACACAGCGCCCTGTGGATGCGTACCCCATCGAATACGAGATGCTCTACCCGAACACTCACCTGGCGTGAGAGTCAACCAAGCCGACTCCACAGAACCCGGGCACATCTCTTGCTGTCCTGAGCCGGGAACACGGCAGCGACGGCGGATGGCCGAACTCGTCCGCTGTCGGCGCGCGTGGCCCAAAGCCCTTGCGGTAGTACCTCAGGCTTGTCGGTGGCTTGGGGCAGATCAACATAAGAGACTTCCAACGCTATGCGCACTGCCACACAAAGCGGCCTTCCTTGCCGTCGGCGCTGAGAAATCCGTAGCCAACGCCGGCGTCGCCGAAGTTGACCTCATAGAACTCGTCCCGGCCCTCAAGCTGGAACAGGAACGTCCAATCCCCGAGTGGATACTCCTCGTCCCGGAGCCAGGTGGGCGAACCGCCAAGCCGGTTGTCCCAGCCCTCTCCGAGCTCGGCATGACTGGCCGGCACGAGTTAAACGGCAAGATCCTCGCTCATCGTGGGGCCCTCTCACCAGCTCAACACCTTCGGCCGGCCGGTGGGGGCCAGCGGCCGCTCACGCAGCACCTGCGTGCCCAGCGGGACCAGAGCCACGCAGAGCAGGGCGGTGACCAGTACATCGGGGATCGAGGCAGCCTTCAGCACGCCCATCCAGGTGCCTCCCGCCAGCAGCAGCATCAAGGCCCGGGCGGTGCCGAATATGCCGGAGCGCCAGGCTGCGATGGCCAGCAGGAGCGAGCCCGCGTACTGGCCGACCGAGGCCCAGACCGGAACCCGCCATGGCCCGTAGGAGATGTCAACGTACTCCTTCATGACGGCGTTCACCGCGTGGTCCAGTCCGAGGGACTCGGTGAGCTGGAAGGCAGTCTGGTCGGCACCGGTGAAGTACAGGCGGGCGAAGAGCCCGGCGACCAGCAGCGTGGCACCCCAGAACGCCAGGCCGCTCCCCACCCGCTGGGCCAGGGCGATGAAGGCGGGGAAGAGCAGCACCGCCCCCAGCGCGAAGACCGCGTAGGAGAGCGTGAGCAGGCCGGGTTCTGAGGTGTAGGCGAGGAACTGGCCGTAGGCGGCGAACGGCTTCGTCTCGGCCCACGCCTGCTGCTGAGGGGTGAGGGTGGTGGTCGAGCTCAGGTAGCGCAGCAGGTACCCGGCGCACATGACCACCGGCCCCAGAATGAGCGTCGCACCGCCGATCCACCGTCCGGGGAAGTGTGTGTTCATGGGAGCGAGCCTGTCGCGGATGAGCCGGGTGGATCATCCGCCGATCGTCAGCTCGTACACCTGACGAAAGTCAGGGCGGCACGGGTCCGCCCTCAAGAACGCGAAACTCTCTGGCCGCCGTCGATCCGCCCGAAGGGGGACGGGCCAGGACCCGAACATCACCTGATCACCGACGCCACCGGCATCCCCCTCGCCTGGTCCGCGCACTGCAGAACACGACCCTCACGTCATTTCAGGCCGTCGAGGAACGTCTTGGCAACCTTCGTCAGGGCCGGTTGTGCGACTGCCGACTCGAAGAACGGTGCCCGGTAGCCGGCGGCGTCGACGAGGCCGCCTCCGGTCGTCGTCCCCCGGAAAGTGACCTCGACCGTCCGGTCACCGACCAGGACCTTGATGAGGATCTCCCTCATGGGGGGCGCGCTCTTGTCGTAACGCTTGGTGGTGCTGGAGACCACGACGAATGCCTTCTCGCCGAGCCCGGAGAGCTCCTGGCGGGGTTCGTAGACAACGTGGAGGCGATCGTCGGTGAGGCCACCCTTGTCGTGGTAGCGGTCGTACTTCTTGGCATCGCGATCGAACTGGAACGTCGATCCGGTGTCGCCGCCACCCCAGTCGACCACGCGGAAGCCCAGTTCGCCGCCGCGTGCGGTGAACTCCTGCCCAGGTCGGTGCTTGACGACCTCCTTGACCGACCAGGTGCAGGTGGTCTGCTCGATGCGGCCGTCACTGGTGCTGACGGACGGTCCGCCGGCGGCGGGGAAGAACGCCGACTCGATCTGTTTGGCGGTGACGATGCCGCAGGGCCCGGTGAGCTTCACCTTGTCGGCGCTCTTGGCCATCTCCGCCGTGATGAGCTCGGCGACCTTCCCGGCCGTGACCCTCGTCTCGTCTCCGGAAGGGTACTTGGCGCCGGTCCGGTTGTCGCCGCCGTAGGTGACCTTGATCTGCCAGGGCCCCTGCCGGACGAACACCTCCGTTTTGAGGCCGCTCATCCCGATCGAGCTCTGGCTGTAGGAGGCGTCGCCGTACTTCAGCGCCTTGAGCTCGCCGAACGCCGAGCCTGAGGTCCTGCCGTCGATCCGCTTGCCATTCCGGACGTTCACCCGCCGCTCGTGCGCCTTCTTGTCCTGGTCGAAGCGGTCCGTGGCGTATTCGACGGCGTTGCGCGTCTCTGCGCTCTTGGCTGCCACGGAGATGCTCAGCGCGCGATAGCCGAGGACGCCGTTGCCGACGTCCATCTTGCTGTTTGTCCAGCTGCAGGCCGCCCGCTTCTCGGTGTCGGTGGCGGCCCCAGTGGATGCGTCCCTCCCGCCGTATTCGGCATCGGCGACCAGGCTCCTACGGAGATCGTCCGGTACGGCAGCGCAAAGCTGGTCGCCGGTGATCGTTCGGAGTTTCACCGCCTCGGTGGTCTTCGCCTCCTTGGCCGTGGCCGACCGGACCGGATTGCCCCGGTCGGAGGTCGGGCCGGCGGGCGGGCCGGCTTCGTCACGGCTCAGGAGCAGCCAGCCCCCTGCCAGTCCGCCGATCAGGACGACGCTGACCACGGCGACGACGACGGCGATCAGCGGCCCCTTCCCCCCACTTCCGTTGCCGTTTCGCTGGGGAGAAGGCCACTGCCCTCCGGGGCCGCCCTGCGGGTGGGGCTGCTGCCCGCCTGGACCGGGAGGCCACCGTACGCCCGATCCTGTTCCGCCTGGTGCCGGTCCGCCCTGTGCGGGAGGTGGAAGGCCGCCGGGAGGCCAGGCCTGCGCGCCGTGCTGGCTGCCCGGATACCCGGACGCGCCGGGTCCGTGGGATGGCGGGTAGGGGGTGGACATCGGCGAACCTCCAGAGCGGACGAGCCTACCGCCCCTGACATGGCAGGCATTCGGCAAGAAGGCGTGCTTCGCCCCTTTGCGCCCTGGATGCGAGCCTACGGATGGCAGGAACGCGGGCTTGTCAGGTGAACGCCTGTCACTGTGGTTACGGTTCGGTCAACCGTTAGGCGTTCGTCCGAACGAAATCGGTGGGGCGAGGGACGCCGCACGCTGCTCACCGGGCTACGCCGTGCGGAAGCCCGCGCTGTCAGCTTGGGAATGATCTTGAGACGCTGACCTGCGAACAAAAGGTCGAGGTCAGATCGGGTCGAGCTTCTGTGTTGTGGCATTGTCGACCGATGCTGGCAGCATGCAGCTTTATGGACGTGGACGACTCTTGGCTCACCCTCCAGCGGTCCCCACGCGCGGAGTGCAGATCATGACCGAAGATGAGATCTTCGAAGCGATACGGTCGAACGCTGGGCCCGATGTACTACCGGTGGCCTCGTTCGAGGTGGTCGCTGAGGCTGAAGAGGCCATTGGTTACCCGCTCCCTTCGCTGCTACGGCAGTTGTATCTGGAGGTGGGAAACGGAGGTTTCGGTCCCCGGGGTGGCATCATCGGTGTACGGGGCTACGACTTCTGGGGAAGCGATATCTTCGCGGACATCACCGAATCGGCTGTCTCGTTTAGAACCGAGTCCTACGGACGTCGGGCGGGCATGATCCAGTTGCTGGACTGGGGGTGTGCAATCGCGTCAGTGCTGGATTGCCGTGATCCTGAGGGCGCCATGTGGGGATGGGATCCCAACCTGTGCTGCTTGGATCACGCGCTCTTTCCTCAGGACATCACCTTCGCGTCGTGGCTCGCGGAGTCGATTGGCCGGGACTTCGCCGATCCCTTCTATGACGGCTACTTCGAGGTCTCGTCGCAAGATGAGGCAGTGAGCGCCATCGGTGAAGAGGAGGAATCGTGCATGTGGTTGCCACCTGTCTGGGTGAAAGGCAGGAAGGCCGGCGTCTGGGAGCGCCGTCACCGGTCCGGATGCTGACGGGTTGGAGTTCGACCCGACCGCGCCGCAATCGAGCTGCTCTTCAAGCCCGTCCGCCAGATCAACCTTCCGGTGATGATGGACGGTGGTCTTGTCATCGGTATCGGGGATCCGAGCGGCAAAGTGGATGCTGTGACCTTCGCTGTCGGCAACGCTCACTTCTCCGGCCAGGTCGTCGCTGGCTACCTCTTCCTGCGTCAAGAAGAGCGATCAAAATACAGCCCGTTCGCCCTCTTCCATGGCTACCTGCGAAGTGAGTTCACGCGTTGACGACGCATACGCTCGCGCCCTGATCATGGCGGGTGGGATGGATCAGGCTTCCACCTCTGCCACCTGCGGCCCTGCGTACGTGCTTCGGCGATCACCGGAGTCGGAGTGCCCCGCAGGAGGCGTGATCGTTGCGGGTCGTCATCCGGCATGTGGGACGCTTGGCCGTCAAATGCCAGGCAGTGCGGCCTCGATGAGAAAGCGGTGGTTACGAGCGGTGAATGCTCCCTCTGAGCAGATGCGCTCATGGAGACTCCGTAGCGGCCGCTCATAGCGTTTGAGATCGAAGTCGCGAATGTGCCACGGGACGGCTCGTAGGTGGAAGACCACGGCACCTATGTCATGGAAGACGTAGTCGATCATCTCTTCGCGAGCGTCCAGGACCCGAAACCCGTAGCGGCGAAGGCGATCTACTGCGACGGCCAGCGTCCATGCCTCTGGATCGGGGTAAGGCGCGCCAAGGGCGATGTTCAGCTCCACATCATTGCGGGTGCCGACTTGTTGGGTGAGAAGTCGGCCGCCGGGGGTGAGAACTCGGGCGACCTCGGCAGCGTTCAACGCGCCGTGCCTGTTGAGCACGAGATCGAAGGTGGCTTCGCTCATGGGGATGGCATCCGCCGTACCGCCGAGAACGGTGGCATTGAGCGGTCGAAGCCGCTTGGCGGCGATGGGGATGTTTGGCTGCCATGCTTCCATTGCGACAGTGTGGCGAGGCAGTGGAGCGAGGGAGGCCAGGACTTCGCCGCCGCCGGTGTCTTGGTCGAGCAGTCGCGGTGCCGCTGAGAGAAGCGCTGAGGCCCGCTCGGTGTATCGCCATGACGGGTCCCCGCCACTCGTCCTGTCGCATAGCCAGCTGAAGTCCCATCCGCGCAGGGATGCGTGCAGGGCCTGTTCGACAAGATCGTTGTAGCTGAGCACCTTGTCACGCTAGTAGAGTCCAGCGGGGCCGGCTACTGGATTATTCGATGGCCTGGCTGACCGAATGCGAGCCCCCGGAAGATCAAAGCCAGGTCGGAAATCTGCCCCCGACCTGGTTTTTCGTTCGTGGAGCGAGTGGCAGGAAGCGAACCCGTGCGCTGTCAGCTTTGGGAAGTCTTTCAAGATCATGGCCTCATGGGCAGGGGTAACGCTGAACTGGTCGTTCTTGCGCGCCGCGCGCACCTCCCCGTCCTGATCATCCCGTGGCCCTGGCCCGCTCGGCTTGTCCCGGGTCGATGGTGGGCGGGATGATCAGGCTTCCACTTCAGCTACTACTGGCGAGAACACCCCGCGGTCATCGAGCCTGAGGCGCGGTTTCGCAACGCTCAAGTGATCGACCGGAGACTGAGTCCGCTCATCCTGGGTGAAGGCGGTGAAGGGTGCTCTATGTGGTGGAGGCCTGTCCGGGTGTTTCTCGGCCTGGGGTACGGTGCACTGTTGCTGGTGATCGCAGTCTTTTTGTGGAACGTGCTGGTTTTCCCTTTCTTTCTCCTCGCAATTCCACCTCACCTGGTGGCGTTGATGTTCCTCGGCATGTGGCCTCCAGGATGGTTGTTTCCGGTCTGGGTCTTGATTCTGCTCCTTGTTGTGCAGGTGATCGCTGCCCGTTGGATCGGGCGGAACAAGGGAGTGACTGACAGGCGACAACTGGCGCGCGGGATTCGAATAGCTCTTTGGGGGAGCATGGCCTTGGTGGCGGCTCAGGGCATCATGGACCTGCTGATCTGATGAAGCGGCGCGCCGGCGGTCGGCGGTGTGTGTTGGTACGGCGGGGCGCGTTACGGCGATGCCCCGCGTGGCGCCCGCGTATCACCCTGGCTACTGGCCCGGCGATGAGGGCGCGGTAGTTCACGTCGACCTGGACGACCAGCCTCGGCGATCTCGGTTTCTGAGCTCATGCGCGCGCTGCTCGTGGTCCTCTCGGGCCGAGCCCGATGGCGGGCAGGATCGCCTGGTCGACGATGGCCGAAAGGTCCTCGTCGCTGGGCGCTGTCCCGGTGTCGATCAGGCGCTTGGTGACGAGAGCCTCGCCGATGTCGGCCACGACCGGGGTGAGCAACTCGACCGGGAAGCGGCCCCGGTCGGCGTAGTGCTGCAGCACGGTACGGGTGAACGTGCCGCCCCGGTTGGCGAAGACCCGCTCGAACAGCGCCTCGGACATCAGCGCGGCGCTCTTCGGATCGGTGAGGATGGCGGCGACCGCGCGGCCCGCCGGGCTGAGGGCCCACTCGGCCATGAGGCGCAGGGCACGGATGAGGTCGCCGCGCAGGTCGTCGGCGCCGGGCGTCGGCTCCTCGACCGGGTGCTGGTGGTAGAGGGCGTCCAGGAGCACTTCGATCGGGTCCGACCAGCGGCGGTACAGGGTGGTGCGGGGTGTTGCCGCGCGCCGGGCGATGGCGTCCATGGTCAACCGCCCCGCACCCACCTCCACCACCTCTTCCAGTGCGGCGTCGTGGATGGCCTTGATCAGCTCTTCGCCGCGCCGGCGAGTCCGGGCATGGTGTTCGCCCATTGCCACCCCCTTGCTTAGCTACACGGCTGTATCCTACCTTGAGTATCAGCTACAGTCGTGTATCTAATTCAAGGGGACAGCCATGTCCATCGCCCCACCCGCTCCCGTCCACAGGGCCACTCCCATCACCCAGCGCGTGCTGGCGCCCGATCTCTCGCGCGGGCTGATGTTGCTGCTCATCGCGTTGGCGCACGCGCACATGTACCTGTCAGGCCACGAAACGGGCTTCCGCGGCTACGCTCTCGACGGCGGTGCCCTGGACCGGCTGGTCGCCGGGGTGCAGATCCTGCTGGTGGACGGGCGCGCGCTGCCCATGTTCGCCGCCCTGTTCGGCTACGGCCTGGTACAGCTCGCCAACCGGCAGCTCGCCATGGACAGGAGTTGGCCGCAGGTGCGCAAGGTGTTGCGCCGCCGGAGCCTGTGGCTGCTGGCGTTCGGGTTCTGTCATGCGCTGCTGCTGTTCTTCGGTGACATCCTCGGCGCGTACGGGCTGATCGGGCTCGTATTCGTCGGATTCATCCGGCGCGCGGACCGATCCGTGCTGCAGGCCGCCGTCATCGGGCTCGTGCTGCACGTCGTGGTGCTGTTCGGCTTCGGGCTGCTCACCATCTCCGCACCGAAGGGCGACACGCCCGCCGCCATGGCGGACCCGATCGTGGCGACCGTGATGCGGCTCATCGGGTGGTCCGGGATGACGCCCACGTACTTCGCCGCCAGCGTGGTGCCGGCCTTCCTGTTCGGGATCTGGGCGGCTCGCCGCCGCCTGCTGGAGGACCCTCTCTCACACCGGGACCTGCTCTCCCGGGTCGCCGTCGTGGGCGCAGGGCTGGCCGTCGCCGGCGGGCTGCCGCTGATGCTGATCGACACCCGCGTCTGGACGCCGTCGGACCTGGTGGCCGTGTCCGCGTACGCACTGCACAGCGTGACGGGCATCGCCGGCGGGCTCGCGTACGCGGCGATCATCGGACTGGTCGTCAGCCGGATGCGGCGCGGGTATCCCGGCCCGGTCGTCAGGTCCCTCGCCGCGTGCGGCCAGTGGTCGCTGACCTGCTATCTCCTCCAGTCAGTGATCTTCGTGGCGGTGTTCGCGCCGTACGCGGGAGGGCTCGGCACACGTGTCGGCGACGCCGCGGCGTCCGGCATCGCCGTGGTCGCCTGGCTGGCCACCGTGGTGCTCGCCGCGCTGCTGGCACCCGGTGGGCGAAGGGGACCGGCCGAGGCGGCGCTACGGCGGCTGACGTACGGGCGCCGCTGACTCGCCGTGGTTCTGACGTCGTGGTCTGCGGGCCGACACCCACCAACGTCGAATGTCGCCGGCAAGGCCCCGGAAGCGACCCTTGACGTTGGCTGTGGGCCGGGAGGGATCACGTTGTTCGGCACAGGACACGGTGGATGGCCGGTCCGGACCGTCGATCGCCCCGTCTCCCCACGGTGATCAGCCACCATCAGGCGATCGTGAGGGCGGTGCTGGAGGGCTCCACCTCAGGAGGTGTCACTCGGGTAGATCCAGCCATGAGCTTTGAGCGCCTTGCGAGCCTGCCGGAGGCATTCTTCGGCGGAGTCGGCGTCGGCTCGAACGACCCATCGATTACTTTGGGGCCCGCCGCTCGCGTGAAAGGTCCAGGGCCGAACGCTCCCACGTTCGGCGTCTACCCTGAGCAGGGCGCTCACATCGCGGTCCAGGAGCCATTGGAGCATCGCGATCACATCCATCCCGGCAGCATACGGTCGCGGCGGCGCGGCACAGGGACGGCGAGTCGGTTGGGTACGGCGGCGCGCCGCGCCGCCGCCTTGATCTCTACAGGAACAGTTCGGCAGGGTAAGAGGCGTGGCCGACTACATCGAGGTTCATGTGACCGCTGGTGATCGGGGCGAGGCGGCGAGGATCTGCCGGGTCGTGGTGGAGCGGCGCCTGGCTGCTTGTGCTCAGGTGGTCGGGCCGATCACATCGACATACTGGTGGGAGGGCAAGGTCGAAGAGGCTGAAGAGTGGTTGCTGTTGCTCAAGACCACCGCTGATCTCTTCGACGATCTGGCCGCGAGCGTGCGGGAGGCGCACTCCTACGATGTGCCGGAGATCATCGCTGTTCCGGTACGAGCGGGAAGCGCCGACTATCTGGCGTGGGTTGCGCGGGAGACCGGCCCCGGCTCCGGTGTGCAGCACGGGGTGGGGTGAGCCGGCAGCGCTCCGGCGGCACAGTCTCGACCTGGAAGCCCGGACGGTTCGGATAGAAGCGTCGGTCTCCGAGATGAAGACCGGCGAACTCGTCACAGGGCGGCCCAAGACCGACGCGGGTGTACGGGTCGTCACCCTGCCGGAGGTCATCATCGGTGACCTGAGGTGGCACCCTCCAGCGGTTCGGCGAAGAGGCACCTAACGGCCTGGTCTTCGTGGGCGAGCAATTCGGCGGCGACCTTCGGGATCCTTGACGGAGTCGCACGCAGAGATCCACCAGCGGTGTACGAATGCGTTCAGCGCTCCGCGAGGCTCACCCTGACCTCGTCGAGCACCGCCTTCGGCCCCGTGTCGAAAGCCTCGCGATCTGTTCCCTTCCCCGCCCCCTGAGGCTGCAGAGGGAGAGTGAGATCCTTCGTGAACACGCGAGAAGCCAAACGGGTCACCGCTTGAAGTGGAGCGGGAGCTTCCCGACTGAGCGGTCAAAGAACCGTCTGACGCTCCAATGTGCAAGGGGTCGACCGCATCCCGGAGTCGGAGGCGGGAGTGTCCGGCGATGGGCTGTGCCTTACGCCTGGACCGTAAGTGGCTGACGTGGAACAGGACTGTCCGGCGGACGGTCGTCCGGTGGTGGTCTCCGGCGGCCACACCGGTACGGTGCTGGTGTCGGACCTGGCCACCGGCACTCCCGTCGGCAAACTCCTCAACGGCCACCAAGGACCGGTCCAGTCGGTGGCGGCGAAGGAGATCACACGGTGGGGGTATGGGACCTGGCCGGCGGCGAACCGATCGGCAAACCCTTCAAGGGTCATCAGGGCTTGATCGAGTCGGTGGCGGTGAGGCAGGTGGACGGCTGCCGGGTGGCGGTCGAAAGGTCGGGCTCCGTATGCCGTGGGCGCGGCGCGCGAGTTGTTCGACGCCCAGACGTGCTCCCATGACGCGTGAGGCGTTCGACCTTGCCGTGCGGCGGCTCGCGGGTGACGGCGACCTGCTGTTGGAGCGCACGCTCGTTCTGCTGGGGGAGCTGGCGTCGTACGCGCCGATCCCGTCAGCCGCGCTGGCGGAGTCGGCGCGGCGCAACCTCGACACGGCGGTGCGCGCGCTGCGATCCGGGCGGGAGCTCTCGCCGGAGGAGCTGCCAGAGTCCGGCATCACACGTGAGCGGGCGCGGCAGGGCGTGCCGATCGAGGACATGCTGTGGGGCTACCGCGCGAACATCGGGGTGATCCAGCGGCGGTTCATCGAGATCGCCTTCGCCGAAGGGGTCGCGCCGGAGTTGATGCTCGACGGCTCGCGGCTGCTGTGGTCGCTGGGCGACGCGTTCACGCACCAGGTCATGCGCTGGTATCAGGAATGGACCGTCGAGCAGGCCCTGCGCGACTCCCACCTGCGCGAGGAGTTCGTCCGCGAACTGCTGACCGGCACAATCGGCCAAGCTGACCTCGGCCGCCGCTGCGCCGCCTATGGGCTGGACGAGTTCGGGCGGTACGCCGCGGTGCGCGCGCGGGGCGAGAGCAGGGGTGGCGTCGAGGAACTGCGGCGCCTCCTCGAACGCCGGGGCAGCGCGCCCGGCAGGCCGGCGCTGATCGCCGTGCTCGGCGGCGAGTGCGCCGGAGTCGTGGCGCGCAGGCCCGCGCCCGTGCCGGGGCTGGTGGTCGGCGTGGGGGCGCGGCTGCCGCTGGCCCGGCAAGCCGAGTCGTTCCATACCAACGTGCTGGAAGCGGCCACGCGCCTGCATACCGAGGGTGTGTTCGCCCTGGAGGACCTCTCGTGGCGGGTCGCCGCCGCGAACGCCCCCGAGGTCGGGGCCTACCTGGTGGAGCGGTACCTCACGCCGCTGCGCGAGCACGGGGAGTTCGGCCGGCAGTTGGAGGTGACGCTGCGCGCGTATCTCGACAACGGGCAGAACATCGCCCGCACCGCGGCCGCCCTCGTCGTGCACGTCAACACGCTGCGCCATCGCCTGAACAGGTTCACCGAGCTCACCGGGGCATCGCTGGCGTCCACCGAGGTGATCGTCGAACTGGCGTGGGCCCTGGAGTTCGGCGCCCTCGACTGATTGGACCATCGCACAACCATGGTCGGTGGTTTCGACCTCGACGCCCGATTCGTCGGAGCGCCAGCATGGCTGGTGATCGAAGGAGTTGGTCGAGGTGAGTGAACCCGTGTGGATCGCCGGGGCCGGCATGACGGCGTTCGGTGTCCATCCCGACCGCGACGTGCGGGATCTGGTACGTGAGGCGGTGACCGGCGCGCTGGACGACGCCGGGTTGACCCTGGACGAGGTGGAGGCCGCGTTCTACGGCAATACCGCGCAGGGCGCGCTGGAGGGCCAGCTGATGGTGGGCGGCCAGATCGCTCTGCGGGCTCTGGGGGCGCGGCGCATTCCGGTGTTCAACGTGGAGAACGCGTGCGCCACCGGGGCGACGGCGTTGCACCTGGCGGTGAACCACGTCCGCGCGGGCGCCGCGGAGATCGCGCTGGCTGTCGGCGTGGAGCGGATGAATGTCGGCGACCGGGCAAGGACCATGAAGGTCTTCGAGGGCGGGTACGACGTGTCGGCCCCGGAGGAACTGGCGCGGGTGCTCGCCGAGCTCGGCGGAGACGTCGACGACTCCGCGGTGGGTAGCCGGAGTGTCTTCATGGACATCTACGCCGCCATGGCCCGCTCTCACATGGCGGCCTTCGGGACCACGCAGCGCCAGATCGCGGCGGTGGCGGCGAAGAACCACCAGCACGCGGTGCACAACGAGAAGGCGCACTACCGGGTCGCGATGACCGTGGAAGAGGTGCTGGCGGGGCGAGCGCTGTCGTACCCGCTGACGGTGCCGATGTGCTCGCCTACCACCGACGGCGCCGCAGCGGCCGTGGTGGTCGGCGGCCGGGCGCTGGCTCGGCTCGGCTCGCGGCGCTCGGTGCGCGTGCTGGCCAGCGTCGTCGGCACGGGCGACACCCGCGCGCTCGGCGACCACGACCGGGCGATCACGAGGCTGCTCGCACAGCGGGCGTGGGAGCAGGCGGGAGTGGGGCCCGAGGACGTGAACGTGGCCGAGGTGCACGACGCGACCGCGTTCGCGGAGATCGCACAGACCGAGCTGCTCGGGCTGTGCGCGATGGGTGAGGGCGGCCACGCGGCCGAGTCGGGTGTCACGTCGCTCGGCGGACGCCTGCCGGTCAACCCCTCGGGTGGCCTGGAGTCGAAGGGCCATCCGCTGGGGGCGACCGGGCTCGGGCAGGTGTATGAGCTGGTCACGCAGCTTCGAGGCGAGGCCGGCGCGCGGCAGGTGGCCGGTGCGCGGATCGGGGTCGCCGAGAACGGCGGCGGGTTCCTCGCAGGAGAAGAAGCGGTCGCCGCGATCACCGTGCTGGGCGGGTGAGGGCATGGCGATCATCGACTTCTTCGACCGGGGCTGGCGGCAGAACCCGTCCGGGGCGGCGTACGTCATGCACGAGCGCACCTGGACCTACGAGCAGGCCGGTCGGCTCTCGTGCCGGATCGCGAACGCGCTGCTCGCCCAGGGGTTCGCCCACGGGACCAAAGCGGCCGTCCTGTCACCCAACGACCCGGTCGCGTGGATCTGCGTGCTGGGGATCTGGCGCGCCGGTATGACGTGGGTGCCGTTGAACCCGGCCGCCCCGATGGATGACAACCGCCTCCTGCTCGACAGGTTCGACTGCGAGGTCGTGTTCTTCCACAGCTCGCTGGAGCCGGTGGTGGAGCAGCTCCGGCCGATGCTGTCAGGGGTGCGACGGTACGTCCGCATCGACTCGCCGGCCGACTTCGTCGAGGGCGCGGACGACAGGCCGCCCGCGGTCCGGTACGACCTGGACGACGTGGTCGCGGTGGCCCCGACCGGCGGGACCACGGGCCTGCCGAAGGGTGTGATGAACACCCACCGGAGCTTCGCGGCGTCGTTCGCCCACCAGATGCTGGCGCTCTCCTACCGGGCCGACGAGCCCATCGTGAACCTCGCCGCCGCACCCATGACCCATGCGTCGGGGTTGCTGACCATGCCGGTCACCGCGCGCGGCGGCACCGTGGTCATCCTGGACAGGGCCGAACCGGCTGCCGTACGGGAGGCGATTTCACGGCACGGGATCACCGAGCTGTTCCTGCCTCCGACCGTGATCTACCGCATGCTGGAGCTGCCCGGGATCGACCGCGACGGCTTCCCATCGCTGCGCTACCTGCTGTACGGCGCCGCGCCCATGTCGACGGAGAAGCTCGCCCGCGCGATCGGGGTGTTCGGCCCGGTGCTGATGGAGTGCTACGGGCAGATGGAGGCGCCCGCGGCCATCTCATTCCTGCGGCCCGAGGAGCACTTCGTCGACGGCGAGCTCGCTCCGCCCGAGCGGCTCTCCTCCTGCGGCCGGCCGTACCCGCTGATCAGTGTCGAGATCCGCGACGCCGCGGGCCGCCCGGTCGAGAGCGGGGTGCCGGGTGAGATCTGCGTCCGGGGCGACCTGGTGATGAAGGGCTACTACAACGCGCCCGATCTCACGGAGGAGACCGTGGTCGACGGCTGGCTGCGCACCGGCGACATCGGCTTCCTCGACGAGGGCGGCTACCTGCACATCACCGACCGTGAGAAGGACATGATCATCTCTGGCGGATTCAACGTCTACCCGAGCGAGGTCGAGCAGGTCATCTGGGCGCATCCCGCGGTCCAGGACTGCGTGGTCGTCGGCGTGCCGCATGACGACTGGGGCGAGGCCGTCAAGGCGGTCGTCGAGCTCAATCCGGGCGAACAGGTGACCGAAGGCGAGCTCATCGCCCTGTGCAGGCAGCGCCTGGGTGGCATCCGGGCGCCGAAGACCGTCGACTTCGTGCGCTCGCTGCCGCGCAGCGCCAACGGGAAGGTCCTGAAGAAGGCCGTCCGTGAGCCGTACTGGGCCGGGCGCGAGAGGCGGGTGTGAGGATGGAAGAGCTCGACGGCAAGGTCGCGATCGTCACGGGAGGCGGCTCCCTCGCCGCCGGGATCGGCAACGGCCGAGCGGCCGCGGTACGGCTCGCGGAGTCGGGCGCGCGGGTCGTCATCGTGGACATCGCCGACCGGAACATGGCCGAGACGCAGGAACTGATCGCCGAACGCGGCGGGGAGTGCCTGTGCGTGCGGGGCGACGTGTCCCTCCCCGACGACTGCGCCGCGATCGTGCGACGCGCGGTCGAGACCTGGGGCCGCGTCGACGTGCTGGTGAACAACGTCGGTGTCGCCGGGCCGCCCGGCACCGCGGTCGACGTCGATCTCGACGCCTGGGACGCCTGCCTGCGGGTCAACGTCACCTCGATGATGCTCATGTCGCGGTTCGCGATACCGCGGATGCGCGCGGTCGGCGGCGGCTCGATCGTCAACCTGTCCTCGGCCGCCGGGCTGATCGGCGGTCATCCATCCCTCGCCTACAGCACGGCCAAGGGGGCGATCGTCAACCTGACCAGGAGTATGGCCGCTGCGCACGGGCCGGACGGCATCCGCGTCAACGCCGTCGCGCCGGGCTACATGTACACGCCCAACGTCTACGCCCAGGGGCTGAGCGAGGACGACCGTGAGCGCCGCAGGCTGGCGGCGCCGCTGCGGACCGAGGGCACGGGATGGGACGTCGGTGAGGCCGTGCTCTTCCTCGCAGGCGGACGCTCCCGGTGGATCACCGGAGTGGTCCTGCCCGTGGACGCCGGTCTCACCTCGGCCCTGGCCGTACCCGACTCGATGACGGTGCAGTCGCCGCGGCCTCGTTGAGCCGGCGCGCGGCGAGTTCGGCGAGCAGTTGCGCGCCATCGTGCAGCACCCCGTCGTCGAACCTCGCGAAAGGGGAGTGGTTCTCGTGGGCTTCGCCGGGATCGAGTCCGGCCGGGCGGGCGCCGAGGAACACGAACGCGCCGGGGACCCGGGCCAGGACGCGGGAGAAGTCCTCCGAGGCAGGGTGAGGATGCGGCATCGTGTCGAACCGCTCCGCGCCGTGGAGGTCACGGACGACGCCGGCCGCGAAGCCGGTCTCGGCGTCGTCCGTGACGGTTACCGGGAGTTCGGCGTCGAAGCCGAGGCCGGCCGTCGTGCCGTGAGCGGCGGCGATGCCGTTGATCAGCTCGGTCAGGAGTCGCCTGGCCTCGGCCCGGTGGCGCTCGGAGTAGCTGCGGATCGTGGCCTCGAAGTACGCGGACGAGGGGATGGCCGTGCCGTGCGAGCCGGCCGACACGTGGCCGACAGTCACGATCACCGGATCGAACGCGTCGAACCTGCGCGTCACCAGGCTCTGCACCGCCGTGATCATCTCCGCCATCGTGGTCACCGGATCCAGGGCGCGATGAGGCGCCGCGCCATGGCCGCCCTTGCCGTGCACGGTGACCCGCATCCGCGCGTGACCTGACAGGATCGGGCCAGAACGAGTGGCGAACATGCCGCTCGGCCGTACGGACTGCACATGCAGCGCGTACGCCGCGACCGGCTGAGGCCCCGCCGCTTCCAGGACCCCTTCGGCGATCATCTTCGCGGCCCCGTCGTGTCCTTCCTCACCCGGCTGGAACATCAGGACCACGTCGCCGGGCAGATCGTCCCGGGCGGCGCACAGCAGGTGCGCCGCCCCCACGAGCATCGCCGTGTGCAGGTCGTGTCCGCACGCGTGCATCGCCCCCGGATTGCGGGACCTGTAGGGGACGTCCGCCTGCTCGGTGATCGGCAACGCGTCCATGTCCGCACGTAGCAGGACGACCGGCGCGCCGCCGCTTCCCCGACGTCGTCCCCGCAGCACGGCGGTCACGGAGCTCAGCGTCGTTCCGCGGGTCACCTCCAGCGGGAGCCCAGCCAGAGCGTTCAGTACCCGCTGTTGGGTGCGGGGGAGCTCCAGCCCCAACTCGGGATCGGCGTGCAGGGATCGGCGCAGCTCAGTCAGCATCATTGTCTGATTACCGCCATTTATGGTGGCGGTGAACCGAAATCATCAGTGGATCGGCATTTCGTCGCTGGAGGTGAAGGATTCGTGCGCCAGGAGCTCGACGAGCACGACCTCCGACTGATCCACGCCGTCCAGCTCGCCCCCCGCGCGCCCTGGACGATCGTCGGACCGGCCTGCGGCCTGCACCCGATCACCGCCGCGCGTCGCTGGCAGCGGCTCGTCGACCGCGGGCTCGTGTCCGTACTGGTCACGCCGGGGCCGAGCCTCATGCGCCGGCTTTCGCCCGCGTACCTCGACCTGGAATGCCGTCCCGGCGATCGGCCGGCCGTCATCGCCGCCCTGCGGGTCAATCCGCGAGTCGCGTCGATCGCGATCGCCGCGTCGGGTCGCAGCCTCGTCCTGACGCTGATGGCCGACTCCCCGCACGCGCTGGCCGACCTCGTGATCGACCAGATCGGTGCGCTTCCCGGCGTGCTGCGCACCGAGCTCTACCCGATCACCCAGATGTACGGCGAGGGCAGTTCCTGGCGCCTCGACGCCCTGGACCGCGACGAGATCAAGCACCTGGATCGGCGGCCCGACCCCGGATCTCGGCCGATCGCCGTCTCCGAGCGGCACCGGGCCCTGTTCCGCGCACTCAGCCTGGACGCCCGGGCCCCGGCTGCCGTCCTCGCGCAGCAACTCGGGGAAAGCCCCTCGACGACGACCCGGAGACTCGCGGCGATGCGGGCCGCGGGCCTCATCTCGATGCGATGTGACGTCACCCCTGAGGCGGCGGGCTGGCCGATCCTCGTCAACTACCTCACGCGCGTGCCCGCCGGAGTCCTCGAATCCGCTGGCCGGGCGCTGGCGGCGTTGCCGGAGAACCGCGGCACGTTCGCCATCGCCGCGCGGGCCAACCTCTTCGTCAGCCAGTGGCTGCGCGGGATGTCGGACATCCAGAGCGCCGAGGCGCGTATGACCGCGGCCATCCCCGCCATGGAGGTTTGCGACCGGATGGTCACGCTTCGGACGGTCAAACGTATGGGTCGCATCCTCGACACGGATGGGCGGTCGATCGGGGTGGTTCCGCTCGACCCCTGGCACGATTCCGTCATCTCGCGGGCCGCGATGGCCGATCCCTAGCGATCGGTCATCCGTTCGCACGGCTGTGCTTGGGTTCGTGGAGTCGGAAGGCGTCACGACCAGGAGAGGCTGGCACGGTATGGAAGACGGCCCGCGCATCAGGGCTCTGCTGGAGTCGGACGACCCACTCGCGGCCGAGGCGGCACTGTGGGCCGACCTGCGATCGGTCGGCACACCGCTGATCGAGCCCCATCCGGATGATCCGGACGCGTGCCTGGTGACCTTCCTCTGGTACGCCGACCGGCCGGTCGAGCGGGTCGTCGTGAACGAGGCGGTCAGTTCGCTCCCTCCGGAGGCCCGCGCCCTGTCCCTGGCGCCGGGCACCTCCACGTGGTTCGCCACGTGGCCGGTGAAGTCGGATGTGCGGACGACCTACCACTTCGAGGTCTTCGCCGGGTCCGGCAGTGAGCGGATCGGCGACGAGCACGCTCGCGTGCGCGAACCGCACGACTACAGCGTGCTCGGCTCCCCGGAGTCGGTCCTGGTCTGTCCCGGTGCCGAGCCGCTCTCCTGGGCCGACCGGCGGCCGGACACGCCCCGCGGGACCGTGACCGGTGCGGTCCTCGGCGACGGCCGGGAGGTGTGGGTGTACACGCCGCCGGGCTACGACCACCTCGCCGACCCGCTCGGCGTCCTGGTGGTCCTCGACGGTCACGCCCAGCACAGCGCCGTGACGGTCCTGGACAATCTGCACGCCGACGGTCGGATCGAACCCACAGCGGCGATCCTCGTCGGGCAGCTCGACCGTAACGCCGAGCTGACGTGCGACGCGGACTTCTCCCGCTTCCTCGCCGAGGGACTGCTGCCGTGGGCGCGGGAGGCGTACCGCCTGACCGCCGATCCGGCCAGAACCGTCATCGCCGGCTGCAGCCTGGGCGGACTGTGCGCGGCCTACACCGGTCTGCGGCACCCGGAGGTCTTCGGCAACGTGCTCATGCTTTCGGGGTCGGTCTGGTGGGATCCGGACACCCTGCGGGAGTACTTCCAGCTCGCCGGCTCCGGCCCTCGCGCGATCGGCGCCAGGTCCAGGACGCCCGCCATCATCGGGGAGTACACGCGGGCGGAGCGGGCCCCGATCCGGATCTACCAGGACGTCGGGGCGTTCGAGACGGGACCGCCGCCCGCGACTCCGCACCAGATCCACGCCAGCAGGCACTTTCGCGACGTGCTCACCCTCAAGGGCTACGACTACGTCTACCGTGAGTTCGCCGGAGGCCACGACGAGACATGGTGGCGGAGCCGCCTCGGCGACGGCCTGATCTGGCTGACGGACCCACGAGGAGCGGACCGTGGCTGACCTCGGAGGCACGTACACGAGCAGGTTCGCGCGGCTCGCCGAAGAGTTCGCCGGGCGGCTCGACTCGGACGGCGAACTCGGTGCGTCGATCGCCGTCGTGCACGAGGGCGAACTGGTCGTCGACATCTGGGGTGGCTGGACGGACGAGGCCAGGACGACACCGTGGGCCGAGGACACCATCACCTGTGTGTGGTCCTCGACCAAGACCGTGATGGCGCTCGCCGCGCTGATGCTCGTCGACCGCGGCCTGCTCGACGTGCGAGAGAAGGTCGCGACCTACTGGCCGGAGTTCGCCGCTGCCGGCAAACAGGACATAGAGGTCCGGCACCTCCTGGCCCACACCTCCGGGCTTCCGGCCTGGGACCAGCCGGTCACGCTCGACGACCTCTACGACTGGGACCGTTCCACCGCGCGGCTCGCGGCCCAGGCGCCCTGGTGGGAGCCCGGCACCGCCTCCGGCTACCACGCGCTCAGCCAGGGCCACCTTGTCGGCGAGGTGCTCCGCCGGATCACCGGCCGCTCGCTCAAGGAGTTCGTCGCCCACGACATCGCCTCCGCGCTGGACGCCGACTTCAGCATCGGCGTGCCACGCGCGGACTACGGCCGGGTCGCCGACGTCGTCCCCCCGCCGCCACGGCCGGTCGACCTCACGGCGCTCGATCCCGCCGGTGTGACGTTCAGGGCGTTGACCTCGCCGGCCCCCGACGCCGCCGCGAGCTGGACCGACGAGTGGCGCGCCGCGGACATCGGCTCGGGCAACGGGCACACGAACGCTCGCGCACTCGCCCTCATCCAGTCGGCGATTTCGCACGGCGGCGTCGCGCGGGGTCACCGCCTGCTGAGCCCGGAGACGATCGAGCTGATCTTCGACGAGCAGGCCAGCGGGGTCGACCTCGTACTCGGCGCGCCGCGGCGGTTCGGTGTCGGCTTCGGCCTGACCATGCCCGAGGTGCTGCCCTACCTGCCCGAATCCAAGATCTGTTTCTGGGGCGGATGGGGTGGCTCGATAGTCGTCAACGACCTCGACCGCAACCTGACCATCGCCTACGTGATGAACAGGATGGACAACGCGAACACCCCGGGCGTCATCGGCACGCGGCAGAGCATCGCCTACGTGACCTCCGTCTTCGACTGCGTGAGGAGAGGCCGATGATCCGGCTGCCGACGCCCACGGGTACGCACGCCGTCGGAGTCCGGGATCTGGAGCTCGGTTCCCAGCTCCTGACCCGGGCGTGGTATCCGGCGCCCGCCGGGACCGCCACTCCGCCGCGCGCCTACGCGGTCGGGCCCGAGCGAGAACTCCTCCTCGCGTGGACGGCCCGGCGCAATCCGGGCTGGGACGCGGCGACGTCCACGGCCCTCCTCTCCGACGCGACCACGAACAGTCACGCCGACGCACCGGTCCTGCCGGGACGCCACCCGGTGATCGTGTTCTCCCACGGCGCGGACCTGTATCCCGCCCAGAACACCGCGCTCATGGAGGAACTCGCCTCACACGGATTCGTGGTCGTCAGCGTGCTCCAACGGGGCGGCGGGTTCGCCGCCCGCCCCGACGGATCGACGCTCGACACCGACCAGACGTTCCTGAGCGCCGCCGCTGACCTCTTCGCCCGGATCGAGCGTTTCATGCGGGCGGGCAATGACATCGACGCCCGCTTCGCGTGGTTCAACGAGTTGTGGGCGACCGGCGAAGTGGTCTCCGTCGCCAGGGACTGGCGCGACCGCATGATCGCGGTCGCCGACGCGCTCCAAGGCGCGCCGGCAGACGACCTCGTGGCCGCTTGCGACCTGTCGAGGTTGGCCTACGCCGGCATGTCCCTCGGAGGGTCGGCCGCCGTGAGCGCGGCTCACGCCGATCCGCGGGCCCGCGCCGCCGTCAACCTCGACGGGGTGCACTACGGGAGCGACCTGTTCGGCCGTCCGTCCCGCGTGCCGATCCTCGCGCTCTCCGCCGACCAGGCCAACGTCGCGGACTACCGCGAGGGGGCAGCCGACCAGTACTACTACAACGACTTCTTCTACGAGGACTTCGCCGATATGGGCCTGCGCGAGGACATCGTCCGGATCAAGATCAAGGGCACGATGCACCGCGACTTCACCGACCTGACCCTGATTCCCGGCAAGCGGCACCTCGACCGTCTCGGCTCCGCGGACGGAGAGCGGGTCACCCGGCTTGTGTCCCAGTTCACGCTCGAGTTCCTCCGCCGCTTCGTCCTCAAGGAGGAGCCGGAATGGGAGGTCACGGACGTGTCGCACATCCGTGCGTGGGCCCGCAGGCCATGACGTCCGACGGTTGACCGGCGCTGTCGCGCGGACTCGACAGAGCACAGGCTGTCGGCTTCGGCCGACATCAACGTCGCGGCCATGGTCTTCACCATGGATCGCAACAGATCCGGGTCGCCGGTCTCGATCCGCCGCGCCAGCCACTGCGCGGGCGTCACACTGTTGGGTACGGCCATCGCCTGGTTCTCCTTCGAATCTTGATCTTTGCTACTCGAAGGATCACGCGGTGGCCGTCTCCATTTCCCGATGCCACGCCTGTGACCAGGCCCACCACTCCCGTGGAAGCAACCCTCGGGCAGGAGTCGCGTCCGGAGTCTGGTTCGAAGCTTCCCGGACGCGCGTGGACGTCAGCATCACCGGCGGCGGTCCCCGGCGCGACCACGCGGTCACCTCCACGAAGGGGAGGATAGAGGGCACGAGCGAGCCTACTGGCAAGTCTCGATCACTATGCCGCGCGACATCGCGGAGGCCGCCCGGACCCGGAGCGGCCCTTCCTGTCCGCCTACGTCGCCGCCGCCGCCGTCGCCGTCGCCCGCCAGATCGAGCGCGACAACCTCAACGAACTCATCCAGGTCGCCGAGGCCGAGCACGGCCCCATCACCGACGACGAGGTCCAAGCACTGCGCGACCAGCTCCACCAGGCCCGGCAGGACGGTGGGGCGGGCGCCGCGTGACCCGTTCTCTCGCCGCCCCGGCGGCACCCTCGTCCTCGCCAGCGAGGCAGTGGCCAAGGCCGTTCAGCGCGACCGCACGGTCACCGCATGGCTCGCCCTCGCCCGAGCCGACGACCTCCGCGTCATCACCTCCGCCGCCACCCTCGTCGAGGTGGTCCACCCCCCGCATCAACCGGCCGGCCCTGGAATGGACACTGTCCCGTCTTGTCGTCGAACCGGTCACCGAACAGATCGCCCGCCACGCCGCCACGCTCCTGTCCGACGTCGGCCTGCACGGGCACAGGTACGCCATCGATGCCATGCTCAGCGCCACCGCCCTCGCCGCCCCTGGCCCCGTCACGATCCTCACCTCCGACCCTGATGACCTCACTGCCCTGTGCCGCGGAGACGTCATCGTCATCAAGGTCTGAGCTGTGCTTCGCACTCTGCTCAGCCAGATCACGTAGTCGCCGGGTCTCCGTGCCTCCGTGTAGATTTCCTGATCGCCGAGCTATCAACAGGCTGTCAGAAGTGCCGGCAAGGTGATCACGGCGGCGATCGAGCAGCACCCGATCGGGCATGAACGGGCACCGGAAGACGACGAGATAAACCGCCTGGTGTACTCGCCCCGGTCGAGCGATCGCGGATCTAGCGGCACGCGGAGATCAATGAGCCCTGACAAGACCAAAGCCCAGGCACCGAGTCCATCGGTCTACCGGGGCTCTCGCTCTGAGAGCGGGTGACGGGAATCGAACCCGCGCTGTCAGCTTGGGAAGTCTTTCAAGATCATGCTCACTGAGCTGCGAAAGCGCTGACCTCGGCATATGCGGGTCGAGTGACCGAGAGTCGCCGTGAATCCCCGCCGATCGCCGACCGTACGGGCACGCAACGGGCACGCCGGCCAATGCCTACGCTCAGGCGGCCCAGCTTCTTCAGGGAGGGATCTCCAGATGGCAGGACCTGCGGCACCCGCATGTTCAGCGCGTTGACCTCGTTTGCAAGCCATCAGGTCTGGTCGTCGTCCGCCATCGTTGGTCGCTTCCGGACGGCCCACAGACGGCCCAAGGTCTAGATCTCTTCAGGACACCGCCGTCCTGCCCGGCTTATCGCGTTGCTACATGTATGGCCGGTCGGGGGCGATGATGAGACGCTTATTGCCGCCGTCGGTGCTGGGGCCAGGTATGGGCTGGGCATAGTCGTAGATGCCGTTACCGGTGTACTTGACCTGGTCGTTTGGCTGCCAGTAATCTTGAAAGACGTAGTAGAGATGAAATTTATGTGGGCGGCAAGGTTCGCTAGACGGACAGGTAAGGCCCTCCTTGTGGACTCTGATGCTCTTCGACATCTCGTCTGCGTTGCCGACCCAGGGAACCCGTATGTCGCTGGTTTTTGTGCTATGGGCATCGATTGGACCGAACCAGGAGTTGTTCTCTCCGATATAAATCCATGCTGGATGGTCCATTGCGTTCTGAACTTCCGTGATGACGGTGAAATTTGCCCTGGCCATGGTCGCGGATTTGGTGCTGTGCAGGGATCCGGGTGTGGCGGCGTCGACGGACAGGGGGGCGGTGAACGCGCCGCCAACCGTAAGGGCTCCTGCTACGGCGACTGAGAGGGTACGGGAGATCCGCATTGCGATCCTTTGCTTTCCGAGTCATGCAATCTCTACGGAGAGTAAAGTAGCGGATACAAAGAGTCAATGTGTGCTGATCCAGGGAACCCCTGTGACGCCCTGAGGTGGCTCGGGGCTTGAGCAGCTACCGACGATGCGCGGTCCATTTTTGACCGACAGTGCCACAAACCGGGGCCACGCGACCGGAGGAGACCAGCTATCCGGTGATCCGGCGCTGAGGAACGAAGCGCCGGATCGTCGATCACCTCCACCGCCCGGTCGGGAATTTCTCCCTGACCTGGGCCTTCGTGTGTGGAGCGGGCGACGGGAATCGGGATGATCAGGCTTCCATCTCAGTCACTCACGAGCCCCGCTCTTGGATCTGGCGAACATCCTGGAGCCCCAGTCCCCGCCGGGGGCATATCGTGCGTGGCCTACCGGCAGGAATGGAGAGCTCGATGGATCTACGTCAGATCGGCTATTGGCGAAGCGACGCTGAGCCAGGTTGGCCGCACCCAGCGGCGCTTGTGGATGGGGGGTGGGATGAGAAGACGGGATCTCGTCATTTCGTACCTTCAGCACGGCATGCCGTGGATGGCCTATATGGGAATGTCCACCTGCCGGATATGTGGCGAGTTCAACGGGGGGAGCGAGTTCACTAGACGGCGGAGTGTGATGGCGGGCTGTTACGCAGGCTGACCCAGCAACAGAATCGGAGAGGATTCCAGGGGCATCCAAGGGCGGGCCGCTTCGTCGTAGCGGGTTCAACACCCGTACGCGCTGAGTGGACGGGGTGAGGGACATGGGCATGCCTGGCCTGCACTTCCATGATCTTCGTCACAGGGGGAACATGCTGGCGGCCGAGTCGGGGGCGGGGCTCAAGGACCTGATGGCCCGGATGGGGCACGACAACGTACGCGCCGCGATGATCTATCAGCACGCCGTACGGGGTGCCGGCAAAGCGATCACGGACGCGATCGACCGGCACATCGGCAGGACCGACGACGAGGACGACGAGGGCTCGGCAGGCATGCTCGCTCCGTGGGCTGGTTGCACGCCGGTAACACGGAAGATCGAAAAGACCACAGAAATGATCAAGGCCCAGGTCGGGATTCTCTCCCTACCTGGGCCTTCGTGTATGGAGCGGGTGACGGGAATCGAACCCGCGCTGTCAGCTTGGGAAGCCGTTCAAGATCACGCCGTGTGCCCTGGGAGAAGGGTGACCTGGGCATGTGCCGGTCGAGTGACCGTGAGTCCCCGTGACTTCCCGCTGGTCGCTACGAGAACGGGCACGCAGCGGGCACGGGCTTACGGCCATTCAATGCGGACAAGGTAGACCTCGCGCTGCGGGTCCAGGACCACGTACGTGGCAAGGCCGCGCTCTCCGAACGGGTGCGTAAGCATGTTCGCCCGGGGA
This sequence comes from Nonomuraea muscovyensis, assembly GCF_014207745.1. NCBI lineage: Bacteria > Bacillati > Actinomycetota > Actinomycetes > Streptosporangiales > Streptosporangiaceae > Nonomuraea > Nonomuraea muscovyensis. The sequence continues at coordinate 331,559 of NZ_JACHJB010000003.1, forward strand.
TGCGCGGAGTTGTACGGGTCTCCGCTCCAAGGCGCGATCTCCAGCAGCGCGAACAGATTCGCGAGCGGATGCAGTGCGTGATCAGGTAGCGCGGCGATCTGTTCCTCGGCTACGGGATCGATGATGAGCTTGAACACTCAGACATCGATCCCACGAGCAGCCAGGATTTCCCGCCATGGCCTCCCATGAGGAACGGGTTCGCCGGCCAGAGCCTGCTGGGAGCGGACGTGCATCTGACGGCGCCCCTCCGGATCCTTTGCGGTGTCACACGCGGAGATCCACCAGCGGTGCATGAAAGCGTTCAGCGCTCCAAGATCCAAACTCACCCTGACCTCGTCGAGCACGGCCTTGAGCCCGACGTCGAAAGCCTCGCGATCTTCTGGGACGACCAGCGCGGCACGGATGGCCCGCAGGTTCTTCTCAGGCAGAGGCGCGCCGATGGAGATGAAGTCCTGCGGTTGCGCGGTCATACCCGCTCCTTCCTTGTCCTCTAGAGACTACAGAGGAAGGGTGACAACCTTCACGCACACATGAGAGGTAGGCCTGTCACAGTATGAAGTGAAGCGGGTGACGGGAATCGAACCCGCGCTGTCAACTTGGGAAGTGCATCGATCACGGCTCGTCGGGCGGCTGATCTGGGCGTTCGACCGGTCGTGAGTAACCGTGACTGACCCCTCGTCACCCTGTCCAACGGCCCGACGATGCCCACAGCGATGGAGACCCTGACACGAACCGGATCCTTATGCTGAGGTCATCCATGAACTGGCAACCGGGAGCGTCGATGCCGATCGAACGAGGATCCGGCGTGATTCGCCCGCCACGAGGTGCTACAGGGTTCCGAGATCAGGGAACGGAACAGCTTCCATCGATGGATCCGCGAGTCTTCGCCTCCGTCTGTCACCAGGCGGCCCGACTTGTGCGCGGCAGGGTTCTGGAGATCACGCCGCCTGGGGTCACACCGGACTTCCACACGGCCGTGATCAGGAGTGGAGAGCTGAGCGCCGCAGTGCTCGGGCATATGCACTTGCCGTACATCGCGCTCGCTCGGGTTCCGGTAGGTCACGTGGTCTTCGTCGACGACTGGAGTGATCTTGAGGTGGCGTTGACATCTTCGGGCACCTTCCGTCTTCTGACGAGAAGTGAACTGGAGACCCCTATCGACTTGATCGACACCTCGTACCTCGACGGTGCAGAACGCCGACAGATCGCCTATTGGAAGCCCGAGACCCTCGGCGAACTGATGTTCAACTATTGGGATTGAGCCAGCGATGACACCGTAGCGGAGGAGGGAGCACGGGTGATTATGTGCCTCTTGGCATCAGCCAGGAGCGCAATGCACGGCCCGCGCGTTCCTCGCCCGCCTGGCCCTGGTCCGCTCAGCTTGTGGTCGACGGCGGACGGGATGAGCAGGCCCCTACCCCAGCCACTCACAGGCCGGCGGTGGTGAGCACACCCGTGGAGGTCGACCGGACGGTCAGCCGCTCCGGCACGGTCAGCCTGGCCGGACGCATCGTGCCGGCGGCCGAGATTCTCAACGGCCGTCGGGTCACCGTCCGGATCGAGGAACACATCCTGATGTTCTTCGACCCCGACACGCGGGAGTTGCTGCGCACCCGTCCCAATCCGATCGGCTGGGACCGGGTGCGGCACTTGCGAGACGCGCGGCCGGCCGGTCCGCCGCCTCGGCCCTCGATCGAGCCGATCACCGTGCAGCGGGTCGCCAGCAACAGCGGCGTCATCATGGTCGCCGGGCAGAAGGTCGCCCTCGGCGGCGCGGCCGGTACCCTGCCCTGCCTCGGCCACTGACAGATCGGTGATACCAGGAACATCCTTGGCGCGGTCATCCCGGAGTTGGAGCGCTTCCGCAGGAGGCGGTCATTCGGGAAAGACCACCACGTCATCCTCTCTGATCCATGGCCGGTGTTCGGGTTCATGCCCGAGCGCCTGCCAGACCGTATGTGCTGCGGCGAACTTCACATCACCCTCGTTGGTGTCGACCGGCGTATCTGTGAATTTCGGGGATGAGCACCCTCATCGGCTGTGCCCCGGCCGGCAGCGCCTGAAGGGCGTAGCGGACGCCTTCGACCGCTTCCTTCTTCACTTCGCCGAACGCGGGTCCCTGCGTGGTGGCATTGGGCCCGTAGGCGCGGTAGAAAGCAACGGGCACGCCGCAGTCCCATCTAACGAGGTCAGGTCAGTTCCAACAGGTGAGCTGTGGGACTGTAGTCGATCTTCCAATCTGCGTATACGCCCAGGTTTCCGTCTTCCAGGCAGCGCAAGCCAACGCTGACCCAGCGGACTTCACCGTCACCGCGGAATGCGAACCCAACTGCTACAGCGAACTTCTCGCCCCCACATGGGCAGGCACATTCACCAAGGCCGGCCTCATCCATGCAGTCGGCACTGTCAGCAATAAAGGAGGCGTCCCCGCATACGACACAGACACGTTGTACGCATCCTTCAACGTCATCGGCCATGACGTTGAAACTCTTACCGGCGCATCCAGCGCACGCTGCCTCACTCACCCGCTCGACGGCGTAGCCGCCCGGCCGGTACTCGCGGAGAAAGTCGGCAAGATCCTCGAAGTTCTCACCCCGCCAGAGATCACCCGACGTGTCGATCGCCATAGCACCTGAGTGTAAGGCCGTAGGTACGGCTTTACAGCTCGTGCCTGTTCCTCTCAACTCAATGCTCTGGACCTGCGGGTCCTCCCTGCCAGAGCGCCACCACTAGCAAGATCATTGCACGCATATTGCACGGGTCCGCCGGACGCCCCGGAGAAGCTAAGCCCTGTGGATCAGACGTTCCTGCCTAGTCCTGCGTCGCCTCGGTTCGTTGAGGGCGGTGGTGGTGTGGTGTGAGCGTCGGGGGCAGTGAACTGGAAGGCGCACGCACAGTCGAGAGCTTCCTCGGGCGTGCCTGAAGGATGGCCACTCGGCAGGAGACTGTCCTGATAGATGCCCTCGTCAGGAAGGTAAATCGCGAAGCCCCAGGTGTGCAGGAGGCCTTTAAAGCCCAGGCGGCACAATCGCGCGTGGGCACCGCCGTGCAGACGCGCCTCGACATAAGCGAATCCGCCACGGAAATGCACGTCGACCCCGGACAACTGCCAGCGCGAACGAGCGTGGTCATTCATGCGCTGACGCAAGTGATGCTTCATCGGCTCAGGCGGATCCTTCGGCATGCCGCTCATCGTGCCCTCCAAGAGATCAACCACGCTGCTCGGTGAGCCAGGGTGAGGAACGAACCCTGGATCGTCGATCGCCCCCGAGCACGTACGGCGTCCAGCCATGCAATGGCGATCGTAGGACTGCATCTGCGCGGCGGCGCGGCAATCCTGGTCGGTGCGTTCGGCTGGTACGGCGGGGCCGGCGTGCGGTGGCCGGCCCGGTGTCCCGCTGCCGTCCGGGACCGGCCCCCAGGCCGCACGCCCGGGGCTACACCGAGACCTGGATCTCACAGCGCCCTGGGCTGCGTCCGCGCACTGTTGATCTCTATACGTGGCTGCTCAACAAGCACATCACCCCGTACCTGGGCGCGGCTCAGCTCGGGAAGCTGTCCACGGCGATGATCCGGCAGTGGCGAGCGGACTTGCTCGGCAACGGCGTCTCGGTGTCGATGGCGGCCAAGGCGTACCGGCTGCTGCGGGCCGTGCTGATGACGGCGGCCGAGGAAGACCGCATCATCCCGCGCAACCCGTGCCGCATTCGCGGGGCCGGCGACGAGCATCCCGAGGAACGCCCCGTGCTCACCGTTGCCCAGGTCTTCGAGCTGGCCGACCGCGTCGGCCGTCGCCCGGTCGGAAACGTTCGCAAGCTCAAGAACGGTGCCTACCGGCTCCGGTTCCAGCAGCACGGCGAGATGCGCACGCATCCCGAGGTCTTCGCCGGCAGGGGCGATGCCGAGCGGGCGCTGTGGGCGATGGGGATGGCCGGCCGGGCCGACAGCACCCAGAATCGCCGGTTCCGCGCCCTGGTCCTCCTCGCTACCTTCGCGAGCCTGCGATGGGGTGAGATGAGCGCGCTCCGCCGTAGTGACCTCGACCTGGAGGGGCGACGGTTCGGGTCCGGGCGGCCTTCGTCGAGCGTTCCACGGGTGAGCTGGTTCTCGGGCCTCCGAAGTCCAAGGCGGGGCGGCGCGTGGTCGGCATCCCGCAGGCGATCATCCCCGCGCTGCGAGAGCACCTGAACACCTACGTCGGCAACGAACCGGGCGCGCTGCTCTTCCCCGGGGCGAAGGGCGGGCCGCTTCGTCGTAGCGGCTTCAACACTCGTACGCGCTGGGTGGACGTGGTGAGGGACGTGGGCATGCCCGGCCAGCACTTCCATGATCTTCGTCACACGGGAAACATGCTGGCGGCCGAGTCGGGCGCGGGGCTCAAGGACCTGATGGCCCGGATGGGACACGACAACGTACGCGCCGCGATGATCTACCAGCACGCCGTACGTGGTGCCGACAAAGCGATCACGGACGCGATCGACCGGCACATCGGCAGGGCCGACGACGAGGACGACGAGGGCTCGGCAGGCGTGCTCGCTCCCGTGAGCTAGTTGCACGCCGGTTGCACGGAAGATCGGAAAGTCTCCGGAAACAATCAAGGCCCGGATTGGGAATCTTTCCTGACCTGGGCCTTCACTCTGAGAGCGGGTGACGGGAATCGAACCCGCGCTGTCAGCTTGGGAAGTGCATGGCTCGTGCCTTGTGAGGCGCGTGAGCTGGGCGTTCGGCCGGTCGTGAGTGACCGTGGTTGTCCCCTCGTCACCCTGTCTAATGGCCCGCCAATGGCCTAGTGATCCCGTGCGTGGCCGCAGATGCTCCCACGGGGAAGGATTGATCACCAGAGAAGCCCGGTTTCACGTTCGCGAGACCCGGCTCTTGCTCTCACTATAACGTCCGTGTTATGAACTGGGGAGAGGTGGAACTGGAGCCGGAGGTCGAGGAGTGGTTTGACACGCTCGATCAGGAGGATCAGGAGACGGCGGCGTTCTACGTCGATCTGCTGAGCGAGCGTGGTGTCCTGCTCGACGAGCCCTACACTCGTCAACTCCGCGGCAAGCTCCGGGAGCTGCGGTTCCATCTGCACCGGGAGTCGGTACGGATCACCTACTGGATCGCTCCGGGGCGGCGGATCATCATGCTGACGGTGTTCCGCAAGCAGCGGATGCGAGAGTCCGCCGAGATCGAGCGTGCGTGGCGGGCCATGCAGCGGTGCATCGCTGAGGCCCACACCGTAGATGAGGAGTGAGCGGCATGGGGGAGCGCAGAGCCTGGGCGGACAAGAAGGCTGAGATCATGAGCCGCCCCGGTGCCGGAGCGGCATACGAGGCGGCCAGGATCCGGTTCGAGCTGGGCGAGGCGGTGCGGCTGCGGCGTGAGCAACTCGGGCTGACTCAGGCGGAGCTGGCCGAACGCACGGGGCTGAAGCAGCCGGCGGTGGCGCGATTTGAAGCGGGCGGGACGATGCCCACCATTCCGATGCTGGAGCGGCTGGCGGAGGCTCTGGAGATGCGGCTGAGCGTCCGGTTCCAGCCGCTGCGGGAGGCGAGCTGATCTCACCGGAGCGGCGTTCGACATCGCAAGGTATCGAAACCGCACCAGGAACGATCAAGGCCGGGGTCGGAATCATGTTCCTGACCTGGGCCTTTCGGGTGGAACGGGTGACGGGAATCGAACCCGCGCTGTCAGCTTGGGAACCGGCTGCTGATCTTGCCGTGCTGAGCTGGGGAAACGGGTGTGCAGGTCAGGGCGGGCCGGTTGTCCGTGGGTGACCGCGGTTCCCCGTCTGTTCTGGCAAGCATCTGGCACGCGATCATGATGGCTCGATCTGCGCGAGGTGCGGTGGCTCGCATCAGCGGGCAGCATGGCGGGGTGTCGGAATTGGTGTGGGATAAGGTCAGGAGCTTCTTCGATCCTGACCTTATGGGGAGGCTGCCGGAGGTCTGGATTACGGACACCTCGGTTGAGGACTGGCAAATGGTCCTCGATTTGATCGAAACCCATGGCTGGAGAAGCGAGTATCGCGAAGGCGACGTCGTCATGTCGTTGCCCCGCGCCGAGCAGGTGCTATCCCGACCTGTGGATGCCGAGTGCCCGGAGCTTCGCGTTTGGCCTGCGCCTGATGTACTGGCGATCTTCCGGTTCCTGGAGGACAACGGGATCGACTTCGATGTCGACCTGCGAGAGCTTCAGGGACAGGAGCGGCTGGACATCCTGTGCGAGTTCATCACGACGATCGGGCGGCGGCTGGGCAAGCCGGTGATGATGTCGCCAGAGGGGGACTGGGATCGGAGCGATCCGGTACTCGGGTTCGATGTCGAGGCCGATCGAGTGGTGCTGCTGGCGCAGCCTTGGTTCGGCTGACCTCGTCACGAACGGAGGTCGGGAAAATGGAGCGGGTGACGGGAATCGAACCCGCGCTGTCAGCTTGGGAACTGCATCGATCACGGTCCCTCTTGCAGGGCGTTGCTGGTCGCAGGGGATGTCAGCGAGGTCGTGAGTGACCGTGGTTGACCGCTCGTCACCCTGGTTAATGGCCCGACCATCACGCCCCGAGGTCTTGCCTCACGGGCCTGGCCGTGGTGGGCTCTCGCCGTGAGCCACGATCGCTTCCCCGGCCAGCTCTCTCTTCCTCTCAGCTTCCCGGATCGCCGCTTCAGGCTGTGGAGCTACGTGCCCTCGCATAGCGAGCTTGTCATACGGACGGAGTTTGACCCGACCGCACCTCACATCGAGCTTCTCTTCAAGCCCGTCGGCCGGATCAACCTTCCGGTGACGATGGACGGTGGTCTTGTCATCGGTATCGAGGACCGCCCGAGCGACAAAGCGGATGCTGTGACCTTCGCTGTCAGCAACGATCACTTCTCCGGCCAGGTCGTCGCTGGCTACCTGTTCCTGCGCCAAGAAGAGCGATCAAAATACAGCCCGTTCTCCCTCTTCCACGGGTACCTGCGAAGTGAGTTCACGCGTTGACGACGCGTACGCTCGCGCCCTGATCATCACGTCTGCCGTCGACCCGCCCGAAGGGGAAGCGGGCCAGGGCCACGGGTCAAGGGTGGAGCGCCCCACTGGACGAACGACCCTTGACCCGTGGCCCTGGTCTGCTCGGCTTGTCCCGGGGCGATGGCGGGCGGGATGATCAGGCTTCCACCTCAGTCACCCGCGGACGTGTGGAGCACGCGGCGATCATTCCGGAGCTGAAGCGCCCCCGCCGGAGGCGAAAAGAGGTTGGCGGGTGAGAGGGCTTGCTGGAGCATGAGCTATGGGGTTGTTCAACAGGGTGAAGCTGCCTGATCCGCTCACTTGCCCGAACTGCGGAGTAGCAGGTATCTGGACGGCGCAGTTTCGGTTCGGCGCGACAGACCAGATTGACTATGAGGTGGGTCAGCGTCTGAGCTGGGAGTACATATGGGCCGTGGAGGGTGAACCCGGCCATCACCGTGTGCTCGCTCAGGGCATCCTGGAGGGGTGTCCCCATTGCGGTAGCCACGACTTCGGCGGGCTCTGGGAGACGGCTGTCATTGAGATTGTCGATGACGTGATCGTGTCGGTAGTGCAGGACAGCAGCGGTGACGGCTGGTGGGCAGAGGACTGGCGAGTGTTTGAGGCATAGGGCAGTGCTGAGTTGAGCGCGGCCCGTGCGCGTCGCGCGCGAGAACGGCCCCCAGGCCGCACGCGCAGCGTGCGGGCGTGCGCGGGCCGCGTGGCTGCGCGGAGCGCCGCCCTTGACAAACTCGCGGCGTGGCCGTACGCCGTCCAGACCATCGGCGTGGACGGGCTCCACTTTCACGATCTCCGACACACCGGAAACATGATCGCGGCCGAGTCGGGGGCCGGGCTCAAGGATCTGATGGCCCGGATGGGGCACGACAACGTCCGGGCCGCGATGATCTACCAGCACGCGGTCAGGGGCGCGGACAGGGCGATCACGGTAGCGATCGACAAGCACCTGAGTGGACACGAGCGCGTCACGGCCGGCGGCGAAGAGGACCCTCCTGGCGCGCTGGCTCCCGTGGGCTAATGGCCCGCTAATGGCCCGAGAAGATCCTAGCTTCCAGGAACTAATCAAGGCCCGGGTCGGGATTCTCTTCCTGACCTGGGCCTTCGCTCTGAGAGCGGGTGACGGGAATCGAACCCGCGCTGTCAGCTTGGGAACCGGCTACTGATCTTGGTGTCCTGAGCGGGGAGAACGGGGGTCCTGGTCAGACCGCGACGAGTGGCCGTGAGTGGCCCTGAATGACCTTGACCTGCCGTTCGTTCTGGCACGCATCTGGCACGAGGATCAGTTCTCCGACCTGGGATTGAAACGCACTGCGCGCACCCCGCCCGCCTCGGCCCCATTAGGACCCGCCGATCTTGAGCACTTCCCCCTCCCTGAGCTGGAGGTCCACTCCAGAGGCGATTGTTGACTCGGCACTACAGACCCTCGGGCGACGCGTGCGTGTAGCGGTTGAGCGTGGTTGAGGTCGACGAAGCGGGTATCCGGCCTGGCCTTGCCCGAATCACTGCCATACCCGTGATATACCGCCCCTCGCTAGCGTTGGCCGTGTCAACAACCCGCATGTGGCGGGCGTTTCTTGCTGCCCAACCGGCAGCATCCAAAATCGCCGCGATATCCCCAAGGAGAACGATGGATTCCCGTGCCTTCATCCGAGCCGCAGCTGTGGCGGCAGCTGTGGCGGCAGCTGTGCTCACCATGACTGTCGCCACACCGGCCGCCGCCGCTCCGGCGGCCAACGCCGCGCCCTCCTGCGTCAAGGTCCAGCATGGGAGGACCTTCTACGAGGAGACCGCCTTCGGAAAGTACTATCACCACTGGGTGAAGATCACGAACAACTGCGCCAGCAAGAAGAAGCTCAAGGTGGACTGGAGGGGGGCCTTTATGCCCGACTCGAAGTGCACCACGATCAACAAGGGCAAGAGCGCAGAATTCACCAAGGACGGCAAGTGGGACGCCTACGCCGGGTGGTACGGCTGCTGAGCTGACCCGTAGGGCATTCAGCTCCTCACCGGGTTCTGGCGGAGAACGCCAGCCCAGCCCGGTAGAAGACCACACCGAAGCTCCCGGCCGACGGCCTGCCAGCCAGCAGATCGCCGACCGGGAGCTTCGCTGTGTTCCGCGTCCTGGGCTGAAGGCGTGGCACGGCATCGCGAGGCCGCTACGACAAGATGCCCGAGAGCGATCTTGCTGGCCTCCACCTGCGAGGAGCAGTGATCTGGATGCGCAGCCTCCAATGATCACGACTCAACACAGGCCCTAGCGGACCTCCTGCGGTGCTGACCCAGGCAGCATGATGCCCCGCTTTCGATGCATGATCGTTCTTGCTAGGGCGCAGAGTATGGGCAGCAGTCAAATCCCGAAAGGGCGCACAGACGATCCGCTGTCTCGCTGTCTACCTACGACGACACGACCGAGTCAGCAGCCACATGCTTGGCTTCGCGACCTGAGGACACCGCTATCCGGTGAGCCGGTGCTGAGGAACGAAGCACCGGATCGTCGATCGCCCCCAGCCACTACCTGAGGCCAGCCCACGCGTGGCGATCGTAGGGCTGCATTCGTGCGGCGGCGTGACGCTGGGGTCGGTGAGCTTGCTCAGTACGGCGGGCGCCACGATCGGCGTGGCGGTCCGTGCTGCTGCCGCCCGGGACCGGCCCCCAGGCCGCATGCCCGAGCGGCGGGCAAGCGACGGGCCGCTGTACGGCGGCGCGGCGCGCCGCCGCTTGATCCCTATGAGAACAATTCAGCAGTGCTTGGCGAGCAGGTTCATCACGTGGGCGAAGCTGGTGGTGAGGGAGTCGAGGACGGCCTTGCCCTTTTTCGGCAGTGGCGAGTGAGGGGCGGCCGATGACGCCGTTCTTGGTGTAGGCGGGCATGCCTTCGGTCAGCAGGTGGCGCCGGTCGTCGGCGGTGTGGTCGGCGTTCTCATAGCCGGGGCGTATGACGTCTGGGTAGGCGTGCAGCAGGATCGAGGTTTCGATCTCTCCGGCGTGCATGTCCTCGTGCATGGAGCTGGTCAGGTGCGCGGCGTTCCGGGCCTCCTGCCAGTCTTCCCGAGTCGGGAAGAGGGCCATGGCCCGGCCGGTGGCGCTGGCTTCCTGGACGACGTTGCTCAGGACGTAGTTGCCGCCGTGGGCGTTGACGATCACGAGGGCGTTCGGGCCGTTGAGGGAGCCGTGGATGTCGGTGATGACGGCGTGCAGGGTGCGGGCGGAGATGCTGACGGTGCCGGTCCAGGCGGCGTGTTCGTGGGAGCAGGAGATCGTTATGGGCGGGAGGAGCATGACCGGGTAGGCGTCGGCGATGCTCTGGCTGATCAGTGTGGCGATGATGGTGTCGGTGCTGAGGGGCAGGTGGTCGCCGTGCTGCTCGAAGCTGCCCACGGGCAGGATGGCGACCTGGGCGTCGCGCTGTCGTTCGTCGGTGGTGGTCGCGGTGGGTAGCAGTGGGTTGGTCACTGGTCTCCTCGCGGCTCGGGTGCTGGCAGTGAGAACGACTCTGCGGTGATGTCGAGTCTGGTCAGCAAGTCTTTCACGCGAGGGTCTGCCGCCCATTGCCTCATGTGGGCTCGGAGGGTGGTGAGCTGGCCGGCGACTCGGCTGGATCGGAGGGCCTGGAGGCGGGGGATGGTTTCTTCGATCATTGAGCATGCCTGGTCGCGTTCGCCTGCCATGGCGTAGGCGGTGGCGGTGCGGGTGAGGAGCAGGGCATGGTCGCGGGGCTGGCTGGTGAGTGACCATCGGGATCGGCTGGACTCGAGTACCGGGATGGCGCTGTTGGCTTGGCCCAGCAGCAGGCGGGTGGCTCCGGTCTCCATGGCGACGTAGGCGGGGGTGCAGTAGGGGGCGCAGTCGTTCTCGTCCTGGGTCAGTCCCGCGGTCGCCTCGGTGAGGGCTGTCTCGGAATCTGCGGCGGAGTCCGCGGCTTCCCGAGGTGGGCGTGCGCTATCGCGCGGGTTCTGAGCACGACGGCTCGGAGCCGGGGCGTGAGGGCGTCGGCACGGGACATGGCTGCGTTCGCCAGGCCCAGGCCGTGGCCGTGGTCGCCGGACTCGATGGCGATGAGACTCTTCCGCATGAGGATGTAGGAAGTCGTCCGCTGGTCGCCGAGCTCCATGGCGTAGTCGAGGGCCTTGTTGGTCCACATCATGGCGTGGGTGAAGTCGCCGATGTCCTGGTGGAGCCAGCCGCAGAATTCGAGGAGTTCGCTGGCGAAGGTCAGTGCTTCGGTGCGGTCGGCTCCCCTTGTCACTCGGTAGACCTGTCCGACGATGGGGATCTGGCTCTTGACCGCGTTGATCAGCAGAGGCGGCCCCATGATGGCTTCGGCCTGGATGCGGCCGGCCAGTACGCAAGCTCCCCTCGGGCCGATTCCAAGCCAGGTATCCCGGGCCTGACGGCGTAACCGCACGGTACCGAACACGTTCGCCACCAAGCGTGAGGCCGAGATCTGGCTGACCAAGAAAGAGGCCGAGATCCACGCGGGGGACTGGCTGAACCCGGATCTCGGCAAGGTCGGCTTCAAGGAGTACGGCACGGCTTGGGTCGAGGAACGCCCGGGACTGCGGCCCAAGACTCTTCAGCTCTACGAGGGGCTTCACCGGATCCACCTCGTGCCGACTTTCGGCAACCGCACCATGAGCGAGATCAAGGAGGCGCACATCCGGAAGTGGCGGAAGGCACGCCTGGACGAGGGCATCGGGCCAGTCACGGTGGCGAAGGCGTACCGACTCCTGAAGGCGATCTTCAACACGGCAGTAGAGGACGGATATTGATCAAGACCAATCCGTGCAAGATCAAGGGAGCGGGCAGGGAGGACTTCCCGGAACGGCCGGTGCTGACCATGAAGCAGGTCTTCGTCCTGGCCGACGCGATCAAACCGCGCGGTTCCGGATGCTGATCCTGCTGGCCACCTTCGCGAGCCTGCGATGGGGCGAGCTGGCCGCGCTCCAGCGGAGGAACGTGGACCTGGAGGCGGGCACGATCCGCGTCGTCGGCACCACGACCGAACTCAAGGACGGCTCGGTCACCATCGGCCCGCCCAAGTCGGAGGCGGGCAAGCGCGTGGTCAGCGTGCCGGCCATGCTCCTCCCACACCTACGGGAGCACGTGGAGACCTACGCCGAGCAGACCGGCGACGGACACGTCTTCGTCGGTCCCAAGGGTGCCCGGCTCCGGCGAGCGAACTTCACCCGCGTCTGGACGGCGGCGCTCAAGAAGGCTGGCCTCTCCGGCTTCCACTTCCATGATCTGCGTCACACCGGCAACACCCTCGCCGCCCAGTCCGGGGCCACGCTCCGCGACCTGATGACCCGCATGGGCCACTCCACGACCCGGGCCGCGTTGATCTATCAGCACACCGCGGTGGAGCGGGATCGGGCCATCGCCGACGCTCTCGGCAAGCTCGCCGAACAGGCCCTGAGCAAGCAAGATCCAATCGGATCGGGCACGCAACGGGCACGGAAGATCGAAAATGCGCCCTGAAAGATCAGAAGCCAGGTCGGGAAGCAATCCCTGACCTGGCTTCTCGCAGTGAGAGCGGGTGACGGGAATCGAACCCGCGCTGTCAGCTTGGGAAGCTGATGTTCTGCCATTGAACTACACCCGCATCGGCCGAAGCCGCGACAACCACTGTAGCGGAAACCTGGCCGAGTTCAGCACCGTCCTGCCGATGTTCGATCACGATCTGCGGTGGGGCGCGGTGTGCCCGGGTCGGCGAGCCGGGCGGGCGGGTACGCGGTAGGTTGCTCAACGTGCTGCTCTCCGACCGTGACATCCTCGCCGAGATCGACTCCGGGCGGCTGGCGCTCGATCCGTTCGACCGGGAGATGCTTCAGCCGTCCAGCATCGACGTACGGCTCGACCGGTACTTCCGGGTTTTCGAGAACCACAGGTACCCGCACATCGACCCGGCGGTCGAGCAACCCGACCTCACCCGCATGGTCGAGCCCGACGGGGACGAGCCGTTCATCCTGCATCCGGGGGAGTTCGTGCTGGCCTCGACGTACGAGGTCATCACGTTGCCGGCGGACCTGGCGTCCCGGCTGGAGGGCAAGAGTTCGCTGGGGCGGCTGGGGCTGCTCACGCACTCCACCGCGGGGTTCATCGACCCGGGCTTCAGCGGGCACGTCACGCTGGAGCTGTCGAACGTGGCCACGTTGCCGATCAAGCTGTGGCCGGGGATGAAGATCGGGCAGCTGTGCGTGTTCAGGCTCAGTTCGCCCGCCGAGCACCCGTACGGTTCGGCCAGGTACGGGTCCCGCTACCAGGGGCAGCGCGGCCCGACGCCGTCCCGGTCCTTCAAGGATTTTCACCGCACCGTAATCTGAGGGGCGCCGGCGGCCGGTCCGCGGGCCAAAAGGCTCCGAAACTACCGGGCATCCCCGTGTCGCGCGGCGTACGGAGGGTAGCCAGTAGGCGAAGGGGACACGAAGTTCGCATTTCTCCTGGTAACCCGTACTCTTTCCACGGACCATCCCCGCACATCTGGAGAACGACGTGCGCCTGCGTCTCACGCCACGTGAGGACAGCTACTACGACCTGTTCGCCGACTCGGCGAACAACCTGGTCACGGCATCCCGTCTGCTGGTCGAGATCATCAGTGACGGGTCGGACAGGGAAGCCCTGGCCGAGAAGATGCGCGCCTGCGAGCACGCCGGTGACGAACGCACCCATGCGATCATGAACCGGCTGAACGAGAGCTTCATCACGCCGTTCGACCGCGAGGACATCTACCGCCTCGCCTCCAACCTCGACGATGTGATGGACGCCATGGAGGCCGCCTCCGACCTCATCGTCCTGTACCAGCTCGACCACCTCCCCAAGGACGTCGTGCGGCAGGTCGAGGTGCTGGAGCGGGCCGCCGAGCTGACGGCCGAGGCGATGCCGCGGCTGCGGTCGATGAAGAACCTCAACGAGTACTGGATCGAGGTCAACCGCCTGGAGAACCAGGGTGACCAGGTCTACCGGCGCCTGCTGGCCAAACTGTTCAGCGGTGAGTACGACGCGTTGACGGTCATGAAGATGAAGGAGGTCATCGACGCCCTCGAAGAGGCCGCCGACGCCTTCGAGCACGTGGCCAACACCGTCGAGTCGATCGCGGTCAAGGAAAGCTAGGCCCCGTGGACCTCACGCTCGCCCTCGTCATCGGCGTGGTCGTCGTGGCGCTCGTCTTCGACTACACCAACGGCTTCCACGACGCGGCGAACGCCATCGCGACCTCGGTCTCGACGCGCGCTCTCACCCCCAGAGCGGCGCTGTTCATGGCCGCGGCGATGAACTTCATCGGTGCCCACCTCGGCACCCAGGTCGCCTCCACCGTCGGAAAGGGGATCATCGACGCCCCGAAGGGCTCCCACGGGCTGGTCATCGTGGCATCGGCCCTGATCGGCGCGATCGTCTGGAACATCATCACCTGGTATTTCGGACTGCCATCCTCCTCCAGTCACGCGCTGATCGGCGGCCTCGTCGGCTCCGCGCTGGCCTCGGCCAGCCTCGTCCACTGGGACGGCGTGGTGGAGAAGGTCGTCATCCCGATGATCCTGTCGCCGTTGACCGGGTTCCTCCTGGGCGCTGTGATCATGATCGCAATTTATTGGATCTTCCGCAACGCGCAGCCCGGCAAGACCAACCGCGGCTTCCGCTACGCGCAGACCGTCTCGGCCGCCGCCATGGCGCTCGGGCACGGCCTGCAGGACGCGCAGAAGACGATGGGTGTGATCTTCCTGGCGCTCGTGGTCGGCGGCTACGCGGGGGAGGACGACCCCATCCCGCAGTGGGTCATCCTGGCCGCAGCGACGGCGATCTCCCTCGGCACGTACGCGGGCGGCTGGCGGATCATGCGGACGCTGGGCCGCCGGATCATCGCGCTCGACCCGCCGCAGGGGTTCGCCGCCGAGAGCGCGGCGGCGATCGTCCTGTACGGGGCGGCGATCGGGTTCGGCGCCCCCATCTCCACCACCCACACCATCACCAGCGCGATCATGGGTGTGGGCTCCACCAAGCGGCTGTCGGCGGTGCGGTGGGGCGTGGCGGGCAACATCGTCACGGCCTGGGTCCTGACGATCCCGGCCGCCGCCCTGGTGGCCGCCCTGTCCTACTTCGCCCTCCACTGGTTGATCGAGAGCTAGGCTCCGGCGGGTGGGACGGCGGCGTACATCACGTCGACGTCCCACCGGTTGAAGCCGAGTGACCCGTACAGCCTGATGGCGGCCGTGTTGGCCTCGTCCACGTACAGCATCGCCTGAGCGAGGCCACGCGAGCGCAGGTGGTTCAGGCCGGCCAGGGTGAGCGCCCGGCCGAGGCCGGTGCCCTGCTGGGAGGGGTCCACTCCCACCACGTACACCTCGCCGAGCGGCTCGTGCCCGTGCTCGGAGGACCCGTGGATCTTCGTCCAGTGGAACCCGACGATCCGCTCGCCGCGCACGGCCAGGAAGAACCCGGCGGGGTCGAACCACGGCTCGGCCTCGCGCTGGCGCAGGTCGTCGAGCGTCCACGCGCCCTGCTCCGGGTGGTGGGCGAAGGCGGCGGCGTTCACCTTGAGCCACGCCTCCTCGTCCTGGCCGGGCGTGAACGTGCGCAGCCGCACCCCGTCGGGCAGCGCGCAGGGGTCGAGGGGCGCGAACAGCGACCGGCGCATCTGCCACAGCGAGCGCACCCGGCGCAGCCCCTGCGAGGTGGCCAGCGCGCCGGCGGCCTCGTGGTCGCCGTGGGCCCACAGCCGCAGTCGGCCGCCCGCCAGGTCGAGGACGGCGCGCAGCAGCCGTCCGCCGTGCCCGCGCCGCCGGAACGACGGGTGGACGACCAGCTCTCCGCTGGGTCCCTCGACCTCGTCGGTCGGGTCCACGTGCGCGTAGCCCGCCAGGGACTCCCCGTCGCGGAGGAGGACCGAGCGGGCGCGCGGGTCGCCGCCGTAGCGCAGATGGAGCATGACGTGCTCGTTCAGCGGGCGGACGCCGTCGGCCTGCGTCGCCGCCTCGACGAGACGCAGCACCTCGGCGATTTCCTGGTCATCGAGCCGTTGTTCGATCTTCACGTGCGCGGTCACAGCTCGAACTCTAGGCGTACGACTGGCAAATAGTGCCATGGGGTCGGCGGACGAATCATTACCTTTGCGACATTGGCCGCCAAGCGTGCCGCCGTAACGTCTTGGGCCATGACCTCTCGTTCCCTCCTCCGGCTCGCGTTGGCCGGAGCCGTCGCCACGGGCACGGCCTTACTCGCCACCGTTCCGGCGGACGCGAGCAACGCGCCCCGGACGGTGCCCGTCCGCCTGCTCTCCCTCAACGACTTCCACGGCCACCTGGAGCCCCCGACCGGCTCCTCCGGACGGATGGTCGACGAGCACGGCCAGACAGTGAACGCGGGCGGCGCCGCCTATGTCGCCGCCCACATGAAGGCCCACACCGACCGCAACACCATCGCCGTCGCCCAGGGCGACCTCATCGGCGCCACCCCGCTGATCTCCGCGGCCTACCATGACGAGCCGTCGGTCGAGTTCCTGGGCAAGATCGGGCTCAAGGTGGCCGCGGTCGGCAACCACGAGTTCGACGAGGGCTACGACGAGCTGCGCCGCATCATGAAGGGCGGCTGCCACCCGGTGGACGGCTGCTCGCCCGCCGGGCAGTGGAAGGGCGCGCGGTTCGACTACGTCGGCGCGAACGTCCTGTTCAAGAATCCGAACGAGAAGACCGACGCGCTCGCCGCCCTGGGGAACCAGGCGGCGGTCGAGAAGCTGATGTCCGGCTGGGGCGTGCCCGCGCTGCCGCCGGTGAGCGTCAAGTGGATGAGCGGCGTGCCGATCGGCTTCATCGGCCTGGTCACCACCTCCACCCCGAACATCGTCACGGCCGAGGGCATCAAGGACCTCACGTTCGCCGACGAGGTCAAGGCCGCGAACCTCGCCTCCCGGGTACTCAAGCTGGTGGGCGTGAAGGCCCAGGTCGTGCTGGTGCACGAGGGCGACCAGGTCACCGCGGGCCAGTCGCCCGACGCGTGCAGCGCCGTCCCGGGCGTGGGCAACCGGATCGCCACCCAGGTCGCCCCGGAGATCGACATGGTGCTCAGCGGCCACTCGCACCAGGCCTACCTGTGCACGGTCAAGGACCCGTCGGGCCGTGACCGCCTCTACTCGCAGGGCGGCTCGTTCGGCCGGGTCATCACGCAGGTGGACATGAAGGTGGACGTGCGGACGCTCGACATCGTCCGCTCGTCGGTCGTGGCGGACAACCACGTCGTGACGCGAACCGTCACCCCGGATCGCGATATCTCCGACTTCGTGGACCTGTGGAAGGAACGCGTCGCCGAGGTCGCCGACAAGCCGGTCGGCCGGATCACCGCCGACATCCCCAACACGGCCGCGCCGAGCGGGGAGACGCCGCTGGGCGACCTCATCGCCGATGCGCAGCTGGCCGCCACCAAGGCCGGGGGCAACGCCCAGATCGCCCTCATGAACCCGGGCGGCGTCCGCGCTCCCCTCACCTACGCCGGCTCGCCGGCGGGCGAGGGCGACGGCGTCGTCACCTACGGCGAGGCGTTCACCGTCCAGCCGTTCAACAACCTCATGCAGGTGGTCACGCTGACGGGCGCCCAGCTCAAGACGGTGCTGGAACAGCAGTTCACCGGGGGCCCCAACAACCAGGCGTTCACCAAGATCCTGCAGCCCTCGGCGAACCTGACCTACACCTACAGCCGGTCCGCCGCCTGGGGCTCCAAGGTCTCCGACCTCCGTATCGACGGCACCCCCGTCACGGACACCCAGGCGATCCGCGTCGCGGCCAACAACTTCCTGGTGGGCGGCGGTGACGCGTTCCTCGCCTTCCGGGACGGCACCGACGCGTGGAGCGGGCCGCTGGACATCGACGCCTTCGTCGCCTACCTGGGCGAGCACAGCCCGGCCGCCCCGCCCGCCACGAACCGCATCACCGTGGTGGACTGACCGGCTTCCGGTCGTACGGCAGAGCACGGGAGGGCCCAGTCACCGTAGGGGGCTGGGCCCTGTCCAGGGACACGCTCCTCCGGTGGAGCCGGTGCCCCGCCGTGACGCGCGCACCGCCGGCCGCGAACGTGGGAAACCCCTCAGGTGGCCCGCAGGGCGCCGTGACGGCGGCCCGCCACCATCCGGTCAGCGGGCGTCCTCCTGGAGGTCCTCAGCCCCGTGC
Organism: Nonomuraea muscovyensis; assembly: GCF_014207745.1. Classification (NCBI taxonomy): domain Bacteria; kingdom Bacillati; phylum Actinomycetota; class Actinomycetes; order Streptosporangiales; family Streptosporangiaceae; genus Nonomuraea; species Nonomuraea muscovyensis. The sequence goes on from NZ_JACHJB010000003.1 coordinate 349,711, forward strand.
GGAGGGTGGCGGCCGGCCCGGCGGTGCCGTAAAAGCCGTGAAAGCCGTTGAATCCGTAAGGACGGATCCGTAAGGACGGAAGAGTTCCTCACACGTGGGCGGGATCGGTGCGGTCGGGCACGAAGCGGTAGCCGACGTTGCGCACCGTGCCGATGAGCGACTCGTACTCGGTGCCCAGTTTGGCCCGTAGCCGCCGCACGTGCACGTCCACGGTCCGCGTGCCGCCGAAGTAGTCGTAGCCCCAGACCTCCTGCAGCAGCTGGGCCCGGGTGAAGACGCGCCCCGGGTGCTGCGCGAGGTACTTCAGCAGCTCGAACTCCTTGAACGTCAGGTCGAGCACCCGGCCGCGCAACCGGGCCGTGTAGGTGGCCTCGTCGATCGACAGGTCGCCGCTGCGGATCTCGTCGGGCACGTCCTCCGCGCCGGACTGCGACATGCGGCCGACGGCGATGCGCAGCCGCGCCTCCACCTCGGCCGGCCCCGCGCTGTCGAGGAGCACGTCGTCCACGCCCCACTCGGCGGTCATCGCGGCCAGCCCACCCTCGGTGACGATCACCAGCAGCGGACAGTCGATGCCCGTCGTGCGGATCAGCCGGCACAGGCTCTTGGCGTGCGCCAGCTCCTTGCGGGCGTCGACGAGCACGGCGTCGGCCGGTGGGGTGTCGATGAGAGCGGAGGCCTCCGCCGGGGAGACGCGGACCGAGTGGAGCAGCAGCCCCAGTGCCGGCAGCACCTCGGAAGATGGCTCGAGGGCATTGGTCAGCAGGAGCAGGTTGCTCATTCGGCCTCCTCAAACACGCAAGGACCCGGGGGCTACATCGCCCAGGTCCTGTAGGCGAGGATATATCAAGGGAAAAGCGCGTCCATGGGGCGTCCGGCAGATGAACTGCAGGTCATCTGCGACAACTGTGTTAACGATGCCGCACAACGGCGTGGGGCCGAGTATGAGGGAGCCATGGCTAGGGGAAAAGTCAGGTATTGGGCCGCGGCGAAGGCGGCGGCCGGCATGGCGGAGGAATCCTTCGAGGCGGCCACGCTGGGCGAACTCATGACGAAAATCACACGTGATCGCGCCGAACTCGCGCGTGTCGTGAGCCGTTCGTCGTTTCTCGTGGACGGCACTCCGGTGGGCAGACGGCCCCATGACGAGGTGGTCCTCGGCGACGGTGTGACGGTCGAGATACTGCCGCCTTTCGCGGGTGGGTGATCGACGGCTTCGCCGGGGAATGAGCCGGATCAGCCGATAAGCTCATGAACCCGTCTGAGACCAGGGAGCCCGATGCGCAAGCTGATCGTTTTCCTGTTCATCCTGGTCGTCCTCCTCGTCGCCGTCGATCGCGTGGCGGTCGCGGGCGTGGAGCGAGATCTGTCCAACAGGATCGCGGCCGCCGCCGACCTCAGCGGGAAGCCGACCGTGACGATCGAGGGGGTCCCGTTCCTGACCCAGGCCGTGGCGGGGCGCTATCCCGAGGTACGGTTCGACCTGGGCACCCTGACCTACGGGGGTGTGCCGGTGCAGGACCTGCGGGGCGTCGCCAACGACGTGACCGCGCCGCTGGCCGACATCATCCAGAACCGGCCCGACATCAGGGCGGGGCGGCTGACCGTGCGCGGCACCCTGACCCAGGCGACGATCGACAAGTACGCGCCGGACGGCGTGAAGGTCAGTGGCAACGGCAGGCGGCTCGTCGCGTCGGGCGAGGTCGCGGTGGGGGCCAATCCGGTGAAGTTCAACGCCGAGCTGCGGGTCGACGTCGCCGACGGCGGCATCAGGCTCACGGCGGAGCGGATCGAGGGCGTGCCCGACTCGCTCGCGCGCCTGGTGAACTACACCATCCCCTTCAAGGGCGACCTGCCGTTCGACGTCAAGGTGACGGGGGTGAGGAACGTGGCCGACGGTCTGGAGTTCACGGCCGAAGCGACTGACGTGCCGTTCCGTGGATGACGGTGAACCACTGCGCCCAGCCGTACGTGATGAGGGTGTGAGTCCAGCAGGAACCGCCGACGAGGAGCTCGTGCGGACCCTTTTCGACGAGCACGCCGGGCCACTCTACGGTTACGTGCTGCGGCTGACCGGTGATTCCGGACGGGCGGAGGATGTGGTGCAGGAGACGCTGCTGCGGGCGTGGCGGCACCCCGAGGCGCTCGCCGACCGCCCCATCCGCGCGTGGTTGTTCACCGTGGCCCGCAACCTCGTGGTCGACCAGCACCGCGCGCGCAGGTCGCGCCCACAGGAGACCGGCGACGAGGCGCTGGCCGTCGTCCCCGCCGACGACGAGCTGGAGCGGGCCGTCGAGTCGTGGGCGGTGGCCGAGGCGCTGGCCGCGCTGCGGCCGGAGCACCGCGAGGTGCTGTTGGAGGTCTACTACCGGGGGCGATCGGTGAAGGAGGCGGCGGCCACGCTCGGCATTCCGCCCGGCACGGTCAAGTCACGCACCTACTACGCGCTGCGGGCGCTCAAGCTCGCGCTGCAGGAGCGGGGGCTGGCGCCATGACGACGTGCGAGGAGGTGCGGCTGGCGCTGGGCGCCCACGCGCTGGGCGCGCTCGACCCGGACGAGGCGCTGGAGATCGACCTGCACCTGGCCACGTGCGAAGCGTGCGGCGCCGAACTGCTGGAGCTGGAGGGGGTCTCGGCGTTCCTCGGCAAGGTGTCCGAGCACGACGTCGCGCTGGTGGCCGGGCCGCCGCGCCAGGTGCTCGACCGGTTGCTGAGCGAGGCGCGCGCGAAGAAGCGCAGGACGCGCCGCGTCCTGCAGGCCGTGGCCGCCTCGGCGGCGGTGATCGCCCTCGGCGGCACGGTCTGGACGGCCGTCGGGGGGCAGGCGCGGCAGGAGAGCTCCACGGCCTCCGCTCCCCGATCAGTCGCGTCCAGCGCGCCGCAGGACGCCCGCACCCGCGCGGACGCCTCGCAGGAGGCCGACACGGGCGGGCCGGAGGAGGCCAACCCGCTCATCGCCTCGGACGCCCCCGACCAGCAGCTCAAGAGCGAACCCCGGCCGACCCCCAGCAAGTCGCCCGCGCAGCAGAAGGCGGCCGGGCGCACGTTCACGGGCGAGAGCGGCGACGGCCGGACCACGGTGACGGTGCTGGCCACGGCGCGGGCCGCGTCGGCCGGCGCCGGGACCGAGCTGTCGGTGCGGGTCTCGGGGGTCGCGGCCGGGACGGTGTGCCGGATGGTCGTCGTCGGGCGGGACGGCGAGCGTGACGTCACCGAGAGCTGGACCATCACGCCCCCGGGCTACGCCGACGCGAAGGGACACGTGCTGGACACGTCGGTGCCTCTGTCCGCCGTCAGGCACTTCGACGTCGTGGACGACTCCGGCCGGCTGCTCGTCCGCGTCCCGGCGACCGCCCGCGACTGAGGCGCGAGGCGCCTGTCCGGGGAGTCCCGGGAAGCAATCCGGGACGGCCGTGGTTGCACCTCACGCGATGACAGGCGTGTGGGTGGTGCTGGCGACGCTGGCACTCGGAACGGTGATCGGGGTGGTACGGCTGCGCCGCGACGGACGCATGCGCGAGCAGGCGGGTGACCGGATCACCGAGACGGTCCTCGGCGCGCCGCTCGGCGAGCGGGCCACGCTCGTGCAGTTCTCCACGGCCTTCTGCCAGCCGTGCCGGGCGACCCGGCGCGTCCTGGCCGACGTCAGCGCGCTCGTCCCCGGCGTCGCGCACGTCGAGATCGACGCCGAGTCGCGGCTGGACCTGGTGCGCGGGCTCGACATCACGCGCACGCCGACCGTCCTCGTCCTCGACGCGGCCGGGAGCGTCGTCAAGCGGGCCTCGGGACAGCCGCGCAAGGCCGAGGTCCTCACCGCCCTCGCGGCCGCGGTCCCCACCGCCGCCCCTGCCCCCATCTCCCACGACGCGCCGGCGCCACCCGCGCCCGACCAGGGGTTGTCTCACGATCCGTCTCATTCACCGTCTCAGCAAGCGGACGAGATGTGACAGATGGCGAGACGGCGAGTAGTGTCATCGCCATGAACCCATCGACAGAGCTGCTGACGAAGCGGCGCGCGGTTGATTTCTGCCGCGTCGCCACCGCGCTCTGTCGCGCTGCCTGAGGACGGTCTCGCGCGGACCTTCGATCCGCCCCAAACCCGACCCTTCAGGAGCATCCCTCAGATGCGTGCCGACCCCAGAGCGCTGCGCTTCGGCGCGGCCGTCACCACCCTGGTCCTGGCCCTCGTCCTCGTGACGGGCAGCGCGTGGCTGCTGGCCGCCCAGGCCGCGGTGTTCGCGCTCGGGCTGGCCGGCCGCTCGCCGTACGTGATGTTCTTCAAGGCGCTCGTCAGGAGCGCCCCGAAGGAGACCGAGGACGCCCGCCCGCCGCGCTTCGCGCAGGGAGTGGGGCTCGTCTTCGCGGTCGCGGGTCTGGCCGGACACGTCGCCGGGATCGCGCCGCTGGCCCTCGTGGCCACGGCCGGGGCACTCCTGGCCGCCTTCCTCAACGCAGCCTTCGGATTCTGCCTCGGCTGCGAAACGTACCTGCTCCTTCGCCGTCTACTGCCCGCCGCCAAAATGGAGGTTCACCAATGAGCCGCTCCGCCGCCCTGGTGGATGCCGACTGGGTCGAGGCCAACCTCGACACCCCCGGTGTCGTTCTCGTCGAGGTCGACGAGGACACCAGCGCCTATGACAAGGGCCACATCCGTGGCGCCGTGAAGATCGACTGGAGGCAGGACCTCCAGGATCCCGTCCGCCGCGACTTCGTGGACAAGACCGGTTTCGAGACGCTGCTGTCCGAGCGCGGCATCTCCAACGACGACACCGTGGTGCTCTACGGCGGTAACAACAACTGGTTCGCCGCCTACGCCTACTGGTACTTCAAGCTCTACGGCCACGACAACGTCAAGTTGCTCGACGGTGGCCGCAAGAAGTGGGAGCTCGACTCCCGCGAGCTGGTCAAGGACGTGGCCGAGCGCCCCCGCACCCAGTACGTCGCCCAGGAGCAGGACTCCTCGATCCGCGCCTTCCGCGACGAGGTGGTCCAGGCCATCGGCAAGCTCAACCTGGTCGACGTGCGCTCGCCCGACGAGTTCACCGGCAAGCTGCTCGCCCCGGCCCACGTCCCGCAGGAGGCGGCCCAGCGCGGCGGCCACGTCCCCACCGCCCGCAACATCCCGTGGTCCAAGGCGGCCAACGACGACGGCACGTTCAAGACCGACGACGACCTGCGCGCCCTCTACGGCGCCGCCGGCGTCGACTTCGGCAAGGACACCATCGCCTACTGCCGCATCGGCGAGCGCTCGGCGCACACGTGGTTCGTGCTGCACGAGCTGCTCGAACAGTCCAACGTGAAGAACTACGACGGTTCGTGGACCGAGTACGGCTCGCTCGTGGGCGTGCCGATCGAGCTGGGAGAGGCCCGCTGATGACGACGACTCAGGGATGCGCAGCGCCGGAGCAGACGATCGCGCTGCCCGCCGGGATCGACCTGGCCAACCAGGCGGTCATCCAGGGCGTGGTGACCGGGGCCGACACGGCCTACGCGCGCCTGCTCGACCACTCCGGCGAGTTCACCGGCGAGGTCGTGGTGTCCGACGAGGGCATCTTCCGCTTCTTCGCCGCTCCCGGTGACTGGACCGTCCGCATCATCGCGGGCGGCGGCGTCACCAAGGACGTTCAGGTCGAGGCCAGGCTCGGCGAGGTGGCCCAGCTCGCGGTCGCCGTCTGACGTCATCGCGGCAGGCAGGCGACAGGCTCGCGCCGGAACCGGCGCGGGCCTTTCGCGTTCGCGGCGTGCGCCGTTCGCGGCGTGCGCGGCGGTTCCCCGCGTCTCCGGACGGGTGCGGATGCGGGTGCAACCGGTCTGGCTTCGGTGGTGTTGTATGGATGTGAGTGACATCGCCTGTCTCGATCCGGTGCGCAAGGCGCTGCTCGACGATCTCGACGAGGGGTTCGCCGAGCTGTACGGCGCGCACCGCGGCGTGGTGTTCTCGACCGCGCTGCGGCTGAGCGGCCGCTGGGCCGATGCCGAGGACCTCACGGCCGAGACGTTCCTGCGCGCCTACCGGGCCGTGGCCGGCTACGACCACGGCCGCATCGCCGAACTGCGGCCCCGGGCGTGGCTGCTGACGATCCTCATGAACATCTGGCGCAACTGCGCCCGCGCCAAGTCCCGCAAGCCGCCGCCCGACCTGCAGGACGAGCCCGTCGACACCGTCGACCCGCGCGAGGGCGTCGAGGAGGCAGCCGAGCGCCGCGAGACCGGCGACGAACTGGCCGGGCTGCTCGCCCTGCTGCCGGAGGAGCAGCGCGTGGCCGTGGTGCTCCGGCACGTGGTGGACCTGCCGGTCAGCGAGATCGCCGAGGTGCTGAACATGCCGCAGGGCACGGTCAAGTCGCACGTTTCGCGCGGGCTGAAGCGGCTGCGCGCGCTAGGAGGTGCCCGATGAGCCCCGATCCGCTGCTCGCCGGACTCGCCGCGCTGGCCACCGACGCGCCCGACGGGCTGCTCGACCGGATCGCGGCGCGCTGGGTGCGGGCCGCCGGGCCGCTCGGCGAGGTGCTTGTCGCGTTCACCGACCAGGGCATCGCCTACGTCCGCGAGGACGACGACGCAGGGCCGGATGGGGACCGGGGGATGGACGGCGGCGAGCCGGACGTGGCCCGGGGGATCGACGGCGGCGAGCCGGGCGGGCCGCGGGAGGGCGGGGCCGTGAGCCGGAGCTTCGCGGCCGCCTTCAGGCGGCGTTTCGGCCGCCCGCTGCTGCCCGCCACCCGGCCGCCCGCCGGGCTGCTGCCCGCCCTGCGCACCGGCCGCCTGTCGGGGCTCAGCCTGGACCTGCGCGGCACGACCGACTTCCAGCGGGAGGTGCTGCTGGCCGTCCGGGGCATCCCGCGCGGCGAGGTCCGGCCGTACGCGTGGGTCGCCGCCCAGGTCGGCCGGCCCGGCGCGGTGCGCGCGGTGGGATCGGCGCTGGCCGGCAACCCGGTGCCGCTGCTCGTGCCGTGCCATCGGGTGACGCGCTCCGACGGGGTGGCGGGGGAGTACGTCTTCGGGGCGGCGGCCAAGGAACGGCTGCTGCTGGCCGAGGGCGTGGACCTGGACCGCCTGCGGCGGCTGGCCCGGGAGCGGGTGTTCTATCTGGCCAGTGACACGACCGGGGTGGTGTGCCTGCCCGCCTGCCACAACGCCCGCCGGATCACGCCGGCGCACCGGCACGGCTTCCGCACCCTCGCCGAGGCCCGCTCCGCCGGCTACCGCCCCTGCCGCACCTGCCGGCCCACCGGCCTGGCCGCGTAGCGGGCGGGTCAGCGCAGGGCGGGTCGCCGCAGCAGCAGGCAGGCGTGGACGTCGTCGGGGCCGAGCGTCCGGTAGCAGTGCGGCACGTCCGCGCCCCACGAAACGTGATCTCCAGGGCCGGCCGTCAGCGGCGCGTCCACCGGCCCGGCGGTCAGCCTCCCGCTGAAGACCGTGACGTGCTCGCTCGCTCCCTTGTCGTGGCCGGGCGCGGTCCGGCCGGGGCCGGGCGGGACGCGCAGCCGGTAGAGCTCGTAGGTGACCGTCTCGTCCTCGAACGACTGGAGCAGCACCATCTCCACCGCCGACCCGCGGACGCGGCGCGGCTGCGCAGGCGGGTCGAGGACCGCTCCGATGGGCACACCGAGCTGGGCCGTGATGGCCCACAGCGTCTCCAGCGTCGGGTCGCCCGCGCCGGCCTCCACGCCGGACAGCGTGGCCTCCCCGATGCCGGCCCGCCGGGCGAGCTCGGCCAGTGACACGCCATGAGACTGCCGCAGCCGCCGCAGCCGCTCACCGACCGCGCGAGGGTCGGCGCCGAGTGCCGGCCGTGGTTCCATGCCGCCATCGTCGCGCAACCACGGGCCGATGTCGGCCCCAGGTGCGCCCTTTGTCACCGCCAGGAAGGCGTTCCGTGGCCCGCCCGCACGTTCGCCGGACGGGCCCGCCGCGACCTGTGACGTGCGGCGCGGCGTGAGACGCGCGGACGCCGGGTGCTGCGGCGTTCAGGGCAGACCGCTACCATTCACCAAATGTCAGGTTCGTCTGGTGTGGCGGCACCGCCTCGACCTGCGCCTTCGCCGGCCCAGAGGATGCCGTCGCCGTTCTCGCTCCCCCTGCACGCGCTGCGCCTGCTCGGCAGGTGCGGACTAGCGCTGGCCCTGTGGTTCTCGGCGGGCGAGGTGGTCCGCTTCGGCCTGCTGTACGCCGCGACGGAGGTGGCCTACGGCGACTTCCGGCAGGTCCGCCTCGTCATCATGACGACGCTGCTCACGCTCGTCGTCCTGACGGCGATGACCGTCATCACCGGCATGCTGCACACCCTGCGCGGCGCCCTGTGGGAGATGCGCGCCCGCGCGGCCGAGGGGGCGGCGGACGAGCCGTTCTTCACGGCGCTCGACCGCGTCGCCCCGGCCTTCGCCGTCCTCTACCTGGCCTGGGGCTTCCAGGTGGAGGACGCGCGCGACCTGGTGCAGATGGATCTGTTCCACCACATCTTCGAGCTCACCGACGCCGCCTTCTTCGGTGCGGAGACCCAGGTCGGGCGGGGCTTCATCGACATCGACTGGCGGGTGTCCCTCGGCACGATGGTCGCCGCCTTCGGGCTGAAGACGCTGTTCGCCAAGCTGGTGGAGAACGGTCGCGGCGGGCTGTACGGGTTCGCCGCCGCCTTCTCCGAGTTCGCCTTCGTCTTCTACGGGCTCAACGCCACCTTCACGCTCGCCCAGGCGAGGTCCGAGTGGGTGGAGCACCGCGCGGTCGTGTCCGGTACGGAGGAGGCGCTGGCGAACGCCGAGAAGAACGTGCCGGGCTTCGAGGCCGTCACCACCGCCTGGGGCGACGTGTGGCCGATCCTGCTGAGCGCGGTCGCCCTGCCGCTCGTCTGGCTGACCGTGGCGATGCTCGTCTTCGGCACGTTCGCCGACGACACCCGCACCATGGTCCGGGGCACCCGCTTCGAGCGCGGTGTCGACCGCCTGGAAGGCAGCCACGACCTCACCAAGAAGTCGGTGGACCGGGTCACGGGCGGCTTCCAGGAGCGCTGGGTGCCGCTGGTCAACTCCCTGCGCCTGATCGTCAAGGGCGGCGCGCCGCTGTTCGGGATGATGTGCCTGTGTTACGTGGCCCTCACCGTGGGCGCGCAGTACGCCGACCGGGCGGTGCGGACGCTGATCGGATCGCAGGTCGAGTGGGCGTGGTTCTACCTGGACGCGCCGGTGTCGTTCGGCCGCGACCTGCTCGTGACGACGGCCACCATGGCGCTGCTGGCGGCGGCGTTCGACCTCGCGGCCACCCGGGCCCGGCTGCGCGGTGAGGCGTTCACCGCCGGAAGCGCAGGGTCGTCCGGGGCGGCTGCGGAGTAGTCGGCCGTTTGAACAGATCCTTCGTCGGCGTGTCGGAGCGGTAGGCGCTGGGCGTGAACGCCAGCTCCACCTGGTCCGCCACCGCCACGGGCACCACCGCGAGGCCCGCCAGCGCGTACTCCTGGCCCACCTCCAGGCGGTCCGACGGCCGGTCGCCGGCGCCCAGCTCGACGGCCCAGCTCCGTCCCGCCCGGTCGTGCAGCCTGAGGTCGTCGGGCATGCCGGTCATGGTGGCGCTGCCGTCGGACAGCACCTCCTGGATGATCTCGATCTTCATCCAGGCGACGTCGGCGCCGTGCCGGCTGCCCGCGGGAGCCTTCGTCCGGGAGACCGTGGCCTTCCACTCGATGTCGTGGACCTTTCCCACCTGGCCGGCGGGCACCACGACCTCCCTGGTGTCCTGCTGCGTGGACACCTGCTCGTAGAAGAGGTATCCGTCCACGGTGTGCGCGGTGACGGCCGCGAACACGCTCACCACGGCGCCGGCGGCGACCAGCGCCGCGCGTCCGCGCCGCCGGGGTGCGGCCTCCCGGGCAGGCGGCGGAGGCTCCTGGACCGCCTCCGGCACCGGCACCGGCACCGGCACCGGCACCGGAGGCGGAGGCGGAGGCGGAGCCGTGGGTGGGACGGCGGGACGCGGCAGGGGAGGCGCGGCGTCCCGCACGGCCGGGATCGGCTGGGTGACGCCCTCCCGCGACAGCGGCGGCCAGACCTGCTGGTCGGGGTACGGCGTGCGGGACCGTGCCTGCCAGGGCGGCGGGGTGGCCGCCGGGGGAGGCGGCGGTGTCCGGCCGGCACCGTCGCGAGGTCCGGTGTTCCGCGGCGCGAACCAGTCGCGCTCCTCTGTGCTCATGGTTCGATCACTTCTCCACGAGGGAGTAGACGTCCTGGGGGGCGGCGGCGAGCTTGCGGGCGGCCTGTTCGTCCAGCCCCAGGTCGATCTCGGCCTCCGGCGCGTACGGCTCGACCGGTATCGCCGACCCGGGCAGCGCGAAGACGACCTTGGCGTCCGGCAGCGCCGAGGCGGGCACCTCGAAGAAGAACGGCCCGCTCACCCAGATGTCCGGCTGCACCCACTTGTCGGCCAGCGTCCTTGCGGAGTCCACCCGGTCCGTGGCGGTGAACTTGTGACCCTCGGCGTCCATCAGCACCGGCTGGGCCAGGTGGTAGGGGCGCAAACTCGACTTGGCCGACGCCCGCACGACCAGGAACAGGTGGTCCGTCTCGACGGTCTTGGTGGCGCTGACCTTGATCGCCTTGGCCACGGCGACCGAGTCGAGCCGGACGGTGAAGCGCCGCGCGTCCACCTGCCGGCCCTTGTCGCCCACGTACGTCAGCGGAGCCGACGCGTCGTTCTCGGACAGGGCCAGCGACTGCAGTCCGACGGCGCCGCCCGCCAGCAGCAGCCCGACCACGGCGTTGAGCACCGGCGAACCGCCGCGGCCGGCCCGCCTGCCGCGGCGCCCGTCGGCCCGCGCGGGCGACTCCCGGGTGGCGGTCATGCCGGCTCACCCTCCTCGACGGGCAGCGTCACCCGGGCCTTCACCTCGGGCACGATCTTGCCTGCGGCCTCCTCGGTGACTTTCTGCCAGCGCTCGGTGGGGTCGTTGAAGCCTGGCTCGTACGCGAACCCCGCGACGTCCAGGGTGAACTTCGCCGGCGGCTTGTCGCCGGCCCCGAGCCGGTAGCGGACGATGACCGTGCTCTTGACCCCCGGATGGAGCTGGCGGGTCTCGCCCCCCTTGGCCACGGCGAAGACGGACGGGCCGGCGTCCGCGGGGAAGGCGGGGGAGATCTTCACCAGCGAGCTGGCGAAGCTCTCGCCGAAGGCGGCGTGCTCCTCCTTCGTCGGGGGAAGCCCGACCGACGTGGTCTCGTCTCCCTTGTTGGTCACCTCGAAGACCAGCTCCACGAACCGTCTGTCCTCGCTGAACGGCGAGTCGCCCGGCACGACCCTCACCCGCGACTGGACGAAACGCGTGGAGTAGCGGCCCTGGTCGAGCACCGCGCCCTTGGCCAGCGCCGGCGGTTCGTCCGGAGCCTCCCGCAGGCCGCCCATCAAGGCGGTGACACCGATGGCCGTGACCGCCACCAGGCCCAGGGCGGGCACCACCACCGGGCGCCCCTGCCTGTCGCTGCCGCCGGAGGGTTCGGTCATGGGTATGGATGGTAACGGGTCACAGTTGCACCATCTGCCGCAAAACTCCCTTCCGGCCGGTGTAATTGCCGAGAACCCTGCCGCAGTAGGGCACGTAGCTCTTACGCTGTCACGGAGCGGAGGATTCGAGCCCTCCTACTACTAACGACATATCGCGGCCGGAGGGTCACGTGGTGGACGTGCATCCCGAGCATGCGCAGCTCCAGGCGGACCGCATCTACCTGGGCTGGCAGTACATCCTGCTGCATCCCGATCCCGGCCCCCCGCCGAAGCGCCCCTCCCCGGCCGAGGAGGCGCCCGCCCAGGGGCCAGACCCCGACCTGGTGCGCCGCGAGCGCCTGCAGCAGGACCTGCTCAACCGGCCCATGCGGATCTTCCGGCGGTTCATGCTGGCGCTGACCGTGCTGCTCGTCGTGCTGGCCGTCGCCGGCTACCTCGACTGGTCCTTCGCCCTACTCGGCCTGGTGGCCGCCGGCGGCGTGGCGCTCATCTGCAGCTACGCGCTGGTCCAGGGCGACCGGGCGGTCCGCTACCGCATCCAGGAGCAGCAGGCGCGCGAGGACCGGCGGCGGCAGGAACGTGACAAGGAGTTGTTCCGCGCCCAGGAGGAGCACGCCCAGCGCTACCGCGAGTGGCAGGAGGTCAAGGAACGCCACGACCGCCAGCTCACCTGGTACGCCGTGGCCGTGCCCGACGACGTCGACCGCATCGACGTGGCGGGCGGCACGCTGCCCGGCTGGTCGGCGCTCGTCACGCTGATCGGAGCGACCCGCCTCTACAGCGGCGGCCACCTGACCGTGCTCGACCTGTCCGAGGGCGCGATCGCCAAGGACCTCATCGAGCTGGCCCGCAGGGGCGGCGACGACCCCCTCGTGTGGGTGCTGCCCACCGACCTGCCCCGCCTCGACCTGGGCGCCACGCTCAAGCCCGAGGCGTTCGCCGACGTGCTCGCCCACGTGGTGAGCGTCAGCGAGGAACACCGCTCCACCCGCGACCTGAGCTTCGACAACGCGATCCTCGAACGGGTGCTGGAGGTGCTCGGCGAGAACGCCACGATCAGCCAGGTCACCGCCGCGCTGCGGGCGCTCGCCCAGGTCGGCGACCCCCGCGACGATCTGAGGTACGGCCTCATCACCGCGACCCAGCTGGAGCGCATCGGCACGCTGTTCGGGCGCGGGGTGAGCGACCGGGTCGTCATCGAGCGGGCCTGGGCGCTGGAGTCGCAACTGCGCAAGCTGGAGACGCTCGGCACACAGGCCGTCCGGCTGCCGCCCGCCCGGCTGCGGGTGGTGAGCATGGACCGGCAGGCGGGCGTGTTCGGCAACCGGGTGCTCGGCACGTACGTCGCGACCGCCCTCACCCACATCCTGCGCCAGTCGCCCGCCTCCGACCGGCCCTGGTACCACACGATCATCGTGGCGGGCGCGGACAAGCTCCGCGGCGACGTGCTCGATCGGCTCATGGACGCCTGCGAGACCTCCCGCACGGGACTGGTGCTCACCTACCGCTCGCTCACCCCGACCGTCCGCGAACGGCTCGGCAGGGGGCACGCGGCGGTGGCGTTCATGCGGCTCGGCAACGCCGAGGACGCCCGGGTCGCCAGCGAGCACGTCGGCACCGAGCACCGTCTGGAGCTGGCCCAGCTCACCGAGACGATCAGCGACTCGCTCCCCGGCCTCGACGGCGGCTACACCTCCACCATCTCCCAGGTGGACGGCAAGGCGGAGGGGCACGGCGAGGGCGCCACCGACCTGGCCGAGGACATCACCGAGTCCACCGAGTGGGGCAGGACCGCCGACAAGATCGGCGAGAAGGAACGGGTGCTGCAGCGCTCGCGGGAGTTCCTCGTCGAGCCGCACCAGCTCCAGCAGCTCCCCACCACGTCCGTCATCGTCACCGACGCCACCGCCCAGGGCAGGCGGGTGCGGCTGGCCGACGCCAACCCGGCGATCCTCACCTTCCCCAGGACCACCCTCGGCGAGCTGGAGGACCTGCGCGAGGCCGTGCTCTCCCTCGACCCGAGACAGGCGCCCGAGGGCGGCGAGGAGGCCCCGCCCAACCTCGGCCCCCCGCCGCCGCGCCTCGACTGGCGCAAGGACCGGACGTGACGCCTGCCCCCCGAGTACCGCAAGGGCGGGTAATGACATGGTCAATGTCAAGGTGACGGGCTGACGGTCGGCGGACTTTACTAAAGAACCGTCTGTGGGGGGATGAAATGCAGCCGAGTGTCTCGCTGAGCGGGCCCTGGTACCGGATCCAATCCATCGCGGCACCCTCGCGAAGCTCGTCGGCGGAGTGGGACTTCGTCACCGTGCTGCCCGCCGTGCTGTCCGCCGCCCAGCGTGACCGGCCGTTCGCCATCGGCTGGCTGTCGCGCGGCTCGGGCGCGCCCCTTGAGCTGATCACGAACGCCGGGCCGCTGTCGCCGCCCCGGCAGCCGCGGCGGTCGACCGGCGCCCTCGGCGCGCCCTCCGGGCCGCAGCCGCTGCTCTTCCCCGGCGGCGCGCGCGGCGTGCAGCTCGGCGAGGAGTACCTGGCCGACCTGGCCGACCTGGTGTGGACGCCGTGCCCGGGCCGCCAGGCGCCACCGCTCGGCGGCAGGCGGGAGTTCGACCCGGACGAGCTGAAGCGGCCCACGCTGTTCGAGTCGACGCTGATCACGCTGATGTCGCGGCCGTTCGCGTGGCTGGTCGTGGCCGAGCCGACCGACCTGCTCGACGCCGAGGTGGCCCACCTGCGCACCCAGCTCAACGTGCTGCGGCAGTACGGCGACGCCTCCGAGCGCTCCCGCTTCGACGCCGAGCGGGCCGAGCGCCGCATGCAGGAGCTCGACGCCTTCCGCGAGGCGGGGCTGTGGAACGTCCGGGTGCTGGCCGGCGGGGCGACCGCCGACGAGCTGCGGCAGATCGCGCCCGTGCTCGTCGGCTCGGTCGAGATGAGCCACCACCCCTACCGGCTGCGCAGCGCCCAGGGCGCCGTCTACCCGCTCGCCGAGGCGCTCGCCATCACCATGCAGGACCCGGCCGACGGGGCCGCGGCGCCGTTCGCCGCCACGGCGGGCGCGCTCGCGGCGTTGGCGGGGCTGCCCCGGCGCGAGGTGCCGGGCGTGCGGGTGCTCGACGCCGGCTTCTTCGACGTGACCTCCGAGGCCGACGACGGCGAGCTGGACCTGGGCGAGATCCTCGACGGGCAGGACCGGGGCGTCGGCTCGTTCCGGGTGCCGCTCGCCACGCTCAACCGGCACGCGTTCGTCACCGGCGCCACCGGCTCCGGCAAGTCGCAGACCGTCAGGCACCTGCTCGAACAGCTCAGCCGCGCCCGCATCCCGTGGCTCGCCATCGAACCGGCCAAGTCGGAGTACGCCGCCATGGCCGGCCGCGTCGAGGCGTACGGGCCGGTGACCGTGATCAACCCGTCGGCCCCCGGCGGCGTGCCGTTCAGCATCAACCCGCTGGAGCCCGAGCCGGGCTACCCCGTGCAGGCGCACATCGACATGGTCCGGGCGCTTTTCATGGCGGCCTTCGACGCCGAGGAGCCGTTCCCGCAGATCATGTCGCTGTCGCTGCAGCGGGTCTACGAGGCCACCGGCTGGGACGTCGTCACCGGCGGCGCCGTGCCCGGCTCCAAGGTGCCGCCGAGCGTGCCGACCCTGGAACAGCTCCAGCAGCACGCGATGGACGTGATCAAGGAGATCGGCTACGGGCGCGAGGTGCAGGCGGACGTCGAGGGGTTCATCTCGCTGCGGCTGCGCTCGCTGCGGGTCGGCTCGGCCGGGCGCTTCTTCGAGGGCGGCCACCCCGCCGACATCGGCGGCCTGCTGGAGCGCAACGTCGTGCTCGCCATCGAGGACGTGGCCAACGACGAGGACAAGGCGTTCCTCATGGGCACGCTGATCATCCGGATCGTGGAGCACCTGCGGATGCGGGCCCGCACGGAGAAGTCGCCCGACCTGCGGCACGTCATCGTCATCGAGGAGGCGCACCGGCTGCTGCGCGACCGCGGCGCCGGCCGGGCCGCCACCCACGCCGTCGAGCTGCTGGCCGGCATGCTCGCCGAGATCAGGGCGTACGGCGAGGGCATCGTCGTGGCCGAGCAGATCCCCACCAAGCTCGTCCCCGACGTGGTGAAGAACACCGCGCTGAAGGTGGTGCACCGCCTGCCGGCCGAGGACGACCGGCAGCTCGTCGGCGCCGCCATGAACCTCAGCCCCGAGCAGTCCCGCCAGGTCGTCTCGCTCCAGCCCGGCTGCGCCGCGGTGTTCGCCGACGGCATGGACCGGCCGCTGCGGGTCCGGGTGCCGCTCGGCGAGTCGCGCGAACGGCTGGCCGACGGCCCGCCGCCGCCGATCCGCGGGCGCCGCTCGGCCGCCTGCGGCAGTCAGTGCCGCACCGGCCAGGCGTGCACGCTGGTCGAGCTGCGCGAGGCCGACGTGCTGGCCGACGCCCCCGACTGGGCGTGGCTGCGCATCTGGTGCGACACGGTCGTGCTCGCGTTCGTCACCAACCGGCCGCTGCCGGGTGTGCCCCGCGCGCTCGCCGCCGCCTGGTCCGAGCTGCCGGCGCGGCGCCGCGAGTGTCTGCTCGCCACCCTCGTCGAACGCTCCGTACGGCGACGCGCCTGGTCGCTGCGGAGCTGGATCGACCCCGCGCTGCTCACCGAGAAGGCCGCCGAGAGCGCCACCCGCCTGCTCGGCCGCCTCGACAGCGGGGGCGAGCGGCCCGGGTCCCGGTGGGTCGTCCCGCAGGTGCGCTGGCTGCACGAGGTCGACAGGCTCTTCCCGTACGACCGGCCCGCACCCGGCCTGCGCGCCCCGGCGCCGCCCCTGGAGTACGCCCTGTTCGGCCCGGCAGCGCAGCAGGACGCCCCCGAGCCGGTGACGGCGGGGGAGCCGGCTCAGCCCTCCCCGGCCGCGAACGGGCAGAGCGAGCTGCTCGGGCACCGGGCCAAGGCGTTGCGGCACCACCCCCTGTCCATGGAGATCGAGCACAACCGGGCGCTGGCCTGGCGGGTCATCCTCGGCGACGACGAGAGCGAGAGCCTGCAGCGCGACGTCATGACCGTGGCGATCGGGCTCGACCCCTCGGCCCGCCTGCGGCACGTCGGCCAGACCATGGGCGCGGGCTGGCTCGAAGGGGTGCTGTCGTGGCCGGCCCGCTTCGTGCTGCCGTTCGAGGAGGAGGGCGCGCCGGAGATCACCTTCGCTGAGCCGGGGTAGCCGCGTCCGGGCGTGACGGGCAAGGCTTCGGGTGTCACGGGGAAGGCTTCGGGTGTTACGGGGAAGTGTTCGGGCGTTGCGGGGTGAGTCGGCATGGCCCGGGCCGACTAGGATCCATTGCCATGACCCAGCTTCCCCTGCGAGCCCAGCTCGCGAGCGCCCTGGGCCGCAGTGCCGCCACACTGTCCAGGATGACCGGGCGCGGCGACGGTTCGGTGATCGGCGGGCGGGTCGGCCTGATGCTTGAGCCCGACCTGCTGCGCAAGCTGGCCCGCGACCGCAAGCTGGCCCTGGTCAGCGCCACCAACGGCAAGACCACCACGACGCGGCTCATCACCTCGGCGTTGCTGGATCTCGGCGAGGTCGCCACCAACGTGTTCGGCGCCAACATGCCGGCCGGCCACGTCTCGGCGCTGTCCCAGCACAAGGACGCCCCCTACGGCGTGCTCGAGGTCGACGAGAAATACCTGCCCGAGGTGCTCGACACCACCGGCGCCGGCGTCGTCTGCCTGATGAACCTCAGCCGCGACCAGATGGACCGGGCGGCCGAGATCTGGCTGCTCGCCCAGAAGTGGCGGCGGGCGCTGTCCGGCAGGCCCACCCACGTCATCGCCAACTGCGACGACCCGCTCGTCACCTGGGGCGCCTCGACCGCGGCCAAGGTGACCTGGGTCGCGGGCGGCCAGCGGTGGAAGGAAGACTCCTGGTGCTGCCCCGAGTGCGGCGGCCCCCTCGACCGCAAGGACGCCGACTGGGCGTGCCGCGAGTGCACCTTCCACCGGCCGGAGCCGCAGTGGATCGTCGACGACGAGGCCGTCATCGACCCGCGCGGGCAGCGGTGGCTGCTCGACATCCAGCTCCCCGGCCTGGCCAACCGGTCCAACGCCGTGATGGCGCTGGCCGTGGCCGAGGCGTTCGGGCTGCCGGTGGAGCGGGCGCTGCCCCGGCTGCGCGAGGTCACCTCCGTCGCCGGCCGCTACACCATGGTCGAGCGCGACGGCCGCCACGCGCGGCTCCTGCTGTCCAAGAACCCCGCCGGCTGGCTGGAGGCGTTCGACGTCGCCGACCCGCGGCTGCCCGTCATCCTGTCGGTCAACGCGCAGGGGCCCGACGGGCGCGACACCTCCTGGCTGTGGGACGTCGACTACCGCATCCTGCGCGGCCGGCCGGTGTTCGTCACCGGTGAGCGCCGGCTCGACCTGGCTCTCCGGCTCGACGTGGCCGACGTGCCGTTCGTGCTCTGCGAGACGTTCTCCGAGGCGCTGGCCATGCAGCCGCCCGGCCGGGTCGACGTGATCGCCAACTACACCGCCTTCCAGCAGATCCGATCGGAGTTCGGTCGTGCCGTCTGACAGCGCCCTTCGCATCGTCTGGATCTATCCCGACCTGCTGAGCACGTACGGCGACCAGGGCAACGCGCTCGTCCTGGAGCAGCGGGCCCGGCGGCGCGGCATCGAGGCCGAGATCGTCCACGTGCGCTCGGCCGACCCGGTGCCCGACTCCGGCGACGTCTACCTCATCGGCGGCGGCGAGGACCGCCCGCAGATCCTCGCCGCCCAGCGGCTGCGCAAGGACGGCGGGCTGCACCGCGCCATCGCCCGCGGCGCCTCCATGCTGGCGGTGTGCGCCGGCTACCAGATCATGGGCAGCACGTTCGGCGGCGAGGAGGGGCAGCCGGTCGACGGCATCGGCCTGCTCGACATCGCCAGCTTCCGGGGCCAGGCCCGCGCGGTCGGCGAGCTGGTCGCCGAGGTCGACACGGCGCTCGGCCTGCCGACGCTGACGGGTTTCGAGAACCACATGGGCGTCACCAGCCTCGGGCCGGGCGTCAAGCCGCTGTCGCGGACGATCGTCGGCACGGGCAACGGCGACGGCTTCGAGGGCTGCTACGCGGGCCACGTGATCGGCACCTACCTGCACGGCCCGGCGCTGGCCCGCAACCCGGCGCTCGCCGACCTCCTGCTGAGCTGGCGGGTCGGCGACCTGCCGCCGCTCGACGACACCCGCTACGAGCAGCTCCGCCAGGAACGCTTCAACGCCGTCCTGCCCCGCTAGGGCCCGTCTGTCCGTGGCCCGTCCGGGTCCTCGTCCGGTCTCGTCGCGAACGGCGCCGGGCCCGGCGACCCGGCCCGGCGACACCGTCAGGGGCGCAGGTCGGTGCGCGCGGCGCCGGTGGCCGGGTCGAGCGGCACGGACAGGTGCTTGTGGACCATCACCCACCCTCCGTCCCGCCGCTCGAAGACCCGCGTCCCGCGTGACCAGGTGTCGGTGCTCCGGCCGCCGGGGTGCTCGACCCGGACGTGGTCGAGCCCCCACGCGACCGCCAGGCCGTCCCTGGCGAGGATCTTCAGGCCCGGGACGTCCAGGCCGACGACCGTGTCCGGGGACGCGTCCAGGCCGCGCTCGCAGACCTCGCGGACCGCCTCCACTCCGCCCCCGCGTCCGCCCCGCGTCCGCCGCCTCGTCCGCGCCCGCTGCTTCACCGTCGCCCGCGCCGGCCGTCCCGCCCAGCGCCAACCGCCTCACCTCCGCTCGTCAGGCTACGTCGGCGGGCTCAGCCGATCACGTAACCTTCCCCTCCCGCTCAGCTCGCGTACGCCCGCCCGTCCCGGCGGTCGTGTGACATGCCAATCACACGGACCGAAGGAAGCACCATGAGCACACTCCGCATCACCGCCGCGACCGCGATTCTGGGCGCCGCCCTGACCCTGCCGGGCGTCGCCCACGCGGACGAGTTCCACGACGCCTCCCGGAACACCCTGGACCTGCAGGCCCACCGAGGCGGGCTGGGGCTCGTGGTGGAGAGCACGCTGCCGGCCTTCGCCAACGCGCTGGAGCTCGGGGTGAGCACGCTGGAACTGGACGTGCAGATCACCGAGGACGGCCAGGCGGTGGTCACCCACGACCGCCGGATCAGCGACCGCAAGTGCCGGGACACCGCGCCCGCCGTCGCCGGCGACCCCGAGTTCCCGTACGTCGGCAAGTACGTCAACACCCTCACCCTGCGGCAGGTCCGCACGATGGACTGCGGCTCCCTGACGCTGGCGGAGTTCCCCGGCCAGCGGGCGGTCCCCGGCGCCCCGATGGCGACCCTGCGCGAGGTGTTCGACCTGGTCAACCGCTACCGGGCACACGGCGTGCGGCTCAACGTGGAGACCAAGGTGGAGGCCGGCGCGCCGCACGAGACCGCGCCCAGGGAGCAGTTCGTCCAGGTGACGGCGGCGGAGATCCGGCGGGCGCGGCTGCTGAACCAGGTCACCGTCCAGAGCTTCGACTGGGGCGCGCTGATGCGGATGCGCGAGGTGGAGCCGCGGCTGCCGCTCGTCGCGCTCACCAACCGCGACTTCCTGCAGACCGGCCGGCCGGGCGCCTCGCCGTGGCTGGGCGGCATCGACGTCGACGACTTCGGCGGCGACCCGCTCAAGGCCGTCAAGTCGTTCGGCGCGGACGCCTTCTCCCCGGTGCACGGCTTCCCGCAGAACGGCAAGGTGACCGACCCCGGCTACCAGCCCTACGTCACCAAGGCCATGGTGGACCAGGCGCACGACCTCGGCATCAAGGTGATCCCGTGGACGATCGACGACGAGCCGACCATGAACAAGCTGATCGACGACGGCGTGGACGGCATCATCACCGACTATCCCGACCGGCTGCGGCAGGTCATGGCCGACCGCGGGCTCAAGCTGCCCAAGAAGTACGCCCCGAAGCCCTGACGCCCGTGCGGGTCGGCCGCTGCACGCCTCGTGGACGGGTCGTCACCGCCGGCGGGACGGGCCGTCCCTGGATCCCGGAGAGGTGGCGCTCCGGGATCAAGGGACGGTCAGTAGACCAGGGCCTGCGCGCCCTCGGCCACGGCCTCCTCGACGAACGTGGGCGCGCCGGCGATCCGGACGCCCTCGATGAGGTCGTCGACCGTGATGTCACGCCGGGCCGCGCACTGGGTGCACACCGTCACCCGGCCGCCCGCGAGGACGGCGTCGAGCAGGTCGGTGAGCGGGGCGGCGTGCGGCAGGCCGAACTCCTTGGCCCGGCCCGGCAGCGCGAACCACGAGGCCTCGCCGGTCAGCCAGAGGGAGACGGGAACCCCGCTCGCGAGCGCGGCCGCCGCGACCGTGAACGCCTGGTTGCAGCGCTCCGGGGCGTCGGCCCCCGCGGTCACCTTGATCACCAGTGATCGTGCCATGCCCGCCACCCTAATGCTCCGGCCGCGCCCGCGTTGCCCCAGGTGTCCGCACCTGTGGGCGGAGCCCTGCGGGCCGCCGGGGACGCCACTAGGGTGGGGCGGTATGGAAGAACCTGAGATGCATCCCGATCTCGAGCCGATCGCTTTTCTCATCGGCAGGTGGGAAGGCGCGGGGGTCGGGGGCTACCCGACGATCGAGAGCTTCAACTTCGGCCAGGAGATCGAGTTCGGCCACAACGGCAAGCCGTTCCTCAGCTACGTGAGCCGCACCTGGCTGCTCGACCAGGCCGGCGACCGGGTCAGGCCGCTGGCCACCGAGTCCGGCTACTGGCGTTCGCTGCCCGGCCGGCAACTCGAGGTGACGCTCGCGCATCCGACCGGGATCGTGGAGATCTACGTCGGCGAGGTCGTCTTCCACAAGATCGAGCTCCAGACGGACGTCGTGGCGCGTACGGTCACGGCCAAGGAATACACTGCGGGCCGCCGGCTCTACGGGCTGGTCAAGGGCAACCTCATGTGGGCCTACGACATGGCGGCGATGGGGCACCCGCTGACCTCCCACATGTCGGCCGAGCTGAAGAAGGTCGCGTGAGCGGCCCGTTCACGGCCGACGTCGTCGAGGCCGTCAAGCGCCACATGAACGACGACCACGGCGACGACGCGCTGGTCATCGTCCGGGGGCTGGGCGGGCGGCCCGGCGCGACCCGTGCGCTGACCAGCGGGGTGGACGCGGAGGCGATCGAGTTCACGATCGACGGCGGCGAGGTGGTGCGGGTGCCGTGGGGCGAGACGCTGACCGAGCGGCCGCAGGTCCGCATGGCCGTGGTGCGGCTCTACCGCGAGTCCTGCGCCGCCCTGGGCATCCCCGCCCGCGGCGAACACTGACCTTCCCGTCCTGCGCTGATCTTCCCGTTCCGCGCTGTCGATCCGGCGGCCCGCCGTCCGTGGAGAAGCGACGGCCGGGACCACCCCGGCGACGACCACGGGAAGAGGACCGCATGGGCAAGGTCATCGTGATCGAGCACCTGACGCTCGACGGTGTGATGCAGGCTGCGGGCCACCCGACGAGGATCCGCGTGACGGGTTCGAGCACGGCGGCTGGGCGAGCCGGGGCCACGACCCGGCCATGCAGGAGGTGACGGGCGCTCGACCGTGTCCGGAAGTACGTGGCGTCCACCACGCTGGCCGAGCCGCTGCCCTGGCAGCACTCCATCCTGCTCAAGGGCGACGCCGCGGACGCCGTGGCCGGGCTCAAGGGGGGCTGAGAACCTGGTGGTGGTCGGCAGCGGGACGCTCGTCCGGTCGCTGCTCGCGCGCGACCGCGTCGACGAGCTGGTGCTCCTGATCCATCCGCTGGTGCTGGGGTCCGGCCGCCGGCTGTGGACCGGCGGTGGACCGGCCGCCCTCCGGCCGGCCGACTCCGTGACGACCGGCACCGGCGTCATCATCGCCGCGTACGGGCCCGCGACGGGCTGAGCCGCGCGGCGGAGACCTCAGGGGCGGGCCGGCAAAGGGGCATGAAAAAGGGCCCCGGGCAAGCTTCCGCCTGTCGGACAGGCGGGCTGGATGGACCATGGTCGGGATGGGTTCCCGCCCTCCAGCTGCCGGGGGCCCCGGTGGTTGCCTCGTATTCGCCGAACGGCGCGAGACGGGGCGTCCGCGTCGTCAGCGGACAACCACCTCGCTAGCCCAACTATGAATCACCATTGTTTGGACCACCTCCTTTCCGCGTGTTTGCACGATATGCACCGGATCCAACCCGGGGCAAGCCGTTTAAATCAGGCACCGGTCCGGGTGGGCCTGAACTCCCTTGTCGGGCCGGTGGTAGCGCCGTGGTAGCAGCCCGCCAATGATCAGCGTCGGTCTTGGTGCGGCGGTGTAGCAGCTTGCCGGCGACTCGCTGGAGTTGCCAGCCGATCGTCATCTCGGCCTGGTCGAGGTCGACGTCGTCCCAGCGCAGGCCGAGCGCTTCGCCGAGTCGGAGGCCGAGGACGAGGACCAGGACGTAGGCCGGGTACATCAGGTCTTCGCGGTTGCGCGCCGACTCCAGGAACGTCCGTGCCTCGTCGACGGACCACGGCTTGACGTTCAAAGAGTGGAACCGTGCCAAGCACGTTGAGCAGGCCGGAGGGGAAGAGTCCCTTGCCGAGACCCGGCGCGTGGTTGACGATTTCCTCGACGCCTGGCAGCTTGCCCAGCGCCGCTCTGACGCAAAACGAGGTTGCCGTCCTGATGGGTGTGACCAAGGCGCGTGTCTCGCAGATCGAGCGTGGCGAAGTCTCGTCAGTGGATGTGGTGGCCCGTTATGTGGAGGCCATCGGCGGATGGCTTGAGCTCACCGCCAGCTTCCCCGGCGGCACCTACCGGCTACGCGCCGGCAAGATGAGGAAGCCGCGTAAACGACACTTCAAGTTCAGGGGCTCGCGTATCGAGTCGTACCGCGGGTGACCCCGGGGTTCTTCATGTAGCCGGCCAGCCGTCTTGTAGGGGAAGATCGAGCCCGTAGCCGGCGCGGGTACGGCGGCGGCCGGGCGCAGTCTGCTGACCCTTGGAAGAAGGGTGGAGTGATGTCGCATACCTGGCGCGGCTGGTGTCTCCTTCGGCCCGGTCTCATGCTGTACGGCGGCGCGGTCGGCGGCAACGACCTGCATGTGCATCACGCGGTCCAGCTCATCGTCGCCTCCGAGCCATTCACCATGGCCGATGCTCACGGCGAGCGGCTGACCACGAGCATCGCCGTCATCCCGCCCGACACTGGCCACACGGTGCTGACCGGCGCTCGCGACGCCCTGCTCGCCCACCTGGATCCGCGCAGTTTGCCGGGCCGGTCCCTGATCGCGCGCTCCGGCACCGGGCTGGGGGCTTCGTCCTGGTCGCCGTCCGCCGCGCGGACCGGTCACGGCCCTCTGCCGATCGCCCCCGTGAGCTCGCAGCCGGCGAGCCGCGTGGGAACGCGGCCGCTCATGTTCACCGAGCCGCCGGTCGGTCACGCGCGCTCGGCCGAGGCTGCGAGCGCGCTGCGTGCCGTCGAGGCGTGGAGCGGCCTCGTCGGCCCCGGCGGCTCCGGCGGCGTCCCGCCGCACCCGGCGGTGGAGGCGGCGATCTCCGTCATTCCCGAGCTCCTGGCAGGAGGACGAGTAAGGCTGCGGGCGGTTGCGGACGCGGTCCACCTGTCGCCGAGCCGGCTCGCGCACCTGTTCAGCGCGCACGTGGGGATCCCGCTACGGCCGTACGTGGGGTGGCTGCGCCTGCGGCGGGCCATCGACCGGGTGGCCGCCGGGGATACGTTGACGGCGGCCGCGCACACGGCGGGGTTCACCGACGGCCCGCACTTCACCCGGGCCTTCCGGCGCACCTTCGGCAACGCGCCCTCCGAGCTCGCCGCCGCGATCGACTGGTTACCCTGATTCCGGCGCGTGCCTAGCGCAGCTCACGCTTGAGGATTTTGCCGGTCGCGGTCATCGGCAGGCTCTCACGGAACTCGATGGTCCGCGGGTACTTGTAGGCCGCCATGTTCTCCCGGCACCAGGCGACGAGCTCGCTCTCACTCGCCATCGCGCCGGTCGACGGGACGACGTACGCCTTGACCTCCTCCCCGTACGAGCCGTGCGGCACGCCGACCACCGCCGCCAGCGAGACCGCCGGATGCGTCATCAGCACCTCCTCCACCTCGCGTGGGTAGACGTTGAACCCACCCCGGATGATCATGTCCTTGGTGCGGTCGACGATGGCGTAGTAGCCCTCCTGGTCGCGGGTGGCGATGTCGCCGGTGCGGAACCACCCGTCTCGCAGGACCTCTGCGGTCTCCTCGGGCCGCCCGTGGTAGCCCTTCATGACGTTGTGACCGCGGATGGCGATCTCGCCAGGCCCCTCGCCCTGGATGGTGTTCCAGTCGCTGTCCACCAGCCGCATCTCCACCCCCCAGAGCGGGAAGCCGATGGTGCCGGGCTTGGTGGGTCGGCTGAGCTGGTTGAAGCAGGCCGCGGGCGACGTCTCCGACAGGCCGTAACCCTCCAGGATCGCGATGCCGAACGTGGCCTCGAAATCCTTGAGCACCCCGACCGGGCAGGCGGCCGCCCCCGACACCGCCACCTGTAGCGTCGGGGGCACCTCGGCCTCGTCCGCGTGAATCTTCGACAGCATCGCCCAGTACATGGTGGGCACCCCGGCGAACATGGTCACCTTCTCCCTGCGCATGAGCTCCAGCGCCTGGCCGGGCTCGAAGCGCGGCAGGAGCACCAGGGTGGCGCGGCGGCGCAGGCTCACGTTCATGACCGAGGTCTGGCCGAAGGAGTGGAAGAGAGGCAGTACGGCGAGCGAGACGTCACCCTCGGGATCGGCGGGGAACATCTGGTCGCTGACCATGGCGTTGATCAGCAGGTTCGCGTGAGTGAGCTCGGCGCCCTTGGGCCGGCCGGTGGTGCCGGAGGTGTAGAGGATGGCCGCGATGTCCTCCGGCCCGGTTCGTACCGTCTCGAATTCCCCGGGCATCCCGTCCAGCGCTGCCCAGAACGACTCGCCGTACTCCGACTCGGTGGCCAGCGGCGTGGCGGGCAGGACGAAGAAGTGCTCACAGCCCTGCGTGCCGTCGAAACCCTCCCGCCCACGCGCCCCCATGGGCAGCTCATCGGTGCCCTCGAAGCAGAAGAGTGCCTTGGCGTCGCTGTCGGTCAGGTGATAGATGATCTCGCGCGGCTGCAGCAGCACGCTGAGCGGGACCACGGTTGCCCCGGCCTTGAGAATGCCGAAGTAGACGAACGGGAAGTAGGGCAGGTTCGGGCAGAGCAGCGCCACCTTGTCGCCCCTGCCGAGCCCCCGCGCTACCAGCAGGTTGGCCACTTGGTTGGCGACGGAGTCCACCACGGCGTACGACAGGCGCAGGTCACCGAGGACCAGGGCGGTCCGGTCCGGCGCGTTGCGGGCGCTGTCTTCCAGAACGATCGACAGATTGAGCATCGTGCTCCTCTCGTCGGAACGCGTCGTCCGTCCCCAGGATGCTCCGGCGGATCACGGCAGCACTTGTACGAACGTGCCGACTCCTCTCCACCCGCTCGCGCTGCCCGGTGTTCCCGGCCACGAGCGCCCGCGCCAGAGCGATCAACTCCTCGCGGGACATCTCCTTCAGACAGACCGGACACCCGGAGAACAAAGCCCGCCTACGCGTCCTGCCCGGCGACACACCCACGCAGAACTCGCTCCCACAGACACTTACCGCTAAACCTGCAAAAACAGGATCACGCAAAGATCGACTCATACACCACGTCCGTGGACGTGACCGTGTGCGGATCAGCTCGTGTAGCGATTGAGCAGAACGTTTGCCGAGACCGGTTTCGCCTCGGTGGTTGCGCAGCGTGTCGCGATTCCCGGATAGTCGAGGTGATGTAGATCCCTGTCTGTTGGCGTTCCTGTTCTGTCTCGACGCGACTTTCTGCGGCCGTGCTGTCGGTGGAGTGAGCCAGAATTGCAGTCATGGGAACAAGTTTTGGGACTGTGGTGGTCACTGGTGCGGCCGGGCGAATTGGGTCGGTGGTGCGGGTTGGTCTGCGCGGTGAAGCGGAACGCCTGGTGCTCGTCGATCGGGTTGGCCTCGCCGCGCAGTCGCCAGCCGAGGAGGTGCGGCAGCTTGATCTGCGCGACGCTGAGGCGGTGACAGCGGCCTTGGAAGGTGCGGATGCGGTGGTGCATCTGGGCGGGGTCCCGGATGAGGCGCCGCTGCCGGAACTGCTGGAAGGCAATGTTGGGGGAACTCATAACGTGCTGGAGGGTGCACGTCGGCAAGGGGTGGGACGGGTCGTGCTCGCGAGCAGTAACCGGCTCACCGGCTTCTATCCGGTCTCGACGACCATCACGGTCGAGATGCCGCCGCGTCCGGACGGTCTCTATGGGGTGAGCAAGGTAGCGGTTGAGGCTCTGGGGCGTCTGTATGCGGACAAGTTCGGTCTGTCCGTGGTGTGCCTGCGCATTGGGAGCTTTGAAGACGCGCCGACCGAGCGACGTCATCTTGCCACCTGGCTGAGCCCGCGCGACTGCCTTGGCTTCGTCCGCGCCGCTCTCACCGCCCCAGACATCAACTTCGCGGCCGTCTATGCCGTTTCCGCCAATACGCGCCGGTTCTGGGACGTGGGGGCCGGGTCGGCTCTGGGATACACGCCCGTGGACGACGCGGAAGCCTTCACACCGCGTATTTCGCCGGAAGGGGACACAGTGGAGCACGATCTGCAGGGCGGCGCATACGCCAACACGGAATACACGCTCCGACACCTCTGAGAGGGCGATTCGTGAGTGGATGCCCCTTTGATCGCTTGTACTGCATGAGCAGGGCTGGTCACGGGCTTGTCGCCGGGTCACGGACGCGGTTGAGCGAACAATCCCGGCTCGGTCTCCACCAGAATGCCCAGGCTGACCAGGCGTTTGAGCTTGGCTCGGGTGTTCTCGATGTTCTTGCGCTCCAGGGGAAGGTCCAGGGCCAGGCAGAGGTTGCGCTCGTGTGGGCTGGCCTGCGCCGCTCATGAGGGTGAGGATCTGCTGGTAGGCGGGGTGATCGGGGACCACGGGCGCTGGTGGCGGCGGGGGTGCCGGATCGGGCTCGCCGGCCAGGACGAGCAGGGTCTTGCGGGTGATCCGGAGGTGATCGAGGTCCTGGTCGAGTTCCCGCAGGCGGCCGGTCAGTTCCTCGATCTGGTCTCGTGTCTGTTCGATCTGGCTGGTCAGGGTATTCTCGCGGGCGTCGATCCGGTCCAGCCGCCACATGCCGGGATCCGAGGCGTTCACGCTGAGCGCCAGGTGGGGGTGGAGGTGCCGGTCAGCCGGCGGGTCATCACGTCGGTCATCGCCGAGTACACCCGCGATTCGGAGCTGGCCGGATCGTGTTCGTAGTCGCGCACCAGGCGCCGATGCAGCGACATCGTGCCGTAGGTCTGCTCCACCACCCGCCGCTTGGGCTGAGGGACGAACCCGACCTCGGCGGGGTTGCGCTCGACGATCTGCACGTCGATGCCGTGGGTGGCGCCGTGGGCCGCCACGCTGCTCTTGAAGCCTTGATCGGCCAGGGCGGTCTGGACAGCACATCCACAGCCAGTCCACGCTTGCGGCCCGGTACCTTCTTGGCCGCGTCCCGGCCGTATCCATGACGTTATGCGGTGCCCTTCGATCCGGGCAAGCGAATATCCCGCGGCCGTAGACTCGGGACATGACCGACACGCAGTGGCACGAGGAACTCCGTGCCAAGGGCTACCGGGTGACTCCCCAGCGGCAGTTGGTGCTCGAAGCGGTCAAGGAGCTCGAACACGGCACGCCGGAGGAGATCTGCGCCAAGGTCCGCGAGACCGCGCGCGGGGTCAACATCTCGACCGTCTACCGCACGCTGGAGCTCCTGGAGGAGCTCGGCATGGTGACGCACACGCATCTCAGCCACGGCGCGCCGACCTACCACCTGGCGGCCGAGGCCGACCACGTCCACCTGGTGTGCCGGGGCTGCGGCGAGGTCGGCGAGGTGCGGCCCGAGCTGGCCGAGGGGCTGGTCAGGGGGCTCGACGACGAGCTGGGCTTCGTCGCCGACGTGCACCACCTGACCGTCTTCGGCCGCTGCCGCTCCTGCCGCTGACCGCCTTCCGGCCCCGATGCGGCGGCGAGAGGCGGTGGGCGGGGCGGCGACGTGCGGCCGGGCGGATAACCTGGAGGACATGCGTAGCCCTCTGCTCGATCTCCCCGGCGCCGTCCCCGCCGAAGCTCCGGACGCCGACGTAGCCGCGCACTACGGCGACCTGTTCGCCGAGCAGCGCGCGCTGGCCAAGGGGGAGGCGGTCGTCGACCGCAGCAACCGCGAGGTGGTCCGCATCTCCGGGGCAGACCGGCTGAAATGGCTCAACGACCTGACCTCCCAGAAGCTCGACACCCTCGCGCCCGGTGAGTGGACCCAGACGCTCGACCTCGACCTGCAGGGCCGCATCCTCCACCATCTGACGCTGGTCGACGACGGGGAGAGCGTGCTGGCCCACGTCGAGCCGGGCACCGCCGACAGCCTCGTCGCCTATCTCGACCGGATGCGGTTCATGCTGCGCGTCGAGGTCTCGCGCGCCGACGACCTGGCGGTGCTCTCCTCGGCCGCCGAAGACTTCCTGGTGCCGCGCGCCGAGCTGGCCGAGCACCTGGGCCGGCCGCTGGCGGGGCTGTGGGCGTACGAGGCGCTGCGCATCGAGCAGCACCGGCCACGGCTCGGCTTCGACACCGACCACAAGACCATCCCCCACGAGGTGGGCCTGATCGGCACCGCCGTGCACCTGACCAAGGGCTGCTACCGCGGCCAGGAGACGGTGGCCCGGGTGCACAATCTCGGCCACCCGCCGCGCCGGCTGACCTTCCTGCACCTCGACGGCAGCGTCGACACGCTGCCGCCGCACGGGGCGCCGGTGCTGTTCGAGGGACAGGAGGTGGGCGTCGTCGGCTCGTCCGCCCGCCACCACGAGCTCGGCCCGATCGCGCTCGTCGTGCTCAAGCGCACGGTCCCGGTCGACGCCCCGCTTCTGGCCGGCGGCGTCGCCGCCGGCCAGGAGGTCATCGTGCCGCCGGACGCGGGCCGCAACGTCCAGATCGACCCGTCGCTGCGGCGTCGGGTGCGCTAGGGCCTCGGCCGTCACGGCACGGCCGAGGAGGGCGCCACCCGCCGCACGGGGCTGAGGATCTCCGGGAAGACGCCCGCCGCATGGGTCTGATGATCTACGCCCGCCGCCCGGATGGTGGCGGGCCGGGGTCAGACGTCCACGACGAGGGTGATCGGCCCGTCGTTGACGAGTGACACCTTCATGTCCGCCCCGAAGCTGCCCGTCTCCACGTGTGCCCCGAGAGCCCTCAGC
Source organism: Nonomuraea muscovyensis (assembly GCF_014207745.1). Classification (NCBI taxonomy): domain Bacteria; kingdom Bacillati; phylum Actinomycetota; class Actinomycetes; order Streptosporangiales; family Streptosporangiaceae; genus Nonomuraea; species Nonomuraea muscovyensis. Next base: position 379,448 of record NZ_JACHJB010000003.1, read on the forward strand.
TCGGCCACCACCGCGTCCACCAGCGGCTCGGCGACGGGGCCCGGGGCGGCGGCCTGCCAGGTGGGGCGGCGGCCCTTGCGGGCGTCGCCGTACAGGGTGAACTGGCTGACGACCAGCAGCGGCGCCCCCACGTCGGAGCAGGACTTCTCGCCGTGCAGGATCCGCAGACCCCACAGTTTGGCGGCGAGCTTGCGCGCCTCGGCGGGCGAGTCGGTGTGGGTGACGCCGACCAGCACCAGGAGGCCGGGCTCGTCGACGGCCCCGACCGTCCGGCCGTCCACCACCACGGAAGCCGACGTGACCCGCTGTACCACTGCTCGCATGGGATCCCATTCTGGCGCAGCCGGCGGCCTTCGTAGACTCATGCCGGAAAGGGGCGAGAAATGTCACTGGTGGTGGAGGTTGTCCGGTCCGGGTTCGTGGAGTCGCGGCACCAGGTCCGGATGCTGACCGTCGACGCGGACGGCCGGCCGGTGGAGGCGCACGGGGCGGTGCACGTTCCGGCGTCGCCGCGTTCGTCGATGAAACCCCTGCAGGTGCTGGGCATGCTGCGCAGCGGGCTGGACCTGGAGGGCGAGTTGCTCGCGCTGGCCTGCGCGTCGCACTCCGGCGAGCCGTTCCACCTGGACGGCGCCCGAAAGATCCTGGCCGGGGCCGGGCTGGACGAGTCGGCGCTGCTGTGTCCCGAGGACTACCCGGAGGACCGCACGGTCACCCAGCGGGCCCGCGTCCACATGAACTGTTCCGGCAAGCACGCCGCCATGCTCGCCACCTGCGCCGCCAACGACTGGCCGATCGCCACCTACCTGGAGCCCGCGCACCCGTTGCAGCGCGCGATCCGCGCCACGGTCGAGGAGCTGACCGGCGAGCGGGTGGCGGCCACGGGCGTGGACGGCTGCGGCGCGCCGCTGCACTTCGTGTCGATGGCCGGCACGGCCAGGGCCTTCCGGGCGTTCCCGCTGGGGGAGGCGGGCTCGTCCGAGCGGCGCGTCTACGAGGCGATGACGGCCCACCCGGAGTGGACGTCGGGCACGCACCGCCCGGAGACGGCGCTGATGAGGGCCGTGCCGGGGCTGATGCTGAAGGCCGGCGCGGAGGGGTTCGAGGCGTTCGCGCTCGGGGACGGTCGCGCGGGCGTCGTCAAGGTCGAGGACGGCGCGTCGCGGGCACGCACCCCGGTGACGGTGGCGGCCCTGGGATCGCTCGGCGTCGAGGTGCCGGACCCGCCGGCCACGCCGGTCCTGGGCGGCGGCGGGGTCGTCGGAGAGATCCGCCTCCAGCGCGCCTGACGCAACCATCGATCGGGTCACGCGCGGGGGCCGGTGGCGTCCCGGAGGAGGGCGGCGATCCGCATCTGTCCGCGGCCGACCGCGTGCTCGAACGGGGTCACGCCGTGGCCGTCGGCCAGGTGCGGGTCGGCCCCGGCGGCCAGCAGCAGCCGGACGATCTCCTGGTACGGCTCCGACCCGTCACCTAGGACGACGGCCTCCAGCAGGGCGGTCAACCCCAGGTCGTTGACGTGGTCGACGTCGATGCCGGTCCTGAGCACCTCGCGCACGTAGTCGACGTGGCCGCGTTCGCAGGCGGGGATGAGCGAGACGCCGCCGTAGCGGTTGGTGATGGTCAGGTCGGGGCCGGCGGGCAGCAGCACCCGCATCATGGCCACGCTGCCGGTCACCCCGGTCACCAGCCACGGCGTGTCGTGCTGGGAGTCGAGGGCGTTGGGGTCGGCTCCGGCGGAGACCAGGATCTGCGCCACCTCGACGTGGTCGGCGGCGGCGGCGAGCAGCAGCGGGGTGCGCCGCCGGGCGTCGCGCGCCTCCACGTCGGCGCCCTCGGTCACGGCCTCGCGCACGGCGGCGGCGTCGCCGATCGCGGCGGCTGTGAGAAGCTCTTCGTCGCGCACCCCTAGGTCCTTTCGCACCGGCCCCGCGGCCGCGGCCGCGCGCCGCGGACCGGCAGCCCCGCACCTGGACGGCTACCCACCCGGCCGCCCGCCGCACCACCTGCCGCCGACCTGCCGCCGGCCGGTCGCCGCACCTGCCACCAGCCACAGCATCCGCCGCCGGGCCCCGCCGCGTCCAGCGGCGTCGCCGAGTGGGTCACAGACTCCTGAACTGGCGCGTCGCCGAGATGGCCCCCGACGTCGTGGTGGTGAAGGTGCGCATCGACCCCGCGAACTTCGACAGGTCCCACTCGGCGGGCCCGTGGTACCAGTAGAGGTTGTCGGCCTGGCGCCCGTTGCCGGTGACCGAGGCGACCACCCGCGACCAGTGCTCCACCCCGTCGAAGATCACCGCGTACGGCAGGTAGCGGGAGAACAGCTCGACGCGGTGCTGCTCCGGCACCTCGCCCAGGTCGCCGGAGAAGAGATACTCGCGGAACGCCAGGGTGTGCGCCAGCGCGGCCGACCCCTTGGCGGTCTTGGCCGGCATGTACTGCCCGCCCACGGCCAGCGCCCCGCCCCCGATGACCACCGCGAGCCCGATCAGCCCGTACGTCGTCATCCAGGCCAGCGCCGCCGTGGCGAGCAGGCCCGCGACGATGAGCACCACGCCGAGCGTGGTCCACCGGGTGCGCTCGGTGTCGGGGCGGCGCGCGAACCAGCCCTGCCGCACCACGTCGTCGTAGAGGGCGTCGCGCACCTCGCCCAGGTGGCTGGTGAAGGAGCCGGACAGCTGCGACAGCGGCACCGCGTCCCGCCCGTCGAAGATCGCGTCGTGGAGCGCCTGCTCGTACGGCAGCAGCGAGCCGGGGGGCGCGGTGGGCAGCTTGACCAGCACCCAGTCGGGCGCGTCGTAGGTCTGCCGGGGCTGCTCGTCGATGCGGAGGTAACCGCGGACGGCCAGGTCCACGATGGTCGCCGTCACGTCGATCACGTCGGCCTGCTCGTCGACCAGGGTGCCGATCTGGCCCGGCCGCACTCCGTCGGGCGGGCTGAAATGGCCGTTCTGGACGGGCGCGACCACGCCCTTCTCGTGGTCGATGACCCGGGCGTCGCGCCCCCGCGTCCAGTAGAGCAGGCCGAGGCCGCCGAGCATGAGCGCCAGGAGCGCGGCGAGCGCGCCGCCGGTGACGGTGTCGAGGGTGAACGCGGTGGCCAGCGAGAAGCGCCGTTCGAGGATCGGCGCGCCGGACGAGGAACCCTCGGGGTAGCCGACGATGACGGTGAGCGCCTGGCCGGCCGCCAGGTTGTCCTGCTCGAAGACGGCCTCGGTGGCGCCGTGGTCCATGGAGGCGGCGGTGCAGCCGATGACGGAGGTCAGGTCGCCGGCGAAGCACGACAGGTTCTGCACCTGGCCGGGGCCGCTCACCTCGACGGTGGCCTTGGCGACGGGGGTGTTCCAGCCGTTGACCGCGAACCAGCGCAGCTCCTGCGCCTGGCCGGCCGGTGTCACCGCGCCCTTGACGTCGTACTCGACGGTGGCCGGGGCGGTCACGGTGAGCACGTCGCCGGCCAGCTTGCCGCCCTTGACGTTGGCGATCCGGTAGAGCCGGTCGTTGCCGTCGTCGTGACGGGTCCGGGTGAGGAACGTCCGCTTCAGCTCACCCGAACCGCCCGTGATCTTCTCGACCACGTGGAGCGTGCCGTCCTTGCGGAGGGTCATGGTGATCTCGTCCGTGATCCCGGCCCCCGCCATCGCGGGCGCGGAGGTCAGTGCCAGAACGGCTGCGCCCACGACGGCGAGCACGCGCCTGATTCCCGTCATGGCCGCAAAGCGTATCGGTTCGGTAGGACAGCGGGCCCGGCGGCGGAGGCCCGCACGGGGCGGCGGCCCGCCGTCAGGACCGGCCGTGCCCTCGCGTCCTGGATTGTGCGTACGCGTCGAGCTTGGCCGGGTTCATCACCCACAGCAGCCGGTGGATGCCCTCGGCCGAGGCGTCGATGCCCGCCTTCTCCACCGGCTGAGGCCTGTTCCGAGTTCGGATCAGGGGGTCGTGGATTCGCCTGCACGGCGCGGTCCGGGCCCGCGTCACGGCGAGGTGGCAGAGGATCGATTCTCGGGGGAGGTGATGCGGAAGACAGGGTAGCGGTCGACGATGCGCTCGAACTCCTCCAGCGCGGCGTGGCGGTCGATGGGGAAGTGGGGACGCGCGCCGGGCGCCACCTGCAGATAGCGGCGGAGGATCGCGGCGCGCCGGTCGGAGAGCTCCTCCGTCAGCCGGATCTCCTCGCGACGCCCGTGGCGCAGCACCGCCCGCCCGTCTCCGGCCCGCGCGTTGAGGGCCCAGTTCGTCTTCTCGCCGAGCATGGCGACGAGATAGCGCTCACCGTCGTGCTCGGCGATGGCGACCGGAAAGGAGATGAGGCGGCCCGACTTGCGGCCGCGGATCTCGAGCATGGCCGCTCTGTTCGGCATGATGCCCGCGGCGAAGGCGAGGGCCCACAGCCGGTTCTCGATCCGGGCCCACCGGCGCGGCCGGCCCCCGCGGTACTGCCAACTCTTGAAGGCCTTGACGGCCCGATCGAGCATGATGGCGACCCCCACGATTCTTACAACGTACGTTTTGAGGGCACGCTATTCTTACGCCATAAGAATCGTCAAGCAGGGGACGTCGTGACAGCGAACCGAGGGCGGGGGCAACGGGCCGGGCTGACCCGGCAGGCCATCCTTCAGGCAGCGGTACGCCTCGCCGACCAGGAGGGCCTCACGGCGCTGTCCATGCGCCGGATCGCCGCCGAACTCGGCGTGGAGGCCATGACGCTGTACCACCATGTCCCGAACAAGAACGCCCTCCTGGACGGGATGGTCGAACAGCTCATATCCGAAACCGCCCCACCTCCCGGCGCCTCGTCCTGGCAGGAGAGCCTCCGCGCGTACGCCCATGCGTTCCTGGCCGCACTCTCCGCCCACCCGAACCTGGTCGCCCTGGTCGCCTCCCGGCCCGCGATGACCCCGCACAACCTGCGGACGATGGAGGCCATGCTGGAGTCGCTCCGCTCGGCGGGGTTCGAGCTGACACGGGCCTACGACGTGCTTCACTCCCTGGCCGCATTCGTCCTGGGACACGCCGCCGCACACCCGGGCCCCAGGCCGGACTGCCCGCCCGGCCGGTCGCGGGGCCTGACGATCGACGCTTACCCGCTCTTCTTCGCGGCCGTCGCGAAATCCGATGCGAGGTCCCGGTTCGACTTCGCCCTCGAATCCCTGCTTCACGGCTTCGAGGCCGCCCGAACCGTTCCCCCGTCCAGCGGTCCTCAGGCCGCTGTGGAGGTCGGCTCGGGCGGGCGACAGACGGTCACCGGACCGGGCTAGTCCGTCCCCAGCGCCTTGCGGAGGGTGCGGATCGCCTGCTCGACGGCGGCCGTGGCCGCGTTGGTCGGGCGGACGGGGTTGAGCATCATGAAGTCGTGGATGATGCCGTTGTAGCGCACGCTGGTCGTCGGGACCCCGGCCTCGGCCAGCCGGCGGGCGTAGGCCTCGCCCTCGTCCCGCAGCACGTCGTTCTCGTCCACGATCACCAGGGCGGGCGGCAGCCCGGCCAGCTCCTCCAGGCCGGCGCGCAGCGGCGAGGCGGTGCTCTGCGCCCGCTGCGCCGGGTCGGTCGTGTACGCGTCCCAGAACCACGCCATGGCCTTGGCCGTCAGGAAGGGGCCGTCGGCGAACTCCCGGTAGCTCTCGGTGTCCTGGGCGGCGTCGGTCACCGGGTAGTAGAGCGACTGGTGCACGAAGGTCACGTCGCCGCGCCGCTTGGCGAGGATGGCCAGCGCGGCTGCCATGTTGCCGCCGACCGAGTCGCCCGCGACCGCCAGGCGTGAGCTGTCGAGCCCCTCGTCGGCGCCGTTCCGGGTGATCCACTGGGCGGTCGCGTAGGCCTGCTCGATCGCGACCGGATACCTCGCCTCGGGTGAGCGCTCGTACTCGACGAAGACGATCGCGGTGTCGGCGCCCACGGCGAGCTCCCGGACGAGCCGGTCGTGGGTGCCGGCGTTCCCGAGGATCCACCCCCCACCGTGGACGTACAGGACGGCGGGCAGCGCACCGGTCGCCCCGGCCGGCTTGACGATGCGTACCCGCACGTCGCCCACCTCGGCGGGCACGGTGATCCACTTGTCGTCGACGTCGAGCTTGTCGACCGGTGCGGCCTGGATGTCGTCGAGGACCTTGCGGGCACCCTCCGGGCCCAGCTCGTAGAGGAAGGGCGGGTTGGACGTGGCGTCCGCGATCTCCTGTGCCGCTGGTTCGAGAATCGGCTTGCTCATGTCGGCGTGTCCCCTCGTTGTCGTTCGCTTGTGTGGCATCTCGACCGGGGGGTTACCTCTGAGTGTTCTCGGTGAGCCGGTCCTCGAACCGGGCAGGACGGCCGGATCACTCAGAATTGGACACCATGAAGATGCAGAGAACGGCCGTGACCACCAGCCTTCTCGGACTCGTGGCGGTGTTGACCGGGTGCGGCGCCGGCGGCTCGCTGGATGCGGACGTCGTGTCGTACGACGTCGCCGGCAAGGTGGCGGGGCTGCACGTCGAAGCCGACTCCGGGACCGTCGAAGTGGCCGAGTCGGATCGTCGGGGCATCCGCGTGACGGAGCGGCTGAGCTGGCGCAGGAACAAGCCGCAGACCAGCCACAAGGTGCGGGGTGACACGCTGGAACTGACGTTCGCCTGTCCCGCCACGTGGGGGTGGGGCGCCATCGGCACGTCCTGCGACGTGAGCTACCGGGTGGAGGTGCCCAAGGGACTCCGCGTCAAGGTGGGGTCCGACTCGGGGGACCTGACGCTGAAGAACCTGTCGGGCGACCTGGAGGCCACCACCGACTCCGGGGCGGTCGAGGCCGGCGGGCTGACGGGCAGGCAGGTCGTCACGAGGACCGACTCGGGCGCTGTGAAACTGGCCTTCGCCGGGCGGCCCGACCGGGTCACGACCACCACGGATTCGGGGAGGACCGTGATCCACGTGCCCGAGGGGCCGTACAACATCGTGGCCAGGACGGACTCCGGCAAGAAGGACATCAGGGCCGTGAGCGCCCCCTCGGCCCGGCAGACGATCCAGCTGACCAGCGACTCCGGGGACATGGAGGTGGTGACACCCTGATGGGCGACTCTCCGGCCGACGGCAGGGGCGCCCGCGCCGGTCGCCGGGCAGGCCTACCAGGGGCCGTAGGGGCCGCTGCTGCCGCCGCGGCCGCCCATGCCCTTCACGGCGGGCTTGACGTCCACGATGTAGACGACGGCGGCGATCACCGCGGCGATCGAGAAGATGTTGACCGCGCCGAGGCCGATGAACTGCATCCCGCCCAGCATGAGGAACGCCTGCAGGAACGACCACGCCCCGCCGGCCGAGAACAGGGTGGCGAGCGCCAGGATGATCAGCCAGATGTTCTTCTTCAGCTTGCCCGCCGAGATGAACGCGTTGTCGGGCACCCGCAGCGCGTGCACCAGCGCGTAGACCGCCATGCCGAAGATGCCGATGGCGAGCAGCAAGAAGAGAAGGTTGAGCCCGCCGTTGATCAGGTCCATGAGTTCGCTCCGCCCGACGCTCGCGATGACGGACCCCAGCCTAGTGGCCCGTCCCGTCCGGCGGGCACCCCGCGGACGACGAAAGGCCCGCCCCCCGGCAGGGGACGGGCCTCACGGCGAGAGGGTCAGGCCCGGGCCTTGGGCGCGGCCTTGGGGGTGCGGGTCTTCTTCACGGGGGTCACCGGGGTGGCGACGGGCGGCTCGGCGGCCTCCGACACCTCCTCCAGCTCCAGCGCGGCCTCGCCGCTCACCTGGCTGACGACCTTGCGGCCGCGGGTGGCGAAGTCCTCGTAGGCCAGGGTGGCGCGCTGGCTGAGCTGGTCGGCGACCTCGCGGGCCTTCTCCGGGAACTCCTTGGCGAAGCCCTCGGCCAGGTCGGCGTAGGAGCGCGCCTTGACAGGCAGCTCCTTGGCCAGGTCGACGCGGCGGGCCTGGAGCTTCTGGAGCTGCTCGGGCAGCTCGCGCAGCTTCTCGACCGCGTAGTCGCCCACACCGGCGACGGCGTAGAACGGCTTGGAGTCGGTGAGCTTCTTGACCTCAGTGGCGAGCGTCATGGGTTAACCTTCCTTGGTTTCCTGGGTGACGGTGCCGTTGTCGTCGGGTGCCGCGTAGGGCTCTAGGGCGGCGAGGAAATCCTTCGGCAGCGGCTGCTCGTCGTCCGTGACGGAGTCGCTCCGAGGATGAGCGTTCTGGGAGGTCTGCTCATCCTCGGCGCGCTTCTCCTTGCGGAACGACTCGTAGATATCGATCAACACCTGGCGTTGCCGCTCGGTGAGATGCGTGTCGGCCCTGATGGCGGTGACGACGTCGCTCGGCGTCTCACGGTCCTCGATGAGGCCGGCCTGCACGTAGAGCGCCTGCGCCGAGATGTGCAGACCCTTGGCGATCTGGTTGAGGATCTCGGCGCTCGGCTTGCGCAGACCGCGCTCGACCTGGCTCAGGTAGGGGTTGGAGACCCCCGCCGCGGCGGCGAGCTGGCGCAGCGAGATCTTCGCCTGCTGCCGCTGCTCGCGGATGTACTCGCCGATCGAGCCGACCTTCGGTAGTGCCATGCCTCCAGTCTGCCTCGCACTGCTTGCAATTGCAAACGCAATGGCTAACAGTTGCAAGCAGTCAGAGCTGGTAGACCCACAGGAACGGCGCGGACGTGAGCAATGTCACGGAAAGGGCGAGCATCCCGTAGCGCAGCCGCATCGGCAGCTCGGGAGCCGGCTTCACGAGCCTGTCGACCCTGGCCATGAGGCTGTTGGCGTGCACGCCGAGCATCCCGTGCGGGGTCGGCATGGCGCCGGCCGTGCCGAACCTCAGCAGCGCCGTCGCCAGCCTGCGCGGGCTGCAGTAGCGGCGGGCGCGGTCGTCGGCGGCCATCTCGACCAGCAGCTCCACCTGGGCCTGGGCGTCGCACACCACCTTGGACCAGGGCAGCGCCCGGCGCAGCGCGGCGAACGGCAGGAGCACCAGGTCGTGGCGCTCGCGCACGTGCGCGGCCTCGTGCGCCAGCACGGCCGCCATCTCGTCCTGCGACAGCAGCTTCAGCGCCCCCTCGCTGACCACCACCTGCGAGCGCAGCCCCGGCACGCAGTAGGCCGCCGCGCCCGGATGGTCGAGCACCCGCACGCCGGGCAGCACCGGGTTGTCGTGGGAGATCAGCGCGAGCAGCATGCGGTGGCGGCGGCGCGCCCGCAACGCCTGCACGCCCGCGGTGAGCAGGACCGCGACGAGCACAGTCAGCGCCGTCAGCCCGGCGACCATGGCGAGCACGTGGAGCGCGTCCCACGGCTCACGCGGCGTCCGGCCGTCGGCGAAGGCGATCAGCCCCGACAGGACCCCCATCCCGTACGGCTCGACGGCGTAGGCCAGCATCGCGCCGGTGGTGGCCAGACCCCAGGTCACACCGAGGGACTGCCAGAGGATGATCGCGACCCGGGGCGCCTGGGAGGTCCACCGGGCGGTCGTGAAACGCCAGGAGCCGACCGCGCACGCCGTGGCGAGCGCTGCCAGCGCCGCTGCCGTGATCACTCGTCCTCCAGCTCCGTGAGGGCTCTGCGCAGGATCTCCGCCTCACGCCCCGACACGGCCTGGGCGAAGCGGGTCAGGGCGGCCGACCGGTCGCCCGTCATGTCCAAGGCTTCCAGCATAAGCTCGGCGACGTACGCGTCGCGGGTCGCCGCCGGGGCGTAGCGCCACGCACGGCCGTCACGGGTGCGCTCGAGGAACCCCTTGCGCGTGAGCCGGTCGAGCACGGTCATGATGGTGGTGGGGGCCAGGTCGCGGTCGGCGATGAGCTTGCCGACCTCGCGGGCGGTGAGCGCGCCGCTCTGCGCCCAGAGGATGTCCATGATGCTGCGTTCGAGCTCGCCAAGACCCTTCACACGCACCAGCGTAGTACTACGACCTGTCGAGCACGTATCCGGGAAAGGTGACATCGACCTCACGCCGGCGGCCGGGGCGTCAAGGGGCGACCGCCGCCCAGGGCAGCGTCAGCTCACCGAGCCGCCAGCGCGCCGTCCCGCCCAGCGGCGGGTGCCGCGGCACGGGCCACGAGCCGCTCAGCGCGGTGACCGCCGCCAGCCACCGCTGGCGCGCCCCGTGCGCGCCGTACGGGGCGCTCACCGCCCACGCGCGGTCGAAGTCGCGCAGGAACGCGTGGATCCGCTCACCCGGGACGTTGCGGTGGATCAGCGTCTTGGGCAGCCGGTCCGCCAGGTCGGACGGCCGCTCGAAGGCGTCGAACCGGGCCGAGAAGGTCAGCGTCCGCGGCCCCTCGCGCGACAGGCCCACCCAGACGGCCCGGTGGCCCACCTCCGAACAGGTGCCCTCCACCAGCACGCCGCCGGGAGCCAGGGCCCCGCGCAGCACGTCCCAGTAGTGCCACGCCTCCGCCTCGCCGTACTGGCGCAGCACGTTGAAGGCGCGCACCAGCACCGGCGGCCGGGCCACCGGCAGCTCGAACCCGCCCAGGGCGAAGCTCAGCCCGGGCCGCTCGTACGGCTTGGCCAGCGCGACCCGGGCCGGGTCGATCTCGATGCCCGTCACCTCCACGTCGGGCCTGATCCGGCGCAGCCGGTCGAACAGCTCCAGCGTGGTGGCGTGCGAGGCGCCGTAGCCGAGATCCACCACCAGGGGCCGTTCGGCGGCGCGGAGCAGCCCGCCGTGCACCGCGGCGATCCAGCGGTCGGCCCGCCGGAGCCGGTTGTGCGCCGTCGTGCCCCTGGTGATGGAGCCGACCGGCCTAGCCACCGACCCGGTGCACCTTGTGCTGGGCGGCCTGGGCGCGGGGGCGGATGACGATGCGGTCGATGTTCACGTGGGCGGGACGGGTGACGGACCAGGCGATCGCGTCGGCCACGTCGTCGGAGGTCAGCGGGTCGGGCACCCCCTCGTAGACGCGCGCGGCCGCCGCCTCGTCGCCGCGGAACCGGGTGACCGCGAAGCCCTCGCTGCGCACCATGCCCGGAGCGATCTCCACGACCCGGACCGGCTGTCCGACGAGCTCCAGGCGGAGCGTGCCGGCCATGGAGGACTGGGCGTGCTTGGCCGCCACGTACCCGCCGCCGCCCTCGTACGGCACCAGCCCCGCCGTGGACGTCAGCAGCACCAGCACCCCGTCACCCGACTCGACGAGCCGGGGCAGGAGCGCCTGCGTCATGCGCAGGGTGCCGAGCACGTTCGTGTCGTACATCCGCTGCCACTCGTCCGGCCGCCCCTCAGCCACGCTCTCCGTCCCGAGCGCGCCCCCGGCGTTGTTGACGAGCACGTCGCAGCGCTCCAGCGAGGCGGCCAGCGCGTCCACGGACTCCTGCGAGGTGACGTCGAGGGTGAACGGCGTGATCGAGGGCACCTCGGCGGCCAGCGCGTCCAGCCGTTCGCGCCGTCTGGCGCCCGCCACCACGTCGTAGCCCTCGGCGGCCAGCCGCCTGGCCGTCGCCTCGCCGATCCCGCTGCTCGCGCCCGTCACCACAGCCGTCTTCTTCATGGCCCACATCCTGCCAGGCATGTTCCGGCCTACCCCGCTGCCACCCTTTGTCGGGAATGCCGGGAAGATTCGGGCAGTTACCAATCGTTTGGAGGTGATGTCGGGTGAGGCGACGACGGGTCAACCGGGTCGCGACCATCAGCATGCACACGTCACCGCTGGACCAGCCTGGCACGGGCGACGCCGGCGGCATGAACGTGTACATCGTCGAATCGGCCAGACGGCTCGCCCAGCTCGGGGTGGAGGTGGAGATCTTCACCCGGGCCACCGCGAGAGACCTGCCGCCCGTGGCCGAGCTCGCTCCCGGAGTCCTCGTCCGCCATCTCACCGCCGGCCCGTACGAGGAGCTGGACCGCGCCGACATGCCCGGCCAGCTCTGCGCCTTCCTGTCCGGCGTGCTGCGCACCGAGGCCATGTACGACCCCGGCCGCTACGACGTCATCCACTCCCACTACTGGCTGTCCGGCCAGGTCGGCTGGCTGGCCAAGGAACGCTGGGGCGTGCCGCTCGTGCACACCATGCACACCATGGCCAAGGTCAAGAATCAGCTCCTCGCCGCCGGCGACCGGCCCGAGCCGCAGGCCCGCGTCCTCGGCGAACAGCAGGTCGTGGAGATCGCCGACCGGCTCGTCGCCAACACCGACGACGAGGCCGGCGAGCTGATGGAGTTGTACGGCGCCCAGGAGGACCGCGTCGCCGTCGTGAACCCCGGCGTCAACCTCACCGTCTTCCAGCCCGCCTCCCAGGGCGCCGCCCGGCGCCGCCTGGGCCTGCCGCAGGACGCCCGCGTGCTGCTGTTCGTCGGCCGGATCCAGCCGCTCAAGGCCCCCGACGTGCTGCTGCGCGCCGCCTCCCGCATGCTCATCGAGGACCCGTCGCTGCGCGAGCACCTGGTCGTCGCCTGCGTCGGCGGCCCCTCGGGCAACGGCCTGGCCCGGCCGTCGCACCTCACCGAACTGGCCGCCGAGCTGGGCATCTCCGACGTCGTGCGCCTCGTGCCACCCGCGCCCCAGGACGAGCTGGCCGACTGGTACCGCGCCGCCGACGTGACCGTCGTCCCCTCCTACAGCGAGTCGTTCGGCCTCGTCGCCCTGGAGTCCCAGGCGTGCGGCACGCCCGTCGCCGCCGCGGCCGTCGGCGGGCTGCGCACCGCCGTACGGGACGGGGTGTCCGGCGTGCTCGTGGACGGCCACGACCCGCACGAGTGGGCACGCACGCTGCGCCGCTTCGTCACCTCGCCGCGCTGGCGCGCCGACCTGTCGGAGGGCGCCCGCCGGCACGCCGCCGCCTTCGGCTGGCAGGCCACCGCCTCGCACCTCATGGAGGTCTACTCGGGAGCCGTCGCCCACCTGCACAGCGTGCCCGTCGCCTCCTGCGGCGTCTCGTACGGCGCCTCGTAGAGTGTCTCGTAGGGTGAACGGCATGCGCGATGTCGTCCGAGCCGCGCTCGACGCGGCGGAGGTCTCCTACGACGAGCCGCGGCCGGGCGCGTTCCTGGTCAAGCTCCCCGGCCAGCACAAGCTGGCCACCATGACCTGGCTCATCGTCGGCGAGCAGGCACTGCACGTCGAGGCGTTCTTCTGCCGCAAGCCCGACGAGAACCACGCCGAGTTCTACCGGTGGCTGCTCGGCAAGAACGGCGCCACGTACGGCGTGCACTTCTCCGTCGACTCCGTGGGCGACGTCCACCTCGTCGGCCGCGTGCCGCTCGCGGCGGTCACCGAGGAGGAGGTGGACCGGCTGCTCGGCTGCGTGCTGACCTACTCCGACGACTGGTTCGACCGGGCGCTGGAGCTGGGCTTCGCCTCGTCGATCAGGCGCGAGTGGGAGTGGCGGGCCAAGCGGGGCGAGTCGCTGGCCAACCTGCAGGCGTTCGCCCGCTTCGCGGACCCGGCCCGCTCGCGCGACTGACCGCCTGCCCCGCCCCTCCGGGCGAACCATAGGATTGGCCGCATGGCGACTTTGGTGCTGCTGCGGCATGGCGAGAGTGACTGGAACGCGAAGGGCCTGTTCACCGGCTGGGTGGACGTGAGCCTGTCGGCCAAGGGCGAGGACGAGGCCGGCCGGGGAGGCAGGCTCCTCGTCGAGGCCGGGGTGCGCCCCGACGTGGTGCACACGAGCCTGCTCACCAGGGCCATCCAGACCGCCCAGCTCGCCCTCGGCGAGGCCGGCCTGCCGTGGCTGCCGGTGCGGCGCTCCTGGCGGCTCAACGAGCGCCACTACGGCGCCCTGCAGGGCAAGAACAAGGCGCAGACGCGCGAGGAGTTCGGCGAGGAGCAGTTCACGCTCTGGCGGCGCTCCTACGACGTGCCGCCGCCCCCGATCGCCGACGGCGACGAATACTCCCAGGCCGGCGACCCGCGCTACGCGCTGCTGCCGCCGGAGCTCATGCCGCGCACCGAGTGCCTCAAGGACGTCGTGGAGCGCATGCTGCCCTACTGGTACGACGAGATCGTCCCCGACCTCGCCGCCGGCCGCACGGTGCTCGTGGCCGCGCACGGCAACTCCCTGCGCGCCCTGGTCAAGCACCTCGACGGCATCGGCGACGCGGAGATCGCCGGGCTCAACATCCCCACCGGCATCCCGCTGCGCTACGAGCTCGACGACGCGTTCAGGCCGCTGGTGCGGGGCGGCGAGTACCTCGACCCCGACGCCGCCAAGGCCGCCATCGAGGCCGTGGCCAACCAGGGCCGCTGATCCGCCTCCGAATCCAGGAGCCGGGGGCCCCGGCCGGCCCCCGCTCCGGCCGCGCCCCTCAGCTCGGCCGTGACCCCGTCACGAGGTAGACGACGGCCTGCGCCACCCGCACCGCGTGGTCGGCGTACCGCTCGTAGTAACGCCCGATCAGCGTGATGTCGATGGCCGGCTCCACGCCGTGCTGCCAGTCCTTGGCCAGGATGCTCCTGAACAGCTTGCGGTGCAGCCTGTCCATGGCGTCGTCGTCGTGCTGCAGCTCCAGCGCCGAGTCCACGTCGCGGGTGGCCACGCAACTGCCCGCCTTGGTGACCAGGTTCTCGGCGATCTGCCCCATCTCCACGATCGTGGAACGCAGCTCCGGCGGGATCGCCGAGTCGGGGTGACGCAGCCGCGCGACCTTGGCCACGTGCACCGCCAGGTCGCCCATGCGCTCCAGGTCGGTGCCCATGCGCAGCGCCGTGATGATCATCCGCAGGTCCACGGCCACCGGCTGCTGCCTGGCCATCAGCTCCAGGATGGAGGTCTCGATGTCGTTGAAGAGCGCGTTCACCTCCTCGTCGCGGGAGATCACGCTCTCCGCGAGCTGCAGGTCGGAGTCCAGTAGAGCCGTGGTGGCACGGGAGATCCCCGAACGGACCAGCCGGGTCATCTCGACCAGCTTGTCCGTCAGCGAGTCGAGTTCCTCGTGGTAGGCGTCGCGCATGCCGCCACCGTACGCGCGCGTGGATGAACGAACCCCGACGCGAAAGTGAACTTTCCGGGAAAGGAGGCGTTCACCCCCAGGTAGGGGGTCTGGTACCCGATGGCCGACGCCTACCATCGAAGTCATGAGTGAGATGGCCATGAGCCTCGCCGCCCTGGCCGGCTTCATGGTGGGGGCCCTCGCGGTGCTGTTCTACCGCAACCAGATCGAGGCGCCACACCGCACACAGCCGGCCGGCGACGCCGACACGGGCTCGCTGCCGCACGGAGTGGCCTCCGTGCTCGCCGTGCTGCCGTCCTCGGCCGTGGTGCTCGACGCGCAGGACCGTGTGCTGCGCGCCAGCTCGGCCGCCCGGGCGTTCGGGCTGGTCAAGGGCGACCGGCTGATGGCCGCCGAGCTGCTGGCCCTCGCCAGGCAGGTACGCCGCGACGGTGAGATCCGCGAGACGGAGATCGACGTCGCCGGCCACAAGTTCGGCCAGGAGATCACCAACTTCGCCGTCCGCGTGGCGCCCCTCGGCTCCCACGGGCAGGTGCTGGTGCTCGCCGAGGACCAGACCGAGCGACGCCGCGTCGAGGCCGTCCGCCGCGACTTCGTGGCCAACGTCAGCCACGAGCTCAAGACCCCCGTCGGCGCGCTCAGCCTGCTCGCCGAGACCATCCAGGACGCCGCCGACGACCCCGAGGCGGTCACCCGCTTCGCGGGCCGTATGCAGCACGAGGCCGCCCGGCTCACCTACCTCGTCAAGGACCTGATCACGCTGAGCCGCATCCAGGGCGCCGAACCCATCCCCACACCGGCGCAGGTCGAGATCGACGAGGCCGTCCACGACGCCATCGACCACTGCAACACCCGGGCCGGGGCCAAGGACATCACCCTCGTCACCGGCGGGGCCGAGGGCCTGCGCATCTGGGGCGACGACGAGCTGCTCGTCACCGCGCTGCGCAACCTCATCGACAACGCCATCGCCTACAGTCCCGAGCACACCCGCGTCGTGGTCAGCGTCAGGCCGGCGGGCGACTCCGTCGAGATCAGCGTCAGCGACCAGGGCATCGGCATCCCCGAGGAGTCGCTGGAGCGCATCTTCGAGCGCTTCTTCCGGGTCGACGCCGCCAGGTCGCGCGCCACCGGCGGCACCGGCCTCGGGCTCGCCATCGTCAAGCACGTCGCCGCGGCCCACGCCGGCGAGGTCTCCGTGTGGAGCAAGGAAGGTTCCGGCTCCACGTTCACCCTGCGGCTGCCCGCCTTCGGCGGCACCGCGGTAGCCGTACCCAGCACGAGCCCCCTGGAGGCAGCCAAATGACCCGAGTTCTCGTGGTGGAGGACGAGGAGTCGTTCTCCGACGCCCTCTCCTACATGCTGCGCAAGGAGGGCTTCGAGGTCTCGGTCGCGGCCACCGGCCCGGAGGCGCTCGACACGTTCGACCGCACCGGCGCCGACCTGGTGCTGCTCGACCTGATGCTGCCCGGCCTGCCCGGCACCGAGGTGTGCCGGTCGCTGCGCCAGAAGTCCAAGGTGCCGGTCATCATGCTGACCGCCAAGGACAGCGAGATCGACAAGGTCGTCGGTCTGGAGCTGGGCGCCGACGACTACGTGACCAAGCCGTTCTCCTCGCGCGAGCTGGTCGCCCGCATCCGCGCGGTCCTGCGCCGCCAGGGTGACCTGGTGGAGGAGCTGGAGACCTCTGTGCTGGCGGTGGGGCCGGTGCGGATGGACGTCGACCGGCACGTGGTGGCCGTACGGGGCGCGCAGGTGCAGCTGCCGCTGAAGGAGTTCGAGCTGCTGGAGGTGCTGCTGCGCAACGCGGGGCGCGTCCTGACCCGCGGGCAGCTCATCGACCGGGTGTGGGGGGCCGACTACGTCGGCGACACCAAGACCCTCGACGTCCACGTCAAGCGGCTGCGCGCCAAGATCGAGGCCGACCCGTCCAACCCGCGCTGCATCCTCACGGTCCGTGGCCTGGGCTACAAGTTCGACGCCACGGAGTCCTGACCCGCCCGGCGCGCTGCCCCGGGGCGGGTACGGTCGCGACGTACCCGTCCGTTCCCGCGTGGCGCGTCCGCTTTCAGTGGGTGCGGTCGCGACGTACGTGACGGGCTCCTGCGTGGCGCGTCCGCTTTCAGTGGGTGCGGTCGCGACGTACTCGTCCGCTCCCGCGTGGCACGGCAGCTTTCGGCGGGCCGAGCCGTCGCGACGTACGTGACCGGCTCACGCGTGGCGTGCCCGGTGTCCCTGACCCGCGCCGCGTGGCAGGACCGCCTTCGGCGGGGCGGGACGGGTCGCGACACACCTGACTCGCTCACGTGCGGTGCGCCGCCTCGGCGCGTGGCGAGGCCCGCCCTGGGGAACGGCTGACGCGATGTCGCCGTCCTGCCCACGTCCACCCGCACGACGCCGACGGCCGGGCGAGGGTGCTCCAGGCCCCTTGCGCCTCGGCGGTTGCCCGATCCCGGCCGCTCATGCCCAGCCGTTGCGAGCCCGGCTGTTCCAAGCCTGGCGGGTCCAAGCGCGGCTGTTCCAAGCCCGAACCGTTGCGAGCCCGGCCCTTCCAAGCCCGGCGGGTCCACGCTCGGTCGTGCCGCGACGGTGACACCGCGATGGAGCCGGGCCCCGCTTACGAGGCGGCGCGGTGGAGGAGCGTCGCGGAACCCGTCCGATGCGCCTGAGCCCCGACGCCCGCTTGGTCGCCCGACGCGCCTTGAGCGTCCCAGAGGCCCCGAGCCCGGCTTCGTGCCGCCTCGCGCCGCCGCACCCCGCTTGGGCGCGCGGCGCGCTGAGCGGGGGACACCGGAAGGGCCCCGGCGCGAACGCGCGGGGCCCGCCGGGATGGGTCAGTGGCCGGACTCGGTGGCGTGCTCGTCGGACGGGGTCGCCGAGGGCGTGGGGGTCGGGGCGGCCGTGGCGCCGGGAGCGGGCGGGTACTCCTTGAACTCGCGGCTGCGCGTGACCACAGGCACGTCCAGGGACACGACGCCGGCGTTGGCGAAGGTGAGGTCCAACTTGACGCTCTCGCCGCCCCTGAGGGCCTTGGAGAGGCCCTCCAGCATGATCTGGGGTGTCGGCTTGCCCGTGTTGACGAGCTGCTGGCTGGGGAGCTGGATCGGCGCCGTGACCTTGACGGTGCCGAGCGAGCCGGCGGAGACCTGCTGGAGCGTGTCGGGCGCGCCCGCGGTGTTGATGATCGACAGGTAGATCGGGGCCGAGCCGCGCCAGGCGAGCTGGGCGCCCGAGTCGGGGCCGAGGATGAAAGCCTGGGGGATCTGGACGCCGCGCGAGCCGTAGCGGCCGTTCTCGATGAGGGCGGCGCCCTCCACGGGGGCGTACGGCTTGTTGGTGGTGGCGTCGAATCCAGCGGCACAGCCGGCAAGGACAGGAGCGGCCAGGAGCGCCGCGGCGGCGGCAATCCAGCGACGGCTGGTCACGGGCGGGTTCTCCTTGGTATCGCGCGAGCGGTGTTGGGCAGCGCCTACCTTATCGACCTGATTCCATGGTCATTTCCACACCCCCGCAGGTCATTAGCCGTGTCCGCATATGCGATTCATAGAGTCGACCGCATGTCAACCCCTAATATGCGCCTTTGACCTGCAGTTATGGTGATTTCACTGTTCCGGGAGCCTGTGGATGCGTGGTACTCTGGAGTACAGCGGAAGGGGTACTTGTCACATGACTTTCCAGGTCGGCGACACTGTCGTCTACCCCCACCATGGGGCTGCTCGGATCGAGGCAATCACGAAGCGATCCATCAAGGGTGAGGAAAAGACCTACCTGGTGCTCAAGGTCGACAAGGGCGACCTTACCGTCCAGGTGCCAGCCGAAAACGCAGAACTCGTCGGCGTGCGCGATGTCGTGGGTCAGGAAGGCCTTGAGCGGGTTTTCGATGTCCTTCGGATGCCGCACACGGAGGAGCCGACCAACTGGTCTCGCCGTTACAAGGCCAATCTGGAGAAGCTCGCGTCGGGGGACGTCAACAAGGTCGCCGAGGTCGTTCGCGACCTGTGGCGGAGGGACCGCGAGCGCGGCCTTTCCGCGGGCGAGAAGCGTATGCTCGCCAAGGCCCGTCAGATCCTCGTGAGCGAGCTCGCCCTCGCCGAGAAGACCAATGAGGACAAGGCCGAGGCCCTGCTCGACGAGGTTCTCAACTCCTGAATACCAGCATTCCGCGGGTGGGCGTCGGCGTCGACGTTCACCCGTTCGCTTCCGGTCGCGAGCTCAACCTCGCGGGCCTGCACTGGCCCGGCGAGACCGGCCTCGCGGGCCATTCCGACGGTGACGCCGCCGCCCACGCGGCGTGCGACGCCCTGCTCTCGGCCGCCGGTCTGGGTGATCTGGGCGGCCTGTTCGGCACCGCCGACCCGCGTTGGGCGGGGGCGTCCGGTGTCGCACTGCTGGAAGAGACCGCGCGCCAGGTGCGCGCCGCCGGCTACGAGATCGGCAACGTGGCGCTCCAGGTGATCGGAAACCGGCCGAAGCTGGCGCCGCGGCGCGCCGAGGCCGAAAAGACCCTGAGCGCCGCCATCGGGGCCCCCGTGAGCGTCAGCGCGACCACCACCGACGGGCTCGGGCTCACCGGGCGCGGCGAGGGTGTCGCGGCGATCGCCACCGCACTCGTGGTCAACCTTCCCGGGGCCTGAGACGTCCTCTGTCGGGATGTCTTGAGGGCATCCCGGCGGGCGGCCCCCAGCCCGTCATGCCACGAAGGCGACGGCCCGTCACTGGCGCGGTACGGGCCGTCGCCTTTCTTTAGTGGGTAATGTCGTGTTTCGCCGGGTAAGTCCCCTTGTGGCATATGAACACTTCGGGGGGAGTCCATATGATCGGCGCGATCGTGTCCGCGATCGTCATCGGCGCCATCATCGGTGCGCTGGCACGACTGATCGTTCCCGGCAAGCAGAACATGTCCATCGGTCTGACGCTGGTCGTCGGCATCGTGGCCGCCCTTATCGGCACGCTGATCGGCTCCATGCTCGGCCTGACCGACACGCGGGGCATCGACTGGCTCCTGCACATCCTCCAGCTCGCGCTGGCGGTGGTGGGGGTGCTCCTGGTCACCCGGCTACGTCCGGGAAGAACCGGAGGCACCGGGACGACACACGCCTGACCTGCGGTTTTACGATCACTGCGCATAATCGCCAGGCAAAGGGTACTGACCTAACCGTGAGAGTGAACGGCACCCTCATCGGGAGGTTCGTACCATGACAGTCCAGTCCATCCTTGGCGCGATCGTCATCGGCGCCGTGATCGGCGCAGTCGGCCGTCTGCTGCTTCCCGGCAGGCAGGCCATCGGGTGGATTCTCACCGTCGTCGTCGGCATCGTCGCCGCCCTGGTCGGCACGCTGCTCGCTCAGGTTCTCGGCGTCGAGACGACCCCGGGCATCGACTGGATCGAGCTGGTGAT
The DNA here is from genome assembly GCF_014207745.1 of Nonomuraea muscovyensis. Lineage (NCBI taxonomy): Bacteria > Bacillati > Actinomycetota > Actinomycetes > Streptosporangiales > Streptosporangiaceae > Nonomuraea > Nonomuraea muscovyensis. The sequence goes on from NZ_JACHJB010000003.1 coordinate 399,679, forward strand.
GCAGGTCGTCCTGGCGATCGTGGGTGTCGGACTCGTCGCGGGACTGAAGCGCGGTAGCACCCGCCGGAGCATCTAGCGGCGGTGCGCGCGCGACGCGACGGCGCATGAGACATGCGGGAAGACCCGCTCGGTGACTCCGAGCGGGTCTCCGTCATGCCCGTGGCGTCCAGCCTCACTCCTCCCTCAGGCCGTCACTCCTCAGGGGGGAGCGGCGTGCTGCGGAGGCGGCGTGCGGGGGCGTCGTCGTGGATCACGGGGTGGGGTGCGGTGTCTTCCAGGGTGTCTTCCAGGGCCGCCTCGCGGTCGCCTTCTCGTCCGGCGGCCTCGTCACTTACCTGCTGGTCGCCTAAGGGTTCCTCCCGTACGGGCTTCTCCTCGCCCACGGGCTTCTTGGACCTGCCTGCGACGCGGACGTCTCCCCTGCGGCGGGTGTCGCGTTTGGGCGCCGCCTCGGTGGTGTCGGTGGTGTCGGCGGCCTCCGGGCCGTGGCCGGGGTCCGGGTCGGCGTCCGGCTCGGCGGGGGCAGCGGGCCGGTCGGTGAACACGCGCACGGGCTGCGTGTCGGCGTCCTTCTCGCTGACCGGCCGCGGGTGCACCAGGACGTCGGCCGGCTTCACCCGGTCCCCCCAGCGGACCGGACGGCGCTCGGCAGCCTCGGCGCGTTCCGCGTCCACAGTTCGCTCACCCTCCACGGCGCGTTCCGACTCCACCGCTCGTTCACCCTCCACAGCGCGTTTCGCCTCTCCGGGGCGGGCGGCCTCGACGGGGCGCTCCCCGTCGCCGGTGCGCTGACGCTCAGCGGCGCGCCCGCCGTCCACGCGCGGCGCGGTCTCCGCGCTCACGGCGGTGGCCACGGCAGGCTCCGGCCGTACGGGACGGGCGGGCGGCGCCTTGTAGGTCACCGGCTCGTCCTCGCGGGGGCGCGACGGCTCGGAGACGGGCCGAGGGGAGACGGGCACAGGGGAGACGGGTGCGGGGGCCGGCTGCGGGACCGTGTCGGGAACAGCGCCGACGGGCGGGGTCTCCGGCGCCGGAGTGGGCCCGACCACGGGCGTGGGCTCCAGGACGGGCTGCGCGGGCGGCTCCAGCGGCGGCGCCTCCGCGGTCCGGCCCCGGCGGAAGGGCACGAGGTCGTCCTCGGCGGCGTCCTCCCCGCGACCCGCGCCGTCACCGGTGGAGGCACGGCGATGCTGGACGTGCTTGATGAGGAGCAGCCACAGCCACAGGCCCACCGCCAGCATGACCCACGGCGCGACCGCGACGCCCACCGTCGCCGCCCGTACGTCGACGTCGAGCCGCAGTGCCGTCGTCACGTTCGCGGCGGCGGCGGCCACGATGAGCAGGACCAGCACGAGCGCCGCCTGGACGCGTACGAGCAAGCGGGCCGCACGCAGCAGCAGCACGCTGATCAGCGCCACCGCCAGCAGCGCGTCGAAGCCCGCCGGATAGAGGTAGGAGAGGTCCGGCCGGGCCTCACCCCGGACGGCCAGCGCCCGCAGGTCGTCGAAGGAGAGCGCGCACGCGGCGCCGGTCAGGGCTGCGACCGCGACGCCGGCCAGGGCGATGCCCAGCCGGCGGAGCGTGGAGGGGGGAGTCACGTCCATGGCGGGTTCGAGCCTACAGAACAATGGTGTCGACGACCGATCAAGGAGACACACATGGCGGAGCTGCCTGAAGGCGTGCGCGCGCTGTTCGACGCACCCAACTATGCGACGGTGACCAGCCTCAATCCCGATGGCGCGCCGCAGAGCACGGTGGTGTGGGTGCGCACCGACGGGGACGACGTGCTGTTCTCGACCGTCGCCGGCCGGCAGAAGCCGCGCAACTTCGCGCGCGATCCGCGCACCAGCCTGCTCGTCATCGACCCCGCCAACCCCTACCGGTACGCCGAGGTGCGCGGGCGCGTGACCATGGAGGACGACCCGGAAGGGACCCTCATCCAGGAGTTGTCCCGCAAGTACACGGGCAAGCCGTGGGAGGACGCGCCGGGGGTTCAGCGGCTGATCGTCAGGGTCACACCGGAAAGGGTCGTCCTGCGAGGGTGATTATCAGGCATGTGAGCGCCTCCGAGGCGTTAGCCTTGCCTTCGTGAGCCTGCACCTGTACGACACCAGCGCACGAGCCGTCCGCGAGTTCGTTCCGGTCGAAGCCGGCCGGGCGTCGATCTACCTGTGTGGGGCGACCGTGCAGGCGCCGCCGCACATCGGGCACATCCGCTCGGGCGTGAACTTCGACGTGCTGCGGCGCTGGCTCATGCGTTCCGGCTACGAGGTGACGTTCTGCCGCAACGTCACCGACATCGACGACAAGATCATCAGAGTGTCGGCCGAGGGCGGCGTGCCCTGGTTCGTGGTGGCCGAGCGCAACCAGCGGGCCTTCACCTGGGCCTACGACACGCTCGGCTGCCTGCCGCCCACCGCCGAGCCGCGCGCCACGGGCCACGTGCCCGAGATGATCGTGCTGATGGAGCGGCTGATCGAGCGCGGCCACGCCTACGCCTCCGGTGGCGACGTCTACTTCGACGTCATGTCCTACGCCGACCACTACGGCAAGCTCTCCAACCAGAAGCCGGAGAACATGCGGGCGGCCGCCGACACCGACGACGAGTCGTGCAAGCGCGACCCGCGCGACTTCGCCCTGTGGAAGGGCGCCAAGCCCGGCGAGCCGACCTGGCCCACCCCGTGGGGCCCCGGGCGTCCGGGCTGGCACCTGGAGTGCTCGGCCATGGCCACCAAATACCTGGGGCCGACGTTCGACATCCATGGCGGCGGGATCGACCTGATCTTCCCGCACCACGAGAACGAGATCGCCCAGTCGCAGGCGGCGGGCGACGGGTTCGCCCGCTACTGGATGCACAACGGCATGCTCAAGATCGGTGCCGAGAAGATGAGCAAGTCGCTGGGCAACTCCCTGCTCATCCCCGAGATGGTGCAGAAGGTGCGGCCGGTCGAGCTGCGCTACTACCTCGCGGCGCCGCACTACCGCTCCTCGATCGAATACTCGGAGGAGGCGCTGCAGGAGGCGGCTGCCGCCTACCAGCGCATCGAGGGCTTCGTGACGCGGGCCGCCGAGGTCATCCACGACGTCGACGCCGACGCGCCGCTGCCCCAGGCGTTCGTCGAGGCGCTGAACGACGACCTGGGCACTCCGCAGGCGCTCGCCGTGGTGCACGAGGTGGTGCGCGAGGGCAACGTGGCGCTCGCCCACGGCGACAAGGAGGCGGTCGCCCGCCTGCTCGCCGAGACGCAGAACATGCTGGACGTCCTCGGCCTCGACCCGCGCTCGGCGCAGTGGCGCTCGGCCGGGTCCGACCTCAAGCCGGTGGTCGACGCGCTGGTGAAGGTGGCGCTGGAGCAGCGCCAGGCCGCCAGGGCCCGCAAGGACTACGCCGCGGCCGACGCCATCCGCGACCAGCTGGCCGCGGCCGGCGTCACCGTGGAGGACACCCCGCACGGTGCCCGCTGGGAGCTCAGCCGCTGACGTCGTCGGGCGCCGGGGAGCCGAACACCCGGCGCTCCAGGTTCGCGTACACCGGGCCGAGCACCGTCAGGATGACCCGGCCGACGAGCCCGTTCCTGCGCTTCAGGTGGCGCGTCTCCTCGGGCGTCGCGACCCGCGCCAGCCATGGCAGCACCCTGGCGAGCCGGACCAGCCCCAGCGACCGCCACATGCGCCGCTCCGCGGCCTCGTAGTGGTCCATGGTGACGTAGCTGTGGATCATGGGCAGGATGTCCTGCTCCAGGTAGCTGAAATGCTCCTCGAGCGCGTCGCGCGTCTCGCGCAGGGCCGCGGCGAGGTCGGCCACGCGGGCCGAGGGCGCGCGGGCGAAGTCGCCGACGGTGGTGCACAGGTTCTCGACCAGCGGGGCCAGCCGCCTGCGCTCCGCACGGTAGGGGGCCATGTCGATGGCCGCGCCGGCCGAGGTGTCCACGAGGGGCCACACGATCCGCGCCTCGCCCTTGCCCTGCCGGGCCAGCTCGTGGCAGAGCACGGTGACGTAGTCGCGGACGGCGGCGGCCCGGCGCCGCGAGATGGCGTCACCGGACGCCGCATTGTCGTCCTGGGGTGCTCGCGCGGCGGCTTCGGCCTCCAGCGTCGTGGCCAGGTCGGCCAGTCTCGCGAGGTCGTGGCGCCACGCCCGGTGGACGATCCGCGCGCTGGTGAGGTCAGGATAAGGATCACCCGGGAGGCGTCGAGCCACGCTCACGCCATCGGTTCCTTCCGACTTCGTCATTGCTGTCCTCTTCTCCTGGTGTCCAGGGTGGGGGCCGTCAGGTCAGGCCGTGTAGGCGGCGAGCAGGTGCAGCCCTCCACGAACCGCCTGCTCGAACACCTCCACCGATCCCGCCGACTGGGCCAGCACGTAGGCGCCCTGCACCACCGCCACGAGCGCGGCGGCCACCTCGGCGGCGACCATCGCCTCGGCGAACTCGCCCCGTTCGCGGCCTTCGACGAGCAACTCCTCGATCCGGCGGCGCAGATAGGCGAACGTCTCGGCCAGTGGCTCCCGGAGGATCGGGCTCGCCACCACCTCCGGATCGTGCGCCAGGCGCCCGACGCGGCAGCCGCGCAGCGCCTCGCGCTCACGCAGCATGTAGGCGGCGATCCGCGCGTACGCGGGGCCGGGCTCGCGGAACTTCTCCTCCGCCTGGGACCGCAGCTCCTCCGCACTCCGGCGAATGGCCTGGAGCGCCAGGTCGGGCTTGCCGGCGAAGTGGTGGTACATGCTTCCTTGGCCGGCCCCGGCGTGCTGCTGGATCATCTTGGGGCTGGTGCCCACGTATCCGCGCTCCCACAGGAGCTGCTGCGTGCTCGCGATGAGTCGTTCCGCCGTTCCCACCACACCAACTGTACCTACTAGTATGTACGAGGGCAAACGCCTGCAGTTCCCTGACCAGCGAAAACGCCGAAACCCGGCCGTACCGGCGATACGGCGGGCTTGAGGGGCCCGTCCTGGGGACATTCGCGCGGGATGAGACGCCTGCCGGTCCGAGTACCCTTGATGCCATGGCAGCTGGGGGTAGGTCGTCGGGCAGGCCCGCGAAGAAGAAGGGCCCGTCCAAGGGCGCCGGAGGGCAGGGGCGCCGCGGCCTCGAAGGCAGGGGCGCGACCCCGCCCGCCGAGATGCGTCACTGGTACAAGGACAAGGCGCGCACCGAGCGCATCGCCCGCGAGGAGCGCGGCGGCCAGCGCCGTCCCGCCGCACCCCGGCAGCGCCGCTCCGACGACGCCCCCGAATACATCGGCGGCCGCAACCCCGTCCTGGAGGCGCTGCTCGCGGGAGTCCCGGCCAACGCCCTCTACGTCGCCCAGCGCATCGACAACGACGACCGCGTCCGCAACGCCATCAAGATCGCGACCGAGCGTGGCATCGCGCTGCTGGAGGCCACCCGCGACAAGCTCGACCGCCTCACCGAGCAGTCCGTCCACCAGGGCATCGCGCTGCAGATCCCGCCCTACGACTACGCCCACCCGTCGGAGCTCGTGGAGATCGCCCACGACGCGGCCGAGGTGCCCCTCATCGTGGCCCTCGACGGCGTCACCGACCCCCGCAACCTCGGCGCCATCGCCCGCTCCGCCACCGCCTTCGGCGCCCACGGCCTGATGATCCCCTCCCGGCGCTCGGCCGGCGTCACCGGCGGCGCCTGGAAGACCTCCGCCGGCACCCTCGCCAACCTCCGCGTCGCCCGCTCCGCCAACCTCACGGCCGCCCTGCGCGAATACCGCGACGCCGGCCTGTTCGTCATCGGCCTCGACGGCGAGGGCCGCACCGACATCGGCGACGTCGGCCTCCTGTCGGAGCCCCTGGTGATCGTCGTGGGATCCGAGGGCAAGGGCCTGTCCCGCCTGGTGCGCGAGCACTGCGACGTGGTGGCCCGCATCCCGATGAGCACGGCCGCCGAGTCACTCAACGCGGGCGTGGCCGCCGGGGTCGCACTCTACGAGGTCGCTCGTCACAGACGCCGCTAGCGTCTACACTGATAGGCCGCGCCGACGTAGCTCAATCGGCAGAGCATCTGTCTTGTAAACAGAAGGTCAGGGGTTCGATTCCCCTCGTCGGCTCTGCACCGGAAAGGCCCCTGAACAGGCATGATGCCGTCAGGGGCCTTCTGCTTTCCCATCTTCAACCGGTGTCTTCGGCGTCTTCGGGAGCCACCTTGGGAGCCACCGGGGCCTGTTTGCCCAGGAGAGCGCTGGAGATGGCCTCCGTGGCCGCGCGCCGGTCGCCCTCCAGCAGGTGGCCGTAGACGTCCTTCGTGATCGAGATGCTGGCGTGGCCGAGGACTTCGGACACGACGTGCAGCGGGGTGCCCTGAGCGAGCATGAGCGACGCGCCGGAGTGGCGCAGCTCGTGCGGATGCCAGTGACCGAGCCCGGCTTTCCTTGCCAGCCGGGAGAACAGGTGCGAGAAGGTGTCCGGGTCGGACGGGTTGCCGAAAGCCGTAGGGAACATCAGACCGTGCTCCATCCAGTTCTCGCCTGCCTTGAGGCGTTCATGGTTGTGGGCGGCCTTATGGCGCCTGATCGCCTCGACCAGCTCAGGGGTGAGGCAGAGAACACGGCGTGAACGCTTGGTCTTGAGTTCACTGATCACGATTCGGGTCTTGGCCGTGGCGTTCGGGTCGCGATTCTTGAGCCGCTTGACGGAGTGGGTGACGCGGAGGGTACGAGCGTCCGGGTCGAAAGCGTTCCACATCAGGCCGAGTGCTTCGCCACGACGCAGGCCGAAGACGAGGGCCAGGAGGATGAGGACACCCATGCGATGATCGGCGGCTGTGCCGAGAAGCATCTTGCCTTCCTCAACGGTCAGCGTCCGGCCTTCCTCGACGGGCACGCGTGGAGGCATCGACAGCGCCGCGACGTTTCGCACGACCAAGCCTTCCCGTTCTGCCTGGCCCAGGGCTTTCCGTAGTACGGCGCGCATGTTGCGGATGCTGTTCGCCTTGTAGCCAGCCGTGCGCTTGGCCTGCCACAGGGCATCTACCTGGGCTACGGTGAGCTTCGTCAGCCTGTGACGGCCGAGTCCGGGCTTGAGGTGCAGGCGCACGGTGTCCTCGTAGTCGTCCAAGGTCCCGTCCGAGATGTGGCCTGGTAGGTGCTGTAGCCAGCGATCGAGGAACGCGCCGACCGTCATCCGGTCATCCGGAACCGGAGCGCCCTTGGCCAGGGTCTCCTTGAGCTTGCGGATCTTCTCGACCACTTCGGCGCGGGTCTTGCCGGAGACCTTCTTACGGAGGCGCTTCCCGTCCGGTCCGTAACCGAGGGAGACAGCACCGCGCCAGCGGTCGCCATCCTTGTAGATCGAGTCCTCGTTCTGGCCGCGCTTCTTGGTGCTCATGCTGCTTCCTCCTCAAGATGGGCGACGAACTCGGTGAGTGCGGATGCCGGGACTCGGCGAAGGGTGCCGATGCGGACGAAGCGGAGGGCACCCGAGCGGATCAGTTCGTAGATCTTGGTCCGTCCGATGCCGAGGCACTCTGCGGCTTCTTCTGGCCGGAGAAGAACAGGGCTGATCCCAGCGCTCATGCCACCCTCCCCTCAGTTGCCGAGAGATCTTGGCCGTCTGCTTCGGCTCGTAGCTGCGCCATGTGGGCGCGCCAGCGTTGGCGTTCGGCGACCGAGCGGAGGAGGCGCATGGCGAGCGGTGGCACGTTGGCATCTCCGGCGGGGAGCGGCTTCCAGATGTAGCGGTGTGGGTCGGCGGGTTCGCCGGGTTGGCCGAGGGCTTCCAGGACCCAGGTGCGGCGGTCCTGCCGGTGTTCGGCGAGGGTCTTGTTGGACCACTTGCGGGAGACCAGGACGCGACGCCCGGCGTACCCGAGGTGGTCGGGCTTGTGGGCCTTGCTCCGGCAGTGGCCGGGGAGCATGCCGGGTTTGGCGTCCTTGGGTTGTACGCCGTAGCGCAGCCAGTTCGGGCACCTCGGGGAGCAGGGTTCGAACCGCAGCGCCTCGACCATCCGGGCGGCGTGCTGTCGCTGGGCGGGGTTGTCGGTGTCGAGGCTGTCGGCGAGGCTCTTGGTGAGGTACTTGGACAGGTAGCGGATGCATTGGTCGGCGTCCGAGGTGCCGGCGAGGACGCCCTTGACGTCGATCTGGTCGCCGAAGCGGATCACGTGCAGGGGTTGGGCGTCGTGGTCGGTGTCAAGCTGGTCGAGCGCTTCGTGCCAGGTGGGCAGGACCTCGCCGGTTGCCGGGTCGAGGTAGCCGGCCCCGTCCTGCCAGACAGGCAGGTGGTCGCCGTCGAAGCGCACCGTGTCGGCCGGTGGCCACCACACCTGGTGGTAGGTGGCCGCCGCGATCTGCTTGACCTCCGCCCTGGGGAGGGTGCCGCGGATGGCCATGTGCAGGTGCGGGGCGAGTCGCTTCTGTGGCTCCACGGTGGCGAAGTACTGCACGTCATAGCCAGCGACCCGGCGGAGGTTCTGCACGAACCGGTCCACGAGCTTGGAGAAGTGCAGCGCGTCGCGAGCCGCGCGCCTGTAGTCGTAGCTCTCCGGATCGACCGGGACGCCGTCGTGCACCTTGCCGTAGGAGGGCAGCGTGAGCGTGACGAAGAGGGAGGGTCGGTAGACCTTGCCGTCCGAGCTGGTGAACGTCCGTCCGAGCGTGGTCGGCGCCATCCGGCGCTTGGGCAGGTTCGGCGCGTCCTGCCGCCGCCTGGTCGAGCGGGTGCGCTTCGGCACGGTATGGCCGAGCACGTTGCCGCGCATGCCCGCCTCGTGGATCTCGGCGTCAACACCCTCGATGGCGGCGTCCCAGTCGGCGGTGTCCTCACCGAGCGATACGGCCTGGTCGCGGCGGGCCTGGAGGTCGGCGCGGAACTTGACCAGCCACCGCTGTTCGTCGGTGGGCTCGTCGGGGGTGATGGCCGGTTCGTGGTCGAGGTGCCAGCCTTCACGGCACTGTGCCATGCGGAGCTGCCGGTTGCGCTTGGCGCACGACGGGCACTTGGCGTCGAGGGTGGCCCCGCACGGGACGTCCACGACTTCCCAGCGGCCGGTGTGGACGTCGAGCCGCTTGAGCGGGACGGGGCGGATGCAGACGCCGTACTGTTTGGCGACTTCCACGGCCACTTCGCGGGCCTGTGGCATGGCCTGCCGGATGGCGCGGGGTAGGGAGCGATCGGTCATGCAGCCCTCCCGCCGTCGGCGGGCATGTGGTGGCCGGGTTCGTGACCGCCGGCCATGTCGCGGATGTCGTCGTCGGAGACGTAGGCGGCGCGGACCCGGATCGGGTCGGGCGAGGTCTCCAGCCGGACATAGCCGACACCGGCGCCGAGTTCGGGGACGGGTGAGATGTGGTCGGCCAGGGCTCCCCGGTCGCGTGCGCCGTCGCCGAGGACCATGTCCACCTGCTCGGACTCGTCCAGGCGGAGGGCGATCTTGTCGGGGAACAGGTTGCGGATGTTCATGACCTCCTTGCGTGGGTCCTGGAGGGCGGCCATGACGCCGATGCCGACCGCTCGCCCTTGGGTGGTGAGCGTGGCCAGCGCGGCGGAGATGCGCTGCTTGAGTTGCCGGTCGGCCTGGTAGGCGGTCAGGAACGCCACCTCGTCGACGACCACCAGGACGAACGGGTCCTCCACGGTCGCGGTGTGGGAGCGCTGGAGGCCGGCGAACCGGGCCGCGCGGGACTGCATGACCGTGACGGCCTGGTCGAGCAGGTCGGCGCACTCCTGGGGTGTGGCGGCGTACCGGTCGCCGAACAGGGGGCGGCCGAAGGACAGTTCCATCAGCTTGGGATCGAGCGCCCACACTTCCACCAGGCCCGCCCGCACGGCCGGGAGGAGGGCGCGGATGGTGGACCAGATGATCGAGCCCTTGCCGGCCCCGGTGGCGCCCGCGACCAGGACGTGAGTGCCGTGCACCTTGAGCTGCCACGGCTGGCCGTCCTCCTGTTTGCCGATCTCGATCGGCCCCATGGTGGGTGCCGCTGGGATCGGGAGTGCTGGCAAGGGGGTGGCCAGGGGGTCGCGTCGGGGGAAGGTGAGGGTGAGCCGGCCGGCTCTGGCGACGGTGACGCGGCAGGAGGGGGCGCCGAAGCCGTGGGCGAGGTGGTCGGTGCGGTCCGTCCAGTCCTTGAGGGCTTGTCCGTCGAGCATGCGGACGGTGACGGTGTCGGCCCAGGAGGTGCAGGTGACCTTGTCGAGCCGAGGCAGGTAGTCGCGGCCTCTCAGGTGCCGGCCGAGGCCGGAGACGGTCATGACGGGGTGCCAGTGACGCCGGTAGACCCAGACGAGCCGCCACCAGGCCAGCAGCCGGTAACCCACCCAGCGGGCGAAGCTCGCTCGGTCGGTCAGCGCCCAAGCGGCCAGGCCGGCAGGGACGGGCGTGCTGAGGAGCAGCGCGGTCTGCCAGTCGTACAGCAGGGCGAGAGTGGCGGGGGTGCTCGCGGTGGTGACCGCGACGGGGTGCCGCCAGATCGCGCGGACGAGCCCGGCGAGCAGCCGCCAGGTGTAGATGACGATGGTGATGATGGCGGGTGTGGTGACGACGGCCGGGCGGAAGACGACGGCCGTGTCGGGCGTGGTGGTGACGAGGTTGCGCGCCTCGTCACCAGGCAGCCGCTTGAACATAAGCTTGGAACCTCTCGTGAGTGAGATCAGGGAGAAGATCGGGGGCCGCCGGAAGTTGGCGCTTCTGGCGGCCCCGCCCTTGCCTGTCAGGCCGCCGTCTGGTCGGTGGCCTTGCCGGGGGCCGACTGCTCGGAGTGCAGACGCTCGCAGTCGGCCAGGTAGCGAGCGGCGGCGTTGAAGATGTCGCGGGCGGTGTTCAGGTCGGCGTCGGTGACCGGCCCGGCGCCGCTGGTGGAGATCGACACGACCGCCTCGGGCGTGGCGAACTCCAGGTACGGCCGCGGCTTGTCGAGCACCCCTGCGTGGACCCGCAGGTCGGCCGTGTGGAAGGACACGGCCAGCCGCGGGGCTGAGTCCGGCGTCATCGACAAGGTGAGGTAGGTGTAGGGACGCATGGTCATGCAGCCGTCCGCTGATCGTGGGGCAGGGCGTGGAAAGTGCGCTCCAGGGTGCGGGCGAAGCGGGTGGCCTCGCGGGCGAGCTGGCGGGCGAACTCCACATCCCTGTTGGTCGCCGGACCGGCGGTGGTGATCAGGAGCGAGGTGGCGCCGAAGTCGAGCGTCAGCATCGGTTCCCGGCTGTAGGGGTGGTGCAGGGTGCGGGCGGTGTGTCCGGTGGTCAGCCGGATCACGCTCACGCGCGGGGTACGGCGACGGGTCATCAGGCGGCATCCTTTCCGGCCGGAGCCTTGCTCGCGGTCTGCGTGGTCGGGGCGGTGGTGCGGGGTGCGTGCATCTCGCGGACCTTGATCGAGTAGGCGAGACGGCCGGCGGCGTTGACGTACGGCGTGACCGTGAGGCCGTCGAACTCGACCGGTGTGAACGGCAGTCCCGGCATGGGCGCGGGTGGGACCGGCTGCACCGGGGCCAGGATCTTGACCGCGACCGTCTTCTGGGCGGGCTTGAGGGTTGGGTCACCGTCCATGACCGCGACCTGCCAGACCAGCTCACCGGTCTGCTTGTCGCGGGCCTGCACGAACCGGCCGCCGGCGGAGGCGTCGAAGTCCTTGACGGGCTCGACCTCGCCGACGACGTAGCAGCCGTGCGGGAAGACCATGGCGAAGGTGACGGGGATGGGACCTTGCAGAGCCATGACGGCTCTCCTTTCTTGAATGACTGTCACTTGTCTTATCAAGTGATGCTCCGAGAGTAGGCTGCTCAAACTTGCCAGGTCAAGTGCCTTCGCATGAAAGCTGGAATCCCAGCTACTCCACCAGCCAGATCACATGCCGATCCCGCAACTCAACCAGACGCGATCATGTATCCATCGCCCATAACGGACCTGGCTCGGACAGGCCAGCCGTCGAACTCGATTGTCGTCCTCGTCGTCAGACTGTCGTGACGGATCCGATCAAGGAGCCAGAGCGTCCGCACGCCAAAGGTGACGGGGCACTTCTGTCGCTGACGATGCTGTGGCTTGTGGGCACGCCCGTTCTCGGGGTGATCTGGTTCAGCTACGGCTTCGCCCTCATCGGCGCACCGGCCAAGAACAAGGAACTCTCCCAAGTGGCAGGTGACGCCATGGTGTTTCTCGGCCTCGGGGTCCCGCCTCTTGCATGCCTGCTTTCGCTGATCTGGAGGAGGCGAGTGGCTGCACTGATCTACGGGCTGATCTCACTGGCCTTGCTGATCTTTGTTGTCACTAGGGTCAGCTGACCGGGTAGGCGTCTTCCAACTCGTGACGATCCGCCGGAAGCAGCACTTCCACCGCCACCAACGGCCGGCCAGAGGCATCCCGGACGGCACCGAAGACGGCCAGCAGCGGCACGTTCTTCGGCATGCCGAGTTGCTTGGCCTCCTGGGCGGTGGGCATACGGGCGGTGATCTGCTCCACGATGTGATCGAAACGGATGCCCTTGCGCGACTGGAGATGCTGCCGGATGCCCTGCGGCAATGGCTCGCCGCTGGTCAGGTCGGTGCCCTCCGACAGTTCCAGCGGCAGCCACAGCGAAACGAGTTCGCTCGGCTCGCCTTCGCGCGCGAGCAGCCGCCGACGCAGGAACGCCTTACTGTGGGGCCGCGCGTCCAGCAGCGCCGCCATCCGGTTGGGCAGCGCCACTGCGCCGGCCTCGATCAGCTCACCAGGGGCGTCGGTCTCCGGGCTGGTCAGGTATGCCTGTCCGGGGCGGTTGGACTCCACCGTCGCCATGGCGGGTCGGCCGCGCACGAAGCGGCCCTTGCCCTGCTGGGACTCGATCCAGCCCTGTTCGCGCAGCACCCGCAGCGCTGCCACGACGGTGGGCCGGGAGACGCTGAACTCTTGGATGAGCTGGTGCTCGCTGGGGAGCATGGAGCCGGGCGGGTAGGTTCCCGATTCGATACGCCGTTGAAGGGCCTGCACAAGCTGCGCATACTTCGGCGGCACGGACTCAAGCGACATTTTGACCGTCCAACACCCGACAGGTTGTTTTACCAAGTTTAGCGTATCCTGGTCGAGCGCCGTCTGTCCACGCCCTCCAGAGAACGCAGAGGGGAAGAAAGCCCGACAGACGGTCGACGGAGGGTACGGGGGCATCCCTCCTTGGGCGTGGACTCGACCGCCCGCCGGGCAGATGAGGCGCGACGAGGAAGGGGAAGATCCACCCGTCCCCCTCCAGAAACGGGAGCCGCCACCTCCCCGCCGCGCCGCCTGCTACTTGGCGACACACTCCGCCAAGACGTCCGCTGCCCCCTCCACGTCATCCACCGGGTGACGCCTTTCGGCGTTCTGCCAGGAGTAGTAGGCCCCGCCGTACCCGACGAACACCCACACCGGCAGCCCCGGCTCTGGCCGGTGCACCATCAGTGCGCTGTTGTTGTCGCGCAGTTCGGCGTTGACACCGCGGCTCGCGAGCCGGTCACGCAGCCGGATCAAGGCGTTCGCCTCGTCCTGCTGCCCGAGGCCGGCCACGGCCGCCAGCATGACCGAGTTCATCTCCCGCTCCCTTCGCCCTGGCCGTCGCCGAGGCAGTCGAGACACTTGCGCTCCTCATTCCGTTCCGCCTCCTCCCCGTCGGCGTCGATCAGGAGAGAGCGGCGCGAGCTCTTGAGCTTGTAACCGCGTCCCCGACACGCACGGCAGGGCCTTGCCTCGCTGTTCTCGTCTGGCCGGGTCACCGTCGCCATCTCCTCGCGAGTCGTCCGGTACTCCCTGCGGCGGGAGTCCGATTCACTTACGTTGTTGATTGATGGCAAGTCCACCGGCAAAGCAGAATGAGGGGACCCCCCAAGAAGGCCCCCTCATAGCCCCTTTCCAGTCGCCCACTAGAAAGAAGGTCGGATATGCCCAAATCGGGAGCTAATGTCCGCCTTCGCGACTGGCGCCAGAGGGCCGGTTTGACCCGGGCCGAAATGGCGAAAATGGTCAATCTCAGCGAGTCGGGCGTGAAGCACTCGCTGACGTGCGACGAGGAACGCATCCGGCGCTGGGAGGCGGGAGAGGTCTCCTGGCCGCGCGAGGAGTACCGGCTGGCGCTGGCGGAAATCACGCGCCTGAACCCGGAGGACTTGGGGTTCGTTCCGATAAGGCGCAGTCGCGTCAGGATCGTTCCCGCTGACGAGGCCGCCGACGAAACGACCTCCGCACAATCCGCCCACGATTTCCCTTTGTGGCAGTCTGGCCCCAATTTCTCACACCTTCGGGACAAACGGGAGCTAGAGCTACAATTGCCATCAACGGCCGACGAGGAGACCCTTGTCGTGCCGGGTCGCGCGCCCGATGGGAGGATCGTCTTCTTGTCTGTATCCCGTCGCACATTCCTTCAGGGGCTGGGCATCGGCCTTGCGGGAATCACGCCGTCACAGAGTCGAACGCCTCATATTCCGTCCGCCCGACGCCTGGTCTCGACCATTGGCGACGCCAACCCGATCGAGCACCTGTATCAGGTACGACAGGTCTTGATCGACAATGACAACCTCTTGGGGCCGTTGAACGCGATCCCCGCGGTTCAACAGCAGATCACCGCCATCCAGCAACTCCGCCAGGAGACGCGCGGCGCTGATCGACACCAGCTTGTCAGACTCCAGGCCGAGTACAGCGAGTTCTGCGGGTGGCTCTACCACGACGCCGGCGACTTCCGCACCGCCCAGTACTGGACAGACCGCGCTCTCGAACTCTCACATGCCGTCGCCGACCGAGACATGACCGCGTACATCATGGCGCGCAAGAGCCAGCTCGCCGGCGACATCGGAGACGCGGTCACCGCCATCGACATGGCCGAGGCAGCCGGTAACCTCGCTCGCCCAGGCAGTCGTCTCCAGGCGCTCGCGCCCACCTATGCCGGATACGGCCACGCCCTCTACCGCGACGACGACGCAGCCAGAAGCGAGCTGGACCGCGCTCACGAACTACTCCTCGACATCGCCGAGGACCCCGGCTCTCCATGGGCCGTGTGGCTGGACGAGCCGTACGTTCAGGCACAACGAGCCCGCAGCAACGCCGCACTCGGCCGGTTCGACGAAGCCGTCGAAGGCTTCCAGCAAGCGATCACCGCCGTCCCCCACTCCTTCCGGCGCGACCGTGGCGTTTACCTGTCCCGTCAGGCCCTCGCACACGCCGGCGCCGAAGAACCCGAACAAGCCGCAGGCGTCGCCATGTCCGCCCTCTACATCGCGGAGGAGACCGGATCCGCCCGCATCATGAACGAACTCCTCAAGCTGGACAAGCAGCTCTATCAATGGCGCAGCACGCCTCTGGTCGCCGAGCTCCACACGGCCTTGAGGAGTACCGTGGTGAAGCAAGCATGATCACGACTTGATCGGTTCTCCTCCTCCGGAAGGTCCCATGCGCCCCTACGTCCTGCTGAGCTGCGCCATGTCCGTGGACGGCTACATCGACGACACGACACCCGAACGGCTCCTGCTGTCCAACGTCCAGGACTTCGACCGCGTGGACCAGGTCCGGGCCGAGAGCGACGCCATCCTCATCGGCGCAACCACCATGCGGCGTGACAACCCTCGCCTCCTAGTCAACTCCGAATCCCGCCGAGCCGAACGTGCCGCCCGGGGCCTTCCCCCGTACCCGCTCAAGGTCACCATCACCAACAGCGGAGACCTCGACCCCGACCTGAAGTTCTGGCACCACGGCGGCGAGAAGATCGTCTACTGTCCCGACTCCGCCGCGACAAAGCTCCGCGAAGCCCTGGGCGACCTCGCCCGCGTGGTCAGCCTCGGCCCCACCGTGGACCTCGGCCGCATGCTCGACGACCTCGGCCAGCGCGGTATCCGCCAGCTCATGGTGGAGGGCGGCGGCACCATCCACACCCAGTTCCTCACGCAAGGGCTGGCGGACGAGATCCACCTCGCCATCGCCCCCATCTTCGTCGGCGACGGCAACGCGCCCCGCTTCGTCAACCCCGGCGACTTCCCAGGAGGTTCCGGCCACCGCATGGCACTTGCCGAAGTACGGGCTGTGGACGATGTCGTGCTCCTGCGCTATCTGCCGAAAGAATCCTCGGGTAGTAAGACCTCATGACCGGCACCAGCACCGAACAAGACCGCCGATGGCTGCTCACCGCGATCGACCTCTCCCACCAGTGCCCACCATCGCAAACGGCTTTCTCAGTCGGCGCGGTCATCGTCGACGAGCACGGCAACGAGATCAGCCGCGGCTACTCGCGTGAGACGGACGACCACGTCCACGCGGAGGAGTCAGCTCTAGCCAAGGTCTCTGCAGACGACTCCCGCCTCAAGACAGCCACCATCTACAGCTCCCTGGAGCCCTGCACCCAACGCCGATCACGCCCGAGAACCTGCACACAACTCATCCTCGGCGCAGGCATCCCCCGCGTAGTCACAGCCTGGAAAGAACCGCCGACCTTCGTCATCGACGCCAACGGCACCGAAGCCCTGACCGCCGCAGGCGTCACGGTCATCACACTCCCGGAACTTGCCGATGCCGCGCGTGCCGCCAACACACATCTGCTCGGGGGCCAGGGCTCATAGTGCCCGAGGGACTTGCCGAATTGTTCTCATAGGTGATCAAGCGGCGGCGCGGCGCGCCGCCGTACCCCCGGCCCTCCGCCCGCCCGCCGTCCGGGCGTGCGGCCTGGGGGCCGGTCCCGGACGGCGGCGGGACACCGGGCCGGGCACCGCACGCCAGCCCCGCCGTACTGACCGAACGCACCGACCGGGGTTGCCACGCCGCCGCACAGATGCAGCCCTACGATCGCCACTGCGTGGTCGGTCGCCGTAGATTGCTGGGGGCGATCGACGATCCGTGCTTCGTTCCTCAGCACGGCTCACCGAGCAACGTAGTCGCGGTCCGTCTCCAAACGGAGCCATACGCCAGCCGGCTGCGATGCGCAGGCCCGTAATTGCAGACATGCGGCCTGATCGCTGAGGCGAGCAGTCAGGTCGTACGCGCCGCATCCGCATGGGAGGGGCTGGTGATGAGCCGGAACGCAAGGTGTTCTGTCGAAAGGCCCGGATGTTTCTCGGAGGGGATGATCGCATGAATCCTGCGGAGATTGTCGTCGGCCGAGGCAGGGAGTCCGATCATGTACTCATCCAGGTTCGCAGTCGTATGCACCCTGGCTCTACCGACTTCTGGGATGGAAACTGGCTGACCTCTCCCATCCATGTGCGGGTCGGTGGGTTCACGGCCAGAATCAACGCGGGCCTTCGGGTCGATGAGCTCCGCGACTTCCGAGTGGCCTTGGAACGCGTCTACGCAGAGGTCAAAGGAAGCGCCACCCTGTCCTCCATGGAGCATTGGATAGAGCTCACCGCCGAATGCCATCCCACCGGTTCTCTGTCCATCTCCGGGACTTTGGCTGATGATCCCGGGATGAGGAACACTCTTGACTTCGTGATCGAAGGCTTGGACCAGACAGACATCCCGCCGCTC
Source organism: Nonomuraea muscovyensis (assembly GCF_014207745.1). Taxonomy (NCBI): domain Bacteria; kingdom Bacillati; phylum Actinomycetota; class Actinomycetes; order Streptosporangiales; family Streptosporangiaceae; genus Nonomuraea; species Nonomuraea muscovyensis. Next base: position 417,080 of record NZ_JACHJB010000003.1, read on the forward strand.
GTGGACGCGCTTGTTGCTGTTGAGGAGCGATTCCCCATCCTGGGCCGCGAGTGACAGCTTCGGGGAGCCACCTTGGGAGCCACCCGTGCGGACGATCATGAACTCAGCCGGACGACGCTGAACGCCTAGCGTCCTGGCAACCAGCGCTGCGAACGATCCTGAACAGTCGTGGACATCGTTTGGGGACCTTGTAAACAGAAGGTCAGGGGTTCGATTCCCCTCGTCGGCTCTGCAGTTCAAAGGCCCTTCAGGGTGATCCTGGAGGGCCTTTGTTGATCTCCGACAGCAGCTTCCTACAACCCTCTCCGGCTTCTGCCGCCCCTTCCCGCGATGATCTTTCCCTCGCCATGGTCGACGGAGGTCAAGCTCGATTGTTGATGAGGTGGCGCGTGAGGCGCACTTGCTCCATCGGCAGCTGCTCGACGACGTCCCCCGACGGGTCCGCGTTGAGTCCTGCGGAGAGCGGTGAACAGGTGAGCGGGACGGGGCTGTCCAGGTCGGCGACGGCATGGCCGCGCAGATCCGCAGCGCCCTGGTCCTCTACCGTCCGATCACGGGCGTGGAGAACGTCGAGCTCAGGCTGCACGACACGATCCTGTACAACTCGATCTACCGCGCCGACGACGAGTATCTGATCAACACCCGCATGTACGGCACCCGCGCCGGAAACGCCCCCGTGCTGCACCTCACCGCCCGCCCCACCTCCGGCACGCCCACTTCGAGCACGGAGTCCCGCGAGGTCAGATGGGTGCCCCGCAACGAGGTCCTGTCCCTGCCCATGGCCACCTCGATGCGGCTGCGCATCGAGCACTACCTCTCCGGCACCGGCCTGCCGCACATCGGCTGAACCCCATCCCGGGTCGGCTATTTTGATCCACTATGACCGCAGCCGGCTTCCTCGAAACGACCCGCGACGCCTACACCGCGAGGGCGGCCGAGTACAGCGAGCTGTTCCGCGATTTTCTCGCGGACCAGCCGCTGGACCGAGCCCTCATCGACACCTTCGCCGACCTGGTGAAGGCGACGGGCGCCGGGCCGATCGCCGACCTGGGGTGCGGTCCGGGACACTACACGGCCTACCTCCAGGCGCGGGGGCTCCCCGTGTTCGGGATCGACCTGTCGCCGGGGATGATCGAACAGGCCCGCCAGGAGCATCCCGGCCTCCGGTTCGAGGTCGGCTCCATGTTCGCGCTGGACCTGGCGGACGCCGGCGTCGGTGGCGTCTTCAGCCACTACTCGATCATCCACACCCCGCCCGAGCGGGTGCACGAGCTGTTCGACGAGTTCACCCGCGTCCTCGCGCCCGGCGGGCACGTGCTGCTCTCCTTCTCGGCGACCGACGACCCGTCGCAATTGGCCGAGCCGTACGACCACGCCGTCTCGCTGGCCTACCGGTGGTCCACCGACATGATCTCCGCCATGCTCCGCGAGCGGGACATCATCGAGACCGCCCGCCTGATCTTCCCTGGGGATCAGGACACGACGCGCGGCTTCCCGAGAGTGTTCCTGCTGGGCGGCAAGACCGGCTGACGCCGACGCTCCAAGGCAGTCGTCACAGCCTCGACCGCGGCGAGGATGCACGGCGTCGCCGCGGTGATCGAACGGGAGACGAGGTGCTCGCGGCCGTAGCGGGAGTGGATCTCGGCCAGCCGGTCCCGGACGTCCAGGTGCCGGCCATCAGGGTCGGTGGTCATGTCGCAGTACGCCCGCGCCCACGCTAGGTCGGGCCGCTCGGTGTCGAACTCGGCCGCCAGGACGTGGAACAGCTTCCGCGCCTCGTTGTCCGCGCACGAGTGGTACGCCACCAGCGGCACAGCCGATCCTCGGCCCCGGCCACGTCCCGCAGGTAGCGGGCGCCGTCGAGCATGTCGGCAACAGCGTCACAGCGGGGGCGACGAGGCCGATGGGGGCAGGCGCACGGTCACCGTCAGTCCGCCTTCCTCGCGCGGTTCGGCCAGCACCGTGCCCTTGTGGGCTTGGGCCGTGGCGCGCACGATGGACAGGCCCAGCCCGGTGCCGCGGTCGGAGCGCACCCGGTCGGTCCGCAGGCGGCGGAATGGCTCGAAGATCGCTTCCAGGTCGTACGCGGGCACGACCGGGCCGGTGTTGGCCACGGACAGCTCCGCTTCGCCATCGCTGAGCCTGGTGGTCACCCAGACCTCGCCGCCCTCTGCCGGGGTTTCGGGCGACGTGACTTGCTCAGGAACGACCGCGGGGGTGTCGCCTGGCGGCGATGTTCGCCGTAATGAGCAGCCCGGCAGGGATGGCTGTGAGAAGGAAACCGCTCGGCCCGATCAGGCTGACGGCCAGTGCTCCCCAGGCGAGGAGCGCCCCGCCGACATACCCGGGAACGTGTTGTCCCTGCCGTCCCGCTCGCGCCACCAGTAGCCCCAGCAGCACCAGCACCACGACGAACCCACCGGGCAGCGCCCAGAACGTCGCCACCGAGTCGCTGTCCGCGGCGCGGTTGCGCAGGTCCCCGGCCAGCCAACTGGACCAGGGTGCGAGGCTGGCGAACGCGGCGGTGTGCGCCACGGCGATCAGGATCATGGTGCGGCCGGCCCAGATGGTGAGCCGACTCGGGGGTGCGGACAATGCAGGTGGGGAGGCCGCGGATGTGGTGCTCATGGTTGCCAGCTTCTCTGGTTCGCGGTCCGGGGTGCTCCCCCGCAGGAGGGATGCGGCTCCCTCGCTCCGGGGAGTGGCGCACAGGTGGGGCGCCTGCGGTCGCAGCCGTGGCCGGCTCTTTCGCCAGCTGCCAGACTTCGCCGCCTTCTGGGCGAGCATCGCGGACCCTTTGACGCCGGTCGCGCCACCTGCGCACAGCGAGTCCGTGAGGGGAGGCGGTTCATCCACGATCAATGGCAGCGAAGATCCCAGCTCGGGTCGTGGAAGTTGTCCTGCAGCTCAACAATGATCAACTTGTCATCAAAAGTCAGAGTATTGGATGGGTTTTTCGAAGGTGTCCAGACGACGACAGAAACACCTCCCCCTGCGATGCCGATTCTCGCGGCCTCGTAGTGACGTACGACCTCGTCCACTGACCGCTTCGTCTGCAGGTTGAACCTGACACGGTAGTCGCAGTGGTTGCTGTTGCCTCGCAGGGCCACTGACGCGTCCACCTCGTCGTCGGAGAACCGGGTCTCCGATGGGAGGGGATGGCTCAGAACGCGGCCGACGAGGCCGTCGAGCTGGCGATCGTGGGTCCACTGAGGCGCCATGACCAGCACGAACAGCAAGACGAACGGTACTGCGATCAGCGCCGAGCGCCGCCAACGCCGTCTTCCCGTCGCCGTCGCCGGTCGCTGTGGGTCGCTGCTGTGGTCCTGCGGGGGACTCGGCATGCCTTCCATGGTCATGCACCATGCATGACGTGATCAAGAGAGCCCGCGAGGCGGGCCGGCGCCGTTCAGCATGGACCGCACACAGGCGTTGACCTGCGGTGAACGGTCCGGAACGACTCGAACTGGATCTTTTGACCGCTGGGTCGTCCGACGAGAACCTCTTTCAGGTGCCGTCGTCGATGCGGCGTGTACCTCGGTCATCCGCCCGCGCATGGTCCTGGCGTTCCTGCGACCCGCGAAGAACTCATCCATTGGCGTACGCCGCGATACGGGGAGCGGCTCTGGGAACGTCGTGGGCGTGCAGCCAGCAGTGCAGCTACGCCTCATGCCCAGCGGCTACCTGAGACCCGTGTCCCCTTCCGTCGTGGGCACCCAGTAGCGACGCTTCTGCGCGGTGATGTCGAGAAGCTCGCCACCGTTGGCTTCGATAACCCGCTGGGAAGCGGTATTCGTCCGGTCACACATCACCAGCGCCCGAGAGATGCCCAACAATCGCGCGATCGGCAGCGCCGCCGCGAGCATCGCCGTCGCGTGCCCCTGACGACGTGCGCTGGGGCGCACGTCATAACCGATATGACCACCGATCTCCATCAACGCCGGGGTGAGCCGATGACGGATGGCCAGTCTGCCCAGAAATTGCTCGCCGTCGACCCACCACAGCGTGGTCATCGGCACGAAACCGCTTCGTACGCCCGTTTGGGTCCGCTCGCCGAGCACACGCGCGACATATGCCTCGAAGTTCCATGCGTCTGCCAGAGCTTGCGGATCGACGTCGTCGACGAACCAAGGAGCCGGGTAGTCACGGTCGGCCCGAAACTCAGCCACCGCTGCTAGAAACGACTTCCGCAACCCGGTCGTTGGATCGATGAACCCTGGCATGACGACCATGATCCCGCGAGCGTATCCGCGGCTCAACCTTGCCGCGAGACCCTTTCATGCAAAGTCGTCCTGGCGCGTAAACACGAAGAACTCATGCTTTGGGTGCGGGCGACACCCGCAGTCGAATTGGCCCTGTGCGCCTGTCGCGGCATACGCCCTGAGCGTCCTGCTGGGCCTCTCCCGCCCCGGCTTCGGGCGCCACGGGTGCCGGGGGACGACTGCGCCCTGGCGACGGCGCCGCCGCCACCCGTCATGCTGATCGACGCCAGCTCCAGTCTGGCTGCGTGATGTCATCAGGGCCCGGGGGCGACATCCGGCAACGGTGGGTTCAGGAAACGGCTGGGACAGATGGGCTGCCCAGCACAGCACCCCCATGTAGGAGCTGCGGTGAGTGCTCCAGGAGGGGCGGCTGCCTCGCTGGTCGCGCGGGCGTCATACGGGGGTGCCGAGGGTGATGCCGGCGGATACGTGGGCCTCCGCCGAATACACATAGTGCCCTCAGGGGGCATTGACGTGATCGTTTATGGTGCTGGAGCCTGGTGTTCGTCTCATCGAAAGGGTGTGTGTGGATAGCGACCGTTATGGCAGGTTCGCCGTAGTCATCGCGTCCCTCGTGCTGTTACCCATCATTCTGGAGATGATCTCCTGGTACATCGAGCGGGAGGACTACAGCGTCTCCCGTGCGATCACCGTCATCGGCGTGATCACCGCGCTGGCGGCGCTGGCCCTGGTCCTCGGCCGGATCCGGGCTCGCCTGCCGGTCCTCCTCGTCGCGGCGATGACCATGACCGCGGTGGCCGAAGGTGTCCTGGGGTTCGTCGCCGCCTTCGGCCCGGTCTGGTGGCAGGGCGGTCTCAGGGCGGAGTTGCTCGGCCTCACCACCGCCGGGGTGAGCGCGTTCACCGTGGCGACGGGTGTCTACCTGATGCTTCTGTACGGCAAGGGGCTCTACCTGCCGCACCTTGTCTCCCCGTACGGGCCGGCGCCGACGGCCACCAAGCGGAAGGTCATCGGCGAGTCGGAGATCCTGATCAGGACCGTGCCCGGCGAGGGCGCGTCGCTGGAGAAGGCGCTCGACGTGTGCGTGGCGATGCTCGACCAGAACGACCTGCACTTCGTCGGCTACTTCACCAGCGAGCGGTGCCGGTTCTACGCCGACGTCCTCGATGACGCCGATCTGGCCCATTTCTTCCATGACACCACGCAGGAGCAGCGCAGAGAGCTGTACCTGCGGGCCGGCAAGCAGCTGCAGTGGCTGAACACGCGGCTCGACCGGCAGTTCACCGAGATCGAGAGCGGGGTTCTGATCAGGACCGTGCTCGACGTGGAACGCGGTGCCCTCTACTTCTACTGGATCGATTCCGGCCGCTATCTCCTCGGCGTGACGCTGGACCAACGCAAAGTCGACGTGGCCGACGACAAGATGGCCCAACTCGTGGACATCATCCGTGGGCACTTCACACTGCCTCCGATCAACCAGCGCGAGAAGGCCCCGAAATCGAAAGGGCATCTGCGTCCCCTGCCGGGAGGTGAGCAGTGGTCCGAATCGGGTTCCTGATCCTCGTCGTCGGCCTCGGCTGGCTCGCCGCGGACGTGGGGCACATCTCCGGGCTGGAGTACTCCGGCACCTACCTGCTGCTCAGCAGCCTGCTACTGGCGGTGGGGCTGTACGGCAGCACGCACGGCATCGACCGGTCCGAGGCCCGGCAGCACACCCGGCTGATCCTGCTCGCGGTGACCGTCGGGGTGCTGCTGAAGGCGACGTTCATCGCGGGCGTGGTCTACCACGTCTCCGGAGATCCCCGCGCGGTGATCCTGGCGGTCACCATGGCGCAGATCGACCCGCTCTCCGTGGCCTCGGTCATGGCCGACGGCCGGCTGTCGGACCGCGCCAGGACGATCCTCGGCGCATGGTCGTCCTTCGACGACCCGGTGACGGTCCTGCTGGCCTTCTACGCCGTGTCATTCGTCAGGCCCCCCGAGGGTGGCCTGACGGTGGGCTACCTGGCGGATCTGGGACTGAACGCGCTCTTCGCGGCCGTCGCCTACGGAGTGTGGCGAGTGATCAGCAAGGCGCCGCCGCTGCTCAGCTACCTCGCCGCGGGTGTGGCGGTGGTCTCCGCGGCGTGGAGCTCTCTCATGCTCGGCCTGGCCACGGCCGGACTGTACCTGCGGATGCCCGACCCGCGGTGGCTCGCGCGGGTGGTGACGGGGGCGTTCGTCGTGTCGGCGTTCATGATGGGACTCCTGCTGGTCGACGGCACGAATTTGATGATGGGTGTGCTCCTCGGGTTGACCGCGTTCGCCGCCCAGATGCTCGCCGCGCTGGTGCTCACCCACGGGCTGCCGGTGGCGGATCGTATCCACCTGGGGCTGGCCCAGCAGAACGGGATCACCGCTGTGATCCTCGCTCTGAGCTTCGAACGGGACTTCCCCGGGTTCGTGGCGGTGATCGCCCCTGCGATCCTCACGGTGAACCTCGTCCATGTCCTGGCCAACCGGATCTGCGATGTCTGGGGGCCCACAAGCCCGCTGACGTCGCCCGGATGATGTGCGGGCACCGGACCGCTCCTGGCGGCATGACCCGCACGCACCGCGCCAGTTGGGTCTACGGCGGGTCGGGCAGGGCGAGGCACAAGGTCTCCAGAGCGGCTGCGATCGCGTGCCCGGGGGGTGTGCCGTATCCGATGACCAGACCGTCGCGTGGCGGCATCGCGCTGTCGGGGTGCAGATGAGAGCTCAAGCCGTCCAGACTGAGGCCGAGGCGGCGTGCGGCGCGGAGGGTGGCCTGCTCGGTGCCGGCAGGAAGCTCGAGAACGGCGTGCAGGCCCGCGGCGATGCCGCTGACCGTGATATGTGGGGCGCGGTCGGCGAGCACGGCTGTGAGCAGGTCACGGCGGCGCCGGTAGGTTCCGCGCATCCGGCGTAGCTGGCGGTCGTAGGCGCCGCCGACGATGAAGTCGGCGAGCGTCAGCTGGTCCATCACACCCGACCACAGCTCGCGCGGGCCCTTGGCGGCGACGATGTCATCCACCAGCCGGCCGGGTAGTGCCATCCAGCCGAGCCGGAGCGCGGGCGACAGGCTCTTGCTCGTCGATCCGAAGTAGATGACGCGGTCGGGATCGAGGCCCTGGACGGCGCCGACCGGTTCGCGGTCGTAGCGGAACTCCCCGTCGTAGTCGTCTTCGAGCAGCAGGCCGCCGGTGGCGCGTGCCCAGTCGATGACCGCGGCCCGACGCTGTGGGTGCAGTGCGCCGCCGGTGGGGTACTGGTGTGCAGGCGTCAGCAGGACGGCTTGCGCACCGGTGGCCGGAAGCTCCTCGGTCCGTGCGCCGTGGGCGTCCACGGTGAGCGGCACGGTCGTCAGTCCCGCCTCGGTGAGGATGGAGCGGTGGAAGCCGAGTCCGTACGACTCGACTGCGACGGGACCGCGCAGCACGTGGCAGGCCAGTCGTAGCCCGTGTGCGAAGCCCGAGCAGATCACGATGCGGTCCGCTTCGGTCCGCACGCCTCTGGTACGCGCCAGGTACTCCGCCAGCGCCTGGCGTAGTTCCGGCCGACCGCGCGGGTCGCCGACCCCGAAGGCGTCGTTGGGCGCGGTGGCCAGCGCGCGCCGGGCCGAGGCGATCCAGGACGAGCGCGGGAAGGCGGCGGCATCAGGGGAACTGGGCATCAGGTCGTACGTGATCCGGCGGCGGGGCGGCCGCTCGGGGGAGTGCCGGCGGTCGGGTTCCAGGAGCGCGGCGCGGTGCGCGACGTGGGTGCCGGAACCCTGACGGGCCGTCAGCCAGCCTTCCTCGACGAGTTCGGAGTACGCGGCGGCGACGGTGTTGCGGGCGATGCCGAGGTCGAGGGCGAGGGCGCGGTAGGGCGGAAGCCGGGTACCGGGCGTCAGGCGTCCCGAGTGGATCGCCTCGCGCAGGGCCCGCATCAGCCGTGCTCGCGCGCCGCCGTCGCCGGTGAGCTCCAGGTGGAGGTCGCTGCCGCTTTCCGAGCCGGGGCTCATCGCCCCGCCCTGCGCCGGCTCGGGCGGTCGGTGTGCGGAGGATTGACCCACGAATCGTCCATGAGAATGCACCATACTCTGGGTCATTTGCGGTCTTAGGTTCATGAGCATGACGAACGTCGCCATTGCCCCGCGCATGAACTTTTCGGCTGTCGCTCCCAAGGTCTTCAAGGCCGTACTGGCCCTGGACGCCGCGGCCCGTGAAGGTTTGGACCCGGTTCTGCTCGAACTGGTGCAGATCCGGGCCTCCCAGATCAACCGGTGTGCGTACTGCATCGACTATCACACCGGCGATGCCCGCCGGTCAGGTGAGACGGAAACGCGCATCTACCAGCTGAGCGCATGGCACGAGTCCAGCCTCTTCACCGCCAGGGAGCGCGCGGCCCTCGCCCTGACCGAGGCGATGACCCTGCTTCCTCAGGGGGTCTCGGACGTGGTGTACGACGAGGCGGCGCGGCACTTCGACGACCGGGAACTCGCCCAGCTCATCGCGCTGATCCTCACGGTCAACGCCTGGAACCGCATGAACGTGACCACGCGCAAGACCCCCGGAACCGAGTAACCGGACCTCCGCCTCCGTTCTCCCCGACTCCGGGCGGTGGCCGTGTCCCGCGGACACCGCCCTTCGCATGACTTCTCGGAAAGGCCGACACCGTGACATCCGTCGACGCCTCGGCACCGCACGCGCCACAGAACATGAGCCGATCACCGGTCCGGGGCTGGCTCGCGGTCCTCGCCGTGACCTTGGGAATCTTCGCCCTGATGACCTCCGAACTGCTGCCCGTCGGGCTGCTCACCCCGATCGGCGCCGGGCTGAACGTCTCCGAGGGCACCACCGCCCTCATGGTCACCGTGCCCGGACTGGTCGCCGCCGTCGCGGCGCCGCTGGTCACCGTGGCCACCGGCAGGATCGACCGCCGGCTGGTGCTGGCCCTGCTGATCGGGATGGTGGGCGCGGCCAACCTCGCCTCCGCCCTCGCCACGAGCTTCGCCGTCGTCCTCCTCGCCCGCTTCCTGATCGGCATCAGCGTCGGCGGCTTCTGGTCGCTGGCCGGAGGTATCGCCCTGCGGCTGGTCCCGGAGCACCATGTCGCGCGCGCCACCGCCGTCATCTTCGGCGGCGTCGAGACCGCCTCCGTGCTGGGGGTGCCCGCGGGCACCCTGGTCGGCGACCTCATCGGCTGGCGCCTCGCGTTCGCGGCCGTGGGCGTTCTCGGCCTGATCTCGCTGGCCTGCATGGTCGTCGTGATGCCGAGGCTGGCGCCGCAGCGGGTGATGACGTTCGCGGACCTGCCGCAGGTGTTCCGGACGCACGCCGCCGTGCGCATCGGCATCGCCATGACCTTTCTGGTCATCACCGGGCACTTCACCGCCTACACCTTCGTCCGGCCGATCCTCCAGGACGACGGCGTGGCCGAAGGGATGATCAGTGTGCTGCTGCTGACCTTCGGTGTCGCCGGCATCTGCGGCAACTTCATCGCCGGCGCGCTGATCGCCAAGCGTCTCCGGCAGACCGTGTGCGGCATCTCCGCGCTCCTCACCGCGGCCATGGCCGCCCTCGCCGTGACCGATCACGGCAGCTTCTCGGCGGTCGTGATCCTCATCGTCTGGGGCTTGGGCTACGGAGCCGTCCCGGTCACCTTCCAGACCTGGATCCTGAACGCCGCACCGACGGCCACCGAGGCCGCGTCCTCCCTGTACGTGTCGATGTTCAACCTGTCCATCGCCCTGGGCGCCCTCGTCGGCGGCCTGGCGGTCGACGCCGTCTCAACGGCGAGCGTGCTGTGGATCGGCGGCGGACTCGCGATCCTCGTGCTCCCGGTCATCGGCGTCACACGTCGCCGGACGGTGCGGCCACGTGGACCGCTCTGAGCCGGCCCGGCCGCCGGCGGAGTATGAGGCTCTCGATGGAACATCCGAACGCGGTGATCCACCACGTGCGCGCGCCGGAGGGCCCGTCGCCATGGCACGTGGAGACCTCACCGACGAGCATGGTCGTCGATGCGCGATCATGGGGTGATGCGTGCGCGAGTGGAAGGGTTCCGCTGGGTCGATCTTCGAGATGGGCGAGGGGTGGATGATCCGGCCGATGCCTGCGAGCTCCTGGAGATGTATGTCGGTCCGCAGGGCGAGGCGGGTGGTGAGCTGTTCCAGCTCACCGTCTGCACGCCGTCGGCCCTCGCGGAGCAACTCCGGCACCATCCCTTCCTCATCGGCCGGCACTGGCTTTTCGTCGCCGAGCTCCAGCCCGACAGGGTGACCGAGTGGGTGAGCGATCGGATCGCCGCGCTGGAGGCTCCGAGCTGGAGGGAACTGGCGGAGAAGATCGGCCGCATCGGTTATGGGGAGTTCGAGGACTACACCGACTGAGCCTCCTCGTCGTCGTTCGGGATCCTGGCCTCGCCTGCCGGTTGGCGAACCGCGGTCTCGACGAGCTTGCCGACCTGCGCTGCGGGAACGACGATGCCGGGGGTCCGGAGAGTCCAGCGGAAGAAGGCCTCGACGCTCATGGCGGGCGTTTCGCCGAGATAGGGCCGGACGTACACCGGTGTGTTCGGTTCACTGCGCCAGCTTGCGGCAAGCGGGCCGATGTCCACCGCGTCATAACCGAGCACGTCCAACAGCCGGGTGGCCTCCGCCTTGGCCGCCACGTCGTCGCCGGCGATGGGCAGGGCGCTGCGGTCCGGCGCGCCCGCGGGCCGGGCCAGGCAGAACAGCTGGTGCGGGGTGATGTTGTTGAACGCCTTGACCACCCGGGAGCCCGGCAGGCGGCGCTGGGTCAAAGCGCTGGAGGTCAGTTCGCCCGCATCCAGTTCGGCCAGATGCCCGTCCCGCTCGGGATAGTAGTTCGCCGTGTCCAGCACCGTCTTGCCGGCCAGAGCTTCGGCGGGGAGCTGTTCGTGGGCCTTCAGCGGGATGGCCGCCACCACCAGGTCTCCGGCGCGTGCTGCTTCCTCCGGTGTGGCCGCCCGGGCACGCGCACCCAGGTCAGCGACAAGATCAGCGAGTGTCTCAGGGCCGCGCGAATTGCTGAGGACGACCTCGAGACCTGCGGCGACGGCCAGGCGGGCAACGGAAGAACCGATCATTCCGCTGCCGATGAGTCCGAGCGTTCGGGACACGGCTTCGCTCCGTTCGTTCGTGTGGATGCCTCCATGAGAGCCGGCGGCGAGCGAGCGCGGCGGGGCCGCGTCGGTCGCGCGTGGTGGCCTCGCCTGACAGCTTGGAGCCGCCGCGACCGGCCGACCAGGCCCGCGTTCCGCGTACTCACGGCGTGATCACCCGCGGCGCGCCCGGACGTAGGGTTGTCGCGTGGACGACCGGACCGAGCTGAGCGAGTTCCTCAAGTCACGCCGTGCCCGCCTGCGCCCGGAGCATGTCGGGCTGCGCGACTACGGCCGGACGCGCCGGGTCACGGGCCTGAGGCGCGAGGAACTGGCCCGGCTGGCGGGTGTGAGCATCGCCCACTACACGCGTCTGGAACAGGGCAGGGGCGACGGTGTCTCGGACGAGGTCCTGGACGCCGTCGGCGCGGCGCTGCGCCTGGACGCGGACGAACTGGCCTACCTGCGCCGGATGGCACGGCGTCCCCGGCGGTGTGCGGGGGTCGCGGCCCCGTCGGACGTGCCGCCGAGCGTGCGCCACCTGCTGGAGTCGTTCGTGATGACGCCGGCGCTGGTGGTCGGCCGGCACACCCAGATCGTCGGCTGGAACCAGCTCGCCGTGGCGGTGTTCGGCGACTTCCCCGCGCTGCCGGACAGCCGCCGCACGCTCTCGCACCTGCTGTTCGCCGAACCCTACCTGCGCGAGCTGCACCGAACCGGCTGGGAGCGGGCGGCGCGCGAGCACGTGGCGCATCTACGCGTTCTGCTCGGGCGGTATCGCGGGGACCCCGGACTCGCGGCGCACATCGACCACATGCGGGATCTGAGCGCCGACTTCGCGCGGATGTGGGCGGAGCACCCGGTCGCGCAGGTCCGGTCCCGGGCGTACGTGCTGCACCACCCGGTCGTGGGCGAGCTGACCCTGCACGGCGAGCTCGTCGCGCTGCCCGACGAGCCGTCGTGCTGCGGGCTGGACCTGTTCGCCGCCGAGCCGGGCTCGGCATCCGAGCAGGCGCTGCGGAGACTCCGGAGCCCGTAGGAGAGCGCCGCGCAACCGGTCGACCGACGGTCTCATGACAGCCCCAGCACGGGCGTCACGGAGCCGAAAGGTGACCGAATGAGCAAGACCGACAAGACCCGGCCCTGGTGGGTGCGGATGGCCGACGCGCCGATGGCGACCTGCGTGCCCGTTCACGACCACCGGTTCGGGCTGTGCACACTGCCCGGCGACATCACCGCCGACAGCGCGTCCCTGAGCCGCCGCACGAGCGGCTGTCACTGGCGCGCCACCGACTCCTACCTGTTCGGCGGCGGGTGCAGTGGTGGTGGCCGGGAGTGGCACCTCTTCCGACGCGAGGAGCGCCGCCGCAGCCGTCACCGGGCACGCCGCGACCTGCGCGCCTATCACGGCGAAGACTGAAGGACTGCGGCATCCGAGCCAGGTGACCTCATGGATCAGGAAGGTGTCGTTCCCCTCCCGGGCCAGGATCCGCGGTCTGGTCGTGCCCGGGACCGGCACCGGCCCGGTCGGAAGTCGAGCACGTACGGTCGGCCGTGATGGGGTTCGCCCCCATCACGGTGGGGCGCCTGTTCTCCTATGTCAGGCTCATGTGCATTTCCTGCGGCGCCCGTCGCGCGTTACGGTCGGCGCGCCATCAAAGAGCCTCGGCCGCCTTGTCGGGCGCCGCCGTAGAGGAACCGCCGGCGCGGTTGAGATCGTGACCCTGCCCCTGCACACCAACGGGAAAGGGACCCCGACCCATGCGGACGACTCTGCTCACCGTGATCACCACCGCCAGTCTCGGCGTCGCCACGAGCCTGCTCGCCCTCCCGGCCGCGGCGTCCACCTCGGCGATCCCCGCCGGGAACGCCCCGTCGTGCGTCACCGTCTGGCAGCGGACGGGCACCGTCACCAAGACCGGGTACGCCCGGAACGACTGCGGGTACACGATGAACCTGAAGATCGTCTGGGCGCACGGCGTGGACGGGTCCTGCCAGACCGCGCGGCCCGGTGCCACGATCAGTAGCAAGGTCCCGCGCGGCCCCAGGAACTTCGACGGCGCGAACCGCTGCTGATCTGAAGGGTCGCCGGGCGGTCACAGCGGCTGCTCCAGCGCGTGCGTCATCGGGACGAAACCGGCAGCCTCGTAGAAGGCGCGCGCCTCGACGTTGAAGTCCCAGACCTCGGTGACGAAGCGGCGGCGGCCGGCCGCGCGACCCGCATCCCGTACGGCGTCCAGGAGCCCCGTCGCCACGCCACACCGCGTGGCCCGGGGATCCACGGCGAGCTGCCGCAGGCCGATGGCGCTGTCCCGGCGGAACAGCGTGGTCTCGTCCTTGTGCGCGATCACCGCGAGGGCGTAGCCGACCGCGTCCCCGTCGTCGAGCTCCGCCACGAACGCCACGGCGTCGTCGCGCCCCAGCCGGTCGGCGTATCCGGCCGCCAGGTCCTGGAGCGGCGGGTCCTGCCGGTAGAGGTCGGGGCGGTTCGCGACGTGCAGGGCGTGGACGTGACGATTCAGGTCCGCGATGAGGGGCGCGTCCTCGACGGTGGCGCGACGGATCTTCATGTGTGGACGTTAGTGCGATCTTCCGCTGCGCGTGATCAATTAATGGGGGCGAGGCAGAACGCGTCGGCCCGCTCGTCCTCCCAGTGGGCGACCGCGGTCTCCCCTGACGCGCACAGAGCGCCGCCGCCCTCCGGGGAGTCGAACGCGGCCCGGGTCATGTCCGCCATCTTCTTCGTGACCTTCCACCTGGCCGCGGTGTCCGCGCAGGGGACGACCGCGTGGCCGGTGTCGCCGTCGCCCTTGAGGCAGTCGCCGACGGACGCGGTCAGCTCCCCGTTCTGGAGGGCTTCGGCGGGCGTGGCGCCGATGGGGGTCAGGCAGTAGACCACCGCCCGGTCGCCGTCGCCGTCGCCGTCGCCGTCGGAGTATGCGGTGGTCGTCTCGCCCGCCGAGCAGATGTCTCCGCCGTCGGCCATGGCGGCGGAGAAGCCGCCCATGGTCATGTTGCCGAAGGCGCGGGTGATCCTCCAGGTGGCCGTCGGGTCCGTGCAGTTCACGACTTCGTTGACGCCGCCCTTCAGGCATTCGCCGGGGGCGCCCTGCGTGGCGGGGGCCTGGCGCGGCAGGTACACGGCGAGGACGGCGGTCACGGCGACCACGCCGGCCACGAGGAGCACCCAGGTGAGCGTGCGGACAGGGCGTCGGGGGGTGGTGGGCACGCTGCTGCTCCTCCGCTGAGGCCGATGGCATGATCGTAGACCGGACCCGCGGTCACCGCCATCGCCCCGAGGAGGTGCTAGCGGACGGCGCAGAGGAGGCGGTTGTTGCCGCGCTGCCAGAGCGTGCCGACCTCGGCGAAGCCGGCCTTGCGCAGGGCCTCGCCGTGCTGCGACAGCAGGTGGGACTCCGAGCCGTGGTGGCCGGCGCCGGCGGTGGTGCGGGCGGTGTTGAGCTCGGCGAGGTCGGGGTCGGCGGCGATGGCGTCCCACCAGGCGCGCCAGTCCTCGGGCTGTCCGGCGGCGAAGGCCCGCTCGCTCTCCCGGTCGTGCACGGCCCGCTCCAGGCGGGCGATGGCCGGGGTGTCGTCGTCGGAGTCGAGGTGGTCGCCGTTGAGCAGCACCCCGCCCTGCCGGAGCACGGTGGCCAGTTCGGCGTACATCGTCCGGAGTTCCGGCTCGGAGATCCAGTGCAGGGCGGTCGTGCTGACCGCCGCGTCGGCCGGCCGGTCCAGGCCGAGGGAGGCGGTCCAGCCGGGCTCGCGCAGGTCGAGGGAGCGGAACGTCAGGTGCGGGTACGCGGCCCGGCCGAGGCCGAGCAGCAGCGGGTCGGCGTCCACCGAGACGACCGTGGCCCGGGGCAGCCGCTCCACCAGCCGGGCGGACAGCGAGCCGGGGCCGCAGCCGAGGTCGATGACGAGCGGGTCGGGGCGGCCGAGCGCCTCGACGGCGTCGATCAGCACGGTGAAGCGCTCCTCGCGGTCGGGCAGGTAGCCCTCCTGCTGGCGGTCCCAGCGCGCGATCCATTCCTGTGCGGCATCGTGGGTGAGCACAGTCGACTCCTTGTTACTGTCGTTTGAACTTTCGGCAGTCACAAACTAGAGCACAAAGGTGTAACTGGTCAATTGAACTTCAACAGTCACGCGGATGCGGTGGTCAGGGTCACCGTGGCGCTGGTGAACGCCCTGACGCCGGGGGAACGGCGCGGCCGCCCCGCCCCGGTCCCGGACGATCCCGCCGCGGCGGCGACCGAGGCCCTCCGCGACGCCTACCCGGGCCATCGCGACGTCACCGAGGCCGAGGGGGCCGAACTGGCCGAGGTCGCGGCCCGGCTGCGGGCCGTGTTCGAGGCGATGGCGGCGCAGGACGTCGACGGAGCGGCCCGCCGGATCAACGTCCTGCTGGAGGAGACCCGCGCCCGGCCGATGCTCGAACGGCACGACGGCGAACCCTGGCACCTGCACTTCCACGGCCCCGGCGGCACCATGGCCGGCGACTGGGCGGCCAGTTGCGCCACCTCGCTGGCGATCGTGCTGGGCGGGGAGTTCGGCGACCGGCTGGGCGTGTGCACCGCGCCGCACTGCGACCGGGTCTACGTGGACGTCTCGCGCAACGGCACCCGCCGCTTCTGCTCGACCGCCTGCCAGAACCGGGTCAAGACGGCCGCGTTCCGCGCCAGGGGCCGGGCCCGGTGAGAGCCCCCTGCTCCAGCTCCCCGGGTGCGGCCCGGGGAGCTGGAGCCCGTTCATTCGGCGGCTAGCCGTTCTGCCTCTTCGTGCAGCGCCGCGGTCAGGAGCAGCTCCAGGCGGAGCTCCTCCAGGTCCGGCGCCGCGAGAGCGTCAAGGACGCGCATGGTGGCCTCCCTGTGAAGAAGGACGTCTCACAGGTCGCGACGGTTCACCGCGCGCGCACATATCGGTCCGACCCGTACGCGGCGAGCCCGCCACCCCAAAGAGTCACCACCCCAAAGAGCCGCCACTCCAAGAGCCGCCACTCCACCGGGCCGCCATCCCGCAGGGCCGCCATCCCCGAAACCGTCAGGCGACCCCCGACAGCCCGGCGGGCCGCTCGTCCTGCATCTGGGCCTGCATGATGGCCTGCCGCTCGGCGTTGATGCGCCGGCAGATGGCCACGTAGCCGGTCAGCACCTTGCTGTAGGCCTGGCGCGCCTCGTCGAGCTGGGCGCCGAGAGCGAGGATCCGCACCGGGTCGCCCTGCAGCTCCGCTTCGGCGAGCAGCGTGCGCGCCTCGTCCACGATCTCCTCGGCCCGCATCCTCGTCCGGCGCAGCAGTGCGGAGCACTCATGGAGCTCGGCCAGCCGCGCCGAGGAGACGATGAGCTCGGCGGCACGCACGGCCGAGCCCGTCGGCCCGTGCCTGCGGAGATCAGATGCCATTCCCGCCACCTCCCCGGTCAAGGTTGCCTAAGCGTAGACGCGCGGGCGCCTCCGGCGGATCACCGCCGGACGGCCGGAGTAAGGCACTCCTACCGGTGTAGAACTTCTCTCCTCCGCGGAGGAAAACACCGTTCCTGAACGTAGTTCGGGCGTGACGGATTGTGACCGCTTGCTGGTGATGGCTGGGATTATCGCCGCCAGACCGTTATCGGCGAGGACGGGGACTGCGTACACCGAAGTGCGCGATACGGCCCCGCGGCCGTCCGTCCCCGTCACATACTGAAGCGGGATGGACGCGGACAGTAGCTACTGAGGGGCGCGGCGTGGCCATGACGACATCGGGCATTGACGGCGACGGCGGTGGCGGGGACGCGGTGGACGTCAGCGTGGTGGTCCCCGCCCGCGACTGCCGTCCCTACCTCGACCGCTGCCTGACCTCGGCGCTGGTCCAACGGGTGAAGAAGGAGATCGTCGTCGTCGACGACGGCTCGACCGACGGCAGCGCCGAGCTCCTCGACCTCTACGCGGCCTACCACCGGACCAGCGTCAAGGTGGTGCGCCTGGAGGGCTCGTCCGGAGGCGCCGGCCGGCCGCGCAACATCGGCCTCGAACACGCCACCGGCCGCTACGTGTTCTTCTGCGACGCCGACGACTACCTCGGCCCGGAGGCGCTGGAGCGGATGGTCGCCATGGCCGACCGCAACGGCTCCGACATCGTGCTCGGCAAGATCGTCGGTCACGGCCGGCGCGCTCCGGCCTCGATGTTCCACCACGACACCGACCGGGCGCCGCTGGGCGAGAGCGCCGTCTACAACAGCCTGTGCTGCTTCAAGCTGTTCCGCCGGGAGATGCTCGAACGGCACCGCATCAGGTTCGCCGAGCGGGTGCTGATCGGCGAGGACATCCACTTCACCGTCCACGCCTTCTGCCACGCCGAGGTGATCTCCGTGGTCGCCGACCACGACTGCTACCACCTCGTGGCCCGGCCCGACGGCAGCAGCATCATGCAGCAGGCCGGCAGCCGCGACCCGCTCGGCTGGCTCACCATGATCAGGGGGCCGATCGCGCTCATGGCCGAGCACGTCCCGCCCGGGCCGCTGCGCGACCACCTGCTCGTGCGGCACTTCAAGCTCGACGTGCTGGCCCAGCTCGGCGTGCCGTTCCTGGAGGCCGGCGAGGTGCGCCGCAAGGACATCGCGCAGGAGGTGGCCGCCCTGTGCGACGAGTGGCTCACCTCGGGCGTCCGCGCCCGGCTGAGCGGCATCGACCGGCAGCGGCTCGCCTGCCTGGACGACGTCGACCGGCTGGCGCGGCTGGCCGGCATCGAGGGCGCGGCCGTCCGGCGCCGGCTGACCGGGCTGCGCTGGGAGGCCGATCGGCTGGTGGTCACCGGCACGGCCGCTCTTGAGGGCATCCGCGCGGTCGACGGCATCAGCCTGGTGCTGCGCTCGCGCGCCGAGCCCGCGCGTGAGGTGGTGGTGCCGGCCGCCCACGGCCCGGCTCGCAGCGGCTGCGACGGCACGGAGTTCGCCGCTCGGGTGGACGCGGGCGCGCTCGGCTCGGGGGTGTGGGACCTGCGGGTCGCGATCGAGGTGGAGGGGGTGGTGCGGCATGCCCGGCTGGGCGCCGACCGCGACGACGAGGTCACCAGGCCGGCGCCGCGGCTGATCCGCGACGTGGTCGCCATCCCCTACTTCACCAAGGACAACGGCAACCTCAGCATCGACGTCGGCGGGCACCTGCTCGCGGTGCCGGGGACCGTGCGCATCACGCGCACCCGGTGGGCGCTTGGGCAGCGGCTGGCCATCGACGGCGAGGTCCTGGTCGGCGGGGGCGTCCCGGCGGCGTCGGCCATTCGCCGGCTCGTCTGGCGCGAACGGCGCACGGGAGACGAGCGCGCGGACCGGGTGGTGGCGCTGCCCGGCGGCGGTTTCGCGGCCAGGCCGCCGGTCGGCCGGTTCGCCCCGGGCACGTGGGACGCCTACCTGGAGGTGGAGCTGGGCGGGCCGCCCGCGCGGTTCCGGGTGGAGACCGACGCCGCCGCCGTGGCCGGGCCGCGTCGGCCGTGGGGCGGGATCGTGCTGAGGAGTGTGCGGCCGTACGCGACGCCGGGGAAGGGGCGGCTGAGCACCGTGGTGCGGAAGCTGACGGCGAGAAGCCTGCTGCGGCGGATGCTGCGCTAGTTGCCAACTATTTGCAGGTGCAAGGCTATGTCCTAAAGTGGGGCTGTTACCCCGCAGCTGGAGGATGTGTCGTGCACGTACCCGATGGTTTCTTCGACGCGGCCGTGTCCGTCTCCGCCGGGGCCGTCGCGGCCGCCGGCGTCGCGGTGTGCCTGCGCGGCGCCCGGCGCGAGCTCGACGACCGGACGGCCCCCATGGCGGGGCTGGTCGCCGCCTTCATCTTCGCCGTCCAGATGCTGAACTTCCCGATCGCCGCCGGCACCAGCGGCCACCTCATGGGCGGGGCGCTGGCCGCGATACTCGTCGGCCCCTACACCGGGGTGTTGTGCCTGGCCGTGGTGCTGATCGTGCAGAGCGTGTTCTTCGCCGACGGCGGGCTGACCGCCCTCGGCGTGAACATCACGATCATGGGCATCGTCGGCGTGCTGGTCGGCTGGGGCGTCTTCCGGCTGGTCACGCGGGTCGCCCGGAGCAAGGGCGCCATCACGGCGGCCGCCTTCCTCGCGGCGCTGATCTCGGTGCCCGTCTCGGCGCTGGTCTTCACGCTGCTGTTCTGGATCGGCGGCACCGCGCCGATCGAGGTGGGCACGGTGGCCGCCGCGATGGGCGGCGTGCACGTGCTCATCGGCGTCGGCGAGGGCGTGATCACCGCGCTGACCGTGGGCGCGGTGCTGGCCGTGCGGCCCGACCTCGTGCACGGCGCGCGCGGGCTCGCCTCGTCGCTGCTCCTGCGGGGCGCCGACGGCACCACGACGGTCGAGCCCCAGCGGCCGGTGGCGGCCGGGAGCCGCGGGCTCCGGCCGTTCCTGCTCGGCGGCCTCGGCGTGACGCTCGTGCTCGCCGGGCTGGTGTCGTTCTTCGCCTCCTCCAGCCCCGACGGGCTGGAGTCGGTCGCCGAGGACAAGGGCTTCCTCGGTCAGGCGACCGACCACCTGTTCGGCGCCTGGGCGCTGGCCGACTACGGTGAGGTGGGCGGCATCCCGGTGGGCGTCGCCGGTGCCGTCGGCGTGGGCATCGTGCTGCTCCTGGCCGGGGGCGTCGCCTACGCGGCGCGTGGCCGCGCCCGGGACCGCGAGCGGGCCGGGGTCTGAGCGAACGAAGGGCGGTGAACGGCGGTGGGTGCGGGGCATCACCATCGGCTCTACCTGCCGGGCGACTCCGTCGTGCACCGGTTGCCGCCGCAGTGCAAGCTGCTCGCCGTGCTGGCCTTCGCCGTCGTGGTGGTGGCCACGCCGCGCGAGAGCCTCTGGGCGTTCGCCCTGTACGGAGTGATGCTGGCGGCGGTCGCGTGGACCGCCCGCGTGCCCGCGTCGCACATCGTGCGGCGGATGGCGATCGAGGTGCCGTTCGTGCTGTTCGCCTTCCTCATCCCGATCATCGGGCTGGGGGAGCGGACCACGGTGCTCGGCCTGTCGCTGAGCGTGCCGGGTCTGTGGGCGGCGTGGAACATCCTGGCCAAGGCGACGCTCGGAGTGGTCGCTTCGATCCTGCTGGCGGCCACCACCGAGCCGCGCGCCGTGCTGCTCGGGGCGCAGCGGCTGCGGTTGCCCGCCCTGCTGGTGCAGATCGCGATGTTCATGCTGCGCTACCTCGACGTGATCGTGGACGAGATGCGGCGGATGCGGGTGGCGCGGGAGTCGCGCGGGTTCGAGGCACGCAACCTGCGACACGTCCCGGTGATCGCGCGATCGGCGGGTGCCCTGTTCATCCGGTCGTACGAGCGGGGCGAGCGGGTGCACCTGGCGATGCTGAGCCGCGGCTACACCGGGCAGATGCCGATCACCGGCGACCTCTCGGCGTCCGCCCGGCAGTGGAGTGCCGCGCTCGCGCTGCCGCTCGTCGCCCTGGCGGTGTTGGGACTGTCGGTGTTGGGACTGTCACTGTGAACTCTCTGGAAGTCAGCCGCCTGGCCTACGCCTACCCCGACGGCACACAGGCCCTGTTCGGCGTGGACCTCACGATCGGGCGGGGCGAGCGGGTGGCGCTGCTCGGCCCGAACGGCGCCGGCAAGACCACGCTCGTCATGCACCTCAACGGCATCCTCACCCCCGGCCACGGCACGGTCGCCGTGGCCGGCACCCCGGTGCGGCCCGACACGCTCAAGGAGATCCGGCGGCGCGTCGGCCTGGTGTTCCAGGATCCCGACGATCAGCTCTTCATGCCGACCGTCCGCGACGACGTCGCCTTCGGCCCGGCCAACATGGGCCTGACGGGGCAGGCGCTCGACCGCGCCGTCACGGGCGCCCTCCGCCGGGTCGGCATGCTGGAGGCCATCGACCGGCCGCCGCACCACCTGTCGTTCGGCCAGCGCCGCCGGGTGGCCGTCGCGACCGTGCTCGCGATGGAGCCGGAGATCCTGGTGCTGGACGAGCCGTCGTCCAACCTCGACCCGGCCGCCCGCCGGGAGCTGGCCGAGATCCTGCGCTCGCTGGACGTGACCGTGCTCATGGTCACCCACGACCTGCCGTACGCGCTGGAGCTGTGCGAGCGTTCGCTCATCCTGTCCGGCGGCGTGATCGCCGCGGACGGGCCCACGCCGGAGCTGCTCGCCGACGCCGACCTGCTCGCCGCCCACCGGCTGGAGCTGCCGTACGGCTTCGCCATCCCGCCCGCGGCTAGGCGGGCGGCCGCTGAACGCGGATGACCACCATCCTGTCGCCCGCCCGCAGGGTGCCGGCGCGCGGATCCGCATAGGTGAGGACCTCGCCATCGCGCACCACGGCCACCACGATCTCGCCGGAGGCCCGGGGGGTCGAGCCGACCTCGGCCGCGCTGACGTCGCGCTCGTACAGGTCGAGGCCCTTGCCGTACACCAGGAAGTCCTCGATCAGCGCGCTGACCGCGGGGCTCTGCGTGGCCACGCCCAGCATGCGGCCGGCCGCGTCGGACGAGGTGATCACCACGTCGGCGCCGCTCTGTCGGACCAGAGGGTCGTTCTCGGCCTCGCGCACGGCCGCCACGATCGTCGCCGTCTTGTTGAGGCTGCGCGCGGTGAGCGTCACCAGGGCGGTGGTGTCGTCACGCTGGGTGGCGATGACGACCTCCCGGGCGGTGGCCAGGTGGGCGCGCCTGAGCACCTCGCTGCGCGTGCCGTCGCCCACGACCCCGGCGAAGCCGTCGTGGGCCGCCTCCTCGATCGCGGACCTGCTGGGGTCGACCACCACGATCGACTCCTTGGACCGCTCGCTCTCCAGCAGCGTGCGGATGGCGGCCCGGCCCTTGGTGCCGTAGCCCACGACCACGGTGTGGTCTCGCAACCTGTCCCTCCATCGCTGGATCCTGATGGCGTCGCGCGTGCGCCTGGTGAGCACCTCCAGCGTGGTGCCCACCAGCACCACGAGGAAGGCGATGCGCAGCGGGGTGACCGCCACGATGTTGACGATCCGCGCCTGCGTGGTCACCGGGGTGATGTCGCCGTAACCCGTCGTGGAAAGCGAGACCGTGACGTAGTAGAGGGCGTCCAGCGGGGACACCGGCCCGTCGACGTTGTCACGATAGCCTTCGAGATCCAGCAGGACCAGCGCGTACATCGCCAACAGGATGAGCAGCGCGATGACCATCCGGCGCAGGACCGCCACAAGCGGGCTCCGGGCCGGGGACGGCAGGCGTACCCCGAGTTCCGTCTCATCCTGCTCCATACGGATGATCGTAGTTTGTGCGGGCCCGGTATCCGGGGATGTCGAAGTACAGTGGCTCATCGAGGAGGGGCCGAATGAAGCTGCGGCTGGCGCGACACGCTCTCGGCGATGCCGTGGTGGTGGCCGTTGAGGGAGAGCTGGACCTGTTCACCGCGCCGTTCCTCCGCGACGAGGTACGTGATGCGATCAAGCAGGACAGCGCCCGGCTCGTGCTCGACCTTCAGCAACTGTCGTTCATGGACTCCAGTGGGCTGTCGGTGCTGATCGAGGCGTGGCGGCTGGCCACGGGCGAGGGCGGCGGCGTCTCGCTGGCGGCCCCCCAGGCGCCCGTGGCGCGGATCCTGCGCACCACCGGGCTCGACCGGCGCATCAAGGTCTACTCCGACGTCGACAGCGCCGTGGGCGAGATTTGAGCCACCCTGCCTAGAACTTCATTCGGTCGGCGGGTTAGGGTCCCGCTATGGACGTGAACGGATCTGCAGCAATCATCTCCGGCGGCGCCAGCGGCCTCGGCGAGGCCACCGCCCGGGAGCTGGCGCGCCAGGGCGCGACGGTCGTCGTCGCCGACCTCAACGAGGAGCGCGGCAAGGCCGTCGCCGACGAGCTGGGCGGCGTCTTCGCGCGGACCGACGTGTCGGACCGGGAACAGGTACGAGCGGCCGTGGACGCCGCCGTCGCCACCGGCAAGCCGCTGCGCGTGGTGGTCAACAGCGCGGGCATCGGCTGGGCCGAGCGCACGGTCAACCGCAACGGCGACCCGCACAACCCGGACAGCTACCGCAAGGTCATCGAGGTCAACCTCATCGGCACGTTCAACCTCATGAGCGTCGCCGCCGCCGCGATCGCCAGGACCGAGCCGCTGGACGCCGACGGCCAGCGCGGCGTGGTGATCAACACCGCCTCGGTGGCGGCCCTGGAGGGCCAGACCGGCCAGCTCGCCTACTCGGCCTCCAAGGGCGGCATCGTCGGCATGACCGTCCCCGCCGCGCGCGACCTGGCGG
The DNA here is from genome assembly GCF_014207745.1 of Nonomuraea muscovyensis. NCBI lineage: Bacteria > Bacillati > Actinomycetota > Actinomycetes > Streptosporangiales > Streptosporangiaceae > Nonomuraea > Nonomuraea muscovyensis. The sequence goes on from NZ_JACHJB010000003.1 coordinate 440,638, forward strand.
CCGTCGGCGTCCGGGTGAACACCATCTGCCCCGGCATCATCGACACGCCGATCTACGGCTTCTCGGCCAACGCCGACGAGTTCAAGGCCAAGCTCGTCGCGCCGGTGGTCTTCCCCAAGCGCATGGGCCGCCCCGACGAGTTCGCCCGGCTCGTGCTCTCGCTCGTCCAGAACGACTACATGAACGCCGAGGTCATCCGCTTCGACGGCGGCATCCGCTTCCAGCCCAAGTGAGGTCACGTGTCTGACGACGTGCTCGTCGAGGAGTCGGACGGCGTCGCCGTCCTGACCATCAACCGCCCCAAGGCGCGCAACGCGATCAACGGCGCGGTGGCGCGGGGCATCGCGGAGGCGCTCGACTCGCTGGAGTCCCGTCCCGACATCTCCGCCTACGTCCTGACCGGCGCGGGCGGCACGTTCAGCGCCGGCATGGACCTCAAGGGGTTCCTGACCGGTGACCTGCCCGTGGTCGAGGGCCGCGGCTTCGGCGGGGTGACCGAGGCGCCGCCCGCCAAGCCCCTGGTGGCGGCCGTCGAGGGGTACGCGCTGGCGGGCGGCTTCGAGCTGGCGCTGGCCTGCGACGTCATCGTGGCCTCGGCGGAGGCGAAGTTCGGCCTGCCGGAGCCGAAGCGCGGCCTGGTGGCGGGCGCGGGCGGCATCATGCGCCTGCCGCGCCGCATCCCCTACCACGTCGCCATGGAGATCGCCCTGACCGGCGACCACTACCCGGCCGCCCGCCTGTACGAGCTGGGCCTGGTCAACCGGCTCACCGAGCCGGGCGCGGCGCTGGAGGGAGCACTGGAGCTGGCCCGAAAGATCGCGGCCAACGCCCCGCTCGCGCTGGCCGCGACCAAGAAGGTGATCGTCGAGTCGCAGGACTGGCCGCTGGAGGAGATGTTCGAGCGGCAGGGCGCGATCATCAACCCGGTGTTCATGTCCAAGGACGCCATGGAGGGCGCCGCGGCCTTCGCCGAGAAGCGCGCCCCTCGCTGGACGGGCGAGTAACCCGCGCCAGGCGGCACCCGGCCCTTCCCCACGGGAGGGGCCGGTTTTCCTTACGCGCGCATAATCGCTTCTGCGTACGGTAAAGAAGAGGAGCGTACAGCGGGAGGGCGTATGAACGACAGCACGAGGTCCGCGTTCGAGTCCGCCAAGCGCGGCGCGGGCGTCCTCCTGACCAGTGCGCTCGGCGCGCTGTTCGTCATGGTGGTGCTGCTGGGCGTGATGTGGGGCGTCGAGATCGTCGACTACATGCTCAACGGCACGCTCGACCGGCAGTTCGGCATCGTCGGATGGGAGCCCGACGGGCTGCTCGGCATCTTCTTCGCGCCGTTCCTGCACGTGGGCTTCGGGCACCTCATGGCCAACTCGCTGCCGCTGCTCGTGCTCGGGTTCCTGGCGGCGCTGCGCGGCATCGGCAAGTTCCTGGGCGCCACCGCGGTGATCGTCGTCCTCGGCGGGTTCGGCACCTGGTTCACCAGCCCCGACACGATCACCGTGGGGGCCAGCGGGCTGGTGTTCGGCTACTTCGGCTACGTGGTCGGCCGCGGGGTTTTCGACCGGCGCCTGCTCGACATCGCCATCGCCGTCGGCGTGGGGATCGCCTACTACTCGATCCTGTGGGGGCTGCTGCCCAACCAGCAGGGCATCTCCTGGCAGGGGCACCTGTTCGGGCTGCTCGCCGGGGTGGTCGCGGCCTGGCTGCTGCGCCGCAAGCGTCCCGCCACGCCGTACGGGCCGTCTGATCCGGCCTGATCCGGCGCTTCGGAATCGGCACACGGCGTTCACCGACAACCGGCGATCCTGTGGTTACGATCAGTGACGATCACTGCCTCAGACGCCATGACAGGCGCCGGCCGCGTGCGGCCCGCGCCTCTCCGAGGTCATGACGGCCGAGGGTCGCGACCCAAGGAGAATGCATGTCCATCGTGAGGTCCACGACCGTCGCCCTGTCCGCCGCCCTGGCCTTCGCCGGCACGTTGGTGACAGGAGCGAGCACGGCGAACGCCGAGCATCGTCCCGCCGCCATGAGCGCGGTGACGATGGCGGCGTCGGGCAAGACCACCCAGCGGATCGCCTCCGGCCGGACGGCGCCGGGCGAAGGCTGGCAGCTCTACGTCAACAACTCGCCCGGCCTCTACATCGACATCGACACCAGTGCCGCGCACTTCACCGGCGACCCGATCTACACGGCGTCCGTGGCCGGCGCGGCCCACCAGTTCGAGCTGACCGGCACCAACACCGTCTATCAGCCCACCGCGACGGGCTTCCGCGTCTACATCCGATGGAGCAACGGCGAGCCCCTCACAGTGGAGGACGCCGTGACCTACGGCTGGTACGTCAACTGGATCGGCGTCGACCAGCCGTAGCCCCGCCGGAAACACGACAGCCCCGGGCAGACCCCGGGGCTGTCGTATGTGTGTCGCGGCTAGAGGCGCTCGACCACGTGGTCGACGCAGACCGTCAGCGCCTCGACGTCGGCCGGGTCGACCGCCGGGAACATCGCGATGCGCAGCTGGTTGCGGCCGAGCTTGCGGTAGGGCTCGGTGTCGACGATGCCGTTGGCGCGCAGCACCTTGGCCACGGCCGCCGCGTCGACCTCGTCGGAGAAGTCGATCGTGCCGACCACCTGGGAGCGGTACTCCGGAGCGGCGAACGGCGTCGCGTAGGACGACTTCTCGGCCCACGAGTAGAGGCGCTGGGCCGAGTCGGCCGTGCGGGCGGTGGTCCAGGCCAGGCCGCCGTTGCCGTTCATCCAGTCGAGCTGGTCGGCCAGCAGGAACAGCGTGGCCACGGCCGGGGTGTTGTAGGTCTGGTCCTTGCTGGAGTTGTCGATCGCTACCGGCAGGCTGAAGAACTCGGGCACGTAGCGGTCGGTGGCCGCGATCTCCTCGACCCGGGCCAGGGCGCGCGGCGACATGAGCGCGATCCACAGGCCGCCGTCGGAGGCGAAGCTCTTCTGCGGGGCGAAGTAGTAGACGTCGGTCTCCTCGATGGAGACGGGCAGGCCGCCGGCGCCGGAGGTGGCGTCGACCAGCACGAGCGAGTCGTCGGAGCCCACCCGCCCGATGGGCATGGCGACGCCGGTCGAGGTCTCGTTGTGGGTGAGCGCGTAGACGTCGATGCCGTCCTGCTCGACCGCCGTCGGGTGGGTGCCGACCTCGGACTTGACGATCGACGGCTCGCCGAGCCACGGCGACTTCTTGGCGACGGTGGCGAACTTGGCGGAGAACTCGCCGAACGACAGGTGCTGAGACCGGTCGCGGATCAGCCCGAAGGCGGCGATGTCCCAGAACGCGGTGGTGCCGCCGTTGCCCAGCACGACCTGGTAGCCCTCGGGCAGGGAGAACAGGTCGGCGAGCCCGGCCCGCACGCGGCCGACCAGGCTCTTGACCGGCTTCTGGCGGTGGGAGGTGCCCATGACGCTCGCTCCCGAGGAGGCGAGCGCGGCCAGCTGCTCGGTGCGAACCTTCGAGGGCCCGCAGCCGAAACGGCCGTCGGCGGGCTTGATGTCAGCGGGAATCACGATGTCAGCCACCTGACCAGCCTACTGACGGCGTCGCGGTGGATCGGCCCGGGTCCGGATTGTGAGACCCGCGAGTCCCTGGATGGGAACGGGGTGATCACGTACGCTCACCTCTAGCCACAAGTGACTCGGGGGCGACACATCAGTCCGGAGGCCCGATCCCGCATGCCCAGCCAGCCGGTGGACCAGGTGATCGACGAGGCCGTGCGCCGGCCGTCTCCGTTCGCCCGGGAGCGCGGGCTGCCGATCCTGGTGTTCGCCGGCGAGCGGGACCCGGCCGGCAAGGCCGCCGAGACCGCCAGGCGGTTCCGTGCGCGGACGCCGTACGCGGAGATCGACGCGGGCGACTTCCGCGACGTCGCGGCGATCGTGGAGCGGCTGGCGGGCTTACAGGGCATGCTCTCGACGTGGGTGCGCGGCACGCTGCTCCCGCCGCCGCGTTTCCCGCTGACCCAGTTCGTGCTGTGGGCCTGGGGGCGGCGCGGCAACGAGATCCCCGACGCGGGCACCCCGCCCAACCCGGTGGCCAAGCGCAACGCCTTCGGGCTGTGGCTGGCCGAGTGGCGCAAGGCGCGCTCGCGCACCGGGCGGGTCAGGCGCTCCATGGCCGACTACGTGGGCCGGGCCATGACCACCTGGATCCCCCTGTCCGGTCTGGCCGCGTACGGGCTGCAGAGCTTCGTGGACGGCCTCACCCTGCTGCTGTGGGGGGCGAGCGCCGCCGTGGCGCTCGTCGTCGGCCTGGTGCACGCCGTCCTGCTGATCCGGGGCCCCATCTTCTACCGCTGGTTCCGCCGGGCGCCGTTCCTGCCGCGGGAGCGGGGGGAGAGCGTCATCGAGTACGCCGTCCGCGTCAGCGAGGCGGGGCCGGAGCAGGTCGAGCGGCTGCTGGTGGCCGCACTGCTGGAGGACCTGCGCCAGGCCTACCAGCGCCGGATCATCCCGTGGCCGGGATGGGGCCGCGACACCTATCCCGTGATGCGGCTCGCGAACGCCGACCCGGGCACGGCCGGGCGCCGGTTCATGGAGCTGGTGAACGACATCAAGGCCGGCACGGGCCAGCGCGGCCCGCTGCTGATCGTGGCCTCCACGACGGTGGCGCCGCAGGCGGTCCCGGCCCGGCCGAGCCGGGGCCGGGAGGAGGACCTGGTCGCGCTCCACCGCGCCTGGCGCGACAGGATGCGCCACACCCGGCCCAGCCCGTACCTGCTGGTCGAGGTCGGCCCGGAGAAGCGGCCGGACCCCGACGGCGGCGTGTGGCGGATGCTGCCCGTCCGCCCGCTGGCCTACTGGCTGGTGGTGGCGGCGCTGCTCGCGCTGCCGCTCAGCGGGGCCGTCGTCGCGACCGTGGGCTGCGGGGCCGAGCTGACCAGGGTGGCCGACCAGTGCGTGGGCGTCGGCCCGCTGGACAAGATCGCGCCGCACCCGCTCGTCCTGCCGGTGCTGCGCCGCATCGACGAGCAGAACGCCCAGATCCCCTTCGGGGCCAAGGTCTTCACCATCGCCTACGTGGGTCCGCTGACGACCCAGCCGGGCGCCAGGTTCAAGGACGGCCAGATGACGGCTGTGGCGGGCGAGCTGGCCGGGATCGGCGCCTACCAGGCGAGCTACAACCGCAGCAAGTCCGACTGGAAGATGAGGGTCGTCTTCGCCAACACCGGCCAGGACTTCGCCAGCGCCCGGCTCGCGGCCGAGAGCGTCGAGGAGCGCGCGGACCGCGACCCCACCCTCACGGCGGCCGTGGGCTTCGCCTGGAGCCGCGAGGAGGTCAGGCAGGCGGTGGACGTGCTCACCAGGGCCAACCTGCCGATGGTGAGCACGGTGAGCACGGTCGGCCAGATCGCCGGCGCCGCCGGTGACCGGTCCGCGTACCTCTTCCGCCTGGCCGTCGTGGACGACCTCCAGATCACCGCCACGGTCCACTGGCTGGAGGCGCTCGGGCTCGTCGAGGGCGCGGGCCGGAAGCCGCCCGTGGCGGTGGTCTGGCAGCGGCAGCAGGGGGAGCTCTACAGCGCGGACCTGAAGGAGCTGTTCCTGCAGGAGTACACCGGGGTCGGCTCGGATCACGCCTTCGAGGACGACGCCTCGCTCGGCGCCGCGATGGAGCAGGCCTGCGCCTCCGGGGCGAAGGTCGTCTACTACACCGGCAGGGCCGACTTCCTGAGCAGCCTCAAGCGGGCGTGGGGGCCTCCTGCGAGCGGCGCCGGGTCAGGCTGCTGGCCTCGGACGATCTCACCGGCGCCATCGCCAACGACGTGGCCTCGAACGGCGCGGGGCACGACACGAGCATGTCGTTCGTCTCGCTGACCGACGTCCGCGACGCCTCGCTGAACCAGGGACAGAAGACGCTGCGGCAGTGGGCCGGCGGCTCCCTGGTCCACTCCGCCGCGCACGCCGCGTTCGGCTACGACGCGGCACAGGCCGTCGGGATCGCGATCGACGCCCACCGCACCCAGAGCGGCGCGGAGAACATCCGGGCCGGGGTGCACTACAACCTGCGGGGGCTGCGCTTCGACGGCGCCACCGGGACGGTGAGCTTCTCCGGCCACGTCACCGACCACGACGCCCAGGGCCGCGAGGTGTGGCTCATGACCGTCGAGTCGGGCAAGCCGGTGCAGGCGGCCTGGGTGTGCCGGCCGACGGCGACGGAGGCCGCCTGCACGGCGCCACCCGGGTGACGAGCACCCGGGCGGCGGAGGCAGGCGGTGGTCTGACGCCGGCTGGGCCGGTGTTCAGGCCGGTGTTCAGATGGTGCCGACGACCTCGTCGGCGCCCGGCACGTCGCTGAGCGGACGCGAGGCCGGGCCGATGTACCTGGCGCTCGGGCGGACGAGCCGGCCCGTCTTCTTCTGCTCCAGGATGTGCGCGGCCCAACCGGCCGTGCGGGCGCAGGTGAACATCGAGGTGAACATGTGGGACGGCACCTCGGCGAAGTCGAGGACCACGGCGGCCCAGTACTCGACGTTGGTGGCCAGCACCCGGTCGGGCTTGCGGGCGTGCAGCTCCTCCAGGGCCGCCCGCTCCAGCGCCGCGGCGACCTCGTAACGCGGGGCGTCGAGCTCCTTGGCGGTGCGACGCAGGACGCGGGCACGCGGGTCCTCGGCGCGGTAGACGCGGTGGCCGAAGCCCATGAGGCGCTGACCCTTGTCCAGCTCGCTCTGCACGTACTTCTTGGCGTCACCGAGCTGTTCGACGCCCTCGATCATGTGCAGGACGCGGGCCGGGGCTCCGCCGTGCAGCGGGCCCGACATGGCGCCGACGGCGCCGGACAGCGAGGCCGCCACGTCGGCCCCGGTGGAGGCGATGACGCGGGCGGTGAAGGTGGACGCGTTCATGCCGTGCTCGGCGGCGGAGGTCCAGTAGGCGTCGATGGCCTTGACATGCCTGGGGTCGGGCTCACCGCGCCAGCGGATCATGAACCGCTCGACGATGGTCTTGGCCTCGTCGACGCGGCTCTGCGGCACCATCGGCAGGCCGAGGCCACGCGCCGACTGCGCCACGAAGGACAGTGCCATCACCGACGCCCGGGCGAGCTGGTCGCGCGCCTCCTCGTCGCTGATGTCGAGCAGCGGCTTGAAGCCGTACGCGGGGGCCAGCATGGCCAGCGCGCTCTGCACGTCTACGCGGATGTCACCGGAATGGACAGGAATGGGGTACGGCTCCGCCGGGGGCAGGCCCGGCTGGAACTTGTTGTCGACCAGCAGGCCCCATACGTGCCCGAAGGGGACACGGCCGACCAGCTCCTCGATGTCGACGCCCCGGTATCGAAGGGCGCCCCCTTCTTTGTCCGGTTCCGCGATCTCGGTCTCGAAAGCCACAACACCCTCGAGGCCGGGTTTGAAGTCGGACATTCTCGGCCGCCTCCCTTTCTTGCCATGTTCCGGCAATGCCTTGATGTCGAGATACCGGCGGGTCAATTTAACCCCCTTCCCCCTCATGCTCGGTCTCCGGACCCATCGAAACTCCATCGCCGCAGGTGGGGGGTGGTGTGGGGGGTCAGGCGCCGGGCGCGCAAGAATACCGTCTCGTGGATGCAACCTCGCGGCCGCCCTCGCTGGCGGGACTCCGCCGCACGTACGAGGGCGAGCCGCTGCTCGAAACCGGCGTGGCGGCCGATCCCGTCACGCAATTCAGCCTCTGGTTCCAGGAGGCGCTCGACGCGGGCCTGCCCGAGCCGAACGCCATGGTGCTGGCCACCGCCTCGGCGGGCGGCCGGCCGAGTGCCAGGACCGTCCTGCTCAAGGGTTACGACGAGTCCGGCTTCGTCTTCTACACCAACTTCGAGTCGCGCAAGGGCCGTGACCTCGCCGAGAACCCGCGGGCCTCGCTGCTGTTCCCGTGGCACCCGATCCGGCGCCAGGTGCGGGTCGAGGGCTCGGTCGTGCGGCTCCCGCACGAGGAGTCGGCCGCCTACTTCGCCTCCCGGCCGTACGGGTCGCAGATCGGGGCCTGGGCGTCGCGACAGTCGGCGGTGGTGCGCTCGCGGGAGGAGCTGGACGCCCGCTACGAGGACCTGGCCGCCCGCTGGCCGGAGGAGCCGCCGGTGCCCGACTTCTGGGGCGGGTTCCGGGTGGTGCCGTCGGAGATGGAGTTCTGGCAGGGCCAGCTCGACCGGATGCACGACCGGCTCCGCTACCGGCGAACCTCGACCGGCTGGGCTTTGGAGAGGCTTGCCCCATAACGTGCCTCAAGTGGCAATCGGGGAACTCGTCAAACGTCATCTGTTAGACACCAGGCCGCTGGCCGTGCCCGCCTACCGGCGCCTGTGGGTGGGCCAGGCCGTCTCGGGAGTCGGCCTCGCGGTGAGCGTGGTGGCCGTCAGCCAGCAGGTGTGGGAGCTCACCCATTCCTCCCTCTGGGTGGGCCTGCTCGGGCTGGCCAACCTGCTCCCGCTGGTGGTGTTCGGGCTGTGGGGCGGAGCGGTAGCCGACGCCGTGGACCGGCGCAGGCTGCTGATCGTCGGCTCGGCCATCGCCTGGTCCAGCACCGTCCTCCTGGTGGCGCAGGCCCTGCTCGACCTGGACAACGTCTACGTGCTGCTCGGCGCGGTCGCCCTGGGCGCCACCGGCTACGCGATCAGCACACCGACCCGGGGCGCGGTCATCCCGCGCCTCCTCCCTCCCGAACTGGTGCCGGCCGCCAACGCCCTCAACTCGCTGGTCTACAGCATGGGCGCCATCGTCGGCCCGATGGTCGGCGGCGTCATGCTGGCCCTGTCCGGGTTCGCCGCGGCGTACGCGCTCGACGCCCTGCTGTTCGGCGCCGGCCTGTACGCCGCGCTGCGGCTGCCCTCGCTGCCGCCCCTCGGCGAGGTCTCCCGGCCCGGCGTCAGAGCGGTCTTCGAGGGGCTGCGGCACATCCTCGGCAGTCCCGTCCTGCTCATGTCGTTCGTCGTCGACATCATCGCCATGGTGTTCGCCCTGCCCCGAGCCCTGTTCCCCGAGCTGACGGCCGAGCGCTTCGGCGGCTCCACGATCGCCCTCGGCTGGCTGAACTCCGGCATGGCGATCGGCTCGGTCGCCGGGGCGCTGTTCTCCGGCTGGGTCGGGCGGATCAGGCGGCAGGGGATCGCGCTCGTCATGGTCATCGCCGTGTGGGGCCTGGCCGTGGCCGCCGCCGGGCTCGTGCACGAGCTGTGGCTGGTGGTGGCGTTCATGGCGGTCGGCGGGGCGGCCGACGTGGTGTCCTCGGTGTGGCGGCAGTCGATCCTGCAGCTCCACGCGCCCGACGAGATGCGCGGGCGGATGCAGGGGGTCTTCATGGTGGTGGTCGCCGGCGGGCCCCGCCTCGGCGACCTGCGGGCCGGGGCGATGGCCGCCACGTTCGGGATGACGGCGGCGTGGGTGGGCGGCGGCCTGGCCTGCGCCGCCGCCGTGGCGGCCGTCGGGCTGTCGGTGGCCCGCTTCAGGAACTACCGCTCCGGTTAGCGGGCCCGCGGACCGCCGCGGCGTGGCGCAGCGCGTCGAGGTCGAGGCGGCCGGGAAGGAATGGGGAGGCTCCGTTGTTGCCGTCCTTTGCCATCGCAGGTCTGTCTGCAAGTAGGGTTTGTGCCTTTACTTCTGTGCCCGGGGCGGACGGGCTCAGTCCCTGCCTTGACCGGCGTAACATTGCAGTTGGGAGGAGCCTTGACCGCACACGGCCTGATCGACACGACGGAGATGTATCTCCGGACGATTTACGAGCTCGAGGAGGAGGGCATCGTCCCCCTCCGGGCGCGCATCGCCGAGCGCCTGCAGCAGAGCGGCCCCACCGTGAGCCAGACCGTGGCCCGCATGGAGCGCGACGGTCTGGTGCGGGTCGAGGGCGACCGGCACCTGTCGATGACCGAGTTGGGGCGCACTCTCGCCACCCGGGTGATGCGCAAGCACCGCCTCGCGGAGTGCCTGCTGACCCAGGTCATCGGGCTGCCGTGGGAGGAGGTTCACATCGAGGCCTGCCGGTGGGAGCACGTGATGTCCGACTCGGTGGAGTCGCGGCTGGTGACGCTGCTCGGCAACCCCACGGCCTGCCCGCACGGCAACCCCATCCCAGGGCTGGCCGAGCTGGGCGCCCAGGAGTCCGGCGACCTCGGTGAGGTGCTGCTGGCGTCCATGTCCGAGCTGGCGGGTCCGCGGGACACACCAGTAGTCGTGCGACGAATTAGCGAACAAGTGCAAAGCGATCCCGCTGTGATGCTTAAACTCAAGCAAGTTGGGATACAACCCGGACGCGAGGTCACGCTCGCGGCGAGCGACGACGGTGTGCGGGTGACAGGTGACGGTGACGCGAACGACACTCCCGCGGAGCTTCCGCGTGACGTTGCCGCGCACGTTTTCGTCTCCAAGCGCTGACGCGCGCGCTGCTGCTTGGTTGAATCCCTTGCGGGAGACCCTCCACTCCCCTCCGGTCAAGACTGTTGCAGGAGCGCCCGTGTTTCGCTGCTTTGCGCACATGCCTCCACGAGGAGTGGACTCCGGATGAAGCGTTGGGGGGATCTGTCCGAGGACGCGGTCGACCATCTGGCCGCCTCCTCCGTGCTCGATCATGCCGAGATGGCCGTCGTCGTGACGGACCGCTTCAGCAACCTCCTCTACTGGAATCCCTTCGCCGAGAAGCTGTTCGGCCGTCCCGGTGCCTCGTCCCGCGACGCGTCGGCGCTCTCCCTGGGGTTCATGGAGAAGGACCACCCGCTGGCCGTCGAGCTCTCCAGGCACGTGCTCAAGGGCGGCGTGTGGGAGGGCACCTTCGACGTCAGGCGGGCCGACGGCACCATCGTCTACGTCCGCGCGCAGGCCGTGCCGCTGCGTCACACCTCCGGCTCGGTGACCGGCATCGTCATCACCGCCCGTGAGGCGCTGCGCAGCAACGAGCGCGAGAAGGACCGCTTCGGGCTGCTCGAGCGCATCGGCGAGCGGCTGGCCGGCTCCCTGTACGTCGAGGAGACGCTCAAGCGCGTCGCCGAGATGCTCGTCCCGCAGTTCGCCGACCACTGCTTCATCGAGCTGATGGAGGGCGACCGGCTGGTGCGCAGGGTGTCGCAGCACGTGCAGGGCTGGACCCCGCCACCGGGCACCTGGAAGCCGGTCGGCGCCGAGATCCGCTACCCCCACGGCCACTACGCCGACATCGCGATGCGCCGCCAGGAGACGATCCTCGTCGAGGACTTCGCCGCCAGCAGCTTCCCCGCGCCCAGCGACGACAGCGCCAAGCTCTGCGGCGAGGTCGGCATGACCTCCGCCATCGTCGCCCCGCTCTGCGTGCGCGGCGAGACGCTCGGCCAGCTCTACCTCGGGCTGTCCAACCTCACCGACCGGCGCAGCCCCCACTACGACGCCTTCGACCGCGACTTCGTCGGCGCCATCGCCACCCGGGTCGCGCTCGCCATCGACAACGCGCTGCTGTTCGAGGAGGAGCGCCACACCGCCGAGTCGTTCCAGAAGCACCTGCTGCCGCGGGCGCTGCCGCAGCTCGACGGCCTGCAGATCGCGGTGCGCTACTACCCGGCCGCCCCCCTCGCCTCCCACGGCCAGGGCATCCAGACCCAGGTCGGTGGCGACTGGTACGACGTGATCCCCCTGTCGGCCGGCCGGGTCGGCATCGTCATCGGCGACGTGGAGGGACGCGGCGCCAAGGCCGCGGCCATCATGGGCCAGCTGCGGGCCGCGCTGCGGGCCTTCGCACAGGACGACAAGTCGCCCGCCGACATCCTGGCCAGGCTCGACGAGTGGACGCGCATCATCGCCACGCCCGAGAAGGACGACAGCGGCGCCGACATCAGCGTCCCGCCCATCGTCACCTGCCAGTACCTCGTCTACGACGCCTGGTCACGGACCCTGTCGTTCGCCAACGCCGGCCACGCGCCGCCGTTGCTGCTGGTCGACGGCCAGTGCCTGGAGCTCGACATCGAGGAGGTCGGCCAGCCGCTGGGCGTGCGCGCCAAGGGCCTGCACGCCGACCTCGTCTACAAGGAGGAGACGCGGGTGCTGCCGCCCGGCGCGGCGCTGCTCCTCTACACCGACGGCCTGGTCGACCGGCGTCCCGGCCGCGACGGCCGGATGCCGTCCGACGCCGAGACACTGGGCGTGCTGCGCGACAAGCTCGCCAAGGTGGCCGACGCCGAGGTGGAGCGGGTCGCCGAGGCCGCCACGGTCGCGGTGCCCGGCGAGATCGACGACGACATGGCCATCCTGGTGGTCCGCTCCAGCACCGACGACCTCGACGTCGAGGAGCGCACCTTCCCCGCCCAGCCGATCATGGTGGGCGAGGCGCGGCGGATGGCGTCCGAGGCCTTCGACGGCTGGAACGTCCCCGAGGAGCGCGCCGAGCTGGCCTGCCTGCTGGTCTCCGAGGTGGTCACCAACGTGGTCCTCCACGCCGCCAGCACCAGCGTGCCCCGGCGGGAGCTGATGATCGACGGGCCGGCGCTGGCCTTCGACGACGAGTCGTGGGACGTGCCCGGCTTCGAGGAGGAAGTGGTCGGCGAGAAGGAGTTCACGCTCCGGCTGCGCCGGGGCGAGGAGGCGGTCTGGGTCGAGGTCTTCGACCAGGACCTGCGTCTGCCCCGCATCCGCAGCGCCGGCGAGAACGACGAGGGCGGCCGCGGCCTCTACCTGGTCGACCAGCTCGCCCGGCGCTGGGGCTCGCGACCTACCAGGGAAGGCAAAGCCGTCTGGTTCGAGATTCCCACGCGCAGCCGCTGAGTGGTTAGCTCGACGCCATGGAGCTGGCCTTCGAGCGGCGCGGCACGGGTCCGCCGCTCATCCTCATGCACGGCATCGGTCACCACTGGCAGGCGTGGCTGCCGGTCATGGACCGTCTCGCCGCCTCCCGCACCGTGATCGCGGTGGACCTGCCCGGGTTCGGGGTCTCGCCCCCGCTGCCGCCGGGCACGCCCTACACGGCGGAGTCGCTCGCCGATGCCGTCGAGTCGTTCTGCACGCTGATAGGGGTGCGCGAGCCGCACGTCGCCGGCAACTCGCTCGGCGGCTACCTCGCGCTGGAGCTGGCCTCGCGCGGCGTCGTCCGGACGGCCACGGCGCTGTCCCCGGCGGGCTTCTGGTCACGGGCGGAGCTGGCCTACTGCCAGGCGGCGCTGCGCGCCCTGCGGGCCGCGGCCGCCGCCATCCCGCCGCAGTGGCTCGTGCGCGCGGCCGAGGACCCGGTCGGGCGGGCGATGCTGGCCGGTCTGGTGGTCGCCCACCCCTCCAGGCTCTCGCCGACGGCCCTGGTGGCCGGCTCGCAGGCGCTGGCCCGGGCGCCGGGGTTCGACGCGACGCTGGCCACGTTCACCGGCCTGATGCCGCCCGGGCCGCCCAAGGTGCCGGTCACCGTGGCCTGGGGCGAGCACGACCGGCTGCTGCGGCGCCGCCAGGCCGTACGCGCGGCGCGATGGTCGGGGCAGCGGGTGAAGCTGCTGAAGGGCTGCGGCCACGTGCCGATGAGCGACGACCCGGATCTGGTGGCCAGGGTGCTGCTGGAGGGCAGCACCGACTGAGGTCAGGCGTAGGTCTGTCCCCAGAGCAGCAGCATGACGATGACGAAGACGATCACCACTCCGAGGTAGCCGACGGGTCCGAGGCGCAGCGCGCGGCGCACGCGGTTGAGACCCCAGGCGAAGAGCAACGCCAGGAACACCAGAAGGATCAGCCCGCCGTCCATGGTGTTCAGTATGCGCTCTTGGACGGCGGGCCGCGCCGGTTCTAGAAGCCGAACGACCGGCCGATGATCTCCTTCATGATCTCGGTGGTGCCGCCGTAGATCGTCTGGACGCGGCTGTCCACCCAGGCCTTGGCCACCGGGTACTCCAGCATGTAGCCGTAGCCGCCGTGCAACTGCAGGCAGCGGTCGATGACCTTGGTCTGCAGTTCGGTGGTCCACCACTTGGCCTTGGCCGCGTCCACCGCGGTCAGCTCGCCGGCGTTCAGGGCGAGGATGCACCTGTCGACGTACTGGCGGGCGATGTCGGTCTCGGTGACCAGCTCCGCCAGGACGAACCGGGTGTTCTGGAACGAGCCGATCGAGCGGCCGAACGCCTGCCGGCTCTTGCAGTACGCGATGGTCTGCTCCAGCACCGTCTCGGCCGCCGCCACCGCCCCGACCGCGATCGACAGGCGCTCCTGCGGCAGGTTGCGCATGAGCTGGAAGAAGCCCTCGCCCTCGGCCGGGCCGAGCCGGTTGGCGACCGGCACACGGACGTTGTCGAAGAACAGTTCGGCCGTGTCCTGCGCCTTCATCCCGATCTTGTCCAGGTTTCGGCCGCGGCCGAAGCCCTCCATCCCGCGCTCCACCGCCAGCAACGTGACGCCCCGCGCCCCCGCCTCCGGGTCGGTCTTGGCCACCACGATGACGAGGTCGGCGTTGATGCCGTTCGTGATGAACGTCTTCTGCCCGTTGAGCACGTAGTGGTCGCCCTCGCGGACCGCCGTGGCCCTGACGCCCTGCAGGTCGCTGCCCGCCCCGGGCTCGGTCATGGCGATGGCGGTGATCAGCTCGCCGCTGACGAAGCCGGGCAGCCAGCGCTGCTTCTGCTCCTCGTCGGTCAGCTCGACGACGTACGGCGCCATGACGTCGTTGTGCAGCGAGAACCCGAGTCCGGTCGCGCCGTGCCTGATGATCTCCTCCAGGATCACGGTGTTGTACCGGAAGTCCGTGATGCCCGCCCCGCCGTACTCCTCGGGCACCCCGAACCCGAACATCCCGATCTCGCCGGCCTTCTTCCAGACCTCGCGCGGGACGATGCCGTCCTTCTCCCAGCGCTCGTGATGGGGCACGACCTCACGCGCCATGAACTCGCGCACGGTCTCCTGGAAGAGCAGGTGCTCCTCGTCGAAGAGGTCTCGCCTCATCGTCGCCTCCTAGCGGGTGTGCTGGGGGACAGAATACGATTCTGGTCGCTGGAGGTACACCCGGTTCGGCGGGCGGACACGGCTTCATCACAAGTCTCGGACACGGGCCGGTCGGGGACGGTATCGACTCTAAGATCTACTTTCGGTCTATGTGATCGGAGTATCCGGTGAATCGGTGGCGCAAGGCGTTGATCGCCGCATCGGTCGGAATGGCCGCATCCGCCGCGTTCGTTGCGACATCCGCCCCCGGCCAGGCCCAAGCCTCGCTGATCGCCAAGTACCTCTGCACGGGCGGAGTCGCCGGGGCGCCTGGCGTCGAGGTGGAGGCCGTAGTCACGCCTCGCCTGGAGGCTGGCGGCATGCTCGACGTCAACTGGGCACTTCGGTATGCAGGCCACAGGCAGTTCGGCTCGCCCGGCTTCTTCGCCAAGGGCTCCACGCTCAACCTGGAGGGCGTGGTCGACATCACCGGTGCCTGGAACGGTCAGCTCAGGCCCAAGGGGTTCAAGGACCAGCCCGAGCTCCTACCGGGCGACTTCCTCGACCTTCCTGAGGGACTGTCCGACGCTGGGTCGGTGCGGCGTCCGGGCACCATCCGCGTCCGGCCGAGCGACCTGTTCGTCAGGTTCAAGCCCGCCAAGGGCGAGGTCATGGTCAACGACAACAACGCGGCCGTCACGTACTCGGCAGGCTGGACCTCCGGCGGTACGGCGGAGGAGTTCGGCGACCATCTCTATGACCTGCATGAGACCAGCCAGAAGGACGCGAGCGCCAAGCTGTCGTTCACCGGCACCCAGGTCGCCTACATCAGCAGGCGCGAGCGGGACCTCGGCCCCATCCGCGTCCTGCTGGACGGCAACGCTGTTACGGACCCGCTGGTCGAGCCGGGTAAGGACAGGAATGGCATCCCGATGACCGGCACCAGTGCCAAGGAAGTGCTCTGGAAGTCGCCCGTGCTGAAGTATGGCCCCCACACGATCGAGATCGTCAACGTCGAGGCCGAGAAGGCCTACATGGACGCGTTCCAGGTGACGACCGGAGAGATCGGCGAGCCCCCGACGCACAACGAGGCCACCTGCAAGCTTCAGGGTGACCCGGGCGCCATCGAGCTGACCGTGCCCGGCAACAGCCCGTCGCCGACCCCGACCCTGACCCCGACGAAGAGTCCCACCCCGACCTACACGCCGACCCACACCCCGACCCACACCGGTGGGACGACGCCTCCGGCCGGGCCCACGAACTCCTACAACCCCGGCCCCGGTGAGAACGTCGGCGTCGTGTCCGTCAGCCCCAGGCCGACCCGGACCACCACCGTGACGGCGACCCCCAAGTCGACCAGAACCACGTACGTCAAGGCGCAGGTGGCCAAGACCCCCAAGGGGGGAGTCGACACCGGTGAGGCGCCGGAGACCGGCGGCGCCGGCTCGTACGGGCTGATCGCGGGCGGTTCGATGCTGCTGATGGGAAGCGCCACCGGCGGGCTGCTGCTGCGACGGCGCCGCGCCACGCATGCGGGAGGAGCGCAGCGATGACCGAGCACGAACCGGCCGCCACCCCGGCCCCCACCTCCGGCCCCACCTCGACCCCGGCTCCCGCCTCGGCAGAGGAGCGATCGCCGATGAGCCGGGCGCTGCCCGGCCTGCTGATCGCCGGGTCGCTGGGCGGCGTGGGCGCCATCATGGTGGGACTGCTGTCGATGGCGCCCCCCGTTGACGACGGCTCGGGCCCGCCGCAGGTGGTCGCCCAGGCCGAGCCGAGCACCGTCCAGATCCAGAACGCCGGCGCGTTCGTCCTCGCTCCGACGGTCGGCCCCGGCGGCAAGAACGCGCCCCTCACCCCCGCCCGGCTCGAAGCCCCGCCGCCCCTGGCCGCGGCGCCGATCGTGGCCGCGATCCCGCCGGTCAAGACGACGACGGCCAAGACGAAGCCGAAGCCGATCCGGATCAAGATCCCCAAGATCAAGGTGAACGCCTCGATCGGGACCGTCACGCTCGACCGCAAGGGCAGCCTGACCACGCCGCCCCTGTCCAAGCCCAACCTCACGGGCTGGTACCGCTACTCGCCGCTGCCCGGCGAGAAGGGCCCCTCGGTGATCAACGGCCACGTGAGCACCCGCAAGGGCGCCGCCGTGTTCCAGCGCCTGCGCGAACTGGCCAAGGGCGACCACATCTACGTGTACCGGTCGGACAAGAAGGTCACGCGCTTCACGGTGAGCGGGATCGAGCAGGTCAGCAAGTCGACGTTCCCGACCAAGCGCGTGTACGGCAACACGAACGACGCCCAGCTCCGGCTGATCACCTGCGGCGGGATCTACAACAAGCAGGCGCACAGCTACACGGACAACATCATCGTGTACGCCACGCTGTCCAAGAAGAAGGGCTGATCTGGGGGGTTGGTCCCTGTTTTGTCATTTACAGGAGATTTACAGACACAATTCGTAAGATCTCTACCTGACTGTGACCCTTGGCTGCCAGGCTGGTACGCCAGTTGAACCTGTGGTGAAACGGAGAAGGACAGTGCTGACGTCCCAGGCGCGGCGCCGCCGCCTCGCCCTCAAGACATCCGCCTTGGGCCTGACGGGCGCACTGGTCTTCTCCGCAGGTACGGTGTTGGCCCTGGCCTCGCCCGCCTCGGCTGCGGTGGTGGTGGACAAGACCCTGAACATCGTTTACTCCTGCTCTGGCGGGCCGTTCACCAACACCTCTCTTACGGTCCCTGTCATTGTGCCGGACACAGCCAGCGGCACATTCGACGTCAAGTGGAGCCTTCCCCCGCTGACGTTGCGCCAGGTGCCGACCGCCGTCACGCAGGTCAAGGTCGCCGGCAAGCTCCTAGTGACCGGTGGGACGCACGCAGACCTGGACAAGCCCGGGGCGAACGTCACCGCGAACAACACGTCCGTGCCCTCCGCCCAGGTGACGAGCACGGTTACCGTGACGGCCACCACCGGCGGCAAGGTCACCGTCAAGCCGTCAACCGAGGCCAGCAGTCTGAGGCTGAGCCTGGCCAACGCCACGTCCACCACTGACGCGACCCTGTGCACCACAACCAGCACCGAGAGTGTGGAAGTCACAGTCGGGCAGGGCAACGGCACCGGCACCGGTACCGACATCCTCAGCTACGTGTGCCGTCCCGGCACCACGAGCTCGACGGATCCGGAAGCCAACGTCGACATCAAGGTCCTGCTCACCATGCCGACCACCGCGAGGGCCAACGAGGACGCGTCCATCACGTGGGCGAGCACCATCCAGACCACCGGCGACCAGTTGAAGGCTCCGGCCGCCGGGCTCCCCACCGGCAGCAAGCTCTTCGCGACCGTCAAGGCCACTGGAGGGGGCGCGCCGGCCACGGCGACCGGCGAGGTGGCGATGAGCGCCACCACCGCCGGGCAGGCCATCACGACCCTTCCCAACGTCACCGTCAAGCTCAAGCCCACCACCACGGGCACCGTCACGGTGACACCGGGCGACCTGGCCATCGGGACCTCGGCCACCTCGCCGGCCATCAAGTGCACCGCGCCCACCTCGGGCCTGAAGACCTACACGCTGACCGTCAGCGCCGCCACGGCCTCGCCGTCTCCCACGCCGACCCCCACTCCCACCCCGACGCCGACCCCCACCAAGACCACGCCGCGGCCGACCCGGACCAAGACGGAGATCGTGACCGTGAGCCCCACGAAGCGGGCGTCCAAGACGCCGAAGGCCGGGGCCGACACCGGGGGTGGCGGGGACATCGGGCCCGATGGGCGGATGTTCGTGCTCGCCGGGTCGCTGCTGATCATCGCCGCCGGTGCCGGTGGGCTGGTCATGCGCCGGCGTGGGATCTCCCGGAGTTGATGCGGCGTGGCGCCTCAGTATCCCCACGGAGGCACGCCCGGTGACCAGGGTGGCAGGGCGCTCCGGCTGGTGCTGGTCCTGGCGGCCGTCGCCGGCGTGGTGACCGTGGTGGCCGGGCTGCTGATCGTGCTCGGCTCGCCCGAGGAGTACGGGCTGGCCTCGCGGCGCGACGCCCTGGCGGTGGACGCGCAGCCCGACGGGCGGGCGACGGGGCAGCCGGAGCAGGCCATGTTCCAGGCGGCCCCCACGGTGCCGCCGCCGCTGCCGCAGATCGACCCGGCGCCGGCGATGCTGCCCTCCACCCCGGTACGCATCGTGATCAAGAAGCTGGGCATCAACGCGCCGATCAAGTCGGTGGGGCTGGCCAAGGACGGCACGATCCAGGTGCCGCCGCCGAACGACCCCAACCTCACCGGCTGGTACCGCCACATGTCCACCCCGGGCGAGGCCGGCCCGGCGGTGCTGCTGGGGCACAAGGACACCCGGACACGCAGCGCCGTCTTCACCCGCCTGCACGAGATCCGCCACGGCGACCAGATCGAGGTCAAGCGCCAGGACGGGACGACGGCGGTGTTCACCGTCGGAGGCGTGGAGCAGGCGAGCAAGAAGACCTTCCCCACCCAGCGCGTCTACGGGCAGCAGGCCAACGCCCAGTTGCACCTCATCACGTGCGGTGGCACGTACGACCGCACGATCGGTCACTACACCGATAACATCATCGTCTACGCGACGATGACGGGCTCCTATCGAAGCTGATCTCGGAGGCGCGCAATGGGCTGGATGGCGAAGCGGAGACTGCGTACTGGCCCCACGGCGGCGTTGCCGGCCAGGCCGGGCCAGGCGGACCTGCTGCGGATCGTGCGGCTGGCCGATCCCGGCGCCCGCGCGGACGGTGACGACATCGTCGCCGTGGACGTGCGGGTGCACGCGCCGGTCGAGGCCGGGCCCGACCTGGTCGGCGGCGAGCTGGAGGAGGTCTGGGCGGTCCGGGTGGCGGCCGAGGGGCCGTTGCCGTTCGACTTCTTCGACCGCTACCTCGCCGAGGGGATCGCCTCCCGGCTGGGCGGGCTGGCCGTGTGCCGGGGCGAGGTGAGCGACCCCGCCGACGACGAGGGCGGCGGACCGGCGGTGATCCTGCCGGTGCGGCCCGAGGCCGACGAGCTGGTGTCGCTGCTGGAGCGCGAGGGCGAGGTCGAGCCTGAGGAGGAAGGCTTCGCCTACACGGTCGACGGGCTGCGGGTCCTGGTCGTGCCGCAGAAGGGCAGTCCGCCGGCCGCGCAGGAGCTGCTGCCGTTCGCGACCGAGCTGACCGCGGTCGAGCTGCGCGGCGAGGACCGCGAACGGCTGGACGCGCTCGCGCTGCGGCTGGCCGAGGGGCTCAACGGCCTGGTGGTCGATCGGTGGCGGTTCCGGGTGGACGCCGCGGAGGACGTCCTCCCGCCCGCCTGACAAAACGGGTAGTCTCCTCAGTAACCGAATAATGCTCGGTTTCAGGAGGCACCGTGGCAGAGGCGTACATCGTCGGGGCGGTCCGCACCCCGGTCGGCAAGAAGAAGGGCGGCCTGTCGGCCGTCCACCCCACTGATCTGGCCGCCCACACGCTCAAGGAGCTGATCGACCGCACCGGCGTCGACCCCGCGGCGGTCGAGGACGTCATCATGGGCTGCGTCATGCAGTTCGGCCCCCAGAGCATGGACATCGCGCGCAACGCGTGGCTGTCGGCGGGCCTGCCGGAGACGACCGCGGGCGTCACGATCGACCGGCAGTGCGGCTCCTCGCAGCAGTCGATCCACTTCGCGGCGCAGGGCGTCCTGTCCGGCACCCAGGACCTCGTCGTGGCGGCCGGCGTCGAGTCGATGAGCATCGTGCCCATGGGCTCGTCGATCACCGCCGCCCTGGAGAAGGGCCTGCCGTTCCCGTTCGGCGACAAGTGGGTCGAACGGTACGGCAAGCAGGAGATCTCCCAGTTCCGCGGCGCGGAGCTGATGTGCCAGAAGTGGGGCCTGACGCGCGACGAGCTGGAGCGCTACGCGTTCGAGTCGCACCAGCGCGCCGCCAAGGCCGTCGCGAACGGCTACTTCAAGGACCAGATCACGCCCGTGAACGGCGTCGAGGACGACGAGGGCCCGCGCCCCGACACGACGCTGGAGAAGATGGCCGGGCTCAAGACCCTCAAGGAGGACGGCCAGATCACCGCGGCCACGTCCTCGCAGATCTCCGACGGCTCGGGCGCCGTGCTGATCGCCTCCGAGCGGGCGGTGCGCGAGCACGGCCTGACCCCGCGCGCCCGGATCCACCAGCTCGCCCTCATGGGCGACGACCCGGTGTACATGCTGACGGCGCCGATCCCGGCCACGCGCAGGGCCCTGGAGAAGGCGGGCCTGGCGATGGACGACATCGACGTGACGGAGATCAACGAGGCGTTCGCCCCGGTGCCGATGGCGTGGATCAAGGAGCTGGGCGCCGACCCGGCCCGGGTCAACCCCAACGGCGGCGCCATCGCCCTCGGCCACCCGCTGGGCGCCACCGGCGCGATCCTCATGACGAAGCTGCTGCACGAGCTGGAGCGCACCGGCGGGCGTTACGGCCTGCAGACGATGTGCGAGGGCGGCGGTCAGGCGAACGTCACCATCATCGAGCGGCTCTGACCCGCTCCCGTCACGGCGCCCCGTCCCTCGCGTGAACGAGGGACGGGGCGCCGTGCCGTCGTGCGGGGGCCCATGGCGTATGGGGGCCGCGCGCCGCACACACCACCATCCTCGGCAGTGGTCTAGCGCCCCTTGGGCGGGATGCGCCGCGGCGGGGCGATCGGCCGCTGCGGCATCGTGGGAATCTGTCGTGGGACCGGCCTCGCCGGGCGTCCCGGCACCCCGGGGACGTTCTTCTTGGATCCGTTGGATACGCGTACTCGCATGAGAAAGCTCCTTTACGTGACTCGCGACGCGGCCACGGGCCGGTCGGCAAGCACAGCTGCCGCGTCTGGGTGAAAGGCGGGCGGGCGTGGTCACCGCCCCGCGGTCGGGCTGGCTGTGAGGCCGGGCTGAACGGGTCAGCCCCGGCGCATTACAGGTAAAGGCGCATGTCCACGACAGTACGGATCACCGGGGGGCGGCGCAACCGATTATTCGGCCGCTATCTTCCGGGGGTATGGACGATCAGCGACTGGTGCGCGTCTCGAAGTACCTGTCCAGACACCTGCGGCACGATCCCGGCCGCATCGGCGTCGAGCTCGACCCGCACGGCTGGGTCGAGGTCGACACGCTGCTGGCGGCCGCGGCCGCGCACGGGTTCGCCCTCACGCGGCGCGAGCTGGAGCTGGCCGTGGCCGGCAACGACAAGCAGCGGTTCACGCTGGAGGACGGCCGGATCCGTGCGAACCAGGGCCATTCGGTGCCGGTCGACCTCGACCTGCCGGTGGCCGTGCCGCCGCCGTACCTCTACCACGGCACCGTGGCCCGGCACCTGGCCGCGATCCGCGCCGAGGGGCTCCGGCCGATGCGGCGCCATCACGTGCACCTCTCGCCCGACCGCGCGACGGCCACCCGGGTCGGGGCGCGCCGGGGACGGCCGGTCGTGCTGGCGGTGGACGCGGGGACGATGCACGCCGCCGGGCACGCGTTCCGGGTCAGCGTCAACGGGGTGTGGCTGGTGGACGCCGTGCCGGTGGCCCATCTCCGCTTCCCCGGCTAGTCCTCCGGGTCGGGCAGGCGGGCCGGGGCGGTGTTGTGGACCTGCTGGAAGATGACCGAGGTGCGGAAGCCGGCGATCTCGCGGCGCTTGCTCAGCCGGTCCAGCAGGAAGGCGTGCAGGTGGTCGAGGTCCTGGACCGCGACGTGCAGCAGGAAGTCGTCGCCGCCCGCCAGGACGAACACGCTCAGCACCTCGGGCAGCTCGGCCGCCGACTGTTTGAACGTGTCGATGACGGCCCGGCTGAGCGGCCGGACCTGCACCGAGACGAGGGCCTGGACGCTCCGGTTCAGCGCCGCCGGGTCGATGTCGGCGTGGTAGCCGCGGATCACCCCGCGCCGGGTGAGGGCGCGGACGCGTTCGAGGCAGGTCGAGGGGGCGATGCCCAGCCTGCGGGCCAGCTCGCGGTTGGACTGCCGGGCATCCGTTTGGAGAAGCCGGACGATCTCCGAATCAAGTTCATCCATGACGGGATTCTCCCCGCGTTTCTGGATGAACGTTCGGTGGAGCCATGTTACGGACGTACGGATGGCTAGTTTCAGGCGGTATGACGGAACACAGGCTTGGTGCGGGACAGGGCACCGCGTTGCTGCTCGGCGCGGTGCTCGGGCCCGGGATGCTCGTGCTGCCCCAGCTCGCCGCGGCCGCGGCGGGGCCGGCCTCGGTGCTGGCGTGGGCGGCTCTGCTGGTGCTCAGCGTGCCGGTGGCGATGACGTTCGCGGCGCTCGGCGTCCGCTATCCCGGCGGCGGGGGGGTGGCGGGCTTCGCCGGGCTGGCGTTCGGGCGGCGCGCGTCGGCGGTGGTCGGCTGGTGGTTCTACGGGTCGGTGCCCGTGGGCGTCGTGGCGGGCGCGCTCGTCGGCGGCCGGTACGTCGAGGCGGCTCTCGGCGTGGACGACGCCGTGGCGGCGGCCTTCCTGCTGGCCGCGGCGTTCGCGGCGAACGCCGCGGGGCTGCGCACGTCGGGACGGTTGCAGGCCGGTCTGGTCGTCCTGCTGGTGGCTCTGCTGGCCGTCGCCGTGGTCACCGCCGCGCCGCATGCCGAAGCCGCCGGTTTCACCCCGTTCGCCCCCAACGGCGCGGCGGGCGTGGCGAGCGCGGCCGGCGTGCTGCTGTTCGCCTTCGTCGGCTGGGAGGCGGCCAGCCACCTGTCGGCCGAGTTCGCGGGCGGCCGGCGCGGCCTGCTGCGCGCCACGGCGGTGACGCTGGTCGTGATCAGCGTGCTGTACCTGGGCGTGGCCGTCACCACGGTCGGCGTGCTGGGCGAGCGGGCGGGAGCGACGGCCGTGCCGCTCACCGCGCTGCTGGAGACGGGGTTCGGCGCCGCCGCGCGGCCGGTCACCGGTGTGGTGGCGGTGCTGCTGACGTTCGGCGCGGTCAACGCCTACATCGCCGGGGCCGCCCGCCTCGGCGCCGCGCTGGCCGGGGACGGCGCGCTGCCGGGCTGGTTCGCCAGGGGCGGCGGCCCAGGCGGGGAGCCGCTGCGCAGCCTGGGGCTGGTGGCGGTGCTCAGCGTGGTCGTGCTGGCCGCGGCGGTCGCCGCTCCCATGCTCGGCCTCGCCGTGGATCTCGACGCGCTCATGCGGGTCACCTCGGCGGCCCTGGCCGCCGTCACGGTCGCGGGCACGGCGGCGGCGGCCCGGCTGCTGCCCCGGGGCCGGTGGCGGGCGACGGCGCTGGCGGCCGGTGTCCTGTCCTGCGTCGCGCTGGCCGCCTGCGGCGCCTACCTGGTCGTGCCCGCCGTCCTGGCCCTCGTGGCGCTGGCGGTGACCCGGGCGAACGCCCGCCGGCCGCTGCCCCGCCGGTCGCCGCGTTGATCGCCGTGTTGATCGCCGTGTGACGCTCTCATGGGGTGAGGCCGGGCGATCGCCGGGTACACAGGGATCGCCGGGGGGCGTAACGTCGGCGGGAGGATGCCATGAGCGAGTACGCCAAGGCAAGAGAGCTCGGTGAGCAGGCGCGTGAGAAGGAGTGGACGCGGCCGAGCTTCGCACGACAGCTGTTCCTGGGTGACTTCCGGCTGGACCTGGTGCATCCGGCGCCCGTGCCCGGTGAGGAGGCGGCCAAGCGGGGCGAGGACTTCGTCCGCGCGGTGCGCAGGTTCCTCGACGCGCAGGTCGATCCGGCCGAGATCGAGCGGACGGCGCGGGTGCCCGACGGCGTGGTCAAGGGCCTCGCGGAGCTCGGCGCGTTCGGGATCACGATCGGTGCGGAGTACGGCGGCCTCGGCCTGCCCTACCTGTACTATTGCCGCACCCTCATGCTGGTCGGCTCCTACTGCCCGGCGCTGGCCACGCTGCTGTCGGCGCACCAGTCGATCGGGGTGCCGCAGCCGCTGAAGCTGTTCGGCACCGAGGAGCAGAAGCGGGAGTTCCTGCCCCGGTGCGCCCGGGGCGAGATCTCGGCGTTCCTGCTGACCGAGCCCGACGTGGGCTCCGACCCGGCCCGGCTGGCCACCACCGCCGTGCGCGACGGCGACGACTACGTGCTCGACGGCGTCAAGCTGTGGACCACCAACGGGGTGGTGGCCGACCTGCTCGTCGTCATGGCGCGGACCGGGAAGAAGATCAGCGCCTTCGTCGTGGAGGCCGACAGCCCCGGCATCACCGTCAGGCGGCGCAACCAGTTCATGGGCCTGCGCGGCATCGAGAACGGCGTCACCGAGTTCGCCGGGGTGAGGGTCCCGGCGCGCAACCTGATCGGCCGCGAGGGCGAGGGCCTGAAGATCGCCCTGACCACGCTGAACACCGGCCGCCTGGCCCTGCCCGCGACGTGCGCCGGCAACGCCAAGTGGGCGGTGCGGATCGCCCGCGAGTGGGCCAACGCCCGCGTGCAGTGGGGCCGCCGGATCGGCGACCACGAGGCGGTGGCCACCAAGATCGCGTTCATCGCGGCCACGGCCTACGCCCTGGAGGCCGTCTGCGAGCTGACCAGCCGGCTGGCCGACGACCGGCGCAACGACATCAGGATCGAGGCGGCCCTGGCCAAGCTGTACGCCTCGGAGCTCGGCTACCAGGTGCTCGACGAGCTGGTCCAGATCAGGGGCGGCCGGGGCTTCGAGACCGCCGAGTCGCTGGCCGCCCGCGGCGAGCGGGGCGTGCCGGCCGAGCAGATGCTGCGCGACGCGCGGATCAACCGCATCTTCGAGGGATCCTCCGAGATCATGCGCCTGCTCATCACCCGTGAGGCCGTGGACGCCCACCTGTCGGCCGCCGGCGAGCTGATCGACCCGGACGCCTCCCGCCAGGACCGGGCCCGGGCGCTGAGGCGGGCGAGCGCCTTCTACGCCCGGTGGCTGCCCTCGCTGGTGGCGGGCACCGGAAACCTGCCCACCTCGTACGGCGACTTCGGCCCGCTGGCCGGCCACCTGCGCCACGTCGAGCGGACCGGCCGCAAGCTGGCCCGGTCCATCTTCTACGGGATGTCCCGGTGGCAGGGGCGGCTGGAGCACAGGCAGGCGTTCCTCGGCCGGATCGTCGACATCGGGGCGGAGCTGTTCGCGATGACGGCGGTCTGCGTCAAGGCCCGGGAGGACGAGGCGGACCTCGGGCACCGGCCGTACGAGCTGGCCGACACGTTCTGCCGGCAGGCCAGGGGCCGGATCGACGCGCTGTTCGCCCGGCTGTGGGACAACAGCGACACCCAGGACGCGCGGCTGGCCCGCTACGTGCTCGACGGCCGCTACACCTTCGTCGAGGAGGGCGTCCTGGACCCGTCCATCGACGGCCCGTGGGTCGGCGCGCCGGAGGGCGGGGAGAACGTCAGACGCCCGATCCGGTGACCTGTGGTCTAGACCGGCTGACCGACCAGACCGGCAGATGTGTTGCAAAAAAGAGACCAGCCGGTATAGACCGCCCGTTGAACAGGGGCTTACTCTGACGCAAACGCGGCGAGCAGCGGCTCGCGCGTCCCCAGGTCCCTGTGGGCGGCGACTGGTACGGACCAGAAGGCCCGTCCGATGAGAAGGCGGTACGAGTACGGTGAACATCAAGCTTGTGGGCGGCGCCGCCGCGGGCATGGCGGCCATGCTGGTTCTGTCCAGTTGTGGCTCGGGCGACTCCGGCTCCTCCGGCGACCAGAACGCCTCCGGTGGCGGCCAGGTCACGCTGAAGATGGTCGCCGCCGACTACGGCGACGGCCCCGGCAAGCCCAACTCCGGCGAGACCTTCTGGAAGGGCGTCGTGGACGAGTTCCAGGCGGCCAACCCGAACATCAAGGTCGAGGTCCAGGTCATCAACTGGAACGACATCGACAAGCAGGTCGCCACCATGGTGCAGAACGGGCAGGTGCCCGACATCCTGCAGACCGGCGACTACTCCGGCTTCGTCAAGGACGGCCTGCTGCACAAGGTCGACGAGATCCTCTCGCCGAACGTGTCCGGCGACATGCTGGAGAAGTTCGCCGAGTTCGGCAAGGTCGACGGCGCCGCCTACGGCATCCCGTTCGTCTCCTCGGCCCGCGCGCTCTTCTACAACAAGGAGCTGTTCTCCAAGGCCGGCATCGCCGAGCCGCCCAAGACCTGGGACGAGCTCAAGGCCGCCGCCGAGAAGCTGAAGAAGGCCGGCGTCAGCCAGCCGTTCGGCCTGCCGCTCGGCCAGGAGGAGGCGCAGGCCGAGTCGTTCCTGTGGATGCTCGGCAACGGTGGCGGCTACAAGGACGCCTCCGGTAAGTGGGCGATCAACTCGCCGCAGAACGTCGAGACCTTCACCTACGTCAAGGGCCTGGTGGACGCCGGCCTGACCACCCCCAACCCCGGCACCAAGGACCGCAAGACCGTCTGGGAGGACTTCGGCGCCGGCAAGGTCGGCATGGTCAACGGCGGCCCCATGTCCATCCCGATCTTCGACGCGGCCGGGCTGACGGACAAGTACGGCGTCGCCCCGATCCCCGGCAAGGCCGGCCCCCTCGACACCACGCTCGGCGTCATGGACTGGATCATGGCGTTCAACAAGAACGGCCGGGCCGCCGAGATCAAGAAGTTCCTCGACTTCTTCTACACCGGCAACGCCGCGCAGAAGATCAGCGACACCTACAAGCTGCTGCCCGTCACCAAGAGCGGCGTGGAGAAGCTGTCGAGCGACGAGAAGCTCAAGCCGTTCCTCGACGGGCTGCCCAACGCCAGCTTCTACCCGTTCCAGGACCCCAAGTGGGCCGTGGTGAACCCGGCGATCAAGCAGACCATCGGCGGAGCCGTCAAGGAGGACCCGGCGCAGGTCCTCGGTGAGCTCCAGAAGACCGCCGAGAACAGCTGACCCGCACGGGTCCGTACGGCCGGCGCCCCGCGACGCCGGGGGCCGGCCGTACCGTGATG
Organism: Nonomuraea muscovyensis; assembly: GCF_014207745.1. Taxonomy (NCBI): domain Bacteria; kingdom Bacillati; phylum Actinomycetota; class Actinomycetes; order Streptosporangiales; family Streptosporangiaceae; genus Nonomuraea; species Nonomuraea muscovyensis. The sequence continues at coordinate 468,320 of NZ_JACHJB010000003.1, forward strand.
GAAGGTTCCGCATGAGAAGGTTGCGTGCTCTCGAACCGCTCGCCTGGACCGGACCGGCGGTCGTGCTGATCGCGGTCGTCGTGCTCTGGCCGGTCATCGAGATGATCCGCTCCTCGTTCCTCAAGATCAGCCGCTGGGGCGTGGTCCAGGGTTCCAACGGGACGGCCAACTACGCGAAGCTGTTCGACGAGAAGGACTTCGCGGACATCATGGTCCGCAGCGTGATCTGGGTGGTGGCGGTCGTCGCCCTCACCGTGCTGATCTCCCTGGCGCTGGCCCAGCTGTTCAACCAGCACTTCCCGGGCCGCAGGTACGCCCGCTGGGCGCTGATCGCGCCGTGGGCGGCCTCGGTGCTGATGACGGCGATCATCTTCAAGTGGATGCTCGACCCCGAGGTCGGCGTGATCAACCAGATCCGGCTGAAGCTCGGTCTCATCGACGCGCTCGGCGGCGCCTCGGCCGACCAGCTCGGCGACGCCTCGACGGCCATGCCGTGGCTGGTGTTCGTCGCGGTCTTCGTGTCGGTGCCGTTCACCACGTACGCGCTGCTCGCCGGGCTCGCCACCATCCCCTCGGACGTCTACGAGGCGGCCAGGATGGACGGCGCCTCGCGGCTGCGCACGTACTGGTCGATCACGCTGCCGCTGCTGCGCCCCGCGCTGACCGTCGCCGCGCTGATCAACGTGATGAACGTCTTCAACAGCTTCCCGATCATCTGGGCGATGACGCACGGGCAGCCCGGCTACTCCACGGCCACCTCGACGATCTTCATGTTCATCCTCAAGAACCGCGACATCGGCGAGTCCGCCGCGATGTCGGTGGTCAACTTCGCCATGGTGCTGGTGCTGACCGCGGTCTTCCTCAAGGTGTCCCGCTGGAACAAGGAGGTGGCGTGATGGCCGTCACGACCGCGCCCCCGACCACCTCGCCCCGTCACCACGCGCGCCCCGGGCCGCCCGCGGGCAGGCGGATGCCCGGCCTCAAGACGGTCGTCGTCGCGGCGGCCGCCTACCTGATCGCGTTCGTCTTCCTCTTCCCCTACCTGGTGATGCTGCTGACCTCGCTGCGTCCCCAGGACACGCTGCGCGAGGCCACGTTCCTGCCGTCGGAGTGGGAGTGGTCCAACCTGGCCAACTTCTGGACCAGCGGCCTGGCGGGCAACCTCATGGTGACGCTGAAGGTGGCGGCCGGCTCGACGATCCTGGTGCTCCTGGTGGCGCTGCCTGCGGCCTACTACTCGGCCAGGCACGACTTCAGGGGGCGCACGGCGTTCCTGATCCTCGTGCTGATCACCCAGATGTTCCAGCCGACGGCCATGCTGGTCGGCATCTACCGGGAGTTCTACCAGTTCGGGCTGGTCGACTCCATCTGGTCGCTGATCCTCGTCAACGGCGGGTTCAACCTGGCGTTCGCCGTGTGGATCCTCAACGCGTACTTCTCCTCCATCCCGCGAGAGCTGGAGGAGGCCGCGTTCATCGACGGCAACGGCCGCTTCGGCGCGCTGTTCCGCGTCACGCTGCCGCTGGCCATGCCCGGCGTCATCACGGCGCTGATCTTCACGTTCATCGCCGCCTGGAACGAGTTCGTGGTGGCACTCACCCTCACCACCACGCCCGCCAACCAGCCGCTGACCGTGGCGCTCAACTCGTTCATCGGGCAGTACCAGGTGGACTGGCAGAACCTGTTCGCCGGGTCCGTGATCGCCACCATCCCGGTGATCCTCCTCTTCGCCCTCATCGAGCGGAAGGTGGTCGGCGGCCTCACCGCCGGGTCCATCAAGTAGCACCCTCGACGCGACGGCCGGCCCCGCCGGGGCCGGCTGGACAGCCCCGGCCCGCGGGGGAGCAGCGGCTAGCTGGGCACGCGCGCGACGCAGAAGACGGTCTGGCCGAACGGCGGGCGGACGAAACGCTCGATGAAGCGGGTCGCCGGCACCACCGTGCGGTCGTAGATCTTGACCAGGCGCGGGTCCGGGTAGCCCACCCCGCCCCGGCGCACCGCCGCCCACCACGCGATGCCGCCCAGGAAGTTGATCGGCTTCAGCACCTCGACGTCGAGCCCGGCCTTGGCGACCGATGCGCGCAGCGTCTTGGGCGTGTAGCGCTGGACGTGGCCCACCTTGCGGTCGAAGTCGCCGTAGAGCTGCATGTAGCCCGGCACCCAGATGATGATCCGCCCACCGGGCAGCGTGACGCGGGCCAGCGAGCGCAGCGCCTCCGCGTCCTCCTCGATGTGCTCCAGCACGTTCATCATCACCACCGTGTCGACCTTGTCCTCCAGCGGGATGTCGGTCGGCAGGCCGAACTGCAGCACGTCGATCTCGTCGCGCCCCTCGAAACGCTTCCTGAGCTGCTCGACGCAGTAGGGGTCGAAGTCGCTCACCACGAGCCGATCGAGCCTCGGCAGGAACTGCTCGGCGAAGTGGCCCAGCCCCGAGCCGATCTCCAACATGGAGCGCCCGACGTGCGGGGCGACCATGTCCAGCTCGTACTGCCGGTAGTTCTTGGCCTCGTCGCCACCCAGGTGGTTTTCCAAGGCCTCGTCACCGGCGGCCGGTTGCACTACACGGTCATACCCAGAAGACATAGTCCCGTTCCTTATGGGGGCTCACGTGGATTGGCTGCGAGTCTAGTGCCCGCTCGGCGCCTGAGGTCACGTGACGAACCAAAGGCGGGTCTACCGCGCGCGCCGTGAATACGATGAAATCTGACTCGTCCATGGACGACGACGAGGCAGTCACCCGGTCGCTCGCCGGCGACCTGTCGGCCTACGAGGCCCTGGTCGCCCGCTACAGCGCGCTCGCCCACCGCACCGCCGCCCTGCTCGGGGCGGGCGACGAGGCCGAGGACGTGGTGCAGGAGGCGTTCGTCAAGGCGTACCGGCACCTGGCGAGCTTCCGCCGCGACGCGCCGTTCCGCCCGTGGCTGCTGCGCATCGTCGCCAACGAGACGCACAACCTCACCCGCTCGCGCGGCCGCCGCTCCGAGCTCGCCGTACGCCTGGGCGCCGGCGTCGAGGCGGCGGCGCCCGACGACCCGGCGGGCGCCGCCGTGGCCACCGACCGCCGCGCCCGCCTGTTACGGGCGGTCCGCGCCCTGCCCGAAGGGGAACGCCGGGCGGTCGTCTGCCGGTACTTCCTTCAGCTGACGGAGGCCGAGACGGCCGAGGTGCTCGACCTGCCGGTGGGCACGGTCAAGTCCCGCACCCATCGCGGCCTGGCCCGGCTCAGGAAGGAGGTGGGCAGTGAGCTCGCATGAGCCGTTCGACGACCTGGAGGCCGAGTTGCTGGCCCTCGGCTCCTCCCTCGACGTCCCGTCACCCCCGCCGGACGACGTCGCCGCCGCCGTGCGTGCCCGCCTCGAAACGGCCCCGGACCAGGCGCGCGACACGCGGCGGCTGGGGACGCGGCGCCGGTGGCCCAGGTGGCGGGTCGTCGTCGCCGTCGTGCTCGCCGTCGTCGCCGTCACCGCCGCCACCCCCCAGGGCCGCGCGGCCGTCGCCCACCTGCTCAGGTACGCCGGCGTCGAGCTGCGCGTCGGCCGGGCCCCGGCGCCGGTGCGCACCCCCGCCACCGTGCCGGGCGAGCGCGCGGTCGCCCCCGACAAGCTGGAGTCCCTGGTCAACTTTCCGATCAGGAGACCCGCCGCCCTCGGCGCCCCCCGAACCGTCCTCGTCGGCGACGGCGGCCGGGTGGTGTCCATGCTCTGGCCCGACGGCACCCGCCTCGACCAGTTCGACGGCGCCCCCGAGCCGTACTTCTTCAAGCAGCTCGGTGTGTCCCCCGAGCCGGTCCGGCTCGGCGACACCACGGCCTGGTGGATCGGCGGCGAGCACCCCCTGGGCTACATCAGGCGCGCCGACGGGGCCTCGGTGCCGCTGCGCCAGGCGGGGCCCACCCTCCTGTGGCAGCACGGCGACGTCGGACACCGCCTGGAAGGCGCGGGCGGCAAGGAACGCGCCGCCCGGATCGCCGCGTCACTTCGCTGACAGCCAGTCGTCGACGCCCTTCAACAGCTCCTTGCGCACCGACTCGGGCGCGGCCGACGCCCGGATCGACTGCCGCGCCAGCTCGGCGATCTCCGCGTCGTGGAAGCGGTAGACCTCCCGTGCCAGCTCGTACTGCCGCAACAGCCGCGAGCCGAACAGCAGCGGGTCGTCGGAGCCCAGCGCGATCGGCACCCCCGCCTCGAACAGCCGCCGCACCGGCACGTCGGCGGCCCGCTCGGCCACCCCCAGCCCCACGTTCGAGCTGGGACAAACCTCGCAGCAGATCTGCCGGTCGGCCAGCCGCTCCATCAGCCGCGCGTCCTCCGCCGCCCGCACCCCGTGCCCCACCCGGTCGGCCCCCAGGTCGTCGACGCACTGCGCCACGCTGCGCGGCCCCAGCAGCTCGCCCCCGTGCGGCACCGCCAGCAGCCCCGCCCGCTTGGCGATGCGGAACGCCCGCTCGAAGTCGCGCGCCTGTGCCCGCCGCTCGTCGTTGGACAGCCCGAAGCCCACCACGCCCCGGTCGGCGTACTGCGCAGCCAGCCGGGCCAGCGTGTTGGCGTCGAGCGGATGGCGGGTGCGGTTGGCCGCCACCACCAGCGCGATCCCCACGCCCGCGTGCCTGGACGCCTCGCCCATCGCGTCGAGCACCAGCTCCAGCGTCGCGGTCAGCCCGCCGAAGCGCTGGGCGTAGCCCGAGGGGTCCACCTGGATCTCCAGCCAGCGCGACCCCGCCGCCGCCTCGTCCTCGGCGGTCTCGCGCAGCAGTCGGTAGACGTGCTCCGGTCTCGTCAGCACCGACCGCGCGATGTCGTACAGCCGCTGGAACCTGAACCAGCCGCGCTCGTCGGTGGCGCGCAACCGCGGCGGCCAGTCCTGCTCCAGCGCGTCGGGCAGGTGCAGTCGTTGCTCCCGGGCCAGCTCGATCAGCGTCGAATGCCGCATCGAGCCGGTGAAGTGCAGGTGGAGATGGGCCTTGGGCAGCGTGTCCAGCGGGCGGAGCATTTCCATATCCTGCCACTCAACCCGGCGGGGCACTGACGCGTTGGAGAGGGCGAAAGGAGCCCTCGCTCATGACGGATGAAGACGAAGCGGCATTCGACGAGTTCCTCGCCGGGCGCGGCTCATCGCTGCTGCGCACCGCGATCCTCGTCTGCGGCGCCACCCGGCACGACGCCGAGGACCTCGTCCAGCACGCGCTGGAGAAGGTCTACCGGCACTGGCCGCGGATCCGCCGCGACAACCCCGAGGCGTACGCGCGCAAGGTCGTCGTCAACGCGGCGATCAGCAAGGCGCGGCGGCGGCGCGTGATCCAGGAGATCACCTTCGCCCGCCCGCCCGACACCGCGGCCGCCTCACCCGACCTCGACCTGCGCGACGCGCTCATCCGGGAGCTGCGCAGGCTGCCACCGAAGATGCGAGCCGTGCTCGTGCTGCGCTACTGGGAGGACCAGTCGGAGGCGGCGACGGCGGCTCTGCTCGGCTGCTCGACCGGCACCGTCAAGTCCCAGGCCGCGCGCGGGCTCGCCCGCATCCGCGAACGCATGAACGTCGTAGAAGGAGCATTCCGATGAAGGTCGAGGACGCGCTCGCCGATGCCATGGCCGCCCACGTCGCCGACGTGCAGGCCGCGCCGACGCTCGGCGGCGCGGTGCGTCGCGGGCACCGTGCCCACGTGATCAGGTTCCGTACGGCCGGAGCCGCGCTCGTCACCGCCGCGGTCGCCGTCGCCGCCCCCCTGGCGCTGAACACCGCGGGGCCGCCCCCCTCCCGGCCGGCCGCCACCGCGGGCCAGGACCGCGTCGTGGTCGCCTCGGTGACCGTCCCCGACGTCGTCGGCATGGACGTGGCCGCGGCGGTCAAGGTACTGAGCGAGGCCGGGCTGGTCGTCGACGACCCCGAGACGGCCACGGCCGAGGGCGACGTGCGCGAGCAGCGGCCGGCGGCGGGCACGCAGGTGGCCGAAGGGGAGCGGGTCATGCTGACCGTCGAACCGCCCCGGACCTCGCTGCCGCAGGACCTCGGCGACCTCGGCGACGGCCGCACGTTCGGCGGCGTCCACCTCGGCTACCTGCCCGAAGGGCTGCAATGGAGCAGGTGGTCGGGCAAGAACGGGTTCGGCGAGAAGAGCTACACCACCTCCTACGCGCCGGGCGGCGACGAGAAGGACGGCTACGGCGTGCAGGTCGTGGTGTTCGAGGGCGACGCGGCCAAGGCCGTCGAGCGCAGGCTCGGCACCTTCCCGCGTACCGAGGTCAACGGAGAGAAGGCCTACCTGGCCCACGTCACCGAAGGCGGCACGGTCACCCGTGACAAGGACGAGGGCGCGACGCTCACGATCGGCTGGTTCCTGCGCGACGGGCTGGCGGTCGAGGTGTACGTCAGCCCGTTCTACGCCGGGCAGGTCGACGCCGAGGCCGAGATCAGGAAGGTCGCCGAGGGCATCAAGCCGGCCGGCTGAGCGGGTCCGGGTTGCCGCCGGGCGTGGACTGCGGTAGGAGACTGGAAAGGTTTTCCCAGCGTATCCACACCGAGTCAGGAGGGCGGCATGCGGCGCCTGGCACCGGCGATCCTCACGCTCGCCCTCGCCGCCTGCGGCGCGGGGCCGCCCGCCGTCGACGCGGGCGGGCCGACCGGGGGGCCCACCGGGGCGCCGCCCGGCCCGTCGCCCTCCCCGGCCCCGATCGGCCCCTCGATGAGCTGCGGCTCGGTGCCGGTGACGATCACGTACGTGCCCGAGGGGCTGTCGCGGGGGCCCCGGTTCGGCCGGATCAAGTCGCTGACCCGGCCGCTGGAGGTCCACGGCCTGTCGTGGCGCGGCGCGGGCGAGGAGCTGCGGGTCGGCGTGGTGTGCGGGGTCCACTCGGCCGAGAGGTTCGCCACGCTGGTCACCAGGTCGTCGCTCGTCGCCCACCACGGCAAGCCTGCGCTGCACTGGCGCACCCGGGGCGACGTGCGCAACTTCATGTGGCTGGAGCGGCCCGGCACGGCCGTCTACGTCGCCGCGACGCCCGGTCTCGCCCGCGAGCTGGCCGAGATCGCCGACGGGGTGACGCCGTAGCGGGGGCCCGTGCCGGGCGTGCCGGGGGGTCAGCGCGCCTCGGCCAGCAGCTTGGCGAGCCGGCTCACGCCCTCCACCAGGTCCTCGTCGCCCAGCGCGTAGGACAGGCGGAAGTAGCCGGGCGTGCCGAACGCCTCACCCGGCACGACCGCGACCTCGGCCTCCTCCAGGATCAGCTCGGCCAGCTCCGCCGAGGAGGCGGGCCGCCTGCCCCGCAGCTCCCTGCCGACCAGCTCCTTGACTGAGGGATACGCGTAGAACGCCCCCTTCGGTTCCGGGCACAACACGCCCGGGATCTCGTTCAGCATCCGCACCATCGTCCGGCGCCGCCGGTCGAACGCCGCGCGCATCTCCGCCACCGCCGACAGGTCGCCCGAAACGGCGGCCAGCGCGGCCATCTGCGACACGTTCGCCACGTTGGAGGTGGCGTGCGACTGCAGGTTGGTCGCGGCCTTGACCACGTCGGCCGGGCCGATCAGCCAGCCCACCCGCCAGCCCGTCATCGCGTAGGTCTTGGCCACGCCGTTGAGCACGACGACCCGGTCGCCCAGCTCGGGGACGGCCGTGGCGATGCTGGTGAACTCCGTCCCGCCGTACACGAGGTGCTCGTAGATCTCGTCCGTGACGACCCACAGCCCGTGCTCGGCCGCCCAGCGGCCGATCTCCACCGTCTGCTCGCGCGTGTGCACGGCGCCCGTCGGGTTGGACGGCGAGACGAACAGCAGCGCCTTGGTGCGCCCGGTGCGCGCCGCCTCCAGCTGCTCCACGGTCGCGAGGTAGCCGGTCGTCTCGTCGGTGACCACGTCCACCTGGACGCCGCCCGCGAGCTTGATCGCCTCCGGGTACGTCGTCCAGTAGGGCGCCACCACCAGGACCTCGTCACCCGGATCGAGCAGCGTGGCGAACGCCTCGTAGACGGCCTGCTTGCCGCCGTTGGTCACCAGCACCTGCGACGGCTCCACCCGGTAGCCGGAGTCGCGCAGCGTCTTGGCCGCGATCGCCTCCTTCAGCTCGGGCAGGCCGCCGGCCGGGGTGTACTTGTGGAAACGCGGCTCGCGCGCCGCCGCCACCGCCGCCTCGACGATGTAGCCGGGCGTGGGGAAGTCGGGCTCGCCCGCGCCGAAGCCGATGACCGGGCGGCCCGCCGCCCTCATCGCCTTCGCCCTGGCGTCCACGGCGAGCGTGGCGGACTCGGATATCGCGGAGATCCGCGCGGAGATGCGAGGTCGGTCAGACATGTCGTCCATGCTCCCATGCCGCTCCCACGCCGCGCCTGACCTGGGCGATCAGAATGGGTTCGACGTAATGGGCAAGCACCGATACACTTTCGCCTGGTCGTACCGCCGCATGTCGCCGTGCGGTTCGGTCCAGGCAGTGAGTCGATCAGGGTAGTGTGGTTGACGACATAGGGCACTGGCGCAATTGGTAGCGCACCGGTCTCCAAAACCGGCGGTTGGGGGTTCGAGTCCCTCGTGCCCTGCGAGTGCGGTCCGCGCAATAATGGCGTGTAAGCGCGCCGCAAACTGCGTTGGATACGACAGATTCAGGTGAGGACTGTGGCGATCGACACGCGCGGCGAGACCGCAGGCAAGCCCAGTGGCGAGAAGAAGTCACGCACGTCGCCTGCCCTTTTCTACCGGCAGGTCGTCAACGAGCTCCGCAAGGTCATCTGGCCGACACGCAAGGACCTCGTCACCTACACCACGGTCGTTCTGATATTCGTTCTGATCATGGTTGGCATCGTGTACGGCCTCGACGCCGCGTTCGGCTGGGTCGTCCTGCGGGTCTTCGGCGGAGCCTGACCAGGAGTCGTCGCCGCCACCGGCTGACGGAGTCGCCATTCGATTCGACGAAATTCGACGGAAGAGGAAAGTCACCGTGTCCGAGTCTTCAGTGTCGGCCGAGGAGCCCCGCGACCAGTGGGGTGACGAGCCGGAAGAGGCCGTCGAGGCCGCTGAGGAGACCGTCGACGCCGAGGTCGCGGAGAGCGACGAGGCGACCGTCGAGGCTCCCGCCGCCGACGAAGACGGTGACATCCTTCCCGACGTCGATCCCGTCGAGGAGTTCAAGCGCGGTCTGCGTGGCCAGCCCGGTGAGTGGTATGTGATCCACTCCTACGCGGGCTACGAGAACCGCGTCAAGTCCAACATCGAGAGCCGCAACGTGTCGCTCAACATGGAGGACTACATCTACCAGGTCGAGGTGCCGACGCACACCGTCCAGGAGTTCAAGAGCGGCAAGAAGGTGCCGGTCAAGGAGCGCGTGCTGCCCGGCTACGTGCTGGTGCGCATGGAGCTGACCGACGAGTCCTGGGCCGCCGTCCGCAACACGCCGGGCGTGACGGGCTTCGTGGGCCTGTCCAACAAGCCGAGCCCGCTCAGCCTCGACGAGGTCGCCAAGCTGCTCGCCCCCGAGCCGTCCGAGGAGACCAAGAAGGCCACCACCAAGGCCAGCTCCGGTCCGGCGGTCGAGTTCGAGATCGGCGAGTCGGTCACGGTCATGGACGGCCCGTTCGCCACGCTTCCCGCCTCGGTCAGCGAGATCAGCCCCGAGTCGCAGAAGCTCAAGGTGCTCGTCTCCATCTTCGGTCGCGAGACCCCGGTCGAGCTGTCGTTCAACCAGGTCTCGAAGATCTAAGACGATCACATACACTTAGACGTTCGGCTGGCCGCCCCTCGCGAAGGGCGGCCTTCCGACATGTCCGGCCGCACCCGCGCCCGGACGGCATCACGATCAGGACCCGGAGAAGGACACATGCCTCCGAAGAAGAAGATCGCGGCGCTCGTCAAGGTCCAGCTCCCCGCTGGCCAGGCCACGCCCGCACCGCCGGTCGGTACCGCCCTCGGTCCGCACGGCGTCAACATCATGGACTTCGTCAAGCAGTACAACGCTGCGACGGAGGCTCAGCGGGGCAACATCATCCCCGTCGAGATCACCATTTTCGAGGACCGCAGCTTCACCTTCATCACGAAGACGCCCCCGGCACCCGAGCTGATCAAGAAGGCTCTGGGCCTCGACAAGGGCAGTGCGGTCCCGCACAAGGACAAGGTCGGCAAGCTCAGCCGCGAGCAGCTGCGCAGCATCGCCGAGACCAAGATGCCCGACCTCAACGCCAACGACGTCGAGGCCGCCGAGAAGATCATCGCCGGCACCGCCCGGTCGATGGGCATCACCGTCGCCGACTGACCCTTTTTCGTCACCCGTGGGAGGGCCCAGCGCTGGCCCGCGGACCACAAGGAGAAATCATGCAGCGCAGCAAGGCGCACAAGGACGCCGCGGCGAAGATCGACCGCGACAAGCTCTACTCGCCGGCCGAGGCCGCGAAGCTCGCCAAGAGCACCTCGACCACCAAGTTCGACGCCACCGTTGAGGTGGCGCTGCGGCTGGGCGTCGACCCTCGCAAGGCCGACCAGATCGTGCGCGGCACGGTCAACCTCCCGCACGGCACCGGTAAGACCGCCCGGGTCCTGGTCTTCGCGACCGGTGACCGTGCCGAGGCGGCCCGCGAGGCGGGCGCCGACATCGTCGGCGCCGACGAGCTGATCGACGAGATCGCCAAGGGCAACCGGCTCAACGAGTTCGACGCCGTCGTGGCCACCCCTGACCTCATGGGCAAGGTCGGACGCCTCGGCCGCGTCCTCGGCCCCCGTGGTCTCATGCCCAACCCCAAGACCGGCACGGTGACGCCCGACGTGGCCAAGGCCGTGACCGAGATCAAGGGCGGCAAGATCGAGTTCCGTACGGACCGGCAGGCCAACCTGCACTTCGTCATCGGCAGGACGTCGTTCGACGAGCGCAGGCTGGTCGAGAACTACGCCGCCGCCCTCGACGAGGTGCTGCGGCTCAAGCCGTCGGCCGCCAAGGGCCGCTACGTCAAGAAGGTCACCTTCTCGACCACCATGGGCCCCGGCGTCCCCGTCGACCCCAACGCGACCCGCGGCCTCACGGCCGAGCTCGACGCGTAGCCCCACCCGCACCACCGACGGCCCCCGCCTGCACCAGGCGGGGGCCGTCGCGTATCCGGACCCGGCATGAGTACGGCATCGCCGTCCAGGCGTTACCGCGCCACCTTGACATACCAGTTGGTTATATTAATGATTGGTTATGTGTAAGGAGGGGGATGTGGGGTGGACCTCGACGCCACTTTCGCGGCGCTCGCCGACCCGACCCGCCGGGCGATCCTGGGCCGGCTCAGGGCGGGCGAGGCCACGGTGACGGAGCTGGCCGAACCGTTCGCCATGACCCAGCCGGCGATCTCGAAACACCTGAAGGTTCTCGAACGCGCCGGGCTGATCTCCCGTGGCCGGGACGGGCAGCGGCGGCCCTGCCGGTTGCGGGCTGACGCGCTCAAGGACGCCACCGACTGGCTGGAGGGCTACCGGAACCTGTGGGAGGACCGCTACCGGAGCCTCGACGGCCTGCTGGACGAGCTGAAGGAGAGGAACGGCCGTGATGAGTGAGATGGCCGATCGCTACCGGCGCCGAGCCGAGACGTTCGAACGCAAGGTCGTGTCCGTCCATCCGGACCAGTGGTCGCTTCCCTCGCCGTGCGAGAAGTGGACGGCCAGGGACGTGGTGCGGCACATCGTCGACATGCACGAGGCGATGCTGCGGCCCCTCGGGCGTTCCCTCGGCCCCGCGCCGTCGGTGGACGACGATCCGGTGGCGGCTTTCCGCGCCGCCCGCGCGGACGTGGAGGCGGTCCTGGACGATCCCTCGCTCGCCGGCAGGCCGTGCGACACCCCGGCCGGTCGCGTGCCGGCGGAGCGGCACATCGATCAGGTCCTCAGCGACGATCTCCTGCTGCACGGCTGGGATCTCGCCCGGGCGACGTTCCAGGACGACACGATGGATCCGGAGGACGTCGAACGCGCCTGGGCGGCGATGACGGCCCTGCCCGGGGACCTGGTGGAGAAGTTCCGCACGCCGGGCGCGTTCGGGCCTGGGGTGGAGGTCTTCGGCCCGGAGGTGAGCGTCGAGGACGACGCCCGCCTGCAGGACAGGCTGCTGGCCTTCATCGGCCGGGATCCGCGGTGGCGCCCGTGACCGTGCGGGTGACCGTGGCGACGCCGTCGGAGCGCGCGATCGTCATGACGCGGTCGTTCGAGGCGCCCCGCCGCCTGGTCTTCGCCGCGTGGACCAGGCCGGAGCTGGTCGCGCGGTGGTACGGCGCCCGGGGCTGGACGATCGTGGAGGCGCGGATCGATCTGCGGGTGGGCGGTGCCTGGCGGTTCGTCTGGGACGGCCCCGAAGGCGCCGCCATGGCCTGCGGTGGCACCTACCGTGAGATCGCCGAGCCGTCCCGGTTGTGCTACACCGAATCGTTCGACGAGCACTGGTATCCGGGCGAAGCCCTGGTCGGCCACGACTTCGCCGAGCGGGACGGCGTGACCACGCTCACCACGACCCACCTGTTCGCGTCCAGGCGGGCGCGTGACCTGGTGATCGCCTCCCCGATGGCGCGCGGGGTGTCGGAGGGGTTCGAACGGCTTGACGAGGTGCTGGGGGCGGGGGTCGGGGATGACCCTGGGTTTTCCCCGAGATCTTCGGGGAATACGGCAGTCCCGACAATCGACACGTAGGGTCGAAGCATGCTGAAGCGCAGGATTAGTCTCGCCACCGCCGCGGCCGGCGCCGCCATGGTCGCGGTCGCGGTCGCCGGTTGTGGATCGAACGCGCAGCCCCTCCAGGTCAACCTGGCCGCCTCGGAGGTGCTCGCGCAGGCTGCGCAGAAGACGGCGCAGGCCAACAGCTACACCGTCGACGCGGTCGTCGACGTGACCCACCCCCAGGAGGGCGGCGGCAAGGTGCAGGGGCGGATGCTCTACCAGAGCAAGCCGCAACTGGCCGTCGACCTCACCCTCGACACGGTCGACCTGGGCCAGCGCAGCGTCCCCGGCGGCGTGCGGGCCGTGCTGCAGGGCGACACCCTGTACGTCAAGGTCGACGCGCTCAAGGAGATGCTGGGCGCCACCAAGCCCTGGATCAAGGTCTCGCTCACCGACGCCGACACCTCCGGCCAGGTCAAGCAGTACCTCGACCAGATCCAGCAGTTCGATCTCGCCAGCGTGACCAAGATGACCACGGCCTCCAAGGACGTGAAGTCGGTCGGCACGGAGAGCGTCAACGGCGAGGACACCACCCACTACAGCGGCACGTTCCCCGTGGACGTGGCCGTGCAGCAGCTTCCCGCCGACAAGCAGGAGCAGGCGCGTAAGGGGATGGCGGAGCTCAAGGACGTGAAGTTCGACCTGTGGGCCGGCTCCGACGGGCTGCCCCGCAAGCTCGCGCTGAACGGCGCCAAGGACGGCGCGACGCTCAACGCCACGCTGTTCTTCAAGGACTTCGACAAGCCGGTCGACATCGCGGCCCCGCCCGCCGACCAGGTCGGTGAGCTGCCCAAGCGGACCACCAACTGAGAGCGATTTGGAAACTCGGCGGCCAGGCCGTAGTCTGGTCGTTGCCAAAGACCGCCGGTCGTTGTCGGGTGCCTCAAGACCTGACGACCGAAGGATCCGCTTCGTGCGGACGGCCAGCGCAGGTGTGATGCGAGTTTCCCCACGTGGTTGATCCATGTGCGTGAGCCCCGTGCGCCCCTGCGCCCGGGGCCGTTCTCATTTCTGGGCCTTCCCGGCGGCACATCTGGAAGGAGGCCCATGGCGAGGGCGGATAAGGCGACAGCGGTTGCCGAGCTCAAGAGCGAGTTCGAAGGCAGCGCTGCCGCCGTTCTGACCGAGTACCGCGGTCTCACCGTTGCCCAGCTCAAGCAGCTGCGCGTCACTCTCGGTGAGAATGCGAAGTTCGCCGTGGCGAAGAACACCCTGACCAAGATCGCCGCCAACCAGGCCGGCGTGACGGGTCTGGACGACCTGCTGCTCGGCCCGACCGCCGTCGCCTTCGTCAAGGGCGACGTCGTCGAGGCGGCCAAGGGTCTGCGTGACTTCGCCAAGGCCAATCCCCTTCTGGTGATCAAGGGTGGCGTTCTCGAGGGCAAGGCCCTCGACGCCGCGGAGATCACCAAGCTCGCCGACCTCGAGTCCCGCGAGGTCCTCCTCGCGAAGCTTGCTGGCGCGATCAAGGCGAAGCAGAGCGCTGCTGCTGCGATGTTCGCCGCGCTGCCCACCAACATGGCTCAGCTGGCCGACGCCCTTCGCGCCAAGCGCGAAGAGGCGGGCGAGTAACTCGGGGATTGCCGCACATCCCGCGGTCCCGTTCCTAAATTTCGCAAGTTCCATACGGAGGAAACCATCATGGCGAAGCTCAGCACCGACGAGCTGCTCGACGCGTTCAAGGAGATGACCCTCCTCGAGCTTTCCGAGTTCGTGAAGCAGTTCGAGGAGGTCTTCGACGTCAAGGCCGCCGCCCCCGTCGCGGTCGCCGCCGCTGCCCCGGCCGCCGCCGGTGGCGAGGCCGCCGCTGCCGAGGAGCAGGACGAGTTCGAGGTCGTCCTCGAGGCCGCCGGCGACAAGAAGATCCAGGTCATCAAGGAGATCCGCGCCCTCACGTCCCTGGGCCTCAAGGAGGCCAAGGACCTGGTGGACGGCGCTCCCAAGTCCGTCTTCGACGGCAAGGTCAACAAGGAGCAGGCGGAGAAGGCCAAGGCTGCCCTCGAGGGCGCCGGCGCCACCGTCACCGTCAAGTAACACCCTTCCGGGGCGCCCCACCGGCGCCTCGTCGAGGCTTTCGCCAGAAGGGGCGGCCACACCCAGGTGCCGGGTGTGCCGCCCCTTCTGCATGCCCGGCCGAGGTGCGGTCCGGCGCGGGGGCACGCGGACGGGGCGCCACGCCCCTGCGTCACCTCGGCCGCGTCCGGCGTCTTCCGGGGGAGCGCCGTACCGCGCTCACGAGATTCTCATGCGGGGTTCATGGCACGCCGAGAGGCCGTTCCTAGCGTGCGGTCGTGACCATCAACGCGCATGCCAAGAGACTGGGGGCGCTGGGCGGGCTGCTCGCCGCCACCGCCGCGCTCTACCTCTGGGGTCTGGACGCCTCCGGCTGGGCCAACCCGTACTACTCGGCGGCCGTGCAGGCGGGCGGCCAGAGCTGGAAGGCGTTCTTCTTCGGCTCCTCGGACGCCGCCAACGCCATCACCGTCGACAAGACGCCCGCCTCCCTGTGGCCGATGGCGCTCAGCGTGCGGCTGTTCGGGCTGAGCCCGTGGAGCATCCTCGCGCCGCAGGCGCTCATGGGCGTCGCGACAGTGGCCGTGGTGTACGCGACGGTGCGCCGCCGCTTTCCCGCGTGGGCGGCGCTGCTGGCGGGAGCCGTCATGGCGGTGACTCCCGTGGCGGTGCTGATGTTCCGGTTCAACAATCCCGACGCGTCGCTGGTGCTGCTGCTGGCCCTGGCCGCCCACTGCGTGGTGCGGGCGCAGGAGCGGGCGTCCACCCGGTGGCTGGTGCTCGCCGGGGCGTGCGTCGGGCTCGGGTTCCTGGCCAAGATGATGCAGGCGTTCCTGGTGCTGCCGGGGTTCGCGCTGGTCTACCTGGTGACCGCGCCGGCCGGGCTGTGGCGGCGGGTGTGGCAGCTCGCGCTCGCCGGCGCGGCCGTGGTCGTGTCGGCCGGGTGGTGGGTGCTGGCCGTGGCGCTGGTGCCGGCCGCGGACCGGCCGTACATCGGCGGGTCGCAGACCAACAGCGTGCTGGAGCTGGCGCTCGGCTACAACGGCATCGGCCGGCTGAACGGCGGCGACTACGGCGGCCTGGGCAACACCAACCAGCAGGCGGGCCCGCTGCGCCTGTTCGACACCCAGCTCGGCGGGCAGATCTCGTGGCTGCTGCCGGCCGCCCTGGCGCTGCTCGCCGCGGGACTGTGGCTGACGCGGCGGGCGCCGCGGACCGACCCGGCGCGGGCGCAGCTCGGCGTGTGGGGAGGCTGGCTGCTGGTCACCGGCCTGGTGTTCAGCCTCATGCAGGGGATCTTCCACGAGTACTACACGGTGGCGCTGGCACCGGCGATCGCGGCGCTCGTGGGGGCCGGGGTGGCGCTCGCGTGGGAGCGGCGGGCGTGCGGGGTCCTGGCCGGGGTGAGCGCGGTGACGGCCGGGTGGGCGTACGTGCTGCTGGCGCGCAGCGCGGACTGGAACCCGTGGCTGGGGCCGGCGGTGCTGGTCTGCGGGCTGGTCGTCGCAGCGGGCCTGCTGGTGGCCGGCCGGTACGCGCCCTCCCGGCCGGGGCTGAGGACCTCGTCAGGGGTGGCGGCCGCGGCCGCGGCCGCGGTGGTGGTGTGCCTGGCGGGGCCGGTCGCGTACGCCGTGGAGACCGCGTCCTCCCCCCACACCGGGGCCATCCCCACGGCCGGTCCCTCGACGGGCGGGTTCGGAGGGGGCGGGTTCGGAGGGGGCGCGGTCCGTGCGGCGGGCGGTCGGCCACCGGCAGCGGCGCGGCAGGGCGGGCTTCCGGGAACGTTCCCGGGCGCGGGCGGTGACGGGACGACGGACGGGACGGGACGCGCCTGGGGCGACGGCGGCGGGCCCGGCGCCGGTAGGGGCGGGCGGGCCGGCGGGTTGCTCGACGCCGCCACGCCCAGCGCCGAGCTGACCGCCCACCTGAGGCGCGACGCGGCCTCCTACACCTGGATCGCCGCGACCGTGGGCTCCAACAACGCGGCCGGCTACCAGCTCGCGACGGGCCTGCCGGTGATGGCGGTGGGCGGGTTCAATGGCACCGACCCGGCCCCGACACTGGCCGCGTTCCAGCGGTACGTGGCCGAGGGGAAGATCCACTACTTCGTCGGGACCGGCATGAACGGCCGGGGCCGGGCGGGCGGCTCAGCAGGCACGGGCATGGCGGCAGGCACGGGCGGCGCAGGAGGCGCGGGCGGCACAGGAGGCACGGGCGGAAGCGACGCCGCGGCCCGGATCGCGGCCTGGGTGCAGGAGACGTTCCCGAGCACGAGCGTGGGCGGTGTGACGATCCACGACCTCACGTCGGGCCCGACCCCGTGATCGAGCCTGACCTGATAGGGCCCGGCTGCCGGTCATGTCGTCCACGGGCCGTGTCGTCCACGGGTTGCGCGGGTGGCCGACCGGGGCGTCCCGGACCCGAGGGACCAGCTGATTCCACCCGGCCCCGCACGCCCCCGCACGGACGCGCGGCGACACGGGCGCAGCACGGGGACGAAGGCACGGGCACGGGGGCACGGACACGGGGCACGGACACGGGGACAGGGGCACGGACACGGGAACGTGGGCACTGGGGACACGGGCCAGGATCCAGGGGCATGGAGACACGCGTGCGGGGAGCCGTCCCGGGAGCCGTCCGATCCATGCCGTCTCGTACCTCCTCGGCCGAATCCCCGCTGCGGCGGCGAGGCGCCGGGTTATGATCCGGCGAACCGGAGAGGGGAGCGAGGTGAGCGCGCGTGGCGGGTCTCGCCGCACGGACGGCCCGCATCGGTGTCTCCCCACGGGCGGCCCGCGTCGTGATCGCGGTCCTGTCGGCGCTCCTGGTGGTGCTGGCGGGCGCCGCCTTCTGGCTGGGCGCGCAGGCGCGTGAGGCGCAGGCCGGGGCAGACGACCGGAGCGCGGCGCTCGACGCCGCCCGCGCGCACGCGGCCGGCCTCGTGGCGCTGCACCACAAGACGGTGGACGACGACGTCCGGCGGATCCTCGCCACGTCCACGGGCGCGGCGCGCAAGGAGTACGAAGCCGGCCTCGACCGGCTCAGGACCACGACCGTGGCGAACAAGGTCGTGCAGACCGGCGTGCTGCGCGCGGCGGGGCTGGTCTCCTTGTCGGGCGGCACGGCGACGGCCCTCGTCGTGGCCGACGTCGACATCCGGTGGGAGGGCTCGAAGACGCCGCCGCAGGATCGGCTCTACCGGTGGTCGATGGAGCTGACCAAGGTCGGCGGCACCTGGCTGGTGTCGAAGGCGGTGCAGGTGGTGTGAGGACCGTCCTGATCGCGGTGCTCGCGCTCGCCGTGCTCGCTCTGGGCGCGGTGGCCGGGGTGATGTGGTCGGACCTGCGGGAGGTGCGCGACGCCGAGACGGCGGGCACGGAGGCGATGGCGGCCGCGCGGTCGATCGCGCCGGCCCTGCTGTCGTACGACCACCGTACGGTCGAGCGGGATCTCGCCCGGGCCGCCGGGCACACCACCGGCCCGCTGTCCGGCCACTACAGCCGGCTCGCCAAGACCCTGGCGCCCAAGGCCAGGGCCCAGAAGACGATCCAGACCACGAGGGTGGTCGCGGCGGCCGTGGAGCGGGCCGAGCCCGACCGGGCCGAGATTCTGCTGTTCGTGAACGTGGGCACGGTCAAGGAGGTTCCCGGCAAGGCCGAGCCGCAGCGACAGATCATCCAGAACCGGGCCAGACTGCTCATGGTCCGCCAGGGCTCCCGGTGGCTGGTGGCCGACCTGTCGACGCTCATCGGCGCAGCGTGATCGCCGGGCGCGGCGCATCGTTCAATTGTTACCAAAAAAGAGGTTTGGCGAGTCCGACGAGCCGGGTACCTCAGTCACGACCACACCGGTCGCCGGCATGGGTTCGGTCTTCGGTGTGACGGAGCGTTAACCGCCCCCGTTCGCGGGTATCGTCTTGGGGCCTGGCGGTAGACGCCCGATCACACAGGGGAGAAAACCCAGCGTCCGGGCCTCTAGTCGGCGGAAAGTCCGGCTTGTGGGCTTGACGTTTCAGCTCTGACGGGCGATGCTGCGACCAACGTGGAGCATGCAGCGAAGGCGAAGTGGACAGGCGTGTGCCGTTCGGCTACACTGCCCCTTTGCGCTGCCCTTTGACGACCCGCTCCGCTTGCTCACGTTGCGAGGTTGTCTGGCGTGCGTGTAGTCAGTCCGCCGCGAGCCCTCGGAAGGACATCTGTTGGCAGCCTCGCGCAACGCCTCCGCCGTACCCGCCGGTCCCCGTCGCGTCTCTTTTTCGCGCATCCAGGAGCCCCTCGAAGTTCCTGACCTTCTCGCCCTGCAGACCGAGTCCTTCGACTGGCTGCTCGGCAACGAGAAGTGGAAGGCCCGGGTCGAGGCGGCTCGTCAGGCCGGGCGCAAGGACGTCCCGACCCAGTCGGGCCTCGAAGAGATCTTCGAAGAGATCAGTCCGATCGAGGACTTCTCGGGGACCATGTCCTTGTCGTTCCGCGACCACCGGTTCGAGCCGCCCAAGTACTCAGTAGATGAGTGCAAAGACAAGGACATGACCTTCTCCGCCCCGATGTTCGTCACGGCGGAGTTCATCAATAACACCACCGGTGAGATCAAGAGCCAGACGGTGTTCATGGGCGACTTCCCGCTCATGACGCCGAAGGGCACCTTCATCATCAACGGCACCGAGCGTGTCGTGGTCTCCCAGCTGGTCCGTTCGCCCGGTGTCTACTTCGAGCGCAGCGTCGACAAGACGTCCGACAAGGACCTCTACGGCTGCAAGGTCATCCCGTCGCGGGGTGCCTGGCTCGAGTTCGAGATCGACAAGCGCGACAGCGTCGGTGTGCGCATCGACCGCAAGCGCAAGCAGGCCGTCACCGTGCTTCTCAAGGCGCTGGGATGGACCACCGAGCAGATCCTCGAGCGTTTCGGCCAGTACGAGTCGATGCGGGCCACCCTGGAGAAGGACCACACGGCCGGCCAGGACGACGCGCTGCTCGACATCTACCGCAAGCTGCGGCCGGGTGAGCCGCCGACCAAGGAGTCGGCGCAGACCCTGCTGGAAAACCTGTACTTCAACCCCAAGCGCTACGACCTCGCCAAGGTGGGCCGCTACAAGATCAACAAGAAGCTCGGTGTCGCTTCTGAGATCACGCAGGGCACGCTGACCGAGGACGACATCGTCGCCACGATCGAGTACATCGTCCGGCTGCACGCCGGCGAGGAGTCGATGCCGGCCGCCGAGGGCGCGCCCATCGACGACGTGATCGTCGAGGTCGACGACATCGACCACTTCGGCAACCGCCGCCTGCGCAGCGTCGGCGAGCTCATCCAGAACCAGGTCCGCCTGGGCCTGGCCCGCATGGAGCGCGTCGTGCGCGAGCGGATGACCACGCAGGACGTCGAGGCGATCACGCCGCAGACCCTGATCAACATCCGTCCGGTCGTGGCGTCGATCAAGGAGTTCTTCGGCACCTCGCAGCTGTCGCAGTTCATGGACCAGACCAACCCGCTGGCCGGCCTGACGCACAAGCGGCGTCTGTCCGCGCTGGGCCCCGGTGGTCTGTCCCGTGAGCGGGCCGGCTTCGAGGTCCGTGACGTGCACCCGTCCCACTACGGCCGGATGTGCCCGATCGAGACCCCCGAGGGTCCGAACATCGGCCTGATCGGCTCGCTGGCCTCCTACGGCCGGATCAACGCCTTCGGCTTCGTCGAGACGCCCTATCGCAAGGTCGTCGACGGCAAGGTGACCGGGCAGATCGACTACCTCACGGCTGACGAGGAAGACCGTTTCGTCAAGGCGCAGGCCAACACCAGGCTCAACCCCGACGGCTCGTTCGCCGAGGCCCGGGTCCTCGTTCGCACCAAGGGCGGCGAGACCGAGCTCGCCCGTGCCGAGGAGGTCGACTACATCGACGTGTCGCCGCGCCAGATGGTGTCGGTCGCCACGGCGATGATCCCCTTCCTCGAGCACGACGACGCCAACCGCGCGCTCATGGGCTCCAACATGCAGCGCCAGTCGGTGCCGCTGCTCAAGAGCGAGGCGCCGCTGGTCGGCACCGGCATGGAATACCGTGCCGCGACCGACGCCGGTGACGTCATCTGCGCCGAGAAGGCGGGTGTGGTCGAGGAGGTCTCCGCCGACTACGTCACCGTCATGAACGACGACGGCACCCGGACGACCTACCGGGTGGCGAAGTTCAAGCGCTCCAACCAGGGCACGAGCTTCAACCAGAAGCCCATCGTGGCCGAGGGCGACCGCATCGAGGTCAACCAGGTCATCGCCGACGGTCCCTGCACCGACAACGGCGAGATGGCGCTGGGCAAGAACCTGCTCGTGGCGTTCATGCCGTGGGAGGGCCACAACTACGAAGACGCGATCATCCTGTCCCAGCGGCTGGTGCAGGACGACGTCCTGTCCTCGATCCACATCGAGGAGCACGAGGTCGACGCCCGTGACACCAAGCTGGGCCCGGAGGAGATCACCCGCGACATCCCCAACGTCTCCGAAGAGGTCCTGGCAGACCTCGACGAGCGCGGCATCATCCGCATCGGCGCCGAGGTCGTCCCCGGTGACATCCTCGTCGGCAAGGTCACCCCGAAGGGTGAGACCGAGCTGACGCCGGAGGAGCGGCTGCTGCGTGCGATCTTCGGTGAGAAGGCCCGTGAGGTCCGTGACACCTCGCTGAAGGTGCCGCACGGCGAGCAGGGCAAGGTCATCGGCGTCCGCGTGTTCAGCCGCGAGGAGGGCGACGAGCTCCCGCCGGGTGTCAACGAGCTGGTCCGCGTCTACGTGGCCCAGAAGCGTAAGATCACCGACGGTGACAAGCTCGCCGGCCGCCACGGCAACAAGGGTGTCATCTCCAAGATCCTGCCGGTCGAGGACATGCCGTTCCTGGAGGACGGCACCCCGGTCGACATCATCCTCAACCCCCTCGGCGTGCCCGGCCGGATGAACGTCGGCCAGGTGCTGGAGACCCACCTCGGGTGGATCGCCGCCAGAGGCTGGGACATCTCGGGCATCGAGGAGGCCTGGGCCGAGCGGCTGCGCGACAAGGGCTTCGAGACGGTCGAGCCGCGCACCAACATGGCGACCCCGGTCTTCGACGGTGCCCACGAGGGCGAGATCGTCGGCCTGCTCAAGAACACCGTCCCCAACCGCGATGGCGACCGGATGGTGCAGGAGAGCGGCAAGGCGCGGCTGTTCGACGGCCGTTCCGGCGAACCGTTCCCCTACCCGATCGCGGTCGGCTACATCTACATCCTCAAGCTGCTCCACCTGGTCGACGACAAGATCCACGCCCGTTCGACGGGCCCGTACTCCATGATCACCCAGCAGCCGCTCGGCGGTAAGGCCCAGTTCGGTGGCCAGCGCTTCGGTGAGATGGAGGTGTGGGCCCTGGAGGCCTACGGCGCCGCCTACGCCCTCCAGGAGCTCCTGACCATCAAGTCCGACGACGTCCTCGGCCGCGTGAAGGTCTACGAGGCCATCGTCAAGGGCGAGAACATTCCCGAGCCGGGCATCCCGGAGTCCTTCAAGGTCCTCATCAAGGAGATGCAGTCGCTCTGCCTCAACGTCGAGGTGCTCTCCAGCGACGGCATGTCCATCGAGATGCGCGACACCGACGAGGACGTCTTCCGCGCCGCGGAGGAGCTCGGCATCGACCTGTCCCGGCGTGAGCCGAGCAGCGTGGAAGAAGTCTGAGGGGGAGATCGCAAACAATGCTGGACGTCAACTTCTTCGACGAGCTCAGGATCGGCCTCGCGACGGCCGACGACATCCGTCAGTGGTCGCACGGTGAGGTGAAGAAGCCGGAGACCATCAACTACCGGACTCTCAAGCCGGAGAAGGACGGGCTCTTCTGCGAGAAGATCTTCGGCCCGACCCGCGACTGGGAGTGCTACTGCGGCAAGTACAAGCGCGTCCGCTTCAAGGGCATCATCTGTGAGCGCTGCGGCGTCGAGGTGACCCGCGCCAAGGTGCGCCGTGAGCGGATGGGCCACATCGAGCTGGCCGCGCCCGTCACGCACATCTGGTACTTCAAGGGTGTCCCGTCGCGCCTCGGCTACCTGCTCGACCTCGCCCCGAAGGACCTGGAGAAGGTCATCTACTTCGCGGCGTACATGATCACGCATGTCGACACCGAGATGCGTGAGCGTGACCTGCCCTCGCTGGAGGCGAAGATCTCCGTCGAGCGGCAGCACATCGAGCAGCGCCGTGACGCCGACGTCGAGGCCCGCCAGAAGAAGCTCGAGTCCGACCTGGCCGAGCTGGAGGCCGCTGGCGCCAAGGGCGACCAGCGCCGCAAGGTCCGCGAGGGCGCCGAGCGCGAGATGCGTCAGCTCCGTGACCGGGCCCAGCGCGAGCTGGACCGGCTGGACGAGGTCTGGAGCCGCTTCAAGAACCTCAAGGTCCAGGACCTCGAGGGTGACGAGCTGCTCTACCGCGAGATGCGCGACCGCTTCGGCCGCTACTTCAAGGGTGGCATGGGCGCGCAGGCGATCCAGGACCGGCTGATCAGCTTCGACCTGGACGCCGAGGCCGAGAACCTCCGCGAGACCATCCGCAGCGGCAAGGGCCAGAAGAAGGCCCGCGCGCTCAAGCGGCTCAAGGTCGTCTCGGCGTTCCTCAACACCACCAACTCGCCGCGCGGCATGGTGCTCGACTGCATCCCGGTCATCCCGCCGGACCTGCGCCCGATGGTGCAGCTCGACGGTGGCCGGTTCGCGACCTCCGACCTGAACGACCTCTACCGCAGGGTCATCAACCGCAACAACCGCCTCAAGCGGCTGCTCGACCTCGGCGCGCCCGAGATCATCGTGAACAACGAGAAGCGGATGCTCCAGGAGGCCGTCGACGCGCTGTTCGACAACGGCCGTCGTGGTCGCCCGGTCACCGGTCCCGGCAACCGGCCGCTGAAGTCCCTCAGCGACATGCTGAAGGGTAAGCAGGGCCGCTTCCGCCAGAACCTCCTGGGCAAGCGAGTCGACTACTCCGGCCGTTCGGTCATCGTCGTCGGCCCGCAGCTCAAGCTGCACCAGTGCGGCCTGCCCAAGCAGATGGCGCTGGAGCTGTTCAAGCCGTTCGTGATGAAGCGGCTCGTGGACCTCAACCACGCGCAGAACATCAAGTCGGCCAAGCGGATGGTCGAGCGCGCCCGCCCCGTGGTGTGGGACGTGCTCGAAGAGGTCATCACCGAGCACCCGGTGCTGCTCAACCGCGCCCCGACGCTGCACCGTCTGGGCATCCAGGCGTTCGAGCCGCAGCTGGTCGAGGGCAAGGCCATCCAGATCCACCCGCTCGTCTGCACCGCCTTCAACGCGGACTTCGACGGCGACCAGATGGCCGTGCACCTGCCGCTGTCGGCCGAGGCCCAGGCCGAGGCGCGCATCCTGATGCTCTCGACCAACAACATCCTCAAGCCGGCCGACGGCAAGCCCGTGACGATGCCCACCCAGGACATGGTCATCGGCCTCTACTGGCTGACCACCCAGAAGGACGGCGCGCAGGGCGAGGGCCGGGTCTTCGGCTCCATCGCCGAGGCGCAGATGGCCTTCGACCGTCGCGAGCTGGAGATCCAGGCGAAGATCCAGATCCGGCTCAAGGACGTCCTGCCGCCGCGCGACTGGGTCGCGCCGGAGGGCTGGGAGCAGGGTGACCCGCTCCGCCTGGAGACGACGTTCGGCCGGTGCCTGTTCAACCAGACGCTGCCGATGAGCTACCCGTTCGTCAACTTCCAGGTCGGCAAGAAGCAGCTGTCCACGATCGTGAACGAGCTGGCCGAGACCTACCCCAAGGTCGAGGTCGCCAACTCGCTCGACGCGCTCAAGGACGCCGGCTTCCGCTGGGCGACCCGTTCCGGCGTCACGATCTCCATCGACGACGTCGTCGCGCCGCCGAACAAGTCCGAGATCATGGAGAACTACGAGCGCCGCGCCGACAAGGTGCAGCGTGAGTACGAGCGCGGTCTGATCACCGACGAGGAGCGCCGTCAGGAGCTCATCGAGATCTGGACCCACGCGACGGCCGACGTCGAGACCGACATGGTCAACGCCTTCCCGGCGACCAACCCGGTCTGGATGATGGTCAACTCCGGCGCCCGAGGCAACAAGATGCAGGTGCGGCAGATCGCCGGCATCCGTGGCCTGGTGTCCAACACCAAGGGTGAGACGATCCCGCGGCCGATCAAGGCCTCGTTCCGCGAGGGCCTGTCGGTGCTCGAGTACTTCATCTCCACCCACGGACAGCGCAAGGGTCTGGCCGACACCGCGCTGCGCACCGCCGACTCGGGTTACCTGACCCGTCGTCTGGTGGACGTGGCGCAGGACGTCATCGTCCGCGAGATCGACTGCGGCACCGACCGCGCGGTCCCGCTGCACGTCGGTGAGCGTGACGCGTCGGGCAACCTGGTCAAGGCCGAGAACGCCGAGTCCAACGTGCACGGCCGCATCCTGGCCGAGGACGTCGAGGTCGACGGCAAGGTCGTCGTGGCCAAGGGCGTCGACATCAACGACATCCACGTCACGAAGCTGGTCGAGGCCGGCGTCGAGACCGTCCGCACCCGCAGCGCGCTCGTCTGCGAGGCCAAGATCGGTGTCTGCGCGACCTGCTACGGCCGCTCGCTGGCCACCGGCAAGCTCGTGGACGTCGGCGAGGCGGTCGGCATCATCGCCGCCCAGTCGATCGGTGAGCCCGGCACGCAGCTGACGATGCGTACCTTCCACACCGGTGGTGTGGCCGGTGCCGACATCACCCACGGTCTGCCCCGAGTCCAGGAGCTCTTCGAGGCGCGCATCCCCAAGGGTGTCGCCCCGATCTCCGAGGCGGAGGGCCGGGTCCGCATCGACGAGACGGACAAGGCCCGGAAGCTCGTCATCACTCCGGACGACGGCTCGGAGGAGATCGCCTACCCGGTCTCGATGCGCTCGCGCCTGCTCGTCTCCGAGGGTCAGCGCGTCGGTGTCGGCCAGCAGCTCGTCGCCGGTGCGGTCAACCCCAACGAGGTGCTGCGCATCCTCGGCCCGCGGGCCGTGCAGCTGCACCTGGTGGCGGAGGTCCAGCAGGTCTACCGCTCGCAGGGTGTGTCGATCCACGACAAGCACATCGAGATCATCGTGCGGCAGATGCTCAAGCGCGTGAACGTGCTGGAGTCCGGTGACACCGACCTGCTGCCCGGCGAGCTCGTCGAGCGCCCGCGCTTCGAGCTGATGAACCGCGAGACGGTGGCGGAGGGCGGCTCGCCGGCCGCCGGCCGCCCGGTGCTCATGGGCATCACCAAGGCGTCGCTCGCGACCGAGTCGTGGCTGTCGGCGGCCTCCTTCCAGGAGACGACCAGGGTCCTGACGGACGCGGCGATCCACGCCAAGTCCGACTCGCTCCTGGGCCTGAAGGAGAACGTCATCATCGGTAAGCTCATCCCGGCTGGCACGGGCATGCCCCAGTACCGCAACATCCGGGTCGAGCCGACCGAGGAGGCCAAGGCCGCCATGTACACGGTGGGCGGCTACGACGGCTCCGCGGCCGACTACACCTTCGGCACCGGCAGCGGCGAGGCCGTGCCGCTGGAGGAGTACGACTTCGGGCAGTACAACCGATAGGCAAGGGACTCGTCCCACACGTGACGCGCCCGGGAACCTCTTCGGAGGTCCCGGGCGCGTCACGTTTCACCGCGCGAACGGGGGCCGCGAGTCTCCGGGCCGTCTGGGCCGTGCCTCCGTGGCGCCCGTACGGTTCCTCCGTCGCGGCCTTGGGCCCTCGGAGGGCCGGAGGGGACCCGCGGGGCGCGGAGTGCGTTTCGGGGGACGTGGCGGGCCTGTGGGCGCCGCGGGGGCCCCTCTGGTGGGGCGCGGGGCGGGGTGACGGTCAAGGGATCGGGGTTACCGCCGTGACGCTCTTCACGAGGAAGCGCGACGAAACGGCATGCGGGGCGGATATCATGGACGCGGAGCTGTAGTCGGGCCTTGATGAGATGGCCTCTGCGACCCGGAGTGGCAAAGCTTGTCCGCTTTGCCGCGCCGCTTTGACGTGTCGCAGTGGCCTGGGTAGTCTTGAGCATCGTGCCCGTTACTATGCGGGCTCTCGACCGTGCGCTCGATTCGGGAGCGCGGGACGGCTTCCTGGCTCGAAGTCCTCGTGGATGTGTCTGTGCGAACAGCGCGACACGCCCGAGCGCGGGGGCGCGGGAGGAAGCAAAATCAGCAGGTCATGACACCGGCAGCACCTGCGAATCGCACAACATGACGTAACACCGGCCCAGGCACGAAACGGAGTGGCAGTGCCCACTATTCAGCAGTTGGTCCGCAAGGGCCGGCAGGACAAGGTCTCCAAGACCAAGACTCCTGCCCTCAAGGGGAGTCCGCAGCGGCGCGGCGTGTGCCAGCGCGTCTACACCACTACCCCGAAGAAGCCCAACTCGGCACTGCGCAAGGTGGCCCGTGTCCGGCTCACCAACGGCATCGAGGTCACGGCCTACATCCCCGGTGTGGGCCACAACCTGCAGGAGCACTCCATCGTGCTCGTGCGTGGCGGTCGAGTGAAGGACCTGCCGGGTGTTCGCTACAAGATCATCCGCGGTTCGCTGGACACCCAGGGTGTCCGCAACCGCAAGCAGGCCCGTAGCCGCTACGGCGCGAAGAAGGAGAAGAGCTAACAATGCCTCGTAAGGGTTCTCCTGGCCGTCGTCAGCTCATGGCTGACCCGGTTTACAGCTCGCCGCTGGTGACCGCCCTGATCAACAAGGTGCTCCTGGACGGCAAGCGCTCCATCGCGCAGTCGATCGTCTACGGCGCCCTCGAAGGCTGCAGGGAGAAGACGGGCAACGACCCGGTCGTCACCCTCAAGCGTGCGCTCGACAACGTCAAGCCGACCCTCGAGGTCCGCAGCCGCCGTGTCGGTGGCGCGACCTACCAGGTGCCGGTCGAGGTGCGCGCCGCGCGCAGCACCACCCTGGCTCTGCGCTGGCTGGTGCAGTACTCCCGCGCCCGCCGCGAGAAGACCATGACCGAGCGCCTCATGAACGAGCTCCTGGACGCCAGCAACGGCCTCGGGGCGAGTGTCAAGAAGCGCGAGGACACCCACAAGATGGCCGAGTCCAACAAGGCCTTCGCCCACTACCGCTGGTAACCCCGGCGGGTTCGACGAGACGACGAGGACGCGAGAGAAGTGGCCACCACGACCGCTCTTGACCTGGCCAAGGTCCGCAATATCGGGATCATGGCCCATATCGACGCGGGCAAGACCACCACGACCGAGCGCATCCTGTTCTACACCGGCATCAACTACAAGATCGGTGAAGTCCACGAGGGCGCTGCCACCATGGACTGGATGGAGCAGGAGCAGGAGCGCGGCATCACGATTACGTCGGCCGCGACGACCTGCGAGTGGGCCGGTCACACCATCAACATCATCGACACGCCCGGCCACGTCGACTTCACCATCGAGGTGGAGCGTTCGCTCCGCGTCCTCGACGGCGCCGTCGCCGTGTTCGACGGTGTCGCGGGTGTCGAGCCGCAGTCGGAGACGGTGTGGCGCCAGGCTGACCGCTACGACGTGCCCCGCATCTGCTTCGTGAACAAGATGGACCGGGTCGGCGCGGAGTTCCACCGCTGCGTCGACATGATGGTCAGCCGCCTGGGCGCGACCCCGGCGGTCATCCAGCTGCCGTTGGGCGTTGAGGCCGACTTCAAGGGCGTCATCGACCTCATCAAGATGAAGGCCTACCTCTGGAGCGCCGAGGCGGCCAAGGGCGAGATGTACGACACCGTCGACATCCCGGCCGACCACGCCGAGGCCGCCCGTGAGTGGCGCGACCGGCTGATCGAGACCGTCGCCGAGAACGACGACGAGCTGATGGAGCTCTTCCTCGAGGGCACCGAGCCCACCGAGGAGCAGCTGGTCGCGGCCATCCGCCGCGCCACGCTGGGCAGCGCCATCAACCCGGTCCTGTGCGGCACCGCGTTCAAGAACAAGGGCGTGCAGCCCCTGCTCGACGCGATCGTCGCCTACCTCCCCGCGCCGACCGACATCCCGGCCTTCAAGGGCCACGCGGTCGGCAACGAGGAGCAGGAGATCGAGCGGCACGCGGACCCGACCGAGCCGTTCTCCGCCCTGGCCTTCAAGATCGCCAGCGACCCGCACCTGGGCAAGATCAC
The DNA here is from genome assembly GCF_014207745.1 of Nonomuraea muscovyensis. Classification (NCBI taxonomy): domain Bacteria; kingdom Bacillati; phylum Actinomycetota; class Actinomycetes; order Streptosporangiales; family Streptosporangiaceae; genus Nonomuraea; species Nonomuraea muscovyensis. Next base: position 497,114 of record NZ_JACHJB010000003.1, read on the forward strand.
CTACATCCGCATCTACTCGGGCACGCTCGAGGCCGGTTCACAGGTCATCAACTCTGTGAAGGGCAAGAAGGAGCGGATCGGCAAGATCTACCAGATGCACGCCAACAAGCGCGAGGAGCGCCCGTCGGCGATTGCCGGTCAGATCGTCGCCGTGATGGGTCTGAAGGACACCACCACCGGTGACACCCTGTCCGACCCGGCCAACCAGGTCGTGCTCGAGTCGATGACGTTCCCGGCTCCGGTCATCAACGTCGCCATCGAGCCCAAGACCAAGGGCGACCAGGAGAAGCTGTCGACCGCGATCCAGCGGCTGGCCGAGGAGGACCCGTCCTTCCAGGTCCGCCGTGACGAGGAGACCGGCCAGACGGTCATCTGGGGCATGGGCGAGCTTCACCTCGAGATCCTCGTGGACCGTATGCGCCGCGAGTTCAGGGTCGAGGCCAACGTCGGCCGTCCGCAGGTCGCCTACCGCGAGACCATCCGCCGCAAGGTGCAGAAGGTCGACTACACCCACAAGAAGCAGACCGGTGGTTCCGGTCAGTTCGCGCGGGTCATCATCGACCTGGAGCCGCTGGGCGAGGGCAACGACGGCTACGAGTTCGAGAACAAGGTCACGGGCGGTCGCGTCCCGAGGGAGTACATCCCCTCGGTCGACGCCGGCGCCCAGGAGGCTGCCGAGTTCGGCGTGCTGGCCGGCTACCCGATGGTGGGCGTGAAGGTGACGCTGACCGACGGTGCGGCGCACGACGTCGACTCCTCCGAGATGGCCTTCAAGATCGCCGGCTCGATGGCCTTCAAGGAGGCCGCGCGCAAGGCTGACGCTGTGCTCCTCGAGCCGATGATGGCCGTTGAGGTCACCACGCCCGAGGATTACATGGGTGACGTCATCGGTGACCTCAACGGTCGCCGCGGGCAGATCCAGGCGATGGACGAGCGGGCCGGTGCCCGTGTCGTCCAGGCGCTCGTACCGCTGTCTGAGATGTTCGGCTACGTGGGTGACCTGCGTAGCAAGACGCAGGGGCGCGCGAGCTACAGCATGCAGTTCGACTCCTACGCTGAGGTGCCCCCGGGCATCGCCAAGGAGATCGTCGCGAAGGCCCGGGGCGAATAGTCTCGGGACCCTATGGCCGGACGCCGGGAGACCGGCGGCCGGCCGCCAACGGGGCTTCGGCCCCTGGCTGGGCGGTGCGAGCCGCCCCGCCGTTTAGGGATTCGGGATTACCCGGGCCCGAGTGTGTAGACGAAAGTCAGTCAGATTCTCAAGGAGAGAACCAGTGGCTAAGGCCAAGTTCGAGCGGACCAAGCCGCACATGAACATCGGCACCATTGGGCACATCGACCACGGCAAGACCACGCTGACCGCGGCGATCACCAAGGTGCTTCACGACCGTTTCCCGGAGCTGAACAAGGCTACGCCGTTCGACAAGATCGACAAGGCGCCCGAGGAGAAGGCTCGCGGTATTACGATCTCCATCGCGCACGTCGAGTACCAGACCGAGAAGCGCCACTACGCCCACGTGGACTGCCCCGGTCACGCTGACTACGTGAAGAACATGATCACCGGTGCCGCTCAGATGGACGGCGCGATCCTCGTGGTCGCCGCCACCGACGGCCCGATGCCGCAGACGAAGGAGCACGTCCTCCTGGCCCGCCAGGTCGGCGTCCCCTACATCGTCGTGGCCCTCAACAAGTCCGACATGGTGGACGACGAGGAGATCCTGGAGCTCGTCGAGCTCGAGGTCCGCGAGCTCCTGTCCGCTCAGGAGTTCCCCGGCGACGACCTGCCGGTCGTCCGCGTCTCCGCGCTCAAGGCTCTTGAGGGCGACGAGAAGTGGGCCGACAGCATCATCGAGCTGATGAACGCCGTCGACGAGAACGTCCCCGAGCCCCCGCGTGAGACGGAGAAGCCGTTCCTCATGCCGGTCGAGGACGTCTTCTCGATCACCGGTCGCGGCACCGTCGTCACCGGTCGTATCGAGCGCGGCATCGTCAAGGTCAACGAGCAGGTCGACATCATCGGCATCAAGCCGGAGAAGACGACCACCACCGTCACCAGCATCGAGATGTTCAACAAGATGCTCGACGAGGGTCACGCGGGCGACAACGCCGCGCTGCTGCTCCGCGGCATCAAGCGCGACGACGTCGAGCGCGGCCAGTGCATCATCAAGCCGGGCACGACCACCCCGCACACCGAGTTCGAGGGCCAGGTCTACATCCTGTCCAAGGACGAGGGCGGCCGCCACACGCCGTTCTTCAACAACTACCGCCCGCAGTTCTACTTCCGTACGACTGACGTGACCGGTGTCGTGCACCTCCCCGAGGGCACCGAGATGGTCATGCCGGGCGACAACACCGAGATGCGCGTTGAGCTGATCCAGCCCATCGCCATGGAGGAAGGCCTCAAGTTCGCGATCCGTGAGGGTGGCCGCACCGTCGGCGCCGGTCGGGTCACGAAGATCATCAAGTAGCACGATCGCGGGGTGGCGGTCGGCCCCGGAGACAGGGCCGGCCGCCGCACCACGAGAGGGACAGGAGCTCCGGCTCCCGCCCCTCGGCTCCACGCCAAAGCCGTGATCTCGCAGTCGCTTCGGAAGTGACCGAAGTAACTGCCGGATCACGGAAGAAAAGGCAGATCGACTGCGTCTGCTTCGTGGAGCTTCGCGGGCTCACACCCGCGGCACTACAGCGGCAACAGGCCGCACGATACTTTTTCAGACGACAGCGAAGGACACCGAGGCCACTATGGCGGGACAGAAGATCCGCATTCGGCTCAAGGCCTATGACCACGAGGTCATCGACAGCTCGGCCAAGAAGATCGTCGAGACGGTGACGCGGACTGGCGCGAAGGTCGCAGGCCCGGTGCCGCTGCCGACCGAGAAGAACGTGTACTGCGTCATCCGCTCGCCGCACAAGTACAAGGACAGCCGCGAGCACTTCGAGATGCGCACGCACAAGCGGCTGATTGACATCATCGACCCGACGCCCAAGACCGTCGACTCGCTCATGCGGCTCGACCTCCCCGCGGGCGTCGACATTTCGATCAAGCTCTGAGGGATCACACTGACATGGCTAAGACGATCAAGGGCGTCCTGGGCAAGAAGCTCGGCATGACCCAGGTCTTCGACGCGGACAACCGGATGGTTCCGGTCACCGTGGTCGAGGCCGGTCCGTGTGTGGTGACCCGCGTCCGCACGGCAGACAAGGACGGCTACTCCGCCATCCAGCTCGGCTTCGGGCAGGTCGACCCCCGGAAGGTCAACAAGCCGCTCGGCGACTACCTGCGCAAGCACGACATCACCCCGCGCCGTTACTTCGCGGAGATCCGCACCGACGACGCGAGCGACTACACCCTGGGCCAGGAGCTGCTGGCCGACACCTTCGAGGCCGGCCAGTTCGTCGACGTGACGGGCAAGAGCAAGGGCAAGGGCTTCGCCGGTGTCATGAAGCGGCACGGCTTCGGTGGTCTGGGCGCGTCGCACGGTACGCAGCGCAAGCACCGCTCGCCGGGTTCCATCGGTGGCTGCGCCACCCCGGGCCGCGTTTTCAAGGGTCTGCGCATGGCCGGTCGGATGGGTAACGTCCGCACCACCGTGCAGAGCCTGAAGGTTCATTCCGTTGACGCCGAGAAGGGCCTCATCCTGATCAAGGGTGCGATCCCCGGTGCCAACGGCAGTCTGGTCCTCGTCCGCACCGCTGCCAAGAAGGGGGCTGCCAAGTGACCACCATTGACGTCCTCGACGCCAGCGGCGCCAAGACCGGCACCGTCGACCTGCCCGAAGACATCTTCGGCGCCAAGGTCAACGTTCCTCTCATCCACCAGGTCGTCGTGGCCCAGCTCGCCGCTCGCCGGCAGGGCACCCACAAGGCCAAGACCCGTGGTGAGGTCCGAGGCGGCGGCAAGAAGCCGTACCGCCAGAAGGGCACCGGCCGCGCCCGTCAGGGCTCGACCCGCGCCCCGCAGTTCGCCGGCGGTGGCGTCGTCCACGGCCCGGTTCCGCGTGACTACGCGCAGCGCACGCCCAAGAAGATGAAGGTCGCCGCCCTGCGCGGGGCCCTGTCCGACCGGGCCGGCGGCGGTCGCGTGCACGTGGTGAGCGGTCTGGTCACCGGCGAGACGCCGAAGACCCAGGCGGCCCTGCAGGCCCTTCGTAAGATCACTCAGGCCAAGACCGTGCTCGTCGTGGTCGACGAGGCCGACGAGCTGACCTGGCTGAGCCTGCGCAACGCTCCCGAGGTCCATCTGCTGGACGCGGGGCAGCTCAACACCTACGACGTGCTCGTCCACGACGACGTGGTCTTCACCCAGGAGGCGTACGACCAGGTCGTGGCGCGTCTGTCGGCGGGTTCGGCCGAGCAGAGTGAGAAGGAAGACGCCTGATGAGCATGGAGAGGGTCGTCGACCCGCGCGACATCATCATCAAGCCCGTCGTCTCCGAGAAGAGCTACGGCCTGATCGATGAGAACAACAAGTACACGTTCCTGGTGAAGAAGACCGCGAACAAGACCCAGGTCAAGATCGCCGTTGAGCAGATCTTCGGGGTCAAGGTCACCAGCGTGAACACCATCAACCGGCAGGGCAAGCGCAAGCGCACCCGCACCGGCTTCGGCAAGCGTCCCGACACCAAGCGCGCGATCGTGAGCCTGGTGGAGGGCGATCGGATCGACATCTTCGGTCAGATCGGCTAGCAGCCATAGATGTAAAGCGGGCCGCATGGTCCGTAGCGGGCAGAGACCGTCGCACCTCGGTGCGGCGGGCTCACCCATGTAACCGACGAAGGATGAACGAAAAAGATGGGCATCCGTAAGTACAAGCCGACGACTCCGGGTCGCCGTGGCTCGAGTGTCTCGGACTTCTCCGAGATCACGCGCAGCACGCCCGAGAAGTCGTTGCTTGCGCCCCTTCACAACAAGGGCGGCCGCAACGTACACGGCCGGGTCACCGCGCGCCACCAGGGCGGCGGTCACAAGCGCGCCTACCGGATCATCGACTTCCGTAGGCATGACAAGGACGGCATTCCGGCGAAGGTCGCTCACATCGAGTACGACCCCAACCGCACCGCCAACATCGCTCTGCTGCACTACGCCGACGGCGAGAAGCGCTACATCATCGCGCCGACCGGCCTCAAGCAGGGCGACCGCATCGAGAACGGCCCCGCGGCCGACATCAAGCCGGGCAACTGCCTGCCGCTGCGCAACATTCCGACCGGTACCTTCATCCACGCGGTGGAGCTCCGTCCGGGTGGCGGCGCCAAGCTCGGCCGTTCCGCGGGCGCCCAGATCCAGCTGCTCGCGAAGGAAGGCCAGTACGCCACGCTGCGTATGCCGTCCGGCGAAATGCGCATGGTCGACGTGCGCTGCCGGGCCTCGGTCGGCCAGGTCGGCAACGCCGAGCAGGCCAACATCAACTGGGGCAAGGCCGGCCGCATGAGGTGGAAGGGCAAGCGCCCGACCGTCCGCGGTGTCGCGATGAACCCCGTCGACCACCCGCACGGTGGTGGTGAGGGCAAGACCTCCGGTGGTCGTCACCCGGTCAACCCCAAGGGCAAGCCTGAGGGCCGTACCCGCCAGGCGAACAAGGCCAGCGACCGGCTGATCATCCGACGTCGGAGCAAGAGGAAGAAGCGGTAGGAGCAGCCGAAATGCCACGTAGCCTTAAGAAGGGTCCCTTCGTGGACGACCACCTCGCCAAGAAGGTGGACGCCCAGAACGAGAAGGGCACCAAGAACGTCATCAAGACGTGGTCGCGGCGCTCCATGATCGTGCCTGACATGCTCGGGCACACGATCGCCGTTCACGATGGTCGCAAGCACGTCCCGGTGTTCGTCACCGAGGCCATGATCGGCCACAAGCTGGGAGAGTTCGCCCCGACGCGCACCTTCCGCAGCCACGTCAAGGAAGACCGCCGCAGCCGGCGATAGCAGCCTTCAGAAGTAAGAGGAGTAAGCGATGGAAGCCAGGGCTCAGGCGCGGTTCGTCCGCGTCACGCCCCAGAAGGCCCGCCGCGTGGTGGACCTTATTCGCGGGCTGCCCGCTTCGGAGGCGCAGGCCGTGCTGCAGTTCGCTCCCCAGACGGCGAGCGAGCCGATCTACAAGGTGCTCTCCAGCGCCATGGCGAATGCAGAGCACAACTTCAACCTCGACCCCCAGACGCTGGTTGTCAGCCGCGCGTGGGTCGACGAGGGCCCGACGCTGAAGCGGTTCCGTCCGCGTGCCCAGGGTCGTGCCTATCGGATCAACAAGCGGACGAGCCACATCACCGTGATCGTGGAGTCCCGCGAGCCGAAGGGAAGGACCCGATAGTGGGCCAGAAGGTTAACCCGCACGGGTTCCGCCTCGGCATCACGACCGACTTCAAGAGCCGGTGGTACGCCGACAAGCTGTACAAGTCGTACGTCGCCGAGGACGTGGCGATCCGCCGCATGCTGCAGAAGGGCATGGAGCGGGCCGGCATCTCCAAGGTCGAGATCGAGCGCACGACCGACCGCGTCCAGGTCGACATCCACACCGCGCGTCCGGGCATCGTCATCGGCCGCCGCGGCGCGGAGGCCGACCGCATCCGCGGTGACCTGGAGAAGCTGACCAAGAAGCAGGTCCAGCTCAACATCCTCGAGGTGAAGAACCCCGAGATCGACGCCCAGCTCGTCGCGCAGGGCGTCGCCGAGCAGCTCTCCAGCCGCGTGTCGTTCCGGCGTGCCATGCGCAAGGCCATGCAGTCGGCCATGAAGAGCGGCGCCAAGGGCATCCGGGTGCAGTGCTCGGGTCGTCTGGGCGGCGCCGAGATGTCGAGGTCGGAGTTCTACCGCGAGGGCCGCGTGCCGCTGCACACCCTCCGCGCGGACATCGACTACGGCTTCTACGAGGCCCGCACCACCTTCGGCCGCATCGGCGTGAAGGTGTGGATCTACAAGGGTGAGGCCGCGACCAGCCGCGCCGAGCGTGAGGCGGCTGCCGCCGGTGCTCGCGCCGGCCAGCGTCGCGAGCGTGACGACCGTAGGGGTGGCGGCGACCGTCCCCGTCGCGGTGGCGCCGGTGGCGGCGCCCGCCGTGGTGGCGGCCGAGGTGACCGTGCCCCCAGGACAGAGGCGGCCGCGCAGGCCGCCCCCGAGACCGGCCCGGCTGCGCAGCCGGGTGCTGAAGGGAGCTGACCATGCTGATCCCGCGCAGGGTCAAGCACCGCAAGCAGCACCGGCCTGACCGCAGCGGAGCCGCCAAGGGCGGCACGAGGGTCGTGTTCGGCGAGTTCGGCATCCAGGCGCTTGAGCACTCCTATGTGACCAACCGCCAGATCGAGTCCGCCCGAATCGCGATGACCCGTCACATCCGCCGTGGCGGCAAGGTGTGGATCAACATCTACCCCGACCGTCCGCTCACCAAGAAGCCTGCCGAGACCCGCATGGGTTCCGGTAAGGGTTCGCCCGAGTGGTGGATCGCCAACGTCAAGCCCGGACGCGTGATGTTCGAGCTGTCCGGCGTGGCGGAGCCGATCGCGCGCGAGGCACTTCAGCGCGCGATCCACAAGCTGCCGATGAAGTGCAAGATCGTTAAGCGTGAAGTGGGTGAGGCGTGATGGCTAAGGGCCTGACCGCCGGCGAGCTGCGAGTGGAGGACCAGGACACCCTGGTCCAGAAGCTGAAGGAAGCCAAGGAGGAGCTGTTCAACCTCCGCTTCCAGGCGGCGACCGGTCAGTTGGAGAGCCACGGGCGGCTGCGTGCTGTCCGCCGCGAGATCGCCCGTATCTACACCGTGATGCGCGAGCGTGAGCTCGGCATCGTCACGGTCGAGAAGGAGACGAGCGATGGCTGAGACCGAGACCACCGAGACCACCCAGGCCGCTGAGGAGACCGCCGAAGGGCGTCACTTCCGCAAGGTCCGTGAGGGCCTGGTCGTCAGCGACAAGATGGACAAGACCGTCGTCGTCGCCGTCGAGGACCGGGTCAAGCACCGGCTGTACGGCAAGGTCATCCGCCGTACGACCAAGTACAAGGCGCACGACGAGTCCAACGCCTGCGGCGTGGGCGACCGTGTGCTTCTGATGGAGACTCGGCCGCTGTCGGCCACCAAGCGGTGGCGGGTCGTCGAGATCCTCGAGAAGGCCAAGTAGCCCTTCTCGGATATACCGCGCCTCGTGGGGGGTGGAGACACCCCCCATGACGGTGTCCAAGGACGTGAGACCTCTCGCGTCGCCTGCGGTGCGGCCCCTCCGGGGGCTGTGGCCGGAGGAACAAGACAACAGCAGGTTCCGCCAGGCTCACGCGAGTGAGAACCGGCGCGACTAACAGGAGTAGAACGTGATCCAGCAGGAGTCGCGGCTCAAGGTCGCCGACAACACGGGTGCCAAGGAGATTCTCTGCATCCGTGTTCTCGGTGGCTCGGGCCGACGCTACGCCGGTATCGGCGACGTCATCGTCGCCACTGTCAAGGACGCGCTGCCCGGCAGCACGGGCGTCAAGAAGGGCGACGTGGTCAAGGCCGTCGTCGTCCGCACGGTCAAGGAGCGCCGCCGGCCCGACGGCTCCTACATCCGTTTCGACGAGAACGCCGCCGTCATCATCAAGGACAGCGGTGACCCTCGCGGCACCCGTATCTTCGGCCCGGTCGGCCGTGAGCTTCGTGACAAGAAGTTCATGCGCATCATCTCGCTCGCGCCGGAGGTGCTGTGATGTCGAAGCTGCACGTGAAGAAGGGTGACCTCGTTCAGGTCATCGCCGGCAAGAACAAGGGTGCCAAGGGTCGCGTGATCGCCACCCACCCGGGCGACGAGCGCGTGGTGGTCGAGGGCGTCAACATGATCACCAAGCATGGCAAGGAGACCCACCAGGGTCCGCGCGGCGCCAAGACCGGCGGCGTGCAGACCATGGAGGGCCCCATCCATGTGAGCAACGTGAAGAAGCTCAAGGACGACAAGCCCGCCGACAAGAAGGCCGATGAGAAGAAGGCCGACGAGACGGGTGAGGACAGCTGATGACCGCCACGACCACAGAGACCGAGCGCCCGACGCCGCGCCTCAAGACGAAGTACCGCGAGGAGATCGCGGCCCAGCTTCGTGAGCAGTTCGGCATCGAGAACGTCATGCAGATCCCCGGCCTGGTGAAGATCAAGGTCAACATGGGTGTCGGCGAGGCGGCTCGTGACTCCAAGCTCATCGAGGGCGCCGTTCGCGACCTGACCGTGATCACGGGTCAGAAGCCGGCCGTCGTCCGCGCCCGCAAGTCCATCGCCCAGTTCAAGCTGCGCGAGGGCATGCCGATCGGCGCGCACGTCACGCTTCGCGGCGACCGCATGTGGGAGTTCCTCGACAGGCTGCTGTCGCTGGCGCTGCCCCGCATCAGGGACTTCCGCGGCCTGTCGCCCAAGCAGTTCGACGGCAACGGCAACTACACCTTCGGTCTGACCGAGCAGGTCATGTTCCACGAGGTCGACCAGGACAAGGTGGACCGGCCGCGAGGCATGGACATCACGATCGTGACCACCGCGAAGAACGACGACCAGGGCCGGGCGCTGCTGAAGCTCCTCGGGTTCCCCTTCAAGGAGGCCTGATCATGGCGAAGAAGTCGCTGATCGCCAAGGCGGGGCGCAAGCAGAAGTTCGAGGTCCGGGCCTACACGCGGTGCTCCCGCTGTGGTCGGCCGCGCGCCGTCTACAGGAAGTTCGGCCTGTGCCGCGTGTGCTTCCGTGAGATGGCGCACCGGGGCGAGCTGCCTGGCATCACCAAGTCCAGCTGGTAGCTAGTCTTGGGGGCGGCGCCACCGTCGCCCCCAAGCGGCTCATCAGCGGGCCGTACATATTCACTGTCAAACCCAGGGTGCTCCGACGCGGAGCGCCCATGACCGCGCCGAAGGTCCACCGGCAGAGCAGTGCTGACGCACTGGACGCTTGGCCGACTGGAAACCGCGGCGAGGAAGGCCACTGGCCATGACGATGACCGACCCGATCGCAGACATGCTCACGCGTCTGCGTAACGCGAATTCGGCATACCACGAAAGCGTGTCGATGCCGTACTCCAAGATCAAGGCGCACATCGCCGAGATCCTCCAGCAGGAGGGTTACATCCAGGCTTGGACCGTCGAGGACGCCAAGGTTGGCAAGAACCTCGTGGTGGAGCTCAAGTTCGGGCCGACCCGTGAGCGGTCGCTGGCGGGCCTGCGCCGGGTGTCGAAGCCCGGTCTGCGGGTCTATGCGAAGAAGGACAACCTGCCCCGCGTCCTGGGAGGGCTGGGCGTCGCGATCATCTCGACGTCCCACGGTCTCATGACGGACAAGCAGGCCGGCAAGCGTGGCGTGGGCGGGGAAGTCCTCGCCTACGTCTGGTAGAGGGGAGGAACCCAGCATGTCGCGAATCGGACGGCTGCCCATCCCTGTGCCCAACGGCGTTGACATCACGATCAACGGCCGGGATGTCCAGGTCAAGGGCCCGAAGGGCACGCTTTCTCACAAGGTCGCCGAGCCCATCGTCGTGGCTCGGGACGATGACGGCACCATCGCCGTCTCCCGGCCCAACGACGAGAACAAGGTCCGTGCGCTGCACGGTCTGTCCAGGACGCTCATCGCCAACATGGTGCAGGGCGTCACCCAGGGTTACTCCAAGACCCTTGAGATCGTCGGTGTCGGTTACCGCGTCCAGGCCAAGGGGCCGACGCAGCTGGAGTTCGCGCTGGGCTTCAGTCACCCGGTCATCGTGGACGCCCCCGAGGGCGTCACCTTCCGCGTTGAGAAGCCGACCCTGTTCCACGTGGACGGCATCGACAAGCAGAAGGTCGGCGAGGTCGCGGCCAACATCCGCAAGCTGCGCAAGCCCGACCCGTACAAGGGCAAGGGCGTGCGCTACCAGGGCGAACAGATCCGCCGCAAGGTCGGAAAGGCTGGTAAGTAGGCATGGCTCCGAAGACTGCGTTCAGCAAGCACACGGCTGCCCGCACCGTCTCGCGGGCCCGCCGTCACCGCCGCGTCCGCAAGAACGTCGTCGGCACGACCGCGCGTCCGCGTCTGGTCGTCAACCGTTCGACCCGTCACATGTTCGTCCAGATCGTGGACGACACCGTCGGCCACACGCTGGTCAGCGCGTCCACCATGGACCCCGCGCTGCGCTCGCTCGAGGCGGACAAGACGGAGAAGGCCAAGAAGGTCGGCGAGCTCCTCGCTCAGCGGGCCAAGGAAGCCGGGATCACCGCTGTCGTGTTCGACCGTGGTGGCAACCGCTACGCCGGGCGCATCGCCGCCCTGGCGGACAGCGCCCGCGAAGGTGGGCTCGAGTTCTGATATGGCAACTGAGATGAGGAACCACTGATGGCTGCAGCTCCGCGTCGCGGTGGCGGCACCGGTGGCGAGCGGCGGGACCGTCGTGACGATCGCCGCGGTGGCGCCGCCGACAAGGGCGTCTCGTACATCGAGCGCGTAGTGAAGATCAACCGAGTGGCCAAGGTCGTGAAGGGTGGTCGTCGCTTCAGCTTCACCGCCCTCGTCGTCGTCGGCGACGGCAACGGCCTGGTCGGTGTCGGCTACGGCAAGGCCAAGGAAGTCCCCGCGGCCATCGCCAAGGGTGTCGAAGAGGCGAAGAAGCACTTCTTCAAGGTGCCTCGCATCCAGGGCACGATCCCGCACACCGTGCAGGGCGAGGAGGCGGCCGGTGTCGTCTTCCTGCGTCCGGCCTCGGCCGGTACCGGCGTCATCGCCGGTGGCCCGGTGCGTGCGGTCCTGGAGTGCGCGGGCATCCACGACGTGCTCTCCAAGTCGCTCGGCTCCGACAACCCGATCAACATCGTGCACGCCACCGTGGCGGCTCTGAAGGGCCTCTCCCGGCCCGAGGAGATCGCCGCCCGCCGTGGCCTGCCGATCGAGGACGTCGCGCCGGCCAGGATGCTCAAGGCTCAGCGTGAGGGCATCGCCGAGGCCGCCGCGGCGAAGGCGGTGAGCTAGTCATGGCACGCCTGAAGATCACTCAGGTTCGCTCGAAGATCGGTGGCAAGCAGAACCAGCGTGACTCGCTGCGTTCGCTTGGCCTGAAGCGAATCGGCGATGTCGTCGTCAAGGAGGACCGGCCCGAGATTCGCGGGATGGTCGCCGTGGTGACGCACCTCGTCGAGGTGGAAGAGGTCGACTAGTCATGACTGACAAGGCTCCGCTCAAGATTCACGATCTGCGTCCTGCTCCGGGCGCCAACAAGGCCAAGATCCGTAAGGGTCGCGGCGAGGCGTCCAAGGGCAAGACCGCCGGTCGCGGTACCAAGGGCACCAGGGCGCGCACCGGGGTCCACCTCGGGTTCGAGGGTGGCCAGGTGCCGCTGCAGAGGCGTCTGCCGAAGCTCAAGGGCTTCTCCAACGCCCTGTTCAAGACGACCTACCAGGTCGTCAACCTGGACAAGCTCGGTGAGCTGTTCCCCGAGGGCGGCGACGTCACCGTGGAGACGCTGGTCGCCAAGGGTGCTGTTCGCAAGAACCAGCTCGTCAAGGTGCTGGGCACCGGTGAGATCTCCGTCGCGGTCAACGTGCAGGCGCATGCCTTCTCGGCCGCCGCGAAGGAAAAGATCGCCGCTGCTGGTGGCTCCGTTACCGAGCTGTAGTTTCGCTATGACGAGGCGTGGGGGCCCTGACAATGGGCTCCCACGCCCGTAGTGCGTTAGAGTTCGCGAGACGGCAGGATTCTGTCCTGCTCGTTTGTACCTGAGACTTCAGATGGCAGACCCCCGCTCCATCGCATACCCACATCGCCGTATAGGCGCGCAGGAGGGACCGTGCTGACCGCGTTTACCCGGGCGTTCCGGACGCCGGACCTGCGCAAGAAGTTGCTCTTCACTCTGGGCATCATCGCGCTGTTCCGCCTTGGCTCGGTTCTTCCGACTCCAGGCGTTCACGTCGAGAATCTCGCCGCCTGTTACGACCAGGCCCGCACGGGCGACACCGGCAACATTTACGGGATGGTGCAGCTGTTCAGCGGCGGCGCGCTCCTGAAGCTGTCGATTTTCGCCCTCGGCATCATGCCGTACATCACCGCGAGCATCATCCTCCAGTTGCTCGTCGTCGTGATCCCACGCCTTGAGGCGTTGAAGAAGGAAGGACAGTCAGGCCAGACCAAGATCACGCAGTACACGCGTTATCTGACGATCGGCCTCGGCGTCCTGCAGTCCACCGCCTTCATCGCGCTCGCGCGCTCCGGTCAGCTCTTCCCCGACTGTCAGCAGAGCGTGCTGATCAACCCGAACGACGTCTTCCAGATCGTCACGATGGTCATCATCATGACGGCTGGCACCTCGGTCATCATGTGGCTCGGTGAGCTCATCACCGATCGCGGTGTCGGCAACGGCATGTCGATCCTGATCTTCACCTCCGTCGTGTCGATCTTCCCGTCCGAGCTGGCCAACATCTTCCAGGCCAACAAGTTCACCTTCGCCGTGGTCATGGTGGTCGGCATCTTCATGATCGCCGCGGTGGTCTTCGTGGAGCAGGCGCAGCGCCGCATCCCGGTGCAGTACGCCAAGCGGATGGTCGGCCGCAGGATGTACGGCGGCACGTCCACCTACATCCCGCTGAAGGTCAACCAGGCCGGCATCATCCCGGTCATCTTCGCCTCGTCGCTGCTCTACCTGCCGCAGCTGGTGACCTCGCTGTTCGCCAACGCCGAGAACCCCAACGCGGTCGTGCAGTGGATCTCGCAGAACCTCGCCACGGGCGACACGGCGATCTACATGATCACGTTCTTCTTGTTGATCGTGTTCTTCACGTACTTCTACGTGTCCATCACGTTCAACCCCCCTGAAGTAGCCGACAACATGAAGAAGTACGGTGGGTTCATTCCGGGCATCCGTCCGGGCCGGCCGACGGCTGAATACCTGAACTTCGTGCTCACCCGTCTGACCGCGCCCGGCGCGCTCTATCTGGGTCTCATCTCCATGGTCCCGATCGTGGCGCTCTCGGTGGCCGGTGCGAGCCAGAACTTCCCGTTCGGAGGGACGAGCATTCTGATCATGGTTGGTGTCGGCCTGGACACGGTCAAGCAAATCGAGAGCCAGCTGCAGCAGCGTAACTACGAAGGTTTCCTGCGGTAGTGCGTCTCGTTCTGGTCGGGCCCCCCGGAGCGGGAAAGGGGACGCAGGCCCAGTACATCGCATCGAACCTGTCCATCCCGAAGATCTCGACAGGTGACATTTTCCGTGCCAACGTCTCTGGCGGCACGGAGCTCGGCAAGTTGGCCAAGACCTACATGGACCGCGGCGACCTGGTGCCCGACAAGGTCACCATCGCCATGGTCCGTGACCGCCTCTCGGAGGACGACGCGCAGGACGGGTTCCTGCTCGACGGCTTCCCCCGCAACGTTCCCCAGGCCGAGATCCTGCGCGACATGCTCAAGGACTGGGGTCAGGCGCTCGACCTGGTGCTGGAACTCGTCGTCGACGACGACGAGGTGGTCAGGCGGCTGGCCGGGCGGCGCACCTGCAGCCAGTGCGGGCGCATCTGGCACGTCGAGTTCGACGACAAGCAGGACGACCTGTGCGACGCCTGCGGCGGATCGCTCTTCCAGCGTGACGACGACAAAGAGGAGACCATCCGGCACCGCCTGGAGGTCTACCAGGAGCAGACGGCGCCGCTCGTCGCCTACTACGCCGACGAGGGCATCCTGGTCGGGGTCGACGCGACGGGACCGGTCGAGGAGGTCACCCAGCGGGCCATGGAGGCCATCCGCCCGTTCATGGGATAGCTGTAAGGATCGAATGTCCGAGGTGGCACGAGTTTTCGTGCCACCTCGCGGCTATTGTGGGGGAATTGGGCTCCCGCGTCCGCCCGTTGCATACCCTGGGGGTGCCGAGACGTGTTCAAGAAGAACAGGCATGGAATTCAGATCAAGACGGCCGAGCAGCTCGACAAGATGCGCGCTGCCGGCCTTGTCGTCGGACGCACGCTGGACCTGCTGAGGCGCGTGGTCGAGCCCGGGATGACGCCGCTCGACCTCGACGTCATCGCCGAGAAGGCCATCAGGGACGAGGGGGCCGTCCCGTCCTTCAAGGGCTACCAGGGGTTCCCGGCGACGATCTGCGCCTCGGTCAACGACGAGGTCGTCCACGGCATCCCGACCAACGCCCGCAAGCTTCGCGAGGGCGACATCATCTCCATCGACTGCGGTGCCATCCTCGACGGGTGGCACGGCGACTCCGCGGTGACGGTGCCCGTCGGCGAGGTCGATCCCAAGCTCACCGAGTTGATGCGGGTCACCGAGGAGGCGATGTGGCGGGGCATCGCCGCGCTGTCGATCGGCCGGCGACTGTCCGACATCGGGTACGAGATCGAGAAGTACGTCCGGTCGCAGGGCCGCTTCGGCATCCCGGCGGAGTACGGCGGCCACGGCATCGGCACCGAGATGCACATGGAGCCGTGGATCGCCAACCACGGCCGCCCCGGCCGGGGTCCCTCCCTGGAGGAGGGGATGTGCCTGGCGATCGAGCCCATGGTCAACCTGGGCACCGAGCGGACGCGCGTCCTGGCCGACGACTGGACGGTCGTGACGATCGACGGCAAACAGTCCGCGCACTTCGAGCACAGCGTCGCCGTGACACATAATGGACCTTGGGTGCTGACCGCCCTCGACGGGGGCGCGGAGCGTCTGGCGCAACTGCATAACTAGCCGGGGAGTGGTGGGCATGTCGCAGAGCCCCGAGATGCGAGCCTCCGACGTCGAACGTGACCGGGTGGCCGCAGTGCTCCGGGAACACACCGCGGTGGGGCGGCTCACCATGGACGAGTTCAACGAACGGCTGGAGCAGCTCTACAAGAGCAAGACGTACGGCGAGCTGGCCCGGCTGACCGCCGACCTGCCGGACGTGGACCTGCGCCAGCGCCAGGTGGCGAAGGTGCCGGAGGCGGCCGTCGCGAAGAAGCAGCACGCCGGCATGCGCGCGGCCTGGGGCGCCTGGGCGATGGCCAGCTCGATCAACTGGGCCATCTGGCTGATCATCAGCGTCACCTCCGGCGACATGGTCTACCCGTGGCCGCTGTGGGTGATGGGGCCGTGGGGCGTCATCCTGCTCGTGAGCAGCGTCTTCGGCGGGAACGAGGACAACAAGAAGAAGTCCTGAGTGTGCACAAGTGCATTCTGCGCATTCCTCCACAGAACGTAGCGGCGAATCTTCCTAACGTGAGCGGTGTCCAGAACAGACGACACCCCTCACCGGAGGAACGACATGCGTAAGATCCTCGCCACCGCCGCCCTCGCCGGCTCCGTGGTCACCGGCCTGGCGCTCACCGCCCCGGCCGCCCAGGCGGCCACCGCCTCCGCCCCCGTGGCCGCCGCCTCCCAGACGGCGCCGGTGCACAAGTGGGGCAAGTTCTACTCGGCCAACCACAAGGCCTACACCTACGGCTACACCTGGAAGTCGAAGGGCAAGGTCCACACCAAGTGGTACGGCAAGGAGTTCACGAACAAGGCCGGCTGGGTCTGGTTCCGCTACGAGCTCCACGGCGGTGGCGGCGGCAAGTTCGCCCTGAAGTGGGACGGCTCGCACAGTGGCACCTGGTCCAAGAAGGGCATCAAGAAGCTCTACACCTACACCTGCTGGGGCGGGAAGTTCACCGCGTGCGGCAAGGTGTACCGCATCTACTGACGCGTGGCCGGCGGCCGCTGAGCCCGTCCCGGACCCGCTGGTTCGCACTGCCGGCTCCTACGAGCCGCGGGGCAGCCACACGGGGGCGCAGTGCGGAGGGCGCCGGGAAGCGGCCGTGACGGCACGGCGCACGACAGCGACGCGACAGGCCCGCCGGGGAACCGGCGGGCTTGTCCGCGTTGCGGCTCGCGACCCATCGGCATCACGGGGCCACGGAGCCGGGGTCGCTCGGCCGCGGTGAAGGGGCCGGAGGGGCGGCGGAGTGGGGTAAACTGGCGCCTGGTTGTGTCAGGACACCTGGCACGCGTTTCGCGTTTTAGTCTCAGGTGTCGTACACTCCTTAGTCGGCTCACTATGACCATCGCGCGTCGGCGGCCTTTGCCGGTTGCCGCTCTCTTCGAAGCGTGAGGTCGCGGCTGCTTAGTGAACCGGAGCCTCAGACGATCGATCAGTGAAACGCGAGGGATTTTGGCCAAGAAAGACGGCGCCATCGAGATCGAGGGCACTGTGGTCGAGTCGCTCCCGAACGCCATGTTCCGGGTGCAGCTCGACAACGGCCATAAGGTCCTGGCCCACATCAGCGGACGGATGCGGATGCACTACATCCGGATTCTGCCTGACGACCGGGTGGTCGTGGAACTGAGCCCCTACGACCTCAGTCGTGGGCGGATCGTCTACCGATACAAGTAAGACGTCTGAGGAACACGAAGGACAATGAAGGTAAAGCCGAGCGTCAAGAAGATCTGCGACAAGTGCAAGGTGATCCGCCGGCACGGTCGCGTCATGGTGATCTGCGACAACCTGCGCCACAAGCAGCGCCAGGGCTAGTCGCCGCAAGGCTCCTCCGAGTCCGCCCCAGCAGGGAGCGGGCTCGACGCATGAGGAGCCGGAGTCAGTAA
Organism: Nonomuraea muscovyensis; assembly: GCF_014207745.1. Lineage (NCBI taxonomy): Bacteria > Bacillati > Actinomycetota > Actinomycetes > Streptosporangiales > Streptosporangiaceae > Nonomuraea > Nonomuraea muscovyensis. Next base: position 514,598 of record NZ_JACHJB010000003.1, read on the forward strand.
TAGCGCGTCACACCTGAGCAGGCGGCGTCACCGGGTTCCGGCCCGGGGGCAGCGGGCCGTACCACTCAGGAGACCCCCGGTCGGAGGCCGGGGCCCTCACCCCGGGCATGGGGAGGGGTAGTGAGGCGCAAGACCTCCGCCACACCGAAGGAGAATGCCCGACCATGGCCCGCCTGGTTGGCGTCGACCTCCCCCGCGAGAAGCGGCTGGAGATCGCTCTCACCTACATTTACGGAATCGGCCGCACCCGCGCCAAGGAAATCCTTGAGGCCACGGGTGTCAGCGGCGATCTGCGCGTGCACCAGCTCAGCGACACCGAGCTCGTCCCGATGCGTGACTACATCGAGGCGAACTTCAAGATCGAGGGTGACCTGCGCCGCGAGGTCCAGGCCGACATCCGTCGCAAGATCGAGATCGGTTGCTACCAGGGCATCCGGCACCGTAAGGGCCTGCCCGTCCACGGCCAGCGCACCCAGACCAACGCGCGCACCCGCAAGGGCAAGAAGAAGACCGTGGCCGGCAAGAAGAAGCCCGGTAAGAAGTAGTCCGCGCAGCCGCGAGACCGAACACCTCAGGAGTGAAGGCAAAGGATGCCTCCTAAGAGCCGTCAGGGTGCGCCGAAGAAGGTGCGCCGCAAGGAGAAGAAGAACGTCGCTCACGGGCACGCCCACATCAAGAGCACGTTCAACAACACGATCGTCTCGATCACGGACCCCAACGGCAACGTGATCTCCTGGGCCAGCGCCGGCCACGTGGGGTTCAAGGGCTCCCGTAAGTCCACCCCGTTCGCCGCTCAGATGGCCGCCGAGAACGCCGCCCGCCGTGCCATGGAGCACGGCATGCGCAAGGTCGACGTCTTCGTCAAGGGTCCCGGCTCCGGCCGTGAGACCGCGATCCGCTCCCTCCAGGCCACCGGCCTCGAGGTGGGTTCGATCCAGGACGTCACCCCGGTTCCGCACAACGGCTGCCGTCCGCCGAAGCGCCGCCGCGTCTGAATTCCAGGAGAGATTGAGAAATGGCTCGTTACACGGGCGCGGACTGCAAGCTCTGCCGTCGTGAGAAGACCAAGCTCTTCCTCAAGGGCAGCAAGTGCGAGTCCGCCAAGTGCCCCATCGAGATTCGCCCCTACCCGCCGGGCGAGCACGGTCGCGGTCGTCCCAAGGAGACCGAGTACCAGCTCCAGCTTCGCGAGAAGCAGAAGACCCGTCGCATCTACGGCGTCCTCGAGAAGCAGTTCCGCAACTACTACGAGGAGGCTGCGGGCAAGAGCGGCAAGTCGGGTGAGGTGCTGCTCCAGATCCTGGAGAGCCGTCTCGACAACGTCGTCTACCGCGCCGGCTTCGCCCAGTCGCGTGACGCCGCTCGCCAGCAGGTCCGCCACGGTCACATCACCGTGAACGGCAAGAAGGTCGACATCCCGTCGTACCGCGTGCGCGAGCACGACATCATCGAGGTGCGCGAGAGCAAGCGCAACCTCCTGCCGTACGAGGTGGCCCGCGCCACCGCCGGCGAGCGCACGGTCCCGGCCTGGCTGGGCGTCGTTCCCGACAAGCTCCGCATCCTGGTGCACCAGCTGCCCGTCCGGCAGCAGATCGACACCCAGGTCCAGGAGCAGCTCATCGTCGAGTACTACTCCAAGTAGTCCTCGCGGCTGAATGGCGTACGGTTCGCCGTACGCCATTTAGGCTTGTTACATCGGAGTGGCGTCATATAGCGGGCGCCGCACGAACAGGGGAGACCCGCATGCTGATCGCTCAGCGCCCGACTCTTCTCGAAGAGTCGATCGACGAGACCCGGTCCCGGTTCGTCATCGAGCCGCTGGAGCCGGGCTTCGGCTACACCATCGGCAACTCGCTGCGCCGCACGCTGCTGTCGTCCATTCCGGGCGCGGCCGTGACGAGCATCCGCATCGAGGGCGTGCTGCACGAGTTCTCGACCGTTCCCGGGGTCAAGGAAGACGTCACCGACATCATCCTCAACCTCAAGGAGCTGGTCGTCTCCTCCGAGCACGACGAGCCGGTCGTGATGTACCTGCGCAAGCAGGGCCCGGGCGAGGTGACCGCCGCCGACATCGCGCCGCCCGCCGGTGTCGAGGTGCACAACCCCGAGCTGCGCATCGCCACGCTCAACAGCAAGGCCAAGCTGGAGATGGAGCTGACCGTCGAGCGCGGTCGCGGCTACGTCTCCGCCGCCCAGAACAAGCAGCCGGGCCAGGAGATCGGTCGCATCCCGATCGACTCCATCTACTCCCCGGTGCTCAAGGTCACGTACAAGGTCGAGGCGACCCGAGTCGAGCAGCGCACCGACTTCGACCGCCTGATCCTCGACGTCGAGACCAAGGCGGCCATGAAGCCGCGCGACGCGGTGGCCTCCGCCGGTAAGACGCTCGTCGAGCTGTTCGGCCTGGCCCGTGAGCTCAACGTCGAGGCCGAGGGCATCGACATCGGCCCGTCGCCGACCGACGCCGCCCTGGCCGCCGACCTGGCGCTGCCGATCGAGGAGCTCAACCTCACGGTCCGCTCCTACAACTGCCTCAAGCGCGAGGGCATCCACACCGTGGGTGAGCTCGTGGCCCGCAGCGAGCAGGACCTGCTCGACATCCGCAACTTCGGTGCCAAGTCCATCGAAGAGGTCAAGCAGAAGCTGCACGAGATGTCGCTGGCGCTCAAGGACTCCCCGCCCGGGTTCGACCCGAGCGCGGTGGCCGGCGCCGGTTACGACGACGACGACAGCGCGTACGTCGAGACCGAGCAGTACTGAACCCGGTGAGGGCCCTCGCGGCCCTCACCTCTCCCCGTGCCGTTCGGCGCGGACGACAGTAACGGATCGCAGCAGCGACGGCGGTCCGGCCCGACTCCGGTACCTGGTACGGCCGGGGCGGGTTGACATCCAAGGAGAACTCCCATGCCCAAGCCCACCAAGGGCGCACGTCTTGGCGGCAGCCCGGCTCACGAGCGGCTGATCCTGGCGAACCTCGCCACGGACCTGTTCCGCCACGGCAAGATCCGCACCACGGTTGCCAAGGCCAAGCGCCTCCGCCCGCTGGCGGAGCGCCTGATCACCAAGGCGAAGAAGGGCGACATCCACAACCGTCGCCAGGTGCTCACCGTCGTCAAGGACAAGGGCGTCGTTCACCACCTCTTCACCGAGATCGCGACGACGTTCGCCGAGCGTCCCGGCGGCTACACCCGCATCACCAAGATCGGGGCGCGTAAGGGCGACAACGCTCCGATGGCGGTCATCGAGCTGGTGACCGAGCCGCTGAACACGGTCCGCGTCTCGCGCACCGACGCGCCGGCCACCGCGGCTGCCCCGGCCAAGGCCGAGGAGAGCGAGGCTCCCGCCGCGGAGGAGGCTCCGGCCGCCAAGGCCGACGAGTCCGCCGAGGCTCCCGCCGCCGAGTCTGCTGACGAGGCCAAGGACGAGGCGAAGAAGGACGAGGCCTGATCTTTCGGGCAGTCTGTTCCGGGTCCGGTTCCCCGCACGGGGTTCCGGGCCCGTTTCTCGTTTCCGGCCCCGTCGCGTGGCGGGGCCGGTGTCGCGCAATGTGTGGAGGAAGTTCGTGGTACGGCTCCGCCTCGACCTCGGGTACGACGGCACCGACTTCTCCGGCTGGGCCCGGCAGCCCGGGCGGCGCACCGTTCAGGGGGAGATCGAGCAGGCGCTCGGCCGGATCCTGCGCCTGGCCGAGCCGCCCGCGTTGACCGTGGCCGGGCGCACCGACGCCGGGGTGCACGCCCGGGGGCAGGTGGCCCACGTGGACCTGCCGGTGGCGGCCCTCGCCGAGCTCGACCGCAACCGCCGCACCACCCGTCCGGCACAGCCGGGGGCCGGGGTGGGCGGCGCCGCGGGCGATCGGCCGGGTGGCGGGCTGGACGGGGCGCCGGAGGGAGTGCCCGCGGAGGGGTTGCCCCCGGACGTGGACGAGAGGCTCGCCACGCTCGTGCGGCGGCTGGGCGGGGTCCTGGAGCCGGATGTGCGGGTTCATCGGGTCTGCGTGGCTCCTGACGGCTTTGACGCCCGATTCTCCGCTCTGTTCCGCCGTTACGCGTACCGGGTGAGTGACGCGCCGGGAGGGGGCGACCCGCTGCGCCGCCGCGAGGTCGTCTGGCACAACCGGCCGCTGGAACCGGACGCGATGAACGCGGCGGCCGCGCGGTTGCTCGGCGAGCACGACTTCGCGGCGTTCTGCAAGAAGCGCGACGGCGCGACGACGATCAGGGAGCTGCAGCGGCTCCGGTGGGTGCGCGACGACGGCGGTCCGCTCGTGGCCACGGTGGTGGCGGACGCGTTCTGCCACTCGATGGTGCGGGCGCTGGTCGGGGCGTTGCTGGCCGTCGGTGACGGGCGGCGGCCCGTGGAGTGGCCGGCCCAGGTGCTGGGCCGGGCCGTACGCGACTCGGGTGTGCACGTGGCGCCCGCGCACGGGCTGTGCCTGGAGGAGGTCGGCTACCCGCCGGAGGCGGAGCTGGCGGCACGCGCCGCCGCGACGCGGCGGGTACGCACCGCGTCAGCCGGCGGCGATGCGCCGTTCGAGGACGAGTGACATCTCGTCGCGGAAGGCGTCGCTCACCTTTCCCAGCGTCTTGTCCTTGGCTCCCGGCGTGTGGCCGTCGGCGTAGGTCGCGTAGCTGAAGACGATGTAGCGGCCCCAGACCACGCCGGCCGCGTAGCCGCCGGCGATGTGCACGCGCTCGGCGCCGCTCCCCGCAGGTCCGGGGAGCGGGCGGAACCAGACGTTGCGGCCCAGGTTCTTGGCCTTGTCGGCGCGCAGCGCCGCCTCCTTGCTGGGGAAGACGGCGATGCCGCTCGTCACGGCGTAGCGCCGCTTGGCGTCGACGTAGGTCGCGCGCAGCACCCGGCTGCACTTCTCCTCGCGCAGCGCCTCCGCGAACGGCCCGGAGGCGGCCTCCCTGCAGGTCGCCTCGTTGTGCGTCTTGACCCGGGTGAAATCGGCGCCCGCCGCCTCCACCTTCTTGCGCCGGAACGCCTCCGACATCGACATCTTCTTCGGGTCGGTCTCGTCGGAGTCGAGTACGGCCGCGGCAGGGACCGTGGGTGAGGCGGACGGGGCCGACTCGGTGACGGTCGGGGACGCGGGTGGCGGGGTCGTCGCGGTGGCGGCCGTCGTGGCGCGCGGCGGGGGCGCGCTCAGTGAGCGGTAGGCGAAGAAGCCGCCGGTGGCGACGCCCGCCAGCACCAGGACGCCCACGGTCGCGAGCAGGGCCCGCTTGCTCTTGCCGGGTTGTTCGGCGGGCGGCTCGGTGGGGCCGGGCGGCTGCTTGAACGGGCCGTCCGGCAGGCCGGGGCCGCTCTGCGGGGGCTTGGGCAGCGGGAACGTCGTGGGCGGCTGCTGGAGCGGCCGGGGAGCGGGTGCGGCGGGTTTGCCCCAGATGTCGCGGGTGAAGGGCAGTTCGGGGAGCTGCTCCTCCTGTCGCTGTTCCTCGGTCTGGGGCGGGGGCGGCCAGCCCGCCGCCGGGGCGGTCTGCCGGGTGCCGGGCGGGGATGCCTGCTGGCCGGCAGGCCGGCCGCCGGGGGGTGGCGCGGTGGCTTGGTGGCCGGCTGGTGCGGCGGGTGGCCCGGCGGTGGGGGGCGGTGTGTCTCCGGGCCGCGGCGCGGGGGAGGCGTCGGGGGCGGGAGGCTGCGGGGTGGCGGTGTGGGGAGTGGCCGGCCAGACCGGGATGTCGCCGGGTTCGGCGGGACGCGCGCCAGGGGCGGGGGCGCCCGGCGGGGTCGGGTGCTGGACCGGCCGGGTCTCGTCCTGCGGGGAGGGCGCGCTCGGCCGGGCCGGAACGTCGGGTGCGTGGGGGCCCTCGATGGGGTGCGGGGCGGGGTGCGGGGCCGTCGCGTTGAGGTCCAGACCGTGGGGGGCGGTCGCGTTCGGGTCCGTGGAGGGCTGCGGGGCTTCCGCGGTGGCGCTGGGGGTGGGCGGGTCCGCGGCGGGGGTGTGCGGGTCCGAGGTGGGGGTGTGCGGGGTCGCCGGGGCCGGGCGGTGCTCGGCGGGCGATGACTCGTCGCCGTCCAGACCTGGCACGGGCTCGCCGGTCGCGGCAGGCCACGGGGGCATGGCGGGCGTGTCCGAGACCGGGGCGGGCCATACCTGCATGCCGGCCGCGGCGGCGGTGAAGGCGGGCGGCGGCTCCCAGCGCGGAGTGCCCGGGACAGGCCCGCCTGCCCAGGTGGACGGCTGCTCGGCGGGCGTCTCGTCCGCGTACCAGTCGTAGGGTGCGGCGTCGGCCGCCGGCACCTCCCATGGGTGGGCGGCGTCCCCCGCCGTACCGGAGGGGGTGGCGGCGTGGTCGTGCGAGGGGAGACCGGTCGGCGCGGCGAGGGGCCCCGGTGCCCGGCCGCCCTCGTACGCCTGGTGGGGGGCCGGCGCGGGGAGGCCGCTCGGCGAGGGCTGCGGCGGCCGGCCCTGGGCGGCGGAAGGGGGCGTCGGCCGGGTGGCTCCCGTGCCCGTCGGCGGCTGAGCCCCGCCCGGCCCGGCCGCAGGACCGGCTACGGGACCCTGCGCCGGGCCGTGGGCTCCGGGAGCGTCGGGCGTCGTGGGGCCGTGCGCCGTGAGACCGGGGGGAGTGGAGCCAGGGGGCGGCGTGGCGGGAGCCGCCGGCGTGGGGGACGGCGAGAGCCCCGCATGGCCGGGCGTCGCGTCCGCGGCCGGGAAGGGCGCGTGCGGTGAGGTCGTGTCCGCAGTCGGGAAGGGCGCGTGCGGTGAGGTCGTGTCCGCCGCCGGGAACGGCACGTGCGGTGAGGTCGTGTCCGCCGCCGGGAACGGCACGTGCGGTGAGGTCGTGTCCGCCGCCGGGAACGGCACGTGCGGTGAGGTCGTGTCCGTGGGCGGGGACGGCATGCCGGAGGCCGTCGCGTCCGTGGGCGGGGACGGCATGCCGGAGGCCGTCGCGTCCGTGGGCGGGGACGGCATGCCGGAGGCCGTCGCGTCCGGTTGTGGACGCGGCGGGTGGTCGGGGGACGTCGCCTCCGATGGGGCCCCCTGCGGGGCCGGAGCGCGGTGGTCGGCGGGCCGGCCGAAGCTCGGCGGTGGCGTCGCCGCTGCCGAGCCGTCGGCTTGCCCACGATCGTGCTCAGACCCGGGTTCCTGGCCACGCATAGGGGGAGCCTAGCGAGAGACGCAAGATCGCCACGGCGGTATGGGCGTTCCCGGTCGGATGGAACGTGTGGTTCGTACCTTTTTCTCGCTGGAAGGGCGGATTCAGCTCCCCGGGTGACCTGTCAGGGAACGGGCGTCGAGGGCCTTGAAGACGGTCGCCTTGGTGATGTCGTCGACCGCGCGCATGATCGCCTTCTGGGACTTCTTGTCGGGCTTGCTGCCGTCCTTGTTCTGGAACCAGATCATGACCGCGTAGTGGCCGTGCATCCAGACGTTGGCGCCGCCGCTGCCCGAGCCGACGAGCTTGGTGACCTCGTCCTTGCCCGGCAGCGGCTTGACGTAGTTGGCGTCGCTGCCGACGGAGGTGACCTTGGTGGCGGCCTTGCTGGTGCTGAGGTTGGCCACGCCGACCGTGCCGATCACCTTGCCGGCCTTGTCACGGAAGCTGGCGCGGATGAGCTGGGTGCACTTGCCGTCCTTGAGCGCCTTCTGCATCTTGGCGCCCATGGCGCCGTCGGCGCACTTCTTGAGCTTGCTGGTGATCGTCAGCTGGTACGAGCGCCCGGAGACGGTGACCTTCTTGCCCGGGAAGAGCTCCTTGACCGTGAGCGGCTCGGGGTCCGTCTTGCGGCTGCCGGCGTAGGCGTACTTGCCGGCCGGGCCCGACGGCAGCGGGGCGGAGGTGCGGCGGGTCGTCTGCGCGGCGGTGGTGGCGTCGTCGCCGGACTTGAACATCACGACGAGGGCCGCCACCAGCAGGCCGAGCACCGCGACGCCGCCGAGGACCGCATAGAGCGGCCCGCGGGAACGCGGTCCCTCGGCGTAGGGGCTCCACGTGTCGCGGCGCTGCGCGGTCTTGGTGTCGTCGGTGGCCTCCTTGCCGTCCGCCGCGCCGGAGTGATGTCCGCCCTCGGCGCCGGGGATTGCGAGCTCGTCCGAGTCGCCGCCGAAGGGGGCGCGCCTGCGTGAGCCCCGGCGGGACGGGGGCGATCCGGAGGTCGCGGCGTCGAAGGGGTCGCGTCCACGGGTGCCGGGATCGGTGGGGCCCGCTCCGGAGGCGCCGGATTCGAACGGGTCGCGTCCGCGCGTGCCGGGACCGTCGGAACCGCGCACGCCTGGGCCGGCGGGGTCGGAGCCACGGGCGCCTGGGCCGGCGGGGTCGGAGCCGCGGGCGCCTGGGCCGCCGGGGCCGGGCGCGGACGGTCCCGCGCCGAACGGGCCGCGCGCCCCGGGGCCCGACGGCCCGGCACCGGACGGTCCCTGGGCGGATGCGTCGAAGGGGTCGTGCTGGGCGGGGCCCGCGCCGGGGCTTCCCGCGTCGAACAGGCCACGGAGGGCGGGGCCCGAGCCAGGGGCTCCGACGTCGAACGGGTCGCGCTGGGGGCCGCCCGGCGCGAACGGCTCGCGGCGCGAGGGCCCGGGCCCGCCGGGGCCGCCGGGGCCTGCTCCACCGGGTCCGGGCCCGCCCGGGCCGGGTGCGCCGCGCCCGGGTCCGCCGGGCCCGCCGCGACCGGAGCCCGGGCCGCCCGGGCCGGAGGCGGCGGTGTCGAAGGGGTCGTGGGCGGCGTCGGAGCCGAAGAAGCCAGACCCGCCGGGCCCCGCCGGGCCACCTCCGAAGGAACCCGAGGGCCCCCCGCCGAAGGGGCCGGACGGGTCCGCGCCGAACGGGTCCGGGGCGGCGCCGAAGGGGTCGGTCATGCCGAACGTGTCGCCCGTGTCGGCGGCCTCCTTGCGACCCTTGCGCGAACGGCGGGGAGAGGCGCTCTCGGCGTCGTCGGCACGCTTCTTCCTCAGGAAGCGGCGCGGGGCGCTCTCCGTGCTGTCTTCGCGGTCATCGGGGAAAGCCATGCGGTGACATTACCGCGACGCCTCAGGAGTAGCCGAAGTCCTGAGTCCACCACGGCCCTCCCGGACCGTCGGCCACGCCCACACCGATGGCCCGGATCCGGCAGTTGAGGATGTTCTGGCGATGGGCGGGGTTGGCCAGCCACCCCCTGACCGCCTCCTCGGGGCTGGTGTAGCCGCGGCCGATGTTCTCGGCGGCGCCCGCCTGGTATCCGGCCCGCTCCATCCGCTCCCACGGCGACGAGCCGTCGGGGGAGTCGTGCGCGAAACGGCCGCTCCTGGCCATCTCCAGCGAGTGGGCGCGGGCGGACCGGGTCAGCCGGGCGTCCACGCGCAGCGGGCCGCAGCCCTGCCTGGCGCGGGCGGAGTTGGTGAGCGTGACGACCTTGGACGCCATGCCGGGCGCCGGCTGGATCTCCTCGCCGCCGAGCACCCGGGCGTTGTCGTCGACGATGAAGCCGCGCACCTCGTCGGTCGGCGAGGCCGACGGCCTGGGGCTCCGGCTTCTGGCCGACTGACCGCGGGGTACCTCCGTCGTCTCCTCGCGCTCGATCCGGCCCGCGTGCGGCTGGGCCTTCCTGGGTGACGGGGTGGCCTTGGCGGCGGCGGGCGGCGCGGTCTCGTTGAGGTAGATGTGGCCGGCCGGGGCGGCGTCGTCGCTCAGCCGTCCGAGAAGCACGCCCGTGAAGAACAGGGCCGCCATGAGGCAGACCACGACACCCAGATGGCTCCGGCGCCGGGCGCTCCGCTGGGTGTGCCGGGTGTGAGAGGTCTGCCGCATACCGCAGTCAACGATAGAGATGTCGGGTCCTGGTGAAGAAGAGATTGCCGGGAACCGAAATAGAACCGTTCTGTGGTCGGGTAGACTCGCTCAGGGTTACCGGTGTTTTGACCTGCGCCCGTGAGGGCGGGTAACCTCATCGTTCGTTGTGTGCATAGGTCCAGCGTGACCAATGCGCGGCGCGTCCGGCGTCATCTCCCATCTTTGCGGAGACGGAAGGTCCGGGCCGTCGTGTGCCCGCACCGACCGACCCCAGCGCTGCCGCATCCGGCAGCGCGCCGAAGACGCGAGCAAAAGAAGGCTACGACCGTGCGCACGTACTCACCGAAGCCCGCCGACGTCCAGCGTCAGTGGTACGTCATCGATGCGACCGATGTCGTGCTGGGCCGGCTGGCCAGCCACGTCGCGACCCTGCTCCGCGGCAAGCACAAGCCGATCTTCGCCCCGCACGTCGACACCGGTGACTTCGTCATCGTGATCAACGCGGGCAAGGTCTCGCTCAGTGGCAACAAGCTTGAGCAGAAGAAGGCCTACCGCCACTCGGGCTACCCGGGCGGTCTGCGCTCCGTGAGCTACGGCGAGCTCATGGAGAAGCGGCCGGAGAAGGCCGTCGAGAAGGCCGTCAAGGGAATGCTGCCCAAGAACTCCCTCGGCCGGAAGATGGCCAAGAAGCTGAAGGTCTACGCGGGTGCCGAGCACCCGCACCTGGCCCAGCAGCCGGTGCCGTTCGAGATCACCCAGATCGCCCAGTAGTAGTTCGAAAGATTTAGAGGAGAACCGTGGCTGAGCCCACCGGTGTCGAGACGGCCGTCGAGGCCGAGGTGGAGGACTTCTCCGGCGAGGAGTTCCCTTCCGAGTACACCACCGAATCCGCTGCCAGCGCTGACGCCCCTGTGCGCAAGCCCGTCACCACGGGCAACTCGTACGGAACCGGCCGCCGCAAGGAGGCGATCGCCCGCGTGCGGATCGTCCCCGGCACCGGCAAGTGGACGATCAACGGTCGTTCGCTGGACGTGTACTTCCCCAACAAGGTCCACCAGCAGATCGTCAACGAGCCCTTCGTGGTGCTCGGCGCCGAGGAGGCGTTCGACGTCATCGCGCGCATCGACGGCGGCGGCGTGACCGGCCAGGCCGGTGCGCTGCGCATGGGCCTGTCCCGCGCGCTGGCGATCCTGGACGTCGAGGTCAACCGGCCGCCGCTGAAGAAGGCCGGATTCCTCACCCGTGACGCGCGCGCCACGGAGCGGAAGAAGTACGGCCTCAAGAAGGCCCGTAAGGCTCCGCAGTACAGCAAGCGCTAAGTTGGCGCGTCTTTTCGGCACCGACGGGGTACGTGGGGTCGCGGGACGCGACCTCACGGCTGAGCTCGCCATGGACCTCGCGGTCGCGGCGGCTCACGTCCTCGGCGATGCAGGCGTGTTCACCGCTACCGGACGCCGTCCGATAGCGGTCGTAGGCCGGGACCCGCGTGCCTCGGGAGAGTTTCTCGAGGCCGCCGTGGTCGCCGGCCTCGCGTCGTCCGGAGTGGATGTGCTGCGCCTCGGCGTGCTGCCCACCCCGGCCGTCGCCCACCTCACCGCCGCGCTCGGCGCCGATATCGGCGTCATGCTGTCGGCCTCGCACAACCCGGCGCCCGACAACGGGATCAAGTTCCTGGCCCGCGGCGGCTTCAAGCTGTCCGACGCGGTCGAGGACGAGATCGAGCGGCGGCTGGGCGAGGACTGGAGCTTCCCCGTCGGTTCGGCCGTGGGGCGGGTGCGCGACGCGTACGGTGAGGCTGATCGCTACATCACCCACGTGCTGTCCACGGCGCGCGGCGGGCTCGACGGCCTTCACGTCGTCGTCGACTGCGCCCACGGGGCCGCGCACATGGTGGCGCCGGAGGCGCTGCTGCGGGCCGGGGCCACGGTCGAGGCGATCGGAGCAAGGCCCGACGGGCTCAACATCAACGCCGGTCATGGCTCCACCCACCTCGACAAGCTGCAGCAGGTCGTGATCTCGCGCGGTGCCGACGCCGGCATCGCCTACGACGGCGACGCCGACCGCTGCCTGGCGGTCGACCACACCGGCGCGGTGATCGACGGCGACCAGATCATGGCGATCCTGGCCGCCGCCATGCACGCCGGGGGCGAGCTGGCCAAGGACACCGTGGTCGCGACCGTGATGTCCAACCTGGGCTTCAAGCTGGCCATGCGCGAGGCGGGCATCCACGTGGTGGAGACCGCCGTGGGCGACCGCTACGTGCTGGAGCGGATGAAGGCCGACGGCTACAACCTGGGCGGTGAGCAGTCGGGCCACGTCATCATGCTCGACCACGCCACCACCGGCGACGGGCTGCTGACCTCGCTCCACCTGCTCGCGGTCGTCGCCTCGTCCGGCAAGTCGCTGCGCGAGCTGGCCGCGATCATGACGCCGCTGCCGCAGGTGCTGATCAACGTCACGGACGTCGACAAGGGCAAGGCCAAGTCGGCCGAGCTGGCGACGGCGGTCACCGAGGCCGAGACGGAGCTGGGCGACACGGGCCGGGTGCTGATCCGGCCGAGCGGCACGGAGCCGATGATCCGCGTCATGGTCGAGGCCTCCTCCGAGGACCAGGCCACCAAGGTCGCCGAGCATCTCGCCGGCGTGGTGCGCGCCGTCTGCGTCTGACGCCCGCCACCGGGTACGGCATGCGCGCTGCGCGTGGCGTACCCGGTTTCGCGTGGTCCGGGCTATTCGTCGCCGGTGAGGGCGAAGACGCGCAGCCGCAGGCCGGCCCACACGACGGCGACCACGGTCGCGATGACCAGGGCCGGGGCGGCGAAGCCGAGCGTGATCTGGGCCTCCAGGTAGGGTGAGGTGGAGATCTGGTCGGCGATCGTCCGCCCCCACTGCTGGATCGAGAATTTCTGGGCGCCCGGGACCAGGTTGCCGACGAGGCTCTCCCAGACCAGGGCGTAGACGACGCCGATCGTCACCGCGTGCCGGGTGACGACCCCGAGCAGCAGGAACACCGCCGCGTAGGCGATGCCCGCGACCAGCGAGCCGACGGCGAACCCGAGGGCGATGCCGTCCTCGTTGCGCACCAGCAGCCAGGCCGCGAGATACGTCGGCACCGCGGCGAACAGCACCAGCAGCGACGCCGCCACCGCGAACTTGGTCTGCGCGATGACCGGGCGGGAGATCGGCTTGGACATCAGGTGGATGACGGTGCCGTCGTCGATCTCCGGAGCGATCACACCGGTGCCGACGATGAGGCCGAGCAGCGGGAGCATGGTGCCCAGGGCGAAGTTGTTCATCAGCATCGTGGCGTAGCGCTGGTCGGCGTTGCCGGTCAGGCGCAGCAGCACGGCCAGGCCGAGTAGGCCGAGCGGCAGCAGGAGCAGCAGCACGATCCGCCGCCGCCCGAGCAGCGCCCGGTAGGTGATGCCGGCGACGACTGTGTTCATGGCCTCACTCCGTTCGGCGGCTCGGTCGCTGGGACCCGGCGTCTTCCCTCGTCGCTCTGGTCGCTGCGCTCCCGCCGCTCCTCAGTCCAGACGCCGGCGCTCCCTCGCGGGTTCATGGCCTCACTCCGTTCGGCGGCTCGGTCGCTGGGACCCGGCGTCTTCCCTCGTCGCTCTGGTCGCTGCGCTCCCGCCGCTCCTCAGTCCAGACGCCGGCGCTCCCTCGCGGGTTCATGGCCTCACTCCGTTCGGCGGCTCGGTCGCTGGGACCCGGCGTCTTCCCTCGTCGCTCTGGTCGCTGCGCTCCCGCCGCTCCTCAGTCCAGACGCCGGCGCTCCCTCGCGGGTTCATGGCCTCACTCCGTTCGGCGGCTCGGTCGCTGGGACCCGGCGTCTTCCCTCGTCGCTCTGGTCGCTGCGCTCCCGCCGCTCCTCAGTCCAGACGCCGGCGCTCCCTCGCGGGTTCATGGCCTCACTCCGTTCGGCGGCTCGGTCGGGGGGAGTCGGCGGTTCATCAGGTGCTCCGGTTGATCAGGTACGAGAAGACGCTTTCCAGGTCCTCGTCGGCGGGGGAGACCTCGTGCAGGCGGATGCCCTCGGCGCGGGCGACCTGGGGCAGCAGTCGGGCGAACCGGCGGAACTCGACGGCCTGCACCTCCAGTCCCTCGGGCCGGAGCGTGACGCCGCCCGCGGAGCTGTCGAGCATCAGCGTGGCGGCGAGCTTGCGGTCGTCGCTGGAGCGGATCCTGAACAGGTGGGGCCGGTCGGTCATCAGCCGGCGGATCTCCCGGAAGTCGCCCGACGCGGCGTGCCGGCCGGCGACGAGCACCTCGATGTGCTGGGCGACCCGTTCGACCTCTTCGAGGATGTGGGAGCTGAACAGGATCGTCTTGCCCCCGGCGCCCATCGTGCGGATGAGGTCCATGAGGTGCATCCGCTGGCGCGGGTCCATGCCGTTGAACGGCTCGTCCAGCAGCAGCACCGCCGGGTCGTGGACGAGCGCGGCGGCGACCTTGACCCGTTGGCGCATGCCCTTGGAGTAGGTCTCGACGCGGCGGTCCTTGGGCTCCTCCATCTCGACCGTGGCCAGCGCCTTGCGGGCGGCCTCGACCGGGTCGGGCAGGCCGTGGAGCTTCGCCGCCGACAGGACGAACTGCCAGCCGGTGAGGAAGCCGTACACACCCTCCCGCTCAGGGACGAGACCGATATTTCGATAGATGTGGTGGTTCTTCCAGACGGTGGTGCCGTCCAGGGTGACCGTCCCGCCCGACGGGGCGAGGAACCCGGCCATCATGTGCAGGAGCGTCGACTTGCCCGCCCCGTTGGGGCCGAGCAGCCCGGTGACGCCGGGCCCGATGGTCATGGTGACGTCGTTGACCGCGACGACGTTGCCGTACCACCGGGAGGCCTGGGAGAGCACGATGTTCACCGCGAGGCCGCCTTCCGGTAGCGGAGGGCGAGGGCCGCCAGCGCTGCGGCGATGAGCACGACGACGAGGACGCCGGAGATCGGCCCGGCGGGGTAGCCGTCGCCGTCGGCGTTGGGCACGGTGCCGAACAGCCACACCTGCACCGCGTCGACCAGCCAGAACGGGTTGAGCAGCCAGGCCCACCTGGCGGCGGCGTCGTTGCCGGCGGACTCGAGCATGGCGTAGACGATCGGGACCGAGGCGGAGGACAGCAGGTAGACGGTGATCACCGAGGCCACGCCGAGCCCGCGCCGGGGCGTGAACGAGGCGACGGCCAGGCCGAACGACGACAGCAGCAGCGCGAGCAGCAGCCCGGTGGCCATGGCGCCCAGGTACTCGCCGGTGGCCGGCGGCCCGTCGAGGTCGATGAGCAGCTCGCCCACGTACATGAGAGTCAGCGGCGCCGCGACCAGCGCGAACAGCGCCACGGTCATCGCCACGATTTTGGCGGTGACGTACTCGGTGACCGTGACAGGCCGCGACAGGTAGAGCGGCAGCACCCGGAAGCGCAGGTCGGGCGCCACGGCCGTGGGCCCCTGCGCGGCCAGGAAGATGGCGAGCACCGCCTGCATGACCACGGCGAAGGCGCTGTAGGTCAAGCCGCGCTGGCCCAGCAGGGCCATCATCGCGATCGACACGATCGCGGGCAGCAGCATGATGGTGGCCAGGCCGAACGGCACGATCTTGCCGCGGGCGGTGCGGCCGAGCCCGAAGACGCCGCGCAGGGTGTGGACCGTGAGGGCGCGCGTGGCGTGGCCCCGGCCCAGGCGCGGCCCGTCGTAGTGGCGGTAGCCGATGTCGTAGATCTCAGACATGGGCGGCCTCGTCCCTGAAGACGTCCTCGATGCGCTGGCGGCCCCGTTCCAGCCGGATGAGGCAGAGGTCGAGGTCGGCGGCGGCGTCGCGGATGGCGTCGAGCGTCTCGGGACCGTTCACCTGGACCAGCAGCATCCGCCCGTGCGGGGTGACGCCGTGGCCGAGCTGCGCCAGCCGCTCTGCCAGCGCTCCGGTGCCCTCGTCCACCTCGACGGTGACGCTCTGGGTGGTCTGGGTGAACTCGGCGATCGCGGAGGAGCGCAGCAGCCGCCCGCCGTCGATGACGATCACGTGGTCGCAGATGCGTTCCAACTCGCCGAGCAGATGGGAGGTGACGAGCACGCTGATGCCGAACTCGGTGCCGATGCGCCGGATCAGGGTCAGCATCTCGTCGCGCCCGCGGGGGTCGAGCCCGTTGGTCGGCTCGTCCAGGAAGATCAGCTTGGGGTCGTGCACCAGGGCTTGGGCGAGCTTCACCCGCTGCTTCATGCCGGTGGAGTAGCCGCCGATGGCGCGGTAGCGCTCCTCGGCGAGCCCGACGTGGCGCAGCACGTCGGCGGCCCGCTCGCGGGCGGCCGTGCGCGGCAGCCCGGACATGCGGGCGAGGTGGACGACCAGCTCGGTGGCGGAGACGTCGGGTGGCAGGCACTCGTGCTCGGGCATGTAGCCGACGAGCCCGCGGATCTGCGCGCCCTTCGTCGTGACGTCCAGGCCGAGCACCCGCGCGCTGCCCGAGGTGGGCGGGAGCAGGCCGAGCAGGATCTTGATGAGCGTCGACTTGCCCGCCCCGTTGGCCCCCACGAGCCCCGTCACGCCGGGCCCGGTGGTGACCGTGAGCGCGTCGAGCGCCGTTACGGTCGGGAAGCGTCTGGTCAGCCCCTCGATGTCGAGGATGTGCATGATCGGGACCCTACCCGCCGCCTCCGGGCCGCCGCATCGGTCACACGGATGAGCCGCGTCCTACTTGAGGCCAGAATCTGCGCTGGATCGCGAGGGTGACGGTGCCGGCGACGAGCATGCCGGCGACGTTCAGCGTGAGCTGCGTCACCGAGCCGGCCACCTCGGTCCACTCGCGCAGCGCCAGCGCCACCGCCACGTAGCCGGCCGCGGGGACCGTGGTCACCGAGATGAAGACGCCGATCAGCGCCGACGACTTGCCGCCGGTGATCGACAGCACCCCGGCCGCCCCGGCGAGCATGGCCACGATGAACGACCACCGGTCCGGCTTGACGATGAACTGCACCTCCTCGTTCACCCGGAGGTTGGCCGGGCCGATCCAGCCCAGCCGGACGGACACGAGCGCGCAGGCGAACGTCACCGCGATGGCGATGGCGAAGCCCACGGCGAGCGTCCGGCCGGCGCCGGCCACCAGCCTCCACCTGGCGCTCAGCAGCCCGAAGCAGATGGCGGCGATGGCCCCGAACTCCGGTCCCAGCACCATCGCCCCGACGATCAGCACGATGGAGTTGAGGGCCACCCCGATGCCGGCGAGCTGCGTGGCGATCGTCAGGAACGCCAGGTACGCCCAGGTGATGCGCGACTCGGCCGAGACCCGCTGGGCGAGCTGGGCCCAGATCACCGCGTCGTCGGGGTCGCCCGGCGCCTCCTCGACGGCCTCCTCGGCGGCCTTCGACAGGGCGAGGTCGATCTGCGCCAGGGCGATCGAGCCCTCCTCGTGCAGCCAGGGGAGCGCGCCGATCACCGCGTTGGCCGACTCGCGGGCCAGGTCGGCCTGGACCAGGTCGCCCTGGGGGGTGACGGCCGCGCCGGGGAACACGACGATGTTCGTGGCCCCCGGGCACTCCTCCAGCACCGTCAGCACCTCGCGGGTGCGGGCGGCGGGGCTGATCACTCGAAGATGAAGCACGCGCTCATTGTGGTCGATCAGGTGCGGCGCAGGCGCACGCGGCGGACGGAGTGGTCGGCGCCCTTCTTGAGCACCAGGTCGGCGCGCCCGCGGGTGGGAGCGATGTTCTCGACGAGGTTGCGCTCGTTGATGTCGCGCCAGACGTTCACCGCGAACTCCGTCGCCTCCTCCTGCGACAGCTCGGCGATGTAGCGGAAGTAGGACTTGGGGTCCTCGAACGCGGTGCGGCGCAGCTTGTGGAAGCGCTCGACGTACCAGGTGCGGATGTTCTCGACCTTGGCGTCGACGTAGATGGAGAAGTCGAAGTAGTCGTTGACCGCGAGAGAGGTCGGCGGGGCCGGCTGGAGGACGTTCAGCCCCTCCATGATCAAGATGTCGGGACTTTTCACGATCTGGTGGGCGCCGGGGACGATGTCGTACTCCAGGTGGCTGTAGACCGGCGCCCGCACCTCCGCCGCCCCCGACTTCACCTCGGCCACGAACCTGACCAGTGCCCTGCGGTCGTAGCTCTCGGGGAAGCCCTTGCGGTGCATGATGCCCCTGGCCTCCAGCACCGCGTTCGGGTAGAGGAAGCTGTCGGTGGTGATCAGCTCCACGTGCGGATGCTCCGGCCAGCGGGCCAGCAGGGTGTGCAGCAACCGGGCCGTGGTCGACTTGCCGACCGCGACGCTGCCAGCGATGCCCAGGACGTACGGCACGCGCGACTCCGCGTGCCCGAGGAAGGCGCTCAGTACGCTGCTGCGCTGCTTGGATCCGGTGTAGTGCAGGTTCAGCAGCCTCGTCAGGGGGAGGTAGATGTCGGTGACCTCGACGAGATCGATGGGATCGTCGACGCCGCGCAACTCTTCCAGCTCATCTGCGGTGAGAGTCAAGGGCGTGTTCTTGCGGAGATCGCTCCACTGCTCCCTGCTCAGTTCCACGTAGCCGTTGTTCACCTAGGCAGCGTAGCGACGCGCGAAGGTGCGACTCCGGTCGGGTGGGGCGCGTTGTCCACAGGCTGTGGACAGGAGTGGGGGATTACCGACACTCAGTTCGGGGAAAGGGCCGCCCGCCATCCCGTCGAACCGGTCATGCCCGCGAGAACCGGCGGCTACTGTTCGGGTGAGGAGGGCCCATGGACCGTCGTCGCTTCCTTGCCACCGCCGTCGCCGGCATCGCCGGGCCGTTCGCGGGCGTCGCCTGCGCCGGCCGCCAGGGCGGGGCCAAGCCGGTGTCCGGCTACGGGCCGCTGCGCGCGACCCGCGACCTGCGCGACGGCAAGGTCCGGCTGCACCTGCCCGACGGCTTCTCCTACCGCTCCTTCAACGCCGTCGGCGACACCTTCTCCGACGGCTCGCCCGTACCGGGGCGGCACGACGGGATGGCCGCCTTCCCCGGCCCGCGCGACACGGTCTTCCTGGTGCGCAACCACGAGGTCAACGGCCCCGTCGGCGCGTTCGGCGACAAGGACCGCGCCTACGACCCGATGGCCGGCGGCGGCACGGCGACGCTCCAGGTCACCCGGCACGGCGAGGTGCTGAGCAGCAGGCCGTCCCTCACCGGCACCATGCTCAACTGCTCCGGCGGCCCCATGCCGTGGAACGCCTGGGTGTCGTGCGAGGAGACCGTCAACGGGCCCGACGTGGGCGACGACTCCACCGGCGGCGACAACTCCAAGCTGACCCGCCGCCACGGCTACATCTTCGAGGTGCCGGTCAGCGGTACGGCCACCGCCAGGCCCATCCGGTCCGCCGGCCGGTTCGCGCACGAGTCGGCCGCCTTCGACCCGGCGTCGGGCGCGCTCTACCTCACCGAGGACTGCTACCACTTCCCGTCCGGCTTCTACCGCTACCTGCCGCCCCGGCACCCCCTCAAGGCCGGTCGTCTCCTCGACGGGGGCCGCCTGCAGATGCTCGCGGTCGAGGGCATGCCCCGCGCGGACCTGTCCGCCGGTCGGCGCCCCGGCACCACGTACGCGACGACCTGGGTGGACATCGACGACCCCGACCCCCGTTTCACCGGCCGCCCGCCCAACGGCGAGGCCGTCCAGGCCGTCGGCCGGCAGGGCCGGGCCGCCGGAGCCGCGATCTTCGCCCGGCTGGAGGGCGCGGTCCACCACCAGGGCACCGTCTACTTCGTCTCCACCCAGGGCGGCGCCACCGCGCCCGGCGACACGCCGCCCGGCGGGTTCGGCGACGGCCGGGGCCAGGTGTGGGCGTACGAGACGTGGAGCGGCCGGCTCAGGCTCGTCTACGAGTCGCCCCGCTCGGCGGCGCTCGACCTGCCCGACAACGTGACGGTCAGCCCGCGCGGCACGCTCGTGCTGTGCGAGGACGGCGACGGCGCCAACCACCTGCGCGGCCTCACCCGGCGCGGGGAGATCTTCGACTTCTGCCGGCTGGCCGCCGTCCAGGGGGACCCGGGGGCCGAGTTCGCCGGCACCACCTTCGGCCCCGGCGGCCACACCCTCTACGTGAACGTCCAGTCCACGCGCGGCGCGTCGTTCGCCATCTGGGGGCCGTGGCAACGCGGCGCGTTCTGACCGCCCCCCGTTAGCCTGGGGAGATGATCCTGGGCATCGGGGTGGACATCGTGGACATCCGGCGGCTGGAGGAGGCGCTGCGACGCACCCCCGGCCTGCGCCTGCGGCTGTTCACCGAGGCCGAGCGCGACCTGCCCGCGCACTCGCTGGCCGCCAGGTTCGCCGCCAAGGAGGCGGTGGCCAAGGCCCTGGGCGCCCCCAGGGGAGTGAGCCACCTGGAGGCCGAGGTGCGCCGCCGGGCGAGCGGACGCCCCGAGTTGCACGTCACCGGCCGGGCCGCCGAGGTCGCCTACGAGCTCGGGGTCAAGCGATGGCACCTGTCTCTCAGCCACGACGGGGGCGTCGCCGTGGCCTACGTGATCGCGGAGGGATAGCTTCGGACCCATGCGCACCGCCTACACCGCCGACCAGATCCGCGCCGCCGAACACGCGCTGATGGCGCGGCTGCCCGAGGGCACGCTGATGCAACGCGCCGCGGCCGGGCTCGCCGCCGTCTGCGCCACCGCGCTCGGCAGGGTGTACGGCAGCCGCGTGGCGCTGCTCGTCGGCGGCGGCGACAACGGCGGTGACGCCCTGTACGCCGGGGCGCTGCTGGCCAGGCGGGGGGCCAGGGTGGAGGCCGTGCTCGCCGGGTCCAGGACCCACGAGCGCGGGCTGGAGGCGTACCTGCTGGCGGGCGGCCGGGTCGCCGGCGTCATGGCCGTCGAGCGGGCCGACCTGGTGGTCGACGGGCTCGTCGGCATCGGCGCGACCGGCGCGCTGCGCGAGCCGTACGCGGAGCTGGCCCGGGCCGCCAACGCCGCTCCGGCGCTCACCGTCGCGGTGGACGTGCCGAGCGGCGTGGACGCGAGCAGCGGCCGGGTGGCCGGAGCGGCCGTCGAGGCGCAGATCACGGTGACCATGGGCGCCCCCAAGACCGGGCTGCTGGTCGACCCCGGCGCCGCCCGCGCCGGCGCGGTGGAGCTGGTCGACATCGGGCTCGGCCCCTACCTGCCGGCCCCCGACGTGACCGCGCTGACCGGCGCCGACGTGGCGGACCTGCTGCCGCGACCGGCCACGGAGTCCGACAAGTACCGCAGGGGCGTGGTCGGCATCGCCGCCGGCAGCGACCTCTACACGGGTGCCGCCGTGCTCGCCGTGGGCGGCGCGCTGCGGGCCGGCGCCGGCATGGTCCGCCATGTCGGGCAGCACGCGCCCGTCGCCCAGGTCCGCTCCCACTGGCCCGAAGCGGTCGTCACCGAGCTGGAGCGGCCCTCGATCGACGGGGTCGGCCGGGTGCAGGCGTGGGTGCTCGGCCCCGGGCTCGGCACGGGGGCCTGGGCCCACGAGGTGGCCGCCTCGGTGCTGGCGAGCGACGTGCCCGTGCTCGTCGACGCCGACGCGCTCACCCTCGTCTCCCGCGACCGGTCGCTGCTGCGCCGTACCGCCCCCGTCCTGGTCACCCCGCACGCGGGCGAGCTGTCACGGCTGATCGGGGCCGGCCGGGCCGAGATCGAGGCGGGCCGGCTGGAGCACGCCCGCGCGGCGGCCGCCGAGCTGGGCGTGACCGTGCTGCTCAAGGGCTCGACCACGGTGGTGGCCGAGGCGGACCGGCCGGTACGGGTCAACGCCACCGGCACCTCGTGGCTGGCCA
The DNA here is from genome assembly GCF_014207745.1 of Nonomuraea muscovyensis. Taxonomy (NCBI): domain Bacteria; kingdom Bacillati; phylum Actinomycetota; class Actinomycetes; order Streptosporangiales; family Streptosporangiaceae; genus Nonomuraea; species Nonomuraea muscovyensis. The sequence goes on from NZ_JACHJB010000003.1 coordinate 536,061, forward strand.
CCGGCGGCACCGGCGACGTGCTGGCCGGGGTGTCCGGCGCGCTGCTCGCCCAGGGTCTCGACTGCTACGACGCCGCCTCCTGCGCCGCCCACCTGCACGGTCTGGCCGGGCGGATCGCCGCCGACGGGGCGCCGCTGAACGCGGCCGACGTGGCCGCGGCGATCCCCGAGGCCATCCGGCGCGTACACGACGAGGGCTGAGCGGCGAATCCCGCTCGACCGCCCGAGCCACCTGCCAAAATGAGGAGATGGACTTCCGGATGGCGACGCCCGCGACGGCGCGGGTCGACCTCGCCGCGATCAGGCACAACGTGGCGCTGCTCAAGGAACGGGCCGGCGGCGCCGAGGTGATGGGCGCGGTCAAGGCCGACGCCTACGGCCACGGACTGGTGCCCACGTCCGGAGCCGTCCTCGAAGGCGGCGCCGGCCGGCTCGGCACCGCCTACATCAGGGAGGCGCTGGCCCTGCGCGAGGGCGGCGTCACCGCGCCGGTGCTGTCGTGGATCATCGGCCCCGGCGAGCCGATTGACCAGGCGCTCGAGGCCGGCGTCGAGCTGTCGGCGGCCGGCGTCGCGCTGCTCGACGAGATCGCCGCGGTGGCCCGGCGCACCGGCCGCACCGCGCGCGTGCACCTGGAGGCCGACACCGGCATGAGCCGGGGCGGCGCGCCGCTCGCCGCCTGGCCCGCGCTGCTGGCCAGGGCCGCCGCGCTGCGCGCCGAGGGCGCGGTCGAGGTCGTCGGGCTCTGGTCCCACTTCGCCTGCGCCGACATCCCCGGCCACCCTTCGATCGAGGCGCAGCTCGACGCGTTCGAGGCCGCGCTCAGGCTGGCCGAGAAGGAGGGCGTCGCCGGCTCCGACGTCATCAGGCACCTGGCCAACTCCGCCGCCGTCATGACGCTGCCGCGCGCCCGCTACGACATGGTCCGTACGGGCATCGCCATGTACGGGCTGAGCCCCATCCCCGAGCTGGGCGACTTCGGGCTGCGGCAGGCGATGACGCTCACCGCGCGGATCGCGCTGGCCAAGCGGGTGCCCGCCGGCTCGGGCGTCTCCTACGGCCACCTGTACGTCACCGACCGCGAGACCACGCTCGGCCTGGTCCCGATCGGCTACGCCGACGGGATCCTGCGCCACGCGACGGGGCGGGCCGAGGTGCTGGCCGGCGGGCGGCGCAGGCGGGTCGCCGGGCGGGTGTGCATGGACCAGTTCATGATCGACATGGGTGACGACCCGCTGGCGGCGGGCGACGAGGTCGTGCTGTTCGGCCCCGGCGGGCAGGGCGAGCCGACGGCTCAGGAGTGGGCGGATAACCTCGGCACCATCACGCATGAGATCGTGACCAGGATCGGTTCGCGGGTCCCGCGCGTTCACGTGTAGAGGCGTTCACGTGTGAAGGGCCCCGGGTGGCGGAACGGGCGTGGCCATGAGCGGAGAAGGGTCGGACATGACGACGACAACACGGCGCAGGTTCGGCATCGCCGGCGCCATCGTCGGCGCGGCGTCGGCGGGCGTCGCGGCGGCGGCGCTGGCCAAGCGGTACGCGGTGGGCCGGATCAGGCTGCGCCCCGACGCCGACGCGGACGAGCCGTTCGGCGAGCTGGGCGGCAGGCGGCGCACGTTCACCACCTCCGACGGCGTGGAGCTGAACGTCGAGCTCGACGGCCCCGACGACGCCCCGCTGACGATCGTGTTCTGCCACGGCTACTGCCTCAGCCTGGAGTCGTGGCACTTCCAGCGCAAGGACCTGCGCGAGGAGCACCGGCTGCTGCTGTGGGACCAGCGTTCGCACGGCCGCTCCCAGCGGGCCGGGTCCGACGACAGCACGATCGACCGGCTGGGTGAGGACCTGGCCGAGGTGATCGAGGCGTTCGTGCCGGGGTCGTGCGTGCTGGTCGGCCACTCCATGGGCGGCATGACGATCATGGCGCTCGCCGACCGGCGCCCCGAGCTGTTCGGTGACCGGATCAAGGGCGTGGCGCTCATCGGCACCTCGGCCGGCCGTCTCGCGGAGATCACCCTGGGCCTGCCGGCGTTGGTGTCGAAGGTGGTGCACAAGCTCGCCCCGACGACGGTCTCCATGCTCGGCCGCCGGGGCGCGCTGGTCGACCGCACCCGCCACGCGGGCAGCGACATCGCCTTCCTCATCACCCGCTACATGGGCTTCGGCGACTCCAGGAACGTCAGCCCGACGCTGGTCGACTTCGCCGAGTCGATGATCAGGGCGACGCCGACCGAGGTGGTCGCCGACTTCTACCCGGCGCTGATGAACCACGACAAGCTGTCGGCCCTGCACGTCCTCGACCCCGTGCCGACCGCCATCATGGTGGGCGACCGCGACTGGCTGACCCCGCCCGACCACAGCAGGGCCATGGCGGCGGCCCTGCCCCGGGCACAGCTCACCGAGGTGCCCGACACCGCCCACCTGATCCAGCTTGAACGCCCCGGCGTGATCAACGACGCGCTGCGCGATCTGGTCAAGCGGGCGACGGGAGAGGCGCGATGACCGCCGAACGGCTGCCCACGGCCGACGACATGCGGGCGTACGGGACCCGCCTGGCTGCCCGGCTGCGCCCCGGCGATCTGGTCGTCCTGTCCGGCGCCCTCGGCGCCGGCAAGACCACGCTGGTTCAGGGCATCGCCGAGGGCCTGAAGGTGCGCGGCCCGATCACCTCGCCCACGTTCGTGATCGCCCGGGTGCACCCGTCACTGCGCCAGGGCCCGCCGCTGGTCCACGTCGACGCCTACCGGCTCGGCGGCGACCTGGAGGTGGACGACCTCGACCTCGACGCCTCCCTGGAGGAGTCGGTCACGGTCGTCGAGTGGGGCGAGGGGCTGGTCGAGGGCCTGTCGGACGACCGGCTGGAGATCCACATCGACCGCGAGGCCGGCGACGACGCCCGCGTGGTGAGCCTGCGCGGGGTCGGGGCCCGCTGGGCCGACACGCCGCCTGATCGTGGAGAAGCGTAAAGTCCGCACTTTCGCCGCGTAAGGCTGTCACCCTTGACGTATCCCGCCAAAGTCAAAAACATGATCGTTGGCTGTGGATTCCCCCAGATTTTCTGGGTATCAGGAGGGGAAGCATCCCCAAACGTGGCGGATGCTTGGTGAAGTCAGGCGAAGTGGGGTGCGCTGGTGCTCAGTGTCAGACGAGTCGCGTGCGCGGGAGCCATCCTCATGATCGGCGCGATGGGCTGCTCGGCGGAGGCCAATTCCGCGCCGACCCCCTCACCGTCCGGCACCGCCACCGCCACCGCCACGACCACCGCCACGACCACCGCGACGACCACCGCGACGCCGGCCCCCACGGCGACCGCCACCCGGGCGGCCATCAACGTGCAGCTCAACCCCGACCGCGTCACCGCGGGCGAGACGTCCAAGGTGTGGATCCTGGCCAACTGCCCCGTCCCCTCCGGCGGCCCGGCCCACACCGGCACCGCCACCTCGCGCGCGTTCCTCTCCGGCGTCACGCTCAACCCCGCCCCGCCCTCCTCGGCCCCGGCCGGCTCCACCGCCGCGCCGTCCACGCCGTGGGTGCGCGGTGAGGCCCAGGTGTCCGGCACGGTCGCGCGCGGTTCCTACCGGGTCGACGTCAAGTGCGACGGCACCAACGACACCGGCCGGGCCACGCTGCGCGTCACCAGGCCGGACCCGCTGCCCAGCGACGTGCCGACCAAGGCGCCCCGCGCGGGCGGCGGCGGCACGTTCGCTCAGGACGCCGAGGACGAGTCGTCGCTGCCGCTCGCCCCGGCGGGCGTGGTGCTGGGCCTCGCTCTCGTCGCCGGCGCGATCGTGCTCAGGCGCCGCGGCCGGGCCTGAGCCATGGCCCGCACGGGACAGGTGGTGCTTGCGGGCGTCGCCACGGGCTTGGCGCTCGTCATGTTCGGCGAGATCGACACCGCCGCGCCGCCCGCCGAGAAGGTCGTGCCGGAGAGCATCGACATCCCGTCGATCGACGTGGAGGCGCCGCTGATGAAGCTCGGTCGCACCGACGACGGTGAGGTCGAGCTGCCGCCGTACGAGAAGCCGAAGCTGGCCGGCTGGTACACCGGCAGCGCGGTGCCCGGCGACAAGGGCGCCTCGGTGATCGTCGGCCATGTCGACACCAAGACCGCGCCCGCCGTCTTCTACAAGCTCAAGCAGGTCCGCAAGGGCGACCAGGTCAAGGTGGAGCGCAGCGACGGCAAGGTGGTCACCTACCGGGTGGACGCGGTCGAGCAGGTGCACAAGGACCGGTTCCCGCTGCGGCGCGTCTACGTGGAGGACGGGCTCAAACTGGTCACCTGCGGCGGCCGGTTCGACCGGGTCAAGGGCGAGTACGTCGACAACGTGATCGTCTACGCCTCCCGCGTCTGAAAACCGGTTGAACCCTCCGGGACGATGGACGCATGAGTGTGGACACCGACCCGCCGGGTTCGCCTGTCGGTCCGCCCGCCTCCGGGGCGCGGGTGCCATGGGAGCTGGTGCACCCCTCCGCCCGAGAGGGGGTCGAGGAGTTCCTCGGCGCCCCCGTGGCCGAGGCGGTCACCCAGTCCGGCGGCTTCTCGCCCGCCGCCGCCGTACGGGTGCGCGCCGCGAACGGCCGGCGCGCGTTCGTCAAGGCCGTCGGCCCCGAGCCCAACGCACGGGCGGTCGCCATCTACCGCGCCGAGGCGCGCAACGCCGCCGCGCTGCCCCCGGCCGTGCCCGCGCCGCGGCTGCTGACGAGCTTCGAGGCCGCGGGCTGGGTCGTCCTCGTCTTCGAGGACGTGCCGGGCCGGCATCCGGCGACGCCCTGGCGGCGCGACGAGCTCGACCTCGTCCTGGCGGCCGTCCGGCGGATGTCCGCCGAGCTCACCCCCGCCCCGATCGCCGCGCCGACCGTCGGCGAGGCGTCCGCGGAGTCGTTCACCGGCTGGCGGAGGCTGCTCGGCGAGGACACCGCCGGCCTCGACCCGTGGGCGCTGCGCCACCTCGACGAGCTGGCCGGCCTGGAGTCCGGCTGGGCCGAGGCCGCCGCCGGTGACACGCTCCTGCACGCCGACCTGCGCGCCGACAACATCCTGCTCGCCGACGGGCGCGTCTACGTGGTCGACTGGCCGTGGGCCTGCGTCGGGGCCGCCTGGTTCGACCTCGTGGGCATGCTGCCCTCGGTCGCCATGCAGGGCGGCCCGCCGCCGCACGAGCTGCTGCCCGACCCCGACCCGGCAATCACCACCGTCCTCGCGGCCGTCGCGGGCTACTTCGTGCGGCACGGCCGGCTGCCCGCGCCGCCGGGGCTGCCGACCCTGCGGGCGTTCCAGCGCGCCCAGGGCGTCGCGGCCCTCGACTGGCTGCGGCATCGCACGGGCTGGGCCTGACGCCTCCGGCCCGCTGCCCGCTGCAGGATGTCCGCTGCCCGCTGCCCGCTGCCTCCGCTCTGCCGGACCGGGCCGACGCGGCCGGGCAGGAGGCGCGCGGCGGGTAGGCTAATCAGTCGTGCTGGTCCTGGCCTTTGATACCGCGACTCCCGCCGTCACCGCCGCCCTCCACGACGGCGCGCGAGTGCTCGCCGAGTCGACCACGATCGACGCCCGGCGTCACGGTGAGCTGCTCGCGCCCACCATCGAGACCGTGCTGAGCGAGGCCGGGGCGTCGCTGCGCGACGTCACGGCCATCGTCGCGGGCAGCGGCCCCGGCCCCTACACGGGCCTGCGCGTGGGGTTGATGACCGCGCAGGCGCTCGCCACGACGCTCGGCGTCCCCGCGTACGGCATCTGCTCGCTCGACGCCGTCGCCTACGGCAGCGGGCTCGACGGCCCGTTCATCGCGGCCACCGACGCCCGGCGCAAGGAGGTGTTCTGGGCCCGCTACGCCGACTCGCGCACCAGGATCGACGGGCCGTTCGTCGACCGTCCCGCCGACGTGCCTCTCGCGGGGTTGCCCGTGGTGGGCGCCGGGGCCGCGCTCTACCCCGACGTCCTGGGCGAGTCGAGTGCTCCGCCCTACCCGTACGCGGGATCGCTGGCCGCCCTGGCGGCCGAGCGGCTGGCGGCGGGTACGTCGCTCGACCAGCCGCGCCCCATCTACCTGCGCCGGCCCGACGCGGTGGCGCCGGGCGCGCCCAAGCGGGTGACGGCGTGAGACTCCGTCAGATGACCGAGGCCGACCTGCCGACGGTCATGGCGATCGAGCGGACCACGTTCCCGCTCGACGCGTGGAGCGAGGGCATGCTGCGCGATGAGCTGGCCGAGCAGCCGCGCACCCGGCACTACGTGGTCGCGGTCGTCGAGGGCGAGATCGTCGGCTACGCGGGGCTGGCCGCCGCGGCCGACCAGGCCGACGTGCAGACCATCGCCGTGCTGGAGACCCACCAGCGCACCGGCATCGGCGGCGCGATGCTGTCGGAGCTGATGGGCGAGGCGCGCCGGCGCGGGGCGCGGGAGGTGTTCCTGGAGGTGCGCTCCGACAACCCCCAGGCCCGCGCCGTGTACGAGCACTTCGGGTTCGAGGAGATCGGCACCCGCCGCCGCTACTACGACGACGGCACCGACGCGATCATGATGAGGAAGAAGCTGGATGGCTGACGCACCACTGGTCCTCGGCATCGAGACCTCCTGCGACGAGACCGGTGTCGGCATCGTCCGCGGGCACACCCTGCTGGCCAACACGATCGCCTCCAGCATGGACGAGCACGCCCGCTTCGGCGGAGTGGTGCCCGAGGTGGCCTCACGCGCCCATCTGGAGGCCATGACGCCGACCGTGGAGGCGGCGCTCGCCCAGGCGGGTCTCAGGTTCTCCGACATCGACGCCGTCGCCGTGACCGCCGGGCCGGGTCTGGCCGGGGCGCTGCTGGTGGGCGTCGCCGCGGCCAAGGCGTACGCCCTCGGCCTCGGCGTGCCGCTCTACGGCGTCAACCACCTGGCCGCCCACGTCGCCGTCGACCAGCTCGAACACGGCCCGCTGCCCAAGCCGTGCATCGCCATGCTGGTCTCGGGCGGCCACTCGTCGCTGCTGCTCGTGCCGGACGTGGCCAAGGACGTGATCTCGCTCGGGTCCACCGTCGACGACGCGGCCGGTGAGGCGTTCGACAAGGTGGCACGGGTGCTCGGCCTGCCGTTCCCCGGCGGCCCGCACATCGACCGGGCGGCCGCCGCCGGCTCCGGCACGGCCGTCTCCTTCCCCCGGGGCAAGATCGACGACGGCACGCTCGACTTCTCCTTCTCCGGGCTCAAGACGGCCGTGGCCCGCTGGGTGGAGGCACGCGAGGCCGCCGGTGAGTCGATCCACGTGCCCGACGTGGCCGCCTCGTTCCAGGAGGCCGTGGTCGACGTGCTGACCCGCAAGGCGCTGCAGGCGTGCAGGAAGTACGACGTGCACGACCTGCTCATCGGTGGCGGGGTGGCGGCCAACTCACGGTTGCGCGCGCTGGCCCAGGAGCGGTGCGACGCGGCGGGCGTGCGGCTGCGCGTGCCCCGGCCAGGATTGTGCACCGACAACGGGGCCATGGTCGCGGCGCTGGGGTCCGACCTGGTGGCGGCGGGGATCAGCCCGTCGGCGCTGGAGATCCCGGCCGACTCGTCGCTGCCGATCACGACGGTCCACGTCTGAGCGCCGGCCGGCTCGCGAGGGTGGCCGAGCCGTCCCGGAGCGTGGGGTAGGCGGGCGACCAGCCCAGCTCCCGTTTCGCGCGCTCGGAGCTCAGCCTGATGCGGGTGCGCGCCATCAGCGCGTGCAGGTACGGCGTGGCGCCGAGCAGCCAGGCCGGAGCCCTGAGCGGCCGCGGCGCGCCGGCCGCCCTCGCCAGCGCCGCGACGTAGGCGTCGAAGGCCACCGGCTCGTCGTCGGCGACGTTGTACGCCTGCCCGGGGCGTCCCCGGTCGAGCGCGGCCACCGCGGCGGAGGCGGCGTCGTGGACGTGGACCAGCGAGACGACGCCCGCCGGGCGCACCGCGGGCAGCAGGCGGCTGCGCGCCAGGTCCATGAGCCGGCGCGTGGACGGTTCGGGGCCGTAGAACAGCCCGTACCGCAGGGCGATCCCGTCGATCCCCGGCGTGCCGAGCGCCTGCCTCTCGTTGGCCCGCATCGACTTCATGTGCACCTCGAAGGCGCCGTGGCCGGGCGGCGCGAACGGCCGGTCCTCGGTCACGGGTTCGGTGCCGTGGTCGCGGTAGCCGTACCCGAGGAAGAACGACTGCGTGACGAACCGGCGCGCGCCCACGGCGGCGGCGGCCCGCAGCAGGTTGGCGGTGCCCTGCTCGCGCAGCGCGTCCGTGGCGTACAGGTCGCGGTGGAACAGCGGCATGCGGGTGAGCGCGGTCGCCTGGTGCACGACGGCGTCGGCCCGGTGGCCCCGCACCGCGTCCAGCAGGGCGGCACCGTCCAGGAGGTCGGCGACGACGGGTGTCACGCCGGCCGCCGCGAGCCGCCGCGCCCCCGCCTCGGTCCTGGTCAGGCCGAGCACCTCGTGATCCGCCCGCAGGAGCTGTGAGACCAGCTCCGTGCCGAGCGTGCCCGTCGCCCCCGCCAGCAGCACTCTCATGCCCGCCCCCTCTCGTCGTTCGCCTTCAGGGCGCGCAGCCGGGCGACGAGGGCGGCACCGGCGATCAGGGAGAAGATCGCCAGCGTCCACCAGTCGGAGTCCCTGCCGCCGAGGTGCCGGTCGAGCCAGTGGTTGACGGCATGGAGGCCGTTGGTGAACACGAACCCGGCCAGCACGACCGCCACCACGTCCCGCCACCACAACGCGCAGAGCATCATCAGCCCGATGCCGAGCTGGAACACTCCCGCGTCGTGCAGGAAGTGCTGGTGGTCGGGCCAGTTGGTCCACCTCGCGAAGCTCGCCGGGTCCAGCCGTGCCCAGCCGCCGGTCACCAGCATGAGCGCCGCCGCCACGACGACCGTGGCCTTGATGAATCGATCTCGCACGTCGAGCCTCCTCGGATCGCGCCTGTGCGCCGTCGAACAACGGACGGGCGCGGACCGGGCGAACGTGACATTCCCGGCTGTGAGGTGTCCCACATGTCACGTTCGGGGGGTCCGGAGGCATCGTTTGGGGAGAAGAGATCGTGAAGGGGGACGACGACCGTGGCCGACGCCCAGACGGTGTTCGAGACGCACCGCAAGCTGCTGTTCACCCTGGCCTACGACATGCTCGGCAGCGTGGCCGACGCCGAGGACGTCGTGCAGGACACCTGGCTCCGCTGGGTCCGGGTGGACCAGGAGCAGGTGCGCAACCCCCGGTCCTACCTCGTGCGCATCGCCGTGCGACGTTCACTGGAACGGCTGCGCGGCCTGCGCGTCTCCCGGGAGGAGTATGTCGGGCCGTGGCTGCCCGAGCCGCCGGCGCCCGACGCCGACGACCCGGTGTCGAGCGCCGACAGCGTCACCACGGGCCTGCTGGTGGTGCTGGAGACGCTGTCACCGCTGGAGCGGGCGGCGTTCGTGCTGAGGGAGGCGTTCGGGTTCGAGCACGCGGAGATCGGCCGGATCCTCGACCGGTCGCCCGCCGCGGTGCGCCAGCTCACCCACCGGGCCCGCGAGCACGTGCACGCCCGCCGTCCCCGCTTCACCGCGGACCCGGCACAGGCGCGGAGGGTGGCGGAGAGGTTCGTGGCGGCGGCCGTGGGCGGCAGCCTCGCCGAGCTGATCGAGGTGCTGGCGCCGGACGTCACGCTCTGGAACGACGGGGGCGGGCGGGTGCGGGCCGCGCTGCGCCCCGTTCTCGGCGCTGCCAAGGTGGGGCGGCTGCTCGCCCGCGTGGGCCCGCAGTACGCGGAACTGCGGGTGCGGTGGGTGCCGGGGCCCGTGCCGGCCTGCCTGCTGGTGGCGGGCGACGGCGTGCGGGCGGCGCTCACCATGGAGGCGGACGCCTCGGGGACGCGCATCCAGGAGGTGTACGGGCTGGTGAACCCCGACAAGCTCGCCCATCTGAGTCGCTAGTCCTTGGGGCGGGTGGGGCGGAGCAGCGCCTCGGCGAGCGCCAGCATGGTCTCCTCCAGGGCGCCCAGGCGCTTGGTCAGGCCCGTCGTGGCCGGGTGCACGATGCCCGTCACGGTCTGGGTCAGCTCGTCGCGGTCGGGCCGGGCCTGGACGATCTCCGTGAGCGCGGCGGCCGCGGCGGTCAGGCGCTGGGCCTGGTCGGCGGTCTGCGCGGCGAGCAGCTCGTCGATGCGTTCGCCGATGGCGAGCGTGGCGGGGAGCTGGCCGACGCGCTGGTTGACGGCCTCGACGCGGTCGTCGACGTTCTCCAACTGCTCGCCGGCCTGCTCGGCGCGGGCCGCCAGGTCGGTGAGGCGCCCGTCGACCCCGTCGAAGCGGGTGCCGACCGTGTCGAAGCGGGTTTGCAGGCTGCTGTTTACGGCGGTGAAGCGGGTGTCGAGGCCGCTGTCGATCGTGTCGAGGCGGGTCGTCACCGTGCCGTCGACGGCCTCGATGCGACCGCTCACGGTCTCGAAGCCGGCCGCCAGCTTGGTGTCGACGGTGTTGAAGCGGCCGTTGACGGTGCTGTCGACCTGGTCGAAGCGGGTCGTCAGGTGCTCCTCCAGCTCGCCGATGCGCTCGTCGAGGGACTCCAGGTTGTTGTCGAGGTGGTTGAAGCGGCCCTCGTTGCGGGTCGCGGCCTCGGACAGGTGCTGGTCGGTGGCGGCCACGCGGTCGTCGAGCGTGGTGAACCGGCCGTCCATCCGGCCGTCGATCGCGCCGAGCCGGCCGTCGACGGAGACGACCCGCTGGTCCACGGTGGTCAGCCGGGAGTCGATGGCCGTGATCCGGCCGTCGATGCCGTCGAGGCGGCCGTCGAGGTCGGCGAAGCCCTCGCCGGTGGCCTCGATGCGGCCGTCGACGCCGTCGAGCCGCGACTCGATGGCCTTGAGCCGGCCGTCGAGGCGCCCGGTCACGCGCTGCTCGGCGTCCTGGAGCTGACCGGTGAGCCGGTGCTCGGCGTCGTCGAGGCGGGTGCCGAAGTGCTGCTGGGTGGCGGCCAGCCGCTCGTCGAGCTGCGCGCCGACGAGCTCGGCGGTGGCGGAGAGCCGGCCGTCGAGGCCCGCCGACAGCTCGGCCAGCACGCCTTCCACGTGGTCGGTGCGTGAGGCCAGCTCGGCGATCGACTTGTCCAGCCGGGTGAACCGGCCGGCGGCCACCTCCATGCTGGAGTGGAGCTGGGACAGCGTGGCGGCGAAGTCGCCCATCCGCCTGGCGATGCCCTCGCTGCTGTCGAGCACCGTCTCCAGGCGCTTGAGCGTCTCCTCGACGCCGCCGCCGATGGTCGTCAGGTCGGCCCACATCGTGGCCAGCTCGCCGAGTGGGGCGACCCGCTGGGTGACCGACTCGACGCGGGCGTCGACGGTGCCCACCTGCTCGCCGACGGCGTCGACGTGGTCGCGCACCGCCTCCACGTGCTGGGCCAGCCCTTCGGCCCACATCGGCGGCTTGGCCGCGATGTCGTCGAGACGGCCGTTGACGGTCTCCAGTGTGCCGCTGAGCCCGCCCAGCTCGCGCTCGCGCACCTCGCGCAGCAGCCACTCCATCCCTTCGAGCCGCTGGCGGATCTCGTCGAGCACGGCGCCCTGGGTGCGCTGCTCGTACACGTGGTCCTGGGCGGCGCGCGCCAGCAGCTCGCGCATCCTGTCGGGGATGTTGGTGTGCCCGCCTGCCTGGAGAAGGGTGGTGTGGCTGGAATGATCCACCGAAAGCTCCTTCGCTCGCCGACGGTCTGCCGCGCAGCGGTGGGGTAGGTCCGGTTTTCAGATGAATAAGAGAACGCGGTGAGCCGCTGCAGGGGGAGAACTCACGCCCGCACACCTTAGCCTCTGGATCAAGGTCCGTCAGGGGCGATGGAAAATATCGGGGTTACCGGGCTATCGCCCTGGTTTGTCATTTACGCAGGTGAGGTGGGGTGGCAAATGAGGGCCGACGGTTTGTCCATGACGCGAGTGAGAATGACGACGCCGGATTTATCCCCCGAAAGTCGCAAATCTGCGCGGAGCCGGTCGATGTCCACGGCCGAGGCGCGCTTCTTGATGGTGACATTGCCGATGTGCCGCTCGCGCAGGGCGGCGCGCAGGCGCTTCAGCGAGAACGGCAGCGCCTCGGCCACCTCGTAGCGCGCCGCCCACGGGGTGTCCACCGGCTCGTCGCCGGTGATGTAGGCGATCATCGGATCGGCCAGGCGGCCCCCGACCAGCTCGGCCACCTCGCCGACCAGGTGCGCGCGGATCGCGGCGCCGTCGGGCTCGTAGACGTAGCGGCCCAGCGGCCCCACCGGGGCGGCGGCACCGGTGGCCGAGAGCGTCTGCCCGCCCGGCAGCAACGTGGCGCGCCGCCGCACCCACTCACCGGCCGCGCCGGGTCCGATCCACAGGGACGCCTCCTTCACCTCCCCCTTGAAGGACACCCACTCGGCCTCGGCGCCCTCGGGGATGAACTCGTACGGGATGCCCGGCGCCACCTTCAGGCAGACGCGCCGCGCGCGGGCGACCAGGTCGAGCACGACCGGCCACGGCGGCGAGTAGGCGAGAGGATCGAACGTGCGGCCCCGCGCCCCGCGCCGGGCCGGGTCGGCGAACAGCACGTCGTAGTCCTCGGGCGACACCGTGGCGGCGTCGGCCACCCGGACCGTCACCCGGTCGGCGAGCCCGAGCGCCTCGGCATTGGCCCTGGCCACGGCGACGGTCAGCGGGTCGGTGTCCACCGCGTCCACGACGCAGCCGGCCCTGGCCAGCTCCAGGAAGTCACCTCCGACCCCACAACAGACGTCCACCACGCGCAGCCCACCCGCTGCCGCCGCGCCCGTACCCGGAGCCGTGAGGGCGCCTGCGACGAGGCGGTGGGCGCGATGCGCGGCGACGTCGGCGCGGGTGGCCTGCTCCAGCCCGTGTGGTGTGAAGAACATCAGCTCGGCCTGGTCACCGAACTTGGCCCTCGCCCGCTCCCTGAGCGCCGTCTGGGTGAGCGCCGCCGACGCGAGCGCGGCGTCGTGGCTCCTGCGCAGCCGGGTCGCCGCCGCCACCGGATCGGCGCCGCGCAGCTCCCGTGCCTCCTCCAGGGCGCGCCGGCCGCGCGGGGTCAGCAGCTCGGTGAAGGCGTCGAGGTCCACGTCGTACGACGTTAGCGCCTTGCCCGGGGTCCGGGCGCCGTCCGTGTGGCCACGCCGGGGCGAACCCGGCCGAAAGCCTCGTTCTCCTAGGTGAACGGGCATGTCTCGGTCCTGATCGCTCAGAGCAGACGCGTTCGTGTTGACTGTCAAGCCCCTCTTGCATATGTTTCCTGTTGGCACTCTCCCCTTGAGAGTGCCAACGTGCGACGAGGCAGGTCTGGCACCCGCGACGGCAGGCCCCGCTGGTCGCCTCTTCTGATCATTCACATCTGAAGGGGAGGTCCGATCGTGACGACCGCCACCAAGGTTCCCGTTAAGCCGCTCGGCGACCGCATTGTGGTGCAGCCGCTTGAGGCTGAGCAGACCACCGCTTCCGGCCTGGTCATTCCGGACACCGCCAAGGAGAAGCCGCAGGAGGGCAAGGTCCTCGCGGTGGGCCCGGGCAACTGGGACGAGGACGGCGACAAGCGCATCCCGCTCGACGTGAGCGAGGGCGACATCGTTCTCTACAGCAAGTACGGCGGCACCGAGGTCAAGTACGGCGGCGAGGAGTACCTCGTGCTCTCCGCCCGCGACGTTCTCGCGATCATCGAGAAGTAAGCCGGTTGTGTCGGGCCCCGGGCGCTCTCTTGCGGCCGGGGCCTTCGACACCAGGAGAGGACTTTCAGCAAAATGGCGAAGATCCTGGAGTTCGACGAGGATGCCCGGCGCGCGCTCGAGCGCGGCGTCAACGCCCTCGCGGATGCCGTGAAGGTTACCCTCGGCCCGCGTGGCCGCAACGTCGTCATCGACAAGAAGTTCGGTGCTCCGACGATCACGAACGACGGCGTGACCATCGCTCGTGAGATCGAGCTGGAGGAGCGCTACGAGAACCTCGGCGCCCAGCTCGCCAAGGAAGTGGCCACCAAGACCAACGACATCGCGGGTGACGGCACCACCACCGCGACGGTCCTGGCCCAGGCCATGGTCCGTGAGGGCCTGCGCAACGTGGCGGCCGGCGCCTCGCCGCTGTCGCTCAAGCGCGGCATCGACAGGGCGGCCAAGGAGATCAGCGACAAGCTGCTCGCCAGCGCCCGCCCGGTCGAGGACAAGAAGGAGATCGCGAACGTCGCGACCATCTCCGCCCAGGACGCCAAGATCGGCGACCTGATCGCCGAGGCGTTCGACAAGGTCGGCAAGGACGGCGTCCTGACGGTCGAAGAGTCCAACGCCATGGGCATGGAGCTCGAGTTCACCGAGGGCCTCCAGTTCGACAAGGGCTACCTGTCGGCCTACATGGTCACCGACCCCGAGCGCATGGAGTCCGTCCTCGAGGACGCCTACATCCTGCTCACCCAGGGCAAGATCGCCTCGATCGCAGACTTCCTGCCGCTGCTGGAGAAGGTCGCGCAGACCAAGAAGCCGCTGCTCGTGGTCGCCGAGGACGTCGAGGGCGAGGCCCTGGCCGTCCTGGTCACCAACAAGATCCGCGGCACCTTCACCTCCGTCGCCGTCAAGGCGCCCGGCTTCGGCGACCGCCGCAAGGCGATGCTGCAGGACATGGCCATCCTCACCGGCGGCCAGGTCGTCAGCGAGGAGATCGGACTCAAGCTGGAGAACGTCGGTCTCGAGGTTCTCGGCCAGGCCCGCCGCATCGTCGTCACCAAGGACGCCACGACCATCGTCGACGGCGCCGGTGACGCGCAGGCCATCGAGGACCGCGTCAAGGAGATCAAGATTGCCATCGAGCAGTCCGACTCCGACTGGGACCGCGAGAAGCTGCAGGAGCGGCTGGCCAAGCTCGCCGGTGGCGTCTGCGTGCTGCGCGTCGGCGCGGCCACCGAGGTGGAGCTCAAGGAGAAGAAGCACCGTCTCGAGGACGCGATCTCCGCGACGCGCGCCGCGATCGAGGAGGGCATCGTCTCCGGCGGTGGCTCGGCCCTGATCCACGTCTCCAAGGAGCTCGACGACCTCGGCCTC
The DNA here is from genome assembly GCF_014207745.1 of Nonomuraea muscovyensis. NCBI lineage: Bacteria > Bacillati > Actinomycetota > Actinomycetes > Streptosporangiales > Streptosporangiaceae > Nonomuraea > Nonomuraea muscovyensis. The sequence goes on from NZ_JACHJB010000003.1 coordinate 551,072, forward strand.
ACGGGCGACGAGGCCACGGGCGTCGGCGTCGTGCGCCGCGCGCTGGTGGAGCCGGCTCGCTGGATCGCCGAGAACGCCGGTCTCGAGGGCTACGTGGTCACCCACAAGGTCGCCGAGCTGCCGGCCGGTCACGGCCTCAACGCCGCGACGGGCGAGTACGGCGACCTCATCGGCCAGGGCGTCATCGACCCGGTCAAGGTCACCCGCTCGGCGGTGCAGAACGCCGCCTCGATCGCGGGCATGCTGCTCACGACCGAGGTCCTCGTGGTGGACAAGCCCGAGGAGGAGGCTCCGGCCGCCGGCCAGGGCCACGGTCACGGTCACGGCCACTGACCCCAGCACCACCGCACGGCCCGTCCCGCTCCGGGGCGGGCCGTTCGCGTGTCCACGAGGCCCCTGGGCGTGCCGGTCGCGGTCGAGCCGGTCCGGGTCGTGCGGCCTGTGCCAGACTCGGCGGGTGGACCGGGACGTGGCGCGAGCGGTGACGCGGCTGCGGGAGGTGTTCGACCGGTACCCCCGGCGTCCCGTCCTGGAGGGGTGCCCGCACTGTCGTGGCGGGGTGCCGGTGGACGAGGAGCACCTGTTCGGGCTGTCGATCGGCCTGGGAGGCACGATCGGCACCACCGACGACGTGAAGGCCCTGCTGCCCCTGCTGCTGGAGCGGCTCGTCACGGGGCACGAGCTGTTCCCGGGCACCGTGTTCGCCCTGCTGGCGCGCGAAGGCCTGGGCGACTGGCCGGCAGCCGAGCGGGAGGCGGTCGAGGGCTGGCTCATGGCGGTGTGGCGGTCGCTGCTCACCGGGTTCCCGGCACGGGCCGGCGCGTTCGGTGACGCGGCCGACTTCCTGGCCGACGTGGCCCGCCTCGTGGACCCGAGCCCGTTCCTCGACACGTGGGACGGGCTGAGCGGACCGGAGGCGGACCGGCACCTGGCCGGCCTGGTGGCGGCATGGGCGCGCGGCGCGCGGCTGCCGGCCGAGGCGCTCGCCTGGCTGGGCCGCGACCGGGTGCGCGAGCGGCTGTTCGCGGCGTTCGAGCGCGATCATGCCGCCGCGTGGGCGGACGACCTGGCTGCCGCCTACGACCTGCTCGCCTTCGGCCCCCAGCCGTGACAGGACGCCATGACTGACCCCGCGCAGGGACTCCGCCGGGGCAGAGACGTCGTATGGCCGCGAATGTTGTGTGACGTGGTACATATCCGCGAGGGTCCGGCCAGAGGATATGGAATGGTGACTTTTTCCGAGTAAACCCGGCCTGTAAGCAAGGCGTCGGCCCACCTGACAAATGTCGCGCAATTTCGCCTAATGGGTGAAATATTGTGCCGCCATGAAAGGCTTAGTGTCGCCGACCGATTACCCCGCGTTATCGTCGCATCAATGTGACCAATCCGTAGCCGTTCGCGATGACGACAGGTACGACCAGTGCGGGCATCATGCCTATCGTGAGCGAGGGAAGCGTCGCCGACGCCAAAATTGGGGTAAGGCTCGCGTCGAGACTTCCGGCACGAACGGATGACTCCGACCTAAGAGAACTGACGAGTCTCGCCGTACAGGGTGATCGCCGTGCGATCGAATCCCTGCTCCGCGAGTTGCGTCCGATGGTGGTGCGGTATTGCCGTGCCCGGTTGGGAAGGGTTTCCGGGCAATATCACATAGCCGACGACGTGGCCCAGGAGGTCTGCATCGCGGTGTTGTCCGCGCTGCCCCGCTACCGTGACATGGGCCGTCCGTTCGCCTCGTTCGTGTTCGGAATCGCCTCGCACAAGGTGGCCGACGCGCTGCGCAGTTCGGTCCGCTCGGCCGTGCCGACCCAGGACCTGCCCGACGGGCCCGACGACGGGCCGGGGCCCGAGGAGACCGTGGTCCGCTACATCGAGGTCGAGCACGCCCGCAGGCTGCTCGCCCGGCTCCCGGACAACCAGCGCGAGTTGCTGCTGCTACGGGTGGTGTCGGGGTTGTCGGCCGAGGAGACCGGTAATGTACTCGGCATGTCACCAGGTGCGGTCCGGGTCGCCCAGCACCGGGCGCTCGCGAGGTTACGGCAGATGGCCGAGCTGGAGTCGGCTTGACGCCGGAGGAGGAGAGCGACGCACTCCTTGACGGGCTGTCCCGTGGTGAGCCGCCCGACGACGCGGATCCCGCCGCCCGGCTCCTCGCCGTGCTTCTCGGTGACGTCTCAGCCGGTCTCTCAGTCGGCGTGCCGGGAGATGTGCCCGGCGACGGCGCCCCGGCGGACGGCCCCGAAGCCGGCTCGATGCCGACGGATCAGTGGCGTTCCTCGGTGTCGATGACACCGTCGACGTAGCCCCTCGCGTACTCCCAGGTCACGTAGTCGGCGGGGTCAGGCTGGAAGGCCGGCTCGTGCACCTGCGGCTGACCCTTCTCGATCATCTGGCGGAGGTTGCCGCGCAGCAGCTCCCAGTCGAAGAAGTGCTGTTCGCCGCACTCGGGGCAGTCGAGCACCAGGCCGAGCACCCCCTGCGGCTCCAGCAGGGAGCGAAAGACCTCGACGTCGGCGAGGTCGGTGATGGCCTCGTCGCGCTCGGCCGCGGTGAGCGGCTCGGCGTCGTCGAGCTCACCCATCGCCGCCGACGGATCGTTCGGGTCGTCCGCGAACGGATCGCGGGGGACGTCTTCCAACACCTTCCCACCATATGACCGATGCGGCCTGAGCGGTGCTCAATGGGTGAGCCATCCGCGCCGGGCGGCCTCCACCCCTGCGTGGAAGCGTGACTGGGCCCCCAACCTGGCCATCGCGTCGGCGAACCTCGCGCGTACCGTGCGCACCGAGACCCCGAGCTGGCGGGCGATCGACTCGTCGCACATGCCCTGCGCCGCGAGCCGGAGCACCTGCACCACGCCGTCTCCGCGGCCCTCCCACGGCATGGGCACGGCCCGGCCCCACAACTCCTCGAACAGCGAGCCCAGCACGCCCACCACGATCGGGGTGCGTACCAGGTAGAAATGGTAGGCGTGGTCGGGCAGGTTGCCGCCCCACAGCGCGGGCAGCCCGGCCGCCTCGGGACCCGCGGTCATGAACCAGCTCGGCACCCGGTCGAGCGTCCGCACCCCGCCACCCGTGTCCTGCAGGCGGGTGACCTGGTCGCGCACGCCGGGCAGCGGCAGGGTGTCCACCGGGATGACCGCGCGCACCTTCAGCAGCCCGCGCCGCTGGGCGTCGATCCACGGGTCCGCGAACTTCCGGACGAAGTCGGCCATGGTGCGCTCGTCGGGGATGGCGGTCAGCAGCGTCATCGGCGGCGCCTGCACGGCCATGCCGATCACACTCTCGTACAGCACGTCGGCGCCGCTGGCGAGCTCCACCGGGAACGGCCCGCTCTGGTAGTCGCGCCCCGCGTCGTAGTCGCGGATCAGGCCCCGGATCGAGCCGAGCGCCGAGTCGATGCGGCGGCTCTCCTCGGCCAGCCGGTCGAGCCGCTCGGCGATCAGGCGGCCCAGCGCGCCGGCCGGGTGCCGGGCGAGGTACTCGCCGGACTGCTCGTCGACCACGCCGAGCTTGACCAGGTCGTCGAGCTGCCTGCTCACCGTGTCGGCCGGGCCGCCCATGGCCTCGGCCACCTCCGCCAGCGTGGCCCGGTGCAGGCGCAGCACCGCGGTGTAGAGGGCCGACCGAGCCGGATCGAGGCCCAGCGTCTCGAAGGGGGAGGACACGTGGGGTAACTCGTTGCGCATCTCAGGGAGCTCCGTACGGGGGACACGGGCGTGTCGCGAGGATAACGCGGCGGCCGGCACCTGTCCGCCCCTTACGCCGACTCGTCGGCGGTCTCTGCAACTTCGTGCAGTTGCAGGTTTGCACATTGCCGTCCCGCGCGAGGGTCCTCCACGCTGGGTCGAGAGTCGGCAACCACCGGGCCACGGCTGTGCGGAGCCATCAGGACGCGGAGGGGGGTTCGGTGGCGCCACGCGCTTGCGCGCCCCGGATGCCGGTGGCCGGAGGATGGGACGGATCACCGACCGTCCCATCCCCCGGCTCTTTCGATGCCGGGAGTACGACGGGCCGTGGGGGTCATCGTCCTCCCGGCATCGGTGCTGTTTGGAGCCAGGCCCTAGACTTGTCTGCGATAAGCGCATCGGCAGGAGGGGGCCGCAGCATGTCCAAGTTCACCGAGACAGGTCTGACATTCGACGACGTGCTGCTCGTGCCCGCGTATTCAGACCTCCAGCCCGGTGAGGCGGACACGCGCACGCGGCTGTCCCGGCGCATCACGCTGTCCATCCCGCTGGTCTCCGCGGCCATGGACACCGTCACCGAGGCCCGCATGGCCGTCTCGATGGCCCGCCAGGGCGGCATCGGCATCCTGCACCGCAACCTGTCGGTCGAGGAGCAGGCCCAGCAGGCCGACCTGGTCAAGCGGTCCGAGGCCGGCATGGTCACCAACCCGGTCACCTGCACCCCCGACGACACGCTGGCCGACGTGGAGCGGCTGTGCGCCACCTACCGGATCTCCGGCGTCCCGGTGACCGCCGTCGACGGCACCCTCGTCGGCATCGTGACCAACCGCGACATGCGCTTCGAGACCGACCACTCCCGCCCGGTGCGCGAGGTCATGACCCCGATGCCGCTGGTCACCGCGCCGGTCGGCGTCTCGCGCGACGCGGCGTTCACGCTGCTGCGCAAGAACAAGATCGAAAAACTTCCGCTGGTCGACCCCGACGGCAGGCTGCGCGGCCTGATCACGGTCAAGGACTTCACCAAGAGCGAGCAGTACCCCCTCGCCACCAAGGACGCCGACGGCCGCCTGGTGGTCGGTGCGGCCATCGGGGTGGGCGGCGACGCGGAGCTGCGCGCCAAGGCGCTGATCGAGGCGGGCGTCGACGTCGTCGTCGTGGACGTGGCGCACGGCCATTCCAAGGGTCTGGCCGACATGGTCGCCAAGATCAAGTCCAACAGCAAGGTCGACGTCATCGGCGGCAACATCGCGACCAGGGCCGGCGCCCAGATGCTGGTCGACGCGGGCGCCGACGCGGTCAAGGTCGGCGTGGGCCCCGGCTCCATCTGCACCACCCGCGTGGTGGCCGGGGTGGGCGCGCCGCAGGTGACCGCCATCCACCAGGCGTCGCTGGCGTGCGCACCGGCCGGGGTGCCGGTGGTCGGCGACGGCGGTCTGCAGTACTCCGGCGACATCGTCAAGGCCATCGCCGCGGGCGCCGACACCGTCATGCTCGGGTCGCTGCTGGCGGGCTGCGAGGAGTCGCCCGGAGAGCTGATCTTCATCAACGGCAAGCAGTTCAAGTCCTACCGGGGCATGGGCTCGCTCGGGGCCGTGCGCAACCGTGAGCGGGGCGGCGCCTCCTTCAGCAAGGACCGCTACGCCCAGGCCGACGTCGGCGGCGAGGACAAGTACATCCCCGAGGGCATCGAGGGCCAGGTGCCCTACCGCGGTCCGGTCGCGGCCGTCGCCCACCAGCTCGTCGGCGGGCTGCGCCAGGGCATGTGGTACTCCGGCTGCCGCACCATCGAGCAGATGCACACCGACTGCCAGCTCATGCCGATCACGTCGGCGGGGCTGAAGGAGAGCCACCCCCACGACATCCAGATGACCGTGGAAGCCCCGAACTATCACAGAAGGTAATACATGACTCAGCAGGTGGAGATCGGCCGGGGGAAGACGGGCCGCCGGGCCTACGCGCTGGACGAGATCGGCCTCGTGCCCTCGCGGCGCACCCGTGACCCGGAGGAGGTCTCGATCGCCTGGCAGATCGACGCCTACCGGTTCGAGCTGCCCGTCGTCGTCGCGCCCATGGACAGCGTCGTCTCGCCCGCCACCGCCATCGAGATCGGCCGGCTCGGCGGCCTGGCGCCGCTCGACCTCGAAGGGCTGTGGACGCGGTACGAAGACCCGCTGCCGCTGCTTGAGGAGTGCGCCGGGCTGGAGGCCGAGGCCGCCACCAGGCGCCTGCAGGAGATCTACAACGCGCCGATCAAGGAAGAGCTGATCGGCCGCCGCATCGAGGAGATCCGCGCGTCCGGCGTCACCACCGCGGTCCGCCTGTCGCCGCAGCGCACCGTCCAGTACCACAAGGCCGTGATCGACGCGGGCGTCGACATCTTCGTCATCCGCGGCACCACGGTCTCCGCCGAGCACGTCTCCGGCCGGGCCGAGCCACTCAACCTCAAGCAGTTCATCTACGAGCTGGACGTGCCGGTCATCGTGGGCGGCTGCGCCACCTACACGGCGGCCCTGCACCTCATGCGCACGGGCGCGGCGGGCGTGCTGGTCGGCTTCGGCGGCGGTGCCTCCCACACCACCCGCAACGTCCTCGGTGTCGCCGTGCCCATGGCCACCGCGATCTCCGACGTGGCCGCGGCCCGCCGCGACTACCTCGACGAGTCGGGCGGCCGCTACGTCCACGTCATCGCCGACGGCGGCATGGGCACCTCCGGCGACATCGCCAAGGCCATCGCCTGCGGCGCCGACGCCGTCATGGTCGGCTCGCCGCTGGCCCGCGCCACCGAGGCTCCCGGCCACGGCCACCACTGGGGCTCCGAGGCCCACCACCCCGACCTGCCGCGCGGCCGCCGTGTCAGGTTCGGCACGGTCGGCACGCTGGAGCAGATCCTGCACGGCCCGTCGAGCGTCGCCGACGGCTCGATGAACCTCATGGGCGCGCTCAAGCGCACCATGGCCTCCACGGGCTACTCCGACATCAAGGAGTTCCAGCGCGTCGAGGTGGTCGTCGCCCCGATGCAGCGCTGACACCCTGGCGCCGGGCCCGCCCGTCTGGTGGGTGGGCCCGGGTCACTCCAGTTCGCCGATGGCGGCCACCGCGTGACCGCCTCCGCCCTTGCACGTCCAGAGGGCTGCCCCGCCCGCCTGCTTCGGATGCAGCCCGAGAGAGTGAGCTGGACAGGTCGGCCAGATCTTCCCATCCTGCTCGGCGATCACCTCCTGGGCCAGATCGGCGATCAGGACGAGGGTGGCAACCGGCTCATGCTCTTCGTCGGCACGCAGTCCATAGCTGGAGTACTGACCCTTGTACTCGACGCGCAGGTAGCCGAGGTCGTCCCACTCCGGGGTGTCGAAGCCGAGTCGTCCAGCGACACCGGTCGCGGCCATGTCGCGCTGAACGGCGAGCACCGTGTTGTCCAGAACCTCGTTGGTGGTCATGTCCCGCAGCCTGACGTAGTGCTGGGCGACTTTCGTCGCGGATGCCCCAGTCTGCTGGTCACACCATGATCCCGGGTCGGTAACGGCCACTCTCGATCGGCGCCGCCCGCAGACCTGCGAGGTGGGTCCACGGCGACGCCTGTGCCGCTTCGGCCTCCCGCTGTTCGGGACGGGCGCGGGCGATGGCGGCGGGTGCCGGGGTTCTCGCCGTGTGCTGGCCCGGCTGGGGCTCGAACCGTGGGACATCACCCGGCAGGGCGAGCCCGCCGCCGAGCCGGGCATGCCCGGCCGGCCGCTTACCCCCGAGGGCCGGTACCAGGGGGTTGAGCCGCTTCGTGGACGACGTGGGTTCCCGGCGGCCCGCCGAGCCGGCGGGCAGGGGGTTACCAAGCGTCCGAGGGCGCTCACCGCACGGCTACGAGGATCATGTCATCGCCGACCTGCCACACCGTTCCGACCTCGCTGAATCCGGCGCTGCGCAGCAGGTCCGCGTGTACGGAGGCCGGCACGTGGTGGTCGCCTCCTCCGTGTCCCGGTCGCGCCTCCCGTTCGGCCAGAAGATCTGCCAGAGCGGGTTCTTCCTCGACGGCGCGCCACCAGGAACTCCAGTCCTCGTTGTGGACAGCGGCCGACGACTGCCTGACCGCGGCGGCCAGATGGGCGATGGTGGGTTGCTCGTCGTAGAGGTTGTCGGCGTTGACGAAGATCCCGCCGGGTCGTAACTGTCCGGCCAGTTCGAGGTACACCTCCGCGAGAACGTCGGGCGGCAGGTAGTGCAGGGCGGTGGTGGACATCGCCGCGTCCGCCTTCCGGCTCAGCCCGAGGAGGGTCGACCAGCCGGGAACGCCCAGGTCGGCTTCGACGAACCGCGCGGCATCGGGATACCCGCCTCTGGCCAGGGCGAGGAGAAGCGGGTCCACGTCCACGCCGACGATCTCCGCCGCAGGCAGCCGCCCGGCCATCCGGGCGGACAGGGATCCCGGGCCGCACCCGAGGTCCAGGATCAGCGGGTCGGCCACGTCGCGGAGGGCGGCGGCGAGCACGTGCCCGATCGTGGCGAAGCGCGACTCGCGGGCGGCGACGTAGCGTTCCTGCTGGGCGTCCCACCGCTGCAGCCATTCGCGCGCGAGCTGGGGTTCGACAGACTTCACGATTCGGCCTCCAGGGGGATGTCGCATCCGGTGCGCCCACTGTAGCAATGAAAATCGTTGTCGCTTTGGGCTGTAGCGTCGCAGCCTGCCGTAGTGCCGGCACTGCGAGCCGCCGAGCCGCCGACGAGCTACCGAGCCCCATCCGGGCCGCGGGTGGCAGCGTCGACGGCTCGGCCGGCCGCGCCTGCAGCGCGGCGCAGCGCGAAGAACACTCCTAGGTGTGGGCGAGCAGGGCCTGGATGGCCCAGTCAAGGGCCGGGGTGAGGTCTTCCGGGGGTGGCCAGCCGTTGACGATCGCCAGGAGGTGGAGGTAGCGCTGGCGGCGGGGGTCGTTCGCGGTCTCCAGGCGGGTCAGCAGGCGGTGGCGCAGGGCGGTGTCGTCGGGGCGCCCGAGGCCGCTCGCGTACTGCGTGGCGAGTGCCGCCACGACGGCGTCGGCCTGGGGCGAGGCGGGATCGACGCCCGCCGTCAGGGCGGGGGCCGCGTGGTCGCGGGCCAGCGCGGCGGCGTCGCGCCGTGGAGCTGCGGCGGGCGTCCGGCCGGCCCGTTGCTGGTCGGCGGGGTGCTGGTCGGTCGGGTGCTGGTCGGCGGGGTGCTGGTCGGTCGGGTGCTGGTCGGCCCGGTGGTGGTCGGTCGGGTGCTGGCTCGCCCGGTGGTGGTCGGCCCGGTGGTGGTCGGCCAGGTTGCGAAGGGTGTCGCGGAAGGCCGGGTCCTGGGTCAGTTCGGCCAGCTCGACCCAGGCCGCTACCTGGGCGGGTTCGGGGTCGTCGGGGAGTTCGGGGGTGAGTGACCGCGCGATGCCGCTGAGCGCCGGGTCCGCGAGGGTGGCGTCGAGGAAGTCGCCGGCGAGGCGGCGGCGTTCGGCTCCGGACAGGGTGGCGAGCTTGTGCATGAGCTCCATCTCCTCGGGGTCGGATCCGCGTTCGGCCACCGCCGTCAGGATGGCGCGGCGCAGGCGGAGGTCGCGGATCTGCACGGCCAGGGCCGCGGCGTGCGCCGCGGCGACCTCGGGGAGGGCGAGCTCCCGGTCAGCGATCCGGCGGATCGTCGGCAGGTCCAGGCCCAGTTCGCGCAGGGTCCGTACGAGGTCGAGGCGGGCGACGGCGTCGGGGCCGTACAGGCGGTGGCCGGCCGGGTTGCGGCCGGTGGGCGGCACGATCCCGCGGTCGGAGTAGAACCGGATGGTCTTGACCGTCAGCCCGGTCAGCCGGGCCAGGTCGCCGATCGTGTGGAGCGTGTCGCCGTGCATGACTCCAGCCTTGCGGCTCCCCCTACGGGAGCCGCAAGGGCTCTGGCGCCGCCGGGGGAGACATGGGTCGTGGCGATCACCGGGTGCGGGTCATCAGGACCGTGCTGCTGTCTACCTCGCGCTCAACTGGCTGATCGTGGAGCGACTCACGCTGCCGGACGTCTTCACCGAGAGCAGGTGGCCGAACTCGTCTCGACCGCGGTGGAACGCGCGCTCGGACCGGAGGCGTGAGTCAGCCGGCGAGCACGCCCAGCAGGTGGGTGACCTCGCGGGCGACGGCGTCGCGGCCGGCCCCGAGGTACTTGCGGGAGTCCACCACCTTCGCGTCGCGCTCCAGGTAGTCGCGGACCGCGCCGGTGAACGCCTTGTTCAGGTGCGTGGCTATGTTGATCTTCTTCATGCCCTGCCGTACGGCGTCGCGCAGCGTGTCGTCGGGCACCCCGGAGGAGCCGTGCAGGACGAGCGGCACCGGGACGGCGGCCCGCAGCTCGGCGATGAGCGCCAGGTCGAGCACGGCGTCCTTGGTGGTCATCGCGTGGGACGTGCCCACGGCCACGGCCAGCGCGTCCACGCCCGTGCGGGCCACGTACGCGGCGGCCTCGTGCGGTTTGGTCCGCGCGCCCGGCGCGTGGACGCCGTCCTTGCCGCCGACCTCGCCCAGCTCGGCCTCCACCCACACGCCGCGCTCGTGGCACCAGGCGGTGACCTCCGCGGTGGCCGCCTCGTTCGCCTCGTCGGGCAGCGCCGAGGCGTCGAACATCACCGAGCCCAGCCCCAGCTCCACCGCCTCCTCGACGAGCGCCCGGTCGGTGGCGTGGTCGAGGTGCACGGCCACCGGCACCTCGGCCCGGCGGGCCACCGCGAGGGCCGCCAGGGCGACCGGCTCCAGCGCGCCGTGGTAGCGGACGCAGTTCTCGCTGATCTGCAGCACCACCGGCAGGCCGGCGACCTCGGCCCCGGCGACGATCGCGGTGGCGTGTTCGAGCTGGATCACGTTGAACGCGCCGACGCCGGCGGGCGACGCGCGGACGATGTCACCGGTCGAGGCGAGGGGCATGTCGGGCTCCTTGTCGATGGAAGGCGTCGATGGAAGGCGTCGGTGGAAAGTGTCGGTCGAGAGCGTCGGCTCAGGTGAGGTCGATGAGCGGGTGCACGTGGGCATAGACGTCGGCGTCGAAGTCGCCGGCGACCGGCGCGGCCACCGCCGCCGCGCCCAGCGCCGCCGCCCGCCGGAGCCGGTCCGGCCAGGCCGTCCCCTCCACCAGGCCGAGCGCCAGGCCGGCGACCAGCGAGTCGCCCGCGCCTGTCGGGTTCCCCTCCACCTTGTACGGCATGCGCGCCCGGAACGTCCCGTCGGGTGTGACCGCGAGCAGCCCGTCGGCGCCCAGCGAGACGACGACGGACTCGGCGCCCCGGGACCGCAGGTGCTCGGCCCCCTCGACCGGGCCTCCGTGGGGCACGGCCCGGGTCAGCTCGTCGGCGTTGGGCTTGAGGATCGCGGGCCGCCCGGCGGGGGCGTGCAGCAGCGGCTCGCCGTCGGCGTCCACGATGGCGGGCACCCGCCGCTCGGCTGCGAGGGCGGCGAGGTGCGCGTAGGTGTCGGCCGGGACGCCCCGTGGCAGGCTGCCGGAGACGACGACGGCGTCGGCCCGCGCCAGCAGCCCCTCGTACACCCGGACGAACTCCCGCAACTCGGCCGCCGTGACCTCGGGACCGGGCTCGTTGAACAGGGCCGTCCCGCCCTCGGCGCCGCCCGAGACCACCAGGGTGGTGCGCGACTCGCCGGCCACCCGCACCAGCGCGCCGGGCAGCCCGGCGGCTTCGAGGTCCGCCTCGACGGCCCGGCCGGTCGCCCCGCCGGCCAGGCCGGTGACCAGCACCTCCTGGCCGAGGCCGCGCAGGACGCGGGCCACGTTGACGCCCTTGCCGCCGGCCCGCCGGTGCACCGACCGGACCCGGTTGACCCCGTCCCAGTCGACGCCGGGCACCTCGTAGGTGACGTCGAGGGCGGCGTTGAGCGTCACGGTGAGGATCATCAGGGCTCCACGATCCAGGCGCCGCGCCTCATCACGCCCGCGACCTCCAGGTCACCGGAGAGCACGACGAGGTCGGCCGCCTTGCCCGCGCCGATCGAGCCGATCTCACCGTCGAGGCCCAGCACCCGGGCGGGCGTGAGCGAGGCCGCCCGCACCGCCTCGGGCAGCGACAGGCCGACGTCGCGCACCGCGCGGCGCACGGCGACGTCCATGGTCAGCGTGCTGCCCGCGATCGAGCCGCCCTCGGCCAGGCGGGCGACGCCGTCGGTGACGTTCACCCGCATCGTGCCGAGCACGTACGAGCCGTCGCCCATGCCGGTGGCCGCCATCGCGTCGGTGATCAGCGCCGTCCGGCCGGGACCGGCGGCCCTGACGGCCAGCCGCAGCATCGCCGGGTGCACGTGCACCCCGTCGTTGATCAGCTCGACCGTGACCCGGTCGTCCTCCAGCAGCGCGGCGACCGGGCCGGGGGCGCGGTGGCCGAGCGGCGGCATCGCGTTGAACAGGTGGGTGGCCACGCTGCCGCCCGCCTCGATGCCGGCCAGGGTCTGCTCGTAGGTGGCGTCGCTGTGGCCGAGGGCGGCGATCACGCCCTGCTCGCGGGCCGTCCGGATGGTGTCGAGGGCGCCCGGCAGCTCGGGCGCGATCGTCAGCATGCGCACGTGGCCGCGCCCGGCCTTGACCAGCCGCTCGAACTCGCGTGGCGACGGCTCGCGCAGCAGCGCCGGGTCGTGCGCGCCGCAGCGGGCCCTGGCGATGTAGGGGCCCTCGAAGTGCAGGCCGGCGAGCAGGCCGTCGTCGCACAGGTCGGCGAGCGAGGACGTGGCGGCCTCCAGGTCGCCGAGGGCGGCCGTGACCAGGCTCGCCACCATGGTGGTGGTGCCGTGCCGCTCGTGCAGCGCGATGGCCGCGCGCGCCCCGGCGTGGTCGCCGGCCGGGAACGAGCCGCCCGACCCGCCGTGGTTGTGGATGTCGACGAAGCCGGGCGCGACGTAGCGGCCGCCGAGGCTGTGGCCGTCGCGGGGGGCGGGGCCGTGGCCGACGTGGGTGATGCGGCCGTCTTCGATGGTCAGCCACCCGTCGTGCGTCCCCTCCGGGGTGACGATGCGGGCGTCGGAGAGAGTGAGGCTCATGAGGAGAGGATCACAGATCGCGTCAGGTGGAGGGGCTCGTCCGGGTTGAGGCCCTTGGCGAACGCCCGGGCCACCGAGACGCGCTGCGCCGTGACCAGCTCGGCCATCGGGTCGAGGCCGCTCTGGCGGAAGGCGCCGCCGGTGGCCTCGACCTGCTCGCGCAGCCCCTCCGGCGCCGTGCCGAACATCCAGGTGACGCGGCCGGGCCCGGCGATGCTGATGGGGCCGTGGCGGTATTCCATCGCCGGGTAGGCCTCGGTCCAGGAGCGGGACGCCTCGCGCATCTTCAGCGCCGCCTCGTGGGCGAGGCCGACCGACCAGCCGGTGCCGAGGAAGGTGATCTGCTCGGCCTCGACGAGCCCGGCGTCGAGCGGGGCGGCGACGGCCTGCTCGGCGTCGGCGATGGCCGGGGCGAGGTCCTCGCCGAGGCTGGCGCGCAGCAGCGCGAGCTGGGTCGTGGCGAACCTCGTCTGCACGACCGACCGCTCGTCGGCGTAGTCGAGCACGACGACCCGGCCGGCGGCCCGCATGACGGGCGTCTCCGGGTCGGCGGTGATGGCGGTGGTCCGGCCGCCGGTCCGGTTCAGCAGGTCCAGCACCTCGGTCGTGGTGCCCGAGCGGGTGAGCGCCAGCACGTGGTCGTAGCGGCGGCCGGCCGGCATCTCGGAGGCGGCGAACGCGTCCGTCTCGCCCTGCCCGGCGGCCTCGCGCAGCGCCGCGTACGCCATCGCGACGAACCAGGAGGTGCCGCAGCCGACGACCGCGACCCGCTCGCCGGGCTCGGGCAGCACGCCGGCCGGGACGTCCTCGACCGCGCGACGCCAGCAGTCCGGCTGAGAGGCGATCTCCGCTTCGGTGTGGGTGGTCACCGGTTCCTCCTGATTCGTGATTATTTCTGTGTTTTTTATAGCAGAAAGGAGCAGGATTGTGCAGTAGGTGGCTGTGACCGTGCGTGGTGTGCCACTCTTGCGGCCAACGGCACGCACTCTCAGGGAGGCCCTGGTGTCCCGATACGAACGCTGGAACGGGATTCTCGAGCTGCTGTCCCAGGAGGGCCGCCTGTCCGTCGAGGAGGCCGCCCAGGCGCTCGACGTCTCCACCGCGACGATCCGCCGCGACTTCGACCAGCTCGCCCAGCAGCAGATGCTCATGCGCACCCGCGGCGGGGCGGTCGCCCAGAGCGTCAGCTACGACCTGCCGCTGCGCTACAAGACGGCCCGGCACGCCGACGAGAAGCAGCGCATCGCGGCCGCCGCGGCCGAGCTGGTCGCGCCCGGCGCCGTGGTCGGCATGAACGGCGGCACCACCACCTCCGAGCTGGCCCGCGCCCTGGCCACCAGGGCCACGCCGGAGTCCGGCCTCACCATCGTCACCAACGCGCTGAACATCGCCGCCGAGCTCACGGTCCGGCAGCACGTCAAGATCGTGGTGACCGGCGGAGTCGCCCGGCCGCAGTCGTACGAGCTGATCGGCCCGCTGGCCTCCGGGGTGCTGGAGCAGGTGACGCTGGACGTGGCGTTCCTCGGCGTGGACGGGATCGACGCCGACCTCGGCGCCTCGGCGCACCACGAGGGCGAGGCGGGCGTCAACCACCTGCTCATCAGCCGGGCCGAGCACGTGGTGGCGGTGGCCGACTCCTCCAAGGTGGGCAAACGGGCTTTCTCCCGCATCTGCCCCATCGGCGAGATCGACACGCTGGTCACCGACGACCGGCTCACCGACGACCTGGCCGCCCGGCTCACCGACGCGGGCGTCAAAGTCGTCCGGGCCTGACCCCGGGCGTACATCGTTCCGCCCGAGGGGGTAGGTATGGGAACGCACACGGATGACGGCCGTACCCCAGGGGGAGTCATGGCGGCGGGAAGGGGCGTGGCCCGGCTCGGGCCGGCCGAGCGGGCGGCGGCGCTGGCGAGGATGGGCGCCGAGGAGCTGGACGTGATGGTCGTGGGAGGGGGAGTGGTGGGGGCGGGGACCGCGCTCGACGCGGCCACGCGCGGGCTGGCCGTCGGTGTCGTGGAGGCCCGCGACTTCGCCTCCGGCACCTCCTCCAGGTCGTCCAAGCTCATCCACGGCGGGCTGCGCTACCTGGAGCAGCTCAACTTCGACCTGGTCAGGGAGGCCCTGCGGGAGCGGTCCCTGCTGCTGCAGCAGATCGCGCCGCATCTGGTGCGGCCGGTGCCGTTCCTGTTCCCGATGACGCACTTCGGCTGGGAGCGGCCGTACGTGGGGGCGGGGGTGGCGCTGTACGACACGCTCGGCTACGCCACCGGCCTGTCCCGCGGCGTGCCGGGACACCGCCACCTGTCGCGCAGGAGGGCGCTGCGCCTGGCCCCCGCGCTGCGCAGGACCGCCTTCACCGGCGCCGTCCAGTACTGGGACGCGCAGGTCGACGACGCCCGCTACGTCATGACCTTGCTGCGCACCGCCGCCACCTACGGCGCCCACGTCGCGCCGCGCGTCCAGGCCGTCGGCTTCCTGCGCGAGGGCGAGCGGGTCACCGGCGTGCGGGTGCGCGACCTGGAATCCGGCACCGACATGGAGGTGCGGGCGCGGCAGGTGGTCAACGCCACCGGGGTGTGGACCGACGACATCCAGGAGCTCGTCGGCGGGCGGGGCCAGATCCACGTGCGCGCCTCCAAGGGCATCCACCTCCTGGTGCCGCGCGACCGCATCCACTCCTACACCGGCATCATCCTGCGCACCGAGAAGTCGGTGCTGTTCGTCATCCCGTGGGGACGCCACTGGATCATCGGCACCACCGACACCGAGTGGACACTCGACAAGGCGCACCCGGCCGCCTCCCGCCTCGACATCGACTACCTCCTCGACCATGTCAACGCCGTGCTCTCGGTGCCGCTGACCCGCGACGACGTCGAGGGCGTCTACGCCGGGTTGCGGCCGCTGCTGTCGGGCGAGTCCGACGAGACCTCGAAGCTGTCACGCGAGCACGTGGTCGCCCACCCGGTGCCCGGACTCGTGATGATCGCCGGCGGCAAGTACACGACCTACCGGGTGATGGCCAAGGACGCCGTCGACGCCGTCGCGCACGGTCTCGACCAGCGCGTGCCCCCGTCGTGCACCGACCGGGTCCCGCTGGCCGGCGCCGAGGGCTACCAGGCCCTGTGGAACTCCCGCCACCGGCTCGCCCACACCTCCGGGCTGCACGTGGCCCGGATCGAGCACCTGCTCCAGAGGTACGGCTCGCTGATCGACGAGGTGCTGGAGCTGATCGAGGCCGACGCCTCGCTCGCCCGGCCGCTCAGCGGGGCCGACGACTACCTGCGCGCCGAGGTCGTCTACGCCGCCACGCACGAGGGCGCCAGACACCTCAACGACGTGCTGACCCGCCGTACGCACATCTCCATCGAGACCTTCCACCGCGGCCTGGGCGTGGCACAGGAGGCGGCCGAGCTGATGGCCGGGCCGCTCGGTTGGGACGGCGAGCAGACCAAGCACGAGGTCGAGTACTACACCAAGCGGGTGGAGGCCGAACGGCTGTCCCAGCAGCAGGACAGCGACCAGGAGGCCGACGCGATCAGGCTCGGCGCGCCGGAGATCGTGCCGGTCGCCCCGCCCACGGACCCATGACCGGGCCGGGCGGCACCCGCCGCCCGGCCCGGTGGGAGATGCCCTACGGCACCGTCACGGTCTTGGTCACCGTGCCGGTGGCGCCACCGTTGTCGGTGACGGTCAGGGTGACGCTCTTGGCGCCGCCCGAGCTGTAGATGTGGCTCACCGTGGCGCCGGTGCCGGTCGTGCCGTCGCCGAAGTTCCAGGCGTACGAGCTGATCGTGCCGTCCGGGTCGGACGAGGACGATCCGTTGAAGTTGCAGAAGCGCCAGATGAAGATCACCTGGCAGGTCTGCGTGAAGTTCGCGGTCGGCGGCTGGTTCGCCGGCGTGCCCGCGCCGACCTGCTTGGTGGTGGACGCGGTCGCGCCGTCGTCGTCGGTCACGGTCAGCTTGACCGTGTACGTGCCGGCCGCGCCGTACGTGTGGCTCGCCGTGGCGCCGGTGCCGGTCGTGCCGTCACCGAAGTCCCAGGCGTACGAGGCGATCGTGCCGTCGGAGTCGCTGGAACCGGACCCGTCGAACGAGCAGGCGAGCTGGGTGCACGACGAGGTGAACGACGCCGTGGGCGGCCGGTTGCCGCCGCCGCTGCCGGGCGGGTACTGGGTGGCGTCGTGCACGTCGAGCAGCGGCTCCCTGACGCCGTCGGACGAGTCGTCGGTCCAGCCGGAGTTCCCGGTGGCGATCAGCGTGTCGCGCACGGCGAGCACGCCCGCCCGGTCCGCCGGCTTGTGCGAGCCCGAGGTCAGGACGCCCGCGGCGCCCGCGACGTGCGGGCTGGCCATCGAGGTGCCGCTGATGGTGTTGTACCCGCCGTTCATCCACGTCGAGTAGATGCAGGTGCCGGGCGCGGCGACCTCGATCGTGCGGCCGTAGTTGGAGTAGAAGGCCAGCGTGTCGTCCTGGTCGCGCTCGCTGCGGCACGACAGCGTGTCGCCGCCCTGGCCGCCGGGCAGGCCGTCGATGTCGGTCAGCGCCGAGACGGTGACCACGTCGGCGTGGTTGGCCGGGAAGAAGGTCGCGGCGTCCTTGCTGCTGTTGCCCGCGGCGACGACGATCACGACACCGCGGTTCGTCGCGGTCGTGATGGCGTTGCTGATCGCGCTGCTGGTGCAGCCGTCGCAGCCGAGGCTCAGGTTCGCCACCTCGATGGTGGACGAGCGGGCCGCCACCCAGTCGATGCCGGCGGCGATGCCCGCCAGCGTGCCCGAACCGGCCGAGTTCAGCACCTTCACCGCGTGGATGCGGGCGCCCGGCGCGACGCCCACCGGCCCGATCGCGTTGTCGATCGCGCCGACGGTGCCGGCCACGTGGGTCCCGTGGCCGTTGTCGTCGTCACCGGAGTCGTTCGTGCAGGAGCCCGACTGGCAGTTCGCCCGCGCGACGACGTTGAGGTCCGGGTGGTCGAAGTCCACGCCGGTGTCGATGACGGCCACGTCGACGTCGATCCGCACGTCGTCGGTGCCGTCGATGTCGAGGTTCGGGTTGTCCGGGCCGAAGATCCGCTTGACGCCGGTGGGCGTCGTCTGCGGGAACGCCACCACCTCGGCGTCCGGCTCGACGGACAGCACGTTCGGGTCCCGCTTGAGCGTCTCGGCGGCCGACGCGCTCAGCCGGGCGGTGTAGCCCTTGAAGGCGTGCTCGTACACACCGACCAGCTCACCGCCCAACCGCTGCACGTGCTCCTGGGCGGTCGCCTTGGGTGCGGCGCGCAGCTTGTCGCTGAGCTGGACGATGTAGGCGCTCTCCTGCAGGGCCTCCTGCGGGCCGGCCGAGGCCGGGAGCGGCGTCGCGCACAACGCCAGAGCGCTGACGGCTAATGCGAACAGGGGGGTGCGTGGTCGCATGTGAGCCCTTCCTGGGATGGCGGATGGGGATCACTGAAAACATGAGCCCAAATCAGGCCGGCGGCCATACGTAAGGCCCACGTATTGCGACTACGTACTCCGTAGTAGCCGTGCCCCAGCTCAACCCCGGAATCCGGCGTCAGAGGAGCCCGCCAGGGGCCCACGCCGGGCGGACCGGGAACTTCAGGATCTTGTCCATGACCTGCGCGCCATCCGCGATCACGAGCCTCGGTGCGACCCGTCAGGTGAACGCGCGGATGTCGGTGCTGCTAGCCGGTGAGGTGCCTGCGGTACTGGCCTGGGGCCTGGCCGTACTCGCGTTTGAACGCCTTGGCGAAGGCGAACTCCGAGGTGTAACCCGTCCGCATGGCGATGGTGCGCAGGGGCGCGTCGCCGTCGCGCAGCAGGCGGGCCGCGATCGTCATGCGCCACCAGGTGAGATAGGCCAGAGGTGGGCGACCCGCCAGGGTGCTGAACCGCTTGGCGAAGGTGGCCCGGGACAGTCCGGCCAGGTCCGCCAGCTGGTCGACGGTCCACTGCCGTTCGGGATGGGAGTGGATGGCACGCAGCGCCGCCTTCGTCGCGGGGTCGTTGAGGGCCGTGGCCCATCCGGTGCCCGTGGTGGCCGCCTGCTCGTTCAGCCATGCCCGCAGGATGAGCAGCAGCAGCATGTCGATGAGCGAGGACAGGATCGTCGTGGTGCCGGCCTGCGGATCGGCCAGTTCGTTGCCGAGCAGTTCGACGACGGCGCGTAGGGACGCGTGCCGGCCGACCTCGGCCGGCAGCAGGACGATCTCGGGCAGGTCGTCGAGGAGCGGGTGGCTGCGGTCGCGGTCGAAGTAGTAGGCGGCGCACAGCAGGGTTGTGGTGGCGCCTTCGCCGTGGATGTTCACCTGGTCGAGTCGGGATGCGTCATCGTCGGGGCGCGGCCGGAACTCGATCTCGGGGCTGCCGGGCCGGTCTACCAGGGCGTACCCCGTCACGCGCGGGACGAAGACCACGTCTCCGACGCTCAACGCGAGCGGTGGGCCGCTGGGCGGGATCACCCAGCAGGTGCCCTGCAGCACCACATGGCAGCCCGCGGCGTCGTCCGGCGGGAAGCGCACTCCCCAGGGTGCCTGAGCCCGGGTCCGGGCCGCGTGAGGCTGCCCGCTCCGGATGGCTGTGAGCACGTCGCTGAGCCAATCCATGACCACACTATAAGCGTGCAGAGCTCAGACGCTCAGACATGAATCCCAGAGGAACAGCCATGTTTCGTCTGCCCTGGCGACCGTACTGTCGACTCCAGGACGAGCCTGATGCCCGTCCGTTACCACTGATGACTGACGTCCTTGGGGGACTCCATGTCGTTGCATGTCGTGGTGGGCGCCGGCCCCACCGGCAGCGCCGTCGCGCGCCTGCTCGCCGACTCAGGACAGCGCGTACGCGTGGTGTCGCGACGCGGGAACGGGCCAGACCACCCACTCGTCGAACGGGTCGCGATCGACGCCGCCGCGGGACGCCTGGTCGAGACGCTGGAGGGCGCGACCACGCTGTTCAACTGCGCGATGCCGCCCTACGACCGCTGGCCGGCCGAATGGCCGCCCCTGGCGGCAGCGCTCCTGAACGCCGCGGAACGCACCGGCGCGGACTACATCATGCTGGGCAACACCTACGGCTACGGGCTCGTGGACGGGCCCGTCACCGAGACGCTGCCCATGGCGGCCACGACGGTGAAGGGCCGCGTCCGCGCACAGATGTGGACCGACGCGCTCGCTGCCCATGAGGCCGGCCGGGTACGCGTCACGGAAGTGCGAGCCAGCGACTACCTGGGCGCGGGCGCCGCCTCGCTCTTCACCCTGCTGGTCGTCCCCGAGGTGCTGGCCGGCCGGCCGGTGTCCTATCTGGGCGACCTCGACGCGGCGCACAGCTGGAGCCACACCTGGGACGTGGCGCGCACGCTGGTCGCGGTCAGCCGGCACGACGCGGCCTTCGGGCGCGCCTGGCACGTGCCCTCCACCTCCGACCTGCCCGTCCGGCAGTTGACCGCGCGGCTCGCCGAGGTGGCCGGGGCTCCCGCCCCGACGCTGAGCGCCATGCCGGACCAGGAGCTGGAACGGCTCGGCGAAACGGACTCGATCATGGCGGAGATCCCCGAGATGCGTTACCTCTACCAGCGACCGCACGTCCTCGACTCCACCCGGACCGAGCAGGAGTTCGGCCTCAAGCCGACCCCGCTGGACGACGTCCTGGCCGAGACAATCAGCCTCGGGACCGCGCGATGACGCGGCTGTCCAGGACGCCGGCCGACGTGCGCCCGCCCGCTTGAGCGTCAGCCCTGTTCGGTGAGCCGAGCCTGCCCGGGGCCTCCACGAAGAGGCACAGGCCATCACGTACAGTGACAGGGGTGTGGGGGGAGATGGAAGAGCAGCGGGTACTGGGGGTCGCCACCCGGTTGTTCGCCGAGTTGGGCTTCGACGGCACATCGGTGGCGCTGATAGCTCAGGCGGCGGGAGTCGACGCCGAGAGCGTGCTCGCCCGCATCGGTGACAAGGCGCAGCTGTACCGCCAGGTGATGCTGCAGGCGCATCGGGCCGAGCGGGAGGTCGTGGAGGCTGCCGTCGCCCGTTTCACACCCAGCACGCAGGGACTGATCGAGCTGGTCGACGCCTATCTGGACTTCAACCTGGACCACCCGTACGTGCTGGCTCTGTGGATGCACCGGTGGATGGGCGACGCCATGGACGTGGGTGGGCTGGAGGAGCTGTACGCCCGGCCGCTGATCACCATGGTGACCGGCGTGGCGGGCGAGGTGCTCGCCGAGGACGTCGACGCCGACCATCTGACGTGGACCGTCATCTGGTGCGTGTACGGGTTCCTGACCGGCGGCATGCAGTACACCAGCCCCGGCTCGGCGATAGGTACGGGCCGGCGTCCCAGCCTCCCGATGGCGGACTCCGAGGCGCTGCGCCGGTTCCGCCGGTATCTGCACACCCTGATCCGCCGGATGAGCGCCCCCGCCGCTTGATGCCCTCGGGGGCCCCACTCGGCGCACGCAGCGCGCGTGTGGCGGCGAGCCGGGTGTCGGCCTGACTCGGCGAAGGACCGACGAGCTTCTCCACCCTGGCCATCCGCTGAGAATCGGCGCCGGTGGATCCCCAGTGCTCGGTCGTGGCGTGCCTGGCTCAACCCCCGGAACTCAGCGTCAGGAGAGCCCGGCAGGGAGCCACTGCCAGCCGGTGCCACGAACGGCGAGATTTAGACACTTAGACAGGTATTGCAATTTTGGACAACGAATCTATAGTTGGTGAAACCGCGACTACTCCACAGGACCACCCGGTCGGTCGCAGCCCTCACGAACGGTCGTCTGTTCCCTGATCGGATCCGGCGGCCGCGCAAACCACCCCGGCACGCGGTCTCCCAAAGGGGACCGACGGCTCGTGGCGACAGTTCGCCTCTTGGGCCGACGACTGCCGATCAGCGCATCCGCCATCACCAGACGCCACGCTGCAACCGCGCTGAAGCAGAAGCCGACCCTCGGTCATGAGGGGAATCTTCCGGCGTCCCATAAGCCTTCCAGGAAACCGCTTATGAAAAACAAGGCCGCCATCTCCATTGCCGCAGCCCTCGTCCTCGGAGTCGGTGTAGGGCTCGGCTGCCACCACCTGACAACCGACGACGCGGTGCGCGTGGGCATCATCGACGTGTTCGACACCATCGCGCACCTCTTCCTCAACCTCGTCAAGATGGTCATCGCGCCGTTGATCTTCGCCACCATAGTGTCGGGCATCATCAACGCCGCGAAGTCGGGGCTGGGCAAGATCTTCGTCCGTTCGATGCTGTGGTTCACCTCAGCCTCCGTCCTCGCCGGCCTGGCGGGCTTCGCCGTGGCTCACCTGCTGGGCGTCGGCGAGGGATTGCACCTCAGGCCGACCGGCGAGGACTCCGGGCTCGAAGCCAAGCCCCACGACCCTGGAACGTTCCTCGTCAACCTGGTCCCGCAGAGCTTCGTCAAGGCGCTCGCCGAGAACCAGCCCATGCAGATCTTGATCTTCGCCATGTTCTTCGGCGCCGCGCTGCTGTCCCTGAAGAAGGAGGGCGGCAACAAGATCGGGTCGGTGATCGACGAACTGACCGCAGTCATGCTGCGGATGACGGGATACGTCATGATCCTGGCCCCGCTGGGGGTTTTCGCGGCTGTCGCCTCGGCGTTCACGGATGAGGGGTTCGAGGCGTTCGCCACCTACGGGTCGTTCATCGCGACCTTCTACGGTGCGCTGGCGGGACTGTGGGTCGTCATGCTGGGCGTCGCGGTGTTGTTCCTCGGCAGGGCGGCGTTCCGCCTCGTCGTCGCCATCCGGGAGCCGATGTTCATCGCATTCTCAACCGCCAGCACGGAGGCCGCGTTTCCCCGGCTGATCGAATCCCTCACGAAGTTCGGGGTGGATCGTCGGACGACCGGTTTCGTCCTGCCGATGGGGTATGCGTTCAATCTCGACGGCTCGATGCTGTACATGACGTTCGCGGGCACGTTCTTGATCAATGCCTACGATCTGGACCTCAGCATCGGTCAGCAGCTTCTCATGGTCCTGGTGCTTCTCATCAGCAGTAAAGGTATGGCCGGTGTCCCGCGGGGCGCGCTCGTCATCGTCGCGGCGGTGGTGCCGGGATTCGGGGTTCCGGCCGCCGGTGTCGCTCTGCTGCTGGTCATCGACCAGATACTCGACATGGGGCGTACCGCGACGAACTGCCTGGGCAACGGCATCGCCACCGCCGTCATCGGGCGTAACGTGGTCGACCCCCACGAGCGCGACGACGACCTGCCACGCCACGCGGAACCAGACCGGCCCCGTCCTGGACAACGAGACCAGGAACTGATCGAGCCGGCCGGCGCCTGAGAACGATCGCTCGTGCGACCCGCCGCCTGTCGCACGAGCCCCTCCCCGAACCGCCATCCCATCCAGACCCAGAAGGAGACTCAATGACTCAGCCCAAGGACACTCCGCACCTTGTCGACCGGAGCGGGCGAAGCTATGGCCTGGCGGAGCCGCGCTGGCGTGGCGAAGACGGCGGCCCGCTCATGCTCAGCCCGCTCTCCGGCATCACTCCGTCGCAGGTGGACGCGACTGAGCGATCGCTGTGGCGCTACGGCGCAGCGATCCCGGTGAACCCTGCGGCGCGCGTGAGCCTGGGCGAGGGATTCACGCCCCAGGTGCCGTTGGACTGGCAGGGAAGGAAGATCCATTTCAAGCTCGAATGGTTCAATCCCACCTCCAGCTTCAAGGATCGTGGAACGGCCGTCATGGTCTCGCACCTGGCGAGCCTCGGTGTGACCGAACTGCTTGAGGACAGCTCCGGAAACGGCGGATCGTCGGTCTCCGCGTACTGCGTGGCGGCCGGGATCCAAGCCAAGATCCTCGCTCCTGCGACGATGTCGGAGGCGAAGATCCTGCAGTGCCGGGCCTTCGGGGCCGACGTCGAGCTGTATCCGGGGACCAGGGACGAGGTGGCCGAGGAGGCCCTGCGGCAGTCGGCGAGCGTCTTCTACGCCAGTCACAACTGGCATCCGTTCTTCCTCCAGGGCACCAAGACCATCGCGTACGAGATGTGGGAGATGCTCGGCTTCCGCGCACCCGACAACGTGGTCCTCGTCGCGGGCGCGGGCAGCGTCGTCCTCGGCTGCGACATCGCGTTCACCGAGCTTCTCGAAGCCGGCCAGATCGACCGTCGCCCCCGCCTGCTGGTCGGTCAACCCGAAAGCTGGGCCGCCATCGCCGACGGCGTCAACGGCTCGTCCACCGCCCCGAGTCCGCGCACACCCACGATCGCCGAAGGGGCTTCCATCTCCGCACCGGTACGGCTACGGGAGGTGGTCGACGCGATTCGCCGATCGAACGGCGCGGCCATCGCCATCGACGAGGAGTCCATCCGCGCGAGCCTGCG
Organism: Nonomuraea muscovyensis; assembly: GCF_014207745.1. Classification (NCBI taxonomy): domain Bacteria; kingdom Bacillati; phylum Actinomycetota; class Actinomycetes; order Streptosporangiales; family Streptosporangiaceae; genus Nonomuraea; species Nonomuraea muscovyensis. The sequence continues at coordinate 575,107 of NZ_JACHJB010000003.1, forward strand.
ACAACTGCTCGCTCGCGGCCTGTACGCAGAGCCGACCAGCGCGGTGGCAGTGGCCGCGCTGGATCGATACATCGCGAACGGCACCATCGGCGCAGATGAGACTACGATCGTGGTTCTCACCGGCTCAGCGCTCAAGGCAGCCGACACGATGGCGGCCCTGATCTGACGAAGGGGTTCGGCTGACATGACGTCGCCAGAGGACGAACACCTGCTCCACGAAGCAGAGAAGATCGCCACCGCCGTCGGAAGAATGTTTCCTGGACTGTGCGAAGTGGTCCTCCACGATCTTACGCAGCCGGACCACGCGATACGGGTGATCGAGAACAACCTGTCCGGCCGCAAGATCGGCGACTCCGCGACCGAACTCGGGCTTCAGCGCATCAAAGACCCGGAATTCCCGAGCGTCATCCAGAACTACCCCAACCAGTTCCCCGACGGTCGCCCGGTGAAGAGCACGTCCATCGGGATCAGGAACAGCGAGGGCCGCTACATCGCGGCGCTCTGCCTGAACCTTGACGTATCGGCCCTGTCCCCGCTGATCATGACGCTGGCCAACGTGGTCGAGACCGGCGGGGCCGAGGCCGTGCCGGTGGAGACGCTCAGTGACCGCAGAACCAGGCAACTGCGGGACGTCATCGAAGCCTTCGCCGCTGAGCGATCCCAGACCCCTCGCGGCCTGGGAAGGGAAGCCAAGAGGGAACTCGTGCGACGGCTGCACCGCGAGGGCTATTTCGAATCCCGCAGCTCGGCTCTCACCATCGCGAACCTGTTGGGAGTCTCTCGAGCGAGCGTCTACAACTACGCGAAACAGAAATGAGGCACGTCGATGACCAATCGATCGCCGATCCAGCACCGCCTCCCCATATCACTCGTGAACTCCCCGGCACTCCAGCAACCTTTGGGGCATTATTCGCACCTATCTGTTCATTCCGGCTTGGCGTTCATATCGGGACAGCTGCCGGTTGACGCGGGCGGCAGGGTCCTTGCCGGCGAGCCGTTCACGGAGCAGGCCCGGCAGGTGCTGCGCAACCTTGACGCCTGCCTGGCCGAGGTAGGGGCCGATCGCAGCCGGTTGCTTCAGGTCACTTGCTACGTTACGGACATCTCGAACTGGCCCGCTTTCGACGCGCTCTACCGCGAGTGGATCGGTGATCATCGGCCTGCCCGGGCGGTCGCCGGAGCCAGCGAGCTCCATTACGGCTCCGCCATCGAGATTCATGCCGTCTGCGCCGCCCATTGAGAGAGTTCGATCGTGCCTTCCAGCTAGAAGGGGATGGCCTGGTGTGCGGCCCGTGCCCGGCCTCCGCCCGGTGACGTGACCCGGGGTCAGGCCCGGTCGGTGCCGGTCTCCTTGATGAAGCGGCGCAGCTCCGCGCACAGGCCGCGCGGGTTGTCGAGCGGGATGAGGGTCCGCGAGTCGGGGATCTCCACGTACTGCCCCCTGGGCAGCAGCGCGGCCAGCCGCCGTCCCGTCTCCGGTGGCATCATGCGGTCCTCGGCTCCCCATGCGACCAGCGCGGGCCCGCGGAACTCCCGCAGCCGCTCGGCCGCACGGAGATAGGTGTCCTTCTCGACACTCCCGCAGAACTTCGCGAAGTCCCGGCGCACCGCGCGGTCGGTGAGCAAGGGGGTGTACCAGCGGCGCACCAGCTCGTACGGGATGGGGCGCTTGGCCATCCCGCCGAGCGAGCTCGGCATCCGTACGAGGAAGGGCACCCTGAAGGACTGCAGCAGGAGAAAGAGCCCGCCGGGGATCCTGCTCGCCGCGTGCAGGGTCCTGCCCTGGACGCCGGGCGGATAGTTCTCCAGCGCCTCGCACGAGGTGAGCACCAGCCTGCCGATGCGCGCGTCGCGCACACCCACGAGCAACTGGGCGGTGCCCGCGTCGTTCTGGACGAGCGTGACGTCGCGCAGGTCCAGCCGCTCCATGAACTCGGCGAGCACGTCCGCGACTCCCCGTGCCGACAGGTCGGCCTCGGGCCGCATCGCCCTGCGGTGGCTGCCGATCGGCAGGACCGGGACGACGACCCGGAAGTCGGCGCGCAGGTCGTCCACCACCGCCTGCCACACCGAGTCGTCGAAGGCGAGGCCGGGCACCAGCACCACGGTCTCGCCGGGGCCTCCCGTATCGGTGTAGTCGATCCGGCCGGCGGACAGTTCGATGTCAGGCATGGACCCACCTTCTAGATAGATCGATCTAGTGAGAGACTACCCGCCATGAGAACGACAGGTGATACCAGGGCCCGCATCCTGACGGCGGCGACCGAACTGTTCAGACGTCAGGGGTACGCCGCCACCGGCATGAAGCAGATCGTCGCGGACGCGCGGGCCCCCTACGGCTCCGCCTACCACTTCTTCCCCGCCGGCAAGGCGCAGCTCGGCGAGGAGGTGATCAGAGTCTCCGGCGCGGCCTACCTGCGCCTCATCGCCGAACTCTTCCCCGAGCTCGGCACGCGTGCCGACCCCGCCCTCGCCACCGCCGAGGCCTTCACCGCCGCCGCCCAGACCCTGCGGGAACTCGACTACGCCGACCCCTGCCCCGTCGCCACCATCGCGATGGAAGTGGCCAGCACCAACGAGACGCTGCGAACGGCCGCCGCGGAGGTCTTCGACAGCTGGATCGACGGCCTGGCCGCCTACTACACGGCATGCGGCATCGCCGAACCCGCCGCCCGCGACATCGCGACGTCCGTCATCGGCCTGCTGGAAGGCGCCTTCATGCTCGGCAGGACCGCACGCTCCACCCGGCCCGTGATCGCCGCGGCCACCGCGGCCGCCGCCGTCGTCCACGCGATGCGGACCCCTGCCACCGAGGTGTGACACGCGGGTGGTGTCCGGCGTGCCGAAGTGCGGGCGGGCCTGGACAGGTGTGACAACGAGCGGCACGGTCAGGGGCTCGGCAGCAGCTCCACGAACCCCTCGGTGCCGTTCACGCGGATGCGCTGCCCGTCCTTGATGCGCCGAGTGGCTCCCTCCACTCCGGCGACGGCCGGGAGGCCGTATTCGCGGGCCACGACGGCACCGTGGGTCATGACTCCTCCGACCTCCATGACGACGCCCTTGACCGACACGAACAGCGGGGACCAGCTCGGGTCGGTGAAGACGGTGACGAGGATGTCCCCCTCCTCCACGTCGGCCTCGGCCATGCCGAGGATGACCCGCGCCCGTCCTTCCACGACTCCCGACGAGACCGCGATCCCTCCCAGCGCCCCGTCCGGCAGGGCGCCGGCGTCGTACTCGCCGGAGATGACCTCGCCCTCGGAGGTGATCACTCGGGGTGGCGTGAGCTTCCGGTACGTCTCGTGCGCCTCCCTGCACCGGGTGATGATCGTGTAGTCGAGCTCGCCGGTGCCGACCGCCTTCCTGAACTCCTCGATGGACAGGAAGTAGACGTCCTCGGGCTCCTTGATGACCGCTCGATCCACCAGCTTGGCGGCCTCCTCCATGAGCGCCCGCTTGTAGATCTCGTACCGCAGGAGGAGGGAGTGCTTGGAGTACTCGCGGTAGCCGATGAAGTGGCGGATCAGGCTCATCTTCTTGGCCGCCTTCTTCGCCTTGCCCGCGCCTCCTGGCAGTTTCCTGAGGCGGTCGAGGAGGTCGTCCATGGTTCGTTCGGCCTCGGCGCGGCCTAGCTCCGCCTTGCGGCGGCGTTCCCCGGGTGGGAAGTTCCTGATGTTGCCGAGGAGGAGCGGGGCGAGCAGCGTGGGGTCCTCGCTCCAGCGGGTCCTGGTGATGTCGATGTCGCCGGCGCAGTGCATGCCATAGGCATGCAGATATCGCTGGATGGCGTCCCGCACGGCCTCGCCGCCCTCGAGTCCGGCGAGGCCGGCGAAGAAGCTGTCGTGATCGGCCGTCTCCAGGTGGCGCATGACGTCGGGGTGGTCGCGGATCGCGTCCGCGACGTCCAGCAGGTCGAGCCCCATGGCGGCCACGACGTTGTGGTCGGCGGACCGGGCGATGGCGTCAGCGGCGTTCTTCACGCCCAGCCACGCCTCCATGTGCTTGTTGACCCAGTTCACCGACTGGATGCCGAGAAAGGCGGCCGCCACGCTGCGCGGGTCGAAGGTGAGCTCGGCGAGCACATCGTGGTCGTCGATGATGCAGGCGAACAGTTCGTCGCCCGACTTTCCGGCGATGTCGCGCCTGAGCAGGTCGACCGTCGCCTCGGTGTGCTTGATGAGGTCGGGCACCACACGGGGGTCGTCCTCGCGGGAGAGCTTGAGGTACTGGCGGGCGATCGGGAGAAGGCCGCCCTCGCCGAAGTCCAGCATCGAGGTTCTGCCGTGCGCCAATGAGGCGACGAACCCCTTCCGCTTCACCACGGTACGCAGGGCGTCGGCCATCAGGACGTCGACCTGGTCAAGGCTCCTGAGGGTGGCGGGCCTGGCCCAGGACGAGGTGAGCTCGGCTGAGACGTCCTTGTAGAAGCGGTTGCCGGCCACGACGCCCGCTGTGCGGCCGAGCCTGTCGTGGAGCAGGGAGAAGAACGACAGGCCCAGAGGTCGAAAGGCATCGGTCATCATCTGCCGGTGCCCGTAGGAGATGAACACGTGGTTCTTGCCGTCGTGCGAGGGCGGCACGGGGTAGAGGGTGGTGATGGGGCGGCTTTGCAGCACGAAGAACACGCCGTCGTACAGGGCCCACTCGATGTCCTGCGGCTTGCCGAAATGAGCCTCGATCCGCCGCCCCAGCCCTTCCAACTGGAGGATCTGCTCGTCGCCGAGCTTCTGGACCCGCTGCCGTGCGGGCTCGATCGGCCGCTCCAAGGTGCCGCCGGACGGCAGGGCGCGCAGTTCCTTCGTCTGCGTGGCGATCTTCCTGTCGATGATCTGTCCGGCCCTGACCCGGTAGTTGTCGGCACTGACCAGTCCGGAGACGAACGCCTCTCCCAGGCCGAATCCGGCGTCGATCGAAGTCACCGTCCGATTGCCGGTGATGGGGTCGGCGGTGAACAGGATGCCCGCAGCGTCCGGAAAGACCATCTGCTGGACCACCACCGACAACCGGACCGCGCGATGGTCGAAGCCGTTCTGGATGCGGTACGCCACCGCGCGGTCGGTGAACAGTGACGCCCAGCATCGCCGTACGCCGTCGATCACCGCCGTCGCACCCTTGACATTGAGGTAGGTGTCCTGCTGTCCGGCGAAGGAACTGGACGGCAGATCCTCGGCGGTGGCGCTGGAGCGCACGGCGCGGGCCACATGTTCGCCGCCGGCCTCATGGAGGTGGCGGACGATGTCGCGCTGGAGCTCCTGGGGCACGGCCAAGCCCTCGATGGCGGCGCGCAGACGCGCGCCGAGGGTGGCGATCCCCGCCCGGTCGTCGGCCCGCAGCCCGGACAACCCGTCGATCAGCGCGCTGACCACCGCATCACGCTCCACGACATCCCGGTAGGCGTGGGTGGTGATGCAGAACCCGTGGGGCACGCGGACCTCGCGGATCGCGGACAACTCGCCGAGGTTGGCGCCCTTCCCGCCCACCAGGGCGAGCTGTGTCCTGTCGATGTCGTGGAACCCGAGTAGGTAGGCGGCCATGGTTGACTCCCGTCTCTCATGTGTGGACCGACCTGCCGGGAACCCGGCAGCGGCGAATGCACCCTCACTTCGTGCGAGCCCGCGGCGCGCGGAGGTCGTTCACGGCATCACCGCCTCCTCGGGAATTACAATACAGTACAGGTCTGCATTCAAATTTGGGGAGGGGGTGGGCCTGCCCTGCCTCGCCTGATCGAAGAGAAGGAAGGTCATCCATGGCACCCAAGGTCTGCCTCGTGACCGGCGCCTCGTCGGGGATCGGCCGCGCCACCGCGCTGGAACTGCGCGAAGCCGGCCACATCGTGTACGGCGCCGCGCGTCGCGTGCGGCGGATGGACGAGCTGCGTCAGGCCGGCGGCCACGCCGTGGCGATGGACGTCACCAGCGAGGACGACGTCGGCCGTGTCGTGCGTGCCGTTCTGGATCAACAGCACCGCATCGACGCGCTGATCAACAATGCCGGGATCGGACTGCACGGCGCGCTCGAGGACGTGCCCCTCGACCGGGCACGTCATCTCTTCGAGGTCAACGTCTTCGGGCCGGCTCGGCTCACCCAGCTCGTCCTGCCGCACATGCGAGAACGGCGTTCGGGGACGATCGTCAACGTATCCTCGATCGCCGGCGAGATCGCCCTGCCCCTGGTCGGCTGGTATCACTCGTCGAAACACGCCCTGGAGGCGTACTCCGACTCGCTCCGGCAAGAGTGCGGACCGTTCGGTGTGGACGTGGCGCTCATCCAGCCGGGCATCATCAGGACCGAATTCGAGCGGGAGATGCCGCGGGAACTGCGCGCCGTCTCCGGACGAGGACCGTACAGAGAACTCGCCGAGGCGATGGCGAACCGAGCCGAAAGCGCGGCCAGGGCGTCCGACCCCGTCGTGGTCGCCAAGACGATCAGGGGCCTGCTCGAATCCCCGAGGCCGAGAACGCGCTACCCCGTCGGCCGGCTGGCCAGGACGATCCTGACGCTGAACAGGCTCCTGCCCGACCGGGCGTTCGACGCCATGGTCACCAAGATCGACTAGTGTCCGCCCATGAAAGTGTTCGTCGATCAGGAGGAGGACGGCATCGTGCTCCTGCGCGACCCGGCACCTGGCGCAGAGGCACATGAGGCCGTCGACGGGGCCGCTATGCTCTGTCCGGCCGCGGTCATCCACGTGAAGGAGCAGAGATGAGCGTCCTCGCCGACGTGCTCATCGTCGGCGCCTCGGCCGGCGGCCGCACCGTCGCGGAAGCGTCACGCCTGCTTCTCCCTTCCCGCGTCTCGAGCGTCAGGACATGACCGGCACCGCGCGCACCCCCCGCCTGCCGGGGCGCCCGCGCAGCCAGGAGGTCGACGCGGCCGTACTCGGCGCCGCGCTCGACCTCCTCATCGAGCGGGGCGCGAGCGAAACCAGCATCGAGCAGGTCGCCCAGCGGGCCGGCGTGACACGGGCCACCGTCTACCGCAGGTTCCCCGACAAGACGGCCCTGCTGATCCAGGCGATCGAATCGGTGCACCAGGACCACGCTCCCGACGCCCTGGAGTGGCCTGACATCGACCGGATGCTCGACGACTGGGCGAGGTATCTCAGCGATCCCCGCAACCGCCGCATGCTGCGCCGACTCTATGGGGCGGTGGACGACTATCCAGAGCTGCTGCGAGCGTACAGAAACGCCCACGGGGGGCGGCGTGCGGTCGCCGAACAGGCCACCTTGCGGCGATCTCGCGAGCGCGGGCAACTTCCGCCTGACAGGGACCTCGGCATCGTGCAGGAGATGCTCAGTGGCGCGGTCCTTCACCACCTCGGCGCCTATCCCGACACCGGAAGCGCTGACGCCATCAAGGGCTACTTCGTGGCGATTCTCCAGCAGGTCGGCTATCGGATCTCCTGAGTGACCATCGGCGTCCTGGGGCGACGGTGAGCGATCCGTGAGTCCGGCCGCGCACGGCGTCGCAGCAAAACTCAGTATTCCGAAATTTCGGTTTTATGGTTGAATTAGGGCATGCAAGCCATTCTCGGCACGCTCCTGACCACAGTGCTGGCGGTCCCGACGACCGGCGTCGTCGCCGCCCCGACCGACCTCAAGGACGCTGAGGCCGTACTCGCCTACATCCGCGCGCATCCCGACGACGTCGCGCTGGTGACACAGGGCATCAGCCACAACGCCGATCGCCTCACCCCCGTGGCGTCGGCCATCAAGATCACCCATCTCGCCGCCTACGCCGACGCCGTCCGCAACGGAAAGGCCCAGCCGGGCGAACGCGTCCCCGTGGCCCTGTGGAACGCCTACCACCTGCCCGGCACCGATGGCGGTGCCCACGAAGCGGCGCTCGAACGGCTCAAGCCCGGTGCGAGCGTCACACTCGACCAGGTCGTCTCCGCCATGATCGAGGAGAGTGACAACGCCGCCGCCGACCTGCTGCGCGACCGCCTCGGCCCCGGTGCGCTGCGCAAGATCGCGCACACTCGCGTCGGCACCATCAATGGCGAGATGCTCCGTGCCTTCGGCGGCTGCACGTCGCCCGCCGACGTCTGCCTGAAGAACTACGTCAAGGCCGGAAAACCGGTGCGGCTCACGCTCCCCGGTTTCGCCCGGCAGGCTACCTGGGCCGAAACCGTGACCCGCGTCGAACCCGGCATTCTGCGCGGAGTCCTCGCCGGACTGAGGAAGGACAAGACGGCGAGCAAGCACCTGGAGTGGCCGATGCGCCAGCCCGGCGCCGACCCCCGCACGCTCCTCATCGGCACCAAGGGCGGCGCGCTGCCCGGCGTCATCAGCGAGGCCATGTACACCGTCCGGCCAGGTGAGAAGCCACGCGAGACCGTCCTCGCACTGCGGCGGCTGCCCGAGGCGACCTGGTTCTCCGGGATGCGCAGCTACGCTCACCAGCAGTTCGTCGTGCGGATGGCGACCGATCCCGCCTTCTTCGCGAGAGTCCGCGCGGCCTTGACGTGAGGCGACCCTGACCGGCGCCGACGGCCGGTCCGGGACCTCATGGGGCCACCATCCCGCCTGGCGCATGCCGGGCCGCTCGGCGCAGACGGCGAAGTCGAAACCTGAACGGTGGAAGATCTCGTTGACGATGCCCAGCCCGAGTGCTGTGACTCCCTGCGGGGCATAGGCGGCGACCGACCGGAACTCTGGTACGAAACCCACGATAGGGGGACGTCGGCCTGCTCGGCTGAGGCTGGTCGGCATGGCCCGGCCGAGGCCGGAGGCGGTGGACCGGAAGAGGTCGAGGTGACCGCGGCCGAGATCCGGTACGCCGTCGACGCGACGATCCGGTCCGGGTGTCGAAGAGGTCGGCAGGGGTAGGCGAGCGGCGTGGACACAGTGGGTGACGAGGCGGCCAAGGCCGCAGGCGACGGGATTCTGGCCGTCGGTGTGCGTGAGGAGACGACGGCGGCCTCGGCCGCGATCCTCGACGACCTTCCTCACCTGCGGGTGATCGACGACGATGACGACGACCCGGTCCTGGTCGGCCGCGACGGCCGGGCGGTCGATACCTGGCGGGAGCACTACCCCTATCGCAGCCGCATGGATCGCGGCGAGTACGAGCACGTCAAGCGGTTGCTGCAGATCGAGCTGATCAAGCTGCAATACTGGATCAAGGACACCGGAGTGCGGCTCGTCGTCCTGTTCGAGGGGCGCGACGCCGCCGGCAAGGGCGGGACGATCAAACGCTTCCGGGAGCATCTCAACCCCCGCGGGGCAGCCGTGGTCGCCCTGGACAAGCCCAGCGAACGCGAGAGCACCCAGTGGTACTTCCAGCGCTACATCGCCCACCTGCCCGCGGCCGGGGAGATGGTCTTCTTCGACCGCTCCTGGTACAACCGCGCGGGGGTCGAGCGGGTGATGGAGTTCTGCACCGCACCTGAATACCTGCAGTTCCTCCGGCAGGCGCCGCTGTTCGAGCAGATGCTCGTCGAGGACGGCATCCGCCTGGTCAAGTTCTACTTCTCGGTGTCGCGCGGTGAGCAGCTGACCCGCTTCATCATCCGCTCCGTCGACCCGGTCCGGCGCTGGAAGCTGTCCCCGATGGATCTGGCCTCCCGCCAGAAGTGGGACGAGTACACCGAGGCCAAGGAGGACATGTTCCTGCACACCGACACCGACCACGCGCCCTGGACGGTCATCAAGAGCAACGACAAGAAGCGCGCCCGCATCGAAGCGATCCGTCACGTCCTGAGCCTGTTCGACTACGACGGCAAGGACCATGAGGTGGTCGGCGTCCCCGATCCGCTCATCATCCATCCGGCCGCCGACATCCTGGACGAAGACCGCGCCTCCTCCTCCAGCTCCAGACCGCCCGCCCGCTGAGGACGAACCGATGCGGGTGTGCGTCAAAGCCTGCGCTTGGCGGTGCGGCCACTGGCCATGAGCTTGTCGAGAAGACCGATCAGGGTGGCGCTTTCGGTCTCGGTCAGGGGAGAGACCCAGGCTCGCTCTCGTTCGTTGTGGGCCAGGAAGGCGCTGCGGACGGCTTCGCGGCCGGCGGGGGTCAGACTCAGCTGAACGGCGCGCCGGTCGTGTTCGGCCTGCCTGCGTGACACCAGCCCGTCCCGTTCGAGAGTGTTGATCAGTGCGGAGACGGCTGCCCGGCTCATGCCGGACAGCTCGGCCACGCGCTTGGCCTCCGCCGCGCCGACGTGCCAGAGGACGAACAGCACCCGGAAGCCGGGCCAGGTGAGGCCGCGGGGCCGGTGTACCGACGACTCGAGGTCGTAGACGAGGGCGTTCGTCACCCGGTGCAGGGTCAGCACCAGGCGCATGGCGACCGGGTCCACCTCGGGAAGCTCGCGGCCGGCGCGGTTGACCGCGTAGTCGACGAATGACAGGAAGTCCAGCTCTGCCGGGTCGGATGGAGCGGTCATGGCGCCAGGTTACGGCGTGTGCGGTGGGGTTTCTCCCGCGGTGGGGCTTCCCCGCGGGGTGTCGTCGGCTTAACATCTGAATGATAAAACCTTTGATTACATGGAGGTGTGCCGTGGCGCAGAAGGCGTTCGCCTCATCCGCGGACCTCGACGCCAAGCAGCAGACGCTGGAAGTGCTCGCCGACGGCGTGTACACGCTGACCGCCGAGGGCGATCCCAACGTGGGGGCGGTCGAGGGCGAGGACTTCCTCGTCTGCTTCGAGGCCCTCGCCACCCCCGTCGCGGCCCGCGAGTGGCTGGACAGATTGCGCGAGCACACCGACAAGCCGGTCAAGTTCCTCGTGCTGTCCCACTACCACGCGGTCCGCGTGCTCGGCGCGAGCGCGTTCGACGCTCAGGTGATCGTCGCGCACGACAACACCCGCGCGCTGATCGCCGAAAGGGGGCTGCAGGACTGGCAGTCCGAGTACGGGCGGATGCCGCGCCTGTTCAAGGAACCCGACTCGATCCCGGGGCTCACCTGGCCGGACGCCACGTTCTCCGACCGGTTCGCCATCGACCTGGGCGGGGGCCGCGGTGAGCTGGTGCTCCAGTACTGCGGCCGCGGCCACACCGACGGCGACGTGGTGGCCTGGCTGCCCGAGCAGAAGATCCTGTTCGCGGGTGACCTCGTCGAGTCGCGGGCCGCGCTCTACACGGGCGACGCCTTCCACCGCGAATGGTCCACGAGCACGTTGGACCGCGTCGCCGCGTTCGGTGCCGAGACCCTGGTGGGCGGCCGGGGCGCGGTGGCGCGCGGGCAGGACGCCGTGGCGGCGGCGATCGGCCAGACTCGTCACTTCCTGCAGGTGATGCTGCGCGAGGTCGGCGCGGTGCACGAGCGTGGCGGCACGCTCAAGGAGGCGTTCGAGGCCGCACGGGCCGCTCTCGTCGGCCGGTACGGCGGCTGGCCGATCTTCGAGCACTGCCTGCCCTTCGACGTCGCCCGCCTGTGGGACGAACTCTCCGGCATCGAACGGCCCGTGATCTGGACGGCCCAGCGCGACCGCGAGGTCTGGGCTCGGCTGCAGGCCTGAGGAGACGACCCGAGGAGACGACCCGAGGAGACGACCCGAGGAGATGACCATCACCCTGACTGCCGCGGTGGCCGTGCTGGGCAACGGGCCCGTGGGCCAGACGGCGGCACTGCTCCTCGCCCGCTGGGGCCTGCCCGTCGTGCTCGTGGACCAGCGGCCCCACCGTGACGGAGTCGGCTCGAAGGCGATCGTGCAGCAGCGTGACGTGCTGGACATCTGGGAGTCGGTGGGCGCCGGCCGGCGGATCGCCGACGAGGGGCTGACATGGACCACCGCCCGCACGTTCTACCGTGACCGCGAGCTGTTCAGCTACTCCTTCGCGGAGGCGGGCCGTCCCGCGTTCCCGCCGTTCGTGAACATCTCCCAGTCGCGCACCGAGCAGATCCTCGACGAGCGCATCGCCGCCGAACCGCTGATCGACGTGCGCTGGGGGCACCGTGTCGTGGACATCGCCCAGGATCCCTCCGGGGTGACCCTGACCTGCCTGACCCCGGCGGGCGAGACGACCATGAGGACGGCCTACCTGCTGGCGTGCGCCGGGGCGAGGGGCGAGGAGGTGCGGAGGATGCTCGGGGTGCGCTTCGACGGCCGCTCGTTCGCCGACCGGTTCCTCATCTGCGACATCCGTGCCGAACTGCCCGGGTGGGCCCAGGAGCGGCGCTTCTACTTCGACCCGCCGTGGAACCCGGGGCGGCAGGTGCTCATCCATCCGTGCCCCGGCTCGACGTTCCGCATCGACTGGCAGGTGCCGCCCGACTACGACGATCGCGCGGAAGCGGAGTCGGGCGCCCGGGACGCCCGGATCCGCGCCGTCATCGGCGACCGGCCCTACGAGGTGGTGTGGAGTTCGGTGTACCGCTTCCAGTCCCGTCTCGCCGACCGCATGCGGGTGGGCCGGGTCCTGCTCGCGGGGGACGTCGCTCATCTGGTGTCGCCCTTCGGCGCCCGTGGCCTGAACTCCGGGGTGCAGGACGCCGAGAACGCCGCCTGGAAGCTCGCCTTCGTGCTCCGCGGCTGGGCGGACGACGCCCTGCTCGACAGCTACCATGCCGAGCGCCACGCCGCGGCCCTGGAGAACCTCGACGTCACCGGCGCGACGATGCGCTTCCTGGTGCCCGACGACGAAAGGGGGCGGCGGCACCGGACATCCGTGCTGGAGGCGGCCGGATCCGATCCGGAGGCTCGTGCGGCGGTGGACTCCGGACGGCTCGCCGAACCGTTCTGGTACGTGGGATCGCCGCTCACGACCCCGGAGCCGGTACGGCCGTTCTCCGGTCGCCCGGCACGCGGGGCGGTGCCGCCTCCCTGCCCCGGCGTGCTCGTTCCCGATGCGCCGATCTCGGCCGCCGCGCCGGGCGTGAACAGGCTGCGGGAGGTGGCGCGTGACGGATTCCTGCTGCTCGCCGCCGACGGAGTCGACACCGGCCCCGTGCGGCGGGCGGCGCGCCTGGCGACGCCGGCGCCGGTGCGGCTGCTGCGCCTGGCCGACAGCGATCCGGCGGGTGCGTTGCGCGAGGCCCTCGCCGCTCGTCCCGGCGAGCTGTGGATCCTGCGGCCGGACGCGCACATCGCGGCGGTCCTGCCCGGCGCCACTCCGTCGTCCGTCACGCGGGCGCTGCGCCGGGCGCTCGGCTCTTCACCTCACCGTGGGGACGCCGTCGCCGGGCCCGGTGACTCCTGCCCGTAGCCGGCACACCGCCGAGATCGCCAGGGCGCCGCTCGGGGCCGGCAGGTGCCCGCCGTTTGCCCCGTCGATGCCTTCGGTGGCTGGTCCACACCCTGCGATGCGCGTTTCGTTTACACAGAGTTACGGTATGCATACTCACGGTAGACCACTGAGACGCATCAGGAGGATCGTCGTGAAGAGAATCGCCCTCGTCCCCGTCATCAGCGCCGCCATGGTCGCGATCATGGGCAGCGCCGCCTACGCCTCGCAGTACGTGGCCTACGAAGGGCCGGGCTTCACCGGCCGGTCGGTGGTCATCGACCGCTGCGGCCCGTCCAACATCCCCTTCCACGGGTCGTACAAGTGGTACGGCGACGGCCAGAGCGGCCGGATGTACAACCAGCGCGACACGCAGGGTGTGATGCACTTCGAGCTGCCGTCCAACCGCAACGCCGAGCAGCGGACGCCCGTCGGCTGGCAGAGCATCTTCATCGTGTGCTGACGCCCGGCGAAGGCGGGCGGGCCGGGGCCCGTCCGCCTCCGGTCACCTGGTCGCCGGGGCGGACAGGCTCTGCTTGACGGCGCGGGTGAGGTCGTCGGCCAGGACCTCCGGCGCGCCGGAGGCGACGGCGTCCAGCGTGGCCGCGGCGACCAGTGCCGGATCGGTCTTCTGGTCGGGCGCGACGGACGAGGCCATGTCGGTGTCCATGTACCCGACGTGCAGGCCGGTCACGGTGATGCCCTTGGGGGCCAGTTGGCCGCGCACCGCGTGGGTCATCGCCCAGCCCGCCGCCTTGCCCGCGCTGTAGGCGCCGTGGTCGGGCACGTGCAGCCAGGAGAGCACCGACAGCACGTTCACGACCGCGCCGCCGCCGTTGGCCTCGATGATCGGGGCGAACGCGCGTGTCACGGTCAGCGGGCCGAAGTAGTGGGTCTCCATCTCCAGCCGGATCCGGTCGAAGTCGCCGCCGAGGAGCGGTGTGTGGGTCGAGATGCCCGCGTTGTTGACCAGGAGCGTGGCGTCCGCGGCGACGCGGGCGGCCGCCGCCACCGACTCCGGATCGGTGATGTCCAGCCGCAGCGGCACGGCGCCGGGCACGTCCACCGACTCCGGGACCCGGGCGGCCGCGTAGACCTTCGCGCCGCGCTCGATGAGCTGGGTGACGAAGTGCCTGCCCAGCCCGCGGTTGCCGCCGGTCACCACAGCGACCGAGTTCTTGATCTCCATGTCGTCTCCTTCTCTCGTGGGCTCAGGCGGCCGTGTCGAGGACGACACGGAAGCGGGCCTGGCCGGACATCATGCGTGCGTACGCCTCGGGTGCCTGCTCCAGCGGCATGACCTCGGTCATCGGGCGGACGCCGTGGTGCTCGCCGAAGGCGAGGTTGTCCTCGTTCTCGACGGGCGTGCCGGTGAGGCCGCCGCTGATGGTGCGGGTGCCGAAGATGAGGTCGGCGGCGCCGACCGAGATGGGGTCGGGCGCGGCTCCGACGACCACCATGTGCCCGCGCGGGGCGAGGCCGGGCACGAGTGCCGCCATCGAGGCGCCGTCGGAGGCCGTGGCGACGATCGCGTCGGCGCCGCCCAGCTCGCGCAGCGCGGCGGCCGGGTCGGTGGCGGTGCTGTCGATGTAGTGGTCGGCGCCCAACCGCCTGGCCAGTTCCTCCTTGGCGGTGCCGCGGGCGATGGCGGCGACGCGGAAACCGAGCCTGGCCGCGTACTGCAGGCCGAGATGGCCGAGGCCGCCGATGCCCTGGACCGCCACCAGCGCGCCCGGCCGGGCGCCGGACCGCTGCAGCGCCTTCAGTGTGGTGAGCCCCGCGCACAGCAGCGGCGCCGCCTCGACGGCGGGCAGGCCGTCGGGGACGCGGACCAGGCCGCTGCCACGCGCGTAGGCCACCTCGGCGTAGCCGCCGTCCACGGTGGTGCCCGTCAGCGGCTGGTCGGTGCAGTTGACGAAGTCGCCGCGCCGGCACTGGTCGCACTCGCCGCAGTGGCCGTTGAGGAAGCCGACGCCGACCCGGTCGCCCGCTCGCCACCTGCGCACGCCCGGGCCCACCGCGTCGATCACGCCGACGATCTCGTGGCCGGGGACGCGCGGCAGGGCGGGGTCGGCGCGCAGCCCCTCGACCGCGAGCATGTCGGAGTGGCAGACGCCGCAACTCTCGACGCGCAGCCGCACCTCGCCGGCGGACGGCTCCCGCAGCTCGCGGCGGACGAGGTCGAACCGGCGCGCCCCGGTCACCTCGACGGCTCGGTACGTGGGCATGTCTCCTCCAGTGGGGTTCGGGTGCCCTCAATATGACCGGTCGTCTTAGACGGTGTCAAACGAGGGCCCATGGGCTTGCCCGGGATTTGACGCGGCCTGAGACGACCGGCCATATTGGAAGCGTGATGGCCAGGCGGAGCATGCGCGAGGAGATCGTCGAAGCGGCGCTCGAACAGTTCCACACCCACGGCTACAACGCGGCCGGCGTCAAGACCATCACCGACGCGGCCGGCGTGCCCAAGGGGTCGTTCTACAACCACTTCGACAGCAAGGAAGCGCTGGCCGTGGTGGCGTTGCGTCGTTACGGCGCCGGGCGGCGCCTGGAGGACCTCGCCCACGGCGACGGCGAGCCGCTGGCGAGGCTGTGGGCCCACTTCGAGTCGCTGCGCGACCTCGTGGTTGCGCAGGAGTTCACCCGGGGGTGCCTCCTCGGCAACTTCGGCGCCGAGATCGCCGACCACAACGAGCTGATCCGGGCGGAGATCCGGGAGGGCTTCCATGCCTGGGCCGAGGCGATCGCCGCCGCCCTCGCCGAGGCCCAGCGCGCCGGGACGGTCCGCGCCGAGCTCGACCCCGGCGACACGGCCCGCTTCCTCGTCAACGCCTGGGAAGGGGCCCTCCTCGGCGCCCGCGCCGACCGCTCCGCCGCCGCCTTCGACACCTTCTTCGCCCTGGTGTTCGGCCCGCTGCTCACGCCCTAGAACGCCGCCGGAGATGTCGGGCGGTGCGGTGCCGCCCGCGGTGGAGAGCAGCCTGTGGGCCCGTCTGGTCAGCCAACTCGCGTACGAGGAACGGTGGCCAGGTCGGTGACCTGGCCGTGGTCGCTGGTGGCGGCCAGGGCGGCGGCGAACAGGATGAGCTGGTTGACAATCTTGAGGAAGACGAGCATGCCGGCCGCGCCCGCGACAACCTGGTAGGCGGGATTCGACGCGGTGAGGTTGAGGAAGAACTGGCCGACGGTCTTGAGGATTTCCAGGCCGACGGTGATGAGCAGCGCGGGGCCCAGGATGCGGCGCAGCGGCAACCGCAGCCGGGGCGGGGCGCTGAGCAGTGCGAGGGCCAGCAGGGTGTTCACGCCCACACCCAGCAGGAAGGCGGCTGCCGCCAGGAGCCACCGTGCCGGGGTGGCGTCGGCTCCCACGGTGTGTACGGCCAGCCAGGTCAGCAGCGTCTGGGCGCCGAGGGCGAGGGCCAGGGAGGCGGCCAGCAGGAGGCCGAGCCCGATCAGCACACCCAGGTCGATGACCTGACGCAGCCAGAAGGTGCCCGGATACTCCTCCACCTGCCAGATCGCCCTGCTGGCCGAGCGCAGCGTGTCCATCCAGAACAGACCGGCCGGCACCAGGCCGACGACGGCGATCAGACCGGCCGTGCCTCGGGCGTCGCGCAGCGCCTGGACGTCCAGGCGGGGGAAGTTCTCCGTCAGGTAGCGCTGCACGGCGGCCAGCGCGGCCGGGTCGTCCAGGACGTGGCCGAGGATGGCGAACCCCAGCAGTGCCAGGGCGAAGGTGGCGAAGAAGGCGTAATAGGTCAGTGCGGCCGACAACCGGCCGCCGTCGGCCTGGTCGTAGCGCACCACCGCACGCACCAGATGATCCAGCCGGCGGTGACGGCGACGTGCGCCCGCCCATCGCGCGGCGAGCCGCTCCACGAACCCGGTCGCCGCCATACCAGGGGCACCTACCCTCCTCGCCACCGCCAGCCCATTATCGCCGGGCTCCCCCTACGGCCGAGGACATCTGGAGCCCTGGGTCGCCCGCAGCGGCCGTCGAGCCGGGCTTCGCGGACGATCTGCGCGCCGTCGAGGAGTGACGTGCTGGACGATCAGATCGTACGGTGACCGCGTGAACCGTGGCGGATCGTGGGCTTTGCCGAATGATGGCGGCGGGCGGGCGTCCGGCAGCCACGTATCTCCCGAAAGCACTATCAAGCAGAAAAATCTGGAGGTACGCCATGGGAATCTGGTTCTTCGTCATGCTGGCCGTGGGGCTCGTGATCGTGACCGGCATGGGCGTCACGCTGATGGGGATGGTGCTCAAGCAGGTCAGAGAGGGCGAACTGTACATGCGGGCTCGCTGACCGAGGTCGGCAGTGGTGGCGCTGGGGCTGAGCTCCGGCGTCCCGTGCTGTCGGGGCCGTCGCCCTGCCGTGGACACCCTCCCGGCGCGGAACGCGGCCATGGCACGATGATGAGATGCCTGTCGACCCCCATCTGCTGACCCTTTTCCTGCTGACCACGCTCGTGGCGATGATCACTCCGGGCCCCGACATGCTGTTCGTCCTGGGCTGCGGGATGCGCGGCGGGCCGCGGGCCGGGCTGCTGGCCACGGCCGGGGTGGCCACGAGCGAGGCCATCCACGTCGCCGTGGCCGCCGCCGGGCTGGCCGCGCTGTTCGCGGCGGCGCCGGTCGCGTTCACCGTGGTGCGCATCGTCGGCGCCGCCTATCTCATCTACCTCGGCGTCCAGATGATCCGCAGGCGCGGGGCCGGGCACGAGGAGGCACAGGCGATCGGCGGCGGGATGCCGGGTCGCAAGGCGTTCCTCAGCGGCTTCCTGACGAACCTGGTCAACCCCAAGATGGTGACGTTCACGATCGCCTTCCTCCCGCAGTTCATCAGCCCGCAGCTCGGGCAGGTGTGGCTGCAGTTCGCGATCCTGGGGGCGCTGCTCATCGTGCTGGAGTTCGCGATCGACGGCACGGTGGGCGTGCTCGCCGGGCGGATCGGCGGCTGGCTGCGCGGCCGCCAGGCCGCTCGCCGCCGGATCGACGTGGCGACGGGCGGGATCTTCATCGGGCTCGGCGTGAAGCTCGCCGCGGAGCGATGACCCCGCCGCTAGGTCGTCCGGAGCTGCCGGCGTGAGGTGAGGCCGAGCTTGCGCAGGGCGTTGGCCACGTGGACCTCCACGGTGCGCGGTGACAGCACGAGGCTCTCGGCGATCTCCCTGTTGGTGAGGCCGCC
This sequence comes from Nonomuraea muscovyensis, assembly GCF_014207745.1. NCBI lineage: Bacteria > Bacillati > Actinomycetota > Actinomycetes > Streptosporangiales > Streptosporangiaceae > Nonomuraea > Nonomuraea muscovyensis. The sequence continues at coordinate 593,467 of NZ_JACHJB010000003.1, forward strand.
GGCGGCCAGCCGCACCACCTGCTCCTCCCTGGGCGACAGGGTGCCCTGGGGCGGGGCCGGGGCGTCGAGGTGGCGGTGCAGCCTGCGCCGCGCCGCCGGGGTGATCGAGTCGCGGACGGCCTGCCGGGCGAGCGGCTGGCGCAGGTCGTACCGGCCGGGGGCGGACTCCACGAGCAGGCCGCGCCGCACCGCCTCGGCGAGCGCGCGCTCGCTGCGCTCGGGCGGGACGCCGGCCAGGGCGGCGAGCGTGCGCGCGGTGGCGGGTTCGCCGAGCACGGCGGCGGCCTGGACGAGCATCCGCGCCGCCAGCGGAACCGAGGCCAGCCGGAGGAGAACGGCGTCGCGCAGCGCCGGCGGGGTGCCCGGCGGCCTACCCTCGGCCAGCATCCGGGCGAGCTGCTCGATCGCGGACGGCACGCCCCTGCTCAGCGGCCACAGGTCGCCGGGGTGCGGCAGCAGCTGCTCGGCCAGCTCGGCGGTCTCCCCGGGGTCGAGCGGGGCCAGCGCGATCTCGGCGTGGTCGATGTGCGGCGGCAGGTGGGCGAGCATCTCCGCCACCGGATGGCTCAGGTCCTCGGCGCGGTAGGTGAGCACCAGGTTGACGGCCGCGGGCAGGCAACGTGCCAGGAAGGCCAGCAGCTCCCTGGTGTCGGGATCCACCCAGTGCACGTCCTCGACGACCAGCGTGATCGGCCGCAACGATCCCAGCAGCGACAGCACGGCCCGAAACAACCGATGCCGCTCGACCTGCCGGTCGGCGAGCGGCGGCGGGGCGGGCGGCAGCAGGTGGGCGACCTCGGGTAACAGGGGGCGTAGCGCCCCGGTGATGGGGTTGAGGTCGCGGGGCGGGCTGGCGTCGCGCAGCGCCTCCACCACCGGCCCGTACGGGAAGCGCATCGGGTGGCAGCGGCCGATCGTCAGGGGCGGCCAGTGGAGCTCGTGCAGCAGGCGGGTCTTGCCGACACCGGCCTCGCCCTCCAGCAGGACGACGACCGGCGGGCGGCTGAGGACCTCGGCAAGCTGATGGAGCTCCCGCTTCCGGCCCACGAAAGGCATGTCGCACCCGCCCGGTCCGACTACACCGTGTCAGGTGATTTTTCACTATATGTGGGAGTGTGTCCATACAGCGTGCCGGAGAAGATCCTCACATGGTGAACGGGATCCACGCCTGCTCGGCCAGCGACGTGGCGTCGTTCACCTGGACGCCGACGTCGGAGAGGGTCCACAGGCCGTCGCCGATGACCATCGTGCGCTGGATGCCGGGCCGGTAGGAGGTGTCACCCTGCCGCGTCTCCGGATGCGTGATCATGCCCAGTTTGGTCACGGCCGACTCGTCGATCTTCAACGCCAGCGCGCCCGACTCGTACCGGCCCTCGCCGAAGGAGTGCAGCGGGACCACCGCCAGGCCCGTCTTGGGCCAGTAGAGGAACGCGTGCGGCTCCCATTCGGCGTCGGAGCCCGAGTCCTTCTGGAAGAGCTGCGACAGCCGCCGCGGGTTCGCCGGATCGCCGACGTCGAACAACGACACCTGGGTGCCGAGCGTCCTGCCCTGCTCGCTGGCCTCCTGCCCGATGCCGATCAGCCGCCCCTCGCCCGCCGGGTGGAGGTAGGCGGAGTAGCCGGTGATCTTCAGCTCGCCGGTCACCTTCGGTGCGGCCGGGTCGCGCAGGTCGAGGGTGTAGAGCGGGTCCACCTGCCTGAACGTGACGACGTAGCCCACCGGGCCGATGAACCGCACCGAGTAGATCCGCTCGCCCTTGCCCAGGCCGCCGACCTCGCCGGTCTTCGTCATGTCGGACGCCCTGAGCACGTGGACCCCGCTGACGCTCTGCGCCTGCTGCCGCCCCCGGCCGTCGCCGCCGGTCGTGGTGGCGACGCGCAGGTGGCCGTCGTGCTCCGACAGGGCGTACTGGTTGAGCAGCCGGCCGGCCACCTTGCCCGACGCCGCGTACACGGGCGCGCCGGGCCTGGTGACGTCGAACCGGTGCACCTCGGTCTCCTCGGGCGGCGCCTTCGCCTCGGTCACGCCGGGCGTGGGCTCTCCGGGTGACGGCTCGGCGGCCGGTGCCTGGTCCTCCATGACGACCGGCTCGGTCGGCCACCACCAGCGGGGGTTGCTGGCCACGTACAGGCTCTGGCCGGTGCCGTAGACGATGTCGCCGTCGGCCGCCAGCCCGATCGGGTCGGTGCCGGCCGCCGTGAGGCCCTGGGCGAGGTCGATCGAGTGCACCGTCAGCAGGGACGTGCCGGTGTAGTCGGCGGGGTGGCTGACCCGCTCGCAGGGGACGGACCGCTTGCTGACGGCGCCGGACGCGTCGGTGATCTCCACCTTGGGCAGCCACGCCTCGACGGGGGCCTTGCGCACGGCCGCCCGGTTGAGCGTCGTGCGTTCGGCCTCGGCGGCGTCCGGCTTGGCCTCGGGGAAGGTGATCTCGGGCTGGCTGCGGGTGACGAGCCTGACGGTCGAGCCGACCATGCGCGCATCGACGTGAGAGCCCTGCGGCTTGACGGAGCCCAGCACCTTCGGCGCGCCGGCCAGGTCCACGAGGACGTACCTGGTCTCACCCATGGGGGCGATGGACTTGTACATCATGTCGCCGCCGCGCATGAGCACCAGCGCCCGGTCGCCCGACAGCAGCAGGTCGGCGGGCGCGTAGGTCGGCTCCGCCCGCTCGGTCAGCCGGAGCGTGGCGGTGACCTTCCTGGTGGCGACGTCGATGACGCGCAGCGTGCCGCCGGTGACCGTGATGACCCGCCTGCCGTCGGTCTTGACCACGTCGGGCTCGTCCACGCCGGCCTCGTGCGTGTTCGTGGTCGAGTGCTCCAGAGTGATCGTGCTCTTGGCGGCGGCGTCGGACTCCATGGCGGTGTCGCGCCGCATCTGCAGCACCTGCGGGCCGCCGAAGCCCCACGGTCCGACGTTCTCGGCGGCGTGCTCGCGCAGCCCGGCGAGCATCTCGTCGCAGCCGCGGTAGGCGACCAGCCGCACGGTCACCGGCCGCTGCCCGGCGTCCGGACCGGCCGGGTCACCCGGGTTGCCGTCAGCGGCCGTGGAGGTGCACGCGGCGGTCGCCGTCGCCAGGGCGGCGGCGGCCACCGCCGTACGCATCAGCGTCTTCATGACCTTCTTGACGGATCGGCGCGCCGAGTGGTTCAGGAACCCCGGGACGGGTTGACGGTGAAGACCGGGCTGAAGTCGACGTCCTCCGGTATCTCCAGCAGCTTGCGCACCAGCCGCCCGTCGAAGCTCACGACCTGGATCTCGTCCTTGTCTGAGTTGTCCTGTTCCCAGCAGTAGAGATGGGTCTCGTCGTACCAGCCGAGCACCTTGTCGCAGTCGGAGGAGAACGCGCGCACCTTCTCGCCGGTGCCGGTGTCCCAGAGGCAGTGGTCGCCGCCTCCGCCGGACGGGCAGTTCGTCGCGAACAGCTTGCCGGAGGGGGAGAAGATGTCCTGGGTGCCGGAGGGCAGTGAGCCGACGTCCGCCAGCGTGCGGGTGGCGGCGCCGGAGGCGTCGAAGAAGCGTAGCCCGCGCTCGCCGTGGACGTTGACCACGCCGCTCTCCTCGGCGTCCCAGCCGAAGCCGGTGGTGCGCGTCGAGCCGCCCGCCACGGTCAGCACCTTCGCCTTGGCCGCGGCCACGTCGACGACGACGAAGCCCGGGTAGATCCAGTCGTCCTCGCCGTTCTTGTCCTTGATCTTCCTCTCGACGTTGAGCAGGATCTTCGAGCCGTCCCTGGACCAGGCGCGAATGCTGCTGATCAGCGGATCGCGCACGGTCTTGACCGAGGAGGTGGAGCCCAGTTTCCGGTCGGTGATGACGATGGAGTCGTAGTCGTCGGAGGTGTACGTGCGGCCCCGGGTCGCGAGGTAGCGGCCGTCGGGGGAGAGCTTGGACTCCCAGGTGCGCGCGTGCTTGGCGAACGTGCCGCGCAGCGACCGCCTGGCGTAGTCCACCCAGTCGTCGGTCTTCTTGTCGAAGACCTCGTACGAGGTGAGCGTGATGGGGTCGGACGGGTGCTCGAAGAGCGTGATCTGGCCACCGGCCAGCCGCTTCCTGGACGGGGTCGGCGTGGCCGACGGGCTCGGCGACGGCGTCCGGCCGGCCGTGGGGGTGGCGCTCGCGCGGGAGGCCGTGGCGGCGGGCCTGTCGGCGGCGACGAACAGCGTCACCCCGGCCAGGATCAGCAGCGCGACGGCCACGGTCACGCCGATGACGACGGGGCCCTTCCTGCCGCGGCCGGGCCGCGTCGGCGGCGCCGTGCCGTAGGCGGGCGCCGTGCCGTACGCGGGTGCCGTGCTGAACGCGGATGCCGGGCCGTACGCGGGCGGGCCGAATCCGGAGGAGGGCGGCGGGCCGTACCCCGGGGACGGGGGGCCGTAGGCGGGCGCCGGCGGACCGGCGGCAGCGGCGGCCGCGGCCTCGGCGAGCATGCCGGAGCCACCCGGCGGGCCGCTCACGGGATGCTGGAGCAGCCGCATGATCACCTGCTCGGCCGACGGCCGCTGCGCCGGGTCCTTGGCCAGGCAGGCGAGCACCACGTCGCGCAGCGGCCCGTCGAGCACCCCGACGTCGGGCGGCTGGTTGAGCACCCGGTTGATCACGGCGGGCATGGTGTCGCTGCCGAACGGCGCGTGCCCCGAGGCGGCGAAGACGATCGTGCCGGCCCACGAGAACAGGTCGGCCGCCGGCCCCACCTGGTGCCCCATGATCTGCTCCGGCGGCATGTACGCGGGCGTGCCCACCGGCATGCTGCTGATCGTCGAGGTCGCGTTCAGCGCGCGGGCGATGCCGAAGTCGATCACGCGCGGGCCGTCGGCGCCCAGGATGACGTTGGCCGGCTTGAAGTCGCGGTGCACGATGCCGGCCTGGTGGATCGCCGCCAGCGCCGTGGCCGTGCCGATCGCCAGCCGGTGCAGGGCGGACCCGGCGCGCGGCCCCTCCTCCTGCACGACCCGCTGCAGCGACCGGCCCTCGATGAACTCGCTCACGATGTAGGGCCGGTCCTGCTCGATTCCCGTGCCGAGGACGGCCGCGGTGCAGAACGGCGCCACCCGCTGGGCCACCTGCACCTCACGCAGGAACCGCTCGACGCTGACCTGGTCGCCCGACAGGTCGGGGCGCAGCCACTTCACCGCCAGGTGGCTGCCGGCCGTGTCCTGGCCCAGGTAGACGACGCCCTGGCCACCTTCGCCCAGCCTGCCGATCAGGTCCAGGCCCGCCAGCCGTCGCGGGTCGCCGGGTCTGAGCGGAGCAAAGGAAGGCATGAGGCGATTGTGGACCTTTGCCGAGGATCCCGGAAAACTACCGGCGGGTAGCCAAGCCGGAATATCCTTCGGACATGCATGTGACGTCCAGTGGCGCGACCCGGCGCATCACCGCGCCGTTCACCGGCGAGCCACTCGCCGAGCTGCCCGTCTCCAGCGCCGACGACGTCAGCGCGGCCTACGCCAAGGCCCGTGCCGCACAGGCGGAGTGGGCGGCGCGGCCGGTCGCCGAGCGGGTGCGACCCTTCCTGCGGCTGCACGACGCGCTGCTCGACCGCCGCGGCGAGATCCTCGACATCGTCCAGAACGAGACCGGCAAGGCCCGCAAGCACGCCCTGGAAGAGGTGCTGGACGTCGCGGGCTGTGCCCTCTACTACGCCCGGCGCGCCCCGCGCCTGCTCGCCCCGCGCCGCCGCCAGGGCGTCTTCCCCGTGGCGACGCGCGTGGCGGAGCTGCGCCGCCCCAAGGGCGTGGTCGCGCTGATCACGCCGTGGAACTACCCGCTGTCGCTCGGCGTCACCGACGCCGTGCCGGCTCTCCTCGCGGGCAACGCCGTCGTGCACAAGCCCGACACGCAGACCGCGCTGTCGGCGCTGTGGACCATCGACCTGCTGGCCGAGCTGGGCATGCCGCGCGACATCTGGCAGGTCGTGCTGGGCGAGCCCGCCGACATCGGCGACGCGCTGCTCGACGGCGCCGACTACGTGGCCTTCACCGGTTCCACCCGCGGCGGCAGGAAGATCGCCGAGGAGGCGGCCAAGCGGCTCATCGGCTGCTCCCTGGAGCTCGGCGGCAAGAATCCGATGCTGGTGCTCGACGACGCCGACCTCGACCACGCCGTACAGGGCGCGATCCGCGCCTGCTTCAGCAACGCGGGCCAGCTCTGCCTGTCGATCGAGCGGCTGTACGTGCACGCGAGCGTGTTCGACGCCTTCGCCGAGCGCTTCGCGGCGCAGGTGCGCGCCATGAAACTGGGCCCGGGCCACGACTGGTCGGTGCAGATGGGCTCGCTCACCTCGCGCCGCCAGCTCGACGCGGTCACCGCGCACGTGGACGACGCACTGGCCAAGGGCGCCACGCTGCTCGCCGGCGGCCGGGCCAGGCCCGACCTCGGCCCGCTGTTCTACGAGCCCACGGTGCTGACCGGCGTCACGCAGGACATGGAGCTGTGCCGCAACGAGACGTTCGGCCCGGTGGTCGCCCTGCACCCGTTCGCCTCCGACGACGAGGCGGTGGAGCTGGCCAACGACACCATCTACGGGCTCAACGCCTCCGTCTGGACCGCGAACCTCGCACGCGGCCGCGCCCTGGCCGGCCGGATCAAGGCCGGCACGGTGAACATCAACGAGGGCTACGGCTCCGCGTGGGCCTCCTACGACGCCCCCATGGGTGGGATGAAGGCGTCCGGCCTGGGCCGCAGGCACGGCGCGGAGGGCCTGCTGCGCTACACCGAGGCGCAGACCGTGGCCTCGCAGGCGTCGTGGCTCGGGTTCGAGCCGCCGGCCGGCGTGCCGTACGAGAAGTGGGCCGGCGTCCTGAGCACCACGCTGAAGACGATGCGGCGGCTGCGCCTGAAGTGAGAGGGGTGGGCCGGCGACCGGCCCACCCCGTGATGCCTACCGGCTGATCTGCTCGCAGTCGGCGTTGACCGGGTCGAGCGCCGCGCGGTCGGCGACGGCGCGGTCGGCGCCGCCGTCGCCGCACTGCACGGAGTTCTCCGCCTCGCCGTCGCGGACGTCGATCAGGTCGTTGCCGTTGCCGCCGGACACGGTGTCACGGCCCCTGCCGGGCGTGATCTCGTTGTCCAGCCGGTCGCCGGTCAGCCGGTCGCCGAACGAGGTGCCGACGATGTTCTCCGTCTGGATGTTGTCCTGGTCGGCCGGGCGGGTACCCGAGGCGGGCCGGCCGTCGTTGTAGGCGAAGTCCAGCGTCACCGTCACCCCGGCCGAGGCGCCCTCGTAGGTGGTGGTGTCCTCGCCGAGGTGCCCGGCGTACATGATGCGGCTGGCCACGCTGCCCTCCGCCGCGCCGACGGTGAAGGTGTCGTTGCCGTTGTCGCCCTCCACGTAACCCTGGAACGGGACCAGCGTCCTGAACCGGTCGTCGCCGTCGCCCAGCCGGGCCAGGATTCTGGCGATGCCGGCCGAGCAGCGGACCGTGGTGGGGTCGCCGTCGGCCCGGGAGCAGCCGGGCCCCGGCACGATGGTCACCGAGTCGGACACCCGGATCGCGCCGCCCGCCTCCTTGGTGATCAGGACGTTGTTGGCGTCAGCCGAGCCGGTGTAGTCGAGTTGTAACTGCCCGCCGTTGGTCCGGACCTGCGCGCTGGAGGTGCCCGCCGTGGCGGCGTGCCCCGTCGCCGGCAAGGTCGCCAGCGCGCCGGCGACGGCGCCGCCCAGCAGGGCCAGGCTGAGGACTCGGTGGCGCAAGGTGTTCATGGTCGTCTCCTTCAGAGATCTGGCGGGCGCGGTGGCGCCCGCTCGTTGACGTCGCCCATCGTGTTCCAGACAGAAGTTCTGTTGTGTGCACAAGTCCACAGCGCGCAAAAGTACGCATGAGAGGCTGAACGGATGACGTGGGAGACGAGAGCGCTGGACCTGCTGCGGGCGGGCCCGCCGACGCCGCTGATCGAGCTGCCCGCGGCGGCGCCGGGCGTGCGGCTGCTGCTGAAGGACGAGTCGGCGCAGCCCACCGGCAGCCTGCGGCACCGGCACGCCAGGGTGCTGTTCCGGCAGGCGGTGCTCGACGGGCTGGTCACCGAGGGCACCCCCGTGGTTGAGGCCACCGGCGGCAACGCGGCGGTGGCGCAGGCATGGTTCGCCCGGCGGCTCGGCCTGCCGTACATCGTGGTGATGCCGGGGGCGCGCGGCGAGGAGCGGGCGCGGCCGGTGGAGGAGCTGGGCGGGGAGTGCCGCTTCGTCACGCCGCCCCTGGCGATCTACGACGCGGCCCGGCGGGTGGCCCGCGAGGCCGGCGGGCACTTCCTCGACCAGTTCGGCCGGGCGGCCGAGCACGACCTGGCCGACGAGTTGTTCGCCCAGGTGCTGCCCGACTGGGTCGTGGTGGGCGCGGGCACCGGCGCCACCTCGGCGGCCCTGGGCCGGCGGGCCCGCCACGGATCCGGCGAACTCCGGGACCGTCCTCGGGTGGCGGTGGCCGACCCGGAGAACTCCGCCTACTTCCCCGGCTGGACGCTCGACGAGCCCGCCTACGCGACCGGCATGCCGTCGCGCGTCGAAGGCATCGGCAGGCCGCGGATGGAGCCGGGGTTCCGGCCCGATCTCGTGGACGTGGTGGTCCCCGTGCCCGACGCGGCGAGCGTGGCGGCGGCGCGGCGCATCCGCGCGGTGACGGGCCTGGCCGTGGGCGCCTCGTCGGGCACGGCCCTGTGGGCCGCGCTGGAGCTCGTCGAACGGCTGCGGGCCAAGGGCGAGGGCGGCACCGTGGTGTCGGTCGTCGGCGACGCGCACCCCCGGCACCTGGCGACCTGCCACGACGACGGGTGGGCCGCGGCGAAGGGGCTCGACTGGCGGGCGCACGCGGACGAGGTGCTGCGGCGGACGAGCTGAGCGGGCGATCCCGCGCGGGAGGCGGGGCCGCCCGGAGCGGTCAGCCGGGGAGCGTCTCGCCGCCGATCGGGGCGAGGATCTCGCCCGTGTAGTACGACGACATCCGTTCGCTGGCGAAGAACACGTACGACGGCGCGATCTCGTCCGGGTGGGCCGCCCGCTGCATCGGCACCTGCTTGCCGAACGAGCCGACCTTCTCCGCCGGGAACGTCGCCGGGATCAGCGGCGTCCACACCGGCCCCGGCGCGACCGCGTTGACCCGGATGCCCCGCTCGACCAGGTTCTGGGCCATCGAGTAGGTGAAGGCGTTGATCGCCCCCTTGGTCGCCGAGTAGTCGAGCAGCGTCTTGTTGCCGCGCAGCCCGTTGATCGACGACGTGTTGATGATCGCGGCGCCCTTCCGCAGGTGTGGCAGGGCGGCCTTGGTGACCCGGTAGTAGCTGTGGATGTTCACCGCGAAGGTGTGCTCCCACTGCTCGTCCGTCAGCTCCTCCAGCGAGTCGACCGGCGCCTGGTAGGCCACGTTGTTGACCACGATGTCGAGGCCGCCCAGCTCGCCCACCGTCTGCTGGACGATCGACGCGCAGTGGTCGCGGTCGCCCAGGTCGCCGGGCAGCAGCACGCAGCGCCGCCCGGCCTGCTCGACCAGCTTGCGGGTGTGGTTGGCGTCCTCGTGCTCGCTGAGGTAGGCGACGGCGACGTCGGCGCCCTCCTTGGCGAAGGCGACGGCGACGGCCCGGCCGATTCCGGAGTCGCCTCCGGTGATCAGCGCGCGCCTGCCGGCCAGCAGGCCGCGGCCCTCGTAGTCGCGCATCTCGTCGCGCGGCTCGGGTGCCATCTCGCCGGTGCTGCCGGGGTACGGCTGGGTCTGCTCCGGTGGTGTGGTGTCAGGTTGCTCAGGCATGGTGGAGCGCTTGCCCGCTGCCGGGCAAGGCTAACGTCAGCCCTGCGTCAGGATGTGGCTGACCCAGACGTTCGGCTCCACGTACACGGCGTGGTCGTGGGTCACGTCGCAGTGCACGGGGGCGAGCGCGCCGGGCACCTCCACCGGACCGGTCCGGTCGAACGGCGACCCGGTCCACGAGCGCCACTCGGCCAGCGTGCCGGCGACCACCATCGACCGGGGGGCCACCTTGACGATCCGCCCGCCGGCCCGCACGTGCACGCGCAGCCACGCGTCGTAGGGCAGGCCGTCGGCCCGCGTGCGCGCGGCGTACTCGGTCATCGGCGTGTGCGGCTCCAGGTGCTTCTGGTTGGGCCGGACCGGCGCCACCAGCTCGGTGAACCCCAGCCGGGCGGCCTGCTCGCGCAGCGCGGCCACCATGCGCGGCGAGACGCCCGTCCCCAGCCGGTCGCGCCGCACGGTGATCTCCAGGGCGGAGATCCGGTCCGTCGTGAGCCCTCGCTCGCGCGCCAGCCAGCCGCGCCGGATCACCGTGTCCCAGCCGCCGTCGGGCAGCTCGGCGTCCTTCGACGTGTACGGGATCATGCACGCGCGCGCGACCAGCCGGCCGGGCTCGGCCTCGTCGTCGGCGACCAGGACGTAGTCGGCGTACGCCTGCTCGGCGATCGCGTAGAACAGGTCGGCGATCGGGTCCTCCATCATGAACGCCGGCCACGCGTCGTCCATGTCCCAGAGGGAGGAGGCGAACTCGGGGCGCTCGGCGAGCGTGGTGATCCGTAGCGACATGCCGGTCATTGTGACATCCAGGCGTCACAGCTCGGAGGGTCGCTGCACCGGCTGGTGCTCGGTCTTGAACACCAGGGTGGTGTGCAGGTGCACGATCTCCGGCCGGATCAGGAACCTCTCCAGCACCAGCCGGTGCAGGTGGTCGGCGTCGGCCACCGCGACGTGCACGAGGAAGTCCTCGGCGCCCGCGACGTGGAACAGGGTGATGGTCTCGGGCAGGTTCAGCACGAACGCCCGCAGCGGGTCCACGAGCTGGCTGGTGTGCGGGCGCACGCGAAGGGCGAGCAGCGCCTGCAACGGCCGGCCGAGCCGGGCCGTGTCCACCGAGGCCCGGAAGCCCGTGATGACACCCCGGCGGCGCAGCGAGCGCACGCGCTCCAGGGCGGTGGACGGCGCGACGCCGAGTCGCTCGGCCAGGTCCTTGTTGGGCAGCCGCGCGTCGTTCTGCAACTCGGCCAGGATCGCCAGGTCCACCGCATCCAGTTCGGCATTATGCGCCATTGTCGCCCTCCGATTCGGTCGTAGTAGCAACATACCGATGAATCAACCACCATTTCCGTATGTGGAACATTGAGGAGTTCACCGAGGCCGCGGGGATCACCGTGACGGCCCTGGCCGCGTACGTGGACGAGAGCCAGCGCGGCGCCGCCCCCGTGGTCAGGCGCCGGCCGCCCCGGGAACTGGCCGACCGGCTCGGCCTGCGCGACCTGATCGAGAAGGGCGGCATGACGCCGGACTCGTACGAGGACTTCCTGCGCACCTTCCTCGCCGAGGGGACGCGGCTGCACCACCCCGCCTACCTCGCGCACCAGACCGCCTCGCCCGACTTCCCGGCGGCGCTGGCCGACTTCGTGCACGGCGCCACGAACAACCCCATGGCCGTCTACGAGATGGGCGCGGCGGCGGCCACGGTGGAGTTCGAGGTGCTGCGGTGGATGCTGGCCAAGGTGGGGTTCCCGGCCGGGGGCGGCGTGCTGACGCACGGCGGTTCGCTGGCCAACCTGACCGCGCTGCTGGCCGCCCGGGCGCGGGCCGTTCCGGACGCCTGGGATAACGGTGTCCCCGGCGACCTGGTGATCCTCGCGCCGCCGGCGGCGCACTACTCCGTCTCGCGCGCCGCCTCCATCCTCGGGCTGGGGCAGCGCTCGCTGGTGCCGCTGGAGACCGACGCGCTGGGCCGGATCGACGTGACCCGCCTGCCCGACGTCTCGGGCAAGAGGGTGATGGCGCTGGTCGCGGGTGCGTGCGCCACCGGCACCGGCCTGTACGACGACCTGGGCGCGATCGGCGCGTGGTGCCGCGAGCGCGGCATCTGGTTCCACGTGGACGGCGCGCACGGCGCCTCCGCCCTGCTCAGCGAGCGGCACGCGCACCTGCTCGACGGCGTCGACCTGGCCGACTCGGTCATCTGGGACGCCCACAAGATGCTGCGCACCTCGTCCCTGGCCGCCGCGGTCCTCGTCCGCCGGGAGGGTGACCTCGACGCCGCCTTCAGGCAGGAGGCCAGCTACCTCTTCTACGGCGACCAGGGCTTCGACCTCATCAACCGCACCGTCGAGTGCACCAAGGCCGAGCTGGGACTGAAGATCTTCATGAACCTCGCCTGGCGCGGCGAGCGCGGCATCGGCGACTACGTGGCCGGCCGCTACGACACGGCCCACCGGTTCTGGGAGCTCGCCCGCCGGCGGCCCGGCTTCGACCTGCCGTACGAGCCGGAGAGCAACATCGTCTGCTTCCGGTACGGCGGGGCGGACCAGGCGGGCCTGCGGGAGCGGATGATGCGGGACGGCTCGTTCCACCTCTCCTCGACCGAGCTGAACGGCGTCCGCCACCTGCGCGTCACGGTCATGGCCCCGGCCACGGACGACCGGACCCTGGAGGCCCTGCTCGACGAGATCGTCGCCATCGCCGCCTGACGAGCCGCCTGACGAGCCGTCTCGCGGGACGTCTGACGGGACGCCTGAAGAGACGCCTGACGGGACGCCTGAAGAGACGCCTGAAGAGACGCCTCGCGGGACGCCTGAAGAGACGCCGACGAGAATCGCCGAAGCACCCTGGACTCGTCGGCCCGATCCTGTAGCGTCGAAACGAGCGCTAGGGAGGCTTCGGGTGCGAGAACTCTCCGGCAAGGTCGCGGTGGTCACGGGCGCGGCGAGCGGCATCGGCAGGGCACTGGCCGTCCGCTTCGCGGCGGAGGGCATGTCACTGATGCTGGCCGACGTCGATCCCGGCGGCCTGGCGGAGACGGCGCGGCTGGCGGGCGATACCAAGGTGCTCACCCAGATCACCGACGTGTCCGACGAGGACTCCGTGCGCCACCTGGCCGATCGCGCCTTCGGCGAGCTGGGCGCCGTCCACCTCCTGTGCAACAACGCGGGCGTCTACCAGGGCGGCCACCTGTGGACGCGCACCCCCGAGGACTTCACCTGGCTGCTCGGCGTCAACCTGTGGGGCGTGCTCCACGGCGTCGGCGCGTTCGTGCCTCGCATGATCGAGCAGGACACCGAGGGACACATCGTCAACACCGTGTCGGTGGCCGGCCTGCTGGCCGGGCCGCGGGCCGGCGGTTACGCCGTCAGCAAGTACGCCGCGCTCGCCGCCTCGCAGTCGCTCGCCCACGACCTGATCGCCACCGGCTCCAAGCTCCGCGTCACCGCCCTGTGCCCCGGCGCGGTCCGCACCCGGATCAACCGCTCCGAGCGGGTGCGCCCGGTCCACCTGGCCGTCGCGCCCGGCCCCGACGACCTCGACCAGCAGGGCCGCGTCGACGCCGCCGTCGACAAGGGCATCGACCCGTCGCGGGTCGCCGACATGGTCGTCGCCGCCGTCCACGAGGAGCGCTTCCTGCTGATCACCCACCCCGAGCACGAGACCGGCCTGCGCCGGCAGACCGAGATCCTGCTCGCGGGCGGGCTGCCCCCGCTGTAGCCGGGGCCCGCCCCGTCCAGGGCGAATGAGCAGTGCCGATACACTGAGAGGCACCGCATTCGCCTTTGGGGGGTTGTCTCGGTGTCTGAGTTCGACACAGTGCTGGTGGTCGACTTCGGCGCGCAGTACGCGCAGCTGATCGCCAGGCGTGTGCGCGAGTGCCACGTCTATTCCGAGATCGTCCCCTCGACGATGCCGGTCGAGGAGATGCTGGCCAAGAAGCCCAAGGCGATCATCCTGTCCGGCGGGCCCTCCTCGGTCTACGCCGACAACGCCCCGGCCGTCCCGCACGGGCTGTTCGAGACCGGCGTCCCCACGTTCGGCATCTGCTACGGCTTCCAGGCGATGGCCCGCGCGCTGGGCGGCGAGGTGGCCCGCACCGGCGTCGCCGAGTACGGCGGCACCCAGCTCGACGTGCACCGCGAGGGCGTGATCTTCGCCGGGCTGCCCGCCACCCAGAAGGTGTGGATGTCCCACGGCGACAGCGTCGCCGCCGCCCCCGACGGCTTCACGGTGACCGCCTCGACGCGCGAGACGCCGGTCGCCGCCTTCGAGCACCCCGCACGCGGCCTGTACGGCGTGCAGTTCCATCCCGAGGTGCTGCACAGCGAGCACGGCCAGACCGTGCTCAAGCACTTCCTCGACGCGGCCGGCTGCCGCCCCACCTGGACCATGCTCAACATCGTGGAAGAGTCCGTCGAGGCGGTCCGCCGGCAGGTGGGCGACGGGCGGGCGATCTGCGCGCTGTCCGGCGGCGTCGACTCCGCGGTGGCCGCCGCGATCGTCCAGCGGGCCATCGGCGACCGGCTCACCTGCGTGTTCGTCGACCACGGGCTGCTGCGCAAGGGCGAGGCCGAGCAGGTCGAGCGCGACTTCGTGGCCGCCACGGGCGTCAAGCTGCGCGTCGTCGACGCCGCCGACCGCTTCCTCAAGGCCCTGGACGGCGTCAGCGACCCCGAGGAGAAGCGCAAGATCATCGGGCGCGAGTTCATCCGCGTCTTCGAGGACGAGCAGCGCGCGATCATGGCCGACGGCCCGGTCGACTTCCTGGTGCAGGGCACCCTCTACCCCGACGTGGTCGAGTCGGGCGGCGGCACCGGCACCGCCAACATCAAGTCCCACCACAATGTCGGCGGCCTGCCCGAGGACCTCCAGTTCGAGCTGGTCGAGCCGCTGCGCACGCTGTTCAAGGACGAGGTGCGCCGGGCGGGCGAGGAGCTGGGCCTGCCGGCCGCCATGGTGTGGCGGCAGCCGTTCCCCGGTCCCGGCCTCGGCATCCGCATCGTGGGCGAGGTCACCCGCGAACGGCTCGACCTGCTGCGCGAGGCCGACGCGATCGCCCGCGAGGAGCTGTCGCGCGCCGGCCTCGACCGCGACATCTGGCAGTGCCCGGTCGTGCTGCTCGCCGACGTGCGCTCGGTGGGCGTCCAGGGCGACGGCCGCACCTACGGTCACCCGGTGGTGCTGCGCCCGGTGACCTCCGAGGACGCGATGACCGCCGACTGGGCGCGGGTGCCCTACGACGTGCTGTCGCGCATCTCCACCCGCATCACCAACGAGGTGCGCGAGGTCAACCGGGTGGTGCTCGACGTGACGAGCAAGCCGCCGGGCACCATCGAGTGGGAGTGACGCCCGGCGGCTGCCCCGGCCCGCCGCGCGACATGCTCGACCGGATCGCCGGCGGGTGGCCGATCCAGATCCGCCTCGCGGCCGCCGCGGCCGCCGCCTGACCGGAGCGGGTCAGGCGGCGGCGCCGAACCAGCGCGCCAGCGCGGCGCGCAGGGCCTCCCGCTCGCCGGAGCCGGGGCGTGCGGAGTCCGTCGCCCAGGCGACGTAGCAGTCCGGCCGCAGGAGCAGCGCGGCGGGCGACCGGTGGGCAGGCCGGCCGGAGCCGACGTCAGCGGTGGTGCCGCTGTCGGCGGTGGTGCCGGCGGCGGGCCTGCGGGGGCGGGCGGCGACGGCGTCCACGCGGTCGGCCCAGCCCGGCAGCTCCTTGGCCAGGGACGCGTCGTCGGTCAGGTCCAGCAGCAGCGGCCGGGCACCGCGCGTCAGCTCGGCCAGCCGGACGGGTCCCGACGGCAGGTCCAGCACCAGGTCGGGAGCCCACCGGCCGGTCAGCGGGTGGGTGTCGCCCGGGCCCGTGGCGTAGCGGATGTCCCCGCCCGCCATCAGGTCCACGACGCGGCGGACTGCGTCCCCGTCGCCGAGCAGCTCCGCGAACAGCTCGCGCAGCGCCGTGACCTCGGCGCCCGGAGCGATCAGCGCCGCCTGCGCCTGGGTGTGCATGACGACCCGCTGCGCGACCGGTCGCCGCTCGCTCTCGTAGCTGTCCAGGAGCCCCGGCGGGCCCCAGCCGTGGATCTCGGCGGCCAGCTTCCAGCCCAGGTTCACCGTGTCCTGCAACCCCAGGTTGAGGCCCGGCCCGCCGATCGCGCTGTGCACGTGGGCGGCGTCACCGGCCAGCAGGACCCGCCCCTCCCGGTAGCGGTCGGCCAGCCGCGTGTTGCCCCCGGCCAGCCGGCGCATCAGGTGCGGTCCAGCGCCCGCGGGCGGGTCGAGCGGCAGGTCCACGCCGAGCACGCGGCGGACGCTCCCGCGCAGTTCGTCCAGCGTCATCGGCGCCTGCTCCACGGACGGCTCCCACTCAAGGGTGGTGACCAGCGCCGGCCGGGCGGGGAACGGCGCGTACGCGAACAGCCCGCGTTCGGTGCGGTGGTGCGTGAACGGCGGGACGACGCCGTACCCGGGCACGTCCAGTCCGCCCGTGCCGGGGTCGACCAGCTCGGCCGGGACGGTGACGTGGGCGGTCCGCGAGACCGTGTCATCCCTCGTCACGCCGGGGAAGCCGATGCCGGACAGCTTGCGCGTCACGCTGTGCCCGCCGTCCGCCCCGACCAGGTAGCGGGCGCGCAGCCGGTAGGCGCCGGCCGGCCCCGAGATCTCGACGGTGACCGAGGCGTCGTCCTGCGACAGCCCCACCACCTCGTGCCCTCTGCGGATCTCGACGCCCAACTCGGCCGCGCGCCGTTCCAGCACCTCCTCGATGCGGAGCTGTGGCACGGGGAGCGTGTAGAGGGGGTTGTCGTCCAGCGCCGTGAGGTCCAGCGGCAGCGCGCCGAACATGAAGTGCGGCGCCGGTCGCGGCGGCTCCGGGTCACCGCTCAGCCGCTCGTGCAGACCGCGGCGGTCGAGCATGCGCACCACCTGGCCGACCAGGCCGTTGGCGCGGTTCTCCGTGGTACGGGCGGGCAGGCGTTCCAGCACCACCGGCCGCACTCCGGCGAGCCTCAGCTCGCAGGCCAGCATCAGCCCGTTCGGGCCTCCTCCGGCGATGACGACGTCAGCGGACATGATGGTCCTCCTTGTTCGGTGCCGTTGTTCGGTGTCGTTGGATGAGGCCGCCGCCGGGCATGGCGCATCACCCCGGCCGCGGCCGGGGTGGCCGCAGGGGTGCGTCAGAAGGCCCGGCAACTGTGCTTACGGGCAGCTCAGGGGCATGGTCGAAGCGGGCGCGTCAGGGGCGGGATCGAGGCGTGGCCGCGCGGTCGAGGAGAGACGATGGTGCCGGGTGGAGCGGCCAGGAGCTTCGGGGTCGAGGGCGCGGTCAGGGTTGGGGGAGTCCGGCCGCGAGCTGGCCGAGCGCGTCGTGCAGCAGGGCGGCCATCGAGACCGGCGTCTCGGCGCGCAGCCACTGGTCGGTGGCGACCGTGATGGCCGCTCCCACCGCGCCGGCCACCAGGCGCGGGTAGAGGTCACGCGCGACGTCGGTGCCGGTGCGATCGGCGATCGCGGCGGCCAGTTCGGCCTCGGCCGCCACGCCGGCCTTGACGAACTCCGCCTGCAACGCCGGCTCGGTGACCATCAACCGGACCCCGGCCAGCCACTGACCGGAAGCCCCCTCCGGCCCTGAGCCCTCACCACCGGAGTCGCCGCCAGTGGAGCCCTCGCCACCGGAGCCCTCGTCCTCCATCGCGAACCGGGTCAGCACCGCGCTGGTGACGGCCTCCCACAGGGGCTTGCCGGCGGGCTGCGCGCGCAGCTCGGCCGCGATCAGCCGGGCCCGGTCGAGGTGCCGGGCCGCGATGGCCTCGCCCTTGCTGGCGAAGTAGTTGTTGAAGGTACGGGTGGAGACGCCGGCCTCGGCGGCGATGTCCTCGACGCGCACGTTGTCCCACCCCCGCTCGACGGTCAGCCGGATGGCCGCCCAGCTCAACGCGATGCGGGTCTGCTGCTTCTTGCGCTCCCTCAGGCTCGTGCGCCCAGCGTCCTCGTCTCCCACGATGACAACGATAGCAAAAACTTACGCGATCAGAAAAGATGCGTGTTCGGCAATTTTTCTTCGACGGTCTCCCGCCGGCGGCCCCGTCGTAGCGGGCGTACCAGGGAGGCCGCCAGCAGCGGGAGGAGCAGCATCCCGATGTGGATGGGCGCCGCCATGTACCGGAAGTCCTGGGCCGAGATGTTGGCCAGGATGGCGAGCTGCTGCCCCACCACCACCGCCGCCACGGCCGGCACGTACCTGTTGCGCAGCGCCCACGCCGCCAGCCCCACCGCCAGGTACGACACGTACGACCAGAGCGCTCCCCGCCAGATGAGCCAGTCGTAGCGCGGAGCCGCCGCGGTCACCAGCCACCAGTCGGCCACCTCGTACAGCTCCTGCGAGATCGGCCGCGACGAGAACAGGTGCCGCTCGGGGAAGTCGGGCACCTTGTCCGGGCCGACGTAGGTCTCGGCGGTCGGCCGGCGGGAGAAGTGGTAGGTCTCCCCGCCGACGGCCCACTCGTCCTGCGTGATCTTCCAGGCGATGGCGCCCCTGCAGAGCCGGGCGTCCACGACGAGGCCGGGCCGCTCCAGCAGCAGGCGTTTCCAGAGGTCCAGCAGCTCGCCCGCGTGCGCGTCGGCCTGCTGCCAGTTGAAGTCGTTCCGCCAGATCAGCGGGTTGATGGTGTGGCAGGTGCCGCCCTCCGTCCAGCGCGGCAACGGTGCCACGGCCGCCATGACGGCCCGGTCCCGGTAGCCGAACAGCTCCGGATGCCCGCGGTAGAGCACCGCGACGTCGCCGAAGGCCGTGTGGTACACGTACGTCTTCGACGGGGCGGCGATGCCGACCAGCGGGAACACCAGGTTGGTGAGCAGGAGGGGGACGGCCGCCGCGACCGTGCCGACGAGCGCCAGCCGTACCCTCATGACCTTGACCACCAGCACCAGCACGACGACGGCGACCGCCACGATCAGGAAGCCGTTCGCCCGGAACAACCCCAGCGCCGTCATGAGCACGCCGAGACCGGCCAGCCGCCCGACGGTGACGGTCCGCGCCGCAGCCATGCCCGCGCACGACGCCGCGATCGCCACCACGCACAGCGTGAACGGCACGTCCTTCCACAGCGTGACCGCGAACGCGCCGACCGGAGGCAGGAACGGCATCAGCACGGCGACCGCCGTCGTCGAGCGCGGGGGCGCGCCGAGCGCCCGCAGGGCGGTGGCCAGGTAGGTGAGCGTGGCGGCCATGGCCGTGGTCTGGAGCAGGGTCACCAGGCCGAGGTCGCCGCTGACGCGGACGCTGAGCCACAGCAGGGCGTCGTAGACGACGGAATGGTCGCTCACCCAGGGACCGGCCATGGTGTGGCTCAGGTAGAGCACCGAGTCCCGGCTGAACAGGCCAGGATGGTAGGCCAGCCACCAGCACACGAGCACAGCCTGGATGGCGAGGAATGTCGCGAGCGTCCCCGGTCGCGATGCCTTCGCGTTCTGCATGACTCCAATCCCGGCCAGCGGGACCCATACCCCGGCCTACGGGTAGCTGACCCCTGCTTCGAGCCTCCTGCCGCCGAGCAGCGTGGGCACCGTGACCAGGTGATACCCGCGCTTCTTCAGCTCCTTGACGATCGACGGCATCGCCTTGACGGTCTGCGGGACCACATCGTGCATGAGGATCACCCCGTCACGCCCGGCCAGCCGGAGCACGGCCGCCTTGATCCGCTTGGCGTCCCGCAGCTTCCAGTCGAGCGTCGTGCCCGTCCACATGACCTGCGCGAGCCCCTGTTCGCCGGCCAGGCGCAGCACCCGCTCGTCGGTGTGCCCGTACGGCGGGCGGAACATCGTCACCCGCCGGCCCGTGGTCTCTTCGATGATCGTCTGGGTGACGCGCAGCTCGTCGAGGATTTCGCTGTCGTTCGAGGACGTCAGGGACTGGTGGCCGTAGGTGTGGTTGCCCACCGCGTGGCCCTCGGCGGCGGTCCTCCTGGCGATGGCCGGGAACTCCTCGACGTGCTTGCCCATGAGGAAGAAGGTGGCCTTGACCTTCTCCTTCTTCAGCACGTCCAGCAGGGCCGGCGTCTGCTCGCCCGGGCCGTCGTCGAACGTCAGCGCGATGCACTTCACCTTCGCGCAGTCGACCTTCGCCTGCGCCCCGGCCTCCGGAGCACCACTCATCACCAGCGAAACCGCTAGTAACCCCTGAATCACCACAGGTGCCACCTTATGGCGAAAGCGCACCTTGTGCGGCCCTGTGCCGGCCGCCTGTGCGCTGTCAGCGGATCGTGACCAGGCGGGTGAACTCGGCCGGCAGGTCGTAGCCGTCCCACACGCGCTGGAAGCCGAGCGCCTCACCGATCGGCACCATCCGGTCGACGCCCCGCCCCGCCAGCGCACCCGCCAGCTCCGCCAGTTGGGCGCGCGAGAAGCCGAAGTGGGTCATCGTCTGGTCGGCGCGCCGCACCAGGCGGACCAGCTCGGCCGGAGAGGCGATCCGGGCGTGCGCGAACGTGCCCGTGCCCAGCCGGCGCCGCGGCGCCGCCTCCGGCGCGGTGAGGACGACGCCGGTCACCGCGTTGCCGTGGAAGCCGATGGACCGCGCCACGCCGTCGGCGGCCAGGCCGTACGTGGCGACCCGCTTCTCGACCGCCATCGCGGCGTCCACCGTCCAGCCCCGCCGCGCCACCGCCCGCGCCAGGCACGTGGTGAAGTCGTCGCGGGCCGCGTCGCAGTCGGCGGGCACGCCGACCCAGAAGACGGTACGGGGTGACGAGCAGGCCGCCTGGTCGAACCAGTAGGCGTCGGCGGCGAATCCGTCGGCCACCGCCTCGCGGGTGCCCGCCGGCGCGGCCAGCCAGGCCGAGGCCAGGACGAGCGCGAACGACGACCGGTCGGGGAAGGTCAGGTCGCGCGCGTGGGGCGCGAGCGGATGGCGCCGCACCTCGTCGACGGTGCGGTCGCCGCCCCAGATCACCCGCAGGTCGCAGGCCGCCGACAGGCTGGCGGTGATGGCGTCGGAACGGGTGTAGGAGACGATCCGCTGGGTCGCGGCGACGGCCTCGGACACCGCCCCGCCGGACTCGTCGAGTGTCTCCTGCAGGGCCCGCAGGAGCACCGAGGCCACCGGGCCCGCCCTGGTCGAGAGCCGGACCACGTTGCGGTTGCCCATCAGGGCGGACAGGGCCCAGGAGTAGACGAAGACGGTGTCGACGTTCGCGGGCGGAACGTGGAACACCAGGCCGCGCGGCACCCGTACGTACTCGCCGCCGCGCACCGCCTCGACGGTCCGCGCGAGCTCGCGCGGCCGCAGGAAGAAGCCGAGGGAGGCGAGCTCGGGGTGGCGGCGCGCGAGCTCGGGACGCAGCAGCCGCCGCCCGAACGCGACGAGGAAGTCACGCACCCGCTCGTCTCCGGCACCGAGCAGGCCCGCCCCGGTCAGGCCCGCGAGCAGCCCACCGACACCCACCGACGCCCCCTCGGGAAACCGCACCGCCACCTCATCACCACCACCGGTGGGATGGCCGGCGGGCGGTCGGTCGCCGGGGGCGTCGCCCGAGGGTCCAACCATCAGGCCGCCACCTGCCCGAAGGTGTCGCTGCACCCGCGCGTCTCGGCCCGCGGCAGCCGCCCCAGCACCGAGAACCGCTTGCCCGGCCACACCCCGTCGTCCACCCCGTGCACCACCCCGAGGTCCTCGGTCAGCAGCACGTGACCCGGATAGGACGTCGGCAGCGTGCTCACCACCTCGATCAACCCCGACACGCCCGGCGGCGCCTCCTCCCACGTCTCCGGATCGCGGATCACCACGTTGGCGAAGTCGGGACAGTAGAGCCCGTCACCGTCGGGCCCTTCGAGGAAGACGGTGCCGATCTGCTCCACCATGCCGTAGAAGTCATGGATCCGGGTCAGCCCGCACTCCTCGCCCAGCCGCGCGCGGAAGGCGGTGTTGTCGACGGCCTGGTCCGCCAGCTTCTTCCACCCCCCGGAATGGATCAGCACCCCGTGGGACAGGTCGAGCCGCAGCTCCCGCAGGTAGAGCCAGGCCATGAAGGTGAACCCGAAGATCAGGAACGGTTCGCGGCCGTGCCGCGCCAGGAAGCCCTCGACCGCCCGCCCGTCGAGCCCGCCCCCCTCGTCGAGCGCGAACGTGTGGTCGCGGCCGAAGTTCATCATCCCCAGCACCCCCGCGCCGCGGGCGCTCAGCGCCGGGTCGCGGGTCACCGACCGGCTGTCGACGATGAGCATCGGCAGCCGCCGCCCGCCCAGCACCGCCCGCAGCGTCGCCGCCAGCATGCGCGGCTGCGCCGCCGCCGCCTCGCGGTCGAGGTAGACACGGCTGGGCGCCTGCCCCGTGGTGCCGCTGGACGTGAGCACCCTGAACACCCGCTCCTCGGGCACGCTGCGCAACTCGTGCGTCTTGAACAGCCGCACCGGCAGCCACGGCAGGTCCGCCACCCGCTCGTACGGGCCCGACGCCCCGATCGCCGCCAGGATCCGCCGGTACGGCGGGCAGTCGCGCCGATGCCGCTCGGTCAGCTCGGCCAGCCGGGGCAGCAACGCCGCCTCCCGCTCGGCCTCGGTCAGCCGGAAAACGCTCATCCCACCCCTCCGCCCGCCTTCCGCCGAGCCGCCACGACCGGGCTCACGTGCGGGACTCCAGGGCGCGGTAGTCGATCTTGCCCGTGGTGAGCAGCGGCAGCCGGTCCACCGCCCGCACGTCGAAGCCGCTCCAGTGCAGCCGCAGCTCCGTGCCCAGCCGCCGGGCCAGCCGGGCGCACCCGTCGCGGTCGAGGCCCTCGGCCCACACCGTCACCCGGTCGTCGCCGCTCGTCGCCGCCACCGGGCCGCAGCCGCGCAGCAGCCCCTCCACGTCGTCGAGGTTGACCCGCACCCCGAAGATCTTGGCGATGCGCTTCACCCGGCCCGTGAGGTGGAGGAAGCCCTCGTCGTCGAGGTGACCGAGGTCGCCGGTGCGCAGCACGCCGCCCAGGTCGTCGCCCCGCGCCAGGTCGGCGGCCGTCTCGGCGTAGCCCATCATGACGTTGGGCCCGTGGTAGACGACCTCGCCGTCCTCGACGGCCAGGCGCCCGCCCGGCACGGCCTGCCCGCACGAGCCCGGCTTGTCGGCCAGCCGCTCCGGGGCCAGGACGGAGATGCGGGCGGTCGCCTCGGTCTGGCCGTACATGACGAAGAACCGCCCCGCCTTGGCGGCGAACTCGCCGACCAGCTCGGCGCGCAGCCGCCCGCCCGCCTGGGTCATCGTGGCGAGCTTGGGGTGCTCGGCCGGGTCGAAGCGGAGCCTGCGCAGCATCTCGTACTGGTAGGGGACGGCGGCCAGCGACGTGCAGCCGTGGGCGTCGAGGTGGGTCCAGAACGACCGCTCCAGCAGCCCCGCGTCGGTCAGCACCACCGTGCCGCCCGCGGCGAGGTGGCTGTTGAGCACCGACAGGCCGTAGCTGTAGTGGAGCGGGAGACTCGTCGGCGCGACGTCGCCGGGGCCGATCGCCAGGGTGGTGGCGATGGCATGGGCGTTGGCCAGCACGGCCCGCCGGGACAGCCGGACGAGCTTGGGGTTGCCGGTCGATCCCGACGTGGCGAGCAGGACGGCCAGGTCGGGATGGGGGGCGGGCGCCTCGCGGCGGCCACGCGGCGAGCCCTCGACGGCGTGCGCGAAGCCGAACACCGCCGTGGGCCGGAACCTCCTGATCAGCTCGGTCAGCGCGCCGGGGGACAGGTCGGCGTCGAGCAGCGCGACGGGCGTGCGGGCGTGCAGCGCGGCGAGGTAGCGCACCACCGAGGTCAGGTCGTTGCGCATGCCGCAGAACACCGGGCCGGGCGGCAGGCGGGTCAGGACCCGCGCGGCCCGCTCGACCCGGGCGGCCAGCTCGTCGCCCGCGAGCGCGCCCGGCTCGCCGGCGACGACGAGCCGCGCGTCCGGGTGCGGGAATGCGTCCATGGCAGGTCCATCCGTCGTGTCGGCTCTCACAGCACCAGCCCGCCGTCGACGCCGATGACCTGGCCGGTGATGAAGGAAGCGGGCTCGGAGAGCAGGAAGGCCACGGCGGCGGCCACGTCGGCGGGCTCACCGAGGCGGCCGAGCGGGGTCGCCGCGACGGTCGCCGCCCGCGCGTCGTCGCCGAGCGAGGCCAGCATGCCGGTGTCGATGTAGCCGGGGGCCACGGCGTTGACCCGGACACCGGCGGGGCCCAGCTCCTTGGCGGCGGCCACGGTCAGCCCGAGCAGCGCGGCCTTGGTGGCGGCGTAGACGGCCTGGCCCGGCGCGCCGCGCAGACCCATGATCGACGAGACCAGCACCACGGCGGGGCGGGCGCCTCGGCGCAGCAGCCGGACCGCCGCCTGGAGGGTGTTGGCCGCGCCCATCGCGTTGACCTTGAACAGCCGGGACACCGAAGCGGTGGGCGTCATGCCGAGCAGGCCCGGCTCGTGGACGCCCGCGTTGACCACCAGCGCGTCGAGACGGCCGTGACGGCGGTGGATCTCGCGCATCACGGCGGCGATCGCCTCGGCGTCGGCCACGTCGCCGTAGGCGGAGAAGGCGCGGCCGCCGGTCTCGACGGCGACCTCGGCGGCGGCCTTCGCCGCCCGCTCCTCGTCGCGGCCGTGCACGACCACGTCGTGTCCGGCGGCGGCCAGCGTGACGGCCACGGCCCGCCCGATGCCCGTGGTCGAGCCCGTGACCAGCGCCACGCGCGGACCGGCGCCGGCACGCGGCTCAGGAGGAAGCGCCGGCACCGTGCTTCTCCAGCAACCGGACCGCCTTCGTGAACGAGCTCATGTCGATCATCTCGTCGGTGTCGATCATGACGTCGAACTCGTCCTCGATCGCGGCGACCAGCGCCATGTGGGCCAGCGAGTCCCACTGCGGGATCGCCCGGTATTCGAGATCGTCGACATCGGCGCCCGCCGGGAGGCTCAGGGAGGCGCGGAAGACGTCGCGCAGCCGGTCGAGGTGGGTCATCGTCACTCACTCTCTGTGGTCGAACCGAGACGTAGTGTAGCTCTGATCGTGCGCGGCTCAAACCGAGACCCCGTCGCGGGTAATGGAACCGTATAACGCCGGATGGCGCGCGGGCGCGGCTGGGAATGTCGGACGGGGCGCTCCCACCGCTACAGGGGAAATGATGGACGAATCAAATCACTGGTACGGTCACTCCCGCATTCTCGCCAGATACTGCGGGCTGTCCGACGACACCCCCCGGCGTATCCAGGGGTTTGTACAGCACGGCTGGAACTATTTGCACGGATTTCCGCCCAACGACCATTGGTGCAGTCCGGGATATCCCCGTTTCATCTGGAGTGACGTGCTCAGACGCCGTGGCTGGTCCATGGGACGCCGCGGCCACTACCTCATCGGCGCGCCCTGGACATACCTGCTCCACCTGGAGCCGGACCTCGGCAGGATTCCCGAGAGCGAGCGCCGGGGCACCATCTGGTATCCCTTCCACGGCTGGGAGAAGAACGCCGTCAGCGGCGACCACTCCCGGCTCGCCGCCGAAATACGCGAGGTGGAGACCGGCCCCGTGACGGTGTGCCTCTATTGGCTGGAGTTCGCCAATCCGGACATCAGGCGCGCGTACGAGTCGGCCGGTTTCCGGCTCGTCTGCCACGGCGACCGCGGGTCCCGCTGGGACGGCAAGGGCCGCGACTTCCTGCGCGGGCAGCTCGCCGAGCTGCGCCGGCACCGCAGGGTCGCCTCCAACCGGCTGGGCAGCGCGCTGTTCTACGGCGCGTCCGTCGGCTGCGACGTCGCCGTCTACGGGGACCCGATGCAGTTCGAGGGTGAGCGGCCCGAGTACGGCGGCACCGCGCGGCGGATGCGGCTGTGGCCCGAGCTGCACGGCGTGCGCGTCGATCCGGACCTGGCCGCCGAGGCCGCTCGGCGGGAGCTGGGATTCGACCATCAGGCGACACCGGAGGAGCTGCTGCGAATGTTCGGCTGGAAGCGGGTGCGATGCGCGTGAACGAGACCCCGGGCAACGTCCGCCTGATCGGTGGCGAGATGCTGCTCTGGTCCGACGCGGACACGGCCGCCGACTGGCGGGGCGTCGGCCTGGAGCTGGCGGGGCGGCTCGTCCCGGTGGGGGGCCGGGTGCTGCTGGCCGGCCCGCACCCGGCCGGGCTCGTCGCCGTCGCCCTGGAACGGGCGTCCCATGCCGCCGTCGTCGTGCGCTCCTACCCGGACGCGTGCGCCCTGGGCGAACGCCACCGCTCGCTGACCGTCCACTGCGGCCGGCTGCGGGCGCTGACCGAGGAGGAGCCGTACGATCTGGTGCTGGCGCTCGACGGCCTGGGACGCACGCACTCCGCCGAGGAGCCGGCGCCGTCGTGGCGGGAGTCGTTCGAGGCGCTGGCCCGGCTGGTCGCGCCCGGCGGGCGGCTCGTCCTCGCGGTGCCCAACGACCTGGGGATCGACCGGTTCGTCGAGGCCAGGCCACCCGAGCGGGAGGGGTCTGACGGCCACTGGGAGCCGCACGGCTTCGACCCCACCCACCCCGGCGGGCCGGCCGCGCTCGACGCGGCGCTGGCGTCGGCGGGCCTGGTGGCCGGCGGGCGTTACGCCGCCTATCCCGGCCGGGACGCGCCCCGCGCGCTGCTGGAACACACGCTGCTCGCGGAGGAACTGCCGGAGGCGCTCACGGTCCCGCTGGCCGCCCGCGGCGGCGACACCATGCTGGTGGCCGACCCGCTCCGGCTCGCCCGGCTGGCCTTCCGGCACGGCCTCGGCGAGCACCTCGCGCCCCTGTGGGTGACGGTGGCGACCCGACCCGCCGCCGATCCCGCCGCCGACCCGGCCGCCGATCCGCTCGCCGGCCTCCTGCCCGCCGGGCTGGTCGAGGTGGGGCGGGTCGTGCACGAGGTCACGGCCACCACCACCAGGCGGCTGCCCGACGGAAGCCCGCGCCCGATCCCGCGCGGGCGGGTCCTGGAGGAGGTGCTGGTCGAGGCGTGCGCCCGGGAGGACGTGCGCGCGGTACGCCACCTGCTCGCCAGGCTCGCCGACTGGGTCGAGGAGGGCGGCGACGCGCCCGCCGACAACCTGGTCTGGGACGGTGAGCGGTTCGCCGCGGTCACCCCGCTCCCCGCGCCGGTCGGCCCGGTGACCACCCAGGTGGTGCTCTGCCGGATCCTGTGGCGGTTCGCCGTACGCCTGCTGGCGAGCGGACACCACCACCCGTGGCCGTGGCCGCAGTCGGCCGACCAGCTCGCGCTGACCCTGTGCGGGATGGCCGGCCGGCCGTGCGGCGAGGACGAGCTCGACCGGGCGCGCAAGCTCGACGCCGAGCTGGGCGAACCGGCCGTGCCGTCGGGGACGGCGCCCGCCTACCGCGACCTGCTGAGCACCCGCGACCGCCTGGCCGACCAGCTCACGGCCGCCCTGGCGCGCGTCGCCCGCCTGGAGACCAAGCTCACCTACCGCGAACGGGAGCTGGTACGGGCCAGGGCCAAGCTGCGCAGGACCCAGCGCCGGGCCGCCGCCCACCGCAGGACCCTCGGCTACCGCCTCTCACGCCGCCTCGCCCGCCCCCGCAAGGTCGCCCGCAGGATGCTGCGCCTGCTGTCCGGCTGATCGAGAGGAGCACCAGTGCCCATCCTGTCGGTGATCGTCCCGTTCCACGACGTCGAGAAGTACCTCGGCGCCTGCCTCGACTCGCTGGTCGCGCAGACCCTGCGCGACCTGGAGGTGATCTGCGTCGACGACGGCAGCCGCGACGGCGGCGCGGCCGTGGTCGAGGCCCGGATGGCGGCCGACCCGCGCGTGCGGCTCGTCCGGCAGGACAACCACGGGGTCGGCCCGGCCCGCAACACCGGCCTGCGGCACGCGAGCGGCCGCTACCTGGCGTTCGTGGACGGCGACGACATGGTGCCGCCGCGGGCGTTCCACCGGCTGGTGTCGTCGCTGGAGTCCACCGGGTCCGACCTGGCGTGCGGCAACGTCCTGCGGCTCCACCGCAACCTGCTCGTCCCGTCCTGGGCGCACAAGGAGGCCTTCGCCCGGCCGCTGCGGCGCACCCACATCACCCGCCACCCGCTGCTGGTCCGCGACCGCATGCTGTGGAACAAGGTCTACCGGCGCTCGTTCTGGGAGACGCTCGGGCTGCGGTTCCCCGAGCGGATGTACGAGGACCAGCCGGTCGCCATGGCCGCCCACGTGGGCGCGTCCTCGGTGGACGTGCTCAAGGGGGTCGTCTACCACTGGAGGCTGCGCGACGAGCGCTCCTCCATCACCGAGCGGCGCCTGGAGCCGGCCAACCTGCGCGACCGCCTGCTGTCGGTGCTGGAGACGTCGGCCCTGCTCGCCGAACGGGCGCCGGAGCTCAAGCCGTACTTCGACCGCGACACGCTCGACATCGACATGGCCGTCGCGGTGGAGGCGGTGGCCCGCATGGGCGCCGCGGCCGACGCCGAGCTGCTCGACCTCGTCGGCGGCTACCTCGACGGCGTCGCGCCCGAGGAACTGCTGAACCTGCCGTTCGCGGACCGGCTCATGGTGCGCCTGCTGCACCTGCGCCGCCCGGCCGAGCTGGCGGCCGTGTTCGACCGGGACCGCGACGGCCGCCTGTGGCCGCGCCTCGGCTCCGACGGTCTCGTGCGCAGACGCTGGTACGCCCGGCATCCGGCCATGCCAAGGCCCCTGTCGGAGGTGACGGGCGAGCTGGCCCTGAACACCCGGCTGCTCGACATCGGCTGGCGCGACGGGCTGCTGTGCGGCGAGGCGTGGGCGACGGTCGGCCGGTTCGCGGTCGAGGGCCTGCGGCGGATGCGTGCCCGCGTCTGGCTGGAGGAACGCGGCACGGGCGACCGGCTGACGCTGGGGGACGAGATCGTCTCGCCCGCGTGGCGCAGTGTCGCCCGGGAGGACGGGGGTGCGGTGCCCGAGCACGGCTTCTCCTTCGGGTTCGCGCTGGACCCGGCCGCACTGGGCCCGGCGCGGCTGGCCCGGGAGGGGCGCTGGGACCTGTGGGCCGAGCTCAAGGGCTCGGGGCTGCGGCTGGCGGCCAGGGTCGCGGGACCGCGCTGGCTCCCGCCCTCGGTGCCGGCGCCGGTCCGCCTGGCGGGCGCCGAGCCGCCGTTCGTCCCCGCGCAGCGCCGCGTCACCGACCCGGCGGCTCTCCTCGTCCCGGCCCGGGACGGCACCCCCGACCGGCCGGCGGGCCTGCCCCGCCAGGGCGGTGGAGGCCCGACCCGTCCGATACGCGCTCAAGGAACCGACCCGGACCGGGCCGCCGATCGGCGGGGGGACGCCGGGCCGCCGTTCGTCCCCGCCCCACGCCGCACGTCCGGGCCGGGGCGGCGCGACGCCGAGCAGGCCGTCGCCGCGACGCCGGGCCGGGACACCGGACCCGGCGTCCCGGAACCGCGCCAGGTGCCCGGCACGCGCGCCCTGGACGGTCCGGTAACCCTGGACGGTCCTGCAACCCCGGAGGGTCCTGTTACTCCGAAGGGTCCTGCAACCCCGGACGGTCCTGTCACCCCGGACGGTCCAGGATCGCCGGCCGGTTCTGCGCCGCCGGTCGTTCCCAAGCCGGTGCGGCGGGCGGGGGTGTGGGTGGTGCCGGTGCGCGGCGGCAGGGGCGTGTGGGGGCTGCGGTTGCGGCGAGCGGAGGCGTTCGTCAGTGAGTGCCGCCTCGACGGTGACGCCCTGCTCGTCGCGGGTGAGCTGGCGGACCTCGGCGACGGCGACCCGGTGCTGCGGCTCGTCCGCCGCACCGACGGCGAGGAGATGTACTTCCCCCTGTCGTTGACCGGCCACCGCTTCCGGGCCCGGGTCCCGCTGGGCGACGTCGACGAGCCCGTCGGCCGGGAATCGCGCTGGGAGGTCGTCATCGACCAGGGCCGCCCGCTCCGCCCGCTGGTACGCACCCCGGCCCGCCCCTCGGTGACCGTCGCGGGCCGGCGCTTCCAGGTGGACCGGAGCGACGACGGCACCCTCATGCTCGCCGAACGCTGACGCCCGGACGCTGACGCCCGGACGCTGACGCCCGGACGCTGACGCCCGAACGCCAAGAGGCCAGGGGCCCGGAGGTCTGGAGGCCCGGAGGCGAAGCCGCCGGACGTCAGGAGCCCAGGACGGCCGTCAGGCACTCCACGACCCGGTCCTGCTGGGCGGACGACAGGTCGGGGAAGAGCGGCAGCGACAACTGCTCGGCGTAGTAGGCCTCCGCCTGCGGGCAGAGGCCGCGCCGGTAGCCCAGGTCCTCGAACACCGGGTGCCAGTAGGCCGGAATGTAGTTGACCTGCACCCCGATCCCGGCTGCCCGCATCCGCTCGTACACCTCGCGCCGCCGTCCGTCACGCACCCGGATGGGGTAGAGATGCCAGCTCGGCTCCACGTACGGCCGCCGCGCCGGCAGCGTCAGGCCGGGCACCCCGGCGAGCAGCGCGTCGTAGCGGGCGACCAGCTCGGCCCGCCGGGCCCGGAACGCGCCCAGCCGGCGCAACTGGCTGGCGCCGAGGGCGCACAGCACGTCGGGGAGCCGGTAGTTGAGCCCGAACTCGTGCACCTCCTGGTGCCAGCCGCCGTGGCCGGGGTCGCGCTGCCCGGCCGGGTCGCGTACCAGCCCGTGGTTGCGGAACCGGGCGGCCCGCCGGAACCGTTCGGGGTCGGCCACGGCCACCGCCCCGCCCTCCGCCGTGGTGACCGTCTTGGTGGGGAAGAACGAGAACGTCGTCAGGTCGGCGAGCCGCCCCACCGGCAGGCCCTTGTACGTGGCGCCGATGGAGTGGGCGGCGTCGGCGATGAGCAGGGCCCCGGCCCGCGCGCACACCTCGCGCAGCTCGTCGTAGTCGGCGGGATGTCCGGCGTAGTCGACGGCGGTGACGGCCCGGGTGCGCCCGGAGACGGCGGCCGAGGCGGCGTCGGGGCAGAGCGTGCCGGTGTCGGGCCGGACGTCGGCGAACACCACCCGCGCTCCGCGCAGCGCGGCCGTCGCCGCCGTCGCCACGAACGTCAGCGGTGAGGTGACCACCTCGTCACCGGGCCCCACCCCGGCGGCCACGTAGGCGACGTGCAGGGCCGCGGTGCCGGAGGTGACGGCCAGGCAGGGAACGCCCCCGGTCCAGCGCGCCAGCTCCGTCTCGAACCGCTCCACCGCGGGCCCCGTGGTCAGCCAGTCGCCGCGCAGCACCTCGACGACCGCCTCGACGTCGCCGTCACTGATCGACTGCTTTCCGTAGGGCAGCATCAGACGCCGACCGCCACCATCTCGCGCAGGTGCTCTACCGACAGCCACCGGTCGTTGGTGTCGGAGCGGTAGGCGAAGCCCTCCGGCAGCATCTGGCCGCCCTGCGGCGGCACGTAGCCCCAGGTCGCGATCGTCGGCAGCACGATGTAGCGGTCGGCCAGGAGCAGCGTGCGGCGGCCGTCGTCCGGGGCGATCATCTCCTCGTGGAGCTTCTCGCCCGGCCGGATGCCCACCTCGTAGACCGGGTTGCGGGGTGCCAGCGCCTCGGCCAGGTCGGTGATGCGCATGCTGGGGATGCGCGGCACGTACAGCTCGCCGCCGCGCATGAGGTCGAAGGAGTCGACGACGAAGCGGACCGCCTGGTCGAGCGTGATCCAGAAGCGGGTCATCCGCTTGTCGGTGATCGGCAGCGTGGCGCCCTCGCGGGCGAGCCGCTGGAAGAACGGCACCACGGAGCCCCTGCTGCCGACCACGTTGCCGTAGCGGACGACGGAGAAGCGGGTGACATGGCTGGCGGCGTAGTGGTTGGCCGACACGAAGAGCTTGTCGGCGACCAGTTTCGTCGCGCCGTAGAGGTTGATCGGGCTGGACGCCTTGTCGGTGGACAGCGCGACGACCTTGTGCACGCCGGCGTCGATGGCGGCCTCGACGACGTTCTGCGAGCCGGCGACGTTGGTGCGGACGTACTCGAACGGGTTGTACTCGGCGGTGTCGACCTGCTTGAGCGCCGCCGCGTGCACCACGTGGTCGACCCCGTGCATGGCCCTGGCGAGCCGGTCGCGGTCGCGCACGTCGCCGATGAACCAGCGCAGCCGCTTGTCGTCGCCGAACTGCTGGCGGACCTCGTACTGCTTGAGCTCGTCGCGGGAGAAGACGACCAGGCGCCGCACGTCGAGCGCGTCGAGCGCGTGGCCGATGAAGGCCTTGCCGAAGGACCCCGTGCCTCCGGTGATCAGTATTGACGATCCGCTGAGAATGCTCACGGGGCCCCCTGGAATCGCGCTGACGCGCTGTAGTCGTCCGAGCTGGCCGGTAGCATAGCGCGACCGGTCGGCGACACACGGTCACACGGGGGAATGGGGGCTTCGGTGCGTATTGTCGGAATCATTCAGGCGCGGATGGGGTCCACGCGCCTGCCGGGCAAGGTCCTGCGCGAGCTGCGCGGCCGGTCGGTGCTGGGCTGGGTGGTGCGCGCCGTACGGCAGGCGGAGGCGGTGGACGACCTGGTGGTGGCGACCACGACCGACGCGGCCGACGACCCGGTGGTGGCCGAGTGCCGCAGGCTGGGCGTGGCCTGGCACCGGGGGCCGGTGGACGACGTGCTCACCAGGTTCGTGGAGGCGCTGGAGGAGCACCCGGGCGAGGCGGTGATGAGGTTCACGGCCGACTGCCCGCTGCTCGACCCGGCGGTGATCCGTGAGGCCGCGCTGGTCTTCCGCGCGGTGCCCGGCCTCGACTACCTGAGCACGAGCCTGGCGCGCACGCTGCCGCGCGGCCTCGACGTCGAGATCGTGAGCCTGCCGGCGCTGCTGCGGGCCGACCGGGAGGCCACGGCCCACCACCGCGCCCACGTCACCTCCTACGTCTACACCTACCCGGGCAGGTCCCGGCTGCTCGGCCTGGCCTACACGCCCGCCGCCGACGAGCTGCGGGTCACGCTCGACACGCCGGACGACTGGCGGCTCATCTCCCGGGTCGCCGGCGAGTTCGGCGACCGGTGCGTGCCGCACGCGACGCTGGTGAGCTGGCTGCGCGCCCGGCCCGAGGTGTGCCTGCTCAACGCGCACGTGCAGCAGAAAGCGCTGCAGGAGGCATGACGCGGCGCATCGGCGTCCGCTGTGACGCGGGAGGGGCGTGCGGGGTGGGGCACCTGGTGCGCTGCGTCGCGCTGGCCGAGGAACTGCGCGGCCGGCGGGTCGAGGTGTGCTTCCTCGGCGACCTCGCCGGTTCGGCGTGGGCGCGGGCGCAGCTCCTGGAGCGCAGGCTGCCGCTCATCCCGGCGCCCGAACGGCCCGCGCACCTGGCCGGGCTGGTGCGCGACCTCGGCCTCGACGCCGTCGTCCTCGACTCCTACGAGCTGCCGGCCGGCACGGGCGCGGCGGTGCGCGGGTCGGCCGCGGTGCTGGCCATCGTCGACGGCGACCCGCTGGGCCAGGACGCCGACCTCTACCTCGACCAGAACCTCGGCGCCGAGCTGCGACCGGTGCCGCCGCTCACCCGGCGGCTGGCCGGGTCGCGCTACGTGCTGCTGCGCGACAGCGTCCGCCGCCTGCGCCGCAGGGGCGGCGTGCGGCGGGCCGTGCCGCGGGTGCTGTGCTTCTTCGGCGGCACCGACAGCGCGGGCGTGGCCCCCGCCTGGGCGCGGGCCCTGGCCGACACGGGCCTGCCGTTCCAGGCGACCGTGGTCAGCCCCAAGCCGTTCGCGGCCGAGGGGGCGTTCACCGTCATCCCGCCCACCGACCGGCTGCCCGCGCTGATGGCCGAGGCCGACCTCGTGGTCACCGCGGCCGGCTCGGCCGTGTGGGAGCTGCTCTACCTCGGGGTCCCCACCGCCCTGACGTGGGTGGCCGCCAACCAGCTCATCGGGTACGAGGCGCTGGTGGGGCGGGGCATCGCCGCCGGGGCGGGCCCCGTGGCCGACACGGCCGCCACCAAGGTCCTCGCCCACCTGCTGGCCGATCCGGAGGCGCGTGAGGAGTACGGGCGGCGCGGCGGCGGCCTGGTCGACGGCAAGGGGCGCGAACGCGTCGCCGACACCCTGCTCGCCCTCATCGGCTAGCGGGCTAGACGAGGTCCCAGCTCAGCGGGGTGCCGAGCGGCACGTCGCGGGTGAAGCGCCGGCCCATCACCTCGGCCAGCGCCACGGGGGGCAGCCCGCCGGCGGGCCGGATGGAGCGGACGTTGCGGTCGGTCACCCGCTCGCCCGCGCGCACGTCCTTGACCACGTACAGCGACCGCCGGAACCGCAGCCCCTCGCGCTCGGACGGCCGCGGCCCGAGCTCCGGCCGCCCCAGCGCCTCCCAGGCGCGCCCGCTCTCCACGACCAGGGCCGCCAGCTCGGCGGGCTCCAGGGAGAAGGCCGCGTCCACCCCGCCGCCCCGCCGGTCGAGCGTGACGTGCTTCTCGATCAGGCAGGCGCCGAGGGCCACGGCCGCCAGCGCGGCGCCGAGCCCCGGCGTGTGGTCGGAGAGGCCGACGACGGCCCCGGTCAGCCCGGCCAGCAGCGGCAGCGCGCGCAGGTTGCTCTCGGCGGGCGAGGCGGGATAGCTGGCGGTGCAGGCCAGCACCGCGAGCTGGGCGCAACCGGCCTCGCGGGCGGCGCGCACGGCGGCGTCGATCTCGCCGGCCGACGCCATGCCCGTGGAGAGGATCAACGGCTTGCCGGTGGCGGCGGCGACCCGGATGAGCGGCAGGTCCACGATCTCCGACGAAGCGATCTTGTACGCCGGGACGTCCAGCTTCTCCAGCAGCTCGACGGCGGTCGGGTCGAACGGCGACGAGAACGCCACCAGCCCCCGCTGCCGGGCTCTGGCGAAGATCGGCTCGTGCCACTCCCACGGCGTGTGGGCCCGCTCGTAGAGGTCGTAGAGGCGCTCGCCGCCCCACAGCTCGTGCCCGTCACCGAGCCGGAACGCCGGTCCGTCGGCGTTGACCGTGATCGTGTCGGGCCGGTAGGTCTGCAGCTTGATCGCGTGGGCCCCGGCGTCGGCCGCCGCGTCGACGATCGCCAGGGCCCGTTGGAGCCTGCCGTCGTGGTTGCCCGACATCTCGGCGATGACGAACGGCGGATGACCGGCCCCGATGGCGCGGTCCGCGATCATGATCATGTGTGGTCCCTCCTGGTGAGCTCGACGGTGACGACGTCCACGGGCGTCCCGTCCACCTCGCGCCGGTGCACGCCGACCTCGGTGAACCCGAAGCGGCGGTGCAGCCGCCGGACCGGCTCGTTGCCCGCGAGCACCTGGCCCCGCAGCGTGGTGAGGCCGAGCGGCCCGAAGGCGTGGCCGATCGCGGCGCGTTCCAGCCCCGCCCACGCCGCGAGCGCCGCGCCCGTCCGCTCCAGCCCGTCGAGGTCGAGGTAGAAGCCCCACTCGCCGGTCGTGGCGCCGGGCGCCAGGCCGGAGAAGGCGACCACGCCCGCGCCGGATCCGTCGTGCTCGTAGACGAGCACGCGCCGGGCCGGGTCCCGGCGCACGGCGGCCCACCAGCGGGCGTGCTCGGCCTCGCCGATCACGTGGGTGGTGAAGCTGGCCGCGCGCACCCGCGGGTGGTTGCGCCAGCGCAGGAGCGCGGGCAGGTCGTCGTCGTGGGCCGGCCTCAGCACAGCTCTCCCTACGTTCTGTGTCCGTACGGAGTCACACCGTAGCGGATTATGTGTCTGGTAAAGAGCTGATCAGGGAGGGGCAGCGCGACCCGCCCGGCGGCGACGACCGGGGCATGCTGCCGACTAACCATCCCCCGTATGCAAGGAGCCGGCTCTATGGCGCCCCTGGTCAGCGTCGTCGTACCGTTCTACAACGTCGAGCCGTACATCACCGAGTGCCTGGAGTCGCTGGCGGCGCAGTCGCTGACGGACATCGAGGTCATCCTGGTCGACGACGGCTCGACGGACGGCAGCAGGCGGATCGCCGACGCCTTCGCCTCCCGCGACCCGAGGTTCGTGGTGGTCCGCCAGCCCAACCGGGGTCCCGGGCCGGCGCGCAACGAGGGCATCCGGTGGGCCCGCGGGGCCTATCTCGCCTTCGCCGACAGCGACGACGTCGTGCCGCCCGAGGCGTACGAGCTGCTGGTCTGCTCGCTCGAACGCACCGGCTCCGACCTCGCGTGCGGCGGAGTGCGGCGGATCCGGGACGGCGGCCTGGCCGCCTCGTCGCTGCACGAGAAGGTCTTCAAGCGGGCGGTGCGGCGCACCCACATCATGGACCGGCGGGTCCTGGTCCGCGACCGCACCGTCTGGAACAAGGTCTACCGCAGGGACTTCTGGCAGGAACACCGGCTCCGCTTCCCGGCCGGGATCTACGAGGACGTGCCGCTCAGCATGCGGGCGCACGTGCTGGCCGACAGTGTGGACGTGCTGCCCGACGTCGTCTACCACTGGCGCAAACGCGAGGAGGGCGAGGTCTCGATCACCCAGCGGCGCGCCGAGCTGGCCAACCTGAGCGACCGGCTGGAGGCCATCTGCGCGGTACGGGCGTTCCTGCGGGAGGAGGCGCCCGAACTGATCCTGTCCTTCGACGGGCTGGTGCTGGAGAAGGACATCGTCTTCCTGTTCCAGGCGCTGGAACAGGCCCACGAGGAGGACATTCCGCCGCTGCACGACCTGGCCCGCCAGTGGCTGGCCGTGCTCAGCCCGGCCGTGCTCGGCACCGCGCCGTCGCTGCGCCGGCTGGAGCTCCACCTGATGGAGCGCGGCCTGATCAGGCAACTGCGCGAGGTGCGGGAGTTCAGGCGCGCCACGGCCGACTCGCCGCGCATCGTGCCGCGCGGGCTGCGCAAGGTCGGCTGGTACGGCGACTACCCGTACTTCCGGGACCGCTCGCTGCGGATCCCGGACGAGGTGTACGACGCCTCCGACGAGTTGAGGCTGCTGGCCAGGGTCGAGGACTGCTGGTGGACGGGAACCCGCTTCACCGTGCTCGGCGACGTGGCCATCCACCGGGTCGAGCGCCGGCCGCGCAAGGTGCGGCTCTTCCTCAGCGACGGCAACCGCGAGGTTCCCGTGCCGGCCCGCCGCACCAAGGGCGGCAAGTATCTCGCGGAGATCGACCCTGCGCAGCTCAGGGACGGCGGGCCCGCCTGGCGGCTGCACGCCCTGGTCGACGCGCGCGGGCTGGAGCTCACGGGCCACTTCCGCGACGGCGACGCCCACCGGGCGTGGCGGCTGCCGGTGCCGAGACGGTCAAGAACCGGCATGGACTTCGCCCAGTAGTTCCAGAGAGTAATACGGACATGACGTCGCGTAGCCATGCTGAATCCATGAGCACCTATTCGCTCGCCGAGGTCTACGCGGCCCGCAAGCGCAGAGATTCCTGGTGGACCGTCTACTTCGTGGACCCGGTCGCCTGCCGGGTCGCTCTCGTGGTGGCCAACCGCACCGGCATCACGCCGAACGCGCTGACCGTGACCTCGCTGGTGCTGGGCCTGTGCGCCGCAGGGTGTTTCGCCGCGGACGAGCTGGTCGCGGGGGCGGCCATGTTCTACCTGAGTTTCATGATCGACTGCGTGGACGGCAAGATCGCCAGGCTCAAGGGCACGGGGACGCCCTTCGGGCTCTGGCTCGACTACGTCGGCGACCGGGTGCGGGTGGTCTTCTGCGCCGGGGGGCTGGCCTGGGGCCAGTACGCGCTCACGGGGCAGGTGCGCTGGATCGTGCTCGGCGCCGGAGTGGCCGTGCTCGACCTGTTCAGGTACGTCAACGCCCCGCAGATGAAGCGGGTCCGCGAGACGATCAAGGAAGCGCGGGCCCAGGCCACGGAGCGCGTCGCGGCGGCCGGGCTGGTGCCCGCCCCGCGCAAAGGAGGCTCGCGGCGGTCCTTCGGCAGGCGGTTCAACCGGTATCTGGCCCGCCGCCGCGTCCGTACGCACCTGATCAGCGGTATCGAGTTCCACGCGGCGGTGTTCGTGGTCGCGCCCCTCGTCGGGGCGGCGGCCCTGGTGCCGGTGTCGGCCGTGGCCGGCGCCCTGTTGCTCGGCAACGAGATCTTCCTTGTCTACCGGATGTGGCTCTTCACGCGCAGGCACACCGTGTCGGCCCCGCAGGAGAGCCGAGAGCACGTTCTCGTCTAAGTTTCGGGGGTTAGAACCAGATGTCCGATCGGCCAGTGTTCGTCGTCGGCTGCCCGCGCTCCGGCACCACCATGCTGCAGCTCATGCTGCACTCGCACCCGCGCATCGCGGTGCCACCGGAGACGCGTTTCCTCATTCCCGCCTACATGCGCCGCCGGACGTTCGGCGACATGCGCCTCGCCCAGCGCCGCCGCGCGCTGGCCGAGTGGGTGGCCGGTGACCGCACCACCAAGTTCAAGGAACTCAAGATCGACCAGGACGACTACGTCCGGCAGGCGGTGGAGGGCCCCGGCTCGCTCGGCTCGGTGCTCGGCACGACCTTCCGCATGTACGCCGACCGGTTCGACAAGGCCCGCTGGGGCGACAAGCGGCCGAGCTACGTCAAGCAGGTCGACTACCTGCTCAGGATGTTCCCCGACGCCCAGTTCATCCACCTGATCAGGGACGGCCGCGACTGCGTCTCCTCCCTGAAGGAGATGCCCTGGTACACCCACAACTCCTTCCACGCCGTCTCCACCTGGGCCGAGGCGATCGACGCCGGCGTCCGGCTGCGCAAGACGATGCCCGAGGACAGCTACTACGAGCTGCGCTACGAGGACCTGACCGACGACCCGTCGACCGAGCTGAAGAAGCTCTGCCTCTTCCTGGAGGAGGACTTCGACCCGGCGATGGTCTCGCCGCGCGAGGCCGCCGCGGTCGCGGTGCCGCCGCACAAGGTCTGGCACAGCAACACCCACGGCGACGTCACCCGGTCCCGCGTGGGCAGCTGGGCCAACCGGCTGGACGCCTGGGAGATCTCGCTGTGCGAGCAGGTGCTCGGCGAGCGGCTGGAGGCCAACGGCTACGAGCTGACCGGCGCACCCCCGGCCTCCAAGGCGCACCTGGCGATCTTCCAGAAGACCGCGCAGAAGCGCCGGGCCAGCCGGATGCGCAAGAACATGCGCGACCGCATCAACCGGCTGCGCGAGCCCGGCCCGGTGGGCGCGCTGCTCACCACCACCCAGCGGGCGCTCGCCGGGGTCCCGCAGCAGCGGGCCGAGGAGCCCGAGCTGGCCGACCGCTCGCTGTAGGGCCGGATGCCCGGAGCGCCGCACGGGGGTGGGCGCTCCGGGCATCCGCCGTTCGCTCGACGGGCGTCGCCCACTGCCCGCTCAGCGGGCGTTGCCCACTGCCCGCTCAGCGGGCGTTGCCCACTGCCCGCTCAGCGGGCGATGTGGGTGAACAGCGACTCCCACTCGTCCAGGATGCGGTCCAGGCGGAACGCCTCGGCCCTGGCGCGGGCGGCGGCGCCCAGCCGCCGCCGCTCCTGCGGCGAGTCGACGAGCCGGGCCAGCTCCCGCGCGAACGCGCCCACGTCACCGGCCGGCACGAGCACCGGGGCGGC
Organism: Nonomuraea muscovyensis; assembly: GCF_014207745.1. Lineage (NCBI taxonomy): Bacteria > Bacillati > Actinomycetota > Actinomycetes > Streptosporangiales > Streptosporangiaceae > Nonomuraea > Nonomuraea muscovyensis. Next base: position 632,551 of record NZ_JACHJB010000003.1, read on the forward strand.
CGACCGTACCCCGCCCGACACGTCGAACGCCACCGCCGGCACCCCGTGCGCCGCCGCCTCCAGCAGCACGATCGGCAGCCCTTCGTGCTCGCTCGTCACGGCCACGATCGAGGCGGCCAGGTACTCGCCCGCCATCCGCGCCGCCGCCACCCGTCCCTTGATGACCACCCGGTCGGCCACACCCTCCTCGGCCGCGTGCACGCGCAGCCGCTCCAGCTCGCCGCCCTCACCGATCAGGTGCAGTTCCCACGGGCGGGGCGCCCCGGACCGGGCGAACGCGGTGATGAGCCGGTCGAACCTCTTGACCCCTTCCAACCGGCCCACCCCCAGCACCCGGGGCGTCTCCAGCATGGCCGTCTCCTCCGGCCAGGCGGCCAGCGGGTTGGGCACCGACCAGGTGTTGGGCAGCAGCGCGTGCTCCGAGAACATCCACGCGTCGTCGCGGCTGAGGAAGACCGCCTGGTCGAGGGCGGGATAGTGCTTGCGGATGGAGCCGAGGTGCCAGCAGTCCCGGGCGTGCTCGTACGAGCCGTGATACTGACCGATGGTGCGCAGGGAGCCGGGCAGCAGCCGCACCAGCCGGGTGACCACCGACGGTGAGGTCATGACGGCGAAGCCCGGCTGCACGGAACCGAGCAGCCGGGCCAGCCGCCGGTCGGCGTGACAGCGCGCCAGGCGCCCCTGCCCGTCCACGGCCGTGCGGCTGATCACGTGCTCCTGGTAGAGCGGGCTGTCGACGTAGTGGAACGGCGAGGCCGCCTGGTACAGCCCGATCACGTGGACGTCGTGGCCGCGCCCGGCCAGACCCTGCGCGAGGGTGTGCGTCACCTGCTGGACACCGCCGAGCGTGTCCGCTTCCAGACACGCGAAGACAATGGTCACGGCACCCTCCGCGCCTTGATGAAATCTCCGAAGAAGTCCTCGACGACCCGGGCCGCGGCGTCGCCGCGCTCCTCGGCGCACCACATCTCGCGGAAGGCGGCGTACCGCTCGGCGTAGGAGTCGTGCACGGCGGGCAGGTCGCGCAGGCAGGCGACCAGCTCCTCGGTCGTGGTCACGCACGGGCCGGGGGCGATCGACGGCAGGTCGTGGTAGACGCCACGCTCGCGCAGCCGGTAGTCGTCCCAGTCGTCGATGAGGAAGAGCATCGGCCTGCCGGTCAGCGCGTAGTCGCACATCACCGACGAGTAGTCGGTGAGCAGCGCGTCGGAGGCCAGCATGAGGTCGTTGACCTCGGGATAGGTTCCGGCGGGCCGGACGAAGTAGCGCAGGTGCGGCGGCACCGCGTAGCACTCCACCTGGTGGGTCCGCAGGATCACCACCCACTCGCCGGCCAGCTCCTCGGCCATCAGCTCCAGATCGGCCCGTACCGACCTGCCGCTGTGCTTGGCCTGGTCGCGGTAGGTCGGCGCGTACAGCAGCACGTTGCGGTCGGGCGGGATCTCCAGCGCGGCCCGCACGTCCGTCGTGAACGTGCCGCGCACCAGGGCGTCGCAGCGCGGCGTGCCGTACCGGTAGACGGGCCCGGTGTAGCCGTTGGCGCGGACGAAGTGCCGGGTGAACTCGGCGCTGGGCGAGACCAGCGCGTCCCAGCGGGCGACGGCGGAGCGCCAGCGCCGGCGCGGCCGGTCGAAGTCGGCACGCAGGTCGGGCGCGTCGAAGCCGATCGACTTGATGCCCTGGCCATGCCAGGTCTGCAGGTAGCGGGTACGGCGGGGCTTGGGGTAGTCGAGCGGGAAGCCGTGGCTGTCCACCCACACGCCGGCCCTGGCGAGGGTCCAGACGTAGCGCCAGCCGCCGCGCCGGACCAGTCGCGCGCCCTCGGGGGCGTCACCGCGGCCGGGCGCCACCGACCAGACCACGTCGACGGGCAGCTTGCGGCGGCGCAGCTCCTCGTAGATCGCCCGCGGGCTGCCGGTGCAGCCCTTGCCGACGTCCGACTCGAACAGGGCCAGGTTCCGGCGCGGCGGCAGGACCCTGATCAGCGTTCTGTAGACCCGCAGCCGGTTCGCCGGGGTGCCGGCCCTGCGCAGCAGCGCCCGCCTGATCCGCGGCAGGAGGGGCCGCCGGGCGCGGCGGACGCGCACGACCAGGTGGGCAGCGGGGCCGTCGGCCGAGACCGTGACGCCGCCGGGCAACTCGATGGGCTTCATGGCCGGGTTCACCAGCAGCCGGTCGGTCGTGGTGTGGCCGGTCGCGACGCTGGTGAAGCCGATGCGCGGATCGCCCGCGGTCCGCGGGGCGAAGGTGACCTCGCTGACGTAGCCGCCCTCGCCTGAGGCCTGCGGGTGGATCGGCACGCGCTCGCGGCCGAGCCGCAGGAAGGCCGTCCACTCCAGCGGCAGCGCGCCGAACGGGTCGAAGGTGCGCACGGTCATCCTGACCCGCTGGCCGTCGGCGGAGATCTCGGTCACCTCGTGCCGCAGCCTGCTGACGCTGAAGGGCAGCTCGGCCAGCCGCAGCGGGGTGATGTCCATGCCGGGGGAGACGGTGGTGCCCCAGTACGTCCGGTCGCCCTGCCGTACCGCGGCACGCGGCGGCGCCTGCGGCCCGGTCAGGGAACCGGCCGCGACCAGCAGGTCGTCGATCCGGTCGGCGAGGATGAGGTGGCAGCACACCCTGGCCATCGGCTCGATCCGGTCGAGCACCTCGGCGGGGATCTCCTCCAGGTACGGCCGGACGATCGCGGCGAACTCCTTGGCCCACACCCTGTCGCGGGTGGGCAGGGGGTTGAGGTAGACGCGCAGGTCCTGGCGCAGGAAGCGGTCCTGCCGGGCCGGCACCAGGTCGTCCGCGCCGTGGGCGCGCAGCACCGCGTCGCTCCGGCGGGCGGCGACGACCCGGTGGCGGACGTTGTCCATGTCGCCGATGCTGAGCGAGATGGACGAGCCGGCGCGGGTGCGGTGCCAGAGGTAGACGACCCACGGCACGACGGCGAAGCGCCGGGAGACGGCGTACAGCTCGCTGGCGAAGACGTGGTCCTCGTAGTGGATGTCCTCGGGGAAACGCAGCAGGTGCTCGCGCAGGAAACGCACGCTGTAGAGCTTGTTGGTGGTGAAGGAGTCGAGGAACAGCCGCGGGTCCTCGTGGATGCCGGCGACCACCCTGCGCCTGGCGAACAACGCCGGGTAGTAGCGCTGGGTCCGCCCGCTCCACTCGTACAGGCGGGAGATCTGCCCGGAGACGAAGTCGGCGCCGGTGCGCTCGATCTCGGTGAGCAGGCTCTTGCAGGCGTGCCTGGGCAGCTCGTCGTCGCTGTCGAGGAACATGACGTACGGCGACTCGGCCGCGTCGAGCCCGTCGTTGCGGGGCGCGCCGCAGCCGCCGCTGTTGGCGGCCCGGCGCAGGTAGCGCACGCGGGGGTCGGCGCGGATGAGCTCCTCGGCGACGCGGGGGGTGGCGTCGGTGCTCGCGTCGTCGGCGATGACGACCTCAAGGTCGCCGAGAGACTGGTCGAGCACCGAGCGCACGGCCCTCGGCAGGCGGTCCGCGTCGTTGTAGGCGATCACGACAACAGTGCAGGCCGGCATGCCATCCCCCCCGAGTCGGACACGTGCGATGGGCATTCCCGCAGGTCGCGACATAGTGTCCGGCTTGGAGGGGTCTTTGCCGGATTTATCGCATTCGTCGCCTAATCAGCCAGCCGAGGAGCAGCAGCGCCGCGACGGCCGCCGCGACGGGTGCCAGCCGCTTCAGCACCGGGGTCCCGGCGAGCTCCAGCAGGTCGAGCGCCTCCTCGTCGGGCGTGCGCGAGGTGCGCAGCGTGCCCGCCGGCCGCGCCTCCTCCTCGGACTCGGCCCGGACGGCCCGCTCGTCACGGGCGGGCTCGTCACCTGCGGGCTCGTCGTGCGGGGGGTGCTGCTCCGAGAGCAGGTCGGACAGGTTGGCCGCGAACCGGTCGATCAGCTTGCCGCCGACCTCCGCCATGACGCCGCGCCCGAACTGCGCCGGCCGGCCGGTCACGTTGAACGACGTCTCCACGGCGACGGCCGTCGCGCCGCCCGCCGGGGTGAGCCTGGCCCTGACCGTGGCGGAGGCGGTGCCGGCGCCCCTGTCCTCCTTGCCGGACGCCTTGATCGTGAGCGTGTGGGTGTCCTTGTCCACGTCCTCGAACTCGGCCGTCCCCCGGTAGGCCACGGTGATGGGCCCCACCTTGACCTTCATCCGGCCGGTGAACCGCTCGCCCTCGACGGTGTCGAGCGAGGCCCCCGGCAGGCACGGGGCCACCCGTTCGACGTCGAGCAACACCGCCCACGCCTGCTCGACCGGGACCGGGACAGTGAACTCGTGCTCGAACCGCATCGCCATCGGATCCGCTCCTTCTCCGCCGTTCCCTCGAACCCCGATGGGCGGGGCGTCCCCGCGCGGGACGCCCCGCCCCGTGCGTCAGCCCCACCCGGCTGCGGTGCGCACCGCCCGGTGCGTCAGCACCCTGGCCAGATGCCGGCGGTAGTCCGGCTGGGCGTGCAGGTCCGCCGGCGGCGAGGTGTCCGCGTCGGCCTCCTCGCACGCCCCCCGCACCTGGTCGGCGGCCTCCACGCCACGCAGGGCCGCCTCCGCCGCGCGGGCCCGCACGGGGGTCGCGCCCATGTTGGTCAGCCCGATCCTGGCCTCCTCGATGCCGCCGTTGGACCGCTTGACGGCCGCCGCCACCCCGACCACGGCCCAGGCCTGCGCCGTCCGGTGGAACTTCTCGTAGTGATAGCCCCAGCCGGGACCGAGCTTCGGTATCCGCACTCCGGCGAGGATCTCGTCCGGTGCCAGCGCCGTCTCCAGGTAGTCGGCGAAGAACTCGGCCGCCGGGATCTCCCGCTCGCCCCGCGCCGACCTGGCCACGAGGACGGCGTCCAGCGCCAGCACCACGGCCGGCAGGTCACCGGCCGGGTCGCCGTGGGCCAGCGAGCCGCCGAACGTGCCGCGGTGCCGCACCGCCGGGTCGGCCACCGTGGCGGCGGCCAGTGCCACCAGCGGGCAGGCGCCGTTGACCACGGGCGAGCGCAGGACCTCGTCGTGCGTGGTCATCGCGCCGATGTAGACGTGGTCGTCGCGGTCGTGCACGCCCGACAGCTCCGGCAGCCGGCCGATGTCGACCAGCGTCGACGGGTAGGCCAGCCGCAGCCGCAGCAGGGGCAGCAGCGACTGCCCGCCCGCCAGCACCTTGGCGTCCTCGTCGGCGGCGAGCGCCTGGCACGCCTCCTCGACCGACCCGGCGCGCACGTAGTCGAACTGGGCGGGGATCATGACCGGGCTCCTTCCAGCGCGCGCCAGATCCGCTCGGGCGTGCACGGCATGCGGACGTCGTGGATCCCGTACGGGCGCAGCGCGTCCACGACGGCGTTCACCACGGCGGGCGTGGAGGCGATCGTGCCCGCCTCGCCGACGCCCTTGACGCCCAGCGGGTTGCCCGTGGACGGCGTCTCGGTGCGGTCCGTGGTGAAGTCGGGCAGGTCGGCCGCCGACGGCAGCAGGTAGTCGGCCATCGTCGTGGTCAGCAGGTTGCCGTCGGCGTCGTGGACGGCCTCCTCGAACAGCGCCTGGGCGATGCCCTGCGCGATGCCGCCGTGCACCTGGCCGCGCACGATCAGCGGGTTGATCACCTTGCCGACGTCGTCCACCGCCACGTACGAGCGGATCCGCACCTGCCCCGTCTCGGTGTCCACCTCCATCGCGCACAGGTGCGTGCCGTGCGGGAAGGAGTAGTTGTCCGGGTCGTACGTGGCGTCGGAGTCGAGCCGTGCCTCCACGCCCTCGGGCAGGTCGTGCGCCGTGAACGCGGCGAACGCCAGCTCCTGGATCGTCTTGGCCGCCCCGGTGCCCCGCACCTTGAACGCGCCGCCGTCGAACTCCAGGTCGTCCGGCGAGCACTCCAGCAGGTGCGCGGCCAGCTTGCGGGCCTTGACCTTGACCTTCTCGCACGCCTGCAGCACGGCCATGCCGCCGACCACCAGCGAGCGTGAGCCGTAGGTGTCCATGCCCTTGTGCGCGATGGCCGTGTCGCCGTGCAGCACCGTCACGTCGTCGAACGGCACGCCCAGCGAGTCGGCCACGATCTGGCTCCACGCCGTCACGTGCCCCTGCCCGTGCGGCGAGGTGCCGGTGATCACCTCGACCTTGCCCGTCGGCAGCATGCGCACCGAGCCGTGCTCCCAGCCGCCCGCGCCGTAGTTGGCCATGCCGAGCATCCGGGAGGGGGCCAGCCCGCACATCTCGGTGTAGGTGCTGACGCCGATGCCGAGCTGGACGGGGTCGCCCCGGTCACGCCGGTCGGCCTGCTCGGCCCGCAGCTTGTCGTAGCCGAACAGGGCCAGCGCCCGCTCCGTGGCCGCCTCGTAGTCGCCCGAGTCGTAGGTCAGCCCCGAGACGGTCGTGTACGGGAACTCGTCGTGCCTGATCCAGTTGCGCCGCCGCACCTCGATCGGGTCCATCCCCAGTTCGGCCGCCAGCTCGTCGATGATCCGCTCGATCGCGAACGTCGCCTCCGGACGGCCCGCGCCGCGGTAGGCGTCGGTCGGCATCTTGGTGGTGAAGACGCCCGTGCAGCCGAACTCGTAGGCCTCCATCTTGTAGATGCCGTTGAACATCGACGCGCCCAGCATCGGGACGCCGGGCGTGACCAGCATCAGGTAGGCGCCCATGTCCGCCAGCAGCTCCACGCGCAGCCCCCGGATGCGCCCGTCGGCCTCGGCCGCGAGCGTGAGGTGCTGGATCTGGTCACGGCCGTGGTGCACGGTCAGGTTGCCCTCGGAGCGCGACTCGGTCCACTTGACCGGCACGCCGAGCCGCCGGGTGAGCAGCAGGCACAGCACCTCCTCGGCCGTTACCTGCAGCTTCGAGCCGAACCCGCCGCCCACGTCGGGCGCGATCACCCGCAGCCGGTGCTCCGGGATGCCGGTCGTCACGGCCAGCATGACCCGCAGCACGTGCGGGATCTGCGTGGACGACCAGAGCGTGAACGTGTCGCCGTCGGTGCTCGCCAGCACCGCGCGGGGCTCCATCGCGCTCGGTATCAGCCGCTGCTGGACGTACGTCCGGTCGATCAGCACGGGCGCGTCGCGCAGCGCCGCCTCGACGTCCCCCGAGGTGATCTTCACGCTGAACGCCTTGTTGCCCGCCTCGTGCACCTTCGGGCTGCCGGGGGTGAGCGCCTCGCGCATGTCCATGACGGCGGGCAGCGGCTCGTAGTCGACCTCGATCGCCTCCAGCGCGTCGGCCGCCCGGTAACGGTCGGTGGCGATCACGCAGGCGACCGCCTCGCCGACGTAGCGCACCTCCGAGACGGCCATCGGCGGGTGGTCGGGGATCACGATGTCCTCGCTCACCGGCCACGCGCACGGCAGGCTGCCCTGCTCCTCGGCGAAGTCCCGGCCGCTGAAGGCCGCCACCACTCCCGGCAGGTCGCGGGCGCCCGACACGTCCACCCGGGTGATGCGGGCGTGCGCCATCGGGCTGCGCATGAACATCACGTACAGCATTCCCGGCTGCTGGAGGTTGTCGGTCCAGCGGGTGTGCCCCGTCAGCAGTCGCTGGTCCTCCTTGCGCCGCCTGGCCCGGCCGATCTCGTGGCCGCCGTCCGGCTCGGAGAGCTGCCCGCTCTCCGCGATCTGCTCGCCGAGCAGGCCCGGGTCCAGCTCCGTCATGGCGTCCTCACCGCCTGCCCCATCTCCTGGGCGCCCCTGCGTACCGCGCGGACGATGTTGCAATAGCCGGTGCACCGGCACAGGTTGCCCTCGAGTCCCTGGCGGATGGTCTCCTCAGACGGGTCGGGGTCGTCCCTCAGCAGGTCGATCGCGGCCATCACCATGCCGGGCGTGCAGAAGCCGCACTGCAGCGCGTGCTCCTCGTGGAAGGCCCGCTGCATCGGGTGCATGGCGCCGTTCGCGCCCAGGCCCTGGATCGTGACGACGTCGCAGCCGTCGGCCTGGACGGCGAGCACCGAGCAGCTCTTGACGCTCTTGCCGTCGAGCATCACCGTGCAGGCACCGCAGTTGCTGGTGTCGCAACCCACGGGCGTGCCGGTCCGGCCCAGTCTTTCTCGTAGCAGGTGAACGAGGAGAAGCCGTGGTTCGACGTCCTCCTCGTAATGGATTCCGTCGACGGTTATGGCGATGCGGGGCATACGTCCTCCCTCGAAACAAGGGGGAATGAATGGATAAATGCCAAGGTACGCCGGTGTTTATCCCGGTCAAGGGTCACTTGCCCCTGACGACCCTGGCGATGACCGCCACCAGCCCCGCGAAACCCAGTCCCATCACCACCAGACCCGACAGGACCAGCGGATCCGTGATCGAGCGGGTCAGTACGAGAATGCCCAGAACCACGAACAACAATCCACTCAGCAGCGCCATCCAGTCGGTCCGGTGCGTCCGCCGCCGCCTGTCCGGCGCGGCCCCCGGTGCGCCGTGGTGCTCACGCGGCACGCCGCACCTCCATGTCGCCCGCGCCGCCCCTCAGGTGCAGCACGATCGTCGGCGGCTCCCCCTCGGGCCGGACCTCCGGCTCCAGCACCTGGTTCCACGTCACGTCCACGCCGCCCCGCAACGACTGGTCCAGCTTGATGTCGCCGACCCGGTTCGAGGCGTGCACCTCCACCCGCGCGTCCGGCGGCACGATCACCGCCAGCTCGCCGATCCGCACCGAGGCCCGCACCGTCAGGTCGCCGCCCGGCGGCAGCTCGATCTCCGACAGGTCCAGCCGCCCGTTGCCCACCCCGATGTCGTACGTCTGGCTCTCGGCGGCGGCCGCGGTGAGCGGAACCCAGACGGTGTTGCCGACCTCCCGCGGCATCCCGCTGATGGTCATCACCAGCGCCACCAGCACCGCCACGGCGGTGCCCGCGGCCACCAGGCCCGCCCCGCGCCCCCACCAGGCGGCGACCAGCAGCCCCGCCCCTATGGTGACCAGCACGGCGCCGCCCACGATGGTGGGGTTCACTCCCGTGCCCGATCCGGCTTGGACCGCCACGACGATGCCTCCAATGACGATGGCCAGCAACACGGTGATGAGGCCGATGAACGATCTGGGCCGCCGGGGGCGCGGCGCCGGCGGCCGGCCGTACCGGGCGGGGTCGTAGGGGGCGTATCCGGCCCGTCTGCGCGGGTCCAGCGGCTGGAAGCCGCCCGGGTGGGCGACTCCGGCCGCCGGGAGGGCGCCGGGCCGGCGTTGGGGGCCGCTCGGCTGGAACGGGCCGCGCGGGGCGAACGGCGGCCGGCCGTACACGGCGTTCTCCGGGGAGCCGCCGATGCCGTCCCTCTGGCGCTCCGGCTCGCCCAGCTCCCCGTAGGCGAGCGGCCGGTCCGCCTCTTCGGCGGGGCCGGGTGCGGCCTCGGCGCGGGCCGTCGCGGCCTCGCCCGCGGCGGGCGCGTCCGCGTTCGCACCGTGCTCTCTATCGTGCTCCCCACCGGGCTCCACGCGGGGCCCCGCACCGGGCTCCACGCGCGGCTCCGCACCGGGGTCCGCATCGAGGTCCGCATCGAGGTCCGTGGTGGGCCCCGCGCCGGTCCTCGCCGGCGGGTGCACCTCCTCGGTGGCGTGGGCCCGCGTCGGGGCCGGCCCTTCCGCCGCGCTCTCGCGCCGGTCCGGCGCCGGGACCGCGTCCCCCGCGGGCGTGCCGAGTCCCGTCGTCACCCACTCCGACGGCGCGGAGACCGGCGGCGGGAACGCCGCGGGCGGCGCCGCCCGGCGGTTGAGCCGCTCGGGCATCGACCGGACCAGAGCCACCAGGTCCACCCCGCTGGAGTGGGCCGCGAGCAGCGAGACGGCCAGCAGCACCCCCACCACCAGCGTGCCCGTGTCGAGCCACACCGTGGTCAGGTTGATCGCCAGCCCGAACCCCAGCACCGCCGTGAGCAGCGCCAGCACCGTCTCGGCGTCGAAGTCGCGCTGCGTCCAGTGCTCGATGTAGCCGGGCCGCCCGTTCGGGTCCTTCATCAGCAGGAACGCCGCGATGTACAGGAACAGCCCGATCCCCGAGCCGAACAGCAGCACCGCGAAGGCGACCCGGAACACCACCGGGTCGATGCCCGTGTGTCGTCCCAGCCCGGCGCAGATGCCCAGGAGGAAACGTCCCTCGCTGCTGCGCCGCAGCACGCGGGGAGGCGCTCCGGGTTCCTTGGGCGGTGCTTGCGTCATGGAACCATCGTGGCCCCCACCGGCCGCCTCCTGCATCCGGGACACCCCTGACCCGACCCGGGGGTTGTTCCGGATGCCGTTTTCGTCCCGTGCATGTGACGATGGCGATGCTATGGCTGACCAGATGACTCTTGCCGAACCCGGTGGCGACGCGCCCTACCGCCGGTTGATGCGGCCCATGGAGGGCCGCCTGCTCGGCGGCGTGGCGCAGGGGCTGGCGGCACAGCTCAAGCTCGATCCCGTGGTGATCAGGCTGATGTTCGTGCTGCTGAGCGTGGTCGACGGAGTCGGCGTGGTCGCCTACGCGGTGCTCTGGATGATCTCACCGCGCGAGCCGTACGAGGGGCCGCCGCCCGCCCGCGACTGGAGCCAGCTCACGGCGTTCAGCGCGATCGGCGTGGCGCTGCTCGCGTTCGGCTGGCTGACCGGCGCGTCCAAGGGCGGCATCGGCGTGCTGCCGTTCGCCGTCGGCGGCATCGGCGCGCTCATCCTGTGGCAGCAGGCCGACCCCGAACGGCGCAAGGGCTGGGTGAGCGGCGCCACCACGAGCATCAGGAAGAACCGCGCGCGCACCCTGCTCGGCGTGGCCCTCGTCATCGGCGGAGCCGCGGGCTTCCTGGCCATCGAGGGGGAGCTCGCCGAGGCCGGCCGGGGGCTGCTGTTCACCGCGGTCGTGGTCGGCGGACTCGCCGTCATCGCCGCCCCCTGGCTCGCGGGACTGTGGAAGGAGCTCCAGCTCGAACGGCGCGAGCGCATCCGGCAGGAGGAACGCGCCGAGGTCGCCGCGATGGTCCACGACTCGGTGCTCCACACGCTCACGCTCATCCAGCGTGTCGCGCACGATCCCCGCGAGGTCAGCCGCCTGGCCCGGGCGCAGGAACGCGACCTGCGCAACTGGCTCTACCAGCCCGCCCAGGACGCCGACGCCACGCTCGCCGCCGCCGTCCGCCGGATCGCCGCCGAGGAGGAGGACGCCCACGGCGTGGCGATCGAGGTGGTGTGCGTGGGTGACGTCGAGCTCGACCCGACCGGCAAGCTCGCCGCCATGCTGAAGGCATCGCGGCAGGCCATGGTCAACGCCGCCAAGTACTCCGGGAGCCCGACCATCTCCGTGTACGCCGAAGTCGAAGGTGAAGAGGTCACGATTTTCGTGAAGGATCGGGGCAAGGGGTTCGACCTCGACGCGGTGCCGGTAGACAGGATGGGGATCAGGGAGTCCATCGTCGGCCGGATGGAACGCCACGGCGGCACAGCCAGGGTGCGCACCGAGCCGGGGGAGGGCACGGAAGTGATGTTGACCATGAAGGTGACGAGGGAGTGAACGTGATCCGGGTGCTGATCGTCGACGATCACCGGCTGTTCCGGTCGGGCGTGCGGGCCGAGCTGGGCGACTCGATCCAGGTGGTCGGCGAGGCCGAGGACGTCGAGACGGCGGTGAAGGCGATCGCCGAGCTGCAGCCGGACGTGGTGCTGCTCGACGTGCACATGCCCGGCGGGGGCGGCCAGGAGGTGCTGCGCCGGGTGCTCGGCTCCGGCTCGCAGGTGCGCTTCCTCGCCCTGTCGGTCTCGGACGCCGCCGAGGACGTGATCGGCGTCATCCGGGGCGGCGCCCGCGGCTACGTGACCAAGAACATCAGCGGCAAGGAGCTGACCGACGCGATCCGCCGGGTGGCCGACGGCGACGCGGTGTTCTCGCCGCGGCTGGCGGGGTTCGTGCTGGACGCGTTCGCCTCGTCGGAGGCGCCGTCGATCGACCCGGAGCTCGACTCGCTCACCCAGCGGGAGCGCGAGGTGCTGCGGCTGATCGCCCGCGGCTACGCGTACAAGGAGATCGCCAAGGAGCTGTTCATCTCGGTCAAGACGGTGGAGACGCACGTGTCGTCGGTGCTGCGCAAGCTGCAGCTCTCCAACCGGCACGAGCTCTCCCGCTGGGCCACCGCCCGCCGCCTGGTCTGACTCCCACCCGCGTCCGGCCCCAGGGGGCTCACCGCGACCGGGCCCGGCCCCTCGGGCTCACCGGCGACCGGGCCCGGCCCTGGGGGCTCACCGCGTCGCCGGAGTCCCGGGGGCGGGCCGGGAAAAGCGCGAGCTGTTAAGGAAAAGTGAGCGGGCGTTGCCCGGAGTGGGCTGGCATGACAGTCAGTTACGTGCGACATTTCCGATATGGGCAAAGATGTGCCGGTCGTTGTTTTCAGCCGGGACGACCGCCGGAAATATCGGGAAAAGGTGCGTCGATGCCTCGACGTCTTCGCCCAGATGCTCGGCGAGTCCCGCTTCGCCGACGAACGCCCCCTCGCCGGCCTGGAGATCGAGCTCAACCTCGTGGACGCGGCCGGCGAGCCCGCCATGTGCAACGCAGCCGTCCTCGACGCCATTCAGCGGCCCGACTGGGCGACCGAACTCGGCCAGTTCAACATCGAGATCAACATCGAGCCCCAGGACCTGGGTGGCGACGGCGCCCTCAGACTGGAGGACGACGTCAGGGCGCGGCTCAACCACGCGGAGGAGCTCGCCCGCTCCCGCGGCGGACACCTGGTCCTGGTCGGCATCCTGCCCACGCTGCGCGAACAGGACGTCAACGAGGGCGCGCTGTCGGCCAACCCCCGCTACCGGCTGCTCAACGAGCAGATCTTCGCCCTGCGCGGCGAGGACCTGCACCTGTGCATCGAGGGCGTCGAACGCCTCGACACCCACGCCGCCAGCATCGCCCCCGAGGCGGCCTGCACCAGCGTCCAGCTCCACCTGCAGGTCAGCCCGGACGCGTTCGCGGCCCACTGGAACGCCGCCCAGGCCGTCGCCGGGGCCCAGGTGGCGGTCGCCGCCAACTCGCCGTACCTGTTCGGCAAGGAACTGCACCGCGAGACCAGGATCGCGCTGTTCGAGCAGGCCACCGACACCCGCCCGGCCGAGCTGAAGCACCAGGGCGTGCGCCCGCGCGTCTGGTTCGGTGAGCGCTGGATCACCAGCGTCTTCGACCTGTTCGAGGAGAACGTCCGCTACTACTCGGCCCTGCTGCCCATCTGCGAGGAGGAGGACCCCGAGGCGGAGCTCGCGCAGGGCCGCACCCCCGAACTGCACGAGCTCACCCTGCACAACGGCACGATCTACCGCTGGAACCGGCCGGTGTACGCGGTGGTCGGCGGCATCCCGCACCTGCGCGTGGAGAACCGGGTGCTGCCCGCGGGCCCGACCGTGCTGGACATCGCGGCCAACGCCGCCTTCTACTACGGGCTGATGCGCGTCCTGCCGCACGGCGAGCGGCCCATCTGGAGCCAGATGTCGTTCGCCGCGGCGGAGGACAACCTCACCACCGCCGCCCGGCACGGCATGGACGCGCGGCTGTACTGGCCGGGGATCGGCGAGGTGTCCGCCGCCGAGCTGGTCCTGCGCCGCCTGCTCCCCCTGGCGTACGAGGGCCTCGCCACGCGCGGCGTGGACACCGCCGTGGCCGACCGGCTGCTCGGGGTCATCGAGGGACGCTGCCTGACCGGCCGCACCGGCGCGACGTGGCAGGTGGAGAAGGTGCGCGCCATCGGCGGCGACAGGCACGAGGCGCTGCGCCGGATGACGCTGGAGTACATCGAGCGCATGCACACGAATGAACCCGCGCACACCTGGGAAGTCTGATCGCGTGACACGCGCCCTCGTCCTCGCCCTGGTGGTCCTTCTCACCGGGTGCGGCCTCACGGGGGTGCCCTCCAGGGACGTACGGGGCGCCGACACGTTCGAGGACGACGTCCGGGGCGCGCGGGGGCTCGGCGAGATGTTCTGGAAGCAGCAGTTCAGCGCGTCCGGCCGGACCTACCGGCCGATCATCGACTTCGTGCCCTACTCCGGGCGGTCGGGTCCGCGCTGCGCCGGGGAGCCCTCCGTGCCCAACAACGCCTTCTACTGCCCCGCCGGCCACTTCGTCGCCTTCGACCGCGACTGGATGGAACGGCTGTGGGACGAGATGGGCGACGGGTCCGTGTACATGATCGTGCTGCACGAGCTCGGCCACGCCGTCCAGGCCCAGCTCGACTCCCGGTTCGAGCTGAACGTCGAGGCGGAGCTGCAGGCCGACTGCTACGCGGGCGGCACGCTGTCGGCCCTGGTCAAGGCGGGGTCGCTGCGGGCCGAACCAGGCGACGAGGAGGAGCTGCTGCTGAACCTCGAAGCCGCCGGCGACCCCACGGACGACTGGCTCAACCCGGCTGCCCACGGCACGGCCGAGCAGCGCCAGCAGGCGTTCGCCACCGGCTACAACCGCGGCGTCGGCGCCTGCTGACCCCGGGGCCCTCCTGGGATGTACTCAAGGGTCAACCCAGAGGATGATGCGACCGATCATGAACGCGGCATAGCGTGGTCGCATGCCCTTGGAGGAGACCGGCTGGCTGCGCGGGGGCGCCTGCAGATCCAGCGACCCTGAGCTCTTCTTCCCCCTCGCCCCCTCCCCGCCCCAGGAGGCCCGCGCCAAGGCGATCTGCGCCACGTGCCAGGTGCTGGAGGAGTGCCGGTCCTACGCGTTACGCGCGGGGGAGTCGGAAGGCATCTGGGGCGGCCTCACGCCGCAGGAACGCCGCCGCAGCCGCTTCCCGGCCGGCTGGCGCACCCCCGCCGTCTCCTGAGCCGTCCGTCTCCTGAGCCGTCCGTCTCCTGAGCCGTCCGCATTCCGCCCTGCCGCCTCCCCGTCCGGGCGAACGCCTGCGTGCCCGCGGCGGCCGACGGGCGGGGTCGAGGCGACATAGCCTGCAGGGGTGCTGCTTCCCTCGATCGCCGTGCTGGTCGCGGCCAACGTCCTCAACAACAAGGTCGCCCCGCGCCTCGGTCCGCTGACCTCCGCCGCCGCCACCGCCGCGCTGGTGGCGATGGCGCGCCGGTCGGGGGCGTCATGGCGGGAGCTCGGGTTCGAGCAGCCCCGCCGCGGCGCCCTCGCCGGTGCCGTCCTGGCCACCGGTGTCGTCGCCGCCTACACGGCCGGTGTCGCGCTGCCGCGCACCCGGCCGCTGTTCCACGACGAGCGCGCGCTGTCACTGTCGCGGGCGCGCGTGCTGGAGGAGGCCCTCGTGCAGGTCCCGTTCGGCACGGTCCTGCTGGAGGAGGTGGGGTTCAGGGGCGCCCTGTACGGGGGCCTGCGCCGCACCCACGGCACGGTGACGGCGACGGCGGTGTCGTCGGCGCTGTTCGGGCTGTGGCACATCCTGCCCGCGATCGACATGGCCCGGGCCAATCCCGCCCTCGGCGCGCTCACGGCGGGCGAGTCCCCGGGCCGCCTCGACACGGCCCGGGTGGTGGCGGGCAGCGTGGTGTCCACGGGCGTGGCGGGGGTGCTCTTCTGTGAGTTGCGCCGCCGGGCCGGGCTGCTGGCCCCGTCGATGCTCCACCTGTCCACCAACTCCCTCGGCTACCTCTTCGCCCGCCTCGTGGGAAGGCAGGGAACAGGGATTTCGCCTGAGGGGTGAAGATCCTCCACCGCGTCTCGGCGTGCACGGAGAGGAACGGCCCGGATGCACTACGTTCTCCGCAGCGCACGTTCCGTAGGTGATGAAGTGCGGAGCGTGCGTATATCAAGATCACTATCTGTGATATACGGTGGAGGTAACGGAGGTGATGCCCCTTGCGTACGGTCATCGACATCGACAAGGAGCTCCTGGAAGTCGTTCAGGAGGAGCTTGGGACGAAGAACATGAAGGAGACGGTCCACGCCGCGCTGGCGGAGGTCGCCGAAAGGGCAAAGCGTCGAGAAGCGTTCGAATACTGGACCTCACGGGACAATACCGATCTCTTGGATCCGGAGATCATGAAGCATCCGTGGTAGCCACCGGCGTGGTCTACCTCATCGACAAGAGCGCGCTGGCGCGCATGCCGAACCCGCTCGTTGGGCGTGCGCTGAAGCCGCTCATGCTCGACAAGATGCTGGCGATCTGCACGGTGACGCAGCTCGAAGTCCTCTTCAGCGCCCGAGATCCGGCAGGGTATGAACTCGACGCACGGCACCTGCGCGACGACTTCCGCTTTCTGGAGCTCAATGCCGAAGTACGGGAACGAGCACTCGCCGTGCAGGGCTTACTCGCCCGTAAGTCGCAGCACCGAGGTGTCGGGCCCAACGACCTGCTGATCGCGGCCTGCGCGGAGATGCACGGGGCGACGGTGCTGCACTACGACCGTGACTACGACGTCATCTCCGAGGTCACCGGCCAGCCGTCCCTGTGGGTGGTGCCACCGGGCTCCGTGTCATGACGTGCCCGGCCTCCGCCCGCGCACGGAGGCCGGACCGGAGAGCGGTGTTGCTGCCGTGCCGGTGGGGTGAGGACTGGTGGGGTGCGGACCGGAGGTCAGGCCGTGGGGACGACCTGGAAGGCCTCCGCGTAGCGGCCCTCGCCGAAGCCGGCCCGGGCCGCCCACGCCGCCCAGCGCCGCTTGACCGCCTCCTCGAACCCCTCCACGTGCGCGATCTGGCTCACGTGCGACTGCAGGGCCGCCAGCTTGCGGTCGAGGACGCCGGTGACGTCCACCCAGTGGTCGGGCGTCATGCCGCCCATCAGCCACACCTCACGCGCCGTCCACGCCTCCAGGCCCTCCTCCCGCAGCAGTTCGGGGAAGGCGTAGGGGTTGCGGGCATCGGGGTAGACCGCGTCGAGCGTGGCGCCGCCGACGGCGCGGTGGTCGGGATGGCTGGGCGCGACGAACTGGTAGTTGCGGTCGGGGTGGTGGGTGATCACCAGATCGGGGCGTACCTGGCGGATGACGCGGGCGATGTCGCGCCGCAACTCCAGCGACGGCGTCACCGTCCCGTCGGAACGGCCGAGGAAGCGCACGTCCGTCACGCCGACGGCCTTGGCGGCGGCCGTCTGCTCGGTCCGGCGCAGCTCGGCCATGCCGGAGTTGTCGAGCTCGCGTTCGTTGCCGCCGGCGTCGCCGTCGGTGACCAGCAGGTAGGTGACCTGGACGCCGCTGTCGACGAAGAGCGCCACCGCGCCGGCGGCGCCGAAGTCCACGTCGTCCGGGTGGGCCGTGACGGTCAGGACCCTGTTGATCTCGCTCTCGGCCAGCATGATCTCCCTTTCTGATCTCCTGACCGGAGACAACCACCGATCCGCGATCGGCATTCCGGGCGCCGATTGTCGGTGGAGCGTCTTAACCTAGAATGCGTGCCGACCACCCAGGTCTCTGTTGACCACCCCTTGCTCGACGGACTCAACGCGCAGCAACGCGAGGCCGTGATCCATCACGGCAGCCCGCTGCTGATCGTGGCGGGAGCGGGCTCGGGCAAGACGCGGGTGCTCACCCACCGCATCGCCTACCTGCTCGCCGAGCGCGACGCGCATCCGGGCGAGATCCTGGCGATCACGTTCACCAACAAGGCCGCCCGCGAGATGAAGGAGCGCATCGACAAGCTGGTCGGGCCGCGCTCCAGGGCGATGTGGGTGATGACGTTCCACAGCGCCTGCATGCGCATCCTGCGCCGCGAGGCCAAGCGGCTCGGCTTCCCCTCCAGCTTCTCCATCTACGACCAGGCCGACTCGCAGCGGCTGATGGCGATGGTCTGCCGCGAGATGGACCTCGACCCCAAGCGCTATCCGCCGAGGTCGTTCTCGGCCCAGGTGAGCAACTTCAAGAACGAGCTGATCGACTACGAGACCGCGCTCGACAAGGCCGGCTCCCACCTGGAGAAGGTGCTGGCCGAGGCCTACAAGAGCTACCAGCTCAAGCTCACCGAGTCCGGCGCGATGGACTTCGACGACATCATCATGAACACGGTGACGCTCTTCCAGCTCTTCCCCGAGGTGGCCGAGCACTACCGGATGCGGTTCAGGCACGTCCTGGTCGACGAGTACCAGGACACCAACCACGCCCAGTACATCCTGATCAGGGAGCTGGTGGGCCGTCCCGAGCTGCGCACCAGCGACGGCGAGCTGGTCCGGTCGGGCGCCGAGCAGTCGCAGTTGTGCGTCGTCGGCGACGCCGACCAGTCGATCTACGCCTTCCGCGGCGCGACGATCCGCAACATCCTGGAGTTCGAGCGCGACTACCCCGACGCCCGCACCATCCTGCTGGAGCAGAACTACCGCTCCACCCAGAACATCCTGGCCGCCGCCAACGCGGTCATCGCGCGCAACGAGTCGCGCAAGCCCAAGAACCTCTGGTCCGACCAGGGCGACGGCCCCAAGATCGTCGGATACGTGGCCGACAACGAGCACGACGAGGCCGTGTTCGTCGCCCAGGAGGTCGACCGGCTCTGCGACGAGGAAGACGTCAGGCCGGGCGACGTCGCCGTCTTCTACCGCACCAACGCCGCCTCCCGGGTCTTCGAGGAGATCTTCATCCGCACCGGCCTGCCGTACAAGGTGGTCGGCGGCGTGCGCTTCTACGAGCGCAAGGAGGTCAAGGACCTGCTGGCCTACCTCCGGGTGCTGGCCAACCCCGCCGACGTGGTGTCCCTGCGGCGCATACTCAACGTGCCCAAGCGCGGCATCGGCGACCGTGCCGAGGCGATGATCGAGGCGCTGTCGTCGCGCGAGCGCATCTCCTACTGGGACGCGCTGCGCAGGGCCGACGAGGCGTACGGGATGGCGACCCGCTCGCTCAACGCCGTGCGTGAGTTCGTGGCGATGATCGAGGAGCTGATCGGCAAGGCCGCGGGCATGCCGCCGTCGGCGCTGGCCGAGGAGGTGCTGGTCGCCACCGGCTACCGCGCCGAGCTGGAGGCGTCGGAGGACCCGCAGGACGAGTCGCGCCTCGAAAACCTCAACGAGCTCGTCTCGGTGGCCTCGGAGTTCGAGGAGGCCAACCCCGAGGGCACGCTGGTGGAGTTCCTGGAGCAGGTGTCGCTGGTGGCCGACGCCGACCAGATCCCCGAGGCCGACGGCGGGCAGGGCGTGGTCACGCTGATGACGCTGCACACCGCCAAGGGCCTGGAGTTCCCGGTGGTGTTCCTGACGGCCATGGAGGACGGCGTCTTCCCGCACGTCCGCTCCCTGGGCGAGCCCAAGGAGCTGGAGGAGGAGCGCCGCCTGGCCTACGTCGGCATCACCCGGGCCCAGAAGCGCCTCTACCTGACGCGGGCGGCGGTGCGCAGCTCGTGGGGCTCGCCGTCGTTCAACCCGGCCTCGCGGTTCGTGAACGAGGTTCCCGGGCAGCTGATCGACTGGCGTACCCCGCCGGAGAAGACGGCCTGGACCGCGGCCACCCGGCGCGAGCCCGCCGCCGCTGCCCCGAAGAAGAGCTCGCGGGCGGTGCCGTCACTGACCCCGGGGGACCGGGTGTCGCACGACGCCTTCGGGCTGGGCACCGTCGTGTCGGTGGACGGGGTGGCCGAGAAGACCAAGGTCAAGATCGACTTCGGCAGTGGGGGCGAGAAGACGCTCCTGCTGGCGTACGCGCCGCTGGAGAAGCTCTAGTTACGCTACTAGCGCCGGCCGCCGAACTCCCAGCGGTGCACTTCCACGCTCTCGTACATCCCGGCCCGCCCGCAGGGGCCGTTCGGCAGCACGGCTTCGGCGGCCTTGCGATCCGGCAGCTCGGCCATCAAGGCGGTGCCCATCCATTCGTTGCCGTCCTCGGACAGCAGCGAGCCGCCGACGATCATACGGTCGCCGTAGTCGGCGCCGGTGAGGTAACGGCGGTAGTCGTCGCTCAAGCTCTCACGGGCGGCGGCCATCCCCGGCTTGGCATGGCCGATGATGAGGAACCGCTCGTAGCCGTCGACGCCGCCGGTGAAGTCCCACATCGTGCGACCGACCATGGCCCGCCAGCGCCGCATGAGCACCTCGCCGTACACGCCGGCCCGGTAGTTCGGCTCGTCGAACGCGAACGCCCGCGCGGCGGTGGCGTCCGGCAGGTCGACGACGTGCATGCTGCCGGTCGGCGTCTCGTCCGGCAACAGCGTGGGACCCCGCGCGATCATCGCCTCGCCGTAAGGGTCCATGAACGACCAGTGAGTTTCGATGAGCTCGGCACGCAGCGGCCAGGAGCCGACCCGGTCCCGGCAATAGAAGAAGTACTCCACTGAGGGATCATATGAACTCGTCATGACCCACTATGACGATCTCCCGAAATGGTGGAAATGGGGCGACGGATGATCCGGCTCCAGTGATGGACGCTCGTGTGGACTCCGCGGCGGATCAACTGGGCGGTCAGGTAGCCGAACCAGCGCTCGACCTGGCTGATCCACGAGGAGCCGGTGGGGGCGGGGCGCAGGTGGACGCGGGGGTGGCGGGCCGGCCAGGCTTTGATCACCGGGGTCTCGCGGGTGCCGTGGTTGTCACAGATCAACCCGCTCCCCCGCGCGGGGGAGGCGGTTCGCTCCCGGAGGGGAACCGGCCCGATCCAGGACAGAGCACGATCGTGTCCATGGACACCGCCGCCTCTCCCGTCACTCCTGGCGTGACCGCACCCCGCTGGACACGATGGGTGGCACACACCATCGCGGTCGCCGTCCTGCCCTCCAGCCTGTGGCGGCTCGGCATGGCCATGGGCTTCCCTCTCGGCTACACGACGGAGGGCTTCGCCGTCATCCGCCCGCCCGGGGTGTGGGGGCCGCTCTGGCTGGTCCTGCTCAGCATCATGACCGAGGGGGCCGCGTTGCTCTCCTTCGGGCTGGTGCACGGGTGGGGCGAGGTCTTCCCCCGTTGGATCCCGCTCGTCGGCGGCAGTCGCGTGCCCCGGCTCGCCGTCCTGATCCCCGCCTGGGCCGGGGTCGTGGTGCTCGCGGGACTCTGGACCCCGTTCGTGTTCTGGTGGCAGTTCCCCGACCCCGGCATGACCGAAGCCGGCCACACGCTGGTCGGCTTCCTCTACCTGCCCCTGGTCGCCTGGGCTCCGCTCCTCGCGGCGCTGGTCCTGTCGTACCAGCGCCGCACCTGATCCTCTCCGCCGGAGAACGGGTCAGCCCTTGAGGGCGCTGCCCTTCTTCCACTGGGTCCAGTTGAGCTGCCAGTAACTCCAGCCGTTGCGCCAGTCGAGCTTGCGCTTGGTGCCGACGATCTTCACGACGTCACCGCGCTGGGCGATGGTGTAGAACCACTTCGCGCCGGCCGGGGTGGCGCGGACGCAGCCGTGGCTCTGGTTGGAGCGGCCGAGGTACTGGTAGTCGCCGTAGCTCTGGTGCACGTACTCGCCGCTGTCGGAGATGCGCACGGCCCAGAGGATCTGCTCCTTGTAGTAGCGCGGGTCCTTGGGGTCCGTGACGCCCATCCAGGACGACGTCATCGTCTCCAGGGCCTTCTTGCCCATGGTCAGGTGGACGCCGCTGGTCGTCAGGTAGACGTCCACGCCGTTCCGGAGCAGGCCGCCGCGGCCCGCGCTGATCGGGATGGTCTTGGCGAGCTTGCCGTCGCGGCGCACCTTCATCACGTGCCGCCGCGTGTCGACGACCGAGATGTTGGCCGTGCCCACCGCGAAGCGGCGCGAGACGTCCTTGGCGGCCTCGTTGCCCGGGATCTGGCTGAGGCGGGCCTTGAAGAGCACCTTCTGGTGCGGCTTCCAGTACGTCTTCGTCCGGTAGATGACCTTGCGCGGCGACACCCAGCGCCAGGCGCCCTCGACCGGCTTCTCCGCCCGGACCTCCAGCGCCGCCTCGGTGGCCGCCCTGTCGCGGACGTCGCGGTCGAACGTGACGATGATCGGGAAGCCGACGCCGACCTTCTCCGCCTTCTCGCCCATCGGGGTGATGTCGGCGATGCCGAGCCGGGGCTTCGAGGTGGGGGTCTTCGTCAGCGTGGCGGTCGGTGAGGGGGCCGGCATGGTCGGGGCGGCCTGGGCGGCGACACCTGCGGCGTTGACCACGCCGGGGGCGGACGAGGCGCTCGCGGCTCGTGTCGCCGTCGCGCGCGGGGCGGGCGTGCCTTCCGCCGTGCACGCGGTCGCCGTGGCCAGGGCGAGCAGTGCGGCGACTATCGGCATCCGGGGGAGGGGATTCACGGGGTTACTCCAGGACTAAGTGCTACGTCGCATAGGTAGACAAACGAAAGGCTTTCTCCGTAGGCGAGATGGCCCTAACGATCCGGTAACGGGTTGCTGTCCGCCGCGCCATGGCATGGGGCGGGCGTCGGCGGGCCCGGCGGTCGGGGATGATCGGAACAGGGCGGGGGACGGGGTGGGATTCCCGCGCCCGGCCGTACGAGGACTGCGCGTGACGCGCGCCGTGAAAGGCAGGGGACTGGCATGAGCGTGTTGATTTCGGGCGGGGCGGGGTTCATCGGGAGCACGGTGGCGTCCGCGTGCCTGGACGCGGGGATCGAGCCGGTGATCCTCGACAGTCTGGTCACGGGCCGGCGGGAGTTCGCCGAGGGAAGGGCGTTCTACGAGGGCGACATCAGCGACGGGGCGCTGGTCGACAAGGTGTTCGCCGAGCATCCCGACATCGAGGCGGTCGTGCACTGCGCGGCGCTGATCGTGGTGCCCGACTCGGTGGCCGACCCGGTGGGCTACTACCGGGCGAACGTGGCCAGGAGCCTGGAGTTCGTGGACCACCTGCTGCGCAACGGGTGCGAGCGGATGGTGTTCAGCTCGTCGGCGTCGATCTACCGGACGGGGGCCGACCACACGGTGGACGAGCGCTCGCCGCTCGACCCGCAGAGCCCGTACGCACGCACGAAGGCGATGTGCGAGGCGATGTTCGCCGACGTCGCGGCCACCCAGCCGATCCGGGTGCTGTCCCTGCGCTACTTCAATCCCATCGGCGCCGACCCGCGGATGCGCACCGGGCTCCAGCTTCGCCGGCCCAGCCACGCGCTGGGCAAGCTCATCGAGGCGCACGAGGACGGCGTGCCGTTCCGGATCACCGGCACCGACTACCCCACCCGCGACGGCTCCGGCATCCGCGACTACGTGCACGTCTGGGACCTGGCCACGGCCCACGTGGAGGCTCTGCGGCGCTTCGACGGGCTGTTCCCCGAGGGCGCGGTGATCAACCTGGGCACCGGCACGGGCACCACGGTGCGGGAGCTGGCCGAGGCGTTCAACCGCGTGGTGGACCGGCCGGTCGAGGTGGTGGAGGCGGAGCGCAGGCCCGGCGACGTGGCGGGGGCGTACACCCGCACCGACCTCGCGGAGCGGCTGCTGGGCTGGCGGGCCCGCCACTCGGTGGAGGAGGGCATCAGGCACTCGCTGGAGTGGGCGCGGGTCCGCGACTCCCGGCTGCGGGGCTAGGCGTACGCGTCGGTCACGGCCTCGGGCGACCGGCGCGTGGGTGTTCCGGACGAGGCGCGTTGAGTGCCGGGAACGAGAGACGCCTCTCCCACCCGAAGGGGGGAGAGGCGTCAACGTCGGCACGTCAGTGCACGATGGAGCCCAGCGGGATCTCCTTGAGGTCGGTCGGCATCTCCGCGCCCTCCTTGAGCTCGGAGGTCACGTCGTCAGCCGACGGGGCCTTGATGGAGACCTTCACGCCCCAGTCGCTGTAGCGGGTGTCGATGCTGAAACCGGAGTTCTTGGGTGCGCCCGAGCCCAGCGCCGCCGCCGGCACGGTGGAGACCACCCGCGTGGGCAGGCCCTTGGCGTCCACGGTCAGCTTCCAGCTGATGACGCTCTTCAGCGCCTTGGAGCTCGGGCGATTCCCCAGGAGGCTCCCCTTGAACCACGGGGAGACCTTGCGCAGCTCGCCCAGCGTGATCTTGCCGGTGTAGCCGCCCGCCGTGGACTTGGCGCCCTTGAGCAGGGTCTTCAGCGTGGCGGGCTCGCCGATGAAGTTCAGCGGCTGGGAGTAGGCGCCGGTGATGCCGCCGTGGAGCGCCGTGGGCGTCTTGTACCAGGACTCGCCCTCGGCCATGATGTTGTCCCACATGCTGCCGGACAGGTAGGTCTTACCGCCGACCGTGATGGCCCGCTCCGGCGTGGTCAGCATCTTGCCGAACTCGGAGTCGGCGTCCTCGCCGAGGTCGCTGGCCTTGATGTTGAACTTGCCGGTGGTGTCCGAGGCGACGATCCCCGAGGCCTTGAACTCGTACGTGCCGGTGCGGCGCAGGAAGACGGAACGCTGCCCGCCCTCGAAGGCGGTGATCCGCTCGGAGAACTTGACGCCCTTTCCGGCCACCAGCTGCTTCTTGACAGCGACCACCGGGTTCTTCGGTGCCGCGGCCTGCGCAGGGGCGGCCGTGATGAGCGCCGCGGCCGACGCCAAGGCCAGGCCGGTGACGATTCGCTTCATTATGGATCCCTCTCGTTTCTCATTTGTGCGCGAGGAGATCCTGCCAAGCGAAGATCACGATGATATCTCGGACTATGGCTTATCTGAGGGGAAATTGTGGATTTCTCGTGCAGAAGAGTGATGGGTTTACTGTGAGGTCGGGGAGCGTGACTTTAGGCAATGGTCCCGGCCGTTTTCCGGGCACCGCTGATGGCGCCAAGAATGGCGAATAGCGGTTTCGTGGCGCGTCGAACTTCGTGTCCGGAAGCATGGCGGATTGTGCGGGTCATCCGCGGCCGCCCGGCCGAGTGATCGACACGGTACGCCGCCGGACGTTCGCGCGTCCGGCGCGCCGCGACAGTGAGATCACCGTCACATCACGGCATATCGCCCACCCAGTGACCTGGGGAGGTCAGGCTTGGGGCTAGGCTTCACTGGCGGAAACGCCCGGCACGCACGGGGTGGCCCGGGCCGTCGAACATCAGTCGGATAAGCAAGGACGGACCCTCGTGGACCTGTTCGAACATCAGGCGAAGGAGCTCTTCGCGGACTACGGCATCCCGGTGCCGCGCGGCATCGTCGCCCACACCGTGGAGGAGGTGCGGGCGGCAGCCGAGCAGCTCACCGGCCGCGTCGTGGTCAAGGCCCAGGTGAAGACCGGCGGGCGTGGCAAGGCCGGTGGCGTGAAGGTGGCGGACGACGCCACCGACGCCGTCGAGAAGGCCAAGGCCATCCTGGGCATGGACATCAAGGGCCACACGGTCCACAAGGTGCTCGTGGAGGAGGCCAGCGCGATCGCGGAGGAGTACTACTTCTCCTTCCTGCTCGACCGCGCGAATCGCACATTCCTCGCGATCTGCTCTGCAGCGGGCGGAATGGACATTGAAGAGGTCGCGCACTCCGCTCCCGAAAAGGTGGCCAAGGTTCCGGTCTCCGCGCTGAACGGCGTGGACCGGGCCAAGGCGCGCGAGATCGCGGTGGCGGGCGGGCTGCCCGAGCAGTCGCTCGACGGCGCGGCCGAGCTGATCGAGAAGCTCTGGTGCTGCTTCGTCGACGAGGACGCGACCCTGGTCGAGGTCAACCCGATGATCCTGTCGGCCGACGGCCAGGTCAAGGCCCTCGACGGCAAGGTCACGCTCGACGACAACGCCGTCTTCCGCCAGTCGGAGCACGAGGCGTACGCCGACAAGGCCGCCGAGGACCCGCTCGAGGCCAAGGCCAAGGAGAAGGACCTCAACTACGTCAAGCTCGACGGCGACGTCGGCATCATCGGCAACGGCGCGGGCCTGGTCATGTCCACCCTCGACGTGGTGGCCTACGCGGGCGAGGCCTTCCCCGGCAAGCCGTCCCCGGCGAACTTCCTCGACATCGGCGGCGGCGCCTCGGCCGAGGTCATGGCCGCCGGCCTGGAGATCATCCTCTCCGACCCGTCGGTGAAGTCGATCTTCGTGAACGTCTTCGGCGGCATCACGTCCTGTGACGCGGTCGCCAACGGCATCGTGGCGGCCTTCAAGCTGCTGGAGAGCCGCGGCGAGGCCGTGACCCACCCGCTGGTGGTCCGCCTCGACGGCAACAACGCCCAGCTCGGGCGGCAGATCCTCGCCGACGCCGCGCTCCCGCGGGTCGAGCTGGTTGACACGATGGACGAGGCGGCCAAGCGCGCCGCGGAGCTCGCTGCGGTAGGTGCGTGAGACATGGCTATCTGGCTGACCGAGAACAGCAAGATCATCGTTCAGGGCATGACCGGCGGTGAGGGCACCAAGCACACCCGGCGCATGCTCGCCTCCGGCGCGCGCGTCGTCGGCGGCGTGAACGCCCGCAAGGCCGGCATCACCCACGAGGGCCTGCCCGTGTTCGGCACCGTCGCGGAGGCCATGGCGGAGACCGGCGCCGACGTGTCGGTCGTCTTCGTGCCCCCGGCGTTCACCAAGGCCGCCGTCAAGGAGGCCATCGACGCCGAGATCCCGCTCTGCGTGGTCATCACCGAGGGCGTCCCGGTGCACGACTCGACGGAGTTCTGGGCCTACGCGGTGGCCAAGGGCAACAAGACCCGCATCATCGGTCCCAACTGCCCGGGCATCGCCTCGCCGGGCGCGTCCAACGCCGGCATCATCCCCGCCGACATCACCACGGCGGGCCGCATCGGCCTGGTCTCCAAGTCGGGCACGCTGACCTATCAGCTCATGTACGAGCTGCGCGACTTCGGCTTCTCGACGGCGGTGGGCATCGGCGGCGACCCCGTCATCGGCACCACCCACATCGACGCCCTCCAGGCGTTCCAGGAGGACCCCGGCACCGACGCGATCGTGATGATCGGTGAGATCGGCGGTGACGCCGAGGAGCGGGCCGCCGCCTACATCGAGGAGCACGTCACCAAGCCGGTCGTCGCCTACGTCGCGGGCTTCACCGCCCCCGAGGGCAAGACGATGGGCCATGCGGGCGCCATCGTCTCCGGCTCGGCCGGCACGGCCCAGGCCAAGAAGGAGGCCCTGGAGAAGGTCGGCGTCCGCGTCGGCAAGACCCCCTCCGAGACGGCCCGCCTCATGCGCGAGATCATGCAGGCGCGCTGACGTTTCGTCGCGAGGCCCCGCACCGGACCGGTGCGGGGCCTCGCGCGCTTTCCGGCCTTCCCGGCGTGCTCGTCCGGACGTTCCCGGGGTGCTCTCCGGACGTTCGTGAGGTGCTGCCGGGACGTTCGTGAGGCGCTGCCCAGGACGTTCTACGCAAATCCGCTGTGACAAACACGTTTCACCTCTTGCGCCGACAGACTCGTCCGTGTTCGGATTAATTCGTTCACCGGGCTCGGCGTTCCGGGCCCCGGTCCGGCCACGATCGTCCGTGTCCGGACTAACTCCATGTGATCGCGGAGGGATCCGATGGACCAGAACCTGTTGAACGAGATCTGCCTGCGCCAGCTGGAGCTCAGTGGCGTCCACGAGGGCGAGACGGTGGCGGTGCTCTCCGAGGGCAACGAACGTCTCGACTACGCCGACGCGTTCCTCTTCGCCGCCCGCCGCCTCGGGGCGTCCGCCTACCACATGCGGCTCCCCTCGCCCTCGGCCGCCTCGGGCGCCTGGGCGGTCGGCCAGTCGGAGCTGGCCGGCAACCCCCAGGCCGTGGAGGCGCTCAAGCAGGCCGACATGCTCGTCGACCTGAAGTTCCTGCTGTTCAGCAAGGAGCAGTTCGCCATCCAGGACGCCGGCACCCGTATCCTCACCGCCGTGGAGCCCGCTCCGCTGCTCGCCCGCCTCATGCCCACGCCCGAGCTGCGCGAGCGGGTCGAGGTGGGGGCCGAGCTGCTCAGCAAGGCCGGCAGCATGCGGATCACCAGCCCCGGCGGCACCGATGTCACCTACCGGCTCGGCGTCTACCCGACGATGAGCGAGTACGGCTACACCGACCAACCCGGCCGCTGGGACCACTGGCCGGCCGCGTTCGTCTTCACCGGCGGCGCCGACGACGGCGTGGACGGCACGATCGTCCTCTCGCCCGGCGACGTGCTGCTGCCGTTCAACACCTACGTCCAGACGCCCGTCACGATCACCGTCGAGCAGGGCTTCATCACCGACATCCGCGGCGGCCTCGACGCCGAGCTGCTGTCGTCCTACATCAGGTCGTTCGACGACCCGCGCGGCTACGGCATGTCCCACGTCGGCTGGGGCCTGGACGAGCGTGCCCAGTGGCACGGCCTGACCCAGTTCCCCGGCGGGATGGGCATGGAGCTGCGCTCCTTCTACGGCAACGTCATGTTCTCGATCGGCCCCAACAACGAGCTGGGCGGCCCGAACGACACCCCCTGCCACTTCGACATCCCGATGCGCGGCTGCAGCCTCTTCCTCGACGACGAGCCCGTCGTGGTGGACGGCGACGTGGTCGTGTCCGAGATGCGTCCGGCCGGCCGCCGCTAACCCTCCGGAGATTGCCATGACCGACCACCACATCGGCCTCATCGTGCCGAGCTCCAACCTGACCATGGAGACCGAGCTGCCGCGCATGCTGCGCGCCAAGGAGGACGCCGAGCCGGGCGACCGGTTCGTCTTCCACAGCAGCAGGGCCCGGATGCGCCACGTCACCCCCGAGGAGCTCAAGGCCATGAACGGGCAGGCCGACCGCGCCGCGCGCGAGCTGGCCGACGCTCGTCCCGACGTGGTCGCCACCGCCTGCCTGGTGGCGATCATGGCGCAGGGGCCCGGCTACCACTGCACCGCCGAGACCGCCATCGGCGAGGCCCTGCGCTCCGAGGGCTGCCAGGCCCCGGTCGTCTCCAGCGCGGGCGCGCTCCTGACCGGGCTCGGCGCGCTCAAGGCCGACCGGGTCGCGATCATCACCCCCTACATGAAGCCGCTGACCGCGAAGGTCGCCGAGTACCTGGAGGACGCCGGCGTGGAGGTGGTCGACGCGCTGAGCCTGGAGGTGGCCGACAACCTGGCGGTCGGCAACCTCGACCCCCAGGACCTGCGCACGCACTGGCGCAGGCTCGACCTGAGCCGCGCCGATGCGCTCGTGGTGTCGGCCTGCGTCCAGATGCCGTCCCTGCCGGTTGTGCAGGCCGTCGAGGACGAGGCCGGCCTGCCGGTGCTGTCGGCCGCCACGGCCACCGCGTACACGATCCTGTCGGAACTGGGCCTGCCGACCACCGCCCCCGGGGCGGGCAGCCTGCTCAGCGGCAGGTACTGACACCAAAAAGAGGGGGGCCGGTCACCAGACCGGCCCCCCTTCGCCTGCGTGTCCGCCTAGCCACGCAGGACGGCGCGTACGGCCTCCAGCGCGGCCTCCGGGTTGTCCCAGAACACCATGTGGCCCGCGGCGGGCACCTCCAGCAGCCGCGCGCCGGGGTTCGCGGCGGCCGCCTCCGTCACGCCCTCGGCGGTGACCACGGGGCTGTCGGCGCCGTACACCAGGACCGTGGGAGCGGGCACCGAGGGCCAGAACGTGAAGAAGTCCTCGCTCTCGAACCCCCGGTGCGTCTCGGCGACGGCCACGTCGCCGCAGCTCGCCAGCCAGCGCGCGCGCAGTTCCTGCTCCCGGCGCGGCCAGCGCGGCCACGACGCGGCCACCTCGTCGGCGTCGGTGCCCCGCCGCGCCTGCCCGAGCTGGCCGCGGAACGCCTCCAGCGTCGTCGGGTACGGCCCGCGCCCCGGCCCGCTCATCGGCGGGTCCACCAGCACGGTGCCGCCCAGCGCAACACGGCCCCGGGCGGCGGTCAGGCCCGCGATCCGGGCGCCCATCGAGTGGCCGAGCAGCACCGCGCCGTCCAGCCCGAGCTCGGTGACCACCGCCTCGGTGTCGGCGGCGTAGTCCTCCAGCGTGTACGAGGGCCCGTCGTCGGACAGCCCGCGCCCCCGCACGTCCAGCACGACCGGCCGGACCAGGTCGGTCAGCTCGCGGGCGACGAAGTCCATGGCGATCGCCGGGCTGGTGATGCCGGGCAGCACGAGCACCGGCACCCCGTCGCCGCCGTAGTCGAGGACGTGCAGCCGCAGCGGGCCGGAGCGCACCCAGCGCGAGCGCGCGGGCACGTCGGCCAGGTCGGCGAGGGCCGGTTGGGTCAGGACACGGGTCGGGACATGGGCCGGGACATGGGTCGGGACACGGTCAGACATCGAGGCGCACTCCCGTGGTCAGCTGCCGCAGATGCTCCACGGCCTCCGCGACGCCGATGACGTCGCCGTACTTGGCGTGGATGTCGAACAGGGCCGCGTCGTGCGGGCCGGCCGCGCGGTCGCCGACGCAGTCGCGCGGAACCAGCACCGAGAACCCCGACTGGACCGCGTCCACCGCCGTGGCGCGCACGCAGCCGCTCGTGGTCGCACCGCAGACCAGCACGGTGTCGCGGCCCATCCCGGTCAGGGCCGCCGCGAGGCCGGTGCCGAAGAACGCCGAGGCGCCCTTCTTGACAACCAGCAGGTCCTCGTCGCGGCGGGGCAGCCGCGCGTCGATCGCCACCGCCGGGCTGCCCTCCCGCATGGCCCGCATACCGGGCGCCTTCTGCAACCAGGTCACGATGTCGCCGTCGGCCTCGGCCGGCGTGTAGGCGATCGTGGTGAACACGACGGGCACGCCCGCCGCGCGGCCGTGCTCGATGAGCGTCGCGGTGGCGGCGACGACGTCCGACAGGTCGGCTCCCGACGGGTAGGCGGGGTCGGTGAAGCCGTTGGTGAGGTCCACGACGACGATCACCGGTCGTTCGCCGCGGCGGACCGCGGCGCCGAAGCCGGCGTGGGCGTAGGTGTCGTCGGTGTCCCTGCCGTACATGCCGTCAGCCACGGCGCAACTCCTTGATCAGCTTGGCCTGGAGGCGGACCTTGCAGAGCAGCCAGCCCTGCACCAGCCCGGCCACGAAGGCGGCGGCGACCGGCGCGTACTTGACCACGCCCGGCGGCAGCAGCATCGCGAGGCCGTCCAGCTCCTGGGCGGCGGGCCGGGCGGGGAGCCCCGCGGGCGCGGCCGGCGAGGGCGCTGCCGGGGACGCGGCAGAGGCAGTGACGCCGCCGGAGTCGATGAGGGCGGCGAGGTTCGCGGCGAACTGCTGCAGCAGCCTGCCGGACACGGTCGCGATGGCGCCCTTGCCGAACTGCACGATCTTCCCGCGGATCAGCAGATCGGTCCGGACCCGCAGCAGCGACCCGGCCGGCGCCTCCTCGACGGTGAGAACGACCTCGGCCTCGGCGTCGCCGCCGCCGTGCGTGTCGGCGCCGCGCCCCTGCAGCCGCAGCAGCCGCCGTTCGGCGTCCACCTCCAGGAAGCGGACGGTCCCGGTGTACGCGGCGGTGATGGGGCCGACCTTGACCGTGACCCCGCCCCGGTAGGCGTCGCCGTCGCGGCCGTCGAGCGCGGCGCCGGGCAGGCACGTCACGACCCGTTCCACGTCACTGATCAGCGCGAACACCTCGTCGGGCGAGGCGGGCACGGTGATCTCGTTGTCCAGGATCATCGTGCCTCTCCCTGTGCCTCGCGCCGCCCGCGGGCGCACTGCTCGATCGCGTCGACGATGCTCTGGTAGCCGGTGCACCGGCACAGGTTCGAGGACACCACCTCGCGGATCTCCTCTCGTGTCGCGTCGGGACGCTCGGCGAGGAACCCCTCGGCGAGCATCAGGAACCCGGGCGTGCAGAAACCGCACTGCAGCCCATGGCAGGCGGAGAACGCCCGCTGCAGGTCGTTCAGCTCGCCGCCGTGCGACAGCGACTCGACCGTGCGGATCTCCCGACCCTCGGCCTGCGCGGCGAAGATCAGGCAGGCGCGCACCGGGGCGCCGTCGAGCAGCACCGTGCAGGCGCCGCAGACGCCGTGCTCGCAGCCGACGTGCGTGCCGGTCAGACCGACGTGGTGGCGCAGCACGTCCACCAGCGTGTAGCGCGACTCGATCACCAGGTCGTCGTGGCGCCGGCCGTTCACGGTCAGGCTGATCAGCAGTTTCTCGGTCATGGGCACGCTCCGATCGCCCGTTGCACCGTCTCGGGCCTGATGGGGGTGTCGTCCAGCTCCACCCCGGTGGGCAGCAGGGCGTTGTTCACGGCGTTGAGCACCGCCGCCGGGGCGCCGATGGTGCCGCCCTCGCCGGCGCCCTTCGCGCCGCTCTCGGTGAACGCGCACGGCGTCTCCAGGTGGTGGATCTCGATGTCCGGTATCTCGTGGGCGGTCGGCATCTTGTAGTCGATGAACGACGCGCACGCCGGCTCGCCCTGGGCGTCGTAGGTGACCTGCTCGAACAGCGCCCCGGCGATGCCCTGCGCGATGCCGCCGCGGCACTGGCCCTCGACGACCTGCGGGTTGATGGCCACCCCGCAGTCCTCCACGCAGACGTAGCGCAGGATCTCCACCTGGCCTGTGCCGGGGTGCAGCTCCACGACCACGCCGTGCGCGGCGTTGGAGAAGGTGCCGTCACCGTGCACGTCGAACGACGCGCTCGCGGTCAGGCCCGGCTCGGCGTCCTTCGGCAGCAGGTGCGCCTTCAGGTAGGCCACGTCGGCCAGCTCGCGGTAGGACACGGCACGGCCGTGGTCGTCACGCCGCCGTACGGACCCGTCGTGCAGCTCGACGTTGTCGTCGGTGGTGTCCAGCAGGTGCGCGGCCAGGCGCAGCAGCCGCGCGCCGAGCGCACTCGCCGCGCGGGCGACGGCGCTGCCGCCGATGGTGGCCGACCGGCTGGCGAACGTCCCGAACCCGTACGGGATCCGGTCGGTGTCGCCCTGATGGATCTTGACCTGGGCGATGTCCAGCCCCAGCCGGTCGGCGACGATCTGGGCCAGCGTGGTCTCGTGGCTCTGCCCGTGGCTCATCGTCCCGGTCGTCACGGTCACGGTGCCGGACAGGTCCATCCGCGCCTCTGCCAGGTCGAAGCCGGGCACCACGGCCATCTTGCGCTTGGCGAACGCGGTGGAGCCGTAGCCGGTGCGCTCGCTGAAGCAGGAGTAGCCGATGCCCACGTAGCGGCCCTCGGCGGCGGCCGCCTCCCGGCGCTCGTACCAGCCCTCGTCGCGCAGCAGCCGCTCGCACCAGTTCAGCGACTCCAGGTAGGAGCCCGGGTCGTAGGTGACGTCGTTGACCCCGGTGTAGGGGAACTCGACGATCAGGTTGCGCCGCCGGACCTCCACCGGGTCCAGGTCCAGCTCGCGGGCGGCCCGTTCCATCAGCCGCTCCATGACCATGACGATCTGCGGCCTGCTCACCCCCCGGTAGGGCGCGGACGGCGCCTTGTTGGTGGCGACGGCCCGGGCGCGCACCCGGTAGGCGGGGACCCGGTAGACGCCGGGCAGCTCCGCCGAGGCCATCAGCGGCTCGATCCCGGCCGTGAACGGATAGCACGAGTAGGCGCCCATGTCGCACACGATGTCGGCGTCGAGCGCCAGGATCCTGCCGTCCCGGTCGAACGCGGCCCGCACGTCGTAGTGCTGCTCGCGGGCCAGGAACGACGCGGTGAGCGCGTCGCGGCGGTCCTCGATCCACTTGACCGGGCGGCGCAGCCGCAGGGCCGCCGCCGCGGCGGCGATCTCCTCGCGGCCGACGACGCACTTCAGCCCGAAGCCGCCGCCCATGTCGGGCACGATCACGCGCACGGTCCGCTCGTCCAGGCCGAGGCACTCGGCCAGCGACGTGCGGACCAGGTGCGGCACCTGGGTGCAGGTGTGCACGACGAGCTGCTCCTCGCGCGGGTCCCAGCTCGTGACCGCGCCCCGGGTCTCCAGCGGCAGCGCGTTCTGCCGGGCGGTGTTCGCCCGCACGCGCACCACCTCGTGCGCCCCGGCGAAGACGGCGTCGATGCCCTCGGTCGCGAACATCGACACGTCCACCAGCGTGTTGGCCGGGGCGGCGGCGTGCAGCAGCGGCGCGCCGGGGGCGAGCGCCTGCTCGGCGGAGACCACCGGCCGGTCGGCCTCGTAGGTCACCCGGGCCGCCTCCACGCCGTCCTCCACGGCGTAGGGATTGTCGGCGAGCACGATCGCGATCGGCTCGCCGACGTAGCGCACCCGGTCGCGGGCCAGCACCGGCATCGCCGTCGGCACGAACTCCGACGGCGGCCGGTCGAGGACCGCCGTGATGTCGCCCAGCTCCAGGTCGTCGGCGGTGAACGCCGCCACCACACCCGGCACGGCCAGCGTCGCCGACAGATCGACACCGGTCACGGCGCCGTGGGCGACCGTGCTGCGGACGAACTGCGCGTGCAGCGTGCCGGGCAGATGGATGTCGTCGACGTACCTCCCGCTGCCGCTCAGCAGCCGCGGGTCCTCCCGCCGGGCGGCCGACCTTCCGACCCAGCTCATCGTGTCATCGCCTCCTCGCAGGCGCGTACGAGCAGGGTCCGGGTGAGAACCCTGCGATAGGCGGAGCTGCCGTTGCCGTCGGACGGCGGGTCGATGGCCGCCGCGGCGGCTGCGGCGCACTCGGCGAACGTCCCGCCGCCCGCCAGCACCGCCTCGGCCTCCGGCACCCGCAGCGGCGCGGGGCCGACGCCGCCGAGCACGACGCGGTGGGCGTCGAGATCGACGGCGGCGGCCACGGTGGCGAAGTCGCCCCGCCGCTCGGCGTGCTCGGTGAGCACGGCACGCGGCGCGGGACGCGGGAACACCACCTCGACGATCAGCTCCTCCGGCGCGAGCGTCGTCGAGTAGAAGCCGAGGAACAGCTCCTCGGCGGGGACGCGGCGGCGCCCGCCCGCGCCCTGGACGACCACCTCGGCACCCAGCAGCAGCGCGAGCATGCACCACTCGGCGGTGGCGTCGCCGTGCGCGAGGCTGCCGCCGACCGTGCCGCGGGTGCGGATGGGCAGGTGCCCGACCCACTCCATCGCCTCCCGCAGCACGGCGAAACCGGGTCCGAGCGGCGCCCGCTCCACCTCGTGGTGCGTGGTGAGCGCCCCCACGCGCAGCGCGCCGTCCTCCTCCCGGAGGTAGGCCAGTTCGCCGCGCAGCCCGGTCAGGTCGACCAGGTGCGCCGGCCGGGCGAGGCGGAAGTTCATCATGGCGACCAGGCTCTGGCCGCCCGCGATGTACTTGGCGTCCTCGCCCAGCTCCGCCAGCAGGGAGATCGCACCGGCGACGTCCCGGGCGCGGTGGTAGGTGAACGGCGCGGGCTTCATCACGTCCTCACGGCCACCGTGTCGCCGGACGGATCGGTGATGCGGTCCAGTGGCCGGCCCTTCGTCTCCGGAGCGGCGACCGCCATCCACAGGACGACGGCGAGCACCACGGCTCCCAGGACGACGAACGTCATGGTGAGCCCCAGCATCGGCCAGAGCAGGCCGCCGAAGATGAGCGGGATGAAGCCGGAGGTCACCCGGCTGGCCGAGGAGGCCCAGCCGAAGCCGCTGGCCCTGATCCGGGTCGGGTACAGCTCGGCGACGTAGGCGTACAGGATGGGGATCGTGAGCTGGACGACGAAGCCGAAGATGCCCAGCCACAGCAGCGCCGCCGACTTGACGTCGAGGAACATCGCGAAGCCCACCAGGGCCGCGGCGCTCACGGGCGCCGACACGCCGATCGCCCACTTGCGACCGACCGCCTCGATCAGCCAGGCGGAGACGAGCACGCCGACGATGCCGACCGCGGTCATGAGCGTGGTCTTGGCGAAGGCGGCGTAGTCGCCGTGGCCCTCGGCGATGAGGATCGACGGCATCCAGCTCAGCGCCACGTAGTACATCGTCATGATCGTGATGAACAGCAGCCAGGCGGCGGAGGTCACCCGCGGGCTGAACGCCCAGACCAGGCGGAGCTGGCTGAGCGCCGCCCGAAGGCCGCGCGACCCGTTCTCCTCGACGGGTGGCTCGATGACGTACGGCTCGCGGGCCGCGCCGGTGCGGGCCACCAGGTCGTCGATGATGTGACGGGCTTCCTGCTCGCGGCCGGCCTTGGCCAGGTAGATCGGCGACTCGGGGATGCCGCGGCGTACCCAGAACAGCAGCAGGGCGGGCAGGATCATGACGGCGAGCATCCACCGCCAGTTGCCCGGCAGCGGCTGGAGCAGGGTGGCGGCAACGCCGCTCAGCGTCGCGCCGATGGGCCACCAGACGTCCATGGCGGCGAGGATCTTGCCGCGCAACCTGCTGGGGGAGAACTCGCCGACCAGCGCGTAGTCGACGGGGATGCAGCCGCCCAGGCCGACGCCGGCCAGGAACCTGAAGATCAGGAAGATCGCGTAGTTGGGGGCGAGCGCGCCCACGACGGAGAAGAGCGCGAAGATGAGCAGTGTCAGGCTGAATGCCTTCTTGCGGCCGAGCCGGTCGGCGATGGTGCCCCAGGCGACGGCGCCGACGGCCATGCCGATGAGGTTGGCGGTCGCGACCAGGCCGCGCTCGCCGACCGACAGGCCGAACTCCTTGCCCAGCAGGGGAGTGAGGAAGCCGTTCAGGGCGACGTCCCAGGCGTCGAACATGTAGCCGAGGCCGCCGATGATGAAGATCTTGCCCTGGACGCGCCACTTCCACGGCAGGTCCTGAACGATCTGGTCTCCTGTTTTCATGGTTCCACCCGGATGTGAGGTGTCGATGGAGACGGGAGCGCGATAGGGGGGCGCGTCCCCGGGGGTGGCCGGGCCGGACTCGTGCCGGGCCGGTCTAGTTGTGGAACTGGTAGGAGAAGGTCTCCTCGTCGGGGTCGTTCAGCGGACTGCCGCTCCACAACCACCGGTACGAAACGTCGGACTCGCCGTCGAATCGCTTCAGTTTGCTGTCACGGGCCTGCTGCTCGGGCCCGTCAGGCAGGTGATACAGACTCATGTTGCGCCAGGCCGCGTCCTGGACCATCCCGGCGTGCTTGGCACGACGCGACACGTACCGCATGAGCGCCGCACGCACCTCCTCGACCGGGACGGCGCCGAGCTCCTCAGCGAGCACGGCCGCGTCCTCCATCGCCTGCGAGGCACCTTGTGCCTGGTAAGGCAACATAGCGTGGCACGCGTCACCCAGCAGGGCCACGTGCCCGTCCACCCACACCGGGTCACGGCGGCGGTGGTACATGGCCCATGCCGAGATGTCACCCTCGGCCTTGGACAGCATCAGGGCGACCCGCTCGTCCCAGCCGGGAAAGGCGTCGGCCAGCTCGTCCACGGTGACGGGAACGGTCCACCGCTCCTCGACCTCGGGCGTGCACGGCACGATCGCGACGACGTTGAGCCACTCGCCGCCGCGGATCATGTAGTGCACCAGGTGCCGGTCGGGGCCGTACCAGATGGTGCTCTGGAAGCGGTCCACCAGCCAGCGGGTCGCCGGATCGGCGGCGATCTTGTCTCCGGGGATGAGGACGCGGTAGGCCATCTCTCCGGAGAACTGCAGGGTGTCGGGCAGGCCGAGCGCGTCGCGCACGCTGGAACGGATGCCGTCGGCGCCGACCAGCACGTCGGTCTCGAACCGCCGGCCGTCGTCGGTGACCGCGGTGGGCCGGGCGGGGTTCGTCCGGTCCACGGCCGTGACCTTGACGCCGGTGCGGACCTCCACAACGGGGCCGGGCCCATCGCCCGCCACGCAGGCATCGAGCAGCACCTTGTGCAGGTCGGCGCGGTGGTAGTGCCAGTAGGGGGCGTTGTACTCCTGCTTGCAGTAGTCGCCCAGCGGGGTCAGGCCGATGACGCTGCCGTCCTGCCAGCGCCGGCGCACCTGGTCCAGCGGTTCGGTGCGGATCTTCTCCAGTTCGGCGCGCAGGCCCAGACCGAGCAGGACCCGGCTGGCGTTCGGCGCGGTCTGGATGCCCGCTCCGACCTCGCCCAGCTTGGGCGCCTGCTCCAGCACCGTGACCCGCAGGCCGCGCTGCCGCAGCGACAGCGCGGCGGTCAGCCCGCCGAGGCCACCGCCGACGATCGTGACGTGGTACGACTGACTCGCCCGGCTCGCCGCCAATGCTCCTCCAACTCTCGTGTTCGGACTCGTTAGGGGATCGTGAACGTGGAGCCGGGCATGCGAAGCAAAGCCGTCCACCAGTGCGGCGGAACCCCGGAGGGTGTGCCCGGCGAAATTAATCCGAACACGGACGATCCGGAAAAAGCAAGAGGTGAGCGAGGATGTAACCCCAGTGAAACGACGAACGGTCGCCCCCGGACCCGCCTCAGCGAGCCACCCGCAGGGGAGTGCGCGAGGACGAACGGACGTGCCACGGCGGCGTCACTCGTCGCCCATGAGCCCTTCCCACTGGGCGGCCAGCGCCGTCATCTCGCGCAGCACGCGCTCGCGCTCGGCCGGTGAGTAGCCCTTCAGCAACTGCTCGTCGAGTTCCCGGGCGCGCTTGTTGACCTCGGCCAGCCGCCGGGACCCCTCCTCGGTCAGGTGCAGCAGCTTGCGCCGGCCGTCGTGCAGCGCCGTGTGCCGGACGATCAGCCCGTTGTCCTCCAGCCGGCGGACGATGTCGGCCATCGTGGACCGGTCGAGCGCCACCGACGAGGCCAACGAGCCCTGGTCGACGCCCGGATGGTGGTCGACGGCGGTGAGCACCGCGAACTGCGGGCCTGTCAGGACGGGATCGACCGTGCGCGTCCACAGGGCCACGTACGACTGGTAGAGCCGCCGGGCCACGTAGCCGGGCGCCGCGAGGAGTGCCTGAGGGGTGGCGATCGCCTCGCCGCGGCTTCCTCCCCGTCGTGCCGCCGGCTTGTCCGCTTCTCGCGCCATGGGTCTACCTAATCATGAACCCGCCATGCCACCGTGAGCGGGCCGCATCGCCGGGATCCGCCGCGTGGCCGGGGTTTCCGGTCAGGGGTGAGCGCAGGGGCGGTGGGGTCGTACGGTCCGGAAAAGCCCACAAAGCCGGACCGGCGCGGCGCGTCAACCAAGCGGCGGTCGGAAAAGATTGAGAAAATCGCCTACTGTGACGGCGATTCTCGACCAGCTCCGGGCAGCCCCCCGCTCGGTTCTCGGCAAGCTCCCCGGGGTGTCGGACGACGACGAGTCCCGGCGGCCGCTGCCTGTGTCGGGGATGCTGGCCGCCGCCTGCACACTTGGCGTCGGGCTGGCCGCCCTCACCACGCTCACCCTGGTCGGCTGGATCGCGGCGCCCAACGGCACGCTGGGCGCCGGGCTGCCCGGGGTGTTCCGTACGGCGGCGCAGGCCTGGCTGGCCGCCCACCACGCGGGCTTCGCGATCCCCGGCGGCCGGGTCGGGCTGCTGCCCCTCGGCCTGATCATCCTGCCCGCGCTGCTGCTGTACCGCGCCGCCCGCTGGATGGCCCGCGACGCCGACCTGCGGCTGCGGCTGCCCGCCCGGCTGCCGAAGAACAGCCCGCGCGAGCAGGCCAACGCCCGCCGCCGGGCGCAGCTCGTGCTGGTGGCGCAGGCAGGGGTCTCGCTGGCTGCGCCGTACGCGCTGCTGGCCGGGCTGATCGCGGTCGTGGCCCGCAACGACATCACCCAGCCGTTCATCGGCGACGCCCTGCTGAGTCACTTCACGCTCGCCTTCCTGGCGGGCTCGCTGGCCACCGCACGCACGATCGGGCCGTGGCGGGCGATGCTGCGGCTGCTGCCCGAACGGGTGCGCGCGCTGACCCTCGGCACCGCCGTGGCCACGGCGGTGCTGCTGGCGGCCGGGCTGCTGCTCGTGGTCGTGGCGGTCGGGCTCAACTTCGGGCAGGTGCGCGAGCTGTCCGGGGTGCTGTCGCCCGGGTTCGTGGGCGGGTTGCTGCTCCTGCTCCTGCAACTGCTCTACCTGCTCAACGTGGTCATCTGGGCGCTGTCCTACGTCGCCGGGCCGGGGTTCGCCATCGGCACCGGGACCCTCGTGGCGCCCACGGGCGTGCAGCTCGGCACGGTGCCGAGCCTGCCGCTGCTCGGCGCGCTGCCCGACAGCGGTCCCGTGCCAGGCTGGATGATGGCCGTGGTCGCGCTGCCGTTCGCGGCGGGGGCGGTGGCGGGCGTGGTGGTCGCCAGGGTCTCGCCGTCACCCTCGTACGAGGCCGCGCCGCTGTGGGGCTTCTTCACCGGCGTCACCACCGGGCTCGTGGCGGGCCTGCTGGCGGCCCTGTCGGGCGGCCCGATCGGCGGCGGGCGGCTGGCGGCCGTCGGTCCGTCGCCGTGGCAGGTGGCCGTGTCGGTCGCGCTGGAGGTGGGGGTCGCAGCGGGCATCTCGGCCGGGGTGACCAACCTGCTGCTGCTCAACCGGCGGGCTCGCGCGCCGCTCGACAAGGCCGCGGCGCCCGTGCGCAAGGCCGGGGCGGCCATCGCCCGGGCCGCGAGCAAGGTGGGCCTGGCCGAGGCCGACGCCCGCCCGCTGCCGGGCCACTGGATGGACGCGACCGAGGCCGACACCCAGCCCATCCCGGTCATCCGCGACGACTGGCAGGACGAGCACGCCTCGGCCGAGGCCGAGACGCGCGCCCAGGCGCGGCCTCTCCCAGCCGCCGACGGGCGCGACGGGCGCGGCGGGCCGCGCAGGGACATCGTGGACGAGTCGGACGATCGCGGCGGGCACGTCATCTATCTGGACCCGTACGCCTGGGACCGCGACTGACGGCCCGACCGACAGCGCGTGACGGGCGGCCGTGACGGACAGCCGCGACGGGCGGGCGTGACGGACAGCCGTGACGGGCGGGCGTGACGGGCGGGCGCGACGGGCGGGCGTGACGGACAGCCGTGACGGGCGGGCGCGGCTGATGGGCACGGCCGGCGGGCCGCGGGGTTACGGCTGGACGGTGCCCAGCATCTCCAGCACGTCCGGGGGCAGCTTCTGCTGCGCCGCGTCCCTGAACTGGGTGAAGCACTCGCCCTGCGAGGTGACCGTGCCGGCCGACTTCATGCACTCCTGGTAGGCGGAGTATTCG
The DNA here is from genome assembly GCF_014207745.1 of Nonomuraea muscovyensis. NCBI lineage: Bacteria > Bacillati > Actinomycetota > Actinomycetes > Streptosporangiales > Streptosporangiaceae > Nonomuraea > Nonomuraea muscovyensis. The sequence goes on from NZ_JACHJB010000003.1 coordinate 673,022, forward strand.
TCCATCAGGTAGAACTGCATCGCCGTGGCGCCGCCCGACAGCGCCAGCGCGATCGCCGAGACGGCGATGCCGCCCACGGCCGTGCCGGTCGGCCTGCCCACGCTCTTGAGCTGCGGCAGCGCGCGGATGCCGGCCATGAGGGCGAACAGCGCCATCACCAGCCCGGCGAACGGCAGCATGAACGTCATGGCCAGCGCTGCGATGGACAACCAGATCGCGCGGCGGCCCGCGGAATCCGCGGGCTGCTGGCCCGCCGGCGCCTGCACCGGTGTCGACACCTGACCTCCTCTGCGTGCCCGGGTGAGGAGCGGATACGCTGGCAGCCCCACCCCGGTTCTCCCATTGGAGTGATGCGTGTCTAAGGCTGGGCGGCTCGTCGTCCTCGTTTCCGGCTCTGGAACCAACCTACAGGCCCTCCTGGACGCTTCCGCCGACCCGTCGTACGGGGCCCGCGTGGTCGCCGTCGGCGCGGACCGGGAGGGGATCGCGGGGCTGGACAGGGCGGAGAAGGCCAATGTGCCGACATTCGTCGAGAAATTGGCCGATCACCCATCGCGGGCGGACTGGGACGCCGCCGTCGCGGCCCGGATCGCCTCGTACGAGCCCGATCTCGTGGTCGCGGCGGGATTCATGAAGATCCTGGGGGAGCCGACGATCGGTGCCTTCCCGGTGGTCAACACCCATCCCGCGCTGCTGCCGTCCTTCCCCGGCGCCCACGGCGTGCGCGACGCGCTCGCCCACGGGGTCAAGGTGACGGGCTGCACGGTGATGCTGGCCGACTCGGGCGTCGACACCGGGCCGATCATCGCTCAGGAGGCGGTCGCCGTCCTCCCTGACGACGACGAGGCGTCCCTGCACGAGCGCATCAAGACCGTCGAGCGCGACCTGCTCGTCGAGATCGTCGGCCGGATGGTCCGCGAGGGCTGGACGGTCAGCGGACGCGTCGTCCGCATCGGGAACCAAACAGGAGGGGAATCCAAGTGACTCGCATCGCCATCCGGCGCGCGCTGATCGCGGTGTACGACAAGTCCGGGCTGGAGGAGCTGGCCAGGGCGCTCGACTCGGCCGGCGTGGAGATCGTGTCGACCGGCGGCACCGCGGCCGCCATCGCCTCCTACGGCGTCCCGGTGACGAAGGTCGAGCAGCTCACCGGGTTCCCCGAGTGCCTGGACGGCCGGGTCAAGACCCTGCACCCGCGCGTGCACGCCGGGCTGCTGGCCGACCTGACCAAGCCCCACCACGTGGCGCAGCTCGACGAGCTGGAGATCGACCCGTTCCAGCTCGTGGTCGTCAACCTCTACCCGTTCGCCGAGACGGTCGCCTCGGGCGCGTCGCCGGAGGAGTGCGTCGAGCAGATCGACATCGGCGGCCCGGCGATGATCCGCGGCGCGGCCAAGAACCACAGCACCTGCGCCGTCGTCGTCGACCCCGCCGCCTACGGCGACGTGCTGGACGCCCTGAACGAGGGCGGCTTCACCCTGGCCGAGCGCAAGCGGCTGGCGGGCCTCGCCTACGCCCACACGGCTTCCTACGACGTGGCGGTCGCCTCCTGGTTCGCCAGCGCGTACGAGCCCGACGGCGAGTGGCCGGCGTTCATGGGGGCCACCTGGGAGCGCAAGGCGACCCTGCGCTACGGCGAGAACCCGCACCAGGCCGCCGCCCTCTACGCCGGCGGCTCGGGCGGCTCGGGCGGCTCGGGCGGCTCGGGTGGCCTCGCCGAGGCCGAGCAGCTGCACGGCAAGGAGATGTCCTACAACAACTACCTCGACGCCGACGCCGCCTGGCGGGCCGCCTGGGACTTCACCGACCCGTGCGTGGCGATCATCAAGCACCAGAACCCGTGCGGCATCGCCGTCGGCGCCGACGTGGCCGAGGCGCACCGCAAGGCCCACGCCTGCGACCCGGTGTCGGCGTACGGCGGGGTGATCGCGGTCAACGGGCCGGTCACGGCCGAGCTGGCCGGGCAGATCGCCGAGGTGTTCACCGAGGTCGTGGTGGCGCCGTCGTTCGAGCCCGAGGCGCTGGCCGTGCTGACGAAGAAGAAGAACATCCGGCTGCTGGTCTGCCCCGAGGGGCCGGCCAACGCGTCGGAGTTCCGCCGGATCGACGGCGGGCTGCTCCTGCAGCAGGCCGACCGGGTCGACGCGCCCGGCGACGCGCCGGAGCAGTGGGAGCTCAAGGCCGGCGAGCCCGCGAGCCCCGAGGTGCTGGCGGACCTGGCGTTCGCCTGGCGGGCCGGCCGCTCGGTCAAGTCCAACGCCATCCTGCTGGCCTCCGGCGGGGCGACCGTGGGCGTCGGCATGGGCCAGGTCAACCGGGTCGACTCCTGCCGCCTGGCGGTCAGCCGCGCGGGCGAGCGGGCCGCCGGGTCGGTGGGTGCCTCCGACGCGTTCTTCCCGTTCGCCGACGGGCTGGAGGTGCTGATCGAGGCCGGGGTCAAGGCCGTGGTGGAGCCCGGCGGGTCCGTACGCGACCAGGAGGTCATCGACGCGGCGGAGAAGGCCGGCATCACGCTGTACTTCACCGGCACGCGCCACTTCTTCCACTGACCGGCCGTCCGCGGCGGAGGAGTCCACGGTCGCGGGACTCCTCCGCCGCGGCGTCCACCGAGGTGGGATCCTCGGCGGCGGCGTCCATCGGGGTGGGGTCCTCGGCGGCGGCGTCCACAGGGGCGGGACTCGGCCGGCGAGTTTTCCACAAAGCCGGCCGAACGGCGGCGAGCATCGGCGAGGTCCGGTTACCCTATGGGCCTCGCCGTCTGTTTCTGCCCTCGGAGTCCCCTTATGGTGCTGCTCGACACGATCCTGTACGCCTTCGTGACCGTGAACGGGTTCGCCATGAGCCCGGTCATGCTCGTGGTGCTCGCGTTCCTGGGCGCCTACCTGGGCGTGCGGGCCGTTGAGACGATCCCCTTCACCCGCAGGATCATCGAGCGGCGCGAGGCTCAGGCCGCCGCGGCCGAGTCCGAATAGTCCCAGGCCAGCTTGGCGGCCCCCGCCAGGCCCGCCCGTACACCGAGCACGGTCGGCTGCACGTCCACCGACCTGACGAACGCGAGCCCCGCCACGTCGTCCAGAGCCCGCTCCAGCGGCTCGAAGAGCACCGGACCGGCCCCCGATACGCCCCCGCCGATGACGACCCTGGTCACCTCGGCGGCCGCGGCGGCGGAGGCGATCATCCCGGCCAGCGCCCTGGCGGCACGCTCGTAGGCCGCCACCGCGACCGGCTCGCCGTCGGCGGCGTCCCTGGCCAGGTTCCGGGCGTCGGCCGGCTCGCCCTCCGGGGCCTTCCAGCCGTTGTCCAGCGCCCAGCGGGCCAGGTTGGGGCCGCTGGCGTAGCGTTCGACGCAGCCGCGCCCGCCGCACTCGCATCGCTCGCCGTACGGGTCGACGGTCATGTGGCCGACGTGCCCGGCGTTGCCGGTCGGGCCGAGCAGCGGCACGCCGTCGATGACCAGGCCGCCGCCGATGCCGGTCGAGACCACGATGCCGAGCAGCGCCGAGCTGCCCCGGCCCGAGCCCAGCCAGTGCTCGCCCAGTGCGAAGCACTGCGCGTCACCCGCGAGCACGGTCGGCAACCCGGTCAGCTCCCGCACCTCGTCACGGAGCGGGAAGTCACGCCAGCTCGGCATGTTCACGGGACTGACGGTGCCGGCCGCCAGGTTCAGCGGGCCGGCGCAGCCGATGCCCACCGCCTGCGGCCGCTCGCCGCCGGCGCACACCTCGTCCATGAGGGAGGCCAGGGCGGCCATGACGTCCGTGCGCGGCGTCGGCCGGATGGCCGAGCCCGAAACGGAACCATCCTCGCCCACCAGTGCGGCGGCGAGCTTGGTTCCCCCGATGTCGATGGCGAGGACGGAGCTCATCGACGCTCCCACAGGGTCTCGGGCAAGGGGGCTCCTCGGTGAACGGTGGGCTGGCGACCGTCACTTTATGTCCTTCTACGCCCGATGACAACGATGTCACCGAGGGGCAGGAGGCCGCGTACGGCAGCTCGGGAAGGCCGTGGAAGGATGGGGCGACATGAGCGCAGTGAAACTCGACGGCAAGGCCACGGCCGCCAAGATCAAGGCAGACCTCGCGGCCCGGGTGGCCGCGCTCAAGACCCGCGGCGTCACGCCCGGCCTGGGCACCGTCCTCGTCGGAGACGACCCCGGCAGCCAGATCTACGTCGCCGGCAAGCACCGTGACTGCGCCGAGGTCGGCATCGCCTCCATCCGCGTCGACCTGCCGGCGACCGCCACACAGGCCGAGGTCGAGGCCGCCGTCGACGAGCTCAACGCCTCACCCGAGTGCACCGGCTACATCGTGCAGCTCCCGCTGCCGCGCCACCTCGACACGATGGCGCTGATCGAGCGGATGGACCCGGCCAAGGACGCCGACGGCCTGCACCCGGTCAACCTCGGCCGGCTCGTCCACATGGTCGACGCGCCGCTGCCCTGCACCCCCCACGGCATCGTGCTGCTCCTGCAGGAGTACGGGGTGCCCGTCAAGGGCGCGGAGGTCGCCGTGGTCGGCCGCGGCATCACCGTGGGCCGCTCCCTCGGCCTGCTGCTCACCCGCCGCAGCGAGAACGCCACCGTGACCCTCTGCCACACCGGCACCCAGGACCTGGCCGGCCACGTCCGCCGGGCCGACATCGTGGTGGCCGCCGCCGGCGTGCCCGGCCTCATCACCCGCGACATGGTCAAGCCCGGCGCGGCCGTCCTCGACGTGGGCGTCTCCCGCGTCGACGGCAAGATCGCCGGCGACGTGGCGGCCGACGTGGCCGAGGTGGCGGGCTTCCTGACCCCCAACCCGGGCGGTGTCGGCCCCATGACCCGCGCCCTGCTCCTGTCCAACGTCGTGGAAGCCGCCGAGCGCCTGTAGCGGCGAAGGCCGCCGCCCTCCGGCCCCCGCGCCCCCCGAGCGCCGGCCGGAGGCGCGGATGGGACCGCTCTCCCCTGCCCGAACGGCCGGGACCGGCACCCGTCCGCGAGAGCCCCAGGACCTTGCCGCCACCTGACTCCGCAGGAGGCAGATCATGAGCACGGCCGCCTTCCGTCCCGTGCACGACGGGCGTTCCGGCTGATGGACCGGCCGGTGTGGTTGCTCGACGTGGACGGAGTGATCAACGCGGCCCGGCCCGGCTGGGGAGGTGCGCCGCGCACCGGTACCGCCTACTCCGCCGGCGACGTGTACCGGATGCGCTGGGCGCCCGCCCTGGTCGACCGCATCCGCTCCCTGCACCACGCGGGTCGCGTCGAGATCCGGTGGTGCAGCACCTGGTGCCCTGACGCCGACCAGGTGGAACGGCTGTTCGGGCTGCCCCGACTGGGTCGTGCCTGGTCGGAACACTTGACAGGCACGGCCGCGGCGACGGCCAAGCTCGCCGCGGCCCGCCAGGTTCTGGCCCAGGGCCGCAGGCTCGTCTGGACCGACGACGTCGAGGTGCCGACCCAGGGGCCGGGGCACGAGGAACTGACCATGTCCGGCCGCGCCCTGTTGATCGCACCGTCCCCGCGCCGTGGTTTGCAGCCCGACCACATGGATGCTGTTGAGGACTTCGTCGCCGCTCCGGCGGCCGGAGACCGCGGCCTCGCCACAAGCTCCACCTCAGGTGCAACCTCCCCGGACGACGCCCTCCGTGTCGCCCGGCGTCTTCTCGGTGGCGACATCGCGCCAGCGCCGTGACGACACGCTGCGCGTGAACCAGCCGCCGAGCACCTCGTGCGACCCCCGATGATCGCTCCAGTGGGGCGAAGGGCGTGGGTCATGGTGGGTCGTGCTTGGGGGAGGGTGTTTCGGCGGGTCGTTCGCGCACAGCGGTGGGCGTGCGGTCTGGAGGAGGCCGCTTGCCCATGGGGCGAGGTTGCCTGCTGGTGGGGCGGTCAGGTGCGGCGGGAGCGCATGGCTTTGAGGATCTTCACGCCCGGCTCGTCACCGGTGACGAGCCGTTCGTACTCCGCCGACCCCGCCGGGCACAGGCTCACCCGGCCCGCCTCGTCGAAGAGCAGGCCCCAGCCGTACTTCTTCGGCAGCGGGGACGCCCGCAGACAGGCCTGCGGTCTGGCGAAGAACTCCGCGCGGAGCCGCGCCCGGTCGGCCTCCGAGGGCTCCGGCTGTTCCTGGCGGCGCAGCCACGTCTCGAAGAGGACGTCCTCCTGGGTCAGGATGCCCGGGTTGTCGGCGAGCAGTTCGTACTGCACCGTCGCGACCGTCTTCTTGCCGCCCCGCGGGGCCGGGACCACGGCACTGCGGGTGGGGCAGTCGTCGGCGACGGCGATGAGGGCGTCGTAGTAGTTCAGGTCCACGAGGGCATGATGCCCCATCGGTCAGCGTGCCAGGTGGGGGCGGGCGGCGAAGAGGCCGGCGACCGCCTGGACGAGGCAGAAGGCCAGGCCGGCCAGCAGCGGCACGGTCCAGCCGCCCGAGGACTGCCTGAGCACCCCGATCAGCAGCGGCCCGGCCGCCGCGAGCACGTAGCCGCACGACTGCGCCACCGCCGACAGGGCCGTCACCGATGACGGGTCGGGGGCGCGCAGGGCGATGATGAGCAGCGCGAGCGCGATCGCGGCGCCCTGGCCGAGGCCGAGGATGATCATCCACAGCCAGGGCAGGGTCGTGGGCGCGAGCAGCACGCCCAGGTAGCCGACGATGGTCAGCGCCGTCGCGACCGTCACGTGCGGCACCTGGGAGGCGCGGCGGCCGGCGTGGACGGGGACGGCGAGGGTGGCGGCGATCTGGGCCAGGTTGGTCAGGCTGAGCAGGTAGCCGGCCTGGTCGGCGGGCAGGCCCGACTCCTGGAAGATCGTCGGCAGCCACGCCAGCATGATGTAGAAGGTCAGCGACTGCACCCCCATGAACAGCGTCACCCACCACGTGACCGGGTTGCGCAGGATGGCGGCGAAGTGGCGCGGCCGGTCACCGGAGAGCGCCGGTCTGCGCAGCGCCTGGGGGAGCCACAGCAGGGCGGCGGCCACGGCCGGCACCGCGACGAGGGCCGAGACGCCGCGCCAGCCGTGGCCGGTGAGCCGCTCCAGCGGGATCATGAGCGCGGACGCGGCGGCGGCACCGGCCACGAGCCCGGAGACGTAGACCGATGTGTACGCCCCGATCTGGTGGGGGAAGTGCTGCTTGACCACGCCCGGCATGGCCACGTTCATGATCGCGATCGCGGTGCCGGCCAGCGCGGAGCCGAGGTAGAGCGCCGGCACGCCGTCCACGGTCCGCACGAGGACGCCGGCGGTGAGCAGCAGCAGGCCCGCGAGCAGGGTCCGGTCGAGGCCGGCGTGCCTGGCCAGGATCGGCGTGAGGCCCCCGAACACCCCGAGACACACCACCATGACCGTGGTGATCGCGCCGCCCCCCGCCGGAGTCAGACCGAGATCCGTCATGATCTCGTCGAGCAGCGGAGAGACGCCGGCGAGTGCGGGCCGGAGGTTGAGCGACGCGAGGATGAAGCCGCCGAGCAGGAGGACGGTGCGTGACGACATTCAGCCGGTCCGTGCCCGGGTGTGTCCCTGCAAGGTCATCTGGACAGGGTACGCCGCGGCGCCGGCCGCACCCGCGGTGGGTGAGCCGTGAGACCTGGATGCTCGTGGTCGAAAGTCCTTCGTTGTGATCCACTGGAAGTGGCCGCGTCCGTCCGGCAGGGTTCGGCCGTCGGCGCGTGGCGGGCAAGGGCGAAGCCGGCCGGGCCGTCTGTCCACCGGCAGTCCACGTTCACGCCGATCTCCGCTCATCCGGGCAGGGGATCGCGCGGGCCGCCCTGTCACAGAGGAGGTGGGCATGCGCATCGGATTCGCGGTACCCCAGTACGGCCCGTTCGCCGACCCGGACTTCATCCGGGAGGCCGCCACGAGGTTGGAGGACATGGGCTACGACAGCCTGTGGGCGGCCGACCGCGTCATCGTGCCGCTGGCCCCCAGCCACCGCTACCCGGGCGGCGACGGCCGCATCCCCGAGGCGTACGCGACGTTCTTCGACCCGCTGTCGGCGCTGACGCTCGCGGCTGTCGGCACCAGCCGCGTCCGGTTGGGCACCAGCACGCTGAACGCGCTGTGGCAGCCGCCCGTCCTGCTGGCCCGCAGCCTGGCCTCGCTCGACCTGATCAGCCACGGGCGGCTCGACGTCGGCCTCGGCCTGGGCTGGCTGGGCGACGAGTACACCGCGACCGGGGTGCCCTGGCGGGGGAAGAGCCCGCGGCTGGAGGAGACGCTGGACCTGCTGGAGACCCTCTGGTCGGCGGAGGTGGTGGCGCACGAGGGGCCGTTGTGGACGGTGCCGCCGTGTCGCGTGGACCTCAAGCCCCACCAGCGCCCCCGGCCGCCGATCCTGCTCGCCGGGCTGACCGCGGCGGCCCTGGAGCGGGTCGGCCGCCGAGCCGACGGCTGGCTGGGGGCGGCCATGCCCGCCCCGTACCTGAAGCACCTGTGGGACACGGCGCTGCGCTCGGCCGAGAAGGCCGGCCGCGACCCCGCCGCGCTGCGCATGGTGATCCGGATCAACCCCAGGATCACCCGGGACCCCGTGCCCGCCGGCGAGGTGCCGCGCGCCGGCACCGTCGCCCAGATCGCCGGCCACCTGGACGCGCTGGCCGAGGCGGGCGCCCACGAGGTGTTCGTGGACGTGCAGACGACGACGTCCGCGCGCGGCGAGCTGATGGACATCGCGGAGGAGTTCGTCGCGCGCGCACGCGATCGCCGGTGATCGCGGGTCAGGAGCGGTGGCGGTAGCGGTTCGTGGCCTCGCGGGTGGCGTGGATGGCGGCGCTGGCCGTGTCGTAGGTGCGCTGGGCGAGGCCGACGAAGACGCAGTCGACGATCAGGAGCTGGCTGATGCGGCTGGCCAGCGCCCCGGGCCGGAAGGCGGTCTCGCGGCCCGCCGACACCATCGTGTGGTGGGCCACCTCCGCCAGCGACGAGCGCGGGTTGTTGGTGATGCCCACGACCACGGCCCCCGCCTCGGCGGCCGTGCGGGCGGGGACGAGGACGTCGGGCGTCTCGCCGCTGCAACTGATCGCCACGGCCACGTCGCCGGGGCGCAGCAGGGCGGCACTGGTGAGGGCGAGGTGGGCGTCGGCGAACGGATGGCTGGACACGCCGATCCGCAGCAGCTTCTGCGACATGTCGGCGGCCACCAGGCCCGAGGCGGCCACGCCGTACACGTCGACGCGGCGGGCGGCGGCGATGGCGGTCACCACCCGGCCGAGCAGGACCGGGTCGAGCTGCGCCGCCGTGTCGGCCAGCGCCTCCGCCTCCGAGCGGGCGACCTTGGCGATGACGTCGGTGAGCGGGTCGTCGGGGCCGAGGTCGCCGGGCACGAGCCGGTCCGGCTCCCTGGCCTGCTCCTTGGCGACGGCCGCGGCCAGCGCGAAGCGGAGCTGCGAGTAGCCGGAGAAGCCGAGCACGCGGGCGGTGCGGACGATGGTCGCCTCGCTGGTGCCGGACACCGCGCTGAACTCGGTGATGGTGCTCCGGACCACGAGCTCGGGGTCGCTGAGGATGATGCGGGCGATGGTCTGCGCCGCGGGCGTGAGCGACGGCAACACCGCCCGCACCGCGGCCACCGGGTTGGCGGGCTGCGCAGGGGTGGTGGCGCCGGGCACCCGGCCGCCGGTCATCGCACCAGCCATTCGGCCGCGGCCCGTGCCGAGACGCGGGAGACGCCGTGCGTGGCGACATGGGTGGCGTGCGGGCCGGCGGGCGGGTCGGCCGGGACACCGGTGTCCACGACGATGACGTCGGGGCGCACCCGTACGGCCTGCGCCACCCGCTCCCGGACCCAGGCGTGCCGGGCGGCGTCGTGCACCACGAGCACCACCGGCCGGTCGTCGAACGGTGGCAGCTCGCCCTCCTCCGCGAGCCGGGCGCGGGCGGTGCCGGGCAGCAGTTCGGCGAGCGCGGCCGTCAGGCCGGCCGGCATGGCCGGGTCGACGGCCTGGCTGAAGCGGGTGTTGACCTCCACGACGAGCGGTGGCCGGGTCAGCCGGCCGGTCCCGGACGTGGTGAGCGCCGCCCGGGCGGCGTCGAGGCCCACGCCGGGGTCGGCGTCGGCGCGGGCCTTCTCGCGCAGCGCCGCCTGCTCGCCGTACCAGTCGGACACGGCCCGCACCCGGGCGGCGGCCTGCGCCAGGCGCTCCTCGGGGAGCACGCCCTCGCGGACGGCCGCCACGATGGCGTCGCGCAGCTCGTACAGGGTGCGCTCGGTGGTGAGGCCGGCGCAGATGGCGTCGGCGCCGGCGGCGAGGGCGCGCACGGCGATCTCGCCGGGGGTGAACCTGGCCGCCACCGCCCGCATCTCGATCGCGTCCGTGACCAGCATCCCGTCGAAGCCCAGCCCGTCCCGGAGCAGGTCGGTCAGGATGGCGCGGCTGAGCGTGGCGGGCAGCTCGGGGTCGAGGGCGGGCACCAGCAGGTGGCCGCACATGATCGCCCGGACGCCGGCCCGGATCGCGGCGCGGAACGGCGGCAGGTCGCGTTCCGCCAGCACCTGTCCGGAGGCGTGCACGGTCGGCAGCGCCAGGTGTGAGTCGGTGGCCGTGTCGCCGTGGCCGGGGAAGTGCTTGGCGCAGGCGGCGACCCCCGCTCCCTGCACGCCGTGGACGTAGGCGACGGTGTGCCGGGCGACGAGGTCCGCCGTCGGGCCGAACGAGCGGACGCCGATCACCGGGTTGGCCGGGTCGGCGTTGACGTCGGCCGAGGGCGCGTAGTTGAGCGTGATGTCGGCTTCGGCGAGCATCCGGCCGATCTGGCGGCCCACCCGCTCGGTGAGGGCGACGTCGTCGATCACGCCGAGCGCGCGGTTGCCGGGGAAGGAGCTGCCGGCGGCCACCTCCAGTCTGGTGACTGCCCCGCCCTCCTCGTCGACGGCGACGACGACGCCGGGATTCTCGGCGCGCAGGGCCCGTACGTGCCCCGCGTCCGGCCGGTTGCGGGCGAACAGCACCGCTCCGCCCAGTCCCTCGCCCAGGGCCCTGCGCAGCCAGTCGGGTGCGGTGGTCTCTTCGTAGCCGGGCTGCAGGACCGCCAGGGCGAGTCGGTACAGGTCAGCGGACATGTGGCAGTTTCCTTCACGGTTGTTGAATTGAAGGTAATTTTCTGTCATCGTCGCCCTCGACACAACCGCTTCCCGGAGGCCACCCCCATGCCCAGCAGAAGGACAGTTCTCAAGGGTCTCGCCCTCGCCGCCGCCGCCACCGCAGTACCGCTGCCCGCCTTAGCCTCCTCCGCGTCCTCGCTCGACGACGCCTACGTCCCGCCGCTGCGCCAGATGCGCGGCATGTGGATCGCGTCGGTCGTCAACATCAACTGGCCCTCCAAGCAGGGGCTGAGCGTGGACCAGCAGAAGGCCGAGTACATCGCCTGGATGGACCTGGCCGTGCAGCGCAAGCTCAACTCGGTCTTCGTGCAGATCCGGCCGACCGCCGACGCCTTCTGGCCGTCGCCGTTCGAGCCGTGGTCGCACTGGCTGACCGGCACCCAGGGGCAGGATCCCGGCTACGACCCCCTCGGATTCGCCGTGGAGGAGGCGCACAAGCGCGGCCTGGCCTTCCACGCGTGGTTCAACCCGTATCGCGTCTCCATGCAGCCGGACCCGGCCCAGCTCCACCCCGACCACCCCGGCCGCAAGCACCCCGACTGGATCCTGCCGTTCGGCGGCAAGCTCTACTACAACCCTGGCCTGCCCGAGGTGCGGAAGTTCTGCCAGGACGCCATGCTCGACGCGCTCACCCGCTACGACATCGACGGCCTGCACTTCGACGACTACTTCTACCCCACCAACACCACGGCCTTCGACGACAGCGCCGCGTTCGCCCAGCACGGGGCCGGCTTCCCCGACCTGGCCACCTGGCGCCGCCACAACGTCGACCTCATGGTCTCGGAGATGCAGCAGCGCGTCCGCGAGGTCAGGCCGGAGGTCGCCTGGGGCATCAGCCCGTCGGGCATCTGGCGCAACAAGGCCGTCGACCCGCTCGGCTCCGACACCAACGGCGGCCAGTCGTACGACAACCTGCACGCCGACACGCGCGGCTGGGTGAAGAAAGGCTGGCTCGACTACATCGCGCCGCAGCTCTACTGGTACATCGGCCAGCCGCCCGCCGACTACTCCAAGCTCGTCCCGTGGTGGTCGGACGTGGCGAGCGGCACGAACACGCTGCTGTGGATCGGCCAGGCGGCCTACAAGGCGGGCGACCCGGCGCAGGCGGCCCCGTGGCAGGACCCGGCCGAGCTGTCCAAGCACCTCACGCTCAACCGCGCCCACCCCGAGATCTCCGGCGACATCTGGTACAACGCCAACGACCTGCGCGCCGACCGGATCGCCTCGATCAGCACGGCCGTCGGCGACCACTACACCCGCCCCGCGCTGGCGCCGGTCCTGCCCCGGCTGGCGGGCGGCGAAGGGCCGCGGCGTCCCGTCGTGGCGTACGCGCTGCGCCGCCCGGCCGGTGGCGTGGAGGTGCGGGCGGTCGCGACGGGCCGCGACGAGCCGTTCCAGTTCGCGGTGTTCCGCTTCCCGGACCGGGCGGCCTCGGGGGCCTTCGGCGACGCGCGTCACCTCGTCGCCGTCGTCCCCGGCGACCGGCAGGTCCGATGGGTGGACCCCGACGGCAAGCGGGGTGACCACTACTACGTGGTGGCGGTCGACCGGGCCAACCGGACGAGCAGGCCCAGCAACGGGTTCAGGGTCCTCTAGGGAGCGCGATGCGGGTTCTCGGTCTCATCTCCGGCACGTCGCACGACGGCATCGACAGCGCGGTCGTCGACTGGTCACTCGACGGCGGCACGCTCATCGGCAGGATCGAGCACGTCGGCGAGCGGCCGTACGAGGCCGGGCTGAGAGCCCGCATCGTCGCCGCCCTCCCGCCCAACCGGGTGGACATGGGGGAGGTGTGCGCGCTCGACACCCTCATCGGCCAGGCGTTCGCCGACGCGGCACGGCACGGGCCCAGGGCGGACCTGATCTGCTCCCACGGGCAGACGCTGTTCCACTGGGTGGAAGGTGGCCGGGTGCTGGGCACGCTGCAGCTCGGCCAGCCCGCCTGGATCGCCGAGCGCACCGGGCTGCCGGTCGTCTCGGACGTGCGGGTCCGCGACGTCGCCGCCGGTGGGCAGGGCGCGCCGCTCGTGTCGTATCTCGACCTGCTGCTCGTGGCGGGGCTGCCCGGCCGCGCCGGAGCGCTCAACCTCGGCGGCATCGCCAACCTGACCGTCGCCGGGACGGCCGCCGCGGGCCCGATCGCCTACGACACCGGGCCCGCGTGCGCCCTCATCGACGCCGCGGCGCCGCCGTACGACGAGGACGGCGCGCTCGGCGCGGCGGGCACGGTGGACGAGAAGCTGCTCGCCGAGCTGCTGACCGAGCCCTACTACGCCCAGGACCCGCCGAAGACGACCGGCAAGGAACTCTTCACGCCCGGCTACGTCCGCGCCCGAGCCGGAGCCGACCTGCCGCTGCCCGATCTGGTGGCCACGCTGACGGCGCTGACCGCCGAGACCGTCGCCGCCGAGCTGCGCGGGCACCGGCTCGACACGGTGGTCGTGTCGGGCGGCGGTGTGCGCAACCCCACGCTGATGGGCATGCTGCGCGCACGCGCGCCGCACACGCGGCTGATGGCCAGCGACGAGCTCGGCGTGCCGGCCGGAGCGAAGGAGGCCGTCGCCTTCTCGCTCTTCGGCTGGCTCACCGCGCACGGCCTGCCGGCCACCGTGCCCGGGTGCACGGGCGCCACGGGGGCGCGCGTGCTGGGCACGGTGACACCTGGCTCCGACCCTCTGACGCTGCCGGAACCCCTCGCCGAAGCCCCGGTCGCGATCCGGCTGCTATGAAGCCCTGCGCCCGGCGGCCGACGGCTGGTCGGCCGCGGCTCCCGCCCGCTGCGGTGGCACCACAGGGGTGGGGCGCACCAGGCCCAGCGCGACGACCTCGTTGGCCAGCCGCGTGCGCCGGTTGGTGCCCTCCGGGATCCGGAACTTCTGGTAGAGCCGCAGCAGGTGCTGCTTGACCGCGGCTTCGGTCACGACGAGGTCGTCGGCGATCTCGCGGGCGGTCGCCGGGGCGACGAACGCCTCGTCCGACAGCGCCGGCCGGCAGAGCGAGGTCAGCACGTCGACCTCGCGTCTGGTCAGCTCGGGCGCCGCCGCCCTGCGGAGCTCGATCTCGGGGGTGAAGTCCTCGCGGGGGACTCCGCCGATGCGACCGCGCGCCGCGCCGAAGGAGACGACGTCGCCGTCGTCCAGGACCCTCCGGGCGATCGGCCTGCCATTCACCCGCGTGCCGTTGCGGGACAGGCCCAGGTCAACGACATACAGGTAGGGTCCTCGCCTGACGAACTCGGCATGGAGTCGAGACACGCTCGGATCGGTCAGCCGGATGTCGACACCGCGGCCCCTCCCCACCGTCGTGATCTCGGGGCGCAACGGGACCACCTCGCCGGTGTCCTCGATGCGTATGAACGGCCCCTCCACGGCAGTTCCTCCCCAGGTAGCCCGCCGTAACTATTACTACAGCTCCGGCTTACCCAACCGAGGGGATGCGGAATCGCCTTTGCCATAAGGAGAATCCCGCATGAAATTGGTCTGGACCTCTGCCGACGGTTTTACCTGCTCACGGGTAGACTTCCAGCGACGATAAGCGGAGGAAACACTCATGGCGGACAAGCCCACGAAAGGCCTGGCCGACGTCGTAGCCGCGTCCACTGCGCTGAGCGACATCGACGGGAAGGCCGGTCGTCTCTTCTACCGTGGATACGACATCCATGACCTGGCCGGCCGAGCGACGTTCGAGGAGACCGCGCACCTGCTCCAGCGGGGCAAGCTGCCCAGCCGCGCGGAGCTGGCGGAGTTCGGCGCCGAGTTGGTCCGGGGCCGTGAGCTGGGCTCGCTCGTGTCCGCGAACATCCCTGAGATCGCCGAGAAGCAGAAACCGATGGAGGCGCTGCGCAGCCTGGTCTCCCTGTCGGGCGCCGACGATCTCGACAAGGACTCCATCGAGCCCGACGCCAACCTGCGCAAGGCCGCCCGGCTGACCGCGCAGCAGCCGCTGCTCGTCGCCCGCTACCACGCGGCCCGCACCGGGGGCCGGACGCCCGAGCCCGACGCCGAGCTGAACATCGCCGCGAACTTCCTGCTTCAGGTCACCGGCCGCATGCCGGAGCGGCGCGAGATCGAGATCTTCGACGCCTGCCTGGTGCTGCACGCCGACCACACCATGAACGCCTCCACGTTCGCCGCCCGCGTGTGCGCCGCGACCCTGTCGGACATGCACTCCGCCATCGTCGCCGCGATCGGCACGCTCAAGGGCCCGCTGCACGGCGGCGCGAACGAGCAGGTCATGAAGACCCTGGAGTCGATCTCGCCGTCCGGCGTGGCCCAGGCCGTGCGCGACAGGCTGGCCGCGGGCGAGAAGATCATGGGCTTCGGACACCGGGTGTACAAGACCGAGGACCCGCGCGCCACCCACCTGCGCAAGATGTCGCAGGAGCTGGCCGAGGCGTCCGGTGACGACACCTACTACCGCATGTCGAAGGAGATGGAGGAGGTCGTCTTCGAGACCAAGGGGTTGTATCCGAACGTCGACTTCTACGCGGCGTCGGTCTACCACTACCTTGGCATTCCGACCGACCTCTTCACGCCGGTCTTCTCGATCAGCCGTATGTCGGGATGGACGGCCCATGTCATCGAGCAGCACGCCGACAACCGGCTGATCCGCCCCGACAGTGAATACATCGGGGAGCGTGACCAGAAGTGGAAGCCGATCGAGGAACGGTGAACCGTTCCGGCGAGACCTGGGGACCGTACCCGCTGATCCTGGCGGGTGCGGTCGTCGCCGTTGCCACGGCACTGCTGGCGGACCTGAGGTGGGGCGGGTTCGCACTGGGGGGAATGATCATGATCGCGGCCGCGCTGCGCTTCGCCGGGTACGGCGGGGCGCTCGCCGTCCGCAGCAGGAAGACCGACGTCATCACGCTGGGCGTGTTCGGGTTCGTGCTCGTGCTGACCTCGATGTTGCTGGGGAACAACGCGCTGAAGGCGTTCATCATGTCCCTTTTCGCACGGTGACATGGCGGTCCGATAGCCTCAACGCATCCATTCATTGAAGGGGAACCATTCGCATGCCCAAGATCAAGGTGGAGAATCCTGTCGTCGAGCTTGACGGCGACGAGATGACCCGGATCATCTGGCAGTTCATCAAGGACCAGCTGATCCTTCCCTACCTCGACGTCGACCTGAAGTACTACGACCTCGGCATCGAGCACCGTGACGCCACGGACGACCAGGTGACGATCGACGCCGCCAACGCCATCAAGAAGTACGGCGTCGGGGTGAAGTGCGCCACCATCACCCCGGACGAGGCGCGGGTCGAGGAGTTCGGCCTGAAGAAGATGTGGAGGTCCCCGAACGGGACCATCCGCAACATCCTCGGCGGCGTCATCTTCCGCGAGCCGATCATCATGTCCAACGTGCCGCGTCTGGTCCCCGGCTGGACCAAGCCGATCGTCGTCGGCCGTCACGCCTTCGGCGACCAGTACCGCGCCACCGACCTCAAGGTCCCCGGCGCGGGCACGCTGACCCTCACCTTCACCCCGAAGGACGGCTCCGAGCCGATCGAGCTGGACGTCTACGACTTCCCCGGCCCCGGCGTCGCGCTGGCCATGTACAACCTGGACGAGTCGATCCGCGACTTCGCCCGCGCGTCCATGCGCTACGGCCTGGCCCGCAACTACCCGGTCTACCTCTCCACCAAGAACACGATCCTCAAGGCCTACGACGGCCGCTTCAAGGACATCTTCGCCGAGGTCTTCGAGGCCGAGTTCAAGGAGGACTTCGAGAAGGCCGGGCTCACCTACGAGCACCGCCTGATCGACGACATGGTCGCCGCGGCCATGAAGTGGGAGGGCGGCTACGTCTGGGCGTGCAAGAACTACGACGGCGACGTGCAGTCCGACACGGTCGCGCAGGGCTTCGGCTCGCTCGGCCTGATGACGTCCGTCCTCATGACGCCCGACGGCCGCACCGTCGAGGCCGAGGCCGCGCACGGCACGGTGACCCGTCACTACCGCCAGCACCAGCAGGGCAAGCCCACCTCCACCAACCCGATCGCCTCGATCTTCGCGTGGACGCGTGGCCTGGCCCACCGCGGCAAGCTCGACAACACCCCCGCGGTGACCGAGTTCGCCAACACGCTGGAGCGGGTCTGCATCGAGACCGTCGAGAGCGGTCAGATGACCAAGGACCTGGCGCTGCTCGTCGGCGGCGACGCCGAGTGGCTGACCACCCAGGACTTCCTGGCCGCGCTGGACGAGAACCTCAAGAAGAAGATGTCCGCCTAGACGTCGAATGCGGCCTCTACCTGCGATTACTACGCAAGGTAGGGGCCGTTTCGCATGCACCTCCAGCGTCGGATGAGCGCTCCCGCGCTATCCGGCGAGTTCTTCTCGGAGCATGAGGGCCAACTCCGCCGGCCGCGAAAGGAACGGTGAGTGCGAGGAGCGCAGCCGGCGGGTCCGCTGAGCACGCCTGGCCATTTCTTCCTGGACGGGCAGGGGGATGGCGAGGTCGTCCTCGCACAGGATGTACGTACTGGGCACCGTGTGCCACGCGGCCCGGGTGAGCGGCTGGACGGCCGAGGCCAGCGACTGGCGGCCGAGCCTGGCGACGGCTTGCTGCGCCAGGCGTGGTTCCACGTCGCCGTACAGGACCTCCATGGGCTCGGACACCTCGAAGTAATCGTGGTCCGGGCTTCCATGAGGCTGCTCGTGCACATCCCAATAGGGTGGATACCCGCCGCCTACCAGTGAGAGGACCGAATCACCGACGTCCTGCATCAAGGCGGACAGGTAGACGACCCGCCGCACGTTACCGACAGTTCCGGCAGCTTCGCTGACCGGGCATCCTCCGTAGGAATGGCCGACCACCACGGTGGGGGCGTCGATGGCGGCGAGGGCCTTGGCGACCACCTCCGCATCGTCATAGAGGTCACCCAGAACTGCCGGTGCCTTTCCGCTGCTGGACAGGGTGACCGTTCGTACGTCGACATCCGGGAGGTGGTCGATCAATGGCTGCCAGCACCATGGGCCGTGCCAGGCGCCGTGCACGAGCAGGAGGGTGCGGTGGCCACTCACTCGTGCCTCTTTCCGGCGGACGCGCACGCATCCAGCAAGTAGCCGGAGACAGCAGAGCACAGGTCGTCGATGTGCTGCGGGTGAACGGCATCGCGCCGCAGCGCCCCGGATTTCTGTGGCGTAATTCCTACGCCATGGACCGCCTGGTTGACGCCCATGACGTCACCTCCCACGGCAATCCCCACTTCGGGGATGCGTAGTTCGGGAGCCCCGCTGCGGCAGCCGGCAAGGCGATAGGACGGATCCGCGCACTCCGGCACGCCTGCGCTCGCTCTTTCATCGTCTGCAGCCGGACGATAGCACCCTCACCACAGATTCGTCCCGATTGATGACCTCGACGACGGCCGAGCCAGTCCGACCCCGGCAACCTCATCGCCACGGGCTGGTCGAGTTCGTGCGCCGTCGAACGACCGCCCTCTTCCGGTCGCCCCGGTGGTGGCAGGCGATGTCGGCACCTGGACCCGGACCGCGTCGGACGTCTCGCAGGACGCGTGAGCAGACCAGCGCCTCGACGCGTCTCCTGGCACACGACCAGGGAGGGTACGGATGCGAGTGGGCGGGCGGGACTGCGACACTTAAGGCGAGTCCTGGCTCTTCCAGCAGTACGGCCGGACGCCCTTGAGTGTCCTGTCGCGGTTGGGTGCGCCTGCCGGCAGGTAGGCGTCGCGGCTGGGGCAGACATGTCGTTCCGCGATCGCGTCCGAGCGGTGTGGTGCCGGGATCGGGTCGATACCGCCGTCACGCCGCGGGCGATCGGGTACGAAGCTGGAGGTGTCTCGGTGGCTTCGATGGTCCCTGCGGCGCGGTCACTGGTGGGACGCGGCGAGGAGCTGTCCTACATTCGCGCCTACTTTGAGGACGCCGCCGTTGCCGGCGGGGCGTTGCTGCTGTCCGGCGAGCCCGGAGTGGGGAAGACGGCGCTGCTCGACGCCGCGGCGGCGGCCGCCTCGGAGTCGGGCACGCGGGTGCTGCGCGCGGCCGGGGTGGAGTTCGAAGCCGATGTCAGCTATTCCTGCCTCAACCAGTTGCTGTTCCCCTTGTACGGCGCGTTCGAAGCGCTCACCGCGGTCCACCGCGACGCCCTGCGGGTGGCGCTGGGTTTCGGGAGCGGGCCGGCGCCGGACCGGCTCCTGGTGTCCAACGCGGCCCTGCTGCTGGTTCGCGAGGTCGCCGTGGAGGGGCCGCTGCTGCTCGTCGTCGACGACGTGCCATGGGTGGATCGGGCGAGCGCTGCCGTCCTGGGGTTCGTCGCCCGGAGGGTGGTGGGAAGCAGGGTCGGTTTCCTGGCAGCGTCGCGGTCGAATGCCGGTGGTTTCTTCGAGCACGGGGGGCTCACGGAGCTCGTGCTGCGACCGCTGCCGCCGGCGGTGGCTCAGGATCTGCTCACCAGCCGGTTTCCGGGGCTGGCCCTCGGGGTGCGCCGGCGGCTGCTCGCGGAAGCGGGAGGTAACCCGCTCGCTCTGCTGGAGCTGGCGGCGGGGCTGAGTGGGCCGCAGCGTCTCGCGTCGGCCTGGGCGCCTGGCTCGGGCCTGCCACTGAGCCGGCGCCTGCAGGCGCTGTTCGCGGCACGGGTGTCGGACCTGCCCGAGCCGTGCCGCGAGCTCATGCTGCTGGGGGCGCTGGACGGCACCGGCGATCTCGGGCTGGTGCTGGCGGCGGCCGGCGAGCAGAGGCTCGATGACCTGGAGCCGGCCGAGCGCGACGAGTTGGTGCGGATCGAGGACAGGACGCGGCGTCTTGAGTTCCGTCATCCGCTGATCAGATCGGCGGTGGTCGAGGTGTCCACCGGTGCCGAGCGCCGCCGGGCGCACCTGGTCCTGGCCGAGGCGCTGGCCTCGCAGCTGGAGCGCAGGGCGTGGCATCTCGGCGAAGCGGCCGTCGGCCCGGACACGGAGGTCGCCGCCCTGCTTGAGGAGGCCGCCCACCGCAGGTTGCGGCGAGGCGACGCCGTGGGCGCCATCGCCTCGCTGACCCGGGCGGCCGAGCTGAGCCCGGACGCCGCGGGACGGAGCCGGCGCCTGGCGGAGGCGGCCTACATCGGCGCAGACGCGGGCGGAGAGCTGGGCGATGCCTCCCGGCTGCTCGTGGACGTGCGCCGGGCGAACCCCGCCGGCGGCGATTCCCTGTACGCCGCGGCGGCGAGCGCCTTCGTGCTGATCAACGGCGAGGGCGATGTGGACACCGCGCACAGGTTGCTGGTCGGCGCGATCGAAGCAGGTGATCATGGCTGGCGCGCCGACAATGACGCGCTGGATGATGCGCTGCACACGCTGCTCCTGCTGTGCTGGTTCGCCGGGCGCCCGCAGATGTGGCGGCCGTTCTTCGCCGCGCTCGACCGGTTGACTCCCGAGGTGCCCGATCTGCTGTGGGTCCTGGCCCGGACGTTCGCCGATCCGGCGCGCACCGGCCATCGCGGCGCGGCCCGCCTGGACACGCTGATCGCCGGGCTGCACGAGGAGAGCGATCCGACCAGGATCGTGCGTCTGGGGACCGGCTCGGTCTACCTCGATCGCCTGGCGGGCCTGCGGGAGGCGGCCTGGCGGGTGGTCCGCATGGGGCGAGACGGCGCCGGACCGCCCCGCCGCCATCTCGGCTCGCTGCTGCACCTGTGCTTCGACGACTACCTCACCGGGCAGTGGGCGCAGGCATCGGAGCTGGCCGAGGAGGGGTTGCGGCTGTGCGACGAGCACGACTACAGGTTCTTCACCTGGTATTTCCGCTACGTTCAGGCGATGCTGGCGGCGGCCCGCGGTGAGGCCGACACCAGCCAGGCGCTCACCGACGCGATCCTGCGGTTCGCCGCCCCGCGCGGTGCGCGTGCCGCCGAAGGCTTCGCCCTCCACGCGCGAGCCGTCAACGACATCGGCCGGGGCGACTACGACAGTGCCTACCGCAACGCGAGCGCACTGAGCCCCGCCGGGAGTCTCGCCCCGTACGTTCCGCACGCGTTGTGGGCCTGCCTGGACCTCGTCGAGGCGGCCGTGCACACCGACCGGCACGCCGAGGCGGCCGCGCACGTCGACGCGCTGGGTGAGGCGAACATCGCCGCGCTGTCTCCGCGGCTCGCGCTGCTGAGCGCCGCGGCGGCGGCGATCACGGCCGAGGACGAGCGGGTCGAGGAGTCGTTCGAGGCGGCATTGGCGCTGCCCGATGTCGAGCGTTGGCCGTTCGACCTGGCCAGGGTGAGGCTTTCCTACGGCGAGCGGCTGCGGCGAATGCGGGCGACCGCCAAGGCCCGCGCCCAGCTCGGCGCCGCGTTGGAGGCTTTTGAGCGGCTCGGCGCCCGCCCCTGGGCGGAACGGGCCGCCGGCGAGTTGCGGGCCACCGGCATGACGAGACCGAGGGGCGCCACCCGGCGGCCTGCCACGCTGACCGCGCAGGAGCGCGAAATCGCCGAGCTGGCCGGCTCGGGCCTGACGAACAAGCAGATCGCCGAACGGTTGTTCCTGTCGCACCGGACCGTCGGTGCCCACCTCTACCAGATCTTCCCGAAACTCGGCATCACCTCCAGAGCCGCGCTGCGTGACGCGCTGGCCGCGTTCCCCGAGGAGGCCACGCCGCCCGACGCAGCCGAGGACCGCTGACCACAGTCATCGGCTAAGTCGTTTGACCGGTCTCTCTCCCGTCCGCCGCGCGCAGAGTTGATGTGCACGCAGGAACTGGACGGAGAACCGGATGCGAAGCGACCGCGCGGGGCCCGGCGAGCCCCCGGCTCACACGGACATCCATTGGCCGGCCGGGCTCACGCCGTCGGATGCGGACGCTTTCCAGCACGACGAAGCGTCGATCGACTCGCCCCCCGAGCGGGTGTTCGGATATCTGGTCGACGTGGATGGGTGGCCGTCGTGGAACCCGCAGGTGCGGCGAGTGCGGACGTCGGGCCGGATCGGTCCGGGCGCCATGTTCCAGATCGAGTTTCGCGGGCTGCGGCTGGACGCGATGGTCGGTGAATGCGTGCCGCCTTCCCGGTTCGGCTGGGCGGGCACCACCACTGACCTGAGCATGTATCAGGCATGGCTGCTCCTCCCGACACCCTCGGGGACACGGGTGATCGCCGAAGAGATGGCGAAAGGCGCCACCGCGATCACGAATCGAGACGGGCGCGCCGCGGAACGGACCCGTGACGGCCATCGGGAACTGCTCAGCCGGTTGAAGCACGTGGCAGGGCAGGACTCCGGAACGGAGCCGTCCTAGGCAGCCCGCACACGAGCGAGCGACAACGAACGTCCTCGGACCTGGATCGGAGAAAGCGACATGCCCTTCATCACCGTCGGTTTGCTCGCCTTCCTCGCCAAGGACTGACCGATCCGATCACAGGATGCCCGGACACGAAAGGATCCACCGTCATGAGCACCCCCGCCACCGCCCTGGTCACCGGAGCCACCACCGGTATCGGCAAGGAGACCAGCCTTGCCCTCGCCCGCGCCGGCCACGCCGTCGTCGTCTCTGGCCGCCGTACCGAGGCCGGTGAAGCCGTCGTCCGTGAAATCCGCGACAACGGCGGCGAAGCCACCTTCATCGCCGCGGACGTCAACTCGGAGGATTCTGTCGTCGCTCTGGTCGCCGCCACCGTCGAGCGTTTCGGCCGACTCGATGTCGCGGTCAACAACGCCGGTATCTCCCTGGACACCGGTCGTCTGGCCGACGAATCCACCAGCACGTTCCAGCAGATGCTCACCACGAACGTGCTCGGTGTCTTCTGGGGCATGAAGTATCAGATCCGGCAGATGCTGAGCCAGGACAACCCCGGCGGGGCCATCATCAACCTGGCCTCGATCGCGGGCCTTGGTGGTATCCGCTACGCGGCCAACTACTCTGCCACCAAGCATGCCGTGGTCGGTCTGACCAAGTCCGCCGCACTGGAGTACGCCACCGACAACATCCGCATCAACGGTGTCGCCCCTGCCGCGACCAAGACCGACATCCTCAGCAACGCCATCGAGGCCGGCACCTGGGACGAGGCCACCATCGCGGCACTTCAGCCGGTGAACCGTATGGGCCGCCCGGAGGAGATCGCCGCGGCCATCACCTGGCTCGCCTCACCGGCGGCGTCCTTCGTCACCGGAACCATCCTCAACGTCGACGGCGGGTACAAGGCCCAGTAGGAAGTCCGTTGCCGCAGCGGGTCGGTTCACGCGGAGCGGGTGCTGACCACATCGCTCGGCGAAGTTCTTCACCCGGTCCAGCGCTGCTCTGGATCGATGGCGCCGGCCACCGTCTTCGGAGCCCACCTGGCCGAGACCACGTGGACGACCTGCCCTGAGGACCGCGACACGGTGGCCTGGCCGATGCCGACGCAAGCAACCGCTGTGTGGCAAGTGACACAAACCTAAGGAGATGACATGACAGACGCGCCACGCCCTCCGCTCCCGCCGTTCACCCGGGAGACCGCCATCGAGAAGGTCCGCCTGGCGGAAGACGGCTGGAACTCCCGCGACCCGGAGAGGGTCGCTCTGGCCTACACCGTGGACTCACGCTGGAGGAACCGTGCGGAGTTCGCCACCGGCCGCGACGAGATCGTCGCCTTCCTCACCCGCAAGTGGGACCGGGAGCTGGAGTACCGCCTCATCAAGGAGCTGTGGGCCTTCGACGGCAACCGCATCGCCGTGCGCTTCGCCTACGAATGGCGGGACGACTCCGGCAACTGGTTCCGTTCCTACGGCAACGAGAACTGGGAGTTCGACGACGACGGTCTGATGCGCCGCCGCTATGCCTGCATCAACGACCTCCCCATCCAGGAGTCGGAGCGCACGTTCCACTGGCCGCTCGGGCGCCGCCCCGACGATCACCCTGGCCTGAGCGACCTCGACCTCTGACCACCCGGCGCCGCGCCGTAGATCCAGGTCCGTCGCCGGATCTACGGCGGGTCTCGCGGGCGAACGGCCACACCTGCGGCGGAGGTCGTCTGGCGAACATCGCTCGACGAGGTCAGCCCGTCGTCGCCGTCAGGCGTCCTGCGGCTCGGGGGCGTTGGTGCCACGTGTTGCTGCGATCACTCGCATCAGCGCCCGGTGCAGGTCATGCAACTCGTCGAGGTCCATGCCGAGACGGGCCACGATGGCGGGCGGGATCTTCTCTGCTTCCGCCCTCAGCTGCCGGCCGGCGGGAGTGAGGGTCACGGCCAGGGCCCGCTCGTCCTTGCTGTTGCGTTCGCGATGGATGTAGCCAAGGGCCTGCAGCCGCTTGAGCAGCGGGGACAAGGTGCCCGGGTCGAGCTGGAGCAGCTCGCCCAACTCCTTGACCGACAAAGGCTCGTGCTGCCAGAGCGCGAGCATGGCCAGGTATTGCGGGTGGGTCAGTCCCAGGGGCTGCAGCAGCGGCCGGTACAGGCCGATCACGCTGCGGGAGGCGATGCTGAGGGCGAAGCAGACCTGCCGCTCCAGTGCCAGGGGATCTGTTGTCTCTGTCACAGGCTCCATCTGCCGGCGCCTCCTGTTGCCTCTGGTAGATTGCTTTGTGTACAAATTAATAGCCAGCAAACAGATGGTATGCAAATCATTCGCGAGCCGGCCCAGGAGGGACGTCCCAGTGTTTCACCGTAAGCCGCTGGAAGAACGTATCGCCGAGCGCCAGGCGAAGTTGCCGCCCCTGAAGGAGGGGCAGCACTTCGAGCATGGGCCGGCCAAGTTCGTGTTCATCTCGCTGATCACCGCGGTGGTGCTCATGCACATCGTTGGGCTTGCCATCGTCATGCACTTCGCCTGATCACACTGCGGCACCCGAGCACACGGAGCCGGTGTTGCCGAACCTCCGGGCTCGCCTGGGTGCCGGCGCCTCACCGAAATCGCGGCCTGAGACCCTTTTCGCTGCTCAGGGCCTCCCTTGGACATCCCGTGTCGATCAGTTGGGTATGACCCACGCGTAACAGTCGTGCGCGTCTCGGGGGGTTCGGATGCGACTGCGTGTCATCACTGGGGTGGGTACGGTCACGATCGCCGCGATCGTGAGCGGCTGTGGCTCCGAGCCCGCGCCGCAGGCCAAGCCGCCGGCCACGGCCGACGCGGCGGCGGCGAAGCAGAGCAAGGCCGCCAGGGCCGCCGCCGCGGCGAAGGTCAAGGCGAACGAGCTGGGGCAGGTGCCGGTGCTCATGTACCACCGGATCACCGAGAAGCCGGCGACCACGGACGACCGCAGTCCGGCGCAGTTCCGGGCCGACCTCGACCGGCTGGCCCGCGACGGGTACGTACCCGTCACCGCCGCCGAGTTCGTCACCGGCAAGATGGACATCCCGGCAGGCAAGCACCCCGTCGTCATCACCTTCGACGACTCCTCGCCCTCGCAGCTCACGCTGGACGAGACCGGCCAGCCGAAGCCGGACACGGCGGTCGCCATCCTGCGCGAGGCGGCCGCCAAGCACCCCGGCTTCCGCCCGGTGGCCACCTTCTACGTGACGCGCGACATGTTCGGCAAGTCCGTCAAGGAGGAGCAGGCGCAGGTCCTGATCTGGCTCAAGGACAACGGCTTCGACATCGGCAACCACACACGCGACCACCTCAACCTGCGCGGCATGGCCAAGAGCGGCGTCCAGGAGCAGATCGGGGCCATCGCCAAGGAGATCGGCGCGCTGGCCGGGATCAAGCCGGTCACCATCGCCCTGCCGTACGGCAACCAGCCGAGCACCAAGGAGTGGGCCGCACGCGGCAGGCTCGGCGCCGCCTCCTACGACCACAAGGGCGTCTTCCTGGCCGGCTACACCCCGGCGTCGTCGCCGTTCAGCAGGTCGTTCGACCCGCTGGGCATCCCCCGGATCAAGGCCATGGACAAGAAGGGCGACTGCGCCCAGTTCTGCTCCACGGCCTGGCTCGACTGGCTGAAGAGCAACCCGGACATGCGCTACACCTCCGACGGCGACGTGACGACGGTGGCGTTCCCCAAGTTCAAGAACCCGTTCCTGAGCACGACGCACAAGCCGTACGCGCTGCCGTACTGACAGGTCAGGCCACGGGGCGGACGGTGCCGTCGGCCAGGTCGAGCAGGCGGAGAGCGCGCTCGTGGTGCGATCCCCGGACCGTGACGGCGAGCGCGCCGTCGTCCGCCCAGCTCAGGATCCGGTCGATCCACCAGCCGGCGGGCAGCCGGGGGACGACCGTCCGGACGGTCCGGCCCGTGCGCGTGTCGGTCAGGACGACGCCCAGGTGGTCGACGCCGTCCGGGGCGACCTCGGCGGCCGGTGAGGCGATCACGTCCGCCGCGGGCGACGGCAGCCCGCGGTGCGCGAGGTTGCCGGGCGACGTGAAGCGGCGGACGGCTCCGCCCGTGGCGGAGCGGATCACGTAGGCGGCCGAGGTGATGTGCCCCGGAGAGTCGGACTCGGGCTTCTCGGTCACCAGGACGAGCCCGGCGGGGGTCCAGGCGACGCCCCGTTCACCGCGGGGCAGGCGGCGGGTGGTGCCCCGCTCGACGTCGACGATGATCCCGCCGCCGGGCTCTGACGAGCTCAGCTCTCCGTGCCGTTTCCCCCGGCCCGGCTGCAGGAGCAGGTGGCGCCCGTCGGGCGACAGCAGCCGAGGGTACCCGGCCGGATCGAGCGCGTCCTTCCCGCGTCCGTACGGCAGGGGCCGGGTGATGCCGGTGGTCAGGTCGCGGACCACGTACCGGGCCTGCTTGTCGTGCCAGTGGACCGCCCGGGTGCCGCCCCAGGACAGGACGAACACGTCACCGCGGAGGCCGTGGGGCAGCCACCACCGCTCGCCGCGCGCCGAGACGAGGATCCAGTGCTCGCACCCGGGGCTGTCGTCCCGGCAGGTCGGCTCGTAGGCGTACCGGATGGGGGACGGCGCCGGGCCCGTCAGCTCGCGCGGCCCGGGACCCGCCGTCAGCGGCGGGCCGGCGATCATCTCGGGCCCGTCGCCGGCCAGCGGCGCGACGACCCAGGCGGCGGCCAGCAGCGCCAGCACTCCCGCCGCGTACGGCCACGGCGACCTCACGAGAGCCTGCCGAACACGGAGCCGGTGAGGTCCTTCACCGGGCGGGCCCTGCCGGTGGCGGGGTCCACCAGATGGTCGAGAGCCTCGTCGAAGCCCCAGGGATCGATGCGCACCAGCAGGTCTCCGCCCACGGACCAGCCCAGGACGTCCGGGGCCCGCTCCACGTCGGGGATGCCCAGCGGCGCGCGCCCGCGGACGCGGCCCGTGCCGGGATCCATGGTCACCACCTCCGTCGGGGAGACGACGGCCAGCGTGTGCCCGTCGGGCGACAGCCGGGCCTTCAGGGTGGGGTCGAACGGCACCCGGGTCAGCTCGCGTCCCCGTGCGTCGAGCGTGAGCAGCGCGGTGTCGGGGGAGCCGGGCAGCGCCTCGCCGCCCGTGGTGCCGCCCGTGGTGCCGACGGTGACGCCGCCGGGGCCGACGCCGAGGACCCGCCGCAAGCCGCGCAGCACGGCCCGCCGGCCCGTACGGATGTCCACCAGCTCGGAGCCGGTGCCCGAGGTGAGGACGGCGTGGCGCCCGTCGGCGGACAGCACCACCCCGGGCACGGCCGCGTCGGCGAGCGGCCCGGTGAGGTGGGCCGGGCGCAGGGTGGTCAGGTCGAGCGCGACCACCCGTCGCGACCGCCGGTCGAGGTAGGCGACGTGGTGGCCGTCGCCGCTGAGCGCGAGGGGCGCCGGCCGGCCCTGCGGCCTCCTGCCGGGCAGCCGAACCTCGGCCTCGGTGAACACCACGCCGTCGTGGGGGCCGAAGAGGAGCTCCCACCCGTCCGCTTCGGGGCGTTGCTTGGCGGACTCGACCGGGCGGGAGAGGGAGCGAACCAGCGGCTCGGTGGCGAGCCGGGCCCTGTCGTCGGCGGCCGGTGCCGATTCGGCGCTCTGCCACCGGGTCAGCAGGCCCGCACAGAGCAGCAGCGTGAGGACTGCGGGCAAGGGGGCCGGGAACCGCCGCCGCGCGGCCGCCGTCACCTGCCAGGGTGAGATCGCCGCGAGGAGCCACGCGAAGATCGGCAGGGCGGTGGTGAAGAACTCAGGGCCGCCCCGGAGGCCGGCGGGCAGCTCGGGCAGGCCGCAGCGGGACGCGGTCCACAGGGCGACGGCGGTGCCGCCGGCCAGGAGCGTGCGCGCGGACCTTGAGCGGATGGCCAGCTCCGCGTCGACCAGGTCGGCCGGTCCATGCGGCACGGGCGTGCCGTTCAGGTGCCGCAGGAGCAGGTGTACGGCGAGTACGACGCCGAGCGCGAGCACGGCCCACCCGCGTTCGGCCACGCCGACGTCCATCCGGAACGACCGCACCACCGTGCTGAGGGCGACGGCGGCGGAAAGCGCGGCGGACAACCTCCAGATGCCGACGAGCAGTGACGAGGCGAGTCGCATCCCGTGCGGGCGGCCCATACGCGGCCGGAAACGGGTGAAGGTGAATTCCGCTGCCACCCCGCCGAGAAACCAGCCGGTGATCGGAAAGTACGGGGAGACGGTGGCCTCGTGCACCATGACGGTCGCTGCCAGGGCCATTCCCAAGCCCCCGCCGATCCAGCGGAACCGCCTGCTGACCTGGAGATAGCGGATGATCCGGTCGCCGTTGAAAACGGTCACGGCGACCGTCTGCTTCCGCGCGAAATAGTCGGCGAGGTATCGGGGCAGCGGCACGGTGGCCCATGAATAGGCGACCGGAACTGCCAGCGCCGACAGGGCCAGAAATACGACAGCTAACAAGACTCGGTTTCCGTCACGCC
Source organism: Nonomuraea muscovyensis (assembly GCF_014207745.1). Lineage (NCBI taxonomy): Bacteria > Bacillati > Actinomycetota > Actinomycetes > Streptosporangiales > Streptosporangiaceae > Nonomuraea > Nonomuraea muscovyensis. The sequence goes on from NZ_JACHJB010000003.1 coordinate 701,789, forward strand.
GGAGAAAGTAGCAGAATTCGGAATCTTGAGTCAGGGGGGGGCAATGATCGCCGACGAGGTGTGGGCACGGCTCGAACCGACGACGGGCATGGGCGGCCGGGCCGAGCGGCGGCGCGTGCTGCGGGCGGCGTGGGCGCTCGCCTCGGTGGCGCTCGTCACGGCGCTCGGCTGGGGCAGCGGAGCGGTGGCGCCCCGCCTGGTGGAGACGCCGCGCGACATCGGGACCCGCACCTTCGAGGACGAGCTGGGCCGGCCGGGGGCCATCCTGGTGGAGATGGAGCGGTGGATCGAGAACGAGGGGTGGCTGCCCGTCACGATCAACGGAGTGGCGATGCGGGGGCCCGGTGTCAGGGTCGCGTCGGTGACCGTCGCGGACGGCGGCTCCCTGCCCGTGACGATCCCGCCGGGCGAGCGGGCGGCGTTCGTCCTCGGTATCGACGTCACCGACTGCGACAGCGCCCGCACGGCGCCCCCGGACCTCGTCGTCGACTCCGAGCACTGGTGGGGGAGTCGCGCCACCACGGTCAGCCGCCCGGAGTACGCGGATCCGAACCTCGGCTTCCACCTCGACTCGCCCTGCGCGCGGTGAATCACGGGCCCGGTCGGACGGCACGGAACCCGAAGAGTCACGTCACGAACGGTTAACGCCTCCCTGAGAACTTTCTGAACGTCGTAAAGTTTGCCTCGTCGGGCCGTTTGCACACGTGGGGACATGACGACATGCCGCAGATCTCGCCGCTGGTCACGGGCGACCCCGGCGAGCTGGGGTCGTTCCGGCTTACCGGACGGATCGGAGAGGGTGGCCAGGGCATCGTCTACCTGGGCGTCGACGACCAGGGCGAGCAGGCCGCCATCAAGCTGCTGCACGTCAAGTTCAGCGGCGACACCATCGCCAGGTCGCGCTTCGCCAGGGAGCTGAAGGCGGCCAAGCGGGTGGCGTCCTTCTGCACGGCCCGGGTCATCGAGGCCGACCTCGACGGCGACACTCCGTACATCGCGAGCGAGTACATCGAGGGGCGGGCGCTGCGGGAGATCGTCGACACCGACGGGCCGCTGCGCGGCACGGTGCTCGACCGGCTGGCCATCGGCACCGCGACGGCGCTGACGGCCATCCACCACGCCTCGATCGTGCACCGCGACTTCAAGCCCGACAACGTGCTCATCGCCGCCGACGGGCCGCGCGTGGTCGACTTCGGCATCGCCCGGATCATCGACTCGTCCGGCACCATCACCAGCCGGGCGATCGGCACGCCCGCCTACATGGCGCCCGAGCAGATCGCCGGCGAGGACGTGGGGCCCTACACCGACGTGTTCGCGTGGGGGGCGACGATCGCGTTCGCGGCCACGGGCAAGGTCGCCTTCGAGGGCAACTCGATCGCCGTGGTGCTCAACCGGATCCTCAACCACGAGGTCGACGTCAGCCCGATGCCCGAGCCGCTGCGCGGCGTGGTCCGCTCGGCGCTGGCCAAGTCGCCGCAGGAACGGCCGTCGGCCGACCAGATCCTGCTGCGCTTACTCGGGCAGCCGGAGACCACCGGGGCGTCCACGGCGGTGCTGAGCCGGGGCGCGGAGGTTGCCGGTGACGACACCACGCCGTTCCTGCGCGTCTCGCCGTCGCTCGCCGACCGCCAGACCGGCACGGGCGGGACGTCCGCGTCGCTCGGCGGGACGTCCTCTCCCACGGGTGGGACGTCCTCGCGGAGCGACGCGACGTCCGCACACGCCGACGGGACGCCCTCGCGGACCGGCGGGACGTCCGCGCGCACGGGTGGGACGTCGGCACGCACGGACGGGACGTCGGCACGCACGGACGGGACGTCCGCGCAGAGGGGCGGGACGTCCGCACAGACGGGCGGGACGTCCTTGCCCGCCGGTGAGGCGTCCGCGCGCACCGGTGGGGCGTCCGCGCCGTACCCGGGCGGTGGGGGACCGCCGCACGCCGGGGCGTTCCCCGCGCAGTCCGGGACGTCCCCGCAGTACGCCGGGGCGTCCACGCAGCTCTCCGCGCAGTCCGGCGGCCCGCTCGCCCCGTACCCGGCCGGACCGCAGCCCCAGGCCGGAGCGGCGACCCCGGCGGAGGCGCACACGGGCGGGCCCCCGGCGCCCGCCACGCCGCCCCCGGGCCTCGCCCGGCGCAGCCGGCGGCGGGGCTGGTGGCTCGCCCTGGCCACCACGGTCCTGCTGCTGTGCGCGCTCGCCGTCGTCGCCGTGTTACGGGGCTGGTCGCCGCTGGCGTTCGGCGAGGAGCCGGGACTCTCCGGCGGCGACACGACCGGCGGGACCGGCAACCCGGCCAGCGTGGTGGACAGGGCCGCCGCCACCGGCAAGCTGGTCATCGGCGTGAAGGGCGACCTTCCGGGCATCGGGCTGGAACGTGACGGCGGCTTCGAGGGGTTCGACGTCGAACTGGCCAAGAAGGTCGCAGCGGCGCTCGGCGCGAAGCAGACGGAGTTCGTCCGGGCCTCCCGCGGCGACCGGGCCGACCTGCTCGCCGACGGCACGGTGGACCTGGTGTTCGCCACCTACTCCATCGACGAGGCCGACGAGAACAAGGTCAGCTTCGCCGGGCCCTACTACCTGGCGCACCAGGACCTCCTGGTGCGCAGCGGCAGCGGCATCGAGACGATCGACGACCTCGTGGGCAAGAAGATCTGCGCGATCAACAGCCCCTCGGTCGGCAAGGTCCAGGACCGGGTGAAGGTCAAGCCCGTCACGGCGGGCAACTACGCCGAGTGCATGGACCTGCTCAGGAGCGGCGGCGTCGACGCGGTGCCCGGCGACGACCTCATCCTCGCCGGCTTCGCCAGCCGCGAGAACCTCCGCTTCAAGGTGCTGGGCGCCAAGCTCACCAACGAGCGTTACGCCGTCGGCATCCGCAGGGGCGACGCGCGGACGTGCGAGGCGGTCAACGCCGTGATCGCCGACCTCTACCGCACGGGCGCCATGAAAGAGCTCCTGACCAGCCATTTCAAGAACGTCGAATTCGACATGGAGCTGAAGAGGCCCGTGATGGAAGCCTGCCGATGACGAACGGGTAGCATCCGAACGTCAATCAATCGTCCTGCGAGTTAGGGGAAGGCCATGGCCACGCCCGTCAAGGTGACCATCACCGGTGCCGCCGGTCAGATCGGCTACGCACTGCTGTTCCGCATCGCGTCGGGCCAGCTGCTGGGCGCGAACGTCCCGGTCAAGCTGAGCCTGCTGGAGATCCCGCAGGCGGTGAAGGCAGCCGAGGGCACCGCCATGGAGCTCGACGACTGCGCGTTCCCGCTGCTGTCCGGCATCGAGATCACCGACAACCCCGACGTGGCCTTCGACGGCGCCAACGTGGCCCTCCTCGTGGGCGCGATGCCGCGCAAGGCCGGCATGGAGCGCGGCGACCTGCTCGGCGCCAACGGCGGCATCTTCGGCCCGCAGGGCAAGGCGATCAACGACCACGCCGCCGACGACATCAGGGTCCTGGTGGTCGGCAACCCCGCCAACACCAACGCGCTCATCGCCCAGCAGCACGCGCCCGACGTGCCGGCCGAGCGCTTCACCGCGATGACCCGCCTCGACCACAACCGCGCGCTGTCCCAGCTCGCCGCCAAGCTCCAGGTGCCGGTCACCGAGATCAAGCACATGACGATCTGGGGCAACCACTCCGCCACGCAGTACCCCGACCTGTTCCACGCCGAGGTCGGCGGCAAGGTGGCGGCCGAGCAGGTCGACGCCGAGTGGCTGCGCGACACGTTCATCCCGACCGTCGCCAAGCGCGGTGCGGCGATCATCGAGGCGCGCGGCGCCTCCTCGGCCGCCTCGGCCGCCAACGCCGCGATCGACCACGTCCACGACTGGGTCAACGGCACCGACTGGACCTCCGCCGCGATCGTCTCCGACGGCTCCTACGGGGTGCCCGAGGGGCTCATCTCGTCGTTCCCGGTTCGCGCCGTCGACGGCCGGTTCGAGATCATCCAGGGCCTGGAGATCGACTCCTTCTCGCGCGAGCGCATCGACGCCAGCGTGCAGGAGCTGGTGGAGGAGCGCGACGCGGTCAAGTCGCTCGGCCTCATCTGAGCCCCCCGCCGCCCGCGGCACGGGCCCGCACACCACGGGCCCGCACACCACGGGCCCGCACACCACGGGCCCGCACACCACGGGCTTTCCGCGGCACCGGTGTTCCACCGCGAAGGCGCGCGTCCCGTCCGGGGCGCGCGCCTTCGTGTGCCCGCAGTGCCCGTGTCCGGAGGCGCGAAGCCGCGCACGCCGGGTCTCAGGAGCCGGACAGCGCCGCCCACGCGTCCGCGACGATGTCGCGCAGTTCCGCCCGCTCGGCCTTCCAGCCCAGCTCGCTCTGGATCCGCTGCGACGAGGCGACCAGCACGGCCGGGTCGCCCGGACGGCGCGGTCCCACGACGGCGGGGATCTCATGGCCGGTGACCTCGCGGCAGACCGAGATCACCTCCTGGACCGAGAAGCCCGTGCCGTTGCCCAGGTTGTAGATCTCGTGCCGGCCCTCGGTGACCGACTCCAGCGCCAGCAGGTGGGCGCGGGCCAGGTCCGCGACGTGGACGTAGTCGCGCACGCACGTGCCGTCGGGCGTCGGGTAGTCGGTGCCGAACACGTTGACCGACTCCCGCTCGCCGGTGGCGACCTTGAGCACGTTGGGGATGAGGTGCGTCTCGACGGTGTGCCGCTCGCGGTAGCGGCCGTAGGCGCCCGCCACGTTGAAGTAGCGCAGGCTCACCGCGCCCAGCCCGCGCAGCCCGGCGTAGGCGGTCAGGGCCGTGTCGACGGCCAGCTTGGAGGCGCCGTAGGGGTTGGTCGGGCGCGTGGGGTCGCCCTCCTCGATCGGGGAGCGCTCGGGCTCGCCGTACGTGGCCGCGGTGGAGGAGAAGACGATCCGGCGCACGCCCGCCTCGTGCATGGCGTCGAGCAGGGCCAGCGTGCCGCCGAGGTTGTGCGACCAGTAGAGCCCCGGCTGCTGCACGGACTCGCCGACCAGCGACTTGGCCGCGAAGTGCAGCACCGCCTCGACGCCCCGCAGCGCCTCTCCGGCCTCGGTGATGGAGCCCTGGACGAACCGGGCGCCCTCCGGTACGGCGTCGGCGTGGCCGGTCGAGAGGTCGTCGAGCACGGTCACCTCGTGCCCGGCCTCGACGAGCTGGGCCGCGACGACGCTGCCGATGTATCCGGCGCCTCCGGTGACCAGTAGCTTCATGTCCACTCCTGTTGGAATATGTTCGATTTGGTCGGCTTGCCGTTCAGCATAGGTGAAAGGCCGTTGAGTACGCTGCCAACCACCATGTATGACAACGTCGCCGCCGACATCGCGCTCGTCCTCGTCTTCATTCTGGTGGGCGGCTACTTCGCGGCGGCCGAGATGGCGATGGTGAGCCTGCGCGAGAGCCAGGTCCGCAAGCTCGCCCAGCACGGACGGCGCGGGGAGCGCGTCGCCAAGCTCGCCCGTGACCCCAACCGGTTCCTGTCGGCCGTGCAGATCGGGGTGACGGTCGCCACCATGCTGTCGGCCGCGTTCGGCGCCGACCGGCTGGGCATGCAGTTGACGCCCGTCATCGAGGGCTGGGGGGTGCCCGCCGGTGTCGCCCCCGTGCTCGCGCTGGTGCTGGTGACGCTGGCCATCTCCTACGTGTCGCTGGTGCTCGGAGAGCTGGCGCCCAAGCGGCTGGCCAGGCAACGGGCCGAAGGGCTGTCGCTGTTCGTGGCGCCGTTCCTCGACCGCATCGCCGCCCTGTCGCGGCCGATCATCTGGGCGCTGTCCAAGTCCACCGACGGCGTCGTCCGGCTGCTCGGCGGCAACCCGCATGCCGACACCGAGGAGGTGACCACCGAGGAACTCCGCGACATGGTCGTCGGCCACACCGATCTGACGGCCGACGAGCGCAACCTCATCGCGGAGGTGTTCGCCGCGGGCAAGCGGCAACTGCGCGAGGTCATGCTGCCGCGCACCGAGGTGGAGTTCATGGAGGCCGACACCCCGCTGGCCGAGGCGGCGGTGCTCGCGGCGGCCATGCCGCACTCCCGCTTCCCCGTCTACCGCGAGTCGTACGACGAGGTCATCGGGTTCGTGCACGTCAGGGACCTGCTCGACCCGGTGCTGACCGGCCGCGTCGAGCCCATCAGCACGTTGGTGCCCATCCGGCCGGTCAAGTTCGTGCCCGCCTCCAAACGGGTGCTCACGACGCTGTCGGAGATGCGCGACGAGCAGCACCACCTGGCCATCGTGGTCGACGAGTACGGCGGCACGGCGGGCATCGTCACCCTGGAGGACCTGGTCGAGGAGCTGATCGGCGACATCAGGGACGAGTACGACGTCGAGGACGACACCGTCGTGCTGCCCGCCGGCGAGATCGAGGTCGACGGGCTGACCAACCTCAACGACTTCGCCGCCGAGACCGGCATCAGGCTGCCCAGCGGGCCGTACGAGACGGTGGGCGGGTTCGTGATGGCGATGCTCGGCCACGTCGCGAGCAGGGGTGAGGTGGTGGAGGTGAGCGGCTTCGAGCTGACCGTCACCGAGCTCGACGGCCGCCGGATCGCCCGGGTGCGGGTGAAACGCCGGCCTGCCGTCGAGTCGCCGCCCGACCAGGATTCCTGACACAATTACCTGCTATGGCCAGACCTCGTGTTCTCTCCGGCATCCAGCCCACCGCGGACTCCTTCCACCTGGGCAACTACCTGGGTGCGGTCCGTCAGTGGGTGCCGTTGCAGGAGACCCACGACGCCTTCTACTGCGTGGTCGATCTGCACGCGATCACCGTGCCGACCGACCCGGGCGACCTGCGCCGGCGCACCCGCGTGGCGGCCGCGCAGCTCTTCGCGGCGGGGCTCGACCCCGAGCGCTCGACCGTCTTCGTGCAGTCGCAGGTCCGGCAGCACACCGAGCTGGCCTGGGTGCTGATCTGCCTCACCGGCATGGGCGAGGCGGCCAGGATGACCCAGTTCAAGGACAAGTCGGCCAAGTTCGGGGAGAGCGCGGCCAGCGTGGGCCTGTTCACCTACCCCATCCTGCAGGCCGCCGACATCCTGCTCTACCAGGCCAGCCGCGTCCCGGTCGGCGCCGACCAGAAGCAGCACCTGGAGCTGACCCGCGATCTCGCGCAGCGCTTCAACCACCGCTTCGGCGACACCTTCACGCTGCCCGAGCCGCACATCCTCAAGGAAGTCGAGAAGATCACCGACCTCCAGGATCCATCGGCCAAGATGTCCAAGTCGTCCTCCAGCCCGGCCGGCATCCTCGACGTGCTGGAGCAGCCCGGCCCGCTGCGCAAGAAGGTCATGCGGGCGGTCACCGACACGGGCAGCGAGGTGCTCTTCGACGAGGAGAACAAGCCCGGCATCTCCAACCTGCTGCGCATCCAGTCGGCCCTGACCGGCACGCCCATTCCCGACCTGGTCGCCCGTTACGCCGGCCAGGGCTACGGCACGTTCAAGAAGGACGTCGCCGAGGCGGTGGTCGAGACCTTCAGCCCGATCCGCGAGCGCACCGAGAAGCTGCTGGCCGACGAGGCCGAGCTCGACCGCCTGCTGGCCATCGGCGCCGAGCGCGCGGGCGAGGTGGCCGAGCGCACCATGGCCGAGGTGCGCGACAGGGTCGGCTTCCTGCCCGCACTCTGACCTCGCCGGCCGGGGCGTCCGCGGAGCTCAGCGCACCCGGCGGCGGCCGATGATCGCCAGGACGTCGCGCAGGGCGTCCGCGGCGTGCCGGACGGCCTCGTCCGGCACGCCGGCGAGCACGTCCTGCTGGGCCCTGCTCGCCAGCTCCAGCGCGGTGCGGGCCAGCCGCAGGCCGTCGGGGGTGAGCTGCACCCACCGGCTGCGGGCGTCGCCCGGGTTGTCGGTGCGCTCGACGTGCCCGGCGGTCGTCAGCCGCTGCAGCACGTTGCTGGTGCCGCCCGAGGTGATGAAGAGCGACTTCGACAGCTCGCTCGGCCGCAGCCGGTGCGGGGCCGGGGTACGGGCCAGGGCGGCGAGCACCTCGAACTCCGCGTAGGTGAGGCCCAGTTCGGCCAGCTCCGCCTTGACCGCGGCCTCGAAGAGCACGGTGAGGCGTGACGCCCGCTTGCTGAGCTCCAACGCGGCGACCAGCGTCGCCGGCATCCCGGCCGCCCGCCAGCCCGTCGCCAGTGCGTCCACCTCGTCGTGTGTCATGGCATCGAGGATACGCGCGTCCATATTGCTTTTCAGAAAGCTATTCCTTAAGCTTTTCGCATGAACATCGTGATCAGGAACGGCGTCGTCGTCGACACCGAGCCGCAGCCCGTGGTGCTCGGGACGGTCGACGTGCGCGTCGAAGACGGCAGGATCGCCGAGGTCGGCCCCGGTCTGCGGGCCGCGCCGGACGCCGAGGTGATCGACGCCTCAGGGCGGATCGTGCTGCCCGGGTTCGTCGACACCCACCGGCACACCTGGCAGGCCGGCATCCGGGCGATCGACCCCGACATGACCATGGCCGGCTACCTCCAGCGGGTGCTCGGCGAGCTGGCTCCCGCCCACGGGCCGGAGGAGGTGTACGCGGGCACGCTCGCCGGGGCCCTGGAGTGCCTCGACTCAGGCGTCACCACGCTGGTCGACTGGGCGAACGCGCAGTTCACCCGCGCCCACACCGACGCCGGGGTGCGAGCCCTGCGCGACTCCGGCATCAGGGCCCGCTTCGGCTACTGTCACGCGGGCGCGCCGGAGGACCTGCTGCGGCACGGGCGAGCCGTCCTCGAAGGCCACCTCGGCGGGCCCGGCCTGGTCGGCATGGTGGTCGCCGCGCTGGGGCCGGAGATCGTCGGTCCGGACCACGCGCTGGCCGAATGGCGCCTGGCGCGCGAGCTGGGCCTGCCGGTCACCGCCCACCTCGGGGGGTACGGCCCTGAGGGGGCCACCGCGGGGCTCGCGTTCCTGCGGGACAACGGCCTGCTGGCCACGCCCACCACGTTCGTGCACGCCAACCACTACGACGACGACCAGCTCAAGCTCATCGCCGACAGCGGCGGCGGCGTGTCCGTCTCGCCGATCGACGAGATGACACTCGGCATCGGCTACCCGGTCACCGGCCGGGCGCTCGCCGCCGGCGCTCCCACCTCGCTCAGCGCCGACACGGTGACGTGCGCGCCGGGCGACATGTTCAGCCAGATGCGGGCCGCGTTCACGCTGGAGCGCGGGCGGCCCGGCGGCGCGGGACTCGGCTTCACCACGCGCGACGCGCTGCGGCTGGCCACCATCGACGGGGCACGGGTGGCCGGGCTCGCCGACGTGACCGGGTCGCTGCGCCCCGGCAAGCAGGCCGACCTCGTGCTGCTGCGGGCCGACACGCTCGGCATGGCCGCCGCGCACGACCCGATCGGGGCCGTCGTGCTCAACGCCGACACCAGCGCCGTGGACACCGTCCTCGTCGCCGGCCGGGTGGTCAAGCGCGACGGCCGGCTGCTGCGCGACGACCTGCCGGACGTCCTGGCCGCGCTCGCCGCCTCCGCCCGCGAGGTCACCGCCAGAACGGCCACCGCGGCAGGCTCCCGTCGTCGGCAGATCTGAGAGGAGCGTGTCGGCAGACTGAAAGATCTGCCTGCCCATCTGCGGGGTGTGCGCGGCGTCCGCCGGAGCGGGTGCTTGACCAGGGCGAGGCTGGGCAGTGACTCTCACCGGAGAGGTGAGCGGCAGGGACCGGTGGCCCCGTGCCTGGAGGAGTGGGGCGAACGAGATGGCCGGCCTGAGCAAGCGGATCGAGGCGGCGAAGGCGTGGGGCCGTCGGCGGGTCGAGTACTGGCGGGTCCGGCGTCCCTCGGTCGACCACTGGATCCGGACCGTCCAGCGCTACCAGCTCCAGTCGGGTGACCGGCTGGCGGGCGCGGTGACCTACTTCGCCTTCCTGTCGTTCTTCCCGCTCATCGCGCTGGCCTACGCCCTGCTCGGCTACGTGCTGAGCAACGACCAGAGCGCGACGGAGGCGCTGAACAAGGCCGTCGCCGAGCAGGTGCCGGGCGTCGCGGACCGGCTCGACATCAACGCCATCGCCACGGCCAAGGCGACCGCCGGGATCATCGGTCTGCTCGGCCTGCTCTACGCCGGGCTGGGCGCCGTCGACGCGCTGCGCGGGGCGCTGCGCGAGATGTCGATGACCACGGCGCCGCCGCTCGACTTCGTCCGCGGCAAGCTGCGCGATCTGGCCTCGCTCGTCATGCTCGGGGCGGCGATGCTCGCCTCGGTGGTCGTGACGGGGTTCGCCACGCAGGCCACGGCCGTGGTGGCGAGGTTCCTCGGGCTGGGCGACACGCCGGTGAACGTGGCCCTGCTGTTCCTCGCCGGCCTCGGGGCGAGCCTGGCGGCCGACTGGCTGCTCTTCGTGATCGTGCTGGGCTGGGTGGCGCGGCCGACGCAGCCGTTCCGGGTCATCGCCAAGGGGGCGCTGCTCGGGGCGGTCGGGTTCGGGGCGCTCAAGCAGCTCGCCGGCCTGCTGCTGGGGGCGACGCTCAGCAACCCGCTCTACGGCACGTTCGCGGTGATCGTCGGGCTGCTGCTGTGGATCAACCTCTCGGCCCGGCTCGTCATGTACGTGGCCTCGTGGACGGCGACGGCGGGGTACTCCCCGCCGCCCTCGCCCTCGCCCATCCCCTCCAACGGCGTGGCCGCCGAGCCCGCGGAGCCCGCCGAGGGCGCGCCGGCCGCCCGGTCACTCCCCGAGGGCACGGGGGCGTGAGCCGCGCCGGCGGCGCAGCCCGTAGCCGAGCCAGACCAGCCCGAACAGCAGCCCCAGGCCGATCACGACGATGCCCACCGTGCGGCTGGTGTCGGTCTGCTTGGCCGCGGCCGCCTCAAGCAGCGGCGCCGGGGCCGCGACGCCGGCCGAGGGCGACGGCGTGGCCGTGACCTGCTGCTGCACCGGCGCCTCGGCCGGGAGCGGATCGACCAGCCGGCCCACGGGCGTGACCTTGCCCCGGGCGGCGAACCCCCAGTCGAGGAGCTGGGCCACCTCCTCCCAGAAGTAGCCCTCGTGCCGCATGATGGCCACGATGATCGTGTGGCCGCCGCGGGAGGCCGCTCCGACGAAGCTGGCCCGCGCCTTGGTGGTCCAGCCGTTCTTGACGCCGATCATGCCGTCGTAGCGCCACAGCAGTTTGTTGTGGTTGCTGATCTCGTAGTACTTCTTCGGCGCCGGGAACTTGGCGACCTTCGTGCCGACGTAGCGGCGGAACGAGGGGTCGGCCAGCCCGGCCCGCGCGATCAGCGCCAGGTCGTAGGCCGAGCTGCTCTGCCCCGGCTTGTCGAGCCCGCTCGGCGTCTTGGCCACGGTGTCGTTGGCCTGCAGCCGCCGGGCCGCGGTGTTCATGTCCTGCAGCGTCTTGGCCAGGCCGCCGTTGGCCTCGGCCAGCGCCATGGCGGCGTCGTTGCCGGACGACATCATCAGCGCCTTCATCAGGTCGTCGACCTTGTAGATCGGTTTGGTCGTCAGGCCGACGGCGCTGCCTTCCTGGTTGACGGCGTTGCTGCTCGGCTTGACCGCGAGGTCCTTGTCGAGCAGCGGGATGAGCGTGACCGCGGTCAGCATCTTGAGCGTGCTGGCCGGACGGTATCGGCCGTGGGCGTCCTTGGCCGCGAGCACCTCGCCCGTCTCGGCGTCGGCGATGACGAACGAGGTCGCCTTCGACTTCGGTGGCGCCTTGACACCGTCGGGGCGTACCAGGCCGCGGCTGCCGAGCTGCTCGCCTCCCACCGGCGGAGTCGGCGAGGCGTGTGCGGTCCCGGTGAGTGCGACCGCCGTGAGGAGTGCCGTCACCGGCAGGAGTCTTTTCCACATGGCGATCTCAGCGTAGCTTCGAGTTCTTCCACATGTGCCGACACATCCCCAGAAGCTCCGGCCTCGATACTGGAGGGGTGATGATGTCGCGAAAGATCGCCGGATTCCTCATGATGCTCGGCGTGTTCATGATTTTCGAGTGGGTGAACCTGGGGTTTAACCTGGCCGACGGTCACCCGACGAGCTTCTACGTGGTGCACGGTGTCCTGATCGCCGTCAACCTCGTGCTCGGCGCCGTGCTGGGCGTCATCGGCTGGAGGGCGTTCCGCAGAGCGCGAGGCGAGTGATCCGGTACAGCTCGTCGGCCTCCTCGCGGGTGTCGCCGATCGAGGTGAAGCCCAGCTTGCCGTGCTCGGGGATCGCGCCGAGCAGGTGGAGGACGTTCCCGGTCCGGCGGGCGGTGTCGAAGCCGAGGCCCAGCCGCTCGACCATCCGCACGACCTCGCCCGGCGAGCGCCCGCGCAGGCACGCGGCGGCGCAGTTGTCGGTCGCGGTGTAGTACTTGGGCTGGTCGCCGACCATGAGCAGCCCGGTGCCCGGGTCGTAGGTGGCGCCGGTGGTCAGCAGCGCCGCGCCGAACGGATGGGTGGTGCCGCCGATGCGCAGGTTGATCTCGCACAGCAGGGCCGCGTACCCGGCGTCGGTCTTCAGGGCGAAGAAGTCCATCCCGAACAGCCCGACCACGCCCCGCTCCGCCATGATGCGGGCGATGCCCTCGGCCGACGCCCCGACCTCGGCCCGGTACTCCGGGGCGGCGGGGAACGTGCAGCCCTGGTACACGTCGTTGTTGGCGCCGCCGAGCACCTGGTCGTGGGTGGCGACGACGTCGTAGGTGCCGCCGGGGGTGATCCTGGCCAGCGCGCTCGGGAAGTACAGCGGCCGGTGCTCGATGAACTCCTCGACCACCGCGCCCCGCTCGACGATCTTGGCGCTGAAGGTGTCCCAGGTCTCGCCCGCGGCCGAGAAGCTGACGGCCGAGCGGCCGTTCTTGCTGACGATCGCGTTGCCGAGGCCGGAGTAGCCGTCGTTCAGCTTGACCATGACCCGCTCGCCGGGCAGTGCGTCGATCGCGTCCTGGATCTCGGCCGCCGTGCGCAGGTCGCCGAAGCCGCGCGCCATCGGCACGCCCGCCTCCTGGCCGACCTCGCGCGCTCCGCTCTTGGAGCCGTAGTGCGCCAGCGACGTGGCCGGTCCGTAGATGGGGACGCCGAGTAGCGAGGCCAGTTCCTCCTCCAGTTCGCTCAGCACGAACGGGACCATCCACGCGTCGCCGTCCACGGCCTGCCGGACCCGCTCGATGGCGTCGGGCCGTGACAGCAGGGTCCTGGTCAGCGGCTGCGAGCAGGGATCGTCGAGGCTGATGAGCGTGAGCCGCTTGGCGGCGTCGTCCGGGTCGGGCAGGAACCCGAAGTAGTAGTCGACGATGTCGCGGTCGATCGGCGCGGAGGACAGGTAGACCACCCTGACCGCCGGCTCGCGCAGCGTGAGGAGGAGGAACAGGAGTCGCTCCTCGTAGCACCTCGCCCCGGTGATGCGGCGGAGCTCGTCCTGCGGCAGGGAGAGCGAGGGCACGACCACCAGGGTCCCCTCGCTCGGCTCGAAGATGCTTAACTGTGCATACTTCTCCCCGAACGGGATTTTAGTGATCATATGGCGAGTGAAACACGCATACTTCGCGAACGCAGCAAGCGCCGCAGTATGATCGCCATGCCGTAAGGTGACAGGATTCGGAATCGGCCACCACGTTTGGGACCGGCGCCATGGGGTCACCATCTAATGATCCGTTGTGACTATTTCCGGGCCAGTCGGCCGTCACTCCCTGTGATGACCCGGGGTTACGGGCATGCCGTCGGCTAACTTTTGGTGTAGTTGTCCGCGGGGAGGCTCGCGGGAGCGATAAAGTCGAAGACATCGCCATCGGGCTCACGGCCACCCGCCGAGATCCCGGGCTGCAGCGGTCGAGCTCCGTCCGGAGACCTGAGACCGCGCCCGTGCTGACGATCCCCGGCACCGAGACCCAGGGGTTCGGCGTGCGATTCGCCGGGCCGCTGCCCTGACCGGACAGTGGCCACAGTGAGCCGAGTGACGGGACGACAAGGATATTTGACGATATAGGCCGTGCTTCTCAGGGCAGTACACATCGCACGGCACGGGACGGGACGGTGACTGATGCGGGGACGTGAGCTGCGAGGCGAACTCGACGCGTTCCTGGCGGAGACGGAGCGGGATCTGGTGGCGTTCCGGCGCGACCTGCATATGTATCCTGAACTGGGCTTCGCCGAATACCGCACGACCCAGCGGATCGTCGAGCGGCTCACCGCCGCCGGGCTGGCCCCCTCCGTGCTCCCGCGCGGCACCGGCATCATCTGCGACGTGGGCAGCGGCGACGGTCCGACGGTGGCGCTGCGCGCCGACATCGACGCGCTCCCCCTGCAGGACGAGAAGGACGCGGCCTACCGCTCCACGGTCCCCGGGGCCTGCCACGCCTGCGGTCACGACGTGCACACCACGATCCTGCTCGGCACCTCCCTCTTCCTCGCCCAGCAGGCCGCCGCCGGCCTCCTGCCCGGCCGGGTCCGCCTCATCTTCCAGCCCGCCGAGGAGTTGCCCGGCGGCGCGCTCGAGGTCATGGCGCAGGGCGGCATCAGCGGCGTCGACCGCATCTTCGGCCTCCACTGCGACCCCCGGCTCGACGTCGGCCAGGTCGGGCTCAAGCCGGGCCCCATCACCTCAGCCTGCGACCGGCTCGCCGTCCGCGTGTCCGGCCCGGGCGGTCACACCGCCAGGCCGCACCTGACGGCCGACCTCGTCTTCGCCCTGGCCAAGATCCTCACCGAGCTGCCCGCCGCCCTGTCGCGCCGCATCGACCCGCGCAGCTCGCTCAGTCTCGTCTGGGGCCGCGTCGAGGCCGGCTCCGCCGCCAACGCCATCCCCGACGACGGCATCGCCGAGGGCACCGTCCGCTGCCTCGACGAGAACGCCTGGCACGTCGCCCCCGACCTCATCAAGTCGCTCCTGGAGTCGGTCGCCGGGGCCTACGGGGTCGAGGCCGAGATGGAGTACACCCGCGGCGTGCCGCCGGTGGTCAACGACGAGATGAGCGTCGAGATGCTGGCGGAGGCGGCGCAGCGCGCCCTCGGCGCCGGCTCGGTCGCCCCCACCCAGCAGTCGCTCGGCGGCGAGGACTTCGCCTGGTACCTGGAGTCCATCCCCGGCGCCTTCGCCCGGCTCGGCACCCGGTCGCCGGGCGGGCGGACGTACGACATCCACCAGGGCACCTTCGACGTCGACGAGGAGGCGATCGGCATGGGCGTCCGGCTCATGGCGGCCACCGCCCTGACCGCCCTGTGGGAGTCCCGGCCGGTCACGGCCACGGACCCGATCACGACACTCGCGTAGACCGTCCCGGTGGCGTGCCACCGGAAGCCTGACCAGGGGCCCGGCTGCTCGCGCGGCCGGGCCCCTGGCGTGTTCCGCAGGAGGGGACCCACGCCGTCCGCACACCATGCCGGGGGTGTCAGAGGAGGTGGCCGACGGTGAGGGGAAGGGTGAGGGAGGAGCGGGCCGGTGAGACGGTGATCTTGGTGCCCTCCGGGTAGCGGAGCGTGTAGTCCCGGTCCGTGGACAGGATCACCAGCCCGAGCCGGTGACCCTTCTTGAAGACGTGGTCCGTCGGCTGGAGGTCCCAGGTGAAGGTGTGTTCGCGGCCCGGCCGGACGGGGTCGGTGCGGTCGGGGCGCTGGCGGTTGCGGACGTCGAGCCAGCCGCGGGTGACGATCTTGTACGGGGTCTCGGCGGTGGCCAGGCGGCGCAGGGCGGTGCAGCCGGTGTCGCCGGGGACCCCCTGGCCGTAGCAGAGAGTCTCGCCGGTGGCGACGAGGGCGCCGGTCGGGCGGACGTCCGTGCCGTAGTCCACCAGGAGCGCCGTCAGGTACGGCGACGCCCCGTCACGCAGCGAGGCCCGTACGGTCACCGCGGGCGTGCCGGAGACGCGGACGTCGGAGGGGAGGGCGGTGGTGAGGTAGGCCAGGCGGTGGGGATCCGGGGCGGGTGCCGACTCGGCCAGCTGCTCGGCGGTGCGGGTCTTCTGGTCCGCGAACGACTCCCGGGACGAGAGCGGGCGGGGGAGCAGGCCGAGCGAGGCGCCGGCGCCGAGCCGGAGGCGGATCGGCCGGGTGCCCGGGACGGGCCACGAGCGGTGCCGCTCCCACGTGCCGGGCGCCGTCTCGACGTCCGCCTGCGGCTCGCGCATGACGCCGCTGTCGATGCCGTGCAGCCAGTGGTCGAACCACCCGTGCAACTGGCGCAGCCACTCGGCGGTGCGCAGGCTGAAGGGGTTCATGTGGGTGCCCTGGTGCAGCCAGAGCTTGCGCGGCACCCGCTGCTCGGCCAGGGCGTACCACCACTGGGCGAACTGCTTGGTCTTGACGTTCCAGTCGTTGAGCCCGTGCACCACGAAGACGGCGGCCTTCACCCTGCGGACGTCGTTGAGGTAGTTGCGGGCGTCCCAGAAGGAGCTGTAGTCGCCGGTGATGCGGTCCTGCGCGGCCGTGAGGTGCTCGATGACCGGGGCGCACACCCGCTCGCCGTCGGCGCGGGTCAGCACGTACTTGGCCAGCACGTCGGCGTCCTCGCCCTGGAAGCCACCCGGCGCCACCACGCCGCCGTTGGCCCGGTAGTAGTCGTACCAGGAGGAGATCGCCGCGATCGGCACGATCGTCTCCAGGCCCTCGACGCCGGTGGCGGCGACGGCGTTGGGCAGGGTGCCGTTGTAGGAGACGCCGATCATGCCGACCTTGCCGGTGGACCAGGCGGCGGTGACCGGCTCGCCCTCGGCGGTGAAGCCGTTGGCGCGGCCGTTCAGCCAGTCGATCGCGGCCTTGGGGCCCGCGGTCTCGTTGCGGTCGCCGGTGGTGGGGCAGCCGGTGGCGCGTCCGCTGCCGAGGTTCTCCACGAGGGCGATCGCGTAGCCGCGCGGCACGAAGTAGTTGTCGTAGTACCCGTCGAACGGCTCGGGGAGGAGCTTCTGCCCGGCGAGGGAACGCAGGCCGGGCAGCGGGTTGCCGTGCTCGTCGACGTCCACGACGTGGTTGACGACGTCGTTGCCGCCCGCGTAGTACGGGCTCGCCTCCATGATCACGGGGACCTTGAGCCCCTGCTCGGTCTCCTTGGGGCGCAGGACGTCCACGGCGACGCGGTCGGGACGGCCGTCGCCGTCGCTGTCGGTTCCGGCCACCTCGACGTAGACCGTCTGCCTGACGGCTTCGGCCCGGGAGAAGACCGGCTGGGTGGCGTTGTCCGCCACCTTGATCGCCGGCACGTCGGCGCGCGCGGGCGCCGTCGCGGTCAGCGTGAGGACGAGCGCCGCGACCAGCGGTACGGCGAGGACCTTGCGAGGATGCATGCGATCTCCACAGGAGAGCTCCACACGAAAAATCGGTCTATGACGGGAATCTCTGTCATGATCGCCGCCCCGGCAAGGGTCCCTCCGGGGTCAACCTCGGGAGATCTTTCCGGGCGCGACCCCGTCGGCCCACCCCAGGGTCAGGTCACGGACGCGACTGATGTCGATAACGGAGCGGTTTCGACACTGTGTGCCGGTTTGGACCGCCCTGGGCAACCAACTATCTTCCGTGCAGGGTTGCCGTACTTTTCTTCGCGCCTGCGATGAAGTCTGACGGCGGGGAAAATGGAAGGGAGTCGACTTGCTCAGCAAGCGATTCGGCAGGATGGCGGTCGGCACCGTGGCCGGCGCCATGCTCATGGCGGCCGCGGCCTGCGGTAGCGGCAACACGGGTGGCGACACCTCGGCGAGTGCCCAGCCCAGCGCGGGGGCCGGCAGCGACGCGCCGAAGGCGGGTGCTCTCAAGGTCGGTCTCGCCTTCGACATCGGCGGGCGCGGCGACAAGTCGTTCAACGACGCCGCCTACGCGGGCCTGGAGAAGGCCAAGACCGAGCTGGGCGCGGACATCAAGGAGCTGAGCCCGGCCTCCGACGGCAGCAACCGAGGCGAGCTGCTGCGCCAGCTCGCCGACGCGGGCTACAACCCGATCATCGGCGTCGGCTTCGCCTACGGCGAGGACATCAAGAAGGTCGCCGAGGAGTACACCGACATCCAGTTCGCGGTCGTGGACTCCGCCTCCAACGCGCCGAACGTGACGGGCCTGCTGTTCGCCGAGGAGCAGGGCTCCTACCTGGCGGGCGTCGCCGCGGCGACGAAGTCGGAGAGCGGCCACGTCGGCTTCGTCGGCGGTGTCGAGAACGACCTGATCAAGAAGTTCGAGGCGGGGTTCGCGGCCGGCGTCAAGTCGGTCAAGGCGGATGCCAAGATCGACGTCAAGTACCTCACGCCCGACGGTGACTTCAGCGGCTTCAAGGCTCCCGACAAGGGCAAGGTCGCGGCCGAGAAGATGTACCAGGACGGCGCCGACATCGTCTACCACGCCTCCGGCGACTCCGGCCTCGGCGTCTTCCAGGCGGCAGCCGCGGCCAAGAAGAAGGCCATCGGCGTCGACTCCGACCAGCGCCAGACCATCAAGGAGACCGACCTGCAGTCGGTCATCATGACCTCGATGCTCAAGCGCGTGGACGTCGGCGTGTTCGAGTACATCAAGGCCTTCCAGGGCGGCGCCAAGGGCGGCAGCAACGTCACCTACGACCTGAAGGTCGACGGCGTGGGCCTGGCCACCACCGGTGGCGAGATCGACGACATCAAGGACAAGCTCGACACGGCCAAGAAGGACATCGTCGACGGCAAGATCACGGTTCCGGCGAAGCCGTAACCTGGAACAGGAAACCCCGAACGAGGGCCCGGAGTCCCGAACCCCGGGCCTTCGTTCTATCCGCCCCGATCCAGCGTGCCCGGCGACCCCGGGAGCCGGCTGGCCCGAGCGGGACGGACCAGACGGCTCGCAGCGAAGCGGAGTCAACGTGAGCAACCAACGGGTCCGCGCAGCGAATGAGGAACGGTGAGCGACCAGTGAACACCGAGGCCCTCGCCACGGCGCCACCCGCCGTGCGGCTGGAGGGCATCACCAAGCGCTTCCCCGGCGTCGTCGCCAACCACGACATCCGCATCACCGTCGAACCCGGCACGGTGCACGCGATCGTGGGCGAGAACGGCGCGGGCAAGTCGACCCTGATGAAGATCCTGTACGGCATGCAGAAGCCGGACGAGGGCACCATCAGCGTCAACGGCGAGGAGAGGTCGTTCCGCACGCCGAGCGACGCGATCGCGGCGGGCATCGGCATGGTGCACCAGCACTTCATGCTGGCCGACAACTTCACCGTGCTGGAGAACATCGTCCTCGGCGCCGAGCCGACGACGATCGGCGTGCTCGACAGGGCCGGCGCCCGCCGGCGCATCGAGGCGCTGGCGAGCGGCCACGGCCTGCACGTGGACCCCGACCGGCTGGTGGAGGACCTCGGCGTCGGCGACCGCCAGCGCGTGGAGATCCTCAAGGTGCTCTACCGGGGCGCCCGCATCCTCATCCTCGACGAGCCGACCGCGGTGCTCGTGCCGCAGGAGGTCGAGGAGCTCTTCGCGAACCTGCGCGAGCTCAAGGCGGGCGGCCTGACCGTCATCTTCATCTCGCACAAGCTGGACGAGGTGCTGAGCATCGCCGACGCGATCACCGTGATCCGGCGCGGCACCACGGTCGCCAGCGTGGACCCTCGCGAGGTCAACGCCCGGCAGCTCGCCGAGCTGATGGTCGGCAGCGAGCTGCCGACGCCCGAGACCCGCGAGTCCACGGTGACCGACACGGTGGAGCTGAAGGTGTCCGGCCTGACCATGGAGGCCGAGGGGTTCCGGCCCGCGCCGAAGGGCGTCCCGGTCGCCCAGTACGTGGACCGGCTGCGACAGGAGGGCCGGCGGCTGCTCCTGGACGACGTGTCGTTCGAGATCCACCGCGGCGAGATCCTCGGCATCGCCGGTGTCGAGGGCAACGGCCAGTCGGAGCTGATCGAGGCCATCATGGGCATCCGGCCCGTGCACGGCGAGATCACGCTGGGCGACGAGGACATCA
The DNA here is from genome assembly GCF_014207745.1 of Nonomuraea muscovyensis. NCBI lineage: Bacteria > Bacillati > Actinomycetota > Actinomycetes > Streptosporangiales > Streptosporangiaceae > Nonomuraea > Nonomuraea muscovyensis. Next base: position 721,598 of record NZ_JACHJB010000003.1, read on the forward strand.
GCGGCTGGACCACGCTCAGGCGCCGCGAGGCGGGCATCGGCTACATCCCCGAGGACCGCCACCGCCAGGGCCTGCTGCTGGAGGCGTCGCTGTGGGAGAACCGCGTGCTCGGCCACCAGACCAGGAAGCCGGCCCGCAAGGGTCCCTGGATCGACCGGCGCGCCTCGAAGGCCGACACCGCGCGCATCATCGAGGAGTACGACGTCCGCACACCCGGCGTCGACACCCTGGCCCTCGCCCTGTCGGGCGGCAACCAGCAGAAGCTGATCGTGGGCCGCGAGATGAGCGGCGAGCCGCGCTTCCTCATCGCCGCCCACCCCACCCGCGGCGTGGACGTCGGCGCGCAGGCCGCCATCTGGGACCACCTGCGCAACGCCCGCGCGGCCGGGCTGGCCGTGCTGCTGATCTCGGCCGACCTGGACGAGCTGATCGGCCTGTCCGACACGCTGCGGGTGATCTACCGCGGGCGGCTCGTCGCCCGGCTCGACCCGTCCGACGTCACGCCGGAGCGGCTGGGCGGCTACATGACCGGCGCCATCACCGGCACTGAGGAGACGTGATGCCCGCAGGGCTCTACCGGGCGTTGCTCACCGTCGCAGGCGCCATGGTCGCGATCGTGCTGGCGGTCGCGATCTCCAGCGTCGCGATCAGCGCGGCGGGCGCCAGCCCGCAGGCCGCGTTCGCGGCGCTGTTCAACTTCGGCGAGACCGAGCGGGCGGTGGTCAACGGCATCACCCAGATGATCAACCGTGCGGTCCCGCTGTTCATCGCCGGTCTGGCCGTGGCCGTCGGCTTCCGGATGAACCTCTTCAACATCGGTGTGGAGGGCCAGTACCGGATCGCGGCGATCTGCGCCGCCTACGTCGGCACGCTGTTCACCGCGCCCGCCCCGATCCAGATCCTGGTGATCATCGTGGTGGCGGCGGCGGTCGGCGGGCTCTACGCGCTGATCCCGGCGCTGATGAAGGTCGGCAGGGGGGTGAACGAGGTCATCTCCACGATCATGCTGAACTACATCGCCATCAACCTGGCGGCCTTCCTCGTGCGCGGCCCGTTCACCGGCACGCGGGCGGAGGGGCAGCTCACCACCAGTACGCCGACCCTGCCGGAGTCGGCCTGGTTCCCCAACCTGAACGTCCTGTTCGAGATGCTCGGCCTGCCCGCGCCGCGCGGCGGCGGGCTGTGGGGCTTCCTGGTCGTGGCGATCCTGCTCGGCGTGGGCGTCTGGGTGCTGCTGGAGCGGACCCGCTTCGGCTTCGAGGTCAAGGCCAGCGGCCTGAACGCCTCCGCCGCGCTCGCCTCGGGCGTCAACCCGAAGAAGATGGTCATCTCGGCGATGGTGCTGTCCGGCGCCATCGCGGGGCTGATCGGCCTGCCGGAGATCCTGGGCGACAAGCACAACTTCGGCTCCAACTTCACGCCGGGCCTCGGCTTCCTCGGCATCGCGGTCGCACTGCTGGGCCGCAACAGGCCGGCCGGCATCGCGGTGGCCGCGCTGCTGTTCGGCTTCCTCGACCGGGCGCAGGGTCCGCTGCAGTTCGCGAACGTGCCGCCCTCGGTCATCGCGATCATGCAGGGCGTGATCGTGCTGCTGGTGGTGGTCGCGAACGAGATCACGAGCCGGATGGCGCTGCGCCGCGAGGAGCGGCGGGCCGCACAGCAGCTCGGCCGGAACACTCCCGTTGAGGTGGCAGCATGACGACCGTCGCAGGCACCCGGGTCAGGAAGTACCACCTGGCGCTCATCGGCGTCGCCGTGCTCATCCTGCTCATGTCGCTGGTCAGGGTGATATCCGGTCAGAACGACATCACCTCGTCCGGCACGTTCGCGGCGGCGCTGATGCTGTCGGTGCCGATCGGCCTGGCGGGCCTCGGCGGGCTGTGGGCGGAGCGGGCCGGCGTGGTCAACATCGGCCTCGAAGGCATGATGGTGCTCGGCACCTGGTTCGCCGGGTGGGCCGGCTACCAGTGGGGCCCCGTGGCCGCCCTCGTCGCGGGCCTGCTCGCGGGCGCCGTGGGCGGGCTCATCCACGCCGTGGCGACCGTGACGTTCGGCGTCGACCACATCATCAGCGGCGTCGCCATCAACCTGCTCGGCCCCGGCGTCACCCGTTTCCTGTCCGAGGTGCTCTACAAGGAGGGCACCCCGGCCGGCGAGGCGGGCGCGGGCATCACCACCTCGCCGCCGCTGAAGGGCGAGGGGATCGACGTCAGCCTGCCGTTCCTGTCGTCCGGCCCCGACCTGCTGGGCAGCCTGGAGCGCACGCACTGGTTCCTGCTGTCCGACCTCGCGGGCATCCTGCGCGGGCTCACGCACGGGGTGAACGTGCTGGTCATCCTGGCCGTGCTGATGCTGCCGCTGACGTTCTTCGTGCTCTGGAACACGGCGTTCGGGCTGCGGCTGCGCTCGGCCGGCGAGAACCCGTGGGCGGCCGAGTCGCTGGGCGTCAACGTCTATCTGATCAAGTACGTCGCGGTCGTCATCTCGGGCGCGTTCGCCGGCCTCGGCGGCGTCTTCCTGGTGTTCGTCAGCACGAAATATGTCGAGGGGCAGACCGGGGGCCGCGGCTTCATCGGCCTGGCCGCGATGATCTTCGGCAACTGGCGGCCCGGCGGCCTGGCCGGCGGCGCCGCGCTGTTCGGCTACGCCGACGGCCTGCAACTGCGCAGCTCCGGCGCCGTCACCTCGTTCCTGCTCTTCGGCGCGGTGCTGCTGCTGATCTACATCGGCCTCCGGATCCGCGCGATGCTCGCACCCGTGCAGACCGAGGTGGCCGTCACCGGGAGCACTCGGGACTACACGCTGCTGGCCGGCGCCGCCGCGGGCGCGATCGTGCTGGTCTGGCTCTGGATGACGGTCGACAAGCTGCCGAACGAGTTCGTCTACATCACACCACACGTGCTCACGCTGCTCGTGCTGCTCGTGGCCTCGCAACGGCTGCGGATGCCGAAGGCCGACGGCGTGCGCTACCGCCGGGGGGAACAGCACTGATGACCATCGATTGGGACGGCCTGCGGGCCCAGGCGACCGAGGCCATGCACCAGGCCTACGCCCCCTACTCCAAGTTCCCGGTCGGCGCCGCCGCCCTGGTGGACGACGGCCGGACCGTCACCGGCTGCAACGTCGAGAACGCCTCCTACGGGCTCGGCCTGTGCGCCGAGTGCGGCCTGGTCTCGGCGCTGCACGCCTCCGGCGGCGGCCGGCTGGTGGCCTTCACCTGCGTCGACGGCCACGGCGAGCTGCTCATGCCGTGCGGGCGCTGCCGCCAGCTCCTCTTCGAGTTCGGCGGTCGCGACCTGCTGGTCGAGACCGTGGACGGCCCCAAGCCGATGGCCGAGATCCTGCCGTACGCCTTCGGCCCCGACGACCTGTCCAGGACGTCCTGATGGACGTCATCGAGGTCATCGTCGCCAAGCGCGACTCCGGCGAGCTGTCGACCGGGCAGATCGACTGGGTGATCGACGCCTACACGCGGGGCGTGGTCGCCGACGAGCAGATGTCGTCGCTGGCCATGGCGATCCTGCTCAACGGCATGAACCGGCGCGAGATCGCCGACTGGACCCAGGCGATGATCCGCTCCGGCGAGCGGATGGACTGGTCGGCGCTCGACCGGCCCACCGCCGACAAGCACTCCACGGGCGGCGTCGGCGACAAGATCACCCTGCCGCTGGCACCGCTGGTGGCGGCGTGCGGCGCGTACGTGCCGCAGCTTTCGGGGCGCGGGCTCGGCCACACCGGCGGCACGCTGGACAAGCTGGAGTCGATTCCCGGCTGGCGCGCCTCGCTCTCCAACGACGAGATGCTGGCGGTGCTGCGCGAGGCGGGCGCCGTCGTGTGCGCGGCCGGCTCGGGCCTCGCGCCCGCCGACAAGAAGCTGTACGCGCTGCGCGACGTCACCGGCACGGTCGAGTCGATCCCGCTGATCGCCTCCTCCATCATGTCGAAGAAGATCGCCGAGGGCACCGGCTCGCTCGTGCTCGACGTCAAGGTGGGCTCTGGGGCGTTCATGAAGACCGTGGAGCGGGCCCGCGAGCTGGCCGAGACCATGGTGGCCCTCGGCACGGACGCGGGCGTGCGCACGGTGGCGCTGCTGACGGCCATGGACCGGCCGCTCGGCCGGGCCGTGGGCAACGCGCTGGAGGTCGAGGAGTCGGTCGAGGTGCTCGCCGGCGGCGGCCCGTCCGACGTCGTGGAACTCACCGTGCGGCTGGCGCGCGAGATGCTGGAGGCCGCCGGGATCGCGGGCGGCAAGGACCCGGCGGAGGCGCTCAAGGACGGCTCGGCCATGGACGCCTGGCGTCGCATGATCGCCGCGCAGGGCGGCGACCCGGACGCGCCGCTGCCGCGGGCGGCCGAGACGACGACCGTGGCGGCGCCGGCGTCCGGGGTGCTGACCCGGCTCGACGCCTACGCCGTGGGCCTGGCCGCCTGGCGGCTGGGTGCCGGGCGGGCCCGCAAGGAGGACCCGGTGTCCTTCGGCGCGGGCATCGTGCTGCACGCCAAGCCCGGGGACGAGGTGCGGGCAGGGGAGCCGCTGATGACGCTGCACGCCGACGAGCCGGAGCGGTTCGGGCGGGCGCTGGCGGCGCTGGAGGGCGGCTACGAGGTCGGGGCGGCGGGGCAGGATCTGCTGCCGCTGGTCATCGACCGGATCACGGCCTAGCCGGGCCGCATCGGGCCGTCCCGCCTCCCGGCCGGGGCGGCCTTCGTGCGTGTCCGCGGGCGCGCGCGTCCGGGCGTCATGGCCCGGACGTCAGCGCCCGGACCTCAGTGCCCGGACCTCAGGGGACGCTAGGGGACGAGGGCGTCGGAGAAGACGTCGGCGAGGACGGCGCGCTGCGTCGGGAGAGCCTCGCCGTGGCGGGCACGTCCCTCGGCCGTGATGCAGACGAAGACGCCGCGCCGGTCGGAGTCGCAGACGCCGCGCGTGACGAGCCCGGACTTCTCCAGGCGGGCGACGACGCGGGACAGGGCGCTCTGGCTGAGGTGGACCTCGTCGCACAGTTCCTGGAGCCGGAGCTTGCGGTCGTGGCCGACGATGCGGTCGAGCACCTCGAACTCGCTCGCGCCCAGCCCGTGCTTGTCGCCGAGCTCACGTTCGAGCGAGCACACGGCCTTGGCATGTTTGGCCAGGACGTAGTGCCAGGTCTTGACGAACTCCTCGTCCATGACGCGGAGGCTACCACCGCGCCGAAAAAGATGCAACGGAATTAAATGCACTTGCATTAGATGTGATTGCATGTACTCTCGTGAGTCATGTCCTCTTCCTCATCCCGCTGGGGCGCGCTCGCCGTGCTCTGCGCAGTGATCTTCCTTGATGCCCTGGACGTGTCGATGGTCGGTGTGGCACTGCCCTCCATCCAGCACGACCTGGGGCTTTCCACCTCTTCCTTGCAGTGGGTTGTCAGCGGTTACGTGCTCGGTTACGGCGGTCTTCTGTTGCTCGGGGGCAGGACCGCCGACCTGCTCGGGCGGCGCAGGGTGTTCCTGGTCGCGCTGGGCGTCTTCGCCGTGGCGTCGTTGCTGGGCGGTCTGGTGGACGACGGGACCCTGTTGATCATTGCCCGGTTCGTCAAGGGCGTGGGCGCCGCCTTCACCGCGCCGGCGGCCCTTTCGATCATCACCACCACGTTCCCCGAGGGTCCGCTGCGGAACAAGGCGCTGAGCATCTTCACCGCCTCCGGCGCCAGCGGCTACTCGCTGGGCCTGGTGTTCTCCGGTCTGCTGACCGAGATCGGCTGGCGCTGGACGTTGCTGATGCCCGTGCCCGTCGCCATCATCGCGCTGGTGGCCGCGCTCAAGGTGCTGCCGCGCGGCGCCGAGGAGCGCGCCGAGGGCGGCCACGACCTGCTGGGCGCCGTGCTGATCACCGCGTCGATGCTGCTGCTCGTCTTCACCGTCGTGCAGGCGCCCGAGGCCGGCTGGACCTCGCTGCGCACCGTCGGCTCGCTGGTCGCGACCGCCGCGCTGCTCGGGCTGTTCGTCTTCGCCGAGCTGCGGATGAGGCACCCGCTGGTGCGGCTCGGCATCCTGCGCTCCGGCTCGCTGGTGCGGGCCAACCTGGGCCTGCTCATCCTCATGGGCTCGTACGTGGCCTTCCAGTTCGTGGCCATGCAGTACTTCCAGAACCTGCTCGGCTGGTCGGCCCTCGGCACCGCCCTGGCGTTCCTGCCCGCCGGCCTGCTGGTCGCGGTCACCTCGACCAAGATGGGCGACTTCGCCGACCGGTTCGGCACCGGCAAGCTGATCGTGGTCGGCGCCGCCGCGCTGGCCGGCGGCTACGCCCTGTTCCTCGGCATCGACGAGACGCCGAGCCTGGGCGGCCTGGTCATCCCCGGCATGCTGCTGCTGGGCGTGGCGTTCGCGCTGTCGTTCCCCGCGCTGAACATCCAGGCCACCAACGGCGTTGACGACGACGAGCAGGGCCTGGCCTCCGGGCTGCTCAACACCTCCGGCCAGGTCGGCGGCGCGATCGTGCTCGCCGTGGTCACCGCGGTGCTCACCTCCGAAGGGGGCGGCGGCCTGTCGATCGGGGCGCTGCGCGCGGCCATCGTCGTGTCGCTGATCCTCGCCCTGGTCGGTCTCGGCATCTCCGCCTTCGGGCTGCGCTCCCGCCGCGCGGCCGTCGCGGTGGAGGAGCAGGTCGAGGAGCAGGTGGAGGGCCAGAAGGCTCGGGCGTACGAGATCGTCTGACGGTGACGAGGGGCCCCGCGTCGCGGCGCGGGGCCCCTCTTCGGTGCGGTTTCGGTGCCGCTCCGGTGCCGCCGCTTCCGCGTCGCCGCTTCGGCGGGCCACGGGGCGGGCATCACCTTGACATGGCGCCGACGCTCACCTCTCCGGCTCTTCGCCCGGCTCCTCGTCCGGCCCTTCGGCTGGCCGCCGGGGCCGCCGTCCTGGTCGCGTGCGGCCTGGGGGCCGCCGGCTGCGGGACAGGCGGCGCCGGTGCCGGTGAGGGGACCGGCGTCACGGTGACGGCCACCTCCGCGCCGGGCGGCCCGACGACGCCCGGGGGCACGGCGACGCTGGAGCCGGGGGAGACGCCCGCCACCCCCGGCCGGCCCACCGGCACGGCCGCCGTGCACACCGAGGTGCCACGCGGGGAGCCCTCCCTGGTGACGGGGGTGCGGTTCGGCCGGCACGCCACGTTCGACCGGATAGTGATCGACTTCGACGGCCCGGTGCCCGGCCACACCGTCCAATGGACGGACGAGCTGGTCCAGGAGGGCTCCGGCAAGCCCATCGACCTGGGCGGCCGCGCCTGCCTGTCCGTCCTGCTCACCCCGGCCGTAGCCCACACCGAGGCCGGTGAGCCCACCTGGACGGGCGGCGCCGCCCCCACCTCGCTGGGCAACGTCACCGACGTGATCAGGGCCGGCGACTTCGAGGGGCGCGTCCTCATCGGGCTGGCCGCCCGCTCCCCGCGGCCGTTCCGGGTGGCGGGGTACACCCGTCCGGACCGGCTCGTCATCGACGTGGCACACTGACCGGGTGGTCAGAAGGATCGAAGGCCCCACGCGGGTCCCCGTGCCGGGCGGCAAGCTCATCGACGAGCACGTGGGACGGGTCAACAGCGCGGACGAGGCGATCTCCATCGCCCACATGGTCGCCCCGCCCGGTTGGGAGGAGCCGGCCCAGACGCCCTCCTTCACCGAGTACACGGTGGTGCTGCGCGGCACGGTCGTGGTCGCGCACGACGGCGGCGTCACCGAGGTCGCGGCGGGGCAGAGCGTCGTGACGGAGCCGGGGGAGACGGTCCGCTACAGCGCCGGGCCCGAGGGCGCCGAGTACATCGCCGTCTGCCTGCCCGCCTTCAGCCCCGAGGCCGCCAACCGCTCCTCCTGAGACCGGTGGGGACGGGCGCCGGGGCGACACCACCGGGATCCGGGCTCGCCTGGGTCGCCGACGTGGGTTCTCACACTCGCCACAGGCGAGAGAGCGGCGCACCGGCCGCATATCATGGCCTGATGAGCCCCACGCTTGACGAGATCCGGCGGGCGCCGAAGGTGCTGCTCCACGACCATCTCGACGGTGGCCTGCGGGCCGAGACCATCGTGGACCTGGCGCGCGAGTGCGGTTACGACCGGCTGCCCACCACCGACCCCGGCAACCTCCGGCAGTGGTTCGAGGAGGCGTCCGACTCGGGGTCGCTGGAGCGCTACCTGGAGACGTTCGACCACACCGTGGGCGTCATGCAGACCCGCGAGTCGCTCGTCCGGGTGGCCGCCGAGTGCGCCGAGGACCTGGCCGCCGACGGCGTCGTCTACGCCGAGGTGCGCTTCGCGCCCGAGCAGCACACCACCACCGGTCTCACCCTCGACCAGGTGGTGGAGGCCGTGCTGGAGGGCTTCCGGCTCGGCTCCGAGGGGCGCGGCATCCGGGTCGGCACGCTGCTGACCGCGATGCGGCACATGGCCCGCTCCATGGAGATCGCCGAGCTGGCCGTGCGCTACCGCGACGTCGGCGTGGTCGGGTTCGACATCGCCGGGGCCGAGGCGGGCTACCCACCCACCCGCCACCTCGACGCCTTCGAATACCTCCAGCGGGAGAACGCCCACTTCACCATCCACGCCGGCGAGGCGTTCGGGCTGCCGTCGATCTGGCAGGCCATCCAGTGGTGCGGCGCCGACCGGCTCGGGCACGGCGTGCGCATCATCGACGACATCTCCGTGGCCGAGGACGGCACCGCCAAGCTCGGCCGGCTGGCCGCGTACGTGCGTGACAAGCGCATCCCGCTGGAGATGTGCCCCACCTCCAACCTGCAGACCGGAGCCGCGCCCTCGATCGCCGAGCACCCGATCGGGCTGCTGCGCCGCCTCAACTTCCGGGTCACGGTCAACACCGACAACCGGCTGATGAGCTCCACCAGCTCGTCGCTGGAGTTCACCAAGCTGGTGGAGGCGTTCGGCTACGGCTGGGACGACCTGCAGTGGTTCACGATCAACGCGATGAAGTCGGCGTTCCTGCCGTTCGACGAGCGGCTGGCGCTGATCAACGGCGTGATCAAGCCCGGGTTCGCGCAGCTCAAGTGGCAGCCGTGAAGCAGGCGTACCGGTCGAAGTTCGCGTTCGTCCTCGGCTGGGTGTGGGTGGCGTTCGTCGCGCTCAACGTGTGGGACCTGATCGCCCGCTACAACGGCAAGCCGTCGCTGGTGGCGCTGGCCGTGCTCGGGGTGCTCACCGCGCTGGTCTTCCTGATCGCGCTGCGGCCGGTCACCCTGTTCACCGAGGACGCGCTCGTGGGGCGCAACCCCCTGCGCACGGCGGTCCTGCCGTGGGCGGCGATCGACGAGGTGACGGTGTCGCACTCGATCAACGTCCGCCACGGCGACGGGCAGGTGCTGCGGCTGTGGACCCCGGTGAGCACCGCCCGCGAGCGGGCCAAGGCGCAGCGGCGGGCGGCGGCGCCGGTCCGCCGGCGCGGGCGGCCGCAGACCGAGCCGGTGCTGTCCAAGGCCGAACAGGCGGCGCAGGAGGCGTTCGCCGGCAAGACACACGCCGACTGGGTGGGCGAGCAGATCGTCGACCGGGCCGAGTCGGCCCGGCGGCGCACCCAGGAGGCCGCCCCCGTGCGGATCCGCTGGGCGTACGACTCGCTGGCGGTGATCGCGGTCGCCGTCGCGCTGCTGGTGGCCGCGATCGTCATCGACTGACCGACGCCCGCCGGTTGACCCTGACACCGTGTGAGGGCGTAGAGGTGGAAGCATCATGTTCAGCATCGGAGACTTCGCCAGGCTCGGGCTCGTGTCGGTGCGTATGCTGCGCCACTACGACGCGATCGGGCTGCTGCGGCCCGCGCACGTGGACCCGGTCACCGGCTACCGCTCCTACCAGGCGGCACAACTGTCACGGCTCAACCGCGTCGTCGCGCTCAAGGACCTCGGCTTCACCCTGGAGCAGGTCCGCGTCATCCTCGACGACAAGGTCGGCACCGACGAGCTGCACGGCATGGTCCGGCTGCGCCGGGCCGAGCTGGCGGAGCGGATCAGAGCCGACCAAGCCAGGCTGCGCGGCGTAGAGGCGAGGCTCCGCTCGATCGAGAGGGAGGGCGGCATGGCGACCAGCGAGGTCGTGCTCAAGCAGGTGGGGCCGGTCCGGGTCGGCGAGCTCAGCGCCGTCGCGGCGAGCTACGAGCCCGGCGACATCGGACCCGTCATCCAGCCGCTGTACGCGGAGCTGTGCGCCCGGCTGGAGGCGGCCGGCGTCGCGATGGCCGGCCCGGGCATCGCCTACTACCTGCCGGAGGAGGACGGCGCCGTACGGGTGCACGCCGCGATGCCGGTGGCCGGAGAGTCCGTGGACGCGGCCTGTGCGGGCGTGGACGTGGACGTCGTGGCGCTGCCCGGTGTCGAGAGCGCGGCCACGATCATCCACCACGGGTCGATGGACGAGGTCGGGACGACGTTCCAGACGCTGGCCCACTGGATCGAGGAACACGGCTACCGGTCGCTCACCCTCGCCCGCGAGGTCTACCTGCACTGTCCGGACAACCTGGACGAATGGGTGACCGAGCTGCAGATCGAGGTGACCAGGGAGTAGTGGACGCCGCCGAACTCGAACGGCACCGGACCGAGCTGACCGGCTACTGCTACCGGATGCTCGGGTGCGGGTTCGAGGCCGAGGACGCGGTGCAGGAGACGCTGGCCAAGGCGTGGGCGGCGCGTGAGCGTTACGACCCGGGCCGGGCGCCGCTGCGCGCCTGGCTGTTCGGCATCGCCGCCAACGTCTGCCTCGACATGCTGCGCGGCACCCGGCGCCGGGCGCGGGCCATGGACCTCGCGCCGAACTCCGCGCCCGGCGGCGACCTCGGCGAGCCGCTGCCCGCCCACAGGTGGGTGCAGCCGGTGCCCGACGGCCTGGTGCTCGACGGTCAGCTGCTCGGCGCCGACCCGGCCGAGGTCGCCGTGGCCAGGGAGTCGGTGCGGCTGGCGTTCGTGGCCGCGCTGCAGCACCTCCCGCCCCGCCAGCGGTCCGTCCTCATCCTGCGTGACGTGCTGCGCTGGAGCGCGGCCGAGGTGGCGGCACTGCTCGGCGGCAGCGTGGCCGCGGTCAACAGCGCGCTCCAGCGGGCCAGGGCGGCGCTGCCCGCCCCCGCCGAGCCGCACACGGGGCCGTCCGGGGAGGTGGGCGAGGAGGTGGACCGGGAACTGCTGGCCCGCTACGTGGCAGCCTTCGAGCGCTACGACGTCGAGGCCCTCGTCTCGCTGCTCCACGAGGACGCCACGATGACGATGCCGCCGTACACGTGGTGGCTGCGCGGCCGTGCCGACATCCACGCGGCCCTGCTCGGCTCCGACGCCCCCTGCGCCGGCTCCCGGCTGCTGCCCGCCGGCCGGGCGAACGGCGCCGCCGCCTTCGGCCAGTACCTGGGTGGGGAGCCCTTCGCGCTGGTGGTCGTCGAGACGCGGCGGGGGCGCGTCAGCGCGGTGACCACCCATCTCGGCGACCGGCTGTTCCCGATGTTCGGGCTGCCGATGAGTTTCGGCTCCCCGGTCCGTACTGATGGGTGAGAAGGAAGGAAACGACAATGCCTGACATCGTGGAACACCCTGACCGTCCGTACGTGGGGGTGCGCAAGACCATCACCATGACGACCTTCGGCGTGGTCGCCGACCGCATCGCGGAGCTGATCGGCTGGCTCGCCGAGCGCGGCGTCGGCCTCGCCGGGGCGCCGTTCCTGAGGTACCACTCCATCGACATGGAGGCCGACGGGCTGGACGTGGAGGCGGGCGTGCCCGTCGCCGCGCCCGTCGAGGGCGAGGGCGACATCCGGGCCGGCGTGCTGCCCGCCGGCCGCTACGCCACCGTCACCCACCACGGCCACCCCGACCAGCTGGCCGGCGTCATGGACGAGCTGCTGAAGTGGGCGTCCGGGCAGGGCCTGAAGTGGGACATGACCGAGTCCGGTACGACGGAGCACTGGGGCTGCCGCCTGGAGCTCTACCAGACCGACCCGCGCGTCCAGCCGGACCCGGCCGAGTGGGACACGGTCGTGGAGTTCCGCCTGGCCTGACACGGCGTCGGGAGGTAGGGGGGGCGCCCGGCATTCTCGGGCGGCGCACGGTGAACCCGTTCGTCAAGCGTGCGGCCGGGGCCGAGCCGGTCGTGGCCGGCTCGGCCCTGTCGGGGTCGGTCCTGTCCCCGCGTTCAGGATGGGCGCTCGCGAGGCGCCGGGGCGGGCTTCGGCGCCGCCGTGGCGGGCGGGTCACAGGCCCAGGGTTGCCTTGAGGTCGGCCTTGACGGCGTCGAGGTCGGCGGCGGCCTGGGAGCGGGCGTCGCCGACGTCGCCGGTGACCGGGACGACGACCTCCAGGTAGCACTTGAGCTTCGGCTCGGTGCCCGAGGGGCGGACGACGACGCGGGCGTCGCCCGACAGCGTGTAGCGCAGGCCGTCGGTCGGGGGCAGGCCGCCGTCGCCACGGCTGAGGTCGTCAGCGCGCTCCACCGTACGGCCGCCCAGGGTGGCCGGGGGAGTGGCGCGCAGGCGGGCCATGGCGCCGGCGATCAGCGACAGGTCGTCCACCCGGACCGAGAGCTGGGACGTGGCGTGCAGGCCGTAGCGGCGGGCCTGGTCGTCGAGCAGGTCCAGCAGCGTGCGGCCGGCGCGCTTGGCGGCGGCGGCGATCGCGGCGACCGTGAGCGCGGCCCCGATGCCGTCCTTGTCGCGCACCGGCAGCCGGTCGCCGTCACCCGCCGCCGATCGATGATCGGCACCGTCCACGTCACCCGCCGGTGGTCGAGGAGCGGCACCGTCCACGTCACCCGCCGGTGGTCGAGGAGCGGTGCCGTCCGGGTCGGCGGCGTGCGGCAGGGGGTCGGTGCCGACGCTGTAGCCGATGGCCTCCTCGTAGCCGAAGACCAGGCCGGGCCCCGCCTTGATGATCCACTTGAAGCCGGTCAGCGTCTCGCCGTAGCGGACGCCGTGGGCGCGGGCGATCTTGCCCAGCAGGGTCGAGGACACGATGGTGGTGGCCACCATGCGCTCGCCCGAGGTGTGGGTGATCACGTGTTCGGCGAGCAGCCCGCCCACCTCGTCGCCGGTCAGCATCCGCACCGAGCCGTCGCCCAGCGGCACGCCCACCGCGCACCGGTCGGCGTCGGGGTCGTTGGCGAGGACGAGGTCGGCCCCGGTGCGGGCGGCCAGCGCGGCGGCGAGGTCCATCGCCCCCGGCTCCTCCGGGTTGGGGAAGGCCACGGTGGGGAAGTCGGGATCGGGGTTGCGCTGCTCCTCGACGGCCATCGGGCTCTCGAACCCGGCCCGCAGGAACGCGTCGGTCAGCGTGGCGCCGCCCACCCCGTGCAGCGGCGTGTAGGCGACCCGCAGCTCGCGGGCGTCGCCCAGAGGCAGCCGGGTGATCGCGTCGATGTAGTCGTCGACGATGTCATCGCCCAGCTCGGTCAGGGTGCCCGGCCCGTGCAGGGGCAGCTCGTCGACGGGGCCCCCGGCGTCGATGGCCGCGGAGATCTCCCGGTCGATCGGCGGCACGATCTGCGAGCCGTCGCCCCAGTAGACCTTGTAGCCGTTGTCGCGGGGCGGGTTGTGGCTGGCGGTGACCATCACCCCGGCGTCGGCGCCCAGGTGGGGCACCGCGAAGGCCAGCACGGGCGTGGGCAGCGGGCACGGCAGCACCGAGGCGTGCAGGCCGGCGCCGGTCAGCACCGCGGCCGTGTCACGGGCGAACACGTCGGACTTGTGCCGGGCGTCGTAGCCGATCACCACGTGGCGGCCGGAGCCGAGCACCTTGGCCAGGCCGGCGGCGGCCCTCATCACGGTGACCCGGTTCATCCGGTTGGGGCCCGCACCCAGCTCGCCGCGCAGCCCGGCGGTGCCGAACTCCAGCTTGCGGCCGAACCGGTCGGCCAGCGCCGCCAGGTCGCCCTGTTCGATCAACCCGGACAGCTCGGCGCGGGTCTCGGGGTCGGGGTCCTGGGCCAGCCACTGGCGGGCCCGCCGGACCAACTCGTCGCCCACCACCGCGGCCGGGCCGCTCGCCTCCGCGCTCACAGTCTGTCCACGACCTTGGCCAGCAGGACGCCCATGCGGGCGGCGGTGGCGCGGCCGACCTGCAGGACCTCCTCGTGGTCGAGCGGGTCGCCGGCCAGGCCGGCGGCCGGGTTGGTGACCAGGGACAGTCCGAGCACGTCGAGGCCGGCCTCGCGGGCGGCGATGGCCTCCAGGACCGTGGACATGCCGATCAGGTCGCCGCCGAGGGTGCGCAGCATGCGGATCTCGGCGGGCGTCTCGTAGGTGGGGCCGCGGAAGGCCACGTAGACGCCTTCGGCGATGGCCGGATCGATCTCGCGCACCAGCGCGCGCAGCCGCTTGGAGTAGACCTCGGTCAGGTCGATGAACGTGGTGCCGGTGATCGGGTTGGCGCCCGTCATGTTGATGTGGTCGCTGATCAGCACCGGGTCGCCGACCCGCTGCGTCTCGGGACGCAGGCCACCCGCCGCGTTGGTCAGGATGATCGTGCGGACGCCCGCGGCGGCGGCGGTGCGCACGCCGTGGACCACCGCCTCGACGGGCCGCCCCTCGTAGAGGTGGCTGCGGCCGAGGAAGACCAGCGCGTGCCGCCCGGCGCCGGTGCGGACGACGCGGATCTTGCCGCCGTGCCCGGCCACCACCGGAGCGGAGAAGCCGGGCAGGTCGGTGAAGGGGATCTCGCTGACCGTCTCCCCGAGCGCGTCGGCGGCCGGCACCCAGCCGGAGCCCATGACGAGGGCCACGTCGAAGGAGTCGAGGCCGGCGGCGGCCCGCAGCGCCGCTGCGGCCGCACCGGCCAGGGTGTAGGGGTCGTTGCTCACGTTCAGTAGTTTATGAGCAGCCTGTCCAGCACCCGCACCCCGAACTGCAGCGCGTCCACCGGCACCCGCTCGTCCACGCCGTGGAACATCGAGGCGAAGTCCATGTCGGCCGGCAGCCGCAGCGGCACGAATCCGAACCCGCGCACCCCCAGGTCGGCGAAGAACGTCTTGTTGTCGGTGCCGCCCGACATGCAGTACGGCACCGCCCGCGCGGTCGGGTCCTCGGCCTTCAGCGCCGCGATCATCGACTCGACCAGGGCGCCGTCAAACGTGGTCTCCAGCGCGATGTCGTGGTGCACGAACTCGCGGCGCACCCGGGGCCCGATGAGCGTGTCGACGGTCTTGAAGAAGTCCTCCTCGTGGCCGGGCAGGAACCGGCCGTCGATCACGGCCGTGGCCTGGCCGGGGATCACGTTGGACTTGTAGCCGGCGTCGAGCTGGGTGGGATTGGTGGTGTGGCTGAGCGTCGCGCCGACGAAGCGCACCAGCGGCCCGATCCGGTCGAGGATCGGCCGGGGGTCGTCCTCGTCGAAGGGGATGCCGAAGGCGTCGGCGACCTCGGTGAGGAACTGCCGCACGGTCGGGGTGAGCGTGATCGGCCACTGGTGGGCGCCCACCCGGGCGACCGCCGTGGCGAGCTCGGTGACGGCGTTGTCGGAGTTGAGCATCGAGCCGTGCCCGGCCGTGCCGTCGGCGATGAGCTTCATCCAGGCCAGGCCCTTCTGGGCCGTCTCGATGAGGTAGAGCCGCAGCGACGGGTCCACCTCCAGCGAGTAGCCGCCCACCTCGCTGATCGCCTCGGTGACGCCCTCGAACAGCTCGGGGTGGTGCGCGGTGAGGTGCTTGGCGCCGTACACGCCGCCCGCCTCCTCGTCGGCCACCCACGCGAAGACGAGGTCGCGGCGCGGCCTGCGGCCCTCACGGGTGAGCTGGCGCAGCACCGCCAGCATCATGGCGTCCATGTCCTTCATGTCCACCGCGCCGCGGCCCCAGATGTAGCCGTCGCGCACCTCGCCGGCGAACGGGTCCACCGACCAGTCGGCGGCGTTGGCGGGCACCACGTCGAGGTGGCCGTGCACCAGCAGGGCGGGCAGGGACGGGTCGCTGCCCTCGACGCGGGTCACCACGTTGCCGCGCCCCGGGGCGCTCTCGACGTAGGCGGCCTCGATGCCGACCTCGGCCAGCCTGGCCATCACGGCCTCGGCGGCGGCGCGCTCGCCGGGGCCGCTGCCGTCACCGTAGTTGCTGCTGTCGATGCGGATCAGCTCGGCGCACAGCTCGGCGACTTCGCTCTCGGCGGGAGTCACGGCGGGAGTCTCGGCGGAGGTCATGGTGTCCTTTCCAGGGTGCGGAGGCCGGACTTGCGGAGGTGGCCGCGCTTGTGGGCGCGGGTGATGAGCGTGACGTCGATGTCGGTGACCTCGTCGTACAGGCCGACGACACCCGTCAGGAAACGGTAGAGGGCCGCCTCGTGGGCCACCGCCACCTGGACGATCAGGGAGTGGGTGCCCGCCGTCGCGGCACAGTAGCGGACGTGGGGATGCGCCGACAGCGTACGGCCCACGCGGTCGAGTCCCTGCGGCCGTACCTTCAACCAGAGCTGAGCCTCGGCCTCCAGGCCGAGCAGCGCGGGCTCGACCTCGGCCCGCGGCAGCAGCAGGCGCCGTTCGAGCAGGGAGGCGGCGCGCCTGCGGGCCGTCGGCAGGGAGATGCCGAGGCGTTCGGCGATGGCGGTGAAGGCGATCCGGCCGTCGGCGACGAGCAGGTCGGCGATCTCCTGCTCCAGGGGCGACAGGCCCTCCTCGTCGGGCGGCGCGGCGCCTTCCGGCGAGCCGTCGTGCGGGGCCGGGCGCAGCTCGGCGATCTCCCGCTCGTCGAGGTAGGGGGCGTGCCACTCGGCGACGGTGCGGAAGGTGTGCAGCACCACCTGGGTCCGCGTCTGCTGCACGCCGTCGATCGCGGCGACCTGCGCCGTCAGGATGTCGTGCAGCGCCTCCCGCGACGGTGACACCAGCTCGCAGCCGATGTC
Organism: Nonomuraea muscovyensis; assembly: GCF_014207745.1. Taxonomy (NCBI): domain Bacteria; kingdom Bacillati; phylum Actinomycetota; class Actinomycetes; order Streptosporangiales; family Streptosporangiaceae; genus Nonomuraea; species Nonomuraea muscovyensis. Next base: position 738,428 of record NZ_JACHJB010000003.1, read on the forward strand.
GGCCACTCCGGTCAGCGAGTAGACCGAGCGGGTGTCCGGCCGGCCCGCCAGAGCCTCGGCGACGTCGGCGGCCGTGCCGGGCCTGACCTGGACGTGCAGGTGGACCGGCCGGCCGTGGCCCGAGCGCAGGTCGTCGTAGATCGCGGTGACGCGGACGGCGCCGTCGGCGATGAGGCGCTGCAGCCGGCGCGCGACCGTGCGTTCGTGCTCACCCACCGCCCGGGCGATCTCGCCCCAGGCGGCGCGCGGGTTTACCTGGAGAGCGGAGACCAGCCGCCGGTCGAGAACGTCCACTGAGAGCCGTTTCTGTGTCGGGTTTGTAAAGACTTGGCCGAATATTTGACTGTTTTGGTCGTTCGCTTGCAGAGTAGGCGACAGAGCATCAGTAAGCAAAGGAGCCCCCCGTGGCGACCTCCCCCATCGCGCCGTCTCCCGTCGGCATCCCCCGCAGCCGTGTCCGCCAGCTCATGGCGGCCAGCGTCGGCAACCTGGTCGAGTGGTACGACTGGTATGCCTACAGCTTCCTCACGGTGTTCTTCGCCAAGCAGATCTTCCCCGCGACCGGCAACGCCCTCGTGCCCCTGCTCAGCTCGTTCGCCATCTTCGCGGTGGGCTTCTTCATGCGCCCCCTGGGCGGGCTGCTGGTGGGCGCCTTCGCCGACCGGTTCGGCCGCAAGGCCGCCATGACGTTCACCATCCTGCTCATGGGCGCCGGCTCGCTGCTGCTGGCCATCACGCCGACGTACGCGGCCGCCGGGGTGCTGGCGCCGATCATCCTCACGCTGGCCCGGCTCATCCAGGGCCTGTCGGTCGGCGGCGAGTTCGCCGCCGCGACCACGTTCCTGGTGGAGTCGGCCCCACCCGGCCGCCGCGGCCTGTTCTCCAGCTTCCAGTACGTCAGCACCACGCTCGGCCAGCTGCTCGCCTCCGGCCTGGCCGCGGTGCTGGCCGCGACGCTCGGCACGGCCGCCATGGACGACTACGGCTGGCGCATCCCGTTCCTGGTCGGCGCGCTGCTCAGCCTGGTGGGCCTGTGGATACGCAGGGGCGCCGAGGAGACCAGCACGGTCGCCGAGGACATCAGGCAGGGCCGCGCGGAGCGGCCGCGCATGTTCGAGTTCCTGCTCCACTACCCGGCCAAGGCCGCCATGATCGTCGGCATCACGGTGGCCGGCACGGTCTCCTACTACACCTGGACGACGTTCCTGCCCACCTACGCGCAGCTCAGCGTGAAGTTCGACGCGTCGGAGTCACTGACCATCGGCACCATCTCGCTGGTGTTCTTCATGGTGCTGCAGCCGCTGCTCGGCATGCTGTCCGACAAGATCGGCCGCAAGCCGATGCTGATCACGTTCGGGCTGGCCTTCACGCTGCTGCCGGTGCCGCTGCTCGCCACCCTGTCGAACTCGTTCGCCAGCCTGCTGTTCGTCCAGTGCCTCGGAATGGTCTTCCTCGGCTGCTTCACCTCGGTCTCGGCCGCGGTCAACTCCGAGCTGTTCCCGACCCGGGTGCGGGCCGCGGGTGCGGGCTTCCCGTACTCGCTGACCGTCGCGATCTTCGGGGGCACCGCGCCGCTCATCGGCACGGCGCTGAAGGACGCCGAGATGGTCCATCTGTTCCCGTGGTACGTCTCGGTGCTCGCGCTGATCTCGACCCTGGTCTACGTCTTCGCGCTGAAGGAGACCAAGGACCAGCCGCTGGCCTGAGGCGCTCAGCCGCCGAGCGACTTGCAGGGGCGTCCCCGCAGGCTCTTGACGTAGTCGTCGGGGGCGCCCGCCCGCTCCGCCGCGTCGGCCAGGATGCCGAGGTAGCGGGCGGAGGGCAGGCCGCCCTCGTAGCCGTCGAGCACGTAGAACCAGGCCACCTGCTCGCCGTCGAGCGTCTGCACGCGCAGCCGCACCTTGTGGTGGAGGCCGCGGGCGGCGCCCTCCCACTGGTCGAGGGACGCCTCGTCCCACTCGGGCACGTCGTAGAGGACGACGAAGACGTGCTCGTCGGGGTCCTCGACGATGGTGGCCAGGGCGCCTTCCCAGCCCAGGTCCTCACCGCCGAAGGTCAGGCGCCAGCCCTGCAACCAGCCCACACCTCGCATCGGAGAGTGCGGGGCGCGCATGGCCATCTGCTCCGGGTCCATGTTGCTGCCGTAGGCGGCGTAAACAGGCACAGCAGCCAAGGGTAGCGCGCGGGCGGCCGCCCCGTTTCGTCGCCAGGCCGAGGCATGCGGAAGAATGGTACGCGTGACTAGGATCGTGATCATCGGCGGCGGACCGGGCGGCTACGAGGCGGCGCTGGTGGCGGCGCAGCTAGGCGCGCAGGTCACGATGGTCGAGCAGGACGGCCCGGGCGGAGCCTGCGTGCTCACCGACTGCGTGCCGTCCAAGACGCTGATCGCGACCTCGGTCCGCAAGCAGGCCCTGCTCGACGCCCCGTCGCTGGGCATCAGCTACTCCGGCGGTCCCGACGGCGACATCGGCGCGGCCACGGTCGACCTGCCCCTGGTCAACAAACGCGTCAAGGAGCTCGCCCAGGCCCAGTCGGCCGACATCGCGGCCCGCGTCGCGGCCGAGGGCGTGGAGATCGTCAAGGCGCGCGGCCGGCTGGTCGACCCGCAGGTGGTCAAGGCGGGCGACCGGACGATCAGGGCCGACGTGGTGCTGGTGGCCACCGGCGCCACCCCGCGCGTGCTGCCCGGCGCCGAGCCCGACGGCGAGCGCATCCTCACCTGGCGCCAGCTCTACGACCTGGAGGAGCTGCCCGAGCACCTCATCGTCGTCGGGTCCGGCGTGACGGGCGCGGAGTTCGCGGGCGCCTACCGCTCGCTCGGCTGCGAGGTGACGCTGGTCTCCAGCCGCGACCGCATGATGCCCAACGAGGACGCCGACGGCGCCGAGGTGCTCGAAGAGGTCTACCGCCGCCGCGGCATGAACGTCATGGGCCGCTCGCGCGCCTCCTCCGTCAAGCGCACGGCGAACGGCGTCGTGGTGACCCTGGAGGACGGCCGCACCGCCGAGGGCTCCCACGCGCTGATGACGGTCGGCATGGTGCCCAACACCGGCGGCATGGGCCTGGAGGAGGCCGGGGTCCAGCTCGACAAGTACGGTTTCGTCAAGGTCGACAAGGTCTCGCGCACCTCCGCGCCGGGCGTCTACGCCGCCGGTGACTGCACGGGCGTGCTCATGCTGGCCTCCGTCGCGGCCATGCAGGGCCGCATCGCGGTCTGGCACGCGCTCGGCGAGGCCGTCCAGCCGCTGCGGCTGGCCACGGTGGCCTCCAACATCTTCACCGACCCCGAGATCGCCGCGGTGGGCGTGGCGCAGCGGGCCATCGAGGCGGGCGAGATCGAGGCCAACGTGGTCAAGCTGCCGCTGGCGACCAACGCCCGCGCCAAGATGTCGGGCTTCCACGACGGGTTCGTCAAGCTGTTCTGCCGGCCGCACACCGGCATCGTGCTCGGCGGCGTGGTGGTGGCGCCGCGCGCGTCGGAGCTGATCCTGGCGGTGTCGGTGGCGGTGCAGCAGCGCCTCACCGTGGACCAGCTCGCGCACACGTTCGCGGTCTACCCCTCGCTGTCCGGCTCGATCACCGAGGCGGCCCGCCGGCTCATGCAGCCCGAGGCCGCGCTCGGCATCTGAGCACCGTCGAGCAGCGCAGCCGCTACGGCTGCGAGTCGAGCACCGCGAAGCCGCCCGGCGGCAGGGTGTCGAGCGTCGTGCAGGTGAGCAGGTCGTGGCCGGGCGGGACCGGGCAGGGCCGGTCGCCGTGGTTGACGGCGAAGACCGTGTCGCCGCGCCGCACCAGTTCCAGCCCCGCCGGGTGCGGGGGCAGGCCGAGCAGCCGGGCGTAGCCGTCGTCGGTGAGCCGGGTGGAGACGTACCACGCGCCGCCGTTCCGGGTGATCGCGGGGGAGCCGTCCGGGTAGGTGGCCACCGCCTCGGCGCCGCGCAGCCGCACCAGCTCGCTCCAGACGCTCGCGGTGTCCCCGTTCGACAGCGTCACCGGACCCTCCAGCGGCCTGAACTCCTCCACGCTGATGCCGAGCAGGTCGCGCAGCGCTCCAGGGTGGCCGCCGGTGCGCACCCGCCCGTACGGGTCGGCGACGCCGCTGAGGTAGGTGACGACGAGCGTGCCGCCGCCCTCGGCGTAGCGGCGCAGGTTGGCTGCGTCGTCGTCGGAGAGCAGGTAGAGGTTCGGCACGAGCACCGTCCGGTAGCCGGACAGGTCGCCGGACGGGTGGGCGAGGTCGGCGGTCACGCCGTGGCGGTAGAGCACCCGGTGCGCCTGGCGGACGGCGTCGAGGTAGTCGATCTCGGACGAGGGCAGGCCGGGCGCCTGCAGGGCCCACCATGACTCGGCGTCCCACAGCACGGCGGCCTCCGCCCGGACCGGGCCGGCGGGCCGCAGGCGCGACAGCAGCGCCCCCAGCTCGCACGCCTCGCGGAAGACCGCCGAGTCGGGGCCCGCGTGCGGCACCATGCCGCCGTGCCACAGCTCGGCGCCGCCGCGTGAGGCGCGCCACTGGAAGAACATGGCCCCCTGCGAGCCGCGGGCGACCGGTGACAGGCTGAGCCGGGTGATCTCGCCGGGACTCTTGGCCAGCATCCGGCCGTCCCGGTAGGTCAGCACCGCCTGCTCCATGAGCAGCCACGGCTCCCCGCCCGCCCAGTGCCGCGCCAGGTCGGCGGCGAAGGCGGTCTCCGACGGCGGGTCCGCGGCCGGGTAGTGGTCGATGGCCACCAGGTCCACCTCGCGGGCCCAGTCGCGGTGGTTCACCGGCACCCAGGCGCCGAAGACGAAGTTCGTGGTGACCGGCGCCCCCGTCGGGGCGAGGATCTTCTTCTGCTCGCGGAAGTGGCCGAGCAGCTCGTCGGACAGGAAGCGGCGGAAGTCGAGGGCGTGCGCGGGGTTCGGCAGGTACTGGGTGGCGCGCGGCGGCTCGATCTGCTCCCAGGCGGTGTAGTGCTGGCCCCAGAACGCGGTCGTCCAGGCGTCGTTCAGCGCTTCCAGGGTGCCGTGCCGCCCGCGCAGCCAGGCACGGAACGCGGCGGCGGTGTGCTCGCAGTGGCACCAGGAGCCGTACTCGTTGTGCACGTGCCACATCGCCAGCGCCGGGTGCCCGCCGTAGCGGTCCGCCAGCCGGGCGGCGACGTCGCGGGACCGCTCCCGGTAGTACGGCGAGCTGACGCAGTACGTGTCGCGGCTGCCGTGGGCCAGCCGGACCCCGTCGGCGGTGACGTTGCGGGCCTCGGCCGGGAACCACGGCGGCGGAGAGGCCGTCGGCGTGGCCAGGTTGACCCGGATCCCGCCGGCGTGCAGCAGGTCGAGCACCTCATCCAGCCAGCCGAAGTCGTGCGCGCCGGGCGACGGCTCCAGGCGGGCCCAGGAGAACACGCCCACGGTCACCAGGTTGACCCCGGCCCGGCGCATCAGCGCCACGTCCTCGTGCCACACCTCGCGGGGCCACTGCTCGGGGTTGTAGTCGCCGCCGTAGTACATCGCAGCCCTCCTATTGGGATGGAGTCTCAACAAATTCCCCGTTGACGTTTGTTGGTATGGAGACCAAACTAATCCACGGAGTTGGCGCTTGCCCATCTGAGGAGCCTTCATGCCCTACCGTCCCCCGCTGGTCGCGCACGAGTACTTTGTCGCCGACCCGCCCGAGCTGCCCGTGCGCGAACGGGGCGAGGGCGGTCTGTCGGCGCTGGCCACCGCCGAGCTGGTCGCGGCCGGCGAGGCCGGGGTGATGCTCAAGGCGACGACCGGCACCGAGGAGACCCTCGTGGTCCAGGTCGGCGTGGCGGGCGAAGGGGTGATCCGGGTCCGGCTGAGCGAGGACGCCGACGCCCGCCCCCGCTCGGAGCGGGCGATCCCCCTCGTGCGGCCCGGCACGTACGCCGGAGCGCGGGCCGAGGCGGCGCCCGGCGAGCCGATCGTCGTCGACGCCGGATCGCTGCGCGCCGAGATCAGCCTGTCACCCTGGCACCTGCGCTTCACCGACGCCTCCGGCACCACGCTGCTGGAGCAGGACCGCGGCCACACCGACATCAGTGGCCGGCTGCGCACGCTGCCGTTCGGCCGCTCCACCGCCGACGGCTCGCCGGTCGCCTACCACGAGAGCTTCGCCGCCCCGCCCGACGAGGCGTTCGCCGGCTTCGGCGAGTCGTTCGCGCCCCTCGACAAGCGCGGCCAGCGCCCGCTCATGTGGAACTTCGACGCCTTCGGCGCCGAGTCGCAGCGGGCCTACAAGAACATCCCCCTGTACGTGTCGAGCCGGGGCTACGGCGTGCTCGTGGACAGCGGCGCGCCGACGGAGTTCGACATGTGCCAGTCGACGCACAGCGTGGTCCAGATCGTGGTGCCGGACGACGTGCTCGACTACTACGTGATCGCCGGCCCGACCCCGCCCGAGGTGCTGGACCGCTACAACGGGCTGACCAGCCGGCCGGAGCTGCCGCCGAAGTGGGCGTTCGGCACCTGGATCTCGTCCGGGTTCTTCGTCGACACCCAGGAACGGGTGCTGGCCAGGGCGCGCACGATCAGGGAGAAGGGCATCCCCTGCGACGTGCTGCACCTCGACTGCTACTGGCAGACCGAGGGCCACTGGTCCGACCTGCGCTGGGACCCGGACCGCTTCCCCGACCCCGGCGCGATGCTGGCCGAGCTGGACCGGATGGGGTTCAAGGTCTGCCTGTGGATGAACCCCTACGTCTCCCACCTCAGCCCGGCCTTCCGTGAGGCGGCCGAGGCCGGCTACTTCCTGAGGACGCCCGGCGGCGAGCCGTACGTGGCCGACTGCTGGCACGGCTCCTACCCGCCCTGCGGGATCGTCGACCTCACCAACCCCGAGGCGGTCGCCTGGTTCAAGGACCTGCTCCGCCCGCTGCTCCGGCAGGGCGTGCAGACGTTCAAGACCGACTTCGCCGAGGGCGTGCCGCACGACGCCGTCGCCGCCAACGGCATGACCGGCACCGACCTGCACAACGTCTACACGCTGCTGTTCAACGACGCCGTCGCCGAGGTCACCCACGAGGTCCACGGGCACAGCCTGGTCTGGGCGCGCTCGTCGTTCCTCGGCGGGCAGCGGCACAGCGCCCAGTGGGGCGGCGACACCTACACGAGCTACGCGGCCATGGGCAGCACGCTGCGCGGCGGGCTGGCGCACGGCCTGTCGGGCGTGCCGTTCTGGAGCCACGACGCCGGCGGCTTCACCGGCAGGCCGACCGACGACCTGTACGTCCGCTGGACCCAGTTCGGCGCCCTGTCGCCGCTGCTGCGCCTGCACGGCACGACCAGCCGCGAGCCGTGGGAGTTCCCGGCCGTCGAGGAGCACGCGGTGGCGGCGCTGCGGCTGCGCTACCGCCTCATGCCGTATCTCTACTCGGCGGCGGTGGAGGCCGCGCGGACCGGCGCGCCGATGATGCGCGCGCTGTGCGTGGACTACCCCGGCGATCCGGTGGCCTGGCAGGCCGACCTGGAGTACCTGCTCGGCCGTGACCTGCTGGTGGCACCCATGACGGCGCCGGAGGGGACGCGGCAGGTCTACCTGCCGCACGGCGAGTGGGTGGACTACTGGACCGGCGAGGTGCTCACCGGCTCCCGCTACGTCCGCGTCGCCAAGCCGCTGGAGCAGATCCCGATCTTCGTCCGCCACGGCGCGCTCATCCCGGTCACCACGCCGGGCGACACCGTCGGCACGCCGGACGAGATCACCCTTGTCGCCTTCGGGGGTGGCCACAGCCACACGCGCATCCACGACACCGATGGCGACACCGCGGTCGTGGCCACCCGGGACGGCGACACGCTGCACGTGGCCGTCACCGGGCCGAAACGGATCGCCGCGGTCGAGTTCGCCCCGGTAACGGGCGCGCCCGGCCGGGCCGTCATCAGTCAGGAGACATCATGAGGAAGTCGAGGAGCGCCGTCAGGCTGGCCGCCGTGCTGACCGCCGGGGCGCTGGCGCTGGCGGCCTGCGGGTCCGGCGGGGACGACAAGCCCGCCGCGAGCGGCGAGCCGCGCGTGCTCAAGCTGTGGCACTACGAGAGCGCCGACAGCGCCATGGGCAAGGCGTGGGCCGAGGCGATCAAGAAGTTCGAGGCGAGTCACCCCGGTGTGACGGTGAAGTTCGAGGAGAAGGGCTTCGAGCAGATCCAGAAGACCGCGAGCATGGTGCTCAACTCCGACGAGGCGCCCGACATCATGGAGTACAACAAGGGCAACGCCACCGCCGGCCTGCTGTCCAAGCAGGGACTGCTCGCCGACCTGACCGAGGAGGCGACCAAGCGCGGCTGGGACAAGCTGCTGCCCGGCGGCCTCCAGGTCACCGCCAAGTACGACGAGCGGGGCGTCATGGGCTCCGGCGCGTGGTACGGCGTGCCCAACTACGGCGAGTTCGTGATGGTCTATTACAACAAGGACCTCTTCGACAAGCACGGCGTCAAGGTGCCCACCACGTTCGACGAGCTGACCGCCGCCCTGGACACCTTCGTCAAGGCCGAGGTGACGCCCATCGCCTCCGCCGGCGCCGAGTACCCGGCCCAGCAGATCTTCTACCAGCTCGCGCTGACCAAGGCGCAGCGGCCGTGGGTGAACGCCCTGCAGTCCTACCAGGGCAAGGTCGACTTCCGCGGCCCCGAGTTCGGCTACGCCGCGCAGACCATGGCCGACTGGGTGAAGAAGGGCTACATCGCCAAGGACTCCGGCGGCCTCAAGGCCGAGGACATGGGAGTGGCGTTCATGAAGGGCGAGTACCCCATCATGATCAGCGGTAGCTGGTGGTACGGCCGGCTCGCCTCCGAGATCAAGAACTTCGAGTGGGGCCACTTCCTGTTCCCCGGCGCCACCCTGTCGCCCGGGTCCAGCGGCAACCTCTGGGTCGTCCCCGAGAAGTCCCGGAACAAGGACCTCGCCCACGACTTCATCGACATCACGATGAGCAAGGACATCCAGAACCTGCTCGGCAACTCCGGCGGCGTGCCGGTGGCCGCCGACCCGGCCGCCATCACCGACGCCAAGAGCAAGGAGCTCATCGAGAGCTTCAACAAGCTCACCTCCGCGGACGGGCTGGCGTTCTACCCCGACTGGCCCGCCCCCGGCTACTACGACGTGCTCGTCGCCGGCGTGCAGAACCTCGTCAACGGCAGCAAGACCCCCGACCAGGTCCTGGACGAGATCGCGGGGCCGTACGAGGACAACCTCGCCGACATCGGCGGTTAGCCCATGGCGCGCACCAAGGGCTACTGGTGGTACCTCGCACCGAGCCTGGTCCTGTTCCTCGCCGTGATCGTGGCGCCGTTCCTGATGAACCTCGCCACGAGCTTCACCCGCTGGACGGGGGTGGGCACGCCGAAGTGGGCCGGGCTGGACAACTACGCCCGGCTCATCGAGGACGAGCGGTTCTGGCAGTCGTTCCAGCACAACGTGGGCCTCATCGTGGCCATGGCGATCGTGCCGACCGTCCTCGGGCTGGTGCTGGCCGCCGCCCTGTTCGACTACATCGGCCGGAGGTTCGGCACCCGCACGGCCGCCGCGCTGCGCGCGATGTACTACCTGCCGCAGGTGCTGCCCGTGGCGGTGGCGGGCGTGGTGTGGGGCTGGATGCTGCACCCGTCGTACGGGGCCGTCAACCAGATGTTCGGGCTGCGGCTCGACTGGCTCGGCGACCCGGACCTCGCTCTGGCCACGGTGATGGCCGTCATGGTGTGGTTCCAGCTCGGCTATCCCGTCGTGATCTTCATGGCCGGGCTGCAGCGGGCGGACCCCGCCCTGCACGAGGCGGCCGAGATCGACGGGGCCTCGTGGTGGCGCAGGTTCTGGCACATCACGATCCCCCAGATCCGGCCGGAGACGTTCGTGGTGCTGCTGACCTGCACGATCGCCGCGCTGAAGGTCTTCGGGCCGATCTTCGTGCTGACCCGCGGCGGGCCCGGCAACGCCACCATGGTGCCGTCGTACTTCTCCTACCTGAACTTCTTCCAGAAGAGCAACGTCGGGTACGGCTCGGCCATCGCCACGGTGCTGGCCCTGGTCATCATCGTGGTGACGTTCCTGTTCCTGCGCGTGCAGGAGCGTGCCCGGTGAGGGCGGCCGGGCCGGGCCGGTGGGCCGTGCTGGCCGCACTGGTCGTGCTGGCCGCCGTGATGGTGTTCCCGTTCCTCCTCGTCGCGGTCAACGCGGTCAAGTCGCCCGCCGACTACAGCTCCCACGGACCGCTCAGCCTGCCGGCGGAGATCTACCTGCAGGGCATCGTCGACTTCTGGAACCGCGTCGACTTCGGCGAGAAGCTCTGGAACAGCTTCGTGATCAGCGCCTCGGTGGCGCTGCTCGCGGTCGTGCTGTCGGTGCTCAACGCCTACGCGCTCGGCATCGGCCGGGTACGCGGCCGGCTGTGGATCCTCGTGCTGTTCCTCGTGGGCAACACGCTGCCGCAGGAGGCGCTGGCCTACCCGCTCTACTACCTGGCGAAGGAGGTCGGACTCTACGACACCCGGCTGTCGATGGTCATCGTCTTCACGGTGATCCAGGCGGCCTTCGGCACCTACCTGCTGAGCGCCGTCCTCGGCCAGTTTCCGAAGGAGATCCTGGAGGCCGCGTCGATGGACGGCGCGGGCCGCTTCCGGGCGCTGTGGCAGATCGTGGTGCCGATCAGCAGGCCCACGCTCAGCGTCCTGGTGATCTTCTTCTTCATCTGGACGTGGAACGAGTTCTTCCTCCCGCTCATCTTCCTCATCTCCAACGAGACGCAGACCGTGCCGGTCGCCCTCGGCGTCCTGCAGGGCGAGAAGTACATGGACGCCACCATGTCCAGCGCCTCGGCCCTGCTCGGCATCGTCCCGGCGGTCGCCTTCTTCCTCATCTTCCAGCGCACGCTCACCCGCGGCGTCACGGTCGGCGCCGTCAAGTAACCCCCTCGCCCCCCTGGAGCAGACTCCATGTCCCGACGCTTACGGACCCCGGCGGTCCTCGCCCTCACCCTGACGGCCGCCCTGCTGGCCGCCCCGCCGGCCACCGCCGACGACCTGCCGTTCCGCAACCCCGCGCTGCCGGTGGAGCAGCGCGTGAGCGACCTGCTCGGCCGGCTCACCCTGGCCGAGAAGCTGGGCCTGCTGCACCAGTCGCAGCAGGCCGTCCCGCGACTCGGCATCCCGTACCACAAGAACGGCACCGAGGCGCTGCACGGCATCGCCTGGTCCAACGACCTCGCCGACAACTGGAACCAGAAGCTCGCCCGGGGCACCGTGTTCCCGCAGGCGGTCGGCCTGGCCAGCACCTGGGACCCCGAGCTGATCAGGAAGGTCGGCTCGGCCGTCGGCGACGAGACCCGCGGCTACAACGCCCAGAACCCGGCGCTGTGGGGCCTACAGGTGTGGGCGCCGGTCGTGGACCCGCTGCGCGACCCGCGGGCCGGCCGCAACGAGGAGGGCTACTCCGAGGACCCGCTGCTCACCGGCGCGATGGCCACCGCCTACGGCAGGGGCCTGCAGGGCGACGACCCCTTCTACCTGAAGACCGCGCCGGTGCTCAAGCACTACCTCGCCTACAACAACGAGGCGAACCGCAGCCTCACCTCCGCCAACCTCACGCCGAAGCTCAAGCGCGAGTACTACGAGCAGGCGTTCAGGATCGCGATCAAGGCCGACGCCGCGACCGGGGTCATGGCGTCGTACAACCTGGTCAACGGCCGGCCCAACCACGTCAACGGCGACCTGAACGAGGTCGTGCGGTCGTGGACCGACCGCACCCTCTACAACGTCAGCGACGCGTGGGGCCCGCACGCCCTCACCGACGTGGAGAAGTACTACGACGACAAGCCCGAGGCGTTCGCCGCGGTGCTCAAGTCGGGCCAGGACAGCTTCACCATCGACGGCAGCGACAGCGGCCCGCTGGTGGCCAACCTCACGGCAGCCCTCGACCGCGGCCTCATCACCGAGGCCGACGTGGACAGGGCGGTCGGGCACGCGCTGACCATCCGGTTCCGGCTCGGCCACCTCGACCCGGACGGCGGCCCGTACAAGAAGATCACCGCTGACGTGATCGACAGCCCGGCGCACCGCAAGCTCAACCGGGAGACCGCCGCCAAGGCCGCGGTCCTGCTGAGGAACTCCGGCACGCTGCCGCTGAAGTCGCCCGCCTCGGCCGCCGTGGTGGGCCCGCTGTCGGACAAGCTCCACAGCGACTGGTACGCGGGCACGATGCCCTACCAGGTCACCCCCCTCGCCGGGATCAAGGAGCGGGTCTCCGACGTCACCACCGGCGCGGGCCTGGAGCGGGTCGCGCTCAAGCACCTGGACTCCGGCAAATACCTCACCGCCACCGGCACCGGTCCCGACGACAACGCCGCGCTGACCGACACGACCCCCACGCCCGCCTCGCAGTGGGACCTCACCGACTGGGTCGCCGGGGTCTCCACCCTGCGCAACGCGGGCAACGGCAAGCTGCTCGGCGGCGACTGGCGCTCCCTGGACACCGACGACGACGAGCCCACCGGCTGGTACGTGCAGCAGCAGTTCGCGCTGGAGCGCCAGGCCGACGGCTCGCACCTCATCAGGTACGCCGGCTTCGAGAACGTCGAAGGCTGGTACGGCCTGCCCGACCCGTACGTCACCGTGACCGCCGACGGCGCGCTCGGCCTGGCGCCCAAGGCGCAGGCGGCCCGCTTCGCCAAGGAGGTCGTCTCCGACGGCATCGCGGCGGCCGCCGAGCAGGCCCGCCGGGCCGAGGTGGCGGTCGTGGTCGTCGGCAGCCACCCGTGGGTGCACGGCCGCGAGGTCCACGACCGCGACAACCTGCAACTGGGCGACGGGCAGAAGCGGCTGATCGAGGCCGTGCGCGCGGCCAACCCGAGGACCGTGGTCGTGCTGGAGACCAGCTACCCGGTGATCGTGGACGCGCCGACGCTGCTGTGGACCACGCACGCCGGCTCGGAGACCGGCCACGCCGTCGCCGACGTGCTCTTCGGCGACGTCAACCCGGCCGGACGGCTCACCCAGACCTGGTACGCCACGGACGAGCTGCCGAGCATCCTCGACTACGACCTGGCCAGGACCGGGATGACGTACCTCTACCACGAGGGCGACCCGCTCTACTCCTTCGGCCACGGGCTCAGCTACACCACCTTCGGCTACCAGGGCCTGCGGGTCCGCGGCGACCAGGTGAGCGTCAAGGTCACCAACACCGGCGAGGTCAGGGGCGAGGAGGTCGTCCAGCTCTACACCCACCAGCACCGCTCCCGCTTCAAGCAGCCGGTCAGGCAACTGCGCGGCTTCCAGCGGATCGCGCTGGCGCCGGGCGAGTCGAAGACGGTCACCTTCCCGCTCCGGCGGGACGACCTGGCCGTGTGGGACCACACCCGGGGCAGGTGGGTCGTCGAGGCGGCCACCCACGACGTGCTCGTCGGCTCGGCCTCGGACCGCATCCGGGCCCGCGCCACGACGCGGGTCACCGGCGAGACGATCCCGGTCCGGGACCTGACCAGGACGACTCGGGCGATGGACTTCGACGACTACTCCGGCGTGGAGTTCGCCGACGAGAACAAGGTCAGCGGCGACGTCGTGGCCGGGTCCGCGGGCGACTGGATCGCCTTCACCGGCGCCTCCTGGGGCTCGCGGCTGACGGCCTCGGTCTCGTCGGTGACCGGCGGCTCGGTCGAGCTGCGCCGGGGCTCGCCGACCGGCCCGGTCCTCGGCACCGTCCAGGCGCCCGCCACCGGCGGCGTCTACCGGTGGGGCACGGCCGACGCCGCGGTGCAGGCCGGGACGGGCGACCTCTACCTGGTGTTCAGGGGCGACCTGCGGCTCAGGGACGTCACGCTCGCCCGCTGATTGGTTGTGAGTCCCAACTATTGACCAGGGGTCACCGGTGTGTGAGCCTCGTCGTGAGGCTCATGCGCGAAGGCGAGGCGACGGTCAGGGTCCCCGCGACCTGAACGTGCATGGCGGTCATCCGGGCGGACCAGCTTCATGGGGCGCCGCTTGGCGTGCCCGGAAAGGCAGATCCGCTCATGCCACGAAGGTTGTTCAGCGTTCTCCTGGCCGTCGCCGTGGTCCTGGCGGCGGTGGTTGTGCGGATGGCGCCGGTCTCGGCCGTCGCCTCCGACCCGTACGCCTTCAAGAACGTCCGCATCGACGGTGGCGGCTTCGTGCCCGGCATCGTCTTCAACCCGACCGAGAAGAACCTCGTCTACGCCCGCACCGACATCGGCGGGGCGTACCGCTGGAACCAGTCCACCCGGACGTGGACCCCGCTCCTCGACTGGGTGGGCTGGGACAGGTGGGGCTGGAACGGCGTCGTCAGCCTGGCGACGGACCCCGTGGACACCGACCGCGTCTACGTCGCCGCCGGCATGTACACCAACAGCTGGGACCCGGGCAACGGCGCCGTGCTGCGCTCCACCGACAAGGGCGCCACATGGCAGGCCGCCCCCCTGCCGTTCAAGCTCGGCGGCAACATGCCCGGCCGCGGCATGGGCGAGGCGCTCGCCGTCGATCCCAACCGCAACAGCGTCCTCTACCTCGGCACCCCCAACGGCAACGGCCTGTGGCGCAGCACCGACCACGGCGCGACCTGGGCCAAGGTGGCGAGCTTCCCCAACCCGGGCGACTACGCCCAGGACCCGGGCGACCCCAACGGCTACCTCAGCCACCGGCCCGGCGTCGTCTGGGTGACCTTCGACCCGCGCTCCTCGGCCAAGGGCGACGCCACCAGGACGATCTACGTCGGCGTGGCCGACAAGGACGACACCGTCTACCGCACCACCGACGCCGGAGCCACCTGGGAGCGGGTGCCCGGCCAGCCGACCGGCTACCTGGCCCACAAGGGCGTCCTCGACACGGTCAACGGCAACCTGTTCATCGCCACGAGCGACACCGGCGGCCCGTACGACGGCGGCAAGGGCGACGTCTGGCGCTACGCCACCGCGACCGGCACCTGGACACAGGTCAGCCCGGTCCCGTCGTCGAGCTCGGACGCCTACTTCGGCTACAGCGGCCTCACCCTCGACCGGCAGAACCCGGGCACGCTCATGGTGGCCACCCAGATCTCCTGGTGGCCGGACGTGATCTTCTTCCGGTCCACCGACTCCGGAGCCACCTGGACCCGCGTCTGGGACTGGACCTCGTACCCGAACCGGAGCTTCCGCTACAAGATGGACGTCTCCGCGAACCCATGGCTGACCTTCGGCGGCAACCCGCAGCCGCCCGAGGTGACGCCCAAGCTGGGCTGGATGACCGAGTCGCTGGAGATCGACCCGTTCGACTCCGACCGGATGATGTACGGCACCGGCGCCACCGTCTACGGCACCGAGGACCTGACGAAGTGGGACTCCGGCGGCCAGTTCACCATCAGGCCGATGGCCAGGGGCCTGGAGGAGACGGCGGTGCTCGACCTGGTCAGCCCGCCGAGCGGCGCGCCGCTGGTCAGCGCGCTGGGCGACATCGGCGGGTTCCGGCACGCCGACCTGGACGCGGTGCCGCCGATGATGTTCACCTCGCCCGGCTTCACCTCCACCACCAGTCTCGACTACGCCGAGAAGAACCCGGGCGTGCTGGTCCGCGCCGGCAACTTCACCGACGCCGACCGGCCGAACGACAGCCACGTGGCCTTCTCCACCGACGGCGGCGCCAACTGGTTCCAGGGCAGCGAACCGGGCGGGATCGACGAGGGCGGCACCGTCGCCGCCGCGGCCGACGGTTCCCGGTTCGTCTGGGCGCCCAAGGGCGTGGCCGTGCACCACTCGACCGGCTTCGGCACCTCCTGGCAGCAGTCGCAGGGCCTGCCGACCGGGGCGGTCGTCGAGTCCGACCGGGTCGATCCGATGACCTTCTACGGCTTCGGCGGTGGCCGCTTCCACCTGAGCACGAACGGCGGCGCCACCTTCACCGCCACGGCCGCGACCGGCCTGCCCGCCACCGGCAACGTCCACTTCAAGGCGCTGCCGGGCACGAAGGGCGACATCTGGCTGGCGGGGGAGACCGGCCTGTTCCGCTCGACCGACGGCGGCGCGTCCTTCACCAGGCTGCCCGGCGTCACGTCCGCCGTGAACGTGGGCTTCGGCAAGGCGGCGCCGGGGCAGTCGTACCCGGCGGTGTTCGCGGTCGCGACCATCGGCGGCGTCACCGGCCTCTACCGGTCCGACGACGCGGGCGCGAACTGGGTCCGCGTCAACGACGACGACCACCAGTGGGGCAACATGGGCGAGGCGCTGACGGGCGACCCACGGATCTACGGCCGCGTCTACCTCGGCACGAACGGCCGCGGCATCATCTACGGCGACCGCACGGGCCCCACGCCCACCGTGACCCCGACCGTGACCCCCACGGTGACTCCCACAGTGACTCCCACGGTGACTCCCACGGTGGGCAAGGCATGCACGGCGACCTACACCGTCGGCAACCAGTGGCCGGGCGGCTTCTCGGCGGAGGTGACGGTCAGGAACACCGGCACCGCGGCCACCGCCGGCTGGAAGGTCACCTGGAAGTACCCGGGCGACCAGCGGATCACCCAGCTCTGGAACGGCTCCCACACCCAGGCGGGCGCCGACGTCACCGTCTCCAACCTGAGCTACAACGGCGCCGTCCAGCCGAACGCCACCACGTCGTTCGGCCTCAACGGCGCCGGCCCGGCCGCCACACCGACCCTCACCTGCACCGCCTCGTGACCTGAGATGGGCGCCCGCCGGCCGGCGGGCGCCCTGCCCAGGAGGCTCAGCCCTTCACCGCGCCGATGAAGACGCCCTTGGTGAAGTGCTTCTGGACGAACGGGTACACGAACAGCACCGGCACCAGCGCGATCACCACGATCGACATCTGGACCGCCAGGTTCGGCGGCAGACTGTGGCCCGCCGCGACGCTGTCGCCGCTCTGCCCGGCGAACATCGACTGCCCCTGGTAGACGTACTGCCGCAGCACGAGCTGCAGCGGCCACTTGGCGCTGTCGTTGAGGTAGAGCACGGCGTCGAAGAAGGCGTTCCAGTAGCCCACCGCGTACAGCAGCGCGATCACCGCGACCACGCCCTTCGACATCGGCAGCACGATCCGCCGCAGGATCGTGAACTCGCTCGCCCCGTCGACGCGGGCGCTGTCGGTCACCTCGGCCGGGATGCTCATGAAGAACGCCCGCATCACCACCAGGTTGAAGGCGGTCACCGCGACCGGCAGGATCAGCGACCAGTACGAGTCGATCAGGCCGAGCCCGCTGACCACCAGATACTTCGGGATCATGCCGGGGCCGAAGAGGAAGGTCAGCAGCACGAGGAAGAGCAGCGGCCGGTGCAGCAGCGTCCCCGGCCGCGACAGGCCGTAGGCGGCCAGCGTCGTGACGACCAGGCTGATCGCCGTGCCGGCCACGGTGACGCCGAGGCTCACCAGCACCGCCCGGGTCACCACGCCGCCGGCGAAGACCTGCTCGTAGGCGGCGAACGAGAGCTCCCCGGGAACGGTCACCAGCCCGCCCGCCCTGCTCACCGTCTCCTGCGTGGACAGGCTGGTCAGCACGACCATGTAGACGGGGAACAGGATGGCGGCGGCGATCAGTGTGAGCACGAGCGTCTTGGCCGTGCGGCCGACGGCGGAGGGCTTCTCCGCCCAGGATGCGGACGTCATGATCGTTTGTAGATCCCCTGCTCGCCGAACCGGTGGGCGACCTTGTTGGCCACCACGATGAGGATGAGCCCGACCAGGCCCTTGACCAGGCCCGCCGCGGCTCCGTAGCTCCACTCGCCGGTCAGCAGCGTGCGCCAGTAGACGAAGGTGTCCAGCACCTCGGCGGCCTCCCTGCCGACCGCGTCGCGCTGCAGGAAGAACTGCTCGAAGCCGACGTTGAGCGCGTCGCCGAGCCGCAGGATGAGCAGCAGGATGATGACCGGCCGCAGCCCTGGGAGCGTGATGTGCCACATGCGCCGCCAGCGGCTCGCGCCGTCCACCGCCGCCGCCTCGTACAGGTTCTGGTCGATGGCGGCCAGCGCGGCGAGGAAGATGATCGTCCCCCAGCCCGCGTCCTTCCAGACGGACTCCGCCGTCACCAGGAGGATGAAGGTGTCGGGGTTCGTCATGATGTCGATGCCCGAGCGGCCGTTCTCGCGCAGGATCTGCGACAGCAGGCCGGCCCCGCCGAACATCTGCTGGAACAGCGTGACGACCAGCACCCAGGAGAAGAAGTGCGGCATGTACACGATGCTCTGGATGAACAGCCGCGCCCTGGGCCGGATCACGCTGTCCAGCAGGATCGCCAGCACGATCGGGATCGGGAAGTAGAAGACGAGCTGGAACGCCGTGATGGTCAGCGTGTTCGACGTCGCCTGCCAGAAGCTCTCGTCGAGCATGAGCCACTGGAAGTTCGCCAGGCCCACCCAGGGGCTGTCCTTGATGCCCACGTACGGCGAGTAGTCCTGGAACGCGATCACGTTGCCGAGCAGCGGCACGTAGTGGAACACCAGCAGCAGCCCGATCGCCGGGACGCTCATCAGGAGGAGCTGCCAGTCGCGGCGCAGCCGGGCGCCGAACGTGGCCGGCCTGGGCCGGGCGGCCCGCCCGGCCCGCCACCGGGCGAGCGGGCCGCGCCGGCGCGTGCTGACCGGGGCGGCGGGCGCGGTCAGGTCACCCGCCGCCCCGGAGTCCTCGACGGTCCCGCCCTGCCTAAGCACGACCGTTGTCCCGCAGGACCTTCAGGTAGAACTCGCGGGCCTCGTCCCCGCCGTCGCGCCGCCACTCCTGCGCGATCTGCCTGACGTCGCTCACCGGGCGGCGGCCCCGCATGACGTCGGTGAACTTGTCCTCCGTCGGCACCTGCAGGCCCGAGTACTTCGACGGCCGCTGGATCCTGATCCCGGCGAACGGGTTGCGCTCGATGTGCTTGAACGAGGCGTTCTGCCAGTCGAGGCTGAGCTTGACGTCCTCGGGGAACGGCCAGTCCACGTACAGGGGGCGCCCGCCGAGGAAGCCGTAGGTGTAGGCCACCTCCTTGGTGCCGAGGTCGGTCAGCTTGGGCACGCCGTCGGAGCCGAGCTCGAAGTGCTTGCCCTTGACGCCGTAGTTGGACAGCTCGTACTCCTTGGTGCCGTACGGCGCCGCGCACCAGTTGAGAATCGACAGCAGTTCCTCCACCTGGGCCTTCGGCAGGCCCTTCTTGACGAAGGTGAAGATCCCGGCCGCGGTGTTGTGATACATGATCGGCGCGCTGCCGTCGTGGGAGAAGAGCGGGAAGGCGTTGAGGGCGAACTCCGGGTTCTTGGGCCGGTGCTGCTGCAGCAGCTCCTTCCAGGCGCCCAGCCCGTCACGGTAGACGAGGATCTGGCCGGCGCCGATGAGCTCCTTCTCGTTGGTGCCCTTGCTGCTGATGACGCCCGGGTGGACCAGCTCCTCGTCGAACACCTTCCGCATCCACACGATCATCTGCTCGAACTCGGGCGTCTCGTACTTGTGCACGAGCTTGCCGCCCTCGTAGCGCCACTCCTGCGGCACCTTGAAGATCGGCCAGGCCATCTCGTGGATGGAGCCGAACGCCCAGCGCTTGGCCTTGGCGTCGGTGATGTCCTTGCCGAGCTGGAAGAGCTCGTCGGCGGTCTTGGGGTTCTGGTTCCAGCCGTTCTTGTCGAACAGGTCCTTGCGGTAGAGCAGTGCATACGGGTACGGCTCGGTCGGGTACGGCACCGCCATCAGCTTGCCGTTCCACACCGACCACTCCCACGCGGTTGTCGGCAGGTTGGCCAGCAGCGCGTACGGCTTGACCCTGTCGCCCTGCAGGTACGGCGTGAGGTCCTCGAACGCCTGGTCCACGGCCTGGTTGAAGTCGGCCATCTTGTCGATCTCCCAGCTCGGGATGACCATGAGGTCGGGGATGTCCCGGGCGGCGAGGCGGGCGATGGCCTTGTCGGCGTACGTGACGCCGTCGGTGATCTGGAACTCCAGAGTCGCGCCGATGTCGGCGTTGGCGGCCTGGAAGTAGGAGTTGGACGACAGGCCGGGGGGCGGCGGGCCCCACAGCGGCGTCATGGCCTTGTAGGCGCCGCCCTTGCCCGCCTTCTGCGTGAGGGCGGGCGCCGGGCTCGCCGGGTAGGCGGTGAAACCGCCGGCGATGTCGGGGACGCCTTCGAGGTTCGAGACCGTGCCCGGCAGGTCGGGCTTGACGCCGGAGAAGGCGGTGAAGGTCGGGGTCAGGCTCTTGAGCTGGTTGCCGGCCGCCGCCGAGGCGCCTCCGGAGCCGGGCCGGGGGGTGCTGGGGGCGCTGCATCCGGTGAGCAGCCCGGCCGCCGTCATGCCGACCAGTCCGAGGAATCCGCGCCGGGTCGTCGAAGCGCCTTGAGCCGGAAGTGTCACGGCGCGCTCCCTTCGCTTGAAGGAGGGGTTGTCGAGGCAGCACAGATGACGGTTAGAATTAGTTCGTCTGCCCATCAAACAAATTAATGGAGGGTGACCGTCGCCACAAGGGACCGCTCCGGTCACAGGTTGGTGAAGGGAACCCGCGATGCGGCATGCTGGGGTCACCTCCTGGCGGGAACGGGGCTGATTTTGATCACATCCACGACCGGCCCGCAGCCGGCCGACTTCGCCGACGTCCGGGCCACCAACCTCGCCGTCGTGCTGCGGTTCGTGCGCGAGCACGCGCCGTGCTCGCGGGCCGACATCGCGGCGTCCACGGGGCTGAACAAGGCGACGGTCTCGAGCCTGGTCGCCGACCTGATCGACCGCCGGCTGGTGCGCGAGACCGGCCTGACGGAGAACCGGGTGGGCAGGCCGGCCACGATGCTCGTCCTCGACGGCTCGCCGTACGCGGCGATCGGCGTGGAGATCAACGTCGACTACGTCTCGGCCGTGGCCACCGGCCTGGCGGGGGAGCGGCTGCTGACCTGGCGGCGCTCGTTCGCCGGCGGCGCGTCGGTGAGCCAGGACGTGGCCGCCCTCGCCGCCGTCATCCGGCGGGTGGTCAACCGCATGGCCAAGGACGAGCGCCAGATCCTCGGGCTGGCCGTGGCCGTGCCGGGCCTGGTCGACGTCCAGGGCGTCGTGCGGCTCGCGCCCAACCTCGGCTGGCGTGACGCCGACGTCAGCGGCGACCTGGCCAAGGCGCTGCGCGACCCGGGCTTCGCCGTCCAGGTCGACAACGACGCCAACCTCGCCGCGCTGGCCGAGCACCGCTTCGGCTCCCACGCGGGGGCCGCCGACCTCGTCTACCTCACCGGCGAGATCGGCGTGGGCGCCGGCGTCATCCTCGACGGCCGGCTGCGGCGGGGCGCCCTCGGCTACAGCGGCGAGCTCGGCCACGTGCAGCTCGACCCCGACGGACCCGCCTGCCGCTGCGGGCGGCGCGGCTGCCTGGAGTCGGTGGCCGGCATCGCCGCCGTGCTGCGGCGCGAGCCGTCACCGGCCGAGATCCAGGTCGAGATCGAGGAGGTCGTCAGGTCCGCCCGCGCGGGCGAGGCGGCCACCCTGAAGATCCTCGACTCCGTGGGCCGGGGCCTCGGCCGGGGCGTGGCCGTCATCGCCAACCTGCTCAACCCCGAGGTGGTCATCCTGGGCGGCTACTACGTGCCGCTCGCGCCGTGGCTGCTGCCCGCGGTGCGCGACGAGGTCGCCGGGCGGGTCATCGCGCCCGGCGGCTGTGAGGTGGTCGCCTCGACCCTCGGGCACGACGCCGCCGCTCTCGGTGGTGCCGCCTGGGTGCTCGACTCCGTCGACTCGGGCCGCCTGCCCGGCGGCATGTCGCGCTTCTCCTGACGGAGCCGAATCCGACCTGGCAGAAAGTGTGGCGTAGGCCTTGACCTACGTCACAGAGGCGGGCACCCTTCATGAAACCCACCGAAATTTCCCCGTAACTTCCCCGGCCGGTCGTCGAAGCGCTTCGACACTCTCAGAGGGATGGCCATGCACGAACCCTTCCGCGACCCTGACGTCCCGATCCCCGACCGGATCGCGGACCTGACGCGCAGGCTCACCCTGGAGGAGAAGCTCGGCCTGCTGCACCAGTACCAGGCGCCGGTCGGCCGGCTGGGCGTCGGCCCGTTCCGCACCGGCACCGAGGCCCTGCACGGGCTGGCCTGGCTCGGCCCGGCCACCGTCTTCCCGCAGGCCGTCGGCCTCGCCTCCACCTGGGACCCCGACCTGGTTCGCCGGGTCGGCGAGGCCACCTCCGACGAGGTGCTGGCCTTCCACCACAAGGACCCGGCCGGCGCCGGCCGCAACGTCTGGGCGCCCGTGGTCAACCCGCTGCGCGACCCCCGCTGGGGCCGCAACGAGGAGGGCTACTCCGAGGACCCGTGGCTGACCGGGCTGATGGCCACGGCCTATGCGCGCGGTCTTCGTGGGAGCGACCCCACAATCCTCAAGACCGCCCCCACGCTCAAGCACTTCCTCGGCTACAACAACGAGACCGACCGCTGCGTCACCTCCAGCAACCTGCCGCCGCGCGTCCTGCACGAGTACGAGCTGCCCGCCTACCGCCCGGCCCTGGAGAGCGGCGCGGCCGTCGCCGTCATGCCCTCCTACAACCTGGTCAACGGCCGGCCCGCGCACCTCAGCCCGCTGATCGAGCGGGCCCTGCGGGCCTGGGCGCCGGACGAGATCCTCGTGGTCAGCGACGCCTACGCCCCCGGCAACCTGACCGGCCTGCAGCGCTACCACGACACGCTGCCCGAGGCGTACGCGCACGCGGTCAGGGCGGGGCTCGACAGCTTCACCCAGGACGACGACCGCGGCGAGGCCACGATCGGCCACCTGCGCGAGGCCGTCGACCGCGGCCTGCTCGCCGAGGCCGACGTGGACCGGGCGGTGCGGCACGCGCTGTCGATCAGGTTCCGGCTCGGCGAGTTCGACCCGGCGACGCCGTACGACGACATCACCGAGGAGGTGGTCAACCGGCCCGAGCACCAGGCGCTGGCCCGGGAGGCGGCCCGCCGGTCGTTCGTGCTGCTGGCCAACGACGGACTGCTGCCGCTCGGCCCCGTCACCAGGATCGCGGTGATCGGCCAGCTCGGCGACACCCTCATGGAGGACTGGTACAGCGGCACCCTCCCGTACGCCGTCACCGCCCGCGCGGGACTGGCCGAGCGGTGCGAGACCGTGTTCTGCGAGGCCGTGGACCGGATCACGCTGACCGCCGAGGCCGGCCCCGTCACCGCCGACCCGGCCGGCGGGCCGCTGAGCGCCGGCGGACCGGCGACGACCGCCGCGGCGGACCGGACCGGCGCCTTCGACCTGTTCGACTGGGGCGGCGGCTCCTACGCGCTGCGGGCCGTCGCCACCGGCAGGTTCGTCTCCGCCGACGACGGGATCCTCGTCAACGACCAGCCCGGCCCGAACGGCTGGGAGGTCCGCCAGACGTTCCGCCTGGAGGACCGGCCGCGTGGCGCGATCGCGCTGCGCCACATCTCCTCCGGCTGCTATGTCGGAGCGGGCGGCGACGGGGTGCTGCGCCTGGTGGACGACGCCGACCAGGCGCTCTGGCTGACCCTGGAGGTCGTCAGGAGCGGCGCCGAGCAGGCGGCCGAGCTGGCCGCGAGCGCCGACGTCGCCGTCGTCGTGGTCGGCGACCACCCGCTGGTCAACGGCCGCGAGACCGAGGACCGCACCAGCCTCGCCCTGGCGCCCGCGCAGGACGCCGTGGTCGCCGCCGTGCACGCCGCCAACCCGCGCACGGTCATGGTGATCAGCAGCGGCTACCCGCTCACCTGGACCAGCGAGGGCCCGCCCGCCGTGCTGTGGTCCGCGCACGGCGGCCAGGAGTACGGCCACGCCCTGGCCGAGGTGCTGTTCGGCGAGGCCGACCCGGAGGGCCGGCTCACCCAGACGTGGTACCGCTCCGCCCAGGAACTGCCCGACCTGCTCGACTACGACATCATCACGGCCGACGCCACCTACCTGTACTTCCGCGGCAGCCCGCTCTACCCGTTCGGGCACGGGCTCAGCTACACCACCTTCGACTTCGCCGACCTGCGGGTGTCGCCGGCGGGCGCTGAGGTGACGACTGAGGTGACGGCCGAGGTGACGGTGACGAACACCGGCCCCCGCGAGGGCGTCGAGGTCGTCCAGTTCTACACGCACCAGCAGCGCTCCCGGGTCAAGCAGCCGCTGCGCCGGCTGCGCGGCTTCGAGAAGGTGCGCCTCGCGCCCGGCGAGAGCCGGACCGTGCGCCTGACGCTGCCCGTTCGGGAGCTGGCCTTCTGGGACGTGACCCGGGGCAGGTTCGTCGTGGAGAGCGCGCCGCACCAGCTCATGGTCGGGCGCAGCGCTACCGACCTGCGGTTGAGCGCCCGCTTCGAGGTGGCGGGCGAGACCGTCCCGCCCCGCTCCGGGGCGCTGGCGGCCGTGGACCACGACGAGTACGACGCGGTCGCCTTCGTGGACGCCGCCCGGGAGGACGGCGAGGCCGTCCGCTCGCAGGTGGAGGGCGCCTGGATCGCGTTCCGCGAGGTGGACCTGACCGGCGCCGCCTCCTGCGTGGTGCACGCGGGCAGCGCGGAGGGCGGAGTCGTCACCCTCCACCTCGGCGACCCGCTCTACGGGCCGGCGCTGGCCACCTTCCCCGTCCCCCGCACCGACCGGTACGTCTTCCGGGCGATCGAGGCTCCGCTTGCGCACGTGGACGGCGTCCACGATCTTTATGTGGTGTTCGAGGACGACGGCATCACCCTGACCCGGCTCGAACTCGACGGCGCCCACGCGGGCGACGGGCTGGGAGGCGGTGCTTGAGCGGGCGCACGGTCACGATCGCCGAGGTCGCCCGGCACGCCGGCGTGGCGGTCAGCACGGTCTCCTACGTGCTCAGCGGCAAGCGGACGATCTCGGCCGACACCCGCAGGCGCGTGCTCGACAGCATCAGCGCGCTCGGCTACCACCCCAACGCCGGAGCCCGCGCGCTGGCCAGCAAGCGCTCCAACGTCATCGCGCTGGTGCTGCCGCTGCGCGCCGGCATGCACGTGCCCGTGCTGATGCGCTTCGCCAGCGCGGTCGTCACCGCCGCCCGCCGCTTCGACCACGA
Source organism: Nonomuraea muscovyensis (assembly GCF_014207745.1). NCBI lineage: Bacteria > Bacillati > Actinomycetota > Actinomycetes > Streptosporangiales > Streptosporangiaceae > Nonomuraea > Nonomuraea muscovyensis. Next base: position 763,388 of record NZ_JACHJB010000003.1, read on the forward strand.
CGTGCTGCTGCTGACCGCCGACGAGGGCACCGAGGGCATCCGCCGGGTCGCCGCCAGCGCCCTGGTCGACGCGCTCGTCCTCATGGACGTCGAGCTGCACGACCGCCGGGTGCCGCTGCTGCGCGAGCTGGCCGAGCCCAGCGTGCTCATCGGCTTCCCCGCCGAGCCCGCCGGGCTGACCTGCGTCGACCTCGACTTCGCCGCCGCCGGCGCCCGCTGCGTCGCCCACCTGTCCGAACGGGGGCACACCGAGATCGCGCTGCTCGGGGCCCCCTCGGTGGTCTACGAACGCGGCACCGGCTTCGCACGCCGTACCCGGGAGGGGTTCACCGACGCCGTCGCGGCCCACGGCCTCGACGGGGTGGCGCTGCCGTGCGAGGAGACGTTCGACGAGATCCACGAGACCGTCGGCCGCCTGCTCGCCGACCGGCCGGGCCTGTCCGGCCTGGTGGTGCACAACGAGGCGGCGGTCAACCACGTCCTCGGCTCGCTCCGCCAGCTCGGCCGGCGGGTGCCCGGCGACGTGGCCGTGGTCGCCATCTGCCCCGACGACGTGGCCGAACGGGCCAGCCCGCCGCTCTCGTCCGTCCTCATCCCGGCCGAGGAGGTCGGCCGGGAGGCGGTCCGGCTGGTCATGGAGAAGCTGCGGGGTGGTTCCGTGCCGGAGGCCACGCTGCTCACCCCGCAGCTCACCGTCCGCGCCAGCACCTGACGCCGGGGGTCCTCAGCTGAAACAGTATTCGATCTTGGCGGGGGACATCGTGATCTTGACGACCCGCTTCGACAGCCACTTGTTCCGGAAGTCGCAGAAGTAGTCCCAGCTGCCGTCGCTGTAGTCGATGTATCCGGACCAGCCGCCGGGCTCCAGTTTGTAGCCGAGCGAGTTGAGCGGATAGTCGCCGCTGCAGTTCTTGCGCCACGTGCCGATCGTGTTGTCCGACTTCCAGTACTTGTAGACCAGGTAGCTCGACTGGCACAGGGCCGCCGACGATGAGGTCGTGGCCGTGGCCGTGGCGGGGGTGGATGCGACCGCCAGTGCCATTCCGGCGGCAGCCGTCGCGCCGAGCACTCTCCTGAGTCGCCGTCCGATGTTGAACATGGTCGTCCTTTCCAGTCGTCGGCATGGCGACTCCCCTGCGGATTTCGCGATGTTCGCCATGGCGTGAACCGTAACGACGAGAAAGCGAAAATCACCCCGGTCGTCGAACGAGGGTCCTCCCCGCCGGCGGGCGCGCTCGCCGGCCGCTCAACCAAGTTCTGACCTGCGACGATGGCGTCAGGCAGACCTCGCCGCAGGGGTGGACCGGCAGGAACCGGCAAGGACCCCGGCAGTTTCCGGCGCCTTGGCGATCATCGTGGTAGCTTCGGCTTCCTATGGAGACGGAGCGGCACACGCTGGGCTCGTTCATCCGGGACCGTCGCCTGCGAGCAGGCCTCAACCAGAAGGAACTGGCCGCTCAAGCCGCGTTGAGCGAACGTTCGCTGCGCGACCTGGAGGCCGGCCGGGTGAGCCGTCCACGGGCCTCGTCCCTGAGGCGGCTCGCCGAGGCGCTGGACATCACCGGTGCCGACCTGGACACGCTGCTGGCCGCCGTCCCCGCAGGCCCCGCGAAGCCGCTCCGGATCGGCGTGCTGGGGCCGCTCTCCGTCCGCGTCGGCGACGCGGCCGTCGAGGTGCGGTCGGGCACGCAGCGCCGGTTGCTCGGCCTGCTGGCACTGCGGCCGGGGCAGCCGGTGCACCGCGAGGAGATCATCGACACGCTCTGGGGCGAGCGGCCGCCGAAGTCCTGCCTGAGCCTGGTGCAGGGCTACGTCGGCTCCCTGCGCAAGCTGCTCACGCGCACCCGGACGCCCGGCTCCGCCATCACGCTGGGCCCCGGCGGCTACGTCCTGTCCCCGGAGGCCGGTGCGCACGACGTGCTGCGGTTCGGCGATCTCGTCGCCCGCGCGCAGCTCGCCCGCGACGAGGGCCGGTTCGCGGCGGCGACGGAGCTCCTCGACGCCGCGCTGCGGTGCTGGCGAGGCCCGGTGCTGGCCGGCGCCGGCCCCCGGCTCGCTCAGCACCCCGCCGCCGTGGCGCTCAACCACGAGCGCACCGCCGCCGCGCTGGCCTTCGCGGACCTCGCCCTGGGCAGCGGCGACCATGAGGGGGCCGCTGCCCGATTACGCGAGCTCGTCGCCGACGAACCCCTGCACGAAGCCCTGCACGCCCGCCTCGTCCTGGCGACGGCCGGTAGCGGGGACCAGGCCGCCGCGCTGCGCCTGTTCGTGGCGGTCAGCGGCAGGCTGGCGGACGAGCTGGGCGTCGAGCCGGGGCCCGAGCTGGCGGCGGCCCACCTGCGGGTGCTGCGCCAGGAGCCACACGGCCGCACGGTCACCGGCGCCGCCGGGCCCGGCGCGCCCGGCCGGGCGGGCGGCTCCGGTTCGGAGCTGCCTGTCGGGGAAGCCGGGCAGGTCATCCCGGCGCAGCTCCCGATGGACGTCCGCGGCTTCGCCGGCCGCGCCGGCGAACTCGGCCGGCTGGACGGCCTGGTGACGGCGAGCGCCGGCCGGCCCACCACTGTGACGATCACGGTGGTCTCCGGCACGGCGGGAGTCGGCAAGACCTCGCTGGCGGTGCACTGGGCGCACCGGGTCCGCGACCGGTTCCCCGACGGGCAGCTCTACCTCGACCTCCGGGGTCACTCCCGGGAGCCGCCGCTGAGCGCCGCCGAGGCGCTGACGGCGCTGCTGCGCGCGCTGGACACGCCCCCGGAGCGGATCCCGGCCGACACCGCCCAGGCCGCCGCCCGCTACCGGTCGCTCCTCGACGACCGGCGGATGCTCCTGCTGCTGGACGACGCGGCCTCGGCCGAACAGGTGCGCCCCCTCCTGCCGGGCGCACCCGGCTGTCTCGTGCTCGTCACCAGCCGTGACCGCCTCAGCGGGCTGGTCGCGAGGGAGGGCGCCCGGCGGATCACGCTCGACGTCCTGCCCCGGCAGGAGGCACACGAGCTGCTGGCCTCGGTGCTCGGACGGCGGCGGATCGACGCCGAGCCCGAGGCCGCCGCGCGACTGGCCGACCTGTGCGGCCGGCTGCCGCTGGCGCTGCGTATCTCGGCCGCCCACCTGGCGGACCGGCCCGGGCGGGCGATCGCCGGCTACGCCGAGGAACTGGCCCGGGGCAACAGGCTCGCCGCCCTGGAGATCGAGGAGGATCCGGAGACCGCCGTACGGGCCGCGCTGGACCGGTCGTACGCGGCCCTGCGGCCCGACGCGCGGCGGGCGTACCGGCTCCTCGGCCTCGTGCCCGGCGCGGACTTCTCCCCGGGGGCCGCAGCGGCGGCGACGGGCCTGGCCGCGGGCGAGGCGGACCGGCTGCTGCAGCGCCTGGCGGGCCGGCATCTGCTGAAGGAGCGGGCGCCGGGCCGGTACGCCTTCCACGACCTGGTCAGGCTGCACGCGCGGGCCCGGGCGGCCGCCGAGGACGGCCCCACCGAGCGGGCGGCCGCCCTCCGGCGGGTCTGCCGATGGCACCTGTCCGGGGTGGAGGCGGCGGCGGACCTCCTCTACTCCCACATGCTGCGCCTGCCGCCGCTCGGCGAGGCCGCCACCGCGTTCCGGGACGCCCGCGACGCCCGGAGGTGGCTCGACGCCGAGTCGGCGAACCTGGTGACCGCGACGGTGGAGGCCGCCGCGGGCGCGGCGCGGGAGGAGGCCTGGCACCTGGCGCTGGCGCTGCGCGGCTACCTCTGGATGTCCGGCGACCTGGCGGCGGCCGAGGCGACGGCCGCCGCGGCGCTGACGGCGGCGCTGACGGCGGACGACGCCCGCGGCCAGGCGGCGGCGAGGCTCGCCCTCGGCCAGACCCTGACCAGGCTCGGCCGGCTCGAAGAGGCCCGGCACCACCTCGACGAGGCCGTCCGCGTGGGCGCCCTGCTGGACTGGCCGGAGCACTGGACGGCGACGTGCACCACGCTGGGCACGCTGCACTCCTGGCACGGCCGGCTCGATGACGCGGCCGGCCACTACCGCCGAGGTCTGGAGCTGAGCCTGGCGCGCGGCCACGCGGAGGGCGCGGCGGTCAACCTGGTCAACCTCGCCTTCACGGCCCTGCACGCCGGAGACCTGGAGCAGGCCGTGTCGTACGGCGAGCAGGTGCTGGCGCGCTACGGCGTCGCCGGGTCGGGAGACGGCCACCCGGCCACCCTCGCCGTGCTGGGCGACGCCTGCCACCTGCTCGGCCGGTTCGACCAGGCGCTCGCCCACTTCGACCGCGCGCTGGAGGCCTACCGGCGGATCGGCAGCTCCGTGGAGGAGCCGGTCGTGCGGGCCACCCGCGTCGCGGTGCACTGCGACGCGGGCCGCTACGACCACGCGCTGCGGGAGGCCGAGGCGCTCGCGCACGCCACGCGCGACTCGGCCGGCCGGGTGCGGGCCGCCGCCCTGGCCGCGCTCGGCACGGCCCACCGGCACCTGGGAAACCCCTCGGCGACCGGGCACCTGGAGGCGGCCCTGACCGCGCTGGAGTCCGGGGGAGACCGCGTGCTGGAGACGCAGATCCGGCTGGAACTGGCCGCGTCCCGCCTGTCGGCGGGCCGGCTCGCAGCCGCCGAGGCGGGCGCCGAACAGGCCCTGGCCGTCGCGAGGCACGCGGGCTACCGCGTGTGGGAGGGGCAGGGCCTGCTCGTCCTCGCCGCCGTCGATCTCGCCCGCGACCTGCCGGAACGGGCCGCGGAACGCGCGGCGTGCGCGCTCGCCCTGCACCGGCGGTCCGGGTATCGGCTCGGGCAGGGCCGGGCGCTCCTCCTGCTGGCCGACGCCGCCGCCCGCGCCGGGCGGCCGGACACCTCCCGCGCCGAGGCCGGGCGCATCCTGGCCGAGATCGGAGCCGTCCCGCTCGACCGGCACGGGTAGCCCCGGTCAGAAGGCCAGGACGATGCCGTAGGCGGCCGGAGAGACGCGACGGGCGCGCTCCCTGGAGGGAACGCGCCCGATCATCCGAGAAGGGAAACGGCTACCAGTCGCCGCCGCCGAAGTCACCGCCGCCGAAGTCGCCTCCGCCGAAGTCGAAGCCGCCTCCGCCGCCGAAGTCGCCGCCTCCGCCGAAGTCACCGGCGCCCGCGTCGGCAGCGCCTTCCGCGTAACCGGCGCCGTAGCCGCCCATGCCCCAGCCGCCGCCGAGCATGCTGCCCATCATGGTGCCGATGAACATGCCGGTCATGATGTCGCCGAAGCCGCCGTAGTAGCCGTAGGCGTACGGCTGGTAGGCCGGGCCCGCGTCGTAGTAGGGGCGACGCTGCCCGTTGACCATGACCTCGCGCATCTGCGGGTCGAAGCCGCGCTCCACGGCCTCGGCGTCGGCCTTGCAGGCGGGCACGTCGCGCACCGCGCCACCGGGCGGGGCCCAGCGCACGTCGCGCGTCGACGGGCCGTGCTGCGGGTTGAAGAAGCAGGGCGCGCGCCGCTCGGGCACCGGCTGGTTGCCGACCCGGGCCTTCACCACCGCGAGCGCGTAGCGGCCGTCCTCCAGGGTCTGGGTGACCTCGCGGATCTGGTCGGCCCGCTGCACCGCGGCGAGCTGCGTCTTGGACTTCTCGTAGGAGTCGAGCGCCTGCTGCCACTCCTCGATGTGCCGGCCGCCCTGACCGGCGAGCGTGACGTCGGTGTCGAGAGCGGTGATCTCCTCACCGAACTTGGTGACGTCCTCCTCCACGGTGTGCTTGACCGCGGCCAGCTCCTGGGCCTGCTTGACGGCCAGCTTCTTCTTCTTGTTCTTGGAGTAGAGGAAGTAGCCGCCACCGCCGGCCAGCGCGATGACGCCCAGGCCGACCAGCACGCCGGTGCCGCCGCCGCTGCCGCCCACCGGGCCGGAGGTCAGCGCGGAGTTGCGCTTGTTGTCGGCGAGCAGGTTGACCCGCTCGACGAAGTCCTGCATGCCGGACACCACGTTGTCGTTGTGCCGGGTGGCGAGGTTGGCGGCCTGGCCGGTGGCGCCGCGACCGAAGTTGGAGACGGCGAAGAGCGACCTGCCGTCGAGCACGGCGATGGTCATCTGCCCGCTCTTGGCCCCGGAGACCGCGGTGGCGAGCTGTTGCAGGTAGGGCCCGGCGGCGGCGTTGTTGGCCAGCGTGCCGTCGGGCAGCGCGGCCACGTAGACGCTGACCTTGGAGTCCTTGAGCGTCTGGCGGATCTCCGACTGCTCCTCGGAGGTCAGCGGGGAGCCGGACTGGACGAAGAGCGGGTCCTTCTGGTCCTTCCAGTGGGCCAGGACGGACTGCGCGTCGGGCGGAGCCACAGCCGCCTGGGCAGCTGGGGTGAGCGCGAAGACGACGAGTAGACCGGCGAACAGAGCCGCGATCGCGGCCCCCGCACGGCGCAGCGAGTGGGTCATTGGCAGCAAGCCTCCTTCGCCCATGAGGACGAACGGGCGGTGGACAAAGTTCCTCACTGGGCACGCTACCCTCCCGGCGGCTCGCAGGTGCGCGCCGACGGGAGAGATCGGCGACTTCCGCGGGAGCCGGGCCGTCAGGCGTCCTTGATCTCGCAGATGGTGGCGCCGGAGGTGACGGTCTGGCCCACGGCGGCGCTCAGACCCGTGATGGCGCCGGACTTGTGCGCGGTCAGCGGCTGCTCCATCTTCATGGCCTCCAGCACCACGACCGTGTCGCCCTCGGCCACCACGTCACCGTCGCCGGCGACGACCTTGACGATCGTGCCCTGCATCGGGCTCACCAGGGCGTCACCGCCCGCCGCCGCCTTCTTCGGGCCGCCCGCGCCGCGCCTGGGCCTGCGGGCGCCCGCCGGTGCCGCGCCCCCGACGCCGCCGGTCGTGCCGAGTCCGGCGGGCAGGACCACCTCCAGGCGCTTGCCGCCCACCTCGACCGTCACCGTCTCGCGCGCCGCCGGCTCGCCGTCGGGCCCGGCGGCCTCGCCGGTGTAGGGCTCGATCGTGTTGGCGAACTCGGTCTCGATCCAGCGGGTGTGCACCGCGAACGGCTCGGCGGTGAACGCCGGGTCGGACACGACCGCGCGGTGGAAGGGCAGCACGGTCGGCATCCCGCCGACCTCGAACTCCGCCAGCGCCCGCCGTGAGCGCTCCAGCGCCTCGGCGCGGGTGCGGCCCGTCACGATCAGCTTGGCGACCAGCGAGTCGAACGACTGCGGCACCGTCATGCCCGCCTCGTAGCCCGCGTCGAGCCGCACGCCCGGCCCCGACGGCGGTCGCCAGACGGTCAGCGTGCCCGGCGCGGGCAGGAAGCCCCGGCCCGGGTCCTCGGCGTTGATCCGGAACTCGATCGCGTGACCGCGCAGCTCCGGGTCGTCGTAGCCGAGCGGCTCACCGGCGGCGACGCGGAACATCTCCCGCACCAGGTCGACGCCCGCCACCTCCTCGGTCACCGGGTGCTCGACCTGCAGCCGGGTGTTGACCTCCAGGAACGAGATCGTGCCGTCCTCGCCGACGAGGAACTCGCACGTGCCCGCGCCCACGTAGCCCGCCTCGCGCAGGATCGCCTTGGAGCTGGCGTAGAGCAGCTCGACCTGCCGCTCCGTCAGGAACGGGGCCGGCGCCTCCTCCACCAGCTTCTGGTGCCGCCGCTGCAGCGAGCAGTCGCGGGTGCTGACCACCACCACGTTGCCGTGCGCGTCGGCCAGGCACTGCGTCTCGACGTGGCGCGGCCGGTCGAGGTAGCGCTCCACGAAGCACTCGCCCCGGCCGAAGGCCGCCACGGCCTCACGCACCGCCGACTCGTACAGCTCGGCGACCTCCTCCAGCGCGCGGGCCACCTTGATGCCCCGGCCGCCGCCGCCGTAGGCGGCCTTGATCGCGATGGGCAGGCCGTGCTCCTCGGCGAACGCCACCACCTCGTCGGCGCCGGAGACGGGGTCCTTGGTGCCGGCCACCAGCGGGGCGCCCACCTTCTGGGCGATGTGCCGGGCCCGCACCTTGTCGCCCAGCGCCGCGATCGCCTCGGGCGGCGGCCCGATCCAGATCAGGCCCGCGTCGATCACCGCCTGCGCGAAGGAGGCGTTCTCGGCCAGGAAGCCGTATCCCGGGTGCACCGCGTCGGCGCCCGAGCGCCGCGCGACGTCCAGCAGCTTGCCGATGTCGAGGTAGGTCTCACCGGCCGAGCGGCCGCCCAGCGCGTACGCCTCGTCGGCGACCCGCGCGTGCAAGGCGTCCAGGTCCTCGTCGGAGTAGACGGCCACGCTGGCCAGACCGGCGTCCTTGCACGCCCGCGCGACCCGTACGGCGATCTCGCCGCGATTGGCGATCAGAACCTTGCGCACCTGCGTCCGTCCTTCCTCCACGGCACTCAACGGAGTGTAAGTGCCAGCCGGCGCCTGGCCCTCGGCGGCCCAGGCGCGGGACCGTGCGGATCGACCCGGCGCCGGACGAAGCCGGGTGATCCTTTACGACCATAGCCGCTCGGCATAACCGAGGGCGATGGCCGGGGCGCCCGCCTAAGGTGAGCGTGCTATCACGACGATCCAGGAGGCATGCATGGGCCAGAGCCTGCTCGGTGGCGACCCCGGAGAAATGCAGCTGATGGCGACGCAGTTCACGCAGCAGTCGGAGGCGGTGCGGGGCACGATGACCGCGCTCGACCGCGAGGCCGCCAAGGTCGGCACGGCCTGGACCGGCCCCGGGGCCGAGCGCTTCCAGGGTGCCTGGCAGAACTACCGGACCGCGTTCCAGCGGATGACGGAGGAGCTCCAGGAGGCGGCGCGCGTCATCAACACCTACCGGGGCAACATCGAGTCCGCGACCCGCTGAGCGTCGCCGGTAAGAGCAGTGTCGGGGCCCCGGCGACAAGCCGGGGCTTTCCGCTGTCCGGGTGACGTGCTCCGGCCGTTCGGTGGGGGCGAAAAACCCGGACAATATATGCTTCCTGGTCATGATCCCACGGGTACTCCTGGCCTGCGCGCTGGCCGCCGGGCTCGTCGTCACGCCGGGCGTCGCCCAGGCCGCGCCCGTGCGCTGCAACCCCGAGAAGGGGTCGATGCAGGTCGGGGAGTCGTGGGCGCAGCGCCGGCTGGACGCGCGCACCGTGTGGAAGCTGACGAGGGGCGAGGGGATCACGGTCGCGGTCATCGACAGCGGCCTCGACCTCAGGCACCCGTCGCTGGCCGGAGCGGTGATCAAGCAGGTCGACCTCACCCGTACGGGACACCGTGACTGCATGGGGCACGGCACCGCGACCGCGGGCATCATCGCCGGCCGCTACCTGCAGGGCGTCCCCTTCCACGGGGTCGCGCCCGCCGCGCGGCTGATCTCCTACAAGCAGACCAACGAGAAGGAAGGCGACGTCGCCACGCTGGCGGAGGGGATCGTCAAGGCGGCAGAGGCGGACGTCGACGTCATCAACGTCTCGGCGCAGGCCACCGACCAGCCCGACCTCAAGGCCGCGGTCCAGTACGCCCTCTCGCGCGACATCGTCATCGTGGCCGCCGCCGGCAACGTGGACAACGGCGGGGTCTCCTCGCCCGCCTACCCCGCGGCGTACGAGGGGGTGCTGTCGGTCGGCTCCGCCTCCCCGGGCGGCAGCCTGTCCACCTTCTCCAACACCGGTTCGCGGGTCGGCGTGGTGGCGCCGGGGGAGAAGATCACCAGCACCTGGACCGGCCGGTCGTTCCGCGCCGACCTGGAGGGGACGAGCTTCGCGGCGCCGTACGTGGCGGGCGTCGCGGCGCTGGTGCGCGCCCGGCACCCGCGGCTGACGAACGAGCAGGTACGGCGGCGCATCGAGAGGACCGCCGACGGCGCGCTCGGCGACGGCACGGGCGCGGGCATGGTGAACCCCCTGCTGGCGGTGACCGCGGTCCTGCCGTCGGAGCAGGTGGCGGTGGCGCCGCCGCCGGCCGGCCCGCTGCCGGACGGCCTGGTGACCAAACGGCCGCCGGTGGACCAGCACGCGATCGACGTGGCGGTCGGTGTGGGGGCCGCGGCACTGGCCCTCGTGGGGCTCGTCCTGGTGGTCCGGATGGTGGTGCCGATGGGCAGACGACGCGGCTGGCGGCCGGGGCGGCAAGTTTGACCATTTCGATGTGGTGAACGTCAGTCAGGCAGCCCGGAAACACCTGATTCTGCAGTGACGGATTTGGTTCAATGATCCATGAGTCATGATTTGTCACTGAAAGGGCGCCCATGAACTCCCTGGATCCGCGTGACCCTGAACAGTTAGGCGTTTACACCATCCTCGAACGGGTCGGCGAAGGCCCGCGCGGGGTCGTTTACCTGGGCCGCCAAGGCGAAGACGAGACCACGTACGCGATCAAGATGCTGCCGGCCATGCCGGACGCGGCGGACGTGGCTCAGCGCCTGAAGGGCGGCGAGCGGATTTCGAGCTCCTACGTCGCGCGGGTGGTCGACGCGGGCGTGTGGGAAGGACGGCCGTACGTCGTCCGCGAGCACATCGAGGGGCGCAGCCTCGCCGACGTCGTACGCGACGAGGGGCCGCTGTCCGGCGACGCGCTGGAGCGCGTCGCGGTGGGCGTGCTCACCGCCCTGACGCCCATCCACCTGGCGGGGGTGGCCCACGGCGGCCTCACCCCGCAGAACGTCATCATGAGCGCGGACGGCCCCCGGGTCACCGACGCCGCCATCGGCGGGCCGGTGGGCGAGATCGGGTACCGCTCGCCCGAGCAGTTGAACGGCGAGCCGTTCGACGCCTACACCGACGTCTTCTCCTGGGCCTCGGTCGTGGTGTTCGCCGCGACCGGTCGCGCGCCGTTCGGCCACGAGGCGCAGGCCGTCATGAACGCCGAGCCGGACCTGGGCGAGCTGGCGGAACCGCTGCGCGGCGTCGTGCTGTCCTGCCTGGCCAAGATGGTCGCCCTGCGGCCCACCACGTACAACGCGCTGCTGCGCCTGCTGGGTGACAACCACGCCGGCCCGGTGCCGCCGATCGTGGTGCCCCCGCAGGTACCCGCCGGTGACACGGTGCTGCTGCCGCCCGGTCAGGACGTGCCGCCCCTCCAGGGGCTGCCCGTGCCGCCGCCCGTCGTCGTGCAGCAGCAGGCGCCGCCGCCTCCCATGTGGGGGCCGCCGGCCGAGGGCCTCCAGGACGAGCCCCGGCAGACGTGGTCGGTACCGGGTCCCGTCCAGCCCGCCGCCGCCGCGCCGCGCCGCTCGTTCCCCGTCGGCCTGGTCGGCGCGCTCGGCGCCGTCGTGCTCGTCTCGGGGCTGGGGCTGTGGGGCGCGACCAGCTACGCGCCGAAGCAGACGCTGCAGTCGGCCGCCGCCCCGGGTGCCACGGCGACGGTCACGTCCGCCGCGGCCGAGGGCGGCGACGGCGGTGGAGGTGGCGGCCAGCCGGGCGTGCCCGCCGACGGCACGCAGCAGCAGCCGCCGGCCTCGGGTGAGCCCCAGGTCACCGTGCCGTGGGCGCAGACGCCCGACCCCACCTCGACCGGCGTGCTGCCGTTCGAACTGCCCAGGGACGAGCCGACCGAGATCGCGGTGCCGGAGCTGAGCACGGTCCCGTCGCCGCTGCCGACGCAGCCCGTCATCACGCAGCAGTACCCGACGCAGCCGGTGACGCAGCCCACCGCCCAGCCCACCCAGGCCCAGCCGACCGTGACGGCCACGGCCACGACGACGGTCACGCCGACCCCGTCGGTCTCGCCGACACCGGACGACCAGATCTCCGGCGAACCGGTGCCGACGCGGACGAAGGGCAGGCCCACCCGGGAGCCGGACCCCACGCCCACGGAACAGCCCAGCCAGCAACCCACCCAGCAGCCCACCACGGAGCAGCCGAGGCCGAGCGACCTGCCGACGCGCAGCGAGCAGCCGAAGCCGACCGCGACGCCGTCCACCCGGCCGACCGAGCAGCCGAAGCCCACGGTCTCGGCCACGCCGACCTACACGGCCAGGCCGACCGTCCGGCCCACCACCACGTCGCCGAAGCCCACCGCCACGGTGACGGTCAAGCCGACGACCGCCTCGCCGAAGCCGACGGTCAAGCCGACGACCGCCTCGCCCAAGCCGACCCCGACGCCGACCCAGACGAGGAACCCGCACACGCCGACCTCGGTCTGCGGCTCCGGCTTCTACGTCCAGCGGCAGGGCTCGTTCGCGGGCGGTGTCACCTACCAGCTCTACAACAACGCCACCGGCGAGAACTGCGTGGTGACGCTCAAGACCGCTGACATCGGCAAGGCCACCCCGGTCACCGCCACTCTGGAGATCCAGGGCGGCGGGCGCCGGACCGACAGCGGCAACTTCGAGTTCTACGCCGGCCCGGTCAAGATGCAGGGCAAGGGCAAGTGCGTCCGCTTCGAGGGCGGCGCCGGCTCCAGCCGGACCAGCGCCGACTGGGGCAACTGCGGCTGACCCCGCACAGCGGCCCCGCTGACGACGTGAGGACCCGCTCCCCGGAAGGGGGGCGGGTCCTTCGCGTCAGTAGGGCCGGTACCCGCCGCCGCTCTCGATGGACGCGATCCCGGGGTGGCGTCCCATGTCGCCGTAGCGGCTGTAGGTGTAGAGGACGCCGGCGATGATGTTGTCCACCGGCTCCAGGATCTGCTTGTGACCGGGCAGGCTGTGCGCGTTGAAGGTGGGCGGGATCGTCTGCATGAGGCCCTGCGACGGCACGCCGTTCTGCGCGTTGATGTCCCACCTGTTGATCGCGCTCGGGTTGCCGCCCGACTCGTGGAAGATGACGGTCCAGATGCGCTCGATGTCCTTGGGGTCGTTCGGATCGAGGTCGCTGACGTCGATGCCGCGCTTGCGCAGGACCGCGGCCATCTCCGGCGACTTGATGACGGTCAGCGCCTCCTTGATCCACTCCACCACCTCGGCCTTCGGGCGGGGCGTGGTGCCGCCCGACGAGGTCCCGGTGTAGCCGTACGTGCCGGTGCCGCCGCCCTCGCCGTAGCCGCCCGGGGAGCCCCCGCCGCCGTTCTGGCCGCCGTTCTGGGCGAGCACGGTGCGCCGGTACTCCTCGGGGGACACCGGGATCCAGCCGACCTTGTCGGCGACGAAGTCCTGCTTGCCGGCGAACCGGATGCCGGAGAACAGGTTCGCGTCCTTGCCGAGCTGCTTGTTGATGTTGCTCAGCGCCGTGGACATCACGGTCTCGGCGGAGCCGAGGCGGCCCTGCGCGGACTGCGCGAACGAGCTGACCTTGGCGCCGATGTCACGGTTGAGGTTCGCCTCGGTGGCGTCGGGGTCGTTCTCGGCCTTCGCGTACGCGGTGCGGATGTCCCCGACCTGCTTGAGCAGGTCGCCGCCGAGCCGGTCGACGTCCTTCTTGGCCTTCTCCAGCGCGTCGGCGACGTCGTTGAGCGAGCCGGCGCAGGAGACCAGCGCGTCGTCCAGCGCCTGGCCGGCCTTGCCGTACGCGGCCATGTACGAGACGAACTCGTCCGCCGAACCGCCGCGCCACCAGTCGTCCACCCGCCGGACGTCGCCCGCGAGCACGTTCATGTTGCCCAGGACGTCGTTCCCGCTCGCGGTCCACCGCGAGGCGATGCGCCTGATCTCGCCCGGGTCGGCGTCCTTGACCTTGTCCATCACGTCGGTGAACTTCTTGCCCTGCGCCAGCGCGGCGATCTGGTCGCGCAGGCTCACGAGTCGCCCTGCACGGTGGATCCCTTGTCCGCCTTCTGCATGTTGCGGCGGATCTGGTCCAGCGCGCGTTCGACGTCGTCCAGGCGGTCCTTGGCGGCCGTGACCTGGTCCGAGACCCGCTGCTCGACGCTGTTCAGCGCCGTGATCAGCGCGTCGGAGTCGGCGAGCTCGCCGAACACCCGGGCCTCCTGCTTCACCGGGAACGCGGCGCCGAACTCCGGCGTGGCCTTGGCCGCGGGCTTGCCGTCCTTGAGCTTGACCAGGTCCACGGAACGGTCGTGGACCGACTCCTGGAGTCGCTGAAGTGCCTTCTGACTGAGTGCGACGCCTCCCACCACGGGCCCCTTTCTGGCGGTTAGTGCGCGTTGTCGGGAAAGACGAAGATGATGTTACTCGTGACGCCTGCCGTGACTGAAGATCCTCAGGCGCCCTCCGCGGGCGGAGCGGGCGGCGCCACGAACGCCGTCTGGGTCAGGCGCGTGCCGGACCGCCGGTCCACGTAGTAGCCGCGGCCGGTGGGCAGCGGGTGCGGGCGCACGTTGCCGAAGAGGTAGCCCTCGTCCTTGTTGCCGGACAGCATCAGCGCGGGGCTCGCCAGGTCCTTGATCTTGGTGATGATCGGGTCGAACATGGCTCGCCCGATGCCGCCCATCTGCCGGGCCAGCACCAGGTGCAGGCCGATGTCACGAGCCTGCGGCAGCAGGTCGGCCAGCGGCAGCAACGGGTTGGTGCCTCCGGCCACGAGGTCGTAGTCGTCCACCACGATGTAGAGGTCGGAGCCCTGCCACCAGCTCCGCGAGCGGAGCTGGTCGGGGGTGAGGTCGGCGGGCGGCAGCCGCTTGAGCAGCGCCCCCCGGGCGTTGTTGATCAGCTCGGTGGCGGCCGTGCTGGAGGCGGCGTAGCCGATCCGGTGCTCGGTCGTCGCGGTGTCCAGCAGGGCGCGCCGGTAGTCGATGACGATCATCATCGCCTCGCGCGGCGTCTGCCTGGCCACGATGCTCTCCGCGATGAGCCGCAGCAGGTTGGACTTGCCGCTCTCGGTGTCGCCCACCACGATGAAGTGCGGGTCGGTCTCGAAGTCGAGCATCACCGGCGCGAGCGCCGTCTCGTCGATGCCGATCGCGATGCGCTTCGGGGCGGCCGGGTCCGCGGCGGGCAGCGCCTCGGCCGGCAGCAGCGCGGGCAGCAGCCGCACCGGCGGCGCGGGCGGGCCCTGCCAGGCGTCGCGCACGCCCTGCACGAGGGAGCGCACGCCCACCGCCAGGTCCTCGGCGTTCTGCACGCCGTCGATCCGGGGCAGCGCCGACAGGAAGTGCATGCCCTCCTTGGTCAGGCCGCGCCCGGGCACGCCCTCCGGCACGGCCATGGCGGCCTTGCGGTTGATCTCCGACTCGTAGGCGTCGCCCAGCTTGAACTCCAGCCGGGTGCCGAACAGGTCGCGGATGCCGGGCCGGAACTCCGACCACTTGTTGGTGGCGGCCACCACGTGGATGCCGTAGCCGAGCCCGCGCGCGGCCAGGTCGGTGATCACGCCCTCCAGCGCCTCGTACTCCTGCCTGACCGTCAGCCAGCCGTCGATCACGAGGAAGATGTCGCCCCACCCGTCGCCCTCGATCTCCCCGGCGGCCAGCTGCCGGCGGTAGGAGGAGATCGAGTCGACGCCCAGCTCGCCGAAGACCCGCTCACGGTCCCGGAGCACCCCGGAGATCTCCGCCACCGTGCGGCGCACGCGGTCGGCGTCGAGCCTGGTCGCCACACCGCCGACGTGCGGCAGCCCGTCGAGCGTGGCCAGCGCGCCGCCACCGAAGTCCAGGCAGTAGAACTGCACCTCGCGGGGCGTGTGGGTGAGCGCCATGCTGGTGATCAGCGTGCGCAGCGCGGTGCTCTTGCCGCTCTGCGTGCCGCCGGCGACGCCCACGTGCCCGGCCGCGCCCGACAGGTCCAGCCAGAACGGATCGCGCCGCTGCTCGAAGGGCCGGTCGATGACGCCGACCACCGCGTGCAGCCCACCACGGCCCGGCCAGCCGGGCGTGGACAGTCCCAGCTCGGGTGTGATCGACAGAGGAGGCAGCAGGTGGGTGAGCGTGGGCGGCTCGCTCAGCGGCGGCAGCCAGATGCGATGCGCCGGCGGACCGGCGCCCTTCAGCCGGTTCACCACGATGTCCAGCAGGCTGACCTGCGGGCCCTTCTCGGCGGCCGGCGCGATCTCCGCCTTCGGCTTCTCCACCTCGGGCACCGGCACGAAGGCCGGGGAGTACTCGACGACCTCGTGGATCGGCGCGTCGCCGTCGCCGGCCGCCGCCTGCCGCGGGTCGCCCTGGTACGGGCCCGACACGTACGCGGCCTTGAACCGCGTCATGCCGGAGGTGTCGAACTTGAGGTAGCCGTTGCCCGGCGCGGACGGCAGCTCGTAGGCGTCGGCCACGCCCAGCACCACCCGCGACTCCATGGCCGAGAAGGTGCGCAGGCCGATCCGGTACGACAGGTGGGTGTCCAGGCCGCGGAGCCGGCCCTCCTCCAGCCGCTGCGAGGCCAGCAGCAGGTGCACGCCGAGCGAACGGCCGAGCCGGCCGATCATCACGAACAGCTCGATGAACTCCGGCTTGGCCGTCAGCAGCTCGCTGAACTCGTCCAGGACCACGAACAGGGTGGGCATCGGCGTGAGGTTCGCGCCCTGCTCCCGGGCTCGCTCGTAGTCGCGCAGCGAGGCGTAGTTGCCGGCGGAGCGCAGCAGCTCCTGCCGGCGCACCATCTCGCCGTGCAGGGCGTCGTGCATGCGGTCCACCAGCGGAAGCTCGTCCTCCAGGTTGGTGATCACCGCGGAGACGTGCGTCAGCTCCTCCAGCCCGAGGAACGTGGCGCCACCCTTGAAGTCGACGAGGACGAAGTTGAGGATCTCCGAGGAGTGGGTGACCGCGAGGCCCAGCACCAGCGTGCGCAGCAGCTCGCTCTTGCCCGATCCCGTGGCGCCGATGACCAGGCCGTGCGGGCCCATGCCGCCCTGCGCGGACTCCTTGATGTCCAGCTCGACCACGCGGCCGTCGGCGCCCAGCCCGATCGGCACCCGTAGCTTGTTGCGGGCGGCGCGGGGACGCCACACCTGCGCCGGATCGAGCCGGGTCGGGTCCATCACGCCGAGCAGCTCGGTCAGCGTGGTGTTGGCCGACAGCACGTCCTGCACCTCGCCGCCGCCGGCGCCCGTGGACAGCCGCAGCGGGGCGAGCTGCCTGGCCAGACCCTCGGCCCGCAGGTAGTCGAACCCGTCGGGGTCACCCAGCCGGGTGGTGCTCTCCTTGCCCGCGTGGTCGATCTTGACCATGAAGAAGCCGTCGGGCTGGACGTCGAGCCGCAGCGTGGCCCGCTCGTCGACCGGTCCGGAGGCGCCGGACAGGTCGATCACGGTCACGCCCTGGATGGCGTCCGTGCCGAGCTGGGACTCGGCCGGCACGTGCCCGCCGTCGAGGATCAGCACGTGGTACGGCAGCGAGTCGGCCGGCGAGCCGGGCTTGAACCGGGCCCGCTCCTTCAGCTCGCCGCCCACGAGCCGGTCCAGCTCGGCCAGGTTCTCGGCCATGAGCCGGACCTGCCCGGCGGCGTCGCTCTGCTCCGGATGGAGGGCATGCGGCAGCCACTTGATCCAGTCCCAGTGCGGCATCCACTCGTCGTCGGCGCACACCATGATCCGCAGGTCGTCGGGGGAGTGGAAGACCGTCATCTGCGCGATCATGGCCCGCACCAGGTCCCGCATGGCCACGGGGTCGCCGCGCAGCTTGATCCGGGCGAACGAGCCGAGCGCCACGGCCACGGGCAGCCCGGCGACCGTGGAGTGCGCCCGGACGAACCTGCGCAGCGCGCCGGCCGACAGCGCGTCGAGGTCCTCGATCGGCTTGGAGTCCGGCGGCACGAGCTGGATCGCCAGCCGTTGCACGCCGGTGCCCAGCCGTACGGTGCCGAAGTCCTCGTCACGCGGGCGCCGCTCCCACAGCCGCGAGCTCATCGCGACCCACCAGAGCGAGTCGGGCGCGGGCCCGCTCCACTCCAGGGCCTCGCGCTGCTGCTTGGCGGCCCGGCGGGAGCGCTTCCTGGCCTGGGACAGGTAGCGGAAGTAGTCGCGGCGCAGGCCGTTGAGCCGGTGCTTGCGCTCGCCCGCCTGGCGGCCCATCTGGCCGATCGTCATGCCGACCATGGAGAAGGCGAACAGGCCGCTCGCCACGTACATGAGCGGATTGCCGGTGCCGCCCGAGGTGAACATCAGCGCCATGGCCGCCCCGCCCGCGATCATGGGCATGTAGGTCAGCGCCATCATGAAACCCTGGCCCTGGACCTCCGGGATCTCGGGCGGAGACTCGAGCAGGATCTCACCGCGGGGCGGTTTGGGACTGGGGCGGCGCTCGGGGCGCCGCACGATGACGATGCTCACCCTGAAATTGCCCTCCTTGGGGGTCGGAAGACTTTCTTACCAGAGCACATGAGCCGCCGTGTGGCCGATATGTTCGTCATGTCTTGTGACTCGTGGGAAAAAGGGGGAATCAGTGCGGTCGCTGGCTCAAGGGCCCCAGGGCCCTGTGCCCCACGGTCCCGTGCCCAACGGCCCTGTGCCACACGGTCCCGTGCCTCACGGTCCGGGGACCCGAGGGCCACTCCCGCAGGGCGCCCTGCCCCAGTCGGCCGCGCCGCTGCCGCCGCTGTGCCACGTGACGATCGTGGCGCCTCGCAAGCGGGTGGACCTGGCGCTGCCCGTGGACATCCCGCTGCCGCACGTCATGCCGGGGCTGCTGCGCGCGGTGGACGAGATCGGCGGAGACAACGCGGCCGGGCCGGGCTGGGTGCTCCAGCGGCTCGGCGGCGCGCCCTTCGACCTCGGGCAGAGCCTGGCGTCGCTGGGCGTGCTCGACGGCGAGGTGCTCTACCTGCGGCCGCGCGAGGCGGCGATGCCGCCGGCGCTCTACGACGACGTGGCCGACCTCGTCGCGACCGGCGTCCAGGAGCGGGCGGGGACCTGGGAGGGCAAGCACTCGCGCCGCCTCGGCCTGGGCGCCGCCTCGGTGCTGCTCTGGGTGGGGCCGCCCATCCTGTTCCTGGCCGGGCCGCCGTGGACGGTGACCGCCATCGTGGCGGGCGCCCTGGCCGTCCTGCTGGTCGCCACGGGGGCCATCATGTCGCGGGCGGTGGCCGACTCCTCTGCGGGCGTGCCGGTCGGCTACGCGGCCCTGCCGTACGCCTTCCTGGCGGGGCTGCTCGCGCCGACCAGCGCCGCCGGCCTCTTCACGCTCGGCTCGCCCCACCTGCTCGCCGCGCTGGCCTGCACGGCGCTGATCGCCACGTTCGCCGGAGCGCTGATCTCCGACGGCGTGGTGGGCTTCCTCGGCACGGCCATCGCCTCCGTGGCGGGTGCGATCAGCGCGGCCGTCGTCATGATCTTCGGGCTGCCCGAGGCCGGAGTGGCGGCGATGACCGCCACCATCCTGCTGGCGTTCAGCCCGCTGATCCCGACCCTCTCGTTCCGCATCGCGCGGCTGCCGCTGCCCTCGATGCCGACGAACGCCGAGGAACTGCGCAACGAGAACCAGCTCCTGGACGCTCCGGAGATCAAGGACCGCACCGTCCAGGCGCGCAACTACGTGACCGGCATGGTCGCCGGCCTGGCGCTGGTCGCCGGGGGGACCCAGTTCTTCCTGGCGCTCGACGGCCACTGGCTGGCACGGGTGGCGGCCGTGATCCTGTCGCTGACGATCATCATGCGGGCCCGGGTGTTCGCGGGCGTGGGGCAGCGGCTGTGGCTCGTCCTCTCCGGGGTGGCCGGGCTGGCCACGCTGGCGATCTCGATGGGCTCGGGCCAGGGCAGCGTCATGGGGGCCGTGCTGGTGATCGGGCTGCTGTGGGCGGCGCTCATCGCGATGGGGATGGGTGTCTGGCTGCCGTCGGGCAAGCCGTCCCCGTTCTGGGGGCGTGCGGGCGACATCCTGGAGCTCATCCTGATCGCCGCGATGTTCCCGCTCGCGCTCGGCGTCTTGGAGGTCTACACCTGGGTACGCGGCCTGTCCGGCTGAGCGCGGCGTGGCCGGCCGGGGAGCGGCCGGTGACACAGGCATGAAGTCTTCGTTAAGGTTCACCGCTGACCTGCGGAAACAGGTGGTGCCCGGTGGCTGCCTCGTCGTGATCGTCGGTAGAAAGATCAGGTGTCGACCGATGAACCGACCCCCACGACAAGTCCGCCGCCCGGTGGGAGTGCCTCCCCGAGCGACGCCGGCCCCGGCGTCTCACCGAGCCCGTCGGCGTCCAGTCCGGCCGCCACTCCCACAGACCCGGGATCGGCCACTCCGTCGCCCAGCCCGTCGGCCACGGTGTCGCCCGGCCCGTCGGCCACGGTGTCGCCCGGTCCGTCGGCCCCGGGCACGCCCACCGGGACCCCCACGCCCACCGCCTCGCCGTCGATGGTGAGCCCGTGCCCGCACACTCCCGCGTGCCCGCCACCCGCCTGCCTCGCGCCGGGCCTGCGCCCGAAGCCGGAGACAGCCGCTCCCGGCAGGCCCGCGCCCGCACCGGACGCGTCAGGCTCCGGCGGGCCCGCGGGCGGATACAACGTCGACGCGGGCTACGTGCGGAAGTTCGCCGGCGCCATGGACGGCTCGGCCACCGGAGTGGACTCCATCAAGCAGCACACGCCCCGCTTCGACGGCTGGAACCTCGTGCCCCTGGCGGGCGTGCCGATCATCGGGCTGGCGTTCGTCGGCCGGTTCAACGCCATCGCCGACACCTGGCAGGACAGCGCCCGCATCCTGGCGGACGTGCTCAGGACCGACAGCGGCAAGGTCTCCAGGGCCGCCGACCACTACGTCGCGGCCGCGCAGGCCAGCACCGTCGGGAAGAAGTGAGGGCCAGCGCCATGTCGACCCCGCCCGGCGAGCCGCCGAAGCTGATCCTGCCCGGTCAGACCGTGCCCAACGCCAACCAGCAGCTCTACGTCACCAACTCCAGCGGCGCCGTGCAGAGGACGGTCACGGTCGCTCCCGCGCAGCGCACCGACCCCGGCTTCTACAAGCGGCTGATCGCCGGGCTGAACCCGCTGCGGCAGACCACCAGGGCCGCGATGGCGATGTCCGGCCTCGGCATCGCCGCGCTCGCGCTGGACGTGGCCGCCACGCTCAACCTCGGCAACCCGTTCCTGTTCTACTCCCGCCGCGAGCAGTGGAAGGACATGTCCGGCCTGCTGGAGGGCACCAGGTCCGACCTGTGGCGCTCCTTCTTCGACGACATCGCGCCCAACTGGCACGGCCAGGCCGTGACGATGCTCCAGCAGTACGTCCGGTTCAACGTCAACGGCCTCTACAGCCAGCTCGGCAAGATCTCCGACGAGATGAGCGGCGCCATGCACGGCCAGTACAAGGAGGTGCTGGAGTACGACCTGTCGGTGTTCGGCCTGTACGCCACCTCGGCCCCCATCCTGCGCACCGTCGCCGCCATGAGCTTCCACCCGGTCGGCCGGGTCGCCCTGATGACCCAGGTCGGCCTGTTCATGAGCGCGGCCGGCAACATGGTCAAGCAGTTCGCCGACGTCTACAACTCCTATGAGGGCGACCTCAACAAGCTGGAGCTGAAGCTCAACGACCTGAGGGGAGCCTTCTACAAGTCGGGGAACCCGGAGATGGGGGCGCGCGACCTCCACCTGTCTCCCATGATCGAGGACCCGGCCCGCGTGGACGACTTCTGGATCCCCGCGTCCAAGGACGCCGGATGAGGCACGTCGACGCGTTCGGCACGGGCCGGGAGGGCGACCTCTCGGGCCTGCTGGCCGAGGCGGGCCGCTGGGCCGGTTCCCTCGCCGGTGCGCTGGGCGAGTTGGAGGAGCAGCGCCTGGCGGGTGCCGACCCGTCGGGAGCCGTCCGCGCGGAGGTGTCCGGCACCGGCCGGCTGCGCGCGCTGACCATCGACCCGCGGGGGCTGCGCGACCTCGACCACGACCAGCTCGCCCAGGCCGTCCAGGAGGCCATCGTCGCGGCACACCAGGCGATGGGTGACCGGCTGACGGAGGTCGTCCAGGAGCTCGCGGGCCCGGCCGCGGCGGCCGGAGGAGGCGCGGACCCGTTGGAGGCCCACGTACGCGACCTGCTGCGAGGAGAGTGAGCGTGGAGGACCTCAACGAGGCGCAGGCGAGGCTGGACGCGCTGATCGCCGCCGCCGAACGGGCCGAGGCGCGGGTGGAGGAGTGGAGCGCGGGGGAGTTCACCGGCCGGGCCGACGAGGGCGGGATCGTGGCCACCGCCGACGCTCTCGGCGTCCTGGTGCGGCTGGAGATCTCTCCGCGGAGCAGGCGACGGCTGGACGCCACGGGGCTGGCCGACGCGATCCTGGCGGCGGTCACGGCGGCGGAGGAGGCGGCGGCGGCCGTCAGGGACGAGCTGATGGCGGATCTCCGCGCCACCTCCGGCGCGCCGGAGGCCGGTCCACCGCGGCCCAGGGGGTGATGACCCGTATGCACACCCTGACCGCATACACCCCACGATTGCGCAGATGATCCACGGACGCTACTTTGCTGCACGTTCATCACTCCAGGACGGAGCAGCCGGTGCAGGAGTTCGGGGACTTCGCGAACATCGATATTGACAAGCTTCTGAAGACCGCCGACGGGCAGTTCGCCCGCATGGAGGAACTGCAGAAGACCATGAGCACCGTGGTCGGGCGGGCGCAGGACGAGGACGGGCTCGTCACGGCCGAGTACGCCGCCGAGGGCTTGCGGGAGCTGGACCTGCATCCCAAGGCGATGCGGCTGGGCTCGTCGGAGCTGGCCGAGAAGGTCAAGCAGGTGGTGCGTGACGCCTCCGAGGACCTCCAGCAGAAGATCAGTGAGGCGATGGGCGAGGTCTTCGGCGAGGAGGACAACCCGATGCGCTTCATCAAGGACCCGGACGCGGCGCTGGAGCAGGTCCGAAGCGCCGAGGCCGCCTACAACCGCACCTTCGAGGACGTCATGGGCGAACTCGACCGCATCCGCCGCCGCCTCGACCTCTGACAGCACCCGGCCGGGCGGCGGCGTGACGGCTCAGGTCGCCACGGTGCCGCTCGGGGCGCCGGGCGCCTGAACCGTGGTGTCGTCGGTCGTGTCGCTCGTGGTGTCGGACGTGCGGGTCGTGGTGCTGGGCGACGTCCTGGGCAGGCCTGCTGTGCCGGGCATGCCCTCCTGCGGCAGACCCTCCAGGTACACCTGCGTGAAGTCGGGCGCGTTCTCCGGAGTGGCCTGCTTGGTCAGCTCCTGCGCCTTTTGGGAGGCGAGCAGGGAGGCCGCTCCGACGGCCACACCCGCGCTGATCAGCATGGCCTTGCGCTGCTTGGTGGCGAGAACCTTCAGGCCGTTCGTGAACGCCTGAACGTACATGTTGCCGGTGGCCTGTCCGCCCAATGCGAGCGCGGCGTTCCATCGGGTGAGATAGATGGTCGTGGCCCACATGGCCATGCCGGACGCGCCGACGAGCGAGAAGACGGCCGCCGCCAGCGACAGGCCGCTCAGGCCGCCGAGGACGTCCGCCACGCCCGTGTAGACCACCTTGGAGTCGTCCTTGCGGGCAAGGAAATCCTTCTTCACCTGCTGGAACTCCGGCCGGGACATCTCCTTCCAGTCTTCCTCCGGCACGTCCTTCTCCACGGTGTCCAGCTTGGCCTTGAAGGCATCCAGCTTGGGCACGACGCTCCGCCACGCGTTCGACGCGTCCTGGATGTCGCTGGGGCTCGAGTAGAGCGTGCCGATGATCGTCGTTGAGATCGCGGCCAGCGGGCCGAACGCCGTGGCGGAGTAGACCGTCAGGCCGAGCGCCGTGGTGTACATGGTCGTGCCCGTGTCCTTGATATCAGGCATGGTCCGCGGCTCACCTCCCTAAGACTTGGCCGTGCTGGCTGCTTCGGCCGATTCGATGATCTTTGCGCCGTTGTGGAGCTGGGTGTTCCAGCCCTTGACTGACTGGTGCGCGGCGTCGACGTAGCCGGCCGCGGTGTCCCGGACGCTGCTGTGGGCGGGGACGAACACCATCCCCAGCACACCGAATCCGGGGAACCCGGTGGAGATCTGCTTGATCTCGGAGTTCAGGTTGTCCAGATCCTTGGCCACGTCGTGCTCGATCTTCTTACCGAGGTCCTTCAGGGTCTCAGGACGGGCGTTGCGCCAGTCGGCTGAGACGCCTTCGGTTTCGAGGTACTGGTCCCGTAGCTGCTTCGGCGTGGGCTTGGGGTCCTCTTTCCCCCCCTTGTCATCCTTGCCCCCCGTGTTGCCCGTCGGGCCGTTCTGGCCGCCGCCGGTGCCGTTTCCGGTCCCGGAGGGACTGCCACCACCGCCGCCGCCGGGAACGGACGGCAGGTCGGCGCCGGGCGTGCTGGGCTCGCCCGAGTCGCCCGGCTTGCCGCCGTCCGCGGGAGGCTCGGTCCCCGGCGTGGGTACGTCGGGCACGTCGGGGTCGGGCTGATCGCCGGGCTTCCCGTCGTCTCCTGGACCGCCGGGATCCGGGGTTCCAGGACCACCTGGGTCGGTGGGGTCGTTCGGGTCCGAAGGATCGTTGGGATCGTTCGGGTCCGTGGGGTCGTTCGGGTCCGTCGGGTCCGAGGGATCGTTGGGGTCGTTCGGGTCCGTGGGGTCGTTCGGGTCCGTCGGGTCCGAGGGATCGTTGGGGTCGTTCGGGTCCGTGGGGTCGTTCGGGTCCGTCGGGTCCGAGGGATCGTTGGGGTCGTTCGGGTCCGTGGGGTCGTTCGGGTCCGAGGGATCGTTCGGATCCGTCGGGTCGTTCGGATCGGTGGGGTCGTTCGGGTCCGATGGGTCGTTCGGGTCCGATGGGTCGTTCGGGTCCGCCGGATCCTCGTCATCGGTGTCGCCCTGGTCCCCGGAGTCGTCGTCGCTCTCCGGGTCCTTGGCCTCATCGACCGTGTCCGGCTGCCCGCCGGGGCCGTCGCCGCCCTCGTCGTCCTTCTCGCCGTCCTCGTCGGCGGGGGAGCCCTGCGTGGGCTCCTCCTCCTTGCCGTCGGACGGTTCCCACTGCGGATCCCCTTGCGCCGCCACCGGCTCGATCCACCCCGGCTCGTCGTCATCCGAGGAGTCGGCGGCGGTTTCGGTGCCGCGCGCGTCCGTCTCGCGGGACTCCGGGCGCTCACCCTGTACGACCTGCCGCCCGTCCGCGAATTCGACGTCCTGGGCGAGCGTCTCACTGGGCATGCCCGTCGTCGCGACAGCGGGGGACGACGCACTCGCCCCCCAGTTGATCAAGCTGTCCACGTCTTGCTGGCTCATGCCGTTGCCCTCCGTTGATCGCAGACGCTAACCCAACCTTGGGCGATCAGGATGCCTACCGGCAAACCGCAACCTGGTGTTAACCGAAATTCCACGATCGTCGTCAAATCAACCCAAGTCGCTGACCTGCGACTTTATCTGAATGTGGCTTTTGTGTCATCTATCTGTGATGTGCATGCGTGTTAGGCATGTTGCACCTGATGGCTACCGTGCTCTTTGATTGTTTTCGTGCCGATCGTGCCCTCCGTCTGCTTGTGTGGACTCTGACGGTAGGTCGGTAGGCCCAACAAACCGGGGAGAGGAATCTCTGTGTCGTACTACGGAGCCAGCCCAGAACAGGTCCAGAGGGCGGCGAGCCAGGTACAGGCCGCCGCAACGCAGATCGAAGGCCTGCGGAAGGGAGTCGCCGCCACCGTGCTGGAGCTGCTCGCCTCCGGCCAGGCCAAGTCGTGGCAGGGTGGCGCGGCCGAAAAGTACAAGTTCCACATGGACCAGTGGGACCAGGGTGCCAAGCGGATTCTCGCCAGCCTGGAGACCATCTACGACAACATGAACGTGAGCGCCAAGATCTACAGCGCCGCCGCGGCCGAGGCGGACGACAACATGAGGCTCGCGGATGTCAGCGGCAACCAGAACAGTGTCGACGCCCTCATCAACGTCAGGGCCTGAGCCGCCGCCTGCCGCAGTACGGAACGGAGATCGCTATGGCTGATCGCATGCATGACTTCACCCAGGTCAACTTCGCGCAGATGCAGGCCGCGCAGGAGGGCCTGCTCAAGGTCGTGACCGAGCTCGACCGGGTCACCGACCAGCTCTACAAGGACGTGGCCGCCACCCTCGCGGGTGCCTGGTACGACGACGAGACCGGTGCGGGCGCCAAGTCCGAGTTCGACCGGGCCCGGACGCTCTGGGACGCCCAGGAGAAGGAGATGGGCAACCAGCTCACGCAGGCCGCCCAGGCCGTGGGTCTCGCCAACCAGAACTACATGAACGCCGAGCGGGCCGCCCGCAACCTGTGGGCCGACCCGGGTCGCTAAGCCGCAATCGTCGACTCGGTCATCGCCCGCGAGGCGATGGCCGAGCACACGTCTTTACGGGGTGACATGACGCAGAAGGACGTTATCGAAGGCGGTAAGGACCCGCTCGACATCGACCCCAACTGGCCCGGCCTCGACGGCAAGGCCACGCTGCACTACGAGGTCGGCAAGATGCGAGCGGTCGCCCGCGAGCTGAGGTCGGCCTTCTCCGGGTCCGATGGCAGCGGTCAGGGTCTCGGCCATCACAAGCAGCGCCTGCTGGACGAGTGTCAGCTCTCCGAGGCGCACATCGGCACCTGGCACGACGCCAGCGCGTTCACCAAGACGGTCGGCGCCAACAGCGCCGGCACCAAGTTCAGCCAGGCGTACAGCGAGTTCGCCGAGGCCTTCGACAAGGTGATCAAGGCGATCGAGGCCAACGCCGACATCTACGCTCGTACGAACCAGCACAATGAGGGTGGCCGTGAGGCCTGAGGAAGGGCACCGTGGGTAGCCGGCGCAAAGTCCTCGTCATCCGCTCCTTCGAGGCGACGCCAGAGGGCAAAGAGGTTGAGGCGTCCAAGGCCGAGATCGAGCGGTTGCTCACCAACACCAGCCCGGGCGACGTCAGCAGCGCGGGCTCGGCCTACCGCAGCGCGGCGCAGGCGATCGAGCGGGCCGTCGCCGCGCTGAACGAGCACGCTGCCACGCTGGCCAAGGCGTGGCAGGGCCCCGCCGCGGCCGAGGTGCAGAAGGCCATGCAGCTCATGCACGCGAGCGGCGTCGAGCTGTCCGGCAAGATGAAGATGATGGACGACGCCCTCGGCGGTTACGCCAAGAAGGTGCCCGAGACCTTGGAGAAGGTCCGGAACATCCGCGTCGAGGTGTCGACGACCGAGGAGAACACCGGCGGCGGCACCATCGGCGCCAGCCCGTACCTTCAGCAGGCCAACGCGCAGATCCCGCAGAGCGCCAAGACCGCCGCCGAGAACGCGCAGGCGCAGCGGGCGATGAAGGAGCTCAACGAGAAGATCGTCGAGCTGCTCAACGTCCAGGTCCCGATGGACGTCTCGTACGAGCTGCCGCCCGTCGACGTCCCTGCGGCGCCGCCGTCGCAGAAGACCGTCGACATGAACGGCATCTCGCCCACTGGGCGTCAGACCGGCACGGCCGGCTACAACTCGGGCAGCAGCGCCGGCTTCACGGGCGTCGGAGACACGGGCGGCCCGGGCTCCGGCGGCGACGGCACGGGCACTCGCGGCTCGGACGGTACCGGCACGGGCAACGGCCAGAACGGCACCGGTACGGGAAGCACGGGCCAGAACGGCACCGGCACCGGAAGCACCGGCCAGAACGGCACAGGCCAGAACGGCACAGGCCAGAACGGCACGGGGGCGGACGGCACCGGCTCCAACGGGACCGGTTCCAACGGGACCGGCCACGACGGAGGCGGCCCGGACGGCACCGGCACGGATCCCGCCGCCACGGACCCCGACCGGACCACCCGGACCGGCCCGGGTGCCGACGACGGCACCGTGCCTTCGGTGATCGGCCGGGACGACCCCCGGTACACGCAGGCGGCGAACTTCACCCCCACCCAGGTGACGACGCCGACGGCGTTCACCCCCGCCACCACCGTGCCGACCACGTCCATCCCGATGGCGACCACCTCGACGCCGTTCGTGCCGACGACCGCCACCCCGCCGGGCGTCCCGGCCGTGCTGGGAGGGCCGAACCAGTGGGGAGAGCACGCGGGCAACCCGGGATCTCAGGGCCGTCCGGCGAACGCCGGCCACGCGCCGATGTACCCGTTCCTGCCGATGGGCGGCGCGGGCGCGGCCATCGGCTCGGAGGAGTCCACCGAATCCGGCGCGCACATGCCCGAGGACCGCGGGGTCTGGGCCGTCACAACCGACGTGACCGAACCGCGTATCGGCTGAGCACCCGCCTGAGCCGGCACTGATGAGGGGGGCCAATGGCTGACGCCAATCCGTACTCGCTGGGCAACCTGCCGAACGTGGAGTCGTCCGGGGTCAAGTTCGCGCCGGGCAAGTTGGAGTCCAACAGCAAGACCCTCACCGCTGATGGTGACAAGCTCGCCGCGTTCGCCGGCCGGACGGGTGGCATCTCCCTGGGCTGGCTCGGTTACGGCATGACGGGCCGCCAGTGTGACAGCGCCCACGAGCAGGCCTGCACCCAGCAGGTGGACACGATCAAGGCCGCCAAGAAGGTGCTCGACTCGTGGCGGGAGGCGCTGCGCATCGCCGACGCCAAGTACGTCGAGGCGGACGAGCAGTCGACGCCCCAGAACCCGTACGTCGGCAACCCGCAGATTCCGTCGATCCCCCCTTACAACGGCTCCGGCCTCAACGGGTCGGGGCTCGACGGCCTGAACGGTTCCGGCCTGAACACCCCGGGCATCTCCCCCGCCGGCCTCAACACCCCGGGCCTGAACGACCCGAACCTGCAGGACCCGAACCTGCAGGACCCCAACCTGCGGGACCCGAACCTCCCGGACCCGAACCTGCAGAATCCGAACCCTCAGAACCCGAACCTCCCGGACCCGAACCTCCAGGACCCGAACCTGCAGAATCCGAACCTCCCGGACCCGAACCTGCAGAATCCGAACCTGCAGAACCCGAACCTCAACCAGCCCAACATCAACCAGCCGGACCTGCCCACCGTGGATCCGAGCAAGTCCGCCCTGAGCGGCCTGTCGGACCCCACGAAGACCGGCCTGTCCGGCGTGGACCCGGCCACCCTGCCGAACCCGCAGACCCGCATCCCCGACTCCCTGAACACCGCCGACCCCGGTCGTGTCACCAACGGTGTGCCCGGCGGCGGCACCTCGACGGGCACCGGCATGGGCGCCGGCGGCGCCGCGGGGGTGGGCGCGGGGCGGCTGCCCGGCGGTGCCGCAGCCATGGGCGGCATGGGCGGAATGCCGTTCATGCCGATGTCGCCCATGGGCGCCGGCGGCGACAAGGAACGCGAAGGCGGTGGCTCCGAACTCCTGCGCGGCGACCCGGACGACTGGGAATACGAGGAGGGCGTGACGGACGCCGTCCTCCGCCACGAGGGAGCCTGACGTGGCAGAGCTGACAGGGGCACGCAACCGGTTCATCATCGCGGCGACGGTCTCCGCGGGATGCTCGCTGATCATCCGGAGGCCCCTCGCGTTCGCCATCGCCGCGGGCCTGGGCGTGATCATGGCGGACCCGGAGGGCATGCTCGAGGCGATGAAGGAGTGGAAGACCAAGGCGGAGGGCGGCCTCACCGAGGAGGTCGAAGAGCTGGTGAGGTCGGTCCGTTCGCTCAACGACCGCCTGAAGAACGACGCCCACTGGGACGGCGCGGCCAGGATCGCCTACGAGGCCGTGGCCGAGCCGTTCATCGAGGAACTGGAGAAGCTCGGCACCGGGCGCAACGGCATCGGCGACGCGCTCAAGTCGAGTGCCGACCAGTACGAGATGCTCTCCTACTTCGCGGTGGCCACGGCGATGGCGATGGTGGTCTGGGCCGTACTCGTGTCCGTCGGCAAACTCACCCCCGCCACCTGGGTCACCTCCCAGATCGCCCTCAACGCCGGTCTCAAGGCGCTGTGGACCGCGCTCAGGCCGATCCTCATCAAACTGGGCATCTTCGCGGCCGGAGTCTTCGCCATCTACCAGGGCGTCAGCATGCAGAACCTGGAGCAGGCGGGCAAGTTCCAGAACATGATGGCCATGCCCATGGTCGAACAGTACGGCCTGGGCAACGACCCCAACTCGGGCGCCCTGGTCCAGAAGCCGATCCCCACGACCAAGCAGAACGGCTCGCCGACCAACACCGAGGTCCCCACCCAGATGGCCTGACGCTCCAACTCCCGCCCACCACCCCCTCACAGACTCGGCGGACCCCGCGCCCGCCCACAACAGCCTGCACCCATGCCCGCGCTCACACGCACGCCCGCGCCTGCCCCCGCCCCACCCCTACGCCCATCCCCGCACCCGCCCCTGCGCTCACGTCCGGGCCCTTCGAGTCTGCGTCACCCCCCGCGCCTGAGCCGGTCATGCCCGCGCCTGTGCTCACGTCCGGGCCCTTCGAGTCTGCGTCACCCCCCCGCACCCGAACCCGCGCCTGTGCTCACACCGGCGCGCACCCCGATCCGAAGCCGGAGCCGGCGCCGGAGCCCGAACCCGGATTCGGACCCGAGGAGCACATCACGCCTCCCCAGGCTCCACGCGCGGAAGGCACGGGGCCATTGCGGCTCGCCCTCACCCGCCCCGCGCCTTGACGACATACCCGACGTCCCACACCCCCGACAACGCCTGGCTCCCCGACAACGCCTGGCACCCCGACAACGCCTGGCACCCCGACAATCAGCGTGACCCCAACCCGACATGACCCGGCAGGAGCCGACGAGTCGTGCTGGGACCCGGCAGGACCTGATGCGACCAGGGGGACCCGGGGACCCGTCAGGACCCCGAGCCACCACCCCCACCCGCTACTGCGTGACCTTCACAGGAGTCCGCGCAGCGGCCGGGTCCAGCCGCGGCCCCTCCGGGATCATGTGCAGCAACTGCGCCGGCAGCGGCGCCACCGAGGCCGCGTCGTACCCGAGCGTCTCCACCTGCGTCCCCGACTGCAGCGGGAACCGCCGGTTCTGCTCGGTCACCAGGTAGAAGGTATTGATCGCACGTATCTGCCCGTCACCCGGCAGCAGCCCCGCCACCGCGGCCCCGCCGTGCGGCATCACGATCTGGTCGAAGTGCTCCTGGCTCCCGCTGGCCTGCGGCACCGGGATGCTGATCGTGGCCCCACTGGTGATCTTGGCCTTGGTGGAGCCGTTGTGCGTGTCGGAGTAGACGGCGCACAGTGGAGCGTTCGCCGCGGGCGTGATCACCTTGGGCATCGTCGTCGGCAGCCCGCCACCGATCATCGAGGCCTTGGACAGGGCCGCGTTCGCCGTCGCCGGATCGATGGTGATCGGTTCGACGGGCCGCGAGCCGTACGCTTTCTTGCTGGCCGGATCGTTGCGCAGCAGCGTCGCCTGCGTCACGGTGATGGGCAGGAGCCCGTCCTGGCGGAGCACATACCACCGGTCGGCGGTGCCGGCCATGCCCGGCGTCAGGAAGATCTGGCCGATCCGCCGGGCGCGGTTGTCCGGCCCGCGCACCGCCTTGCCGCGGTTCGAGATCGAGGGGAAGCTGAAGTCGGGCCCGTTCGGGATGGCGTTGATCCAGGCTGCGGGCACCTTCCTGAGGACGGTGGCGCCCAGCGCGTTGACCCCTTCGGGGCCCACCTTCATCTTCTGGTCGCCCCAGATCACCCAGCCCTGCTGCTGTTCGTCCCGGACGACGATCGCGCCGTTGCCGACAGGCGTGCCGCCGACGTTCATGCCGCCCACCAGTGTCACGTACGTCTTCGTGACGCCCGCCGTGTCGGCCGTCTGGCCCACGCACACCGACCACGGCCCCTTGACGAGCTTGTTCTTCGCGGGCAGCGAGTCGGGCACCCCCGGGATGCCCACGAACGGGCCCCGGTCGAACTCGGCCAGCGAGGCCGCCGACACGTTGCGCACCTTCACGTCGGGCGTGTCGAGCAGCAGCCGTGCCGAGACGTAGTTGGCGACCGGCAGCAGCTTCTTCTCCTCCTGGCTGTAGACGTACTTCGCCCCGCTCTCCTCCTCGACCAGCAGCTGACCGGGGTCCGTCAACTTGGTCGCGTTGCCGGGCTTCAGCATTCCCCAGATCCCGAATCCGGCGGTCACCAGCACGGCGATCAGGAGTCCGCAGAACATGGCCACCGTGTGCCGGCGCATCGGAGACTCGGGCACGTCCGGCTCCGCCTGGAGCAACGCCATGCCCAGACGCTGCATCATCAGGCGGTGGGCCTGGTAGAGGTCCTTCCGGGTCTGCATGCCGCTCCGTTCCACTAAAGGTCCCGGAACATGTTACGCATGAGGGTCACGAGGGATATGTCAACTTCTGTACGCCGTGGGGGGCATCCGAGTAAAGTTGCGATCAAGCACCTTGGGGAGGTCGTGTCGTGGCAGTAGAAGAGCACCAGGGCTGCGGGGAGAAGTGGCCCGGTCTCAAGGCGGAGAGAGACAACGTCACCTATCCGGAGAATCCGAAGGAGCGCTTCGAGCAACTCGCCTCGAGACTCGAGGAGGCCCTGGAGGACCTGACCGGATCGGGGCGGGGCTCGCTGACGGACCTCACCACGCAGGGCAATCTGTCGGGCTTCACCTCGCAGGTGCGGGCCATCGACCGCTGGGAAGGCGGCCGCGCGTTCGCCAACACCCTGGATCTGGGCCACGAGGAGCTCACCAAGATCTACGGTCAGGTCAACAAGAAGTTCGCCATCGCCATCGCCCTGGTGCGAGGCGGCGGCGGCATCTACCAGACCGGGGACGACATGACCTTCCCCGGTTCCACTCAGGGCATCTAGGGCGGCCGGGGGATCGTCATGGGCGACACCACCAAGCAGACACATTGGATCAAGCAAAGCGGCGCCTCCTTCGGATGCGAAACGAAGGGGAGGAACGTGGCCGAAGTCAAGAACTTCATCGCCGCGCTCGATCCCGTCAGCGTGCGGACGGCCGCCACCTCCTATACGGACTCCTCCGCCAAGCTGGTCAAGGCGCTCAAGGCGATCGACGACGTGAGCGCCGAGCTGGCCAAGATCTGGGAGGGCGAGTCTTCCGTCGATGCGCAGAAGGCCCTGCTCCAGCTCCACCAGACGATCGTCAACCTGGCCACCGGGCTCGACCGCATGGGCACCCCCCTGGAGACGCTCAGCAGCAAGATCCGTGAACACAAGGAGTTCGTGGAGAACGGAACCGCCACCTGGAGCAATCCGATAGGCGACCCGGGCAGTTGGGACGACTCCATGCCGGGCTCCTTCCGCACGATCGACCAGGGCTGGGAGTGGGGCTCGCAGGACGAGCTGGCGGGACACCACCTCAAGGCGTTCACCAACGACCTCCAGGCGATCCACACCCGCTTCCCCGACTACGTCGAGAAGGAACTGCCCAACATCCAGCCCCCCCAGGGCGAGAAGCCGGACGTCACCCCCACCGATCTGACGAACTACCGGGGCCCGACCACCCCACCCCCGACCGGCTACGACCCGTCCGATTTCAACCCCGGACAGAACGGCGACGGGATCAACCAGCCCACGTACCGGGACGGCACCACCACCGACCCGCGCTTCCCGGACGGCACCGACCGGCCCGGCGGGGACACGGACATCAACCCCGACGACCTCGACCCGAACGGCACGGACCCGAACGGGACGGACCCGAACGGCAATGGCAACGGCACCGGTAATGGCAACGGCACCGGTACAGGCAGCGGCACCCCGGGCCAGACCGGCGGCCCCGGCATGCCGTCCATCCCGAACCCGAACCTCCCGGACGGATCGAACACCGGCGTGAACGGCGACACGAACCCCGACAGCAGGACCACCCCCGACGGCACCGACACCCGCGGGACGAACCTGGCCGACTACCAGCCGCGGATCGACGGCCAGCCCTTCGGCAATCAGGCGCCGACCACCACCCCCACCACCTCGTACAGCCCGAACTACGTCCCCACCGCGAGCACCACCCCCGGCACCGGCTTCGGCACGGGCTACGGCAACGCCCTGACCGCCGCCGAGACTGCGGCCCTCCGCGGCGGCGGCACCAACGGGATGGGCGGCATGGGCATGCCCATGATGCCGATGGGCGGCGCCGGCGGCGCAGGCGAGGAACGCACGAACGAGACCTCTACCTGGCTCAAGGAGGAGGACGACGTCTGGGTCGGCAAACTGGACAACGTAGTGGACGGCCAGATCGGCTAGATCGGCCAACCCCCACCCCGCCGGTCCAGGACCGTCACCCGCCCCGTCCCTGCCAGTCGGCCGCCAGGTGACCCCGCACACCAGATCTCCGTACACGGACCTCGTCCCCCGGACTACCCGGCCCCCGGACTCGCTCCGCATGAACCGCACGTTCGTGCTCGTACGAACAGCCTCCGCACGAACGGCAGGTTCGCGCTGTAGATCAACAGCATGTTCATGCTGAGCAAGACGCCATCCCATGAGAGACGCCATCCCCGGGAGTTGCCATCCCGCGCGTGACGCCGTCCTCGGGAGACGCCACCCAACGGGAGGCGAGAAGCTTAGGCGGGACCGTCCGGCAGGGCGGCCTGTACCGGGATGGTGGACCCCGCCGCCACCAACAACCCACGACCGGGCGGCCCCCCGACGGAACCACGGGGCAGCCGGATGTTGAAGAGGTCACCATCAGTAGGGCTCTGAACGGACAGCAGTAACCCCGTGCGCGACTTGCGAGCATCGGCCACGAATCCCCGATACGCCGTGGCAAGATCACCCGTGGCGCCCGCGATGATCACGCCGTGCTCGCCGTCCCGACCTGACCGGAGAGCCTCCTCCAGCGCCAGCCCGAGCGGCGAGTCGGGACTGACCAGCTCCGCGTCGTCCACCAGCACCACATAGCGCTCCAGCCCCGCGACGAGATCCTGCAGCCCCGGGGCGTTGCCGTCCAGCACGGCCAACGCTCCCTGCAACGCACGCAACGGGCTGCGTCTGGGCGCCACGACGAGGACCGGGGTCCCAGACGACATCAACGACAAAGCGGCGGTGAGCAACACCGACGACCGTCCGGACCGCGTAGGACCGGCGATCACGGCCCCTGGTCCCTGCGCCAGCAGGTCGATCCCGAGCGGTGCCAAGGCGTCGCCTCCCGCCCCGACCAGTGCCCATAGCGGTGAAGGCGCCACAAACCCGGGAGCGAGGTCGAGCGCCTGGCCGGCAGTGATCCGCATCGGCAACGCGTCCACCCTCAGCGGCGGCTCTCCTTGCCACCACCAGGCTCCTCGCCCACCACCGCCGCTCCGCCTGGCCGCGCGGCCTTCGAGCTTGTCGCCACTCTCCCCGCCGACCGGGGACCGAAGCGCTGTCACTATGCCACCTGCTCCGCCGCCTGCACCAGCCTCAGCGAGCTCACTGCCGAAGCCGTCCCCCTCATCGGGAGCGGTTTCCTCATCCGCGTGGATCGAGAGCTCGCCAGGAGCGGCCCCGACGTCCGGATGAGACGAGGACCCGGCAGCAGCGGCTCCGACGTCCGTGTGGACCGAGAACTCAGGAGCAGTACTCCCGTCCATGTCGGGAGGAACCTCGGCAGGAGCGGCACTCCCGTCCGAAAAGGGAGGAACTCCGGCAGGAGCGGCACTCCCGTCCGAAAAGGGAGGAACTCCGGCAGGAGTCGCACTCCCGTCCATGCGCAGTGACAACTCGCCAGTGGCGGCCCTCTCGTCTGCAGGGTCCGAATGCTCAGCGCCGGCCAGGCGCCCTGACGCGCTGGCGCCCCTCCTGCCCCGTGCCGTCCCGGTGCCGGCCCGGATCCCCGAGAACGTCCCCGAGGCCATCGCATGTCTCCGCTCTCCAGCGGCCACGACCGCGCGTGTCATCGACTGGAGGGCGGCCACCTGGGCGGGGCCGGCGGGATCGTCGGCGAGGAGAGCGATCTGGCTCTCGACGATGCCGTGCTCACCCACCGACAAGGCACGGCCGGGCGGCATGGACGACGGAAGCTCCTTGAGCGGGAGCCCGGCCAGCCCGTAGTCGGCGGAATCCGCCAATCGAAGAATCAAGCGATCTTCGAACACCGTGGAGACCTGCCCCAACAGGCATGACCGGTCACCGGTCACCACGGCCCGGAGCCCGACGGCCGGCCCTTCTCGCAGCAACTGGAGGAGCGCCTCGGTCAGCCTCCCGTAGTCGTAGCCCTCGAACGCGGCCACGTACCCCTCCCACCGATCCAGCATGAGCACCAGCCAGGGCAGCCGGTGGCCGCTCTGGCGGTATTCGGCCAGGGAGGCGTGCCCGGCCTCGGCCAGCAGCTGCTGACGGCGGCCGACCTCCCCGCGGAGCCGGGAGAGGAGGCGTTCGACGCGGTCGAGTTGGTCACGGGTCACCACGGCGCCGCAGTGCGGCATCGCCACCAGCGGCAGCAGCGCCCCCGACCCGCAGTCGATGGCGTGGACGTGCACGTCGGCAGGCGAAGCCTGCAGCGTGATCGCGCCGGCTATCGTGCGCAGTGCCGTGGACCTGCCGCTGCGGGCCGCGCCGGCGATGAGCAGATGGCCGCCCTGGCCGAGGTTCAGCGCGAGCGGTTGCCGGTCCTGAGTCCAGGGGCGGTCCGTGAGGCCGAACACCAGCGGCTCCACCTCCTCCCATGACTCAGGAGAGGCCCAGGCGGCGTCTTCCGGAATGCCGGTTGTCCGCCCGGCGGCCACCGTGTCGTGGCGGGTGTCATCCGACGGCCGGAGAACCAGGTGGGAGGGCAACGGCTCCAGCCACGGGCTCGGCTGCTGCCGAACTCCTGTGAGCCGGGCGGCCTCGATGAGTGCATCGGCGAGCAACGACAGGTCGGTGACCGTCGACTCCTCCGCCGGCTGCGGTGGCGGAGGCAGTCCCCGGCCGAGCGATCGCCAATCCACGTCGATCACCCGTACGTTGCCTGTGTCACCGGGCCTGGCACCGTTCCCGGCCGTCCCTGGAGTACTTCCCGCACCACCTTGCCCCCGCGAGCCGAACCGAGCGTGTTGTGCCGGCAATCCCGGCGCGGCGTGGTGTCCAGCCACACCGGATGAGGTGGGGTGTTCCGGAGCCTCCGGCGGGGCGTGTTGTCCCGACGAACCGGCTGGGATGTGCGGGTCGGCGGTCCCGCCCGTGGTCGAGAGGCCACCCGTCCCCAAACGTCCGGCCGAACCCGCTTGCCTGCCCGGGAACGACGGCCTGACCCCGCCGCCGGCCGTGACCGGCAGCGGGCTACGGCCGCCCACCCGAGCCGTCTGGACGGCCGTCGCCGCCCCCGCCCCCGACTTCACGTAGCACCGGCCGGGCGTCGACTTGGAGATGTGGGCCGCGTCCGGCATGTCGATCACGTCAGCCGATTCCATGGGCTCGGTGACCCGGAGCGCGACACGAAGGGACGTGTTCGCCTGGATGTCGGCCGTCACCACACCGGCCGGCCGTTGCGTGGCCAGGATCAGATGGATGCCCAGCGAGCGACCCCGGCGCGCGATGTCGACCAGCCCCGTCACGAAGTCGGGCAGCTCGGCGACCAGGGCAGCGAACTCGTCGATGATCAGCACCAGGCGCGGCATCGGCTCATACCGTTTCCCCACGCGACCGGCCAGGGCGGTGTAGTCGTCGATGTCCTTGGCCCCGGCGGCCAGTAGCAGACGCTCCCTGCGCCGGATCTCCGCGGCCAGCGAGTCGAGCGCCCGCTGAGTCAGATGGCCGTCGAGGTCGCTGACCATGCCGACCGTGTGCGGCAGACGGACGCACTCCTTGAACGCGGCCCCGCCCTTGTAGTCGATGAGCACGAACGTGAGCTGGTCCGGGCGGTTGACCACTGCGAGGGCGGAGATCAGGGTCTGCAGCAGCTCGGACTTGCCTGCGCCGGTGGTGCCGGCGATCAGCCCGTGTGGTCCGTCGAGCGCCAGGTCGATCGAGAACCGCCCCTCAGGGCCGATGCCGATCACCGCCTCCGTCGACCCGCGCGCCCGCCAACGTCCGGCGATCTCCCGGCCGGTGGGCGTGCTCAGGCCGAGCAGGTCGAGCAGGCGAACGGAGTCAGGCAGGTTGCCGGAGGGGTCTTCTCTGCTGACGTCGCGGATGGGGGACAGCGCCCTGGCCAGGCGGTCGCACCACGAGGGCGCGACGAGGTCGGCCAGGACCGGACCGATGACGTCCAGACCACCGCCGCGCAGCCGTACCAGACCGTTGGAGCCGCACGCGGCCACCGTCGCGCACTCCTCAGGGAGCAGCCGCTGGTCGTCGTCGATGGCGAGGGTGTAGACCCCCGCGCGGGGGCCCTGGCGCAGCACCTGCGGCATACCCGGAAGCCCGCGCAACGCTTGGGCGCCGTCGAGGACCACCAGCACGTCGAAGGGCCGCACGTCGTAGGTGGAGAACGCGGGTGTCTCCGGGCCGCCGAGGTCGTCCCAGCCGGTGGGGATCTTGCCGAACTCGGGGATGGCGGTGTTCTGGCGCTCGTCGATGAGCGCGGCCAGCTCGGTGACGCGGCGCGCCGCGGAATCGGGGCCGGTGCCGACCAGCGCCACGCAGTCTTCGCCGCCGCGCGGCGCGCAGTGCGGCAACCAGCGGACCCACCCCCAGCGCTGCTCCCCGTCGGTGTGGGCGGAAAGGATCACGATCGCGAGGTCGCGTGGGCTGTGCAGGGTCGCCGCCTGGCCGACCAGCCAGCCGGCCAGGCCGGTCGCGATGTCACGCGGGCCGGTGACGCCCGCGACACCGAGTCGGCGCATGGCGAGGGCCACGGGCACGGCACGGCAGATCGGTGGATCTATGGCGCCGCCCTGCTCCTCGGTGAGCTCGAGATTGGCGGGCAGGTCGGCAAGCCCCACCCGCAGACGGAGCGCGTCAGGATCGTGGATCCGCCGTTCCCACAGACGCCTACGCGGGCCGGTGGCCGTGAGCAGGACCTGGGCCGGATCCGGCGCCTCGGACCTACGGACCAGTTCGTCCTGTGCCCGGGCGCGCTCGACGGCCTCCTCGTACGCCTTGAGCTGCTCCTTGTACTCTTTGATCGCCTTTTTGTGCTGCTTCTTGCCGTGGCGGCGGTCGCTCCACCACTGGCCGATCATGATGATCGGCGTCATCAGCGCGATGAGCAGGAAGTACCACTGGCGCAGGACGAACGCCAGGGTCAGGCCGAGCACGGCAGGCAGCAGCGCGGCCAGCAGTTGCAGTCGCATCCCCTCGGCGCGCCGCGGCTCACGCGGTTTCTCGAAGGCACGCTGACCTTCGGATGGACGCAGCCGGGGAGGCCGGTTGTAGGCCACGCCTCCTTCGGCCCTGGGCGTGAGATGGGCGTCCTGCGGCTCGATCGCGGTGAGGGTGAACACGGACGAGCCGCAGGTCAGCAAGGCATGCTCCGGCCAGTCGACCTTTTCGGCGAGCGGTTGGCCGTTGACCTCGGGGACTGACCGGGACTCCGACGCCCTCGCGGCCGCCTCGCGCTCGGCCACTCGCGCGGTGAGCTCGGCGACCTCCTCGGCCCACCGGCCCTTGAGCTTGAGGCGCGGGGCCTCTTCCGCGTGCTGTGCGCGTGCCGGCTCGACCGTGATCGCGTCGGAGGTGACGCGCATGGTCACGGCCTCGGGGGCGACCGTCGGATCGGCGACGGCCATCGTGCATCCGGGGTCGGACCCGATGACGTGAACGCCCAGCCCGAGCCGGTGCACGGCTCCCGCGGCCGGGCCGCCCACCACGCGCACCTCGGCGACACCGCCCGGCTCCTCGACGATCGTGGCCCGCACCAGGTGCGGGTCTAGCGTGACCTTGTCACCGTCGCGCAGCACCGCCCTCGCCAGAGCCCGCGGGTCGAGGGCACGGCCGTTGCGCCACAGCACCGGGTCGTTCTCACCGGGCGCGCCCTTCGGCCCTCGCGCGCCTGGCTCGACCGTGTCTCCACGCGGCTCACGCCTGCTCGGGCCGGAGAACCCGACCGGCTCGGGAGCGCGGGCCGTGGGACCAGGCCTCTGCCGGCTTCCCCCGCCCCAGGGGCCTTCACGCCTGAACGGCTGGGCGGAATCCCCTCGCTCAGAGCGGTTGTGGGCACCGCCGTTGAGAGGATTGCGCTGCTCGGGCACGCGCGGTCGGGCGTCGACGGGCCGCGGTGCCGACATGCCGTACGGAGCACGTGCGCGGGGCAGCCGGACGACCTCGGCCAGCCGTGACCGGCCGCTGAGCGCCTCGCCCACCTCGGCGATCGTCGTGCTGTCGTCGCCGTCGAGCACTATGTCACGGTCGCCCTGCTCGCCGAGCACGGTGAGCATGATCCGCATGTGCCGTCTCCTCGGTCCGGATCTCGAGCGCCACGCTAGCGCCCGGTGTGAGATTAAGCCCGCGAGTTACCGGCAAACGCATGGAAGCCACCGCTTGTGGATAACTCGGCGGGGCAAGGGCCGACTGTGGATAAGTCGTTCGACCCTGAGCGGCGGTTAGCTTAAAGTGCGGGCGTGGGCTTCCGGGCCGCCGAAGTGAGACGGCCGCGTGGGCCCTTGGAGTTTCGATCATCGGACGCGGATCAGAGAGACGCGGATCAGAGATAGGCAAGTGCTCCCTGGCGCATGATAGGGCGAGTTTGAGTACGTTGTGCGGATATTGATGATGGATGTGGAATACGGGTGCCCGAAATGCGGTATGCGTCGGCAGGGTGCCTGAGTGTGAGCGAACAGCGCGGAGGGCTGCGGCGCAGGCGAAGAGCCGTCGTGCGCGAAGGTTCGAGGTGAGAGAGGCGTGCCGGCGAGCATGGTGACATGCCACGATCCTTCGCCCGAAGAGCTGGTTGGCTTGCGCTCTACGCGCACTCTCCGGATGGAGGCCGGCGTGGCGCGGGGTCTGGAGGCGATCGGCGACCGGCGTGGCGAGGTCGGCTGACGTGACTGGCTACGGAGTTCGAATGAGGGCCGCGAGGCGTGGCGGAAAGCGTCTTCGGCGCAAGTGACGCCCGAGGCGAAACGCGGTGACGGTGGGGCGCGCCAGGCACTCAAGGAGAGCGTCCATAAGGACGTATATGTCCGAAACCGAAAGTCCAGTGAGAAAGGAGGCGGATGTGACCGTTGTGACGGTTAGCCCCAAAAAGCGATGGCGTCAACTCGCTAGAAACAACAGGCATCGGTTATTACGAGTTGACACCATCCCACCTGCGAAACGAGCATGGTTTCTCGCATTCCGGCCCCACCTGTGGCCATGGATGCACATAATGGCGTGAATTCGACAATTCTCTAATGGGAGCCCCCCACCCATGAGGACAAGCGAAAAGCCTGTCGTCAACGCGGCAGGACTGTCCGGCCCGGCGTCGCGCAAACTTCCCGTCCCGCCACGCGAGCGGAAGCCTGCGCTGGCGGCCCTCGCCGTGCTTCTCATCCTGGGCGGGGCGCTCGCCACGACGCTGCTTGTGATGCGCAGCGGTGATCGCATCTCGGCCGTCCGGGTGACGCAGCAGATCGGCGCCGGTCAGCAGTTCACCGAGCAGGCGATCGAAGAGGTGCAGATCGCCGACACCGGCATCGACTACGTCAACTGGTCACAGCGGCAACAGGTGCTGAAGAGCTTCGCCGCCGTGACCATCCTGCCCGGCACCCTCCTCACCAACAACATGGGGGTGAAGGCCAGCGCCGAGCTGGGCCCAGGCAAGGCCAAGGTGGGGCTTGCGCTCAAACCCGGGCAGGCGCCCGCCGGACTGCAGAAGGGCGACCGGGTCCAGGTGGTGCACGTGCCGGCCCGTACGAGCCAGGCGGAGAGCCGGGTGCTGGCGCAGAGCGCGCTCGTCTTCAGCGTCGGAGAGGCGGGCCGGACCGGCGGCAACGGGCTCATCACGGTGATCGTCGACTCGTCGGTCTCGCCGGAAGTCCTCCGTTACGCCTCCAGCGGTGAAATCGCGGTGGCCGAGTTGCCGGGGGCCCGCTGACGTGGCGCTCATCGTGCTGGCCGCCGACAAGGGCGCGCCCGGCGTGACCACCGCGGCCACGGCCCTGGCCGCGGTGTGGCCGCGGCCCGTCCTGCTCGCCGAATGCGATCCCGCGGGCGGCGACATCGCCTACCGGCTTCCATCCGCCGACGGCGGCGTGCTCAATCCCGGAAAGGGCCTGCTCACCCTGGCCGCGACGGCACGCCGCGGGCTCGAGCACGCGCAGATCCACCCCCACACGCAGAAGATCATCGGCGGTCTCGACGTGCTCGCAGGGCTGACCCACGGTGAGCAGGCGGCCGGGCTCACCTGGCTGTGGGGTCCACTCGGGCGCTCACTCGCCGCGATCCCGAACGCCGACGTGATCGCCGACTGCGGGCGCCTGGGTGCCCAGCCCCAAACGGCCGATCTGCTGGCGGAGGCCGACAAGGTGGTGCTGCTCACCCGGGCGACCCTCGACCAGGTCGCTCACCTGCGCGAGCGCCTGTCGATCACCAAGGCGCACGGCGTGGTCGTGATCGCCGACCCGCGCAGCTACCGCTCCTCGATCGACGACGTGCGCCGCATCGTCGGACCGAGCGTGGGCTTCGTGCACGGGCTCGCCTACGACCCGAAGGGCGCCGAGTTGCTGCGTGGACAATGGGGCGGCCGCCTCGATCGCTCGCTGCTGATCCGTACGGCACGCGACCTCGCGGCGCGGTTGGTGAGCGAACCATGATCGACCACGCTCTCGTCAAGCGATTCCGCCAGGAGGTCGGCGACCGCCTGGCCCATCAGCGCCGGCTCGACCAGGCCAACGGCCTGGCCGCGATGACCGGCGAGGACGAGAGACAGTTCGCCAGGGCGCTGATCTCGCAGGTCCTCGAGGAACACGCGCGTAGCGAGATCGGCCTGGGCCGTACCCCGCCCACCGTCGAAGAGGAGGAGGCGCTCGCGGCGGGCATCCACGCCGCCCTGTTCGGCGTGGGCCGTCTCCAGCCGCTCCTTGACGATCCCGACGTCGAGAACATCGACATCAACGGCTGCGACAAGGTCTTCGTCAGCTACGCCGACGGCCAGGAGATCATGCACGATCCCGTCGCCGAGTCCGACGAGGAGCTCATCGAACTGATCCAGATCCTGGCCGCCTACTCCGGTCTGTCCAGCAGACCGTTCGACACCGCCAACCCGCAACTCGACCTCAGGCTGCCCGACGGGTCCCGGCTCAGCGCCGTCATGGACGTCACGCTGAGGCCCGCCGTGTCGATCCGCCGGTCGCGGCTCGGCAAGGTGTTCCTCTCCGACCTGGTGGGCAACGGCACACTGAGCCCGGAGATCGGCCGTTTCCTCACGGCCGCCGTGGTCGCGCGCAAGAACATCATGATCGCGGGGTCGACCAACGCCGGTAAGACCACCCTGCTGCGCGCCCTGGCCAACGAGATCCCGCCCGGCGAGCGGCTGATCACCGTCGAGCGCGCCCTGGAACTCGGTCTCGACCAGTTCCCCGAGCTGCACCCCAACGTCGTGGCCTTCGAGCAGCGCCTGCCCAACTCCGAGGGTCAGGGTGAGATCACCATGGCCGAGCTCGTCCGCAGATCCCTGCGCATGAACCCCAGCCGGGTAATCGTCGGCGAGGTCCTCGGCGACGAGATCGTCACCATGCTCAACGCGATGACGCAGGGCAACGACGGTTCCCTGTCCACCATCCACGCCAACTCCAGCATGGAGGTGTTCAACCGCATCGCCACCTACGCGCTGCAGGCCGGCGAACGCCTTCCCATCGACGCCACCCACATGCTCATCGCGGGCGCCATCGACTTCGTCGTCTTCGTGGAGAAACGCAACGACTACCACCGGGGCGGCACCCTGCGCCGCTACGTCTCCAGCATCCGTGAGGTCAACGGTTGCGACGGCCGGGTCCTGTCGAGCGAGGTCTTCGTGCCGGGCCCCGACGGGGCAGCTGTGCCACACGCTCCCGTCTCGTGCCTGCCCGAGCTGGTCGCACACGGCTACACGCCGGGAGGTTGGTGATGACCGCCCTGGATCCGCTCGCGATGTTCGCCGGCGCGGCCGCCGGAGGCGGGCTGTTCCTGCTCGTCCTCTCCCTGTACGGCATGCGACCGAGACCGGCCCAGCCGAAACGCCACCTCGTCAAGATGCTCACCACCCGCGCGGCGATCGCGGGCCTGGCGGCCACCGCGGTGCTCGTGGTGACCGGCTGGCCCGTGGTCGCGGTGGGGACGGTGCTGCTGGTGTTCGCCTGGCGCGGCCTGTCCGGCGGCGCAGCCGAAGAACGCGACGCGATGCGCCGCCTCGAAGGACTGGCCGCCTGGACCGAGTCGCTGCGTGACACCATCGCCGGCGCGGCCGGGCTCGAACAGGCCATCCCCGCCTCGATCAGGGCCGCCGCGCCGATGCTGAGACCCCACCTGCGGGCCCTGGTCGACCGGCTGCACACCCGGATGGCGCTTCCGGACGCACTCGCGCTCTTCGCCGACGACCTGGACGATCCTTCGGCGGACCTGGTGGTGGCGGCCCTGATACTCAACTCCAAACTGCGCGGTCCCGGCCTGCGTGACGTGCTCGGTGCGCTGGCCGTATCGGCTCGCGAGGAACTCGACATGCGGCGACGCGTCGAGGCCGAACGCCGCTCGACCAGGCGAAGCGTGCAGATCGTCGTCATCACGGCGCTGGTCTTCGCGGCGCTGCTCGTCGTGTTCAACCCCTCGTACGTGAGCGAGTACGGCAGCCTGCTCGGCCAGGCTGTGCTCGTGGTCGTGGCCGGACTGTTCGGCGCCGGGTTCGCGTGGATGCGGCGGCTCGCTCGGTTCGACAAGCCCACGCGGCTCCTGGTCGGAGGTGGCAATGGTTGACGGCGTACTCACGGCCTGGGAAGGCGTCCTCCTGCGACGGGGCCACGCCCGGCGGCGCTCGCGGTCCTGGCCGCATGCCTGGGGCGGTGGGTTCGGGGACCGTGCTTCCGACAGGCGTGATGGTGGCGGGGCCGGGGGCTGCGGTCTCGACAGACGAGGTGGTGGGTTCGAGGGCCGGGCTTTCGACGCGCGTGGTGGTGGTGCGTTCGCGCGCTGGGGCCCCAAGCTGCGTGGTGGCGTTCGGCGTCGGGGCGGGGCCGCGGTCATCGGATTCGCGGACGACCTCGGGCTGCGCGCAGGCGAAGGCCGGGGAGGTGGCCATGGTTGAGGGCGTGCTCGCCGGCGGCGTGCTCGGGTTCGGGCTGTTCCTGCTGCTGCGTGCGCTGTTCCCG
Organism: Nonomuraea muscovyensis; assembly: GCF_014207745.1. NCBI lineage: Bacteria > Bacillati > Actinomycetota > Actinomycetes > Streptosporangiales > Streptosporangiaceae > Nonomuraea > Nonomuraea muscovyensis. The sequence goes on from NZ_JACHJB010000003.1 coordinate 807,971, forward strand.
GCACGGCCCGGGCTGGTGGCGCGGCTGCTCGCGATCGAGGCCGTGCGCGAGGACGCGGGCGCGCCGCGGCTGCAGCTCGTGCTCCCCGACGAGGAGGTCAGCGCCTTCCGCCGTGGGCTCGGTGTACGACTCGCGCAGCTGTACGCGGCGCGCGGTTGGGAAGTGAGGTCCACCAAGGCCGATCTCGCCCTGGTCGGCCGGTCGTTCGAGGGCTTCCTGGCCACCAAGGTTCTGCTGGCGGCCGCCGGGTTGCTCGCCTTCCCGGTGCTGCTCGGCTGGCTCTTCCTGATGGGGTGGGGCACGTCCCTCGCCATCCCGTTCTGGGCCGCCGTGGCCGTCGCTGTGGTGTTCTTCTTCCTGCCCGACCTGCAGGTCAGACGAGATGCCGCCGCCAAGCGGCGTGACTTCAGACACGTGGTGGGGGCGTTCCTCGACCTCGTCTCGATGAACCTCGCGGGTGGTCGCGGCGTGCCCGAGGCACTCCTGATGGCGGTCTCGGTCAGCGGCGACCAGCCCAACTGGGCGATGTCCCGCATCCGTGAGGCGCTGAGCGGTGCGCGGATCGTCGGCATCACCCCGTGGCAGGCGCTCGGTCAGCTCGGCGAAGAGATCAACGTCGACGAGTTGCGGGACCTGTCCGCCGCCCTCGGACTGGTCGCCGACGACGGCGCCAAGGTGCGCGCCTCGCTCACGGCGAGGGCGGCCACGCTGCGCCGACGTGAGCTGGCCGAGATCGAGGGCCGGGCGGGCGAGCGCTCCCAGTCGATGCTCGTCGCCCAGTTACTGCTCTGTGCGGGGTTCGTGATCTTTCTCAGTTTTCCGGCCGCTATGAAGATGTTGGGGTCCTGATGAATCATCCCTGGATCGTCTACCTGCGCGCCTACCTCGGCGTACGCGTCCACCGCGCCCGTACCGCGCCTTCCAGAGGCGCCTCCGCCGTCGAGTGGGTGATCATCACCGCGATCATCGCCGGCGTCGCGCTCGGCCTCGCCACGCTCATCAAGACGCTGGTGGAGCAGAAGCAGAGCGACATCCAGAACAGCTTCGGCGGCGGCAGCGGCGACACGTGATCCGTTCTCGCCTCCGGACGCGTCGAGAACGCGGCGCCACCGTGATCGAACTGGCGCTGCTCATGCCGGTCGTCCTCGCGATCGTGCTCCTCATCGTCCAGATCGCGCTCTGGTTCCACGGTCGTCAGGTCGCCGAGGCGGCGGCGCGCGAGGGTGCAAGGGTGGCCCGTTCGGCACCGTTCGACTCGGGTTCCTGGGAAGCGGAGGCGAGTGCGAAGGCCACGGACATCGTTCGGGCCATCGGCCCGCGGCTCCTCGGCAATGCCACGGCGACCACGTCGGCCAAGGATCCGGACCAGCGGTTCGTCACGGTGAGAGGGAGCGCGGTGCAGGTCGTTCCGTTGCTGCCCGAGCTCGCGTTCACGATCACGGCGACATCCGGCGGTCCGGTGGAGTGCTTCCGGCCGGACAACGGGGGCGACGACTGTGAGTGAGCGGGCGACAGGGACGAACCGCCGGCGTACGCGCAGGCGTGGGGCAGGGGAAAGGGGGTCGATGGCCGTGGAGACGGTCATGCTCGCGCCCGTCTTCCTGCTGTTCCTCATGTTCCTGGCGGGAGCGGGGCGCTTGGTCGAGGCGCAGGGCGAGGTCAACGGGGCCGCGAGGGACGCGGCCCGGGCGGCCTCGGTGCAGCGGACGCTCGACGCGGCCGGTACCGCCGCGGAGGCGGTCACCACCGACGTGCTGCAGGGCACCTGCACGCAGCCCACGGTCGACCTGGCGGAGTCTCGGTTCGAGGAGGGCGGTCAGGTGCACGCCGAGGTCACCTGCGAGCTCGATCTCGGGTTCCTGGGCTTCAACACGACCAAGCAGATGACGGGCACGGCTGTAGTACCGCTGGAGCAGTTCCGGAGGGTCGAGTGAAGGTCCTGGAGGCCGTGGGACGGCAAGGGGAACGCGGCTCCATGTCGGTGTTCACCGTGCTGTTCTCCGTGGTGGTCTTCCTGCTGGCAGGGCTGCTGGTGGACGGCGGCGCGGCGATCAACGCGCGGTTGCGGGCCGCCGACATCGCCGAGCAGGCCGCGCGGGCGGGTGCCGACCAGATCGACGTCGACCACCTGCGCGCCACCGGCCAGACGAGGCTGCTGGACGAAGGACAGGTGTGCGGCCGGGCCGACGAGGTGATGGCTGCCCAGGGCGGTGACGGGGTGTCCGCGGGGTCCTGTGCCGTGGAGCAGGGCGGCACCACGGTGACCGTCACCGTGAACGTCACCTGGAAGGCGTTCTTCCTCGGCGCGCTGGGCTTCCAGGGGGCCGACATGCGGGGAGAGGCGACGGCCGGTCCTGAAGCCAGATGAGCCAGACCGATTCCAGCCAGTTGGTGGATCAGGGAGCGATGAGCAACGACGCTGGACGCGAGAAAGGAGAGGCGATGCCGACGCGAGAGCCCTCCCGCCCTTACGGGCCCACACCCGCGGGCGATCGGCCACGCCTCACCGGTCCGAACTCTCCGGGTGAGGATGAACAGCCCGCCACTGTTCCGGGTGACGCAGCGGGCGATGTCAGGCGCAGCCCAGCAACCTGGGGCCCAGCAGCCTCAGACCCGGCAGATTCGGTGGGTCCTGTGGGTTCGGCGGATGCGACAGGCTCAGCAGGTTCGGGCCCAGCAGGCTCCGGGGCACCGGGCTCCGCCTCGGGGAGCGCGGGCTCAGCACATTCGGGCTCGGCGGGGGCTGGTTCTGGCTCAGCGAGTATGGGCTCAGCGGCTTCTGGTGAACGGGCGGCTCCCTATGCCGGGCGTGGGGCGCGAACTTCGGGTAGGACCTCCCGCTTCGCGAGGGAGGCGGCCTACTTTCTGGAGGGCCCGGCGACCGGCGCCGGGCGAGGGTCGGTGAATCCAAGCGGGGAGTCGCGTGATCCCGAATCGGACTCGGACACTACTGCGGGGTGGGCCGAGTCGGCTGCACGTTCCGCTGGAGATCCCGAAGATCGGGCGCGTTCTGTCGGGCCTGGAAGGCAGGCGGATCGGGCGGGGCAGGCGGCTGGGAGTGAGGGCGGGGAATCGGGAGATTCGGCGCGGTATGCGGGGCTGGGGCCGGGAGATCGGAGCCGAAGCGAAGGTTCTGGCAATGGGCCGCGCTACGCGGAGAGGCCTGGTCGTGAGGTGGGACATGCGCCTGGGTCGGATGGTGCTGCTGGTGGCGCGGGGTATGCGTCTGGGCCAGGGGGTGCTGCTGGTGGCGCGGGATATGCGCGTGAGGCGGTCGGCGGGGCCGGATACGAGCGTGGCTCAGGTCGTGGGGGTGACCGGGCGAGATACGCGGACAGGTCCGGCAGCGCCGGTGGCGGGGCAGGGTATCCGGGTGCCGGGGGTAGTGATCGCGGGGCGGGGTATCCGGGCACCGGCGGAGGACCCGGGGTGCGGTCTGTCGGGGAGGCGGGAGGCGGTGGACGTGGGGGGAGGTACGTGGACGGGCCGCGGCCGGTCGATCAGCGGGCGGGTGGCCATCGGGCGGATGGTCAACGGCCGGTCGATCAGCGGGCGAGTGGTCAGCGGCCTGGGTATGCGGCGCGGCCTGGGAGTGCGGGGCAGGGCCACGTGGGTGCTGGTGGGCGAGGGCGGGGGGCGGTGCCGGCGCCTGTGCGGATTCCGGCGAGGCGGACCGTCGGGGACGTTTTCGCGGGGCTCGGCGCCCTTGTCGTGCTGGTCGCGCTCGTCGGGGGCGTGCCGTACGCCCTGTTGAGTTTCGTCGGCCCGCCGATCGCGGCGGAACTGCTCGATGTGGATCTGCTGTTCAACCAGGTCGGGCCGTCCACGATCGTCGCCGTGCTGGTGCTGCTCGTGTGGCTGGCCTGGCTGCAACTGTTCGCCTGCGTGGTGGTCGAGGTGTACGCCGGGGTGCGGCGGGTCGGGATGCCGGCGAGGGTGCCGCTCTCCAGTGGGACGCAGGCCCTGGCCAACCGCCTGGTGTCGGCCGTGCTCCTGCTGTTCACGGCCGGAGCGGTGGCGGTTCCCATCGCCAGGCTGGGCACTCCGGCGCCCGCCGCCCCGCCCATGACCGCCGTCGCGTACAGTGCGCCGGTCGTCGAGCAGGTGCTGGAGACGCAGCGGACGAAGAAGGTGTACGTGGTGCAGCCGCCCCACGGCCGCCACCACGAGAGCCTGTGGGAGATCGCCGAGAAATGCCTGGGCGACGGACGGCGATACCCGGAGATCTTCCGGCTTAACCAGCACAAAGAGCAACCCGACGGCGCCCGGCTGCGCATGGCCGATCTGATCAGGCCTGGCTGGGTCCTCGACATGCCTGACGACGCGCGCAACGTCCACGCCGTACCCGTTACGCAGGCCCGCGCTCAGACGTTGCGCGAGCACCCCGGCAAGGCGGCCACCACGGGACGGGTCGCCGACAAGGCGGAGCAGACTGTCAAGGAGGAACTCGGCAAGCGGCAGCGCGGGCAGGAGGGTGAGAGCAGGCGAGGCGCAGGAGACACGAAGGCCGAGCCTGGAACGGGCCGGGCAACCGATGAAAGCCGGGCGGCGGATCAGGGCGGCTTGGACCTGGTCGACTACCTGGCGGGGGCGTCGCTCGCCGCGGCGGGTCTGCTGGCCGCTCTCGGCAGGCGGCGGCGTGAGCAGTTGTGGCGGCGGGCGTTCGGTCGGCGGGTGGTGCGCCCGCGTGACGACGCCGCCTCGGCCGAGGTCGCGCTCAGGCTGGGCGCGGACGCCCCCGGCACGCGGATCCTCGACGTCGGCCTGCGGTTGCTGGGCACCGAACTGGCCGCGCAGGGCCGGACGCCGCCGATCGTGTACGCGGCACATCTGTCGGCCCGCAACCTCGACCTGTGGATCCACCCGCCCGACGGCGACGCCCCCGCCCCCTGGACGGTCCAGGACGGCGGACAGGTGTGGCGGCTGCACGCGCACGAGGGCCGCCTGCTGACGGAGAGTCCGCAGGGCGGAGCGCCGTACCCGGGACTGGTGTCGCTCGGCACCGACGCGGGCGGACGGGTGCTCGTCGACCTGGAGGCGGCGCAGGGCCTGATCAACATCCGGGGGCGGCAGACCACCGCGGCTCTTGCCGCGCTGGCCGTCGAGCTGGCCACCAACCGCTGGTCGGACCGCATGCGGATCACGCTCGTCGGCTTCGGCGAGGAGCTGACCGCGATCGCCCCCGACCGGGTCCGGGCCGTGGGCGGCCTGGCCGAGGTGCTGCCCGAGTTGGAGGCGACCGCCGCGCCGCGCCAGCAGGTGCTCACCGGCCGCGTCACCGGGAGTCCGCGCGTCGCCCACTATCTGCTGTCTTCCGTGACGCCCACCCATGACGAGGCGCGCCGGCTGGCTCTGCTTGCCCGCCGGGACACGGCGGGGTACGTCGTGGCCGGTGACGTGCCGCACGCCACCTGGACCCTGGAGATCACCGACGACGGCAAGGCGAAGATCGCCGAGCTCGGGTTCGAGGTGACCGCCCAGTTGCTGCCGCGCCGCCACTACCAGGCGCTGGTCGACCTGTTCCGTACGGCCGGACGGCACGACGGCGAGCCGATGTCGCAGGTGCGGCCGCTGGAGGACCTGCATCCGCCCGAGGTGGAGATCCGGCTGCTCGGCCCCGTCGAGATCTCCGGGCTCGACCCGCTCGAGGAGGGCCGGATGGGTCTGGCGGCCGAGATGCTGGTCTACCTGGCCACCCACCCCGGCGGCGTGCATCCGGCCGTGCTGGGCGGCGTGCTGTGGCCGCGTGGCGTTCAGGCCATGGTCAGAGACGCCACGATCGCCCGGGTGGCCGACTGGGTCGGCCCCGAACACCTCCTCGTCGACGACGCCGGCCGGTTGAGCCTGGGTCCGCGGGTGCGTACCGACTGGACGCTGTTCCGGGAGCTGGTACGCCGTGCCGAGCGTGATCCGACCGCGCGGATCCTGCTGCTGGAGAAGGCGCTCGGTCTGGTGCGGGGTCCGCTGCTGAGTGGGCGCCCGCATGGCCGGTACGCGTGGCTGGCTGCGGACGATCTTGAGTATGACGTGTCGGCGGGAGTGGCCGACGCCGCCCGCCGGCTGTGTGAGATGCGGCTGGAACAGGGGGCGCCAGAAGCGGCGGTCTCGGCTGTACGCGCTGCGCTCCTGCTGGCGGCCGACGACGAGGCGTTGTGGCGCGATCTGCTGCGGGCGACGCATGCCACCGGCGATCCGGCACGGCTGCACGCCGTGGTGGACGCGTTGACGGGGCCGCCGCGCTTCGGCGCATACGGCGGCGGCCTGGCTCCGGAGACCGAGGCGCTCATCGACGAGCTGCTACCGACCTGGCGCATCCACGTGGTGAGGGAGTCGACGGCATGAAGGCGAGGGCGGTGAAGGGGGGCGTGCCTGGGCTGTTCGTGGCGCTGCGGGAGAGTTCGCGGGAGTCCGGGGCGCGGCCGGTGGAGGTGCTGGCGTGAAGCCGTGGGCGGTGAAGGCGCTGACGGCGCAGGCTCCGGCAACGGCGTGCTCGGCGAAAGCACGCGCTGTGAAGTCGCGGACTGTGAAGGCGTCGGCGGTGATGGCGTGGGCGGTGAAGCTGCGGGCGGTGATGGCGCGGGTGGTGAGGTCGTGGTCTGAGCGGTGGCGGGTCGGGGGTGGGTGGGGGATCGGCGTGGTGGTGGTTCTGGTGGCCGGGTGTGGGCCGGCCGAGCGGCCTTACGTGCCCAAGGACGCTCCGGCGTCCGTGGCCGGCACGGCTCCGTCTTCTGGGGCGACCCCCGAGTCCAGTGGGCGGAGCGCGGAGCCCGGGGCGGTTCCGTCCGCGGGGGGCAGCGCGGCTCCGTCTGCCGCTGCCAGCTTGACGGCTCCCTCGCCGGGCGCCGAGACGGTGACGCTGGGAGAGAAGGTGCGGGTGCGCATCGAGTGGCCGACCGGCGCCGACCCGCGGCTACGGTTGGTCGCCGACTACTACCTGAACTCGCGCCGGGCCGTCGTCACCGGTGATGACCGCTATCTCGACAACCTGGAGTTCGAGGCCGCGAGCCAGGCGCACGAGTGGGTGAGCGAGTTCGCCGATCAGGAGCGGTCACTGCGGGGGGTGGCCAGGCTCTACAACCTGCGCGTCCAGGCCGTCGTAGGCAGGGCCGTGCAGGTCAACACGTGCGTGGACGAGTCGAGGTTACGGCTGATCTCCACGCGTACCGGCAAGGCGGTATCGCCGCAGCCCGAATGGACGCGTGAGCCGTACATGCAGGCTGTGGCCGCGCGGCGGGGTGATGACGGGGTGTGGCGCATCAGAATGTTCGTTCACGGCACGGAAGGGTGTGGCCGATGAATCTCGTCGTCCCGGTGCTCACCGCGGGCATGCTGCTGATCGGCGTGGGTGCGCATGTTGAAGCAGGCCGCCAGGCCGGCGTGGGTGCGCACGACCAGGGAGGTGGTCTGGTCGGTGCCGGCGCGCAGGCCGGGGGAGCGGGCCAGGTCGGTGCGGGTGCGTACGTTGAGCGGAGTGGCCGGGACGGCGTGGTCGTCCAGGGGCTTCGGGGCGTTCGGAGCGCCGGTGCCTGGGTGGATCCCGCCGATCCCGGTGGACGGACGGGGGCCAGGGGAGAGCAGAACGGCCGTCGGACGTCCCTGACGCTCACCCACTCGAAGATCGTCGTCACGGGTAACGGTGTCAAGGGCGGCCGGAGCGACGGCTACCGGCTGACCAGTCCCTGCTGGTACGAGCCGGGCCCGACCCCCGAGGAGATGCTCAAGGCGCAGGAGAACTCAGCCGACCACTTCGCCCGCATCAAGGCGGACGAGGCGAGTTTCCTGCGCTACCTCCAGCAGTTCAAGGACAAGATCGGCAAACCGGGCCGCTGGTGGACCCCTGCCTACAACGCCGCCGACCCCAGGGGCACGGCGTGCTGGACGGACATGGAGCTGTTCGTGTTCGTGCCGCCCAACACCACGCCCCCGCAGGGGATCACGCTGCGCGAACTGGCTGACATCGCCCGGGCCGCGCTGACCGTGCCGGAGCCGACCGTCAAGCTGAACCCCGACGCCAAGAGTTACGTCAACCTGCCGACCTGGGTGTGGCTGGACGGCCTCGGTGAGACGACCCGTTCGGCTACGGCGTCGATTCCCGGTGTCATGAGCGCCACCGTGGTCGCGACGCTGAAGAGCATCAAGATCGATCCCGGGGTCGGCACGGATCGGGCTGAGGTGAGCGAGGACTGCGGGCCGTCCGGCAGGCCGTACGTGAAGGGCGGTACGTTCCGGTGCGGGGTGCGCTATCTGCGAGCGTCCCTCGACCAGCCGCGCGAGGTCTACCAGCTCACCGTGACGACCGTCTGGCCGGTCGAGGTGGCCGACAACGTGGTGCCCGTCCAGTACGCGCCCGTCGAGGTCGGGGTGACGCGGGACGTGCCGGTCGGGGAGGTGCAGAGCACGGTGACGAACTCCTAGACGGTCCGGCTCTCGGATCCGCACGGGATCCGGCGTCGTCTGGAGTTCGCGGGCGGTCAAGCGGTCGTGGACAGTCGCAGGTTCCTGCAGGGCCGGTTCATCCTGGCCGATCACGGGCGCCGGAGTGGTTGGGTGAACCTGCCGCGTTTGGGGCGTCGGAGTGGTCGGGTGACCTGCCGCGTTTGGGGCGTCGGAGTGGTCGGGTGACCTGCCGCGTTTGGGGCGTCGGAGTGGTCGGGTGACCTGCCGCGTAAGGGGCATCGGAGTGGCCGGGTGTCGGGGCCGGCCGAGGGGTGTCTGAGCCGTCGGGCGGCCTGGGCAGCCCAAGGATTCCGCGATGGTTCGGGGTTGCGAGACCATCCGACGGATGCCGGGTTTGTGAGGGTTGGCGGGGGCTGCTGCCGCACTCAGTTCGCAGGGCGGACGCCCACGCCCGAACGCGGCCTGCCGGTTCTCACCGGCGGGGCGCGCCGCGTCAGCCCTCGTCAGACGGCCGCCACAGGTGCAGGCACGTTCGATCCTCGGAAACCGTGTACCAGGTGCCGTCCCCCGCCGAGCGGGGAGGCCCGGAGACGGGGAAAGGGTAGGAGATCTCTCCACGCAGGGTCATCCCGTGCACGTCGACGAGCCAGTGGTGGGCCGTGCCGTTCGGGGCCTCGGACGCGGAGGTGCCGGCGACCACGGTGTCCTCGTTCACGAAGGCCGCCTCGTAGTCCCAGCACACCCTGTTCCGGCCGGTGTTCCCCGGGTACGCCGTCACAGTGCCCCGGGCGTCCAGTTCCCGCAGGGCCGAGCCGTCGCCCACCCGGTGCAGCGACAGGGACTCCTGCCCGAGGGGAACGGTCAGGAGGTGTCGGCCGGACGGGCTCACCGCCAGCAGGATCCGCTCGACGTCGAACTGCTCGGCGGTCAGTCGCTGCCCGTCCCAGCGCCCCCACAGCACGGGCGAGCCCTCCTCGCCCTCGCCGACGCTCAGCCCCATCTGCGCGGGGTCCGGGTGCGGGGTGTGCTCGGAACCGGAGGCCACGGTCATGGTGTCCGCGCGTCCCAGGACCCTGCCGTCGGCGGCGTCCAGGACGAGCCACAGTTCCTGGTCGGGTTCCGCCTCAACGTCGTCACCCAGCGGGCCGCGGACGTGCGCCCAGACGAGCTTGCCGTCGGCGGAGACGGCGGCCGATCCGCCGTCCGCGTAGCAGTGGTCCGCGTCGTCGGCGTATTCGGCGAACGACGTGTGTCGATGGGAGGATTCGCCCTCCCAGCAGCCATGCCGCACCTCCCACCGCGTCGCTCCGGTCGCCTCCCTGGAGCGCACCGCGTGCACGCCGGCGAACACCGCCGCCTCACCCTCCGGCGACACCGTCACCGATCCGAAGCGGCGCTGCCAGGGGGCCGGGAAGCGCACCTCCGCGAGGCGCCCGCCTGCGGCGGCCGCGTCCAGATCGAGGGCGACCAGTTCGGTGTCACCGCGCTGTACGAGCAGACTGCGTCCTGGCCAGTGCAGCACCTGGGGAGCGTCTGCGGACGCCGGGTCCACCGGTGCGGCGACGGTGGCGACAGGATGAGCGATGGTCACGGAATCCTCCGGCGCGTGGATGCGGGACAGGCAACCTGGACGCGCCCACCATACGGAGGGACACCGGCGGCACCGGGGCGGACTCTGCACCGGGGCGCGAGACGCGATGGGAGATCGACGGGCCCTCGGGCGGGGGGGAAATCGAGGCGCCGGCTGACAGGGCGTGCCTGCTCATGAACGTGACAGGGCGTGCCTGCTCATGAACGTGACAGGGCGTGCCTGCTCATGAACGACTGACAGGGCATGTCTCCTCATGAACGGCTGACAGGGCGTGCTTCCTCGTGCAGGACGCCGCTGTCGAGAGCTGCGTCAGCAATACCAAGGAATGGCGGCGCGGTCACCCGCTACGGCAAGCCCCCCGACGGCCACCTCGCCGGACTACACCTCCGCGGCACCGGCCGGTGACTCCGCAGCCGCCAACCCGCGTCATGGGCCCGACTCGGAACGGGCCTAGGGAGCGATGACGGCGGCCAGGGGGGCGAGTTCCGGCAGCTCGGCCGCCTCCGCCAGCACCTCCTTGAGCACCGCGTCGTGGGTGGGGCCTGCCTGGGCCAGGAGGGCGCGGCCCTCCGGCGTGACCTCGGAGTAGATGCCGCGCCGGTCGTCCTCGCACAGGTAGCGCCGGAGCAGGTCGCGGTTCTCCAGCCGGGTGACGAGCCTGGTCGTGGCGCTCTGGCTGAGCACGACGGCGCGTGAGAGCTGCTGCATGCGCATGTGCCAGCCGTCCTGCCGGCCGAGCACGTCGAGCACGGTGTATTCGCTCACACTCAGCCCGTGCTCCTTCTGCAGGGCCTTCTCCAGCCTGTCCTCGATCCTGGCGTGCAGCGCGGCGAGGGTGCGCCAGCCCTGGGCGCGCGCCTCGACGGCGTCATCGGGTAGCGGCATGTGACATCCCTCCGGCTTGCTTGTATGGTCGGGTAGTCGGCGCGTGCAACTAATGCCTACGCTTACTAACGTCGTCTGAGGAGAATTCTATGCCTCTCGCCCTGTTCGCTCTCGCGATCAGCGCCTTCGGCATCGGGACCACCGAGTTCATCATCAACGGGCTGCTGCCCGACCTGGCCGCTGACTTCGACGTGACGATCCCCGTCGCGGGGCTGCTCGTGTCCGGGTACGCCCTCGGGGTCGCCGTCGGCGGACCGCCGCTGACCATGCTCGGCAGCCGCCTGTCCCGCAAGAACATGCTGCTGGCCCTGATGGTCCTGTTCATCGCCGGCAACCTGCTGTCCGCGCTCGCGCCCTCGTACGGCGTGCTCATGGTCGGCCGGTTCCTGGCCGCGTTCGCGCACGGCGCGTACTTCGGCGTCGGGTCCGTGGTCGCCGCCGACCTGGTGGCGCCGCAGAAGCGGGCCAGCGCCATCGCGCTCATGTTCACCGGCCTCACCCTGGCCAACGTGCTCGGCGTGCCTGTCGGCACGTGGATCGGGCAGGCGTTCGGCTGGCGGGCCACGTTCTGGGTCGTGGTCGTGATCGGGGTGGCCGGTCTGATCGGGGTGCTGGCCCTGGTGCCGAGGCAACCGCGGCCGACAGGCGGTGTGCTGCGCGAGCTGGCCACCTTCCGCAAGGGGAGCGTGTGGCTGGCGCTGCTGATGACGGTGTTCGGGTTCGCGCCGGTGTTCGCGGTGATCACGTTCATCGCGCCGATGATGACCGAGGTGGGCGGGTTCTCGTCCGCCACGGTGCCGGTGGTGATGGCGCTGTTCGGCGTCGGGCTCGTGGTGGGCAACCTGGTGGGCGGCAGGTTCGCCGACCGGGCCGTGATGCCCGCCATCTACGGCTCCGTCGGGCTGCTCACTGTGCTGGCCGTGGTTCTCGCGGTGGTGGCGGGCAACCAGGTCGCGTTCGTCGTGGTCATCACGCTGTTCGGGGTGGCCGGGTTCGCCACGGTGCCGCCGCTGCAGACGCGCGTGCTGGACGCGGCGTCGGGTGCGCCCATGCTGGCCTCGGCCGCCAACATCGGGGCGTTCAACGTGGGCAACGCCATCGGGTCCTTCGCCGCCGGGCTGACCATCGACGCCGGGCTCGGGTACGTCGCTCCCGCCTGGACGGCAGCGCTGCTGGGCGTCGTGGGGATCGCGATGGCCGGGCTGGCCGCGCTGCAGGCGCGCCGCACCCTGGTGCCCGCCGGGTGAGATCCGCGGGCCGGGTCGGGCCGTACGGTCCTCGGGCCCTGCTCGCCGAATTGCGGGCGGGGTGGAGCGTACGGTCCCAGGCCCTGTCGGCTGACCCGCACGAGAGAGAGGACGCGCGCCCTGACGGGAGTCGGGGCGCGCGTCCATGGGTGCCGGGTGCCGGGTGCGGGCTCGTCGGGGCGCGTTCTCGGCTGGGGTGGGTTGGCGTGCCCCCTCCCGTTCGGTGGAAGCGAGGCGGGCGGGTGGGTGGGCATCAGCTCAGGGTGAGGCGGGGTGGGTGGGTGTCAGCTCAGGGCGAGGCGGCCCGACTCGTGGGCCAGCAGCCACTCCTTGACCGGGACGCCGTAGTAGTAGCCGCCGTAGCCACCCGTGCTGGGCAGGACGCGGTGGCAGGGGACGAAGGGGGCGATCAGGTTCTGGGCGCAGGCGGAGCCGGCCACCCGGGCGGCCGTCCGGGGGAGTCCGGCGCGCTCGGCCAGTTGCGCGTACGACACCGTCGTGCCGGGTCGCACCTCGCGCAGGGCCTTGTGGAGGCGCTTGCGGGTGGCGCTGCCCGGCTGGTCGACGGGGATCTCGTCCAGGGCGTCGAGGTCGCCGCGCAGGTAGTCGTGGACGGCCTGCGCGGCGGGGCCGAGGTCGTCCACGATGGTCAGCCCCTCGGCCTGCAGCTCCGGGGACAGCCGGGCGTACATCTCCTTCGGCTCGGCGGTGAAACCGCCGGCGACGAGCACGCCGTCGCGAAGGAGGATGGAGAGCGGGCCGATCGGGGTCGGCAGGACCTGTGCGTCGATCATGATGAGCTCCAGAGGTGCAGGGCGGCGTAGGCCCGCCAGGGCCGCCACCGTTCGATGTGGTCGTCGGGAATGCCGAGGGCGGCCATGCGCTTGGTGAGCACCAGGTCGCCGGTGGGCCAGGCGTCGGGGTCGCGCAGCGCCCGCAGCGCGATGTAGCTGGCGGTCCACGGTCCGATGCCCGGAACGTCCACCAGCTCGGCGACGGCCTCGGCGGGGTCCTGGCCGCCGTCGAGGTCGAGCTGTCCTGCGGTGGTACGGGCTGCCAGCTCCTTGAGGGTGGCGACCCGCCGGTTCGTCAGGCCCAGCCCCTCCAGGTCGGCCTGCAGCAGCTCGGCCGGGCCCGGGAACAGGTGGGTGAGCGCCGGCCCGGGTGCCATGGAAGGGGGCGGGACCAGGAGGCGGCCGGCTCGGGCCACGATCCGGCCCAGCAGGGTACGTGCCCCGGCGACCGAGATCTGCTGGCCCACCACGGCTCGTACGGCCAGCTCGAAACCGTCGAACGTCCCCGGCACCCGCAACCCAGGACGTGCCTCCACCAGCGGGGCCAGTGACGTCTGCCCCAGTGCCTCGGCGATCGCGATGGGGTCGGCGTCGAGGTCGAGCAGGCGGCGGCACCGGGCGACGACGCGGGCCAGCTGCCGGGTGTCGTCCACGGCCACGTCCAGGGCGATGTGGCCGCCCTGGGGGGTGAGCGTGACGGTGCCGCCGGGGACCGCCCTGCTGTAGGAGAAGCGGTCGGCGGCCTCCAGGCCCGGGATCGCGCGGGAGGCGAGGAAGGCGAGGACGGCCTCGGCGTCGTACGGGTCGCGCCGGTGCAGGCGGAGTCGGAGCGAGGAGACCGGCAGCGCGGTAGGGCTGGCGCCTTCCGGATGCCCGTTCTGTGGGGACGGTGTGGTGCGGCCGTGGGCCGCGGCGCCGGCTCGCGTGACGAGATCGCCGTCGAGAGTGGCGGTCCGCGCGGGGTCGCCGCCGTCGAGCGGCCTGGCGGTCTGTGTGGTGCGGCTGTCGGTCGGGGTGGAGGTCTGTGTGGTGCGGCTGTCGGTCGGGGTGGAGGTCTGTGTGGTGCGGCCGGCGGCAGGGGTGCCGGGCGGGGCGGCTCGCGGGGTGGTCTCCAGGAGGGCGGATCGGGGGGAAGCGGGGCGTCTGGTGGCGGGGCCGCCCGCGGTGGCCCGCAGTTCGCTCGGCGTGAACCCGTACGTCTCCCGCATCGTCGCGTTGAACTGCCGCACGCTCCCGAACCCCGACGCGAACGCCACGTCCGTGACCGGCAGCGCCGTCTCCGTCAGCAACTGCTTGGCCAGCAGCAGCCGCTTCGTCCTGGCCACAGCCAGCGGGCCGACGCCCAGTTCGGCCACGAACAGCCGGTGCAAGTGGCGTTCGGTGATGTGCAGCCGGCTCGCCAGCCCGGACACCCCGTGGTCGTCGGCCGCGCCGTCGTCGATGAGTCGCAGCGCCCGGCCGATGAGGTCACCGCGCACGTCCCAGCCCGGGTCGCCGGGAGACAGCTCGGGCCGGCACCGCTTGCACGGCCGGAACCCCGCCGCTTCCGCCGAGGCGGCGTGGCGGTAGAAGCGCACGTTGCGAGAGGCGGGGGTGCGGGCCGGGCAGATCGGCCGGCAGTAGATGCGCGTCGTCGTCACCGCTGTGTAGAACCGCCCGTCGAACCGGGCGTCCCGGGCGGCGACCGCCCGGTAACAGGAGTCGAAGTCGAGCTCGAGTGGTGACATGCCACCGAGGTTATGCGCTGTCCGGCCGGTCCGACTGGCGGAAATCGGACGTGACCGTGAAATCGCAGGTCAGCAGGTCGAGCGCGGCGACCAGCGGGAATCGGACCAGGATTCAGGGCTCCCGGCGCAGTGGTGAGAGCAGCACCGGCAGCCAGCTCGACGCCATGATCACCGCGCCTGCCCACAGGGACGCCCGCACGCCCCACACCTCGCCCAGCAGCCCGGCGAGCAGCCCGCCGAGGCCGACGGCGCCGGTGAGGAGGAGGCGCATGGTGGCGTTCGTCCGGCCCAGCATCCGGTCCGGTGTGATCCGTTGCCGCACGCTGACCAGCAGCACGTTGTTGACGCCGGTTCGGAACGTCAGCACGAACCACGCCGCCGCCGCTGCCCACAGCCACCAGCCGCGGTCCAGGAACGGGATCACCAGGGAGGGCGGGGCGGTGACCAGGCTCACCAGGAGCGTCGCCCGTCCGGTTCCGAGCCGGCGTCCGATCAGGTGGGCGGTGGCCGCCCCGGCCAGGGTGCCGAGCCCGCCGACCGCGAGGTAGCCCCCCAGCACCCACTCCGGCAGGTCGAGTTCGTCGACGATCAGCACGGGCAGCAGCACCGAACACAGGGGGAAGGCGAGGTTCGCCATCGCGCCCATGACGGTCATCCCGACGAGGACCTGATTGCCGAGCAGGAAGCGCACGCCCTCGGCGATCTGCCGCCCGGTCCCGCCTCGGGTGGCCTCGTCGGGCTCGCCTCCGTCCCGGGCGTCGCCGCTTCGGAGGGGACCGACGGGCGCGTCCGCGTCGCCGATGGGAGAGGCGGCGCCGGGGGTGACGGGTGGGCCGGCAGGTGGGGTGAGCGAGGGGGTGACGGGTGGGCCGGCGGGCGGGGTGAGCGAGGGGGTGACGGGTGGGCCGGCGGGCGGGGTGAGCGAGGGGGTGACGGGTGGGCCGGCGGGCGGGGTGCGGGATGGGCCGGCCGGGGTGGTGACGGGCGAAGTGGCGCGCGGAGTGAGGGGCAGGGCGGCAGGAAGGGTGGCGCGCGGAGTGAGGGGGCGGGTCGCAGGAAGGTCGGCGGGCGAGGCGAGGGAGGGGGCGGCGGGTGGGGAAGGGTCGGGGACGCGGCGGAGCCAGGTGGCCGACCACAGATAGCTGAGCGCGTCCAGCAGCAGGGCCAGCGGCGCCCCCGCCACCTGCACGAGCACCCCCGCCACGCTCCGGCCCGCCACGTCCATCCCCGCCCAGGTGCTCACCAGGAGGGAGTTCGCCGAGGTCAGCCGTTCGCGGCCGACCAGCCCGGGCAGGAGGCTCACCGCCGCCAGGTCGAACACCAGCGTCCCGGACCCGACCAGCACGGCCACCGCGTACAGCTGGCCCATGCCGAGCCACCCCCACCACCAGGCCACGGGCACGGACAGCAGCACCAGCGCCCGTAGCACGTCGGCGGCGATCATGAGGGGGCGTCGCCGGAGCCGATCGACCCAGACCCCGGCGGGCAGCCCGAGCACCAGGACCGTCAGCGTGCCGAGCGCGCTGAGCAGGGCGACCTCGCCCGGCCCCGCCGCCAGGACCGTGACCGCGAGGAGGGGCATCGCGACGTAGCCGATCTGGCTGCCGAACTGGCTGACGGCCCCGGCGACGTACAGGTTGCGGAAGCTTCGCTGCCGAAACAGGGGCGGTGCAGAAGAGGTCATACGGCCGACGATGCTGAAATATCGTCAAAAGTCGCTATCGATTGCGTGAGACGCTAATCCAATGCCTCTGGAGCTGTCGTTCACGGCCCAGGACCTGGCCAACATCCGCTTCGCCGTCTCACCTCTCGGCGAGGTCATCGCCAGTGTCCGCGTCGTCAAGAACCCCGCTGCCCATCCCGCCCTGCGCCCTTGGGCCCAGCAGGTGCGGCGCCGCCTGGCGGACGTCGACTGGCGGCTGCTGTCCGACCTCGTGCCCGTGCCGACCATCTCGATCGCCGGGTTCACCTGCACGCCGCCGTCCACCTCCATGCCCGACCTGGAGCTGGAGCTCGCCACGATGCGCGCCGCCGCCGGCCGTGTCCGCACCGACCTGGACAGCGTGGGAGGTCCCCGGACGAAACGGGTCATGGCCCTGTACGAGGACCCGGAGAGGGGGCTGGACCGCCTGGCGGGGGAGGTCGGCGCCTACTGGGAGGCCGCCATGGCCCCGTACTGGCCGCGGATCAGGTCGCTGCTCGAAGGCGAGATCCTGCGCCGGGCCAGGTTGCTGGCGGAGGGCGGCGCCGGACGCATGCTGGCCGATCTCGACGAGTCCGTCACCTGGCGGGACGGCCGCCTGCGCCTGGAACACCGGTACGTGTCCGGGACGCGCTCGCTGCGCGGGCTGGGACTGCTGCTGGTGCCGTGCGTGTTCGCCTGGCCCCGGGTCTTCTCCGTCACGACGCCGCCGTACCAGCCGACGGTCCGCTACCCGCCGCGCGGTGTCGCCACGCTGTGGGAACGGCGCGCGGTGGACGCGCCGGAGGCGCTGGCGGCGGTGCTCGGCCGCACGCGGGCGCGGCTGCTGGCCGAGCTGGACCAGCCCGCCTCGACCCGCGACCTGGCCCAGCGCGCCGGGCTGTCGGAGCCGGGCGTCAACCGGCACCTCACCGCGCTGCGCGCCGCCGGGCTGTGCACCTCACACCGCACCGGCCGGTGGGTCCTGTACGCGCGCACCGCGGTGGCCGAGGCGATGCTGCGGGGAGGTCACTTCGAGGAGACCCCGACCCCCAGGTCGAACTCCCGGTAGACCCGCGCCCAGAAGCCGTCGCGCAGCCACACGCGAGCCTCCGGGAACGGTCGCAGCGAGTGTCCCAGCTCCTTCTCGGCCTCGATCAGCAGCTCGGTGTCGATGACGGTCGGCAGGATCGGCCCCGGCAGCAGGTCGCGGATGTTGTCGCGGCCGCGGGTGAGTATCCACTTCTGCGCCACGTGCTCGCCGACGTCCTCCACGCGGGGGCGGCTCGGCCCCAGCTTGGCCACCTGGCCCGGCTTGACGTGCGGCTTCGTGGGCGCGCGCCCGGCGAACACCTGGGCGGGCGACGGCGCGGCGGCGGGCGGCGGCACCGTGACGGGCTGCGGAGCACGACTGAAAAAGGGCCTCAGGAAATCAGCGGAGATCACTTCGACGGTGTCGGACTCCCACACGAGCCGTTCGGCCTGGTTGGTGCCGTACGGCGGCTCGACGCCCCACAGGTGGATGCGCACCCCGTACGCCTGGGCGGCCTCCACCGCGGGCACCATGTCCTCATCGCCCGCCAGCAGGATCGTGTCGGTCACAGCGTGGTGCCTGGCCAACGCCTCCAGGTCGCTCCTGATCTGCGCGTCCACGCCTTTCTGCTGGCCGCGTGCGTTGAGGTTGCCAAGCCGTACCTTGACCCAGGGGAGCTGGGCGATCACGCGCTGGTCGACGGTGGGCACGCGGTCACGGGCGGCGTCATACCAATAGATCCGCAGGAGTTCGCCGGAAATGCGTTCTGTGGCATGTTTCTGCAGGCTCTGGATCAGCTCATCGGCGGCCACCCGGTATTCCTTGCGTTCCTTGGCCCCCAGCAGGACTTCGCCTGCGGCGGCATACAGATAACCGACATCCACGAGGACGGCGTACTTCGCTGCCACAGGATGCGGCATGAGGTCAGGGATGCCCATGATGTCCTCCAGGCCGCGGCGTTAGTTGATCGGCCGACTATATACTCCTACTTTTCTAGATAGTCCCAACTCCTCGGGAACTTGACACCCGTTTCCTCGGATCCATCTAGGGGAGGGCGCTCGTCCGCCAAGCCGACTTCCCCGGGGAGAGGGGCTTACGCATCTGCCGGGCGGGGTTTCGCCACGTTCGCGCCGGGGGCGCGGCGGGCGCCTCCGGGGCGGTGCGCCGCGCGGCGAGCACCGCCACCAGTGCGGCGATCTCCTCGGAAGTCGCGTCGCCGCGAACGATGCGCAGATGTCCACTCATAGCGGGATGTTCCCATGCTTCTTCGGCGGCAGGGAGGCTCGCTTGTTCCGCAGCGCGCGCAGCGCCCTGACGACCTGAGGCCGGGTCTCCGACGGCTTGATGACCGCGTCCACGTAGCCGCGCTCGGCGGCGATGTACGGGTTGGCCAGTGTGTCCTCGTACTCGGTGACGAGCCTGGCCCGCTCGGCATCGGGCTGCTCGGCCGCGGCCAGCTCGCGCCGGTAGAGGATGTTGACGGCGCCCTGGGCGCCCATCACCGCGATCTGCGCGGTCGGCCAGGCCAGGTTGACGTCGGCGCCGAGGTGCTTGGAGCCCATGACGTCGTACGCCCCGCCGTACGCCTTGCGGGTGATGACCGTGATCAGCGGGACGGTCGCCTCGGCGTAGGCGTAGAGCAGCTTGGCGCCGCGCCGGATGATTCCGTTCCATTCCTGGTCCGTTCCGGGCAGGAATCCCGGCACATCAACAAATGTCAGAATCGGGATATTGAATGCGTCGCAGGTGCGAATGAATCGCGCGGCCTTCTCGGATGCGTCGATATCCAGGCATCCGGCGAAATGCATGGGCTGGTTGGCCACCACGCCCACCGGCTGCCCGTCCAGCCGGCCGTACCCGACCACGATGTTCGGCGCGAACAGCGCCTGCACCTCCAGGAACTCCCCGTCGTCCAGCACGTGCTCGATGACCAGGTGCATGTCGTAGGGCTGGTTGGCCGAGTCGGGGATCATCAGGTCGAGGTCGGGGTCGGGCTCCAGGCCGGCGGTGGCCTCGAAGACCGGCGCCTCGTCCAGGTTGTTGGAGGGCAGATAGGACAGCAGCGCCTTGACGTATTCCAGCGCGTCGCTCTCGTCGGCGGCCTGGTAATGGGCCACGCCCGACTTGGTGTTGTGCGTGTGCGCGCCGCCGAGCTCCTCGAAGGTGACCTCCTCACCCGTCACCGTCCTGATCACGTCGGGACCGGTGATGAACATCTGCGAGGTCTGGTCCACCATGACGATGAAATCGGTCAGCGCCGGAGAATAGACGTGCCCGCCGGCCGCCGCGCCCATGATGAGCGAGATCTGCGGGACCACGCCCGAGGCGTGCACGTTGCGCTTGAAGATCTCCGCGTACAGCCCGAGCGCGACCACGCCCTCCTGGATGCGCGCGCCGCCGCCCTCGTTGATGCCGATGATCGGGCAGCCCGTCTTCAGCGCCATGTCCAGCACCTTGACGATCTTCTCGCCGTACACCTCGCCGAGCGAGCCGCCGAACACCGTCACGTCCTGGGAGAACACGCACACCTGGCGACCGTCCACGGTGCCGTGGCCGGTGACCACCCCGTCGCCGTAGGGGCGCTTCCTGTCGAGCCCGAACATCGTCGAGCGGTGCCTGGCCAGCTCGTCGAACTCCACGAACGAGCCCTCGTCCAGCAGTGCCAGGATCCGCTCCCGGGCCGTCATCTTGCCCTTGGCGTGCTGCTTGTCGACCGCCGCCGCCGATCCGGCGTGCACGGCCTCGTCCAACCGGCGCTCCAGGTCGGCGATCTTCCCGGCGGTCGTGTGGATGTCAGGCTCGACGGGCGTGTGCTCGGCAGCTGTCATGCGCGCAAGGGTAATCCCTCCTCCTACAGTGGTTCCATGACGGACGCGGTTCGCACACACGGGCTCTTCAAGCGTTTCGGGCCGCAGGTCGCCGTCGCCGGCGTCGAGCTGGTCGTCCCGGCGGGCAGCTTCGCGGGCCTGGTCGGCCCCAACGGCGCCGGCAAGACCACCACGCTCAGCATGATCACCGGGCTGCTGCGGCCCGACGGCGGCCGGGCCGAGGTCGACGGGCTCGACGTCTGGCGCGACCAGGTGCGGGTCAAGGCCCGTGTCGGGGTGCTGCCCGAAGGGCTGCGGCTGTTCGAACGGCTGTCCGGCCGCGAGCTGCTGCTCTACAGCGGCCGGTTAAGGGGCATCGCCAGGGACGACGTCGAGCGGCGCGCCGACGAGCTGCTGAGCGTCATGGACCTGGCCGGCGCCGCCGACAAGCTCGTGATCGACTACTCGACCGGCATGCGCAAGAAGATCGGCCTGGCCGCGGCGCTGCTGCACAACCCGTCGGTGCTCTTCCTCGACGAGCCGTTCGAGGGCGTCGACCCGGTCAGCGCCAGCACGCTCACCGAGGTGCTGCGGCGCTTCACCGCCTCGGGCTCGACCGTCATCTTCTCCAGCCACGTCATGGACCTCGTCGAGCGGTTGTGCGACTGGGTGTCGGTCATGAGCGGCGGGCACATCGTGGCGCAGGGCCCGCTCGCGGAGGTGCGCGGCGGACGCAGCCTCAACGAGGCTTTCCTCACCCTGGTCGGCGGACCGCGCGACACCGGCGAGGCCGGACTCACCTGGCTCGGCGCCCACCCCGCCGGTCCGGAGGGGCCGCGATGAACGCACCGCCGCAGTGGAGCGTGCCGGGCACGGTCGAGCTGTTCGCCCGGCTCAAGCTCCGGTTGCTCGCCGGTAACCTGCGCGGCGACCTCGAACGCAGGCTCGGCTTCATCTTCACGCTCGTCATCGCCGCCGTCCTGGCTGCGGCGGGCTTCGCGCTCATGGCGCTGGTCCGGCTGGCCCCGCGTGACGTCGCCGCCGACCTGGTCATCGTGGCCTTCACGGTCTTCCTCGTGAGCTGGATGGTCGTGCCGCTGCTGGCGTTCGGCCTGGACGACACGCTCGACCCGGCGCGGCTGGCGCTGTTCCCGCTGCGTACGGGGCAGCTCGCGGTCGGCATGTTCACCGCCTCGGCCACCGGGGTGTGGCCGCTGGCCACGCTGGTCGTCACGGCCGGCGCGCTGGCCGGGCTGGTGACGGGCGTGGGCGGCCTCCTGGTGGGGCTGGTGGCGGTGCTGCTGCAGTTCGCGCTCTGCCTGGTGCTGTCGAGGCTCGTCACCACGTCCCTGTCGGGCGCGCTGCGGACCCGGCGCGGCCGTGACGTGCTCGCCGTTGCGGCGATCTTCGTCGTGCTGCTCGCCCAGCTCCCCAACCTGCTCGTCAACGCCGAGCTCGGCGATCCCGCGGCGCTGCTGCACGGCGTGGCCGGGATGCTCAGGTGGACGCCGCCGGGTATGGCGGCCCACGCCATCGCCGACGGCGGACTGGCCGGCCTGGCGGAGCTGACCGTCGTGGCGCTCGTCGTCCTCGTGGCCGCCTGGCTGTGGATCAAGGTGCTGAACCGGGCCCTGGTCACTCCCGACGCCTCGACGCAGGCGGGGTCCGTGCGCGAGGGGAGCGGCCTGCTCGACCGGCTGCTGCCCGACGGGCCGCTGGCCGCCGTCGTCACCAAGGAGCTGAAGTACCTGCGCAGGGAGCCGCGGCTGCGGGTGCTCTGGTTCACCGCCATCGTCGTCACCGTGGTGCTCGCCTTCAGCATGGGCGGCAACGCGCAGGGGCCGCCCGGGCCGTGGCTGCCTGCCGTGCTGACGTGCGTCGGCGCCGTGATGATCGCCCTGATGTCGGGCAACGCCTTCGGCATCGACGGCCCGTCGTACTGGATGAACGCCGTGGCCTGCGGCTCGGAGGAGCACTTCCGCACCGACCTGGCGGGGCGGCACCTCGCCAACGCGCTGGTGGCGACGCCCGTGCTGGTGGTGATCGCCGTGGCCGCCGCGCTGTTCGCCGGCCATCCCGCGATGATCGTGCCCGCGCTGCTGACCGGGTGGGGCGTGCTCGGCGTGGGCCTCGGCGTCGGCTCGGTGACCAGCGTCATCCTCCCCTACACGGTGCCGGAGCGGATGAACGCCTTCACCGGCGCCGCCCCCGGCCAGGGCGGCCAGGCGTTCGCCTCGTCCATGGGCGCGCTGCTGGGCGTCGTGGCCGGGTCGTTGCCGTTCGTGCTGCCGGTGGCGTTCGGGCTGACCTGGTTCAGCGTCGTGGCGCCGTTCTACGGGCTGCTGGCCGCCGCGCTCGGCCGCAGGCTCGGCGCGAAGATCGGCTTCGCCCGGTTGTCGGATCTCGTGGCGGCGGTGTCCAAGCCCTCGTGACCAGTGGTCTAGTCCATTAGGTGAGACCCGGCTACGGCCGTCCACGACGACTGGATACCCTTCGAGACATGATTGACCAGGGGATCGAGCGTCGTAGCGCCGCCGTCACCGAGATGCCCGAGGAGCTCCGCCACGATGTGCGGCTGCTGGGCAAACTGCTCGGGCAGGTGATCGCCGAACAGGGCGGTGAGGACCTGCTGGCCGATGTCGAACGGCTGCGCAAGGCCGTCATCGCCGCCCGCCGGGGCGAGGTCTCGGCCGACGAGGTCACCGCCATGGTCGCCGAGTGGGAGGTCGACCGGGCGGTGCAGATCGCGCGTGCCTTCACCTGCTACTTCCACCTGGCCAACCTGGCCGAGGAGCACTACCGCATCCGCACGCTGCGCGAGCGCGACACCGAGGGCGGTGTGCAGCGCGAGTCGCTGGCGCACGCCGTGCACGAGCTGGGCGCCGAGCGCGTCGCCGAGCTGGTCGAGCGCCTGGAGCTGCACCCGGTGCTCACCGCGCACCCGACGGAGGCGCGCAGGCGCGCGGTCGTCACCGCGATCCAGCGGATCAGCGGACAGCTCACCGAGTACAACGCGCCGGGCCGCGGCGCCTCCGAGCGGGCCGAGAGCAGACGGCGGCTGCTGGAGGAGATCGACCTGCTGTGGCGCACCGCCCACCTGCGCCCGAGCAAGCTCGACCCGCTCGACGAGGTGCGCACGGCCATGGCCGCCTTCGACGAGACCCTCTTCAGGGTCGTGCCCCAGGTCTACCGGTCGCTGGACGTGGCCCTGGCCGAGGGCAGCGGCACCCGCCCGCCGCTGGCCAGGCCGTTCATCCGCTACGGAAGCTGGATCGGCGGCGACCGCGACGGCAACCCCAACGTCACCGCCAAGGTCACCCGCGAGGCCGTCCAGATCCAGGCCGAGCACGTGCTGAGCGCGCTGGAGACCGCAACCACGCGCATCGGGCGCACGCTCACCGCCACCGCGCAGTTCGCGCCGGCCTCGCCCGAGCTGAAGGCCGCGATCGCCGCCACCGAGGACGCCCACCCGGAGCTGGTCTCCGAGCTGGCCACCCGCTCGCCGCGCGAGCCGCACCGGCAGTGGCTGCTGTTCGTGGCCGCCCGCATCGCGGCCACCCGCCGCCGCGACCTCGACCTCGCCTACCTCTCGCCCGACGACCTGCTCGCCGACCTGCGCCTGGCCCAGAACTCCCTGGCCGGCAGCGCCGGTCGGCAGGCGTACGGGGAGTTGCAGCACCTCGTCTGGCAGGTCGAGACGTTCGGATTCCACCTGGCCGAGCTGGAGGTGCGCCAGCACTCCCAGGTGCACGCGGCGGCGCTGGAGGAGGTGCGGGCCGGCGGCGAGCTGTCGGAGCGCACCGAGGAGGTGCTGGCCACGATCAGGGTGATCGGCTGGATCCAGGAGAGGTTCGGGGTGCGGGCCTGCTCCCGCTACGTCGTCTCCTTCACCCGTGACTCCTCCGACGTGGCCGCCGTCTACGAGCTGGCCCGGCACGCGCTGGGCACGCGGGCGCCGGTGCTCGACGTGGTGCCGCTGTTCGAGTCGGGCCAGGACCTCGCCAACTCGCCGCGGGTGCTGTCGGGCATGCTGGAGATCCCGCAGGTCCAGGAGCGGCTCGCCACCACCGGCCGGCGCATGGAGATCATGCTCGGCTACTCCGACTCGGCCAAGGAGCTCGGCCCGGCCGCCGCCACGCTGCGCCTGTACGAGGCGCAGGAGCAGCTCACGGCCTGGGCCGCCGAGCACGACGTGCGGCTGCGCATGTTCCACGGCCGCGGCGGCGCGCTCGGCCGCGGCGGCGGCCCGGCCAACCGGGCCGTGCTCGCGCAGGCGCCCGGCTCGGTCGCGGGCAGCTTCAAGGTCACCGAACAGGGCGAGGTCATCTTCGCCCGCTACGGGCACACGGCGATCGCCCGGCGGCACATGGAGCAGGTGGCCAACGCCGTCCTGCTCGCCTCCTCGCCGACGGTCGGGGCGCGCACGGCCGCCGCCGCGGACCGGTTCCGCGCTCTCGCCGAGCAGGTGGCGACCGCGTCGGAGCAGGCCTACCGGTCGCTGACCGAGGCCGCCGGCTTCCCCGAGTGGTTCGCCCTGGTCAGCCCGCTGGAGGAGCTGGGCTCGCTGCGCCTGGGCTCCCGTCCGGCGCGGCGCGGGCTCGGCGCGCCCCGCTCGCTCGACGACCTGCGGGCCATCCCGTGGGTGTTCGCCTGGGCACAGACCCGGGTCAACCTGCCCGGCTGGTACGGCCTGGGCACCGGCCTGGCGTCGGTCGCCTCGCTGGACGAGCTGCGTGCGGCCTACCGGGAATGGCCGCTGTTCAACGCCCTGCTCGACAACGCCGAGATGTCACTGGCCAAGACCGACAGGTCCATCGCCGAGCACTATCTGGAGCTGGGCGGCCGGGCCGACTTCACCGAGCAGGTGCTGGCGGAGTACGACCGCACCCGCTCCCTGGTGCTCCAGGTGACCGGCCACACCCGGCTGCTGGAGAACCGCAAGGTCCTCTCGCGGGCCGTGCAGCTCCGCGACCCGTACGTGGACGCCCTGTCGCACCTGCAGTTGCGCGCCCTGCGCGCGTTGCGCACGGGCACCTTCACCGACCACGAACGCGACCGCCTGTCCACGCTGCTCCTGCTGTCGGTGAACGGCGTGGCGGCGGGCCTGCAGAACACGGGCTGACAGCCGGAGGCCGCGGCCCTCCCCGGTGGGGGCCGCGGCGGTCCGGTCAGCGGGTCAGAGCGTGGCGAAGAACTTCCGCACGTCCGCGACGAAGGCCGCGGGCTGCTCGGCCGGCAGGAAGTTGCCGCCGCGCTCCAGCTCCGACCAGTGCACGACATCGCTGTCGCGCTCGGCGAAGCGGCGGATGGCCACGTCCGTGCTCAGCGCGACGGCGACGCCGGTGGGGACGGTGCCGCGTTCCTTGGGCGCCCAGGCGGAGCTGTCGTGCGCCATCTCGTAGTAGAGGTTGGCCGACGACCCGGCGGTGCCGGTGAACCAGTAGAGGCTGACGTTGGTCAGCAGCAGGTCGCGGTCCACCGCGTCCTCGGGCAGCTCGCGCTCGGCGTCGGTCCACTCCTTGAACTTCTCCACGATCCAGGCGAGCTGGCCGACGGGCGAGTCGTGCAGCCCGTACGCGAGGGTCTGCGGGCGGGTGGACTGGATGACGTTGAAGCCCATCATGTCGTCGCGGAAGTTCTGCAGCCGGGCCAGCCGCTCCTGCTCGGCCTCGGTCAGCCCGGCGAAGTCGGCCGGGTCCTCGGAGGGGAAGGTGACCAGGCCGTTGACGTGGATGCCGACGACCCGGTCCGCGGCCTGCCGGCCGATCTCGATGGCGGCCCAGGCGCCGCCGCCCTGGCCCTGCACGCCGAAGCGGTCGTAGCCGAGCCTGGCCATCACCTCGGTGAGCGCGCCGGCGATCCGGCCGAGGTTCCAGCCGGGGCCGGCCAGCGGGCCGGAGAAGCCGAAGCCGGGCATGTCGGCGGCCACCACGTGGAAGTCGCGCGACAGCTCCTCGATCACCTCGGCGAACACCGTGAACGAGGCGGGCCAGTCGTGCAGGAGCAGCAGCGGGGTGGCGTCGGGATTGGCGGAGGGGACGTGCGCGAAGTGGATCGTCTGGCCGTCGACCTCGGTCAGGTACTGCGGGAACGCGTTGAGCCTCGCCTCGGCGGCCCGCCAGTCGTAGCCGTCGGCCCAGTAGGCGGCCAGCTCGCGCAGGTAGTCGACCGGGACGCCCCGGCTCCACCCCTGGCCGGCGACCTCGCCGGTCCAGCGGGTGCGGCGCAGCCGGTCGCGCAGGTCGTCGAGGTCGGCCTGGGGGATCTCGATGCGGAACGGGCGGATCTCGGCGCTCATGGGAGTCCCTCTCGAAAGAAGCGGAACGGCTTGTTCTGTTCCCAGAATAGCAGAACGGAACGCTTTATTCCACTCCTTCGCGTATCCGCTCGTGTCCGGAGTAGACGTTGCAGCGCTCGCCGCGCAGGAAACCCACCAGCGTCATCCCGAACTCCCTGGCCAGGTCCACCGCCAGCGACGACGGCGCCGACACCGCGCACACCACCGGGATGCCGGCCGCCAGCGCCTTCTGCATGATCTCGTAGCTCGTCCGGCCGCTGACCATGAGCACGTGCCGGTCCAGCGGCAACCGCCCGGTCAGCGCCGACCAGCCGATCAGCTTGTCCACCGCGTTGTGCCGGCCCACGTCCTCCCGCACCGCGACCGGCTCGCCCTCGGCGGTGAACAGGCCCGCCGCGTGCAGCCCGCCCGTCTTGCCGAACACGCCCTGCGCCTCGCGCAGCCGGTCCGGCAGGCCGTACAGGATCTCCGGAGTGAGCGTGACCGAGCCCCGCGGGAGGGGCCGGCAGCGGTCGTGCAGCGCGTCCAGCCCGGCCGACCCGCACACGCCGCAGGCGCTGGAGGTCACGAAGTGCCGGTCCAGCGCGGGCAGGTCGGGGACGGGCCCGCGCAGCCGCACGGTGACCGTGTTGTAGCGGGCCTCGGGCGGGACGTCCTCGTCGGTGCAGTAGCCGATCGCCGCGATGCCGTCCGGCGCGACCAGACCCTCACCGTGCAGGAACCCGGCGGCCAGCTCGAAGTCGTGGCCGGGGGTCCGCATGGTGATCGCGACGGTCCTGCGCGTGCCGTCGAGCGAGGTGAGCCGGATCTCCAGCGGCTCCTCGGTGGCCAGGTCGTCGCGGCGGTCATCGCCGATGGGGCCGACGAGCCGGCGGACGCGGACGCGGGTGGTGGGTCCGGGGCGGCCGGTCATGGCCGCCCCGCGATGGGGAGGGTGAGGTAGCGCACCCTCCCATCTTCGCCGCACGGCGGACACACGGGCAGGTGAGGGGCCGGTACGGAGCGTGCGGCGGGGTCCGCCAAGATGGAAGGGTGCCCGACTCGCGCTACTCCGACCTGGAGCGCCCGCCTCTCTCCGAGGCGGCGCTGAACCGAGCCCTGGTGCGACCGGGCAGCGTCTGGACGGGCGTCACCGTCGTCGAACGCACCGGCTCGACCAACGCCGACCTCGCCGCGCTGGCCCGCCAGGGGACCCCGCAGGGGGCGGTGCTGGTGGCCGAGGAGCAGCTCGCCGGCCGGGGCCGGCTGGGCCGCGTCTGGACCGCCCCGCCGCGCTCCGGGCTCACGGTCTCCGTCCTGCTGCGGCCCCGGCCGCCGGTGGAGACGCAGGGCTGGCTGCCGCTGCTGTTCGGCGTCGCGGCCGCCTCGGCCGTCCGGCGGCTGGCGGAGGTGGACGTGCGCCTCAAGTGGCCGAACGACCTGCTCGTCGGCGAGCGCAAGCTGGCCGGTGTGCTGGCCGAGCGGGTCGAGGACGCCGTCGTCATCGGCATGGGCCTGAACGTGTCGCTCCGGCCCGACGAACTGCCGGTGGAGACCGCGACGTCGCTGGCCATCCAGCAGGGCGCCTGCCTCGACCGCGACCCGCTGCTGCGCGCCGTGCTGCGCGAGGTCGAGTCGCACTACCGCGACTGGAGCGAGGCCGCCGGCGACGCCGACAGGTCGGGGCTGCGGGCCGCCTACCAGGCCTCCAGCGCCACCATCGGCCGCGAGGTGCGGGTCGAGCTGCCCGGCGGCCGGTTCCTGGCCGGCCGGGCGAGCGGGATCGACCACGGGGGCCACCTCCAGGTGGTGGCCGAGGGCCACCGCTACACCCTGAGCGCCGGCGACGTCGTCCACGTCCGGCCGGGCGGGTAGCCGCGCGCCCCGCCGAGGTGGCAGCATTTGCCCATGACCATCCCGGACCATCACCTCACGGAGGGTGAGCGGCGCGTCAGGTCCTTCCATCCCCACTGGCGGACACTGGCCGGGCCCTTCGCCGCGCTCGTGCTCATCGCCGCGGCCTCGGGCGCCGGGCTCTGGCTCGTGCCGGGCACCTGGGAGTACGCCGGCTATGCCAGGATCGCCATCTGCGCCGTCGCGCTGGGTCTGCTCACCGTCTGGTCGTTCGTCCCCTACCTGCAATGGAAGAACACCGGCTACGTGCTCACCACCCACCGGTTCACCATCAGCACCGGCGTGCTCAACAAGTCGACCGACGAGATCCCGATGGCCAAGCTCAACACGGTGAGCTCCGACCAGACGCTTCTCGAGCGGCTGCTCGGGTGCGGCACGCTCACCGTGGAGTCGGCAGGGGAGCGGGGACAGCTCGTGCTCCGCGACATCCCGAAGATCCAGGAGGTCCGGGGCGATCTGTTCCGGCTGCTGGAGGACGCCTCCGACGACGAGCAGGACGCCGACCCGGCGAGCCGCTGAGTCTTGCGGTGATCACCCTCCTGACACAAGATGGCTGCCATGCCGTACGAAGTGCAGGGTGTCATCGCCCGAGGTAAAGGCAGAGAAGTTTCCGTCGAGACGGTGATCGTGCCGGACCCCGGGCCGGGCGAGGCCGTGGTCGCCGTGCAGGCCTGCGGTGTCTGCCACACCGACCTCCACTACCGCGAGGGGGGCATCAGCGACGACTACCCGTTCCTGCTCGGCCACGAGGCGGCGGGTGTCGTCGAGGCGGTCGGCGACGGGGTCACGGGGCTGGAGCCGGGCGACTTCGTCATCCTCAACTGGCGGGCCGTCTGCGGCCAGTGCCGCGCCTGCCTGCGTGGCCGTCCGTGGTACTGCTTCGCCACCCACAACGCCACCCAGAAGATGACCCTGGACGACGGCACGGAGCTGTCGCCCGCGCTCGGCATCGGCGCGTTCCTCGGCAAGACGCTGGTCGCGGCCGGCCAGTGCACCAAGGTGTCGGCCGAGGCGCCCGCCGAGGTGGCCGGGCTGCTGGGCTGCGGGGTGATGGCCGGGCTCGGCGCGGCGATCAACACCGGCGGCGTGACCCGGGGCGACACGGTGGCGGTCATCGGCTGCGGCGGCGTGGGCGACGCGGCCGTGCTCGGCGCCTCGCTGGCGGGCGCCTCCAGGATCATCGCGGTGGACGTGGACGACCGCAAGCTGGAGTGGGCACGCGGCTTCGGTGCCACCGACACGGTCAACTCCCGTGAGAGCGACCCGGTCGAGGCGATCCGCGACCTCACCGGCGGGTTCGGGGCCGACGTGGTCATCGAGGCCGTCGGCCGGCCCGAGACCTACCGGCAGGCCTTCTACGCCCGCGACCTGGCGGGCACGGTCGTGCTGGTGGGGGTGCCGACGCCGGAGATGACGCTGGAGCTGCCGCTGCTCGACGTGTTCGGCCGGGGCGGCTCGCTGAAGTCGTCCTGGTACGGCGACTGCCTGCCGAGCCGCGACTTCCCGATGCTCGTCGACCTGTTCCTGCAGGGCCGGCTGCCGCTCGACAGGTTCGTCACCGAGACGATCCGGCTCGACCAGGTCGAGGAGGCGTTCGCCAAGATGCACCAGGGCGACGTGCTGCGATCGGTGGTGGTCCTCTAGATGCTCGACAGGGTCATCACCTCAGGGACGTTCTCGCTCGACGGCGGCACGTGGGACGTCGAGAACAACGTGTGGTTGGTCGGCGACGCCCGGGAGGTCATCGTCATCGACGCCGCGCACGACGCGCGGGCCATCGCCGACCGCGTCGGCGGCCGCACGGTCAAGGCGATCGTCTGCACCCACGCCCACGACGACCACATCAACGCCGCCCACGAACTGGCCGGGCTCACCGGCGCGCCGATCCGGCTGCACCCCGCCGACCAGGTGCTGTGGGAGCAGGTGTACGGCGACGCGGTGCGTTACGAGCCGCTCGCCGACGGCGAGAAGCTGGAGGCGGGCGGGATCTCGCTGGAGGTGATCCACACGCCCGGCCACTCGCCCGGCGCGGTCTGCCTGCACGCGGCCGACCTGTGCGCGGTGTTCAGCGGCGACACGCTGTTCAAGGGCGGCCCCGGCGCGACGGGCCGGTCCTACTCCTCGTTCGAGACGATCATCGAGTCGATCCGCGACCGGCTGCTCACGCTGCCCGGCGAGACCGTCGTGCACACCGGCCACGGCGAGTCCACGTCGATCAGGTCCGAGGCGCCGCACCTGGAGGAGTGGATCGCCAGGGGACACTGACGCCTGACCGGGGAGTCCGTGATCTGTGGCGCGGCTAACATAGGCAAGCCTTACCGAAGTCAGCTACATTAGGCGTGCCTAACCTAACGGGCTTCCGACGTGTTGAGAGGCTTCTCCTCCGATGTACGTGTGTGTCTGTCGTGCCGTGACCGAGAACGAGGTCCACGACTGCATCGCCGCCGGCGCCAGGAGCGCGCGGCAGGTGCGCGACACCACGGGCGCCGGGGGGGATTGTGCCTCTTGTGTTCGGAAGATATGTGCGATCCTGAAACGGTCTGAAGAACTCACGACCGCTTAGCACGAGGGGCCCGTTCATGCAGGGCGACAAGCAGATCATCGAGTTGCTCAACGAGCAGCTGACCGCTGAACTCACCGCGATCAACCAGTACTTCCTGCACGCCAAGATGCAGCAGAACTGGGGCTACACCAAGCTGGCCAAGCACACCCGCGACGAGTCGTTCGACGAGATGCGCCACGCCGAGGTGCTCACCGATCGCATCCTGTTCCTCGAGGGACTGCCCAACTACCAGCGGCTGGGCACCCTGCATATCGGCCAGACCGTGGAGGAGCAGCTCCGGGCGGACCTCGAGATCGAGCTGGGGGTCGTGCAGCGGCTGCGGCCCGGTATCCAGCTCATGCGGGAGAAGGGCGACACGACCTCGGCCCGCATCTTCGAGGAGATCCTGGCCGACGAGGAGCACCACATCGACTACCTCGAGACCGAGCTCGCGCTGATCCACAGCCTGGGCGAGCAGCTCTACCTCGCCCGCTACACCGACCCGTCGCACAACGACGACTGACCCGGGACCACCCGCGGTCACCGCACGCGCCGCGCCCGCCGGAGTGTCCTCCGGCGGGCGCGGCGCGTTCTGGTCCTGGCTGGCTGAATGCCGCCTGGTTCCTGTCGCCTGGTTCTGCCGGGGCGCCCGCGCGCGACACGCCGGGGCGCCGGAGGCTTTTCGGGGAATGGCAAGATCGAAATTGTGCATTCCCCCCGACAATCGCGGTAGTTTAAACATGACTAGCCGATATTTATCAGCGTTTGCCCAGGTCAATGGATAGGTCAACGACGAGTCAAACCGTGCGCTGTGACCGGGAAACGATCGCTTAAGGTCCTACGATCGCTTCATGACCTGCGTACTTCTCGCCGAGGATGACACCTCGATTTCCGAACCGCTCGCGCGCGCCCTGCGCCGTGAGGGATATCAGGTTGAGGTGAGCCCCGACGGCCCGCAGGCCCTGGAGAGGGCTCTGTCGGGGGGCATCGACCTGATCGTTCTCGACCTCGGCCTGCCAGAGATGGACGGGCTGGAGGTCGCCCGCCGGATCCGCGCCGAAGGGCACGGCACCCCGGTTCTCATACTCACCGCCCGCGTCGACGAGGTCGACACCGTCGTCGGCCTGGACGCCGGCGCCGACGACTACGTCACCAAGCCGTTCCGGCTGGCGGAGCTGCTCGCGCGCGTGCGCGCGCTGCTGCGCCGCGGCACGTCCGAGACCCCGGTCGTGCAGGGCGTGCGCATCGACGCCGACTCCCGCCGCGCCTGGATGGGGGAGAAGGAGCTGCACCTGACGACCAAGGAATTCGACCTGCTACGCGTGCTGGTGCGCGACGCCGGCAAGGTGGTCACCCGCGAGCAGATCATGCGCGAGGTGTGGGACACCAACTGGTGGGGCTCGACCAAGACGCTCGACATGCACATCTCGTGGCTACGACGCAAGCTCGGCGACGACGCGGCCAAGCCCCGCTACATCACCACGGTCCGGGGAGTCGGCTTCCGCTTCGAACGCGAGTAGGGGATGCGCCGCCGTCTGCTCACCTCGACTCTGGTCGTCGCGGTCATCGCGGTCCTGCTGCTGGGGGTCCCGCTGGGCATCGTGGTCAGCCGTCTGATCGTCGACGAGGCGGCCCAGGAGCTCAGGGCGGAGGCGACTCGCCTCGTGGGGGAGGTCGAGTACGCCCGCATCCAGGAGACGCCGCTGGATCCCCAGCAGCTCGAGCAGAAGTATCCCGGCCGCCACATCCAGATCTACGAACGCGCGAACCCGCCCAAGGCCACCATCGTCGGCACGGCTCCGCCGTCGGGCCAGCAGATGGCGGAGGACGCGCAGTCCGAGAACGGCATCTACGTCCGGGTGAGCCGCGACCGGGAGCAGATCGAGCAGGACGTGCGCGCGCGCCTGCTGCTGATCGTGGCCCTGGCCGTCGCGGCTCTGGCCGTGGCGGTGGGGCTGGCCATCGTGCAGTCGCGCCGGCTGACGCTGCCGTTGCAGGACCTGGCCAAGATCGCCGACCGGCTCGGCTCGGGTGACGCCCGGCCGAGCAGGCACCGTTACGGCATACCGGAGCTGGACCGCGTGGCCGAGGTGCTCGACCGCAGCGCCACGCGCATCTCCGACCTGCTGACCCGGGAGCGCGAGTTCGCCACGGACGCCTCCCACCAGCTACGCACCCCGCTGACGGGCCTGACCATGCGCCTGGAGGAGATCGTCGCGGCCAGCGACCAGCCGGCGATCGTCCGCGAGGAGGGCGAGGCCGCCATCGTGCAGGCCGAGCGGCTCACCGCGGTGATCGACGAACTCCTCGCCGCGGCCCGGCGGCAGCGCCACGCGCAGGCCGAGCCGGTGGCCATCGACGAGGTGCTCATCCAGCAGATCACCGAGTGGGAGCCGGTCTTCCGCGGCGGTGACCGCACGCTACTGCTCGAAGGCTCCCGCGGCCTGAAGGCGCTGGCCACGACCGGCGGCTTCGGCCAGGTCATCGCCACGCTGCTGGAGAACTCCCTGCGCCACGGCGCCGGCACCGTCACGGTCACCACCACCCAGGGCGACACCTACATCGTCATCGAGGTGACCGACGAGGGGCCCGGCATCGCCGACGAGATCGCGCCCAAGGTCTTCGAGCGCAACGTGAGCGGCGGAGGCGGCACCGGGCTGGGGTTGACGCTCGCCCGCGCCCTGGCCGCCGCCGACGGCGGTCGTCTGGAGCTGGTACGGCGACGCCCGGCGACGTTCGCGATCTTCCTCAGGCCCGCCGACGACAACGGCCCGACCCGGGTCGTCACCGGTCCTGCCTGACCTCGGCGTCCGGCAGCTCGGTGGGGATGGGCTCGGTGGCCTCCAGGAACACCCACTTCTTGTACGACCAGAAGCGGAACAGGGTGCCGAGGCCGACGCCGATGATGTTGGCGATGTTCAGGCTCAGCAGGTCGCTCAGGCCGAGCGTGTAGCGGGTGAAGCCGATCACCAGCAGGCCGATGAGCAGGGCTATGCCGTTGAGCAGGAAGAACAGGAAGTACTCGCGGCCGAGGCCGCTCTGCTCGCGGTGCCGGAACGTCCAGAACCTGTTGCCGGCGTAGGCGAAGGTCGTCGAGACGACCGCCGCATACACCTTGGACGTCATCGGGCCCTGGCCCAGCATCAGGAACAGGTTGAGCATGCCGGTGTCGAGCACGAAGGCGAGCGCCCCGATGATGCCGAACTTGGTCAGCTCGCGCAGCAGGGCCTCGAACCGCTGGTAGAGGGGCTTGATGAAGTCCACGTCTCCTGGTCGGTCCTTCCCTGCGCGCGGCGCCTGTCAGCCTTGGGCTCACCCAGCCTACTGGTCACGGCCGTCGGCTCGGGTCGGACAGGGGGAGATCCTTGCTCGTGACGGTAGGCCGCCCAATATCAAGTTATGCCCGGACAAACGCGCATTATGGGCATTACGCTGCGGTAGCAGATCGCCGGGAGCCCGGACGCGCCCTTGCCGGGCGCCCGGCGATGGCTCAGCCGGACCGCCGTTCCCCACGGCCATGACCCTCGGGACCCGACCGTGCAGCTACGACTGCTCGCCCTGTTCGCCGGCCTGTGCGCGCTGACGGCCGGATGCGGCGCGCCGCCGGAGGCCACCGTGGTGACCGAACAGCGCCCGTCGGCCGTCCCGGAGTCGATCGCCCCGCCGGTGGACGCCGCGACGGCGGAGCGGGCGTTCGGGGTGCTCGCCGAGCTGGACGAGGCGTGGCGGCGGCGCGACTGCGCGGCCGTCGCCGAGCTCACCACGGGGGCGGAGAAGACGCTGGGCGGCCGTGCCTGCGAGGCGACCCGGAACGGCCGCCCAGCCCTCCCCGGCGACCCGGTCTTCTTCCTGCCGGACGCGGGCGACTGGTTCGCCGCCCTGGCCAGGAAGCCGTCGCCCGCGTACTACGTGTTCCAGCTCGACGGGGACCGCTGGCGGCTGGCCGCCGGCCCCGTCCCGGCGCACGGCGAGCCGGTCTCCCCGGGAGACCCCGGCGTCGCGGCGGGCCGTGAGGTGGCCACGCGCGCCCGGCTGGTGCCGCAGCGCCATCTGACGTACCTCACCGACCCGGCCGGGGTGAACGGCGTGCGGTTCCCGTCCGGCGACCCCGTACGGAAGCTGCTGGACGAGCTCGCCGGCAAGCCCGCCGAGGTCGCGCCCGACCGCCTGTCGATCGACGTCGAGCTGGCCGGGGAGCCCGCCAGGACGGTCGCGCTGTCGACCGGCTCGGTGCTGGTCTTCGACGTGCTGCGGATCGGGTACGAGCAGCGCCCCGGACCGGGGCGGAAGGCGCTGAAGCGTCCGCTGGAGGGGTTGTCGCCGGAGGGCTCCGAGCTGGTCGTGCTGGCCAGCGTCGTCAGCGCCGCCGACGGCCCGACCACCGTGGGCCTGCGCCGGGGGCCTGCGCCGGGGGCCTGCGGGCTGAGCGAGGCCGCTGAACTGGGGCGCGGCTGCGTGGCAACCGATCCGTCCCGGTAAGCTCACCACACGTGAGTTCCTACAGCCCCATCGGCCCGGTCGTCGGCGTGGTCGGCGCGGGCCAGCTCGCCCGGATGACGCAGCAGCCCGCCATCGCGCTGGGCGTCGAGCTGCGGGTCCTGGCCAACACCGCTGACGAGAGCGCCGCCCGGGTCATCGTCGACACCCGGATCGGCGACTACCGCGACCTCGGCGACCTGCGCGCGTTCGCCAAGGGCTGCGACGCGATCACGTTCGACCACGAGCACGTCCCCACCGAGCACATCAGCGCGCTGGTCGCCGACGGGTTCTCGGTGCACCCGGGGGCGGAGGCGCTGGTCCACGCCCAGGACAAGGCGGTCATGCGCGAGCGGCTCACCGCCATCGGCGCGCCCTGCCCGGCCTGGGCCAGGGTGTCCGGCGTCGAGGACGTCACGTCCTTCGCCGAGGCGCACGGCTGGCCGGTGGTCCTCAAGGCGATCAGGGGCGGCTACGACGGCCGGGGCGTGTGGGTGTGCCGCTCGGTCGCCGACGCCGAGGCCGCCTTCGCGGCCGGGGTGCCGCTGATGGCCGAGGCGTTCGTGCCGTTCGAGCGGGAGCTGGCCGTGCTGGTGGCCCGCTCGCCCCACGGGCAGGGCGTCAGCTACCCGGTCGTCGAGACCGTGCAGCAGGACGGCATCTGCGTCGAGGTGCTCGCGCCCGCTCCCGGGCTCGACCCGGAGGAGGCGGCGCAGGCCCAGCGCATCGCCCTGCAGGTCGCCGACGAGCTGGGGGTGACCGGGCTGCTGGCGGTCGAGATGTTCGACACGGGCCACGGGCTGGTGGTCAACGAGCTGGCCATGCGCCCCCACAACAGCGGCCACTGGACGATCGAGGGCGCGCGCACGTCGCAGTTCGAGCAGCACCTGCGGGCCGTCCTCGACCTGCCGCTCGGCTCGCCGGCCATGACCGCGCCCGTCGTCGTCATGGCCAACCTGCTCGGCGGCGACGACCCCGACCTGTTCAAGCGCTACGAGCACGTGATGGCCCACGACCCCGGCGTCAAGGTCCACTTCTACGGCAAGCAGGTGCGCCCCGGCCGCAAGATCGGCCACGTGACGGCCCTGGGCGACGATCTGGACGCGGTGCGCGCCCGGGCCCGCCACGCCGCCGTCTACCTCACCACGGGGGAGTACACGTGAGCGAGATGTCCCCGCGACCCGCGAAGGAGACGGCGTGACCATCGGCATCGTCATGGGTAGCGACTCCGACTGGCCCGTGATGAAGGCGGCGGCCGAGGCCGTCGCGGAGTTCGGCGTGCCGTTCGAGGCCGACGTGGTCTCCGCGCACCGCATGCCCACCGAGATGATCGACTACGGCCGCCAGGCCGCCTCCCGGGGCCTGCGCGTCATCATCGCCGGAGCGGGCGGGGCGGCCCACCTGCCCGGCATGCTCGCCTCGGTGACGCCGTTGCCCGTCATCGGGGTGCCGGTGCCGCTGAAGTACCTCGACGGCATGGACTCCCTGCTGTCGATCGTCCAGATGCCCGCCGGGGTGCCCGTCGCCACCGTGGCCGTGGGCGGGGCGCGCAACGCGGGGCTGCTGGCCGTGCGCATCCTCGCCGCCGCCGACCCTGAGCTCCGGCGCCGCATGGAGGACTTCCAGGACCGCCTCAAGGACCAGGCGTACGCCAAGGGCGAGCGGCTGCGCGCCGAAGCGGCCACCCTGAGCACGCGGCCCACCGACACGCCATAAGCCCCGCCTGTGGGGTGACGACCAGGCCACGGAGGCCGTGGCCCATCGCGTCACGGAGGCCGTGGCCCATCGGGACACGGAGGCCACGGCCAGGAGGACGGCGTTACGGCGGCCCGCCGTCATCCGGTCAGCGGGCGTCCTCCTGGAGGCCCGCAGCCCCGTGCGGCGGGTGGCGGCCTGCTTGGCCGTGCCGTAACAGCAGATGGACCTACGGTCTGCCGAGCGCGCGGTAGTGCCAGCCGGCGGCGCGCCAGGTCTCGGCGTTGAGCGCGTTGCGTCCGTCGACGATCCTGCGCGTGGCGACGACCTGTCCCAGCGCCTCGGGGTCCAGGTCGACGAACTCCTGCCACTCCGTGAGCAGCAGCACCACGTGCGCCCCGCGGGCCGCCTCCAGCGCCGAGTCGCCGTACCTGAGCTCCGGGTGCGCCTTGCGGGCGTTGTCCAGCGCGATCGGGTCGTACACCGTCACCTGCCCGCCCTGTTGGCCTATCGTGACGGCCACGTCCAGCGCGGGCGAGTCGCGGATGTCGTCGGAGTTGGGCTTGAACGCGGCCCCCAGCACGCCGACCGTGCAGCCGTGGAACGAGCCGCCGGCGAGTTCGCGCGCCAGGTCCACCATGCGGGCGCGGCGGCGCATGTTGATCGCGTCCACCTCGCGCAGGAACGTCAGCGCCTGGTCGGCGCCCAGCTCGCCCGCGCGGGCCATGAACGCGCGGATGTCCTTGGGCAGGCACCCGCCGCCGAACCCGAGACCGGCGTTCAGGAACCGGCCACCGATGCGGTCGTCGTAGGCCAGGGCCTCGGAGAGCTGCTTGACGTCGGCGTGCGCGGCCTCGCAGACCTCGGCCATGGCGTTGATGAACGAGATCTTGGTGGCCAGGAAGGCGTTGGCCGCGGTCTTGACCAGCTCGGCCGTCGCGAAGTCGGTCACCACCAACGGCACGTCGCCCAGCGGCTGGTAGACCTCCCGCAGCACCTTCTCGGCCCGCTCGGACCGCACGCCGATCACGATGCGGTCGGGGGTGAGCGTGTCCTGCACGGCGAAGCCCTCGCGCAGGAACTCGGGGTTCCAGGCCAGCTCGGCCTCGATGCCCGCCGGGGCCAGCCGGGCGAGCTTGTCGGCGAGCCGGTTCGCGGTGCCGACGGGGACGGTGGACTTGCCCACCACCAGGCACTCGCGGTCGAGGTGGGGGGCCAGCGACTCGACGGCGGCGTCCATGTAGGAGACGTCGGCGGCGTACTCGTCGCGCTTCTGCGGCGTGCCCACGCAGATGAAGTGCACGTCGCCGAAGGCGGCGGCCTCCTCGTAGGAGGTGGTGAAGCGCAGGCGGCCGGATTCGAGGCCCCGGCGCAGCACGGGTTCGAGCCCGGGCTCGTGGATGGGAAGCTCACCCTGGTTGAGACAGCGGACCTTGTCGGCGTCTATGTCGAGGCCCAGGACGTCGAATCCGAGATCCGCCATGCAGGCCGCATGCGTGATGCCCAGGTATCCGGTCCCGATCACCGTCAGGCGATATGGCACGAGTGAGCTCCTTTCGATCGCCCAGGCATGCTACCGGCCGCCGTTACCCCGTTCTGTGCCACCTGGGCCTTTTCACAAACC
Source organism: Nonomuraea muscovyensis (assembly GCF_014207745.1). Taxonomy (NCBI): domain Bacteria; kingdom Bacillati; phylum Actinomycetota; class Actinomycetes; order Streptosporangiales; family Streptosporangiaceae; genus Nonomuraea; species Nonomuraea muscovyensis. The sequence goes on from NZ_JACHJB010000003.1 coordinate 846,661, forward strand.
GTACCGACTGGTAACAAGATGCTCGGACGTCCTACTATTCGTGCATGAGCTTCCCTCTGTACGCGCCCGCCGAAGAGCACGACATGCTCCGGGAGACGGTCCGCGCCCTCGCCGACGAGAAGATCGCCCCGCGCGCCGCGGAGGCCGACGAAACCGAAGAGTTCCCCTGGGACGTCTACAAGGCGCTCGTCGGAGCCGACCTGCACGCGGTGCACGTGCCGGAGGAGTACGGCGGGGCGGGGGCCGACGCGCTCGCCACGGTCATCGTGATCGAGGAGGTGGCGCGGGCCTGCGCCTCGTCGTCCCTCATCCCGGCCGTGAACAAGCTGGGCACCGTCCCGCTGCTGCTGTCGGCCTCGGAGGAGCTGAAGCAGCGCTACCTGGCACCGGTGGCCCGAGGCGACGCCATGTTCTCGTACGCGCTGTCGGAGCCGGAGGCGGGCTCCGACGCGGCCGCGATGAAGACCCGCGCCGTCGCGGACGGCGACCACTACGTGCTCAACGGCACCAAGATGTGGATCACGAACGCGGGCGTGTCGGAGTACTACACGGTCATGGCCGTGACCGACCCGTCGGCCGGGGCCCGGGGCATCTCCGCGTTCGTCGTGGAGAAGTCAGACGAAGGCGTCTCGTTCGGGCCCAAGGAGAAGAAGCTCGGCATCAAGGCCTCCCCGACCCGCCAGGTCATCCTGGAGGACGTCCGCGTCCCTGCATCACGCCTGATCGGCGAGCCCGGCACCGGCTTCAAGACCGCCCTGGCCACGCTCGACCACACCCGCATCACCATCGCCGCGCAGGCCCTCGGCATCGCCCAGGGCGCCCTCGACTACGCCGTCGGCTACGTCAAGGAGCGCAAGCAGTTCGGCAAGGCCGTCGCCGACTTCCAGGGCGTGCAGTTCATGCTGGCCGACATGGCCATGAAGCTTGAGGCGGCCAGGCAGCTCACCTACCACGCGGCGGCCAAGTCGGAGCTGGCCATGCACGGGCAGCCGCAGAAGGACCTGACGTTCCTGTCGAGCGCCGCCAAGTGCGCCGCCTCGGACGCCGCCATGGAGATCACCACGGACGCGGTCCAGCTCCTCGGCGGGTACGGCTACACCAAGGACTTCCCGGTCGAGCGCATGATGCGCGACGCCAAGATCACCCAGATCTACGAGGGCACCAACCAGATCCAGCGTATGGTGATGGCCAGGCAGCTCCTGAAGTAGGCGTTGACATGCGGAAACCCGGCACGTGAGGGCGCGCGCTGCCGGGTTTCGCGCGATGCCCGAGCCCTGTGGACTGGGCCGCGTTCCGTCGGTGTTCCGTGATCTGTACAGGCTGCTCGGAGGTTGCCATGATCGCGTCTCATGGACGTTGACGGCTTCTGGGCGATGATCGAGCGTTCCGCGCAGGAGACGGGTACAAGGGCGGAGAGCAAACTTCCCTTCCTGACGTACCATGCGGAGCCTGATGGCGCGGAATGGGACTTCGAAGATGAAGCGGAGTTCATCCGCCGTCTACCGCGGATTGCTCGCCATCGCGGGATCACTCAATAGATCCGGGCAGCAGGAAGCGGACCACGCCGTGGGAGAGGTCCGCTCGCTCCGCGAAGTCGTCGAGGGCTACGCGAGCTTCTGACTCTCGACACCGGTGGCCCGAGGGCGGAACAGCCGGTTGTCGATGGCTTGCCTGGCGCGTTCATGTGAGCCCGGCATCATGTGGGCATACACACGGAGGGTGAAGCCAGGGTCGGGATAGGCCGAGACGTGGCGCTTGATGGCCTCAGCGGCCCGGCCGGGCAGCGGTACGACCCGCTCACGGTCGTTCTTCGGCAGGGCGAAGACGTGGTCGGCTCCAGCCGATCGCGTCCAGCACCGCCCGCAGGTCATGCACCATCGGCCCGCCCGTGGCCGCGGTCCGCCACGTGTACAAGGTCCTGCTCGCGCGTGGCATGCGCGGGTCCGTGATCTACGCGGGGGGACCGTCGCCAAGATCGATGGGGCCCTCGCCCGTCCCCCGTGGACTGAGGGCGTCGCCGTCGCGCCCGTTGCCTCGGCGTGGGCGGTGTTCCGGGTCTTGCGGGAGGCGAGGGCTCCGCGCCCTGGCGGCGAGGCGTACTGAAGATCAGTTGGCGTGACGCTGCGGATATAGTGCACCAGATGCACGCCGAGGACGAGATGCACGACGAGATCCTGCCCCACCTGCCGGACCCCGACGACGGCGGCCGGTGGCGGGCGCCCGCCCTCCGCGAGCAGCGGCTGTACGAGCTGATGCGGCGGGACGAGGCGGGCGAGGAGCGTGCCCACTACGAGTACCTGCGGCTCATCGCCGCCGAGGGGCTCTACCGGCCGGTGCCGCTGCCGGCCGCCGAGGGCAGCGACGGGACGGCGCCGCTCACGGTGATGACGTTGCAGGACGGCCGTCGCGTCGTGCCGGCGTACACGGTGGGCGTGCTGCCCCGGCCGCACCCGGAGGTGGTCTACGAGTTCACCACGCTCGGCGGCCTGGACGCCCTCTGGCCCGACGGGGTGGACATCCTGCTCGTCAACGGCGGGACGCCGTGCACCAAGTGGTTCCTGGCGGACGAGGACGAGCGCGAGGTCTGGCGCGATCTGCACGTCGAACTGTTCCAGCCGGACGGCATGTGCGACCGGGTCGAGACCCGCTGGACCGGTGCGCCCGACGACGAGGCCGTGCTCCGGGGCCTGGCCTGCGGCGCCCACCTCTGCTACGCCAACGGCGACGCCTGGAACACCCTCGACTGGCACGGCGCCGGCTACGCCAACGAGGTGGAGGGGCTCAGCCGTGACTGGGACATCGACGGCCGCGACGACTGGCTGGACACGCAGGAGCAACTGCTCCGCTGCGAGGTGAGCGCCTGGCAGTGGCACTTCGTCCTCGACGTGCGCAACCTGCTGATCCGCGAGAGCGGGAGCGCCAGGATCGACCCCGTGGCGTGGCGTGACCACGTCGAGACGGCCGTGCGCGCGCAGGCGGACGGCCCCGACGCCGCCGGCTTCGACGCCGCCACGCTCGACGCGCACGTCAGGATCCTGCGCGGCCTGGTGGGCGAGGTGATGCGGTACGAGGCGCGCTTCCGGGCCGACGGGCTGCTGCCGCCGGACGGGTACGTGCGCAGCGTCGCCGCCTGGGACCTCGGCCGGGCCTCGATGGTGGCGCGCCGCGGGCGGGGCGCCCGCTACGCGACCCAGGCGGAGCTGCGCGACGCCGTCGAACGGGCGGGCAAGGGCGCGCAGGGCGTGTACGGCTCGTGGGCCGAGTTCTCGGCCGGCTACGTCCTGGGCCGCTGCCTCCACTTCGACGAGGAGGCGTTCGGCGACTGGTACACGACGGTGCTGGACGCCCACCGGGCCCTGATGACCCACCCCGAGAGCCCCTGGGCCGCCATCCCCCTGCACTGATCGAGGCCGGCGCCGTCTCCCCGAGCCCCGGCCGGGTGCGGGAGGACGAGGGCGCCGGGCAGGCCGAGGGTCCGCCTGCTGACCGGGACGGACCGGCGGCCGCCTAGCCTTGTCCGGTCAGCAGGCGGATGTCGCCCGTGCCGCTCCTGGCGACGATGGTCCGGTCGCTCGTGGTGCTCCTGAGCTGCGACCGCTCCTTGCCGTGCCGGCTCTCGGCCGTGATTTGGTAGGGGGCGTCCGGGACCGTGGCGGTGACGCGTCCGTCGCCGGAGCGCATCTCCAGCCGGGCCGGCGGTGCGGCGAACGACAGGTTGATGGTGCCCGTGGTGGTGCGCGCCACGACATCGGCGGACCTGAGCCGGTCGCCGGCGATCAGGCCGTCACCGCCCACCAGCCGCAGCCGCCCCGACGTGCCGTACACCCTGATGGGGCCCGGCGAGCTGACCTCCACGTCCTGGGCCAGCTCCCGGACGACGACGCCTTCGTCCGCGCTGCGGATCACCACACGCACCCCCGGCGGGACCCGGACGTGGTAGCGGGCGCCGCAGTCACCGAACACGATCGTGCAGTCGGCGCCCAGCCGCAGCGCGCCCCGGTCGAACGACCAGGAGGCGTTGTCGTCGTGGGCCGCCTTGCCGCGCAGCCACCGGTCCACCCGCACCTCACCCGCGGCGCCCGGCACGATGCGCAGCCCACCGATGGCGGAGGTGATCGTCACCGGGGCGCCCGGGCTCGGGTGGGGGAACGTGCGGGAGGTGTGCACCTCCTTGGCGTCCAGCTCCACTCCGCACGAGGAGGTGACCGCGACCAGCCCGGCCATCGCCGCCGCCGTCGCGGCTGCCGTGATACGTCTCATGTGGTGATCGTCGCCTGGCGCGGGCGCCGCGCCATCGGCCATCCGACCGAGTCACCCTCCTCCGTTCGGCCGCCGTTTCGCCGGGGCGGCCGGGCGGAGCGGCGTCAGAGGGCCGACAGGAGCCTGTGTACGTGGGAGAGCGGGTCGGGCCCCATCGGGCGGACCGCCACCGTGGACACCCCTGCCTCCCACAGCGCCCGCACCCGGGCCGCGGCCTGCTCCGGCGACCCGGCGGCCATGTCCACCTCCTCCGGCGTCACCCCCAGGAACTGGGCCTGCCCCGTCGCGGCCGGCCGCATGACCTCGCGGGCGTCGTCGCCGACGTACAGGAACGCGAACGCCACCAGTTCGTGCTCCCCGGCGGCCGAGATCTGCTCGACGATCGGCGGGACGCGCTCCGGCGCGAGGCCCTCGGGGATGATCGTGCCCTGCGCCACCCGCCCCGACAGGGCCAGCGACCGCGGGCTCACCACGCCGGCCAGCACCGGCGGCGGCTCGGCCGGCGGGTGGACGAGGGAGACGCCGTCGAGGTGGACCGCCCGGCCGTGCAGGGTGACGGTCTCGCCGCGCAGCAGCGCCCGTACGGACGTGATCGTCTCCTCCAGCAGTGCCAGCGGCGACGGGACGGCGGCGCCCACCTGCCGCATCCACCCCTGCACCCCGTGCCCGATCCCGGCGGCGAGCCGGCCGGGGTGCAGCCGCGCCAGGTTGGCCAGCTCCATGGCCAGCAGCATCGGGTTGCGCAGCGGCGCGGGGGTGATGCCGATGCCCACCCGCAGCCGCGAGGTCACGGCCAGAGCCGTCGCGGCCGAGGAGATCGCGCCCGTCCAGCCCAGGTCCTCCACCACCCACAGGTCGGACACCGCCGTGCCGTCCAGTTCGCGCGCGAACGGCACGAGCGACTCCGGCGGCAGGTCGCGGTCGAACATGACTCCAAGCCTCACAGGTGGCCTCCCGTGCTAGCGAAAGCAGCCGTACGGCCCGAGTATCCAGGATGCCGGGAGAACGCGTCGCCTGGAGGCAGGCGGAAGGGGGAGGGGGCGGGCGGCGCTCAGGCCGCCGCGCCCATGGCCTCCCGGGCCTCGCCCATCGACCAGCTCGTCTCGAAGTGACGATCCAGGTTCGTGATCGTCAGCAGGTGGCTGATCATGCCGTGGGCGAGCACGAGGATGAGTCGGCCCCGCCGGTTCTGGACGTTGTTGAGCGCGGCGACCAGCACGCCGAGCCCCACCGAGTCGCAGAACGGCACCTCGGTCAGATCGATGACCACATTGACCGGATCGGCGGCGAGCAGGGCGTCGTCGAGCTCCGCCTTCACCCGCGGAGCCGCGGTCACGTCGAGATCACCGACGATGCGCACGATCGTGCAGGGTTCCTCCCGCCAGCACCTGACAACCATGCGAACGCTCTTGCCCGGTGTAGGGGGACTTATGCCTATTTCTTGCAGATGTTCTGAGTGGCTGTTTTGGTGGAGGGGGTAGGGCCGGCCGAGGGCTTGGCGCCGGGCGTGGCCGTGGCCGAAGGTTTCTTGATCTTCGGCTGGTCACTGCCGACGATCACCTCGATGCCCTCGACGTCGGAAGCCTCGCGCAGCTCCGCGCCGGGGATGGCGGCGGCGACCGTCCGGGCGGAGTCCTCGCGACCCTTGGCGTAGCGGACGACCGTCTTCCTGTGGTCGCGCTGCGCCGTGTCGCCCGGCTCGCCCGGCACCTGGAACCCGGCCGCGACCAGCGCCTGCTTCGTGCGGGCGCCCAGGCCGGTGATGGTGGTGCCGTTCTTGACCTTGACCGCGATCCGCTCCGGCGGGATGGGGGACGCGGCCGGCCCGGGGGTGCCGGACGCCGACGGCTTGGCCGCCGACGGGGTCGGCGCGGGCGCGAGGTCCTCGTCGGCGGCGATTCGCCGGAACAGCTCACGCGCCCCTGTCCTGTCCCACAGCACCGCCGACTCGCCGGTCGGCGACTTGAAGTCGACGTCGGACAACGGCACGTCGGCGAACCGCACGTCGTCCAGCGAGACGTCCCTGAGCTGGGTCGCCAGCCCGAGCAGCCCGTCGTCGGGATCGACCTTGACGGTGCGCAGCGTGGAGTTGACGAACGCGGCCAGCCGCGCCGGGTTGGCCAGCGTGTCGGCACTCAGCGCCCGGTCGAGCAGCGCGGAGACCACCTGCTGCTGCCGGTCGATGCGGTCGAGGTCGGAGCGGGCGGTCGCGCGGGTGCGGGCGTAGCCGAGAGCCTGCGGGCCCTGGAGCTGGTGGGTGCCGGCGGCCAGGTTGAGGCCGGTCTTGGGGTCGTTGATCGGCACCGGCGTGCACACCGTGACGCCGCCGAGGGCGTCGACGACGTCGATGAAGCCGAGGACGTTCACCTCGATGTAGCGGTTGATCTGCAGGCCGGTCGCCTGCTCCACGGTCTGCTTCGCGAGCTTGGGACCGCCGAACTGGTAGGCGGAGTTGATCTTGTGCTGGCCCTTGCCGGGAACGGTCGTCCAGGTGTCGCGGGGGAGGCTCACCACGGTGACCTTGGTGTGGTCCTCGGACAGGTGGATGACCATCATCGTGTCGGTCCGCTGGCCGGACTCGCGGCCGAGCTTGAGCTGGTTCTGCTGCTTGCGGGAGAGGTCGTCGCGCTTGTCGACGCCGACGAGGAGGATGTTCATCGCGCCGCGCGAGCCGGTCTCCGTCACGCCCGCGTCGACCGAGCCGATCTGGCGGGGAGTGGCCCACACCACCCCGGTGCCGACCAGCACGCCGACCGAGAGCAGACCGGAGATCAACAGGTTTCGGCGCCTGGCCTTCGGTCCCCTGCCCGGCCTGCGCCGCCGACCACTCGCGAGCCTGACGCCCCCGTAGGCGTCACCGCCCACCTGCACCCCGGCGTCCTCCTCACCCGGGTCGCGCATCCCGTCCCCCTCTTGTGCGGCCGGAGGATCGGGCGTTCGATTGCCTTCCTCCCCTGCCCGTACAGTAGCGTGAGCCCCGCCATGAAGCAGTTCCCCGACTCGCCGCACGCGCCAGCGGAGACGCGTAGCTGGCCGCCCATCTCCGTCATCATGCCGGTCCTCAACGAGGAGCGGCACCTTCGCGAGGCCGTGGACCAGGTCCTCGCCCAGAGCTACCCCGGCGAGATCGAGGTCGTCCTCGCCGTGGGCCCCTCCCACGACCGCACCCAGGAGGTCGCCGACGCCATCGCCGCCGCCGACCGCCGTGTCACCGTGGTGGCCAACCCCACCGGCCGCACCCCCAACGCGCTCAACGCCGCGATCGCCGCCTCCCGCAACGGCATCGTCGCCCGGGTCGACGGGCACGCCATGCTGCCCGCCGACTACCTGCGCGTCGCGGTCGAGACCCTGGAGGAGACCGGAGCCGACAACGTCGGCGGCGTGATGGCCGCCGAGGGCGTCTCGGTCTTCGAACGGGCCGTCGCCTGCGCGATGACGTCCAAGATCGGCGTCGGCGCCGCCGCCTTCCACGTCGGCGGCACGGCCGGGCCGGCCGACACCGTCTACCTGGGCGTGTTCCGGCGCTCGGCCCTCGACCGGGTCGGCGGCTACGACGAGCACTTCCAGCGCGCCCAGGACTGGGAGATGAACCACCGCATCCGCCGGACCGGCGGCCTGGTGTGGTTCCAGCCGCGCATGCGGGTCTCCTACCGGCCACGCCCCAACGTCAAGGCGCTCGCCAAGCAGTACTTCCACTACGGCCGCTGGCGGCGCGTGGTCTCGCGCACCCACGAGGGCACGATCAACCTGCGCTACCTCGCCCCGCCGGCCGCCGTGCTCGCCATGGCGCTCGGGCTGCTGGTCTCGCCGTTCTTCCCGCTGGGGCTGGTCATCCCCGGGGGATACGCGCTGGCCATCGTGGGGGGCTCGGTGCTGACAGGCAGCGGCCAGCCGGTCGCGGTCAAGATCAGGCTCCCGCTGGTGTACGCCACCATGCACCTGTCGTGGGGGTGGGGCTTCCTCACCAGCCCGCGCGGCCTCGCCCGCCCGCCACGCCCGTAACCGCACCACCCCGTCCGCCCGTACGGCCGCCCGCTCCCAGGAGAGGGCGGCCGTCTCCACGTGCGGCCGGGCTCAGCGCCCGGTGAGTCCCGCGTCCACGACCCGGCCCGTGAGCCCGGAGGTCAGGAGTCCGAGAGCGGCCCGCGCGACCGGCCCGGCGGCCACGTCGCCGGCGCCCGGAGTGACGCAGTTGACCCGGATGCCGTCAGCGGCCCACTCGGCGGCCAGCGCCCGCGCCAGCGCCGTCACCACGGCCCCCGCCGGCGCGGCCGGGCCCGGCCCGAGCAGCAGCAGCCCGCCGCCGCTGTCCCGCAGGTGCGGATGGGCGGCCCTGGCCACGCTCACCGGCCCCGCGTACGCCGCCCCGGCGCCCTCACCCGGCGTCAGGCCCGTGGCGTCCACGACATGGTCGATCCGGCCCGCCAGCGCCAGCGCCCCGGCCACCGACTCCTGGTCCTCCACCCGCACCCCGTCACCCGCCCGCGAGAACACCCGCACCCGCGCCCCGTGCCGCCCGGCCAGCTCCGCCACGCCCTCGCCGACGGCACCCGAGCCCTCGAACACCACCACGCTCCGCCCGTCCAGCGCCCCCGGCACGGCGGCCACGGGCGCGACAGGGAGTTGGAACAGCCGCTCGGCGATCTCCAGGTCCACCGGATGGGTGATCTTCATGTTGCGCTCGCTGCCCGGCACCAGGTGGATCGGCACGTCGGGCAGGTAACGCAGCACCACCCCGCAGTCGTCGGTGGCGGGCAGCCGGGAGAAGTCCGGGTCGGCCAGGGCCCGCTCGTACGCCTCGCGGATGACCGACAGCCGGAAGCACTGCGGGGTCTGCGCCCGCCGCAGCCGCGACCGGTCGAGCACCTCGCCGATGACCTCCCCCTCGGCGCCGGAGGTGGCCACGAGGACCGTGTCGGAGCTGGGGATGGCCACCTCCACGGCCTGGTGCGTCCGCAGGGCGCGGACACACTCCGTGATGATCCGGGGCTCCAGGAGGGGGCGGACGGCGTCGTGCAGGAGGACGTCGCACTCCTCCGCCCCGAGCGCCCGCAGCGCCCGCCAGGTGCTCTCGGTACGGCTGGCGCCGCCCTCCACCACCTGGGTCACCTTGCGGAAGCCGGCCCGCTCGACGAGCTCCCTGACCCGGCCGGCGAAACCGGGAGTCATGAGCACCACGACCTCGTCGATCTCCGGCGCCGCCTCGAACACCGCGATCGTGTGCTCCAGGATCGTCCGGCCGGCGACCCTGACGAGCTGCTTCGGCACGCCCAGCCCGACCCGGCTCCCCACGCCGCCCGCCAAGACCACCCCAACAGAACGCAACCGGGAATCCATACCCGGAGCGTAACGGTCTCATCGTCCGTGATATCGCGTCGCCCTGTCGCTACGCTGAGTCCACGCACCCCCGCGCGACCGGGAGGACCTGCGCTTTGACCGCTTCCATGACCCGCGCGAGCGCGACCACCTCGGTGGTGCTGCTCGCCACGACCCCCGCCTGCAGACTCCCGTGTGCAGGCGGCACGCTGCTCGACCGGATCAACGACCAGCTCTCGCGGCTGCCCGTCCGCGACGTCCAGGTGATGACGCCGGGCGGCGGGGCGGGCGTCGACCTGCGCGGCATCGCCAAGATCGCGCGCGCCGCGACGGGCGTCCTCGTCGTGCTGCCGGCAGACCTCGTCGCCCACACCGAGGCGCTCGCGCAGCTTCTGGAGCACCCGGCGCGCGGCAGCGCCGCGCTGGTCTCCAGCGACGCCGGGGGAGGGCCGCTGCGGCCGCCCGTCCGGGTCGAGGGCGGCCGCGTCGTCGCCGCCGGCAGTTCCTTCCACACGGTCCCCGAGGCGAACGCCACCTTCCGCGGCGTCCTTCAGGCGGGCGGGGCCGACCTCGCCTCGCTGGGCGACGTCGCCGAGGAGCTCGCCGACCTCGCGGACGCCGGACGGCTCGGCCCCGTCACCCCCGTGGAGGTCGTCGACCTCCTCCTGGTGGGCCTGGTCAGGGCCGGCGCCCGCGTCCGCGCGGCCCGGCTCGGGCCGCTGCACGCCGACCGCGTCACCGGCCAGGCCGGCGCCGACACCGCCCTCGGCAGGCTCGCCGAGGTGGACGAGGAGCAGGTCCGCCTCGACACGGCGATCAAGGACCGTGACGGCTTCTTCGCCACCTACTTCGTCTCGTCCTGGTCGCGCCACCTGGTGCGCCCGGCGGCCAGGCTCGGGCTCACCCCCAACGCCGTCACCGGCATCTCGGTCGCGCTGGCCTTCCTCGCGGCGGTCTGGTTCTCCGCCGGCGACCGGGGGGCACAGGTCGCCGGGGCCGTGCTGCTCTACCTGTCGTTCGTGTGCGACTGCCTCGACGGCCAGCTCGCCCGCTACACCCGCTCGTTCTCGCCGTTCGGCGCGTGGATGGACGGGATGGCCGACCGGCTCAAGGAGTACGTCGTCTACGTCGGCCTGGCCATCGGCTACGCCGCCGGCCTGCCGTGGAGCGACGGCGGCCCCGACGGCATCTGGCACCTCGCGGTCGCCGCGATGATCCTCCAGGTCGTCCGGCACGGGCTCGACTTCGCCTTCGGCGGGTCGCGTGCCGACGCCAGGCGGATCGGCGAGCTGTGGTCCAAGCCGGTGCGCTCGCTGCTGGAGGCGAGCGACGGCGCCCGGCCCGACGCGCCGCGCAAGGGCGTGCTGCGGCTGGCCCTGGCGATGGAACGCGAGTCGCTCGCCCGCTGGCTGAAGAGGATGGTCGTGCTGCCCATCGGCGAGCGGATGGCGCTGATCGCGATCACCGCCGCCGTCTTCAACGCCCGCGTGACGTTCCTGGCGCTGCTCGTATGGGGGGCCGTGGCGGTCACCTACCAGCTCGCCGGCCGGATGCTGAGGACGGCTCGATGATCACGACGCACATGACCCCGGTGCCCAGGAGCACGGTCGTCACCTACCGCGACGACGGGCCGCTCTCGCGCGGCATGGGCATGCTGGTCGCGGGCCAGCTGCCGCCCCTGCCGCCGCTGATCGCCGGGGCGTTCGTCGTCGGCGTGCTGCTGCTCATGGGCGTGGCCGGCAGCGAGGGGCTGGCCGTCTTCGTGCCGCTCGTGACGCTGCTGCTGGCCGGGCCCGGCAGCTCCCACCCGCACGACGGCCGCTTCGACTGGCTCGTGCCGCCTGCCCTGCGGGTGATCGAGTACGCGTTCATCGCCGCCTGCGGGTTCGCCCACGACGTCAACCCGGTGCTGATCTTCCTGCTGCTCGGCGCCCTGGCCTTCCACCACTACGACCTCGTCTACCGGCTGCGCCAGCACGTCTACCCGCCGCCCTGGCTGTCGACGTTCGGGCTCGGCTGGGACGGCCGGATGCTGGTGGTCGCGCTGGCCGTCCTCGTCGACCTGACGGCGGCCGGATTCGTGTTGCTCGCGCTCTACCTGTGGGCGTTGTTCGGCTGGGAGAGCCTCACGTGCTGGCTCGCCTCACCCCGTACGGGAGTGGAGACGGGCGAGACGGGAACGCAAGACTAACGGCGGATTACCCCCGCAGGCCCCAAAGGGAACTAACCTTTGGGGCCAAGGTAGTCATGCTCGACCAAGGAGTGCACGTTGCTGGGAATGGTGCTGGCCGCTGGAGCCGGACGACGTCTGCGGCCCTACACCGACACGCTGCCCAAGGCGCTCGTGCCGGTCGACGGCGAGACCACGATCATGGACATCTCGCTCCGCAACCTCGCCGAGGTCGGCCTGCGTGACGTCGTGGTCGTCGTCGGATACGCGGCCCAGGCCGTACACGACCGCAAGGAGGACCTGGAGCGGCGGCACGGCGTCAAGCTCACGCTCGTGCACAACGACAAGGCCGAGGAGTGGAACAACGCCTACTCCCTGTGGTGCGCTCGTGACTACTTCGCGCAGGGCGCGCTGCTCGTCAACGGCGACACCGTCCACCCCGTCTCGGTCGAGAAGACGCTCCTGGCCGCGCCCGAGACCAGCGACATCCTGCTCGCCGTCGACGACGTCAAGAAGCTCGCCGACGAGGAGATGAAGGTGACCCTCGACGGCGGCGCCCTCAAGCGGATCACCAAGCTGATGGACCCGGCCGTGGCCTACGGCGAGTACATCGGCGCCACCCTGATCCGGCCCGGCGCCGCCGAGCGGCTCGCCGACGCGCTGCGCGCCACGTTCGAGCGCGACCCGCAGCTCTACTACGAGGACGGCTACCAGGAGCTGGTCGAGCGCGGTGAGGCGATCCACGTCGCCCCGATCGGCGAGGTCGACTGGGTCGAGGTGGACAACCACGACGACCTGGCCAAGGCCCGCACCATCGCCGTCCGCTACTGAGCCGTCCGTTGACCGAGCCGTCGTGGCCGGCCCGCCCGTCACGACCGGCCCGCCCGTCACGACCGGCCGGGCCGGTACGCTCGGCCGGCCCGGTCGTGCCGTCCAGCCGGCACGACCGGTTGAGCCGTCACGTCGTTTACCGAGCAGTCCGCTACGGAGAATGGGGGCCAGGTGCCGCTTGTAGCACGCAGAGGTGAGGGGGCCAGGTGCCGCTTCTAGCGCGGATGCTCCCGGCGCCGCTGACCATGGAGGTCAGGCGCGGCGCGGTGGCACAGCTCGGCGCGTTGCTCGCCGACAGCCGGGTCGCCACCTCCGGCCGGGTCGCGGTGGCCGTGGGCCCCGGCCAGGGCGACCACATCGAGGGCCTGATCGCGCCCACGCTCGGCGAGGCCGAGGTCTTCAGGGTGGCCGACGGCTCGGTCGACGCCGCGGTCTCGCTCGGCGCCGACCTGCGCAAGGGCGCCTACGAGGTGGTGGTGGGCGTCGGCGGCGGCCGCACGATCGACGCCACCAAGTACGCCGCCTCCCTGGCGGGCATCCCGATGGTCGCCGTGGCCACCAACCTGTCCCACGACGGCATCTGCTCGCCGACGGCGTCGCTGACGTACGAGGGCGGCAAGGGCTCCTTCGGCGTCCCGATGCCGCTCGCGATCCTGGTGGACCTCGACTTCGTGCACAACGCGCCCAAGTCGCTCGTCCGGTCGGGCGTGGGCGACGTGGTGAGCAACCTGTCGGCCATCGACGACTGGATCCTCAGCAACGTCGAGCGCGGCGAGCCCATCGACGGCCTGGCCTGCTCGATGGCGCGCACCTCCGCCGAGGCGCTGATCGGCCGCACCGACTCGATCGAGTCCGACGCGTTCCTGACGGTGCTGGCCGAGTCGCTGATCCTGTCGGGCATGTCGATGGTCATCGCCGGGTCCTCACGGCCTTCGAGCGGTGGAGATCATGAGATCCTTCATGCCGTGGATCAGCTCTTCCCCGGCACCTCCAACCACGGCGAGCTCGCCGGCATCGGCGCCGCCTTCTGTTTCTTCCTGAGGGAAGACGCGGGCCGGCTCGCGCAGGTCACCGGCTGCCTGCGCCGCCACAGCCTGCCGGTGGTGCCGGCCGACATCGGCCTGAGTTCCGAGCAGTTCGCCGAGGCCGTCTCGCTGGCGCCCGCCACGCGCCCCGGCCGCTACACGATCCTGGAGCACCTGCGCCTGCAGGACTCCGAGATCCGCGATCGGGTTGAGGACTATGTCCGGGCCTTCGGTAGCTGAGCTGCGCCGGGTGGCCCAGCCCGCGGGCCACCTGGAGCGCAGGAACGGCGAGCACTGGGCCGGTGTGCTCTACATGCGCCGGATCTCCGTCTACGTCACCTGGCTGATGGCCAGGACGTCCGTCACGCCCAACCAGCTCACCTGGGTGATGACGGTCGCCGGGATCGCGGCCGGGGTCGTGCTGGCCCTGCCGGGGTTCTGGGCCGTCGTGGCCGCCGCCCTGCTCGTGCAGGTCTACCTGCTGCTCGACTGCTCCGACGGGGAGCTGGCCCGCTGGACCGGCAAGACCTCGCTGGCCGGCGTCTACCTCGACCGGGTCGGCGCCTACTTCACCGAGGCCGCGCTGCTCGTCGGGCTCGGCTGGCGGGCGTCGGCCGTCCTGCCCGACTGGTACACCGTGCTGGGCGTCGGTGCCGCGCTGGGCGCGATCCTCATCAAGGCGGAGAGCGACCTGGTGGAGGTGGCGCGGGCCAAGGGCGGCCTGCCGGCCGCGACGGAGGCGTCCGCGGTGCAGTTCCGCTCCGGGCTGCTGGGGCTGGGCCGGCGGGTGCTGGCGGCGACGAAGTTCCACCGGATCGTGCAGCCGATCGAGCTGTCGCTGCTCGTGGTGGTGACCACGGTGATCGACATGGTGATCGGCGATCTCACGGCCACCCGGGTGCTGCTCGTCGCGTGTTTCGTCGCGGCGTGCCTCCAGACGGTCCTCCACCTGATCAGCATCCTCGCGTCGAGGCGGCTTGCGTGACCTTGCTCGTGAAGTCCCGGAACCAGCGGGGCTCCGCGCCCGTCGTATTGATCGGACGTCAGCGGTTCGGTAGGGGTTCACATCCGGTTCCGATACGCTTAGCTCCACCTATCAGAGATGTGCAGACCAGCAGACTCGGTGATCATGAAAGAATGCTCCGCCCGTGACCTCAACGCGTCAGGACGATGATTCGTTGAAGATCTCGTGCGTCATCCTCACCATGGGCAACCGGGTCGCGGAGCTGAACCGGGCGGTCGAGTCCGCGCTCAACCAGATCGACGGCGACGTCGAGGTGGTGATCGTCGGCAACGGCGCCGACGTGCCCGAGGTGTCGGCGACGCCACCCGAGGGCTCGGCCGCGACCGTCAAGACGATCCGGCTCGACCGCAACACCGGCATCCCGGCGGGCCGCAACCGCGGCGTCGAGGAGTGCTCGGGTGACGTCGTGCTGTTCCTCGACGACGACGGCTGGTACGCCAACCAGAAGGTCGTCGCCCACGTGCGCGACCGTTTCGCCACCGAGCCCGACCTGGCGGTCATCTCCTTCCGGGTGATGGACCCCGACGGCGGCGTCGGCCAGCGCCGCCACGTTCCGCGCCTGCGCGCGGGCGACCCGGAGCGGTCCTCACCGGTCACCACGTTCCTCGGCGGCGCCTCGGCGGTGCGCCGCTCGGCCTTCCTCCAGGTGGGCGGCCTGCCGGAGCGCTTCTTCTACGCGCACGAGGAGACCGACCTGGCCTGGCGGCTGCTCGGCGAGGGCTACCGGATCGAGTACGACGCCCAGACCGTCATGTACCACCCGCAGGTCCCGCCGACCAGGCATGCCGAGTTCTACCGGCTCAACGCCCGCAACCGGGTCTGGCTGGCGCGGCGCAACCTGCCGTGGCCGCTGGCGGTCCTCTACCTGGTCGACTGGATCGTGCTCACG
Organism: Nonomuraea muscovyensis; assembly: GCF_014207745.1. Classification (NCBI taxonomy): domain Bacteria; kingdom Bacillati; phylum Actinomycetota; class Actinomycetes; order Streptosporangiales; family Streptosporangiaceae; genus Nonomuraea; species Nonomuraea muscovyensis. The sequence continues at coordinate 862,176 of NZ_JACHJB010000003.1, forward strand.
TTGATCCGCGAGCGTGGTTCGGGGGTGGCGCTGAAGGCGTGGTTCACGGGCTTCTCCGAGGGCCTGCGCACGCCCGCCGGCGAGCGCCGCCCGATGGCGTGGCGCACCGCCTGGCGCATGGTCAAGCTCGGCCGCCCGCCGATCGTCTGACTCAGAGCACCCGACCCTCGCCGAAGACCATCTGCGCGTGGTCCACGGTGGACGTCAGCAGGGCGTGCCTGGGCAGGCCCAGCTCGCTGAGCTCCTTGGCGATCGGGTGGTTGCCGAGCCGGATGAGCGCGCCGCCGAGCCGGGCCCGCACACCCCTGGCCCGCACCGCCCACGGCACCTTCCGGGTCACCCCGTCCTGGTGCGTGTAGGCGTCCAGGCCGGTCAGCGTGGGGGGCCCGGGCACCGGGAGCCCGGGTTTGAGGAGCAGGTCCAGCACCAGCCGCCCGTCGCGGCGGACGATGCAGCGCTTGAACGGCGAGCCGAGCCGCAGGTCGATGCCGGCCAGCTCCTTCGGGAAGCCCCAGATCGTCCGCCCCGCCTCCAGCGTGAACCCCTGGTCCACCGGCAGCCAGTGGATGAACGCCCCGGCGTGGCGCAGCTCGCCCAGCCCGGTGGCGCCCGCCCGGCCCGGCGGCTGGACGAGGAAGGCCACGCCGAACTCGTGGTAGGCGTCGAGGTCGCCGTCACGGTAGTCGACGAACGCCAGCGCGCAGACGGCCTTGCCGGGGAACACCTCGGCGATCTCCAGGCCCGAGTAGGCGATCACCGCCCTGGCCGCGTCGGCGCGCACGGTGTAAAGGACGCTGCAGACGGCCGCGTCTCTCACCCGGACAGGCATGCTGACCGTTCGCCCCTGGATCAGATGCGATGCCATGCTTCCAGTACACCAACCGGAAAGGCATGTGACCATTCCTCCGCCCGTCACGTCTGGGGTGATGTGACAATCGTGACAACGCGGAGGGCGTCATCGACATCGAGGACCTGTACCGCGAGCACTGGCCGCTCGTGTGCGGGTTCCTGTTACGCCGGACCCGCGACCCCCATCTGGCCGAGGATCTCGCCCAGGAGACGTTCGTCAAGGCGACCCGGGCCCTCCTGGGCTGGCGGGGCGAGAACCCGGCGGCCTGGCTGCTCGCCATCGCCCGCAACCTCCTCATCGACCACGTACGGCGCACCCGGCGGGAGCTGTCGCTGCCCGACTCCGGCGAACTGGGCGTGCCACCCCTGCACGTGGCCGCCCTCGACGTCCGCGACGCCCTCGACCGGCTCCCGGAGCAGCACCGCAAGCTGCTCACGCTCGTCTACCTGGAGGGCTTCTCGCTGGTGGAGGTGGCCGCGATGACCGGACGGAAACACGCGACGATCAAGACGGCGGTGTGGCGGGCCCGAGCCGCCTTCGCCGACAGCTACGGAGGGGTGCGATGAGCGAGGACGAGGCCGTGCTGGACATGCCTGACTTCGACCCGAAGGTGACCCGCAGGGCGGTGCGCCGGGGCGTGTTCAGGACGGCCTCCGTCGTCCTGGCCGTGCTCCTGATGCTCTTGCTGGCCGCCGCCGGCCTGTCGCTGGTGCAGAAGCGCGGGGAGCGCGACCAGCGGATGACGGACGTGCTGGGCACGGCGTTCAGCATCTACAACCCGGCCTACGAGGTGCAGGTGGAGAGCTGCTGCGATCTCACGCCGGTGTCGATGGGCTTCACCGTCACGGCCAGCCAGATCAGGGCCGTCGGCGGCTTCACCGGGACCGGCGGCTCCACGCACACCATCACGCAGAACTTCTTCGGCCGGGTGGGCAGGCTGCCTCTCGGCAACTACGCCGGCACCACCCTGAGCGGGAACCTCGCCAACGTCGGCACGGACCTCCAGCCGAAGGAGGACATCAGGAAGGTGCTGGCCAGGCTCCCCGAGGGACTCAGCGCGCTGGCCGTCATCGAGTTCGCCGAACCGGCGCCCCCCGACCGGCTCATCGCGTTCACGCGCGACTTCGAGCTCTGCCCGCAGAAGGTCGTCTACGAGCGCCGGCCGGGCTCGAACCCGATCACCTGGGGCATGACCACCTGGGCCTGGGCGCCGCGGCCCGAGGGGGAGACGACGTGCGCCGACCAGATCAAGAACGACCTGGCGGGCTTCCGCGGCTGGCTCGGGCTGCTGCGTGACCACGACGACGCCAACCTGCGCCACTTCGACCTGTCCCTGGCCCGGCTCCGCAAGGCGGCGAACGACGGGCTGGCCTACGCCGTCGTGGAGAACCTGGTCTCCGTGAAGGAGCTGCGCAAGGTCATCGAGGACCCGCGGGTGCGGACCGTCAGGCTGGCCGACGTGGCCTTCGATCTGCAACGCCCCCCTCGTTAGACGGTCACCGGCCGGGCCGGCGCGGTGACGCCGGCCCACGCCTCCATCCTGGCCACGAAGGCCGCCGCCTGGTCGGGCCAGTGGTGGCGCAGCCGCGCCTCGGCGTGGCCGCGGGTGCCGAACGCCGAGCGCCGCACCGGGTCCTCCTTCAGGTCCAGTACGGCCTGCGACACGGCCGCCACGTCCAGCGGCACCACCACGCCGCAGCCGACCCGCTCCACCAGCGGCCCGGCCTGCGGCGTGGTCACCACGGGCACGCCCCGGCCCATATAGTCGAGCACCTTGGCCGGCACCCCCTCGACCGCCGGGGCGGCCAGGGACAGGCCCGCCAGCGCGCCGCCGGTCATCCGCAGGGCGTGCCGGTTGGGCACGTACCCGAACCAGTCGAGCAGCCCGACGCGCTGGGCGTCGCGCAGCAGCGGCCGCACGGCCGGGTCGGCGGCGCCGATGAGGTCCATCCGGATGCCGTGCGGCGCGAGGCGCCGGGCCAGCGCGATCAGCTCGGCCACCCCGCGCTCGGCCGACAGCCGCCCGAGGTGCACCACCCGGGTGTCGCCGGGCGGCGGCGGCGCGGTGGCGGCGAACGTCGCCTCCGGCACCAGCTCGGCGGTGCACAGGTGGTGCCGCCGCTCCGCGCGGGCCAGGCGCCGGGCGCCCACGTCCTCGCGCACGTCCCAGACCACGGGCGGGCGGCGGTGCGGCAGGGCGCGCAGCAGCGCGTGGTCGTGCACCATCAGCAGGTCGGCGCCGGCGGCTCCGCGCCGCAGGGCGCCGCCGGCCCGGCCGTACCCGGCCCGGTGGGGCACGTCGATCGCCGTGAGGCCCATCGCCGGGGTGACGTTGAAGTGCGTGAACGGCGCGACGTAGGTCACCTCGTGGCCCGCGTCGAGCAGCGCCCGGATCTGCCGGTGCATGATCCGGGCGTCCTCGGGATGGTGAACGGTCGTTGCGACGCATACGCGCATGGCTCGATGCTCGGCGTTGACCCGGAAAAGGACGTTAATGCGGGCCGAACTGCCGCTTAACTTCCGGAGGGGCGGCGATAGAGCCAGGTCAGGCGAGGCTCCAGCAGCCACTTGAACACCGTGCGGGTCTCCGGCAGGCACAGCACGATGGCCAGCGCGAAGCAACTGGAGCTGATGGCGAGCACGCCGAGCGGGCCGAACAGCCACGGCTGGCTGAGCCAGCCCAGCTCCTTGGCGATGAGCACCGGCACCCCGTGCAGCAGGTAGGCGTAGAGGGTGCGGGTGCCGAGGTCGGAGTACCAGGTCTCGGTGCGGGGCACCAGCGCCAGCACCGCGAAGCACAGCGCCAGCGAGCACACCAGCAGGCCGGTGCGCAGCCCGAGGCCCATGTACCAGGACAGGTCCATGTCCTGGTAGCTGTTCTTGAAGTAGAACGGCGCGAGCTTCGCCTTGGGCGCGATGAAGACGGCCACGGCCGCGGCGGCGAGCACGACGAACACCGAGCCGATCTTGATCCACCGCCGGTCGAGCATCTCGAAGTGCTCGGGCTGCATCACCAGCCCGATGACGAAGAACGGCAGCAGGCCGAAGAACCGGTCCATGCTGAAGTCACCGGAGATCTGCGAGAACCCGGCGAACAGGTAGATCGCGATGGCGACCGGCACCGGGTGCTTCATCCGCTTCCACACCGGAGTGGACAGCCGCCAGAACAGCAGCGCCAGGAGATACCAGTTGAGCCAGGCCGGATCGATGATCGTCAGGCTCCACTTCTGGCCCAGCGCGGACCGGAGCGCGGCGTAGCCGACCTCCACGATCACGTACGGGACGACGAACGTGTCGACGAGCTTGTTCGTCTTGGCGTTGGAGTTCCAGAAGTTTCGGGACAGGTAGCCGCTGATGAGCACGAACAGCGGCATGTGGAAGACGTAGATGAAGATGTAGGCCGCTCGGGAGGAGTCGGCGTCGAGCGTCGGCACCAGCGAGTGGCCGACGACCACCAGGGCGATCAGGACGAACTTGACGTTGTCGAGGTAGGGGTCGCGCTTGCGCCGGGGCGGCGGGGCCTGCTCGGCGGCCTCCTGCTCCTCGCGCGGCGGGGCCTCCACGGCGACCCCGGCGCGCGGGCCGGCGCCTGGCTGCGGGCCGGTGTCGGGCCACGGGCCAGGGCCCGGCTGTGGGCCGATGCCTGGCTGCGGACCGAGGCCGGGCCGGCCGGATGGTGGGGCCACCTGCGGGTCGGTCTGCTCGCTCCAGAAGCGTTCCTCCGGCAGCGGCCACCGGGAGCCTGTGTGGGCGGGGCCGGCGCCGTCGGCGGGCGGCCCGTCCGGGCTCGGAGGAGAGGTGACCGGAGAGGAGTGCTTGTGGTCAGACACTACGGAGTCGCTCAGCTTCGCTCGGGGCCGGGGGAACACGACGGCCGCCGTGCCGTTGAGGCACCTTGACGGCGCAGGGCGATCACGTCGCCGACCCGCAACACATTATCGCCGCCTGAAGGGTCCTGTCTCTCAGCCGGGCCGATAGGAGGCCCTTACACAGCGAACTCTGAGGTCAGACACAGACATTCTTCTGCTGGCTGGCGGTGATCGTGTTGTTGTTGACGCTGTCGGGCAGTTTCTCCACCTTCACCGACTTGAAGTCGGCGCCGACGACGAGCTGGATGACCGGCGCCTTCTTGGCCGTGGCGGCGGTGGACGGCAGCGGCACCGGCGAGGTGTAGACGTCGGTGGTGTTGGGCCGCACCTTGCCGGCGGTGGGCGCGGGCTTGGGCAGCACCATCCCGGCCAGCGCTTCGGCGTAGTCGCCGCCGGTGGCGGCCGCCTTGGCGTAGCGGATCTGCGTGGCCGGCAGCGACGTGCCGTCGGGGGTCGCGTAGTTGCCCAGGCCGACGACCCGGAAGCCCTGCTTGCTGAGCAGGTCGGCGACCTCGCGGGCCTTGCCCTGGGTGGTGGTGCCGTTGAGCACCTGCACCTGCACCTGCTCCGGCTTGATGGTGACCTTCGGCTTGGTGCTGGCGCTGGCGGACGGCGTGGGCTGGGCGATCTCGATGTCGGACTTGATCGCCGCCCACAGATCCTTGGCCTCTTCCTTCCAGACCACGCGGTTCTCGTCCTCGGGGTCGGGCATCCACGGCACCGTGATGAACTTGACCCCGCCCGCCGTCATCTGCTGGGCGCTCTGCGCGATCTCGATCAGCTTCTCGGGGTTGTTGGCCAGCTCGGGGTCCATGGTGACCGACTGGGCGGCGGCCTTGATGAAGCCGGTGAGCTGCGGCACGTCGGTGAGCAGGTCGCTGCTGGTGGCCTTCGCCACCACCTTGCTGAGGAAGATCTGCTGGCGCTTGATGCGCTGGATGTCGCTGCCGTCGCCGTACTTGCGCAGCCGCACGTAGCCGAGGGCCTGCTCGCCGTTCAGGCGGCTCTTGCCCGGGGGCAGGGTGAGCTTGGAGGCCCTGTCGTTGACGCCGGACTTGAGACAGATCTCGATGCCGCCGAGCGCGTCGACGATGTTCTTGAAGCCGCTGAAGTCGACCTCCACGAAGTGGTCGACGCGGATGCCCGTGAGCTGCTCGATCGTGGACATCGTGCAGGCGATGCCGCCCGAGTTGTAGGCCGAGTTGATCATGTCACGGCGGGGCGGCATGACCTGTTTGGTCGTCTCGTTCTTGCACTGGGGGATCTGCACCATCGAGTCGCGCGGGAAGCTGACGAGCTGCGCCTTGTCCCGGTTGGGGGAGATGTGCATGAGGATCATCGTGTCGGTGCGCTTGCCGCCGGCGTCGGCCATCCTGGCCTGGGCCTGGCCGTATCTCGCGTTCCCCTTGCCGGCCCGGGTGTCGGAGCCGACCAGCAGCACGTTGAGCGCGCCGGTGGACGGAGGGCGCGGGTTGATGATGTCCTTGTTGACGTCCTTCTTGTTGATGTTGCTGAAGGCGTCGCGGTAGACGGTGTAGCCCGTCAGCGCGCCCGCGACCATCACCGTGGTCGTGGCGATGCTGACCCAGGCCAGGATGCGCATCCTGTTGCCGCCGCCACCGCCGCGGCCGCGATGGCCGCGTGGGGGAAGGTCCTCGGGCGGGGGCGGCGGGGCCGCGGCCGCGGCTCTGCGGGCCATCCGGGATCCGGGCTGGGTCGGGGCGGACCTGCGGTCCTGGGCGGACACGCTTCTCACGTCGGTCATGCGCCCCCTCGCCTGGTCCGGTGCACCTCGCGCGTCGGCTCGGTCGTTCTGCGCCACGAGACTAGGTCACGTACGGCGTGCCCGGGGCCATGACTGAGGGAATCGGTCATGACCCTGCGCTGGTGAATCAGGCCCAAAGCATACTCAGACCTGGACATTACGTGGAATATCATTGCCAAATTGATCACGTTCACCCAGGTCAGCGCGGCCGGCGAGAACGGCGGCCAGGCAGGCCAGGGGCACGGCCGGAAGCACGTACCGGTAGTCGAACTCCGCCACGGCGGCCGGCACGACGAGCAGGGTGACGGCCACCGACCAGGGCGGCAGCCAGGCGGGCCCGGCACCGCCGATCGGGCGGTCCGGTGTCCCGGTGCGGCGCGACCGGGCCCACACCCCGGGGCGGGTTCCGGGGCGGCGCAGCCGGACCACGGCCAGCGCGGGCGGCACCAGCAGGACCACCAGCAGCACGGTGCCCGGCAGCCGGACGACGTCCTGGTAGGCCCGCAGCCACCCGGCGAACGGCTCGGCCACCTCGGTGCCGATCTCGCCCCCCTCGTACCGCCTGCCCATGTCCACGCCGAGCTGCGCCTCCCACCGGCCCGGCGGGGGCGGCGACGCCGCGGGGAACTCGTAGTAGCCGTAGATCTCCGCGTCCGGGTAGACCGGGCGGCCCCACGCGAACGTGCGGCCCAGCTCCGCCAGCACCGAGGCCGCGTAGTCGAGCGGCTGCTCCTGGATCGCCAGCGTCGCGAAACGGCCGGCCAGGCCGTCGTTCTCGGCGGTGAAGGTGATGCCGGGCAGCATCACCAGAGGAGAGTCCTTGGCCCAGAGGTACTCCTGCGACGGCGGCCGCCGCTCCGGCGGGCGCGGGTCGCACAGCACTCTCAGATCGGCCGGCGGGTTCATCTCGGCGCAGTCGGCGAACGACATCGTGCGGGCGTAGAGGAACGCGCCGTTCGCTCCGACGATGCCGAGCCGCTGGTAGGTGGCGGAGAACCAGGCCCCGTACGCGACGACCGGCACGAGCGCGGCGAGCGCCAGCACGCCGGCCGGCCGGACCCGCCCGCGCAGCACGAACCACACGCCGAGCACCGCCACCAGCGGCAGGCCGACGGTCCTGGTCAGCGTGGCCGCGCCCAGCAGCAGCCCGGCGGCCACGACCCGCCGGTCGCCCCGCAGGACCAGCACCACCGCGCTCACCACCAGGAACATGAACAGCGTGTCGGAGACCAGCAGGTGCTCCAGCTCGATCTGGTAGGCGTCGAGCAGCACCGGCACCGTGGCGAGCGTGGCCGCCCGCCGCGGCACCCCCCAGGGGGCCCGGCGCGCCGCGAGGTACACGAGCACGCCCGTGGCCAGGCCGAGCAGGTGCTGGAGCCCCGTCACCACGGCGAAGGAGTGGAACGGCTCCAGCAGCTTGAGGAACGCCGAGTAGCCCGCCGGGCGCACCAGGTCGGGGCGCGGCCTGAAGACGGTGACGATGTAGGTGTAGGAGTCGGGGAACCACAGCGCGGGCCGGTAGCCGAGCATGGCCAGCACGCGCAGCACGGCGCCGGCGGCCAGCACCCCGAGGAACCAGCGGTGCCGCCGCGCCGCCGCGACCGTCAGCCGGGCGCGGACCGCGTCGGCCCGGACGGCGGGCGGAGCTGAGGCGTGGTGCACGTCGCGTACGCTACCCGCGTCGGGGGCCGGGTCGTGTCATCGCGGGTGCGGCGGCACGTTGGATACCCTCGCGATCACCGATGGGATCCGGCGTGCTCCACCAGCGACGAAGGCCGTCGGCGGGCAGGGTGCTCGCCGTGGCCTCGCTGCTGCCCGCCCTCGCCGTGGCCGGGTGGCTGCTGGCCGGGCTGCCGCTGCTGCTGGCCGGCCGGTACACGCCGCTGCCGGCGACGGTGCTCGGCCTGGCGGTGACCGCGCTGCTCGCCCGGTTCGCGTTGCACCGCCCGGGGCCGCTGATCGAGACCACGGCGCTCCGGACGGGGGCGGTGCTCGCCGTCGCCGCCGCCTCGGGCGTGTTCAACGCGCTGCTGCACTCCGAGCAGCTCGCCGTGCGCCGTGATCCGGCCACCTACGCCCAGTACGCCGCCTGGCTGGCCGGGCACGGCTCGCTGCCGATCGCGGCGCGGGCGGAGGCGTTCGGTGGCGCGGACCGGGCGCTCGACTTCGGCAGCATGGGCTTCTACCAGGTGGACGGGGCCGTCGTGCCGCAGTTCATGCCGGGGGCGCCGCTGCTGTTCGCCGCCGGTGACTGGCTGGGAGCGATGCTGCTGACGCCGGCCGTGCTGGGGGCGTTCGCCGTGCTCACGCTGGCCGGGGTGGTGGCGCGGCTGGCCGGGGCGCGGTGGGCGCCGCTCGCGGCGCTGGCGTTCGCGGTGTGCCTGCCGGTCCTGTACACCTCGCGCACCACGTTCAGCGAGATCCCGTCGATGATCCTGCTGTTCGGCGGCCTGGCGCTGCTCCACGACGCCCTCTCCAGGACCGTTGCGGCCGGCCGGGCCGGGGCGTCGCGGTGGGGCGAGGGCGTGGTGACCGGGCTGGTGTTCGGGCTGGCCGTGCTGGTCAGGGTGGACGGGCTGCGCGACGTGCTGCCGGTGCTGGCGTTCGCGGGGCTGCTGATCGCGCTGCGCCGCTTCGCCAGGCCCGAGGGGGCGGTCGGGCCGCCGCTGCTCGTGGGACTCGCGGCCGGCGCCGGGCTGGGACTGTTCGCCGCGTACACGCTGTCCCGGCCGTATCTCGCGTACCTGTCGCGCTCGGTCCAGCCGCTGCTGCTCATCTGCGCCGCCGTCCTGGTCCTGACCGCGGCCGGCACGGCGGCGGCCCCCTGGCTGGCGCGCGTGCGGCGGCCGGGGTGGCTGCCGGGTGCGGGGGCCGCGCTCGTCGTGCTCGTGATGGCCGGGCTCGCCGTACGGCCGTGGTTCCAGACCGTGCGGCGGACCCCCGAGACGACAGAGGATCGGCGGACCGCGCGGTTCATCGAGGAGATCCAGCGGGCCAACGGCCTGTTCGCCGACGGCGAGCGGCTCTACTTCGAGGAGTCGCTGCACTGGGTCGCCTGGTACGTCGGCGTGCCGGTGGTCCTGCTGGCCACGCTCGCCGCCGCCCTGCTGGTGCGCGGGCTGTTGCAGGGCCGCTCGTCCGCCTGGCTGGCGCCGCTCGCCGTGATCGGCTGGACCACGCTCACCACGCTGCTGCGGCCGGAGATCACGCCCGACCACCCGTGGGCGGCGCGCCGCCTGGTGCCCGTCGTGATCCCCGGGCTCGTCCTGCTCGCCGTCTGGGGGCTGGGATGGGTGCGCGACAAGGCGGGCGACCGGGCGGGCGACAAGATGGGCGGCAAGGCGGGCGACCGGGCGGACGACGGGGGGCGCGGGAAGGGGCGCCGCCGGCGGTGGGTGGCGGGCGCCGGAGCCCTGCTCGTGCTCGTGCCGCCCGCCGTGACCTCGATCGGCACGGCGTTCACCCCGGTCGAGCGCGGCGAGGCGGCGGCCGTGGCCGCGCTGTGCGCGCGGATCCCGCCGAACGCCGCGGTCCTCGTCGTCGAGCGGGTCACCGGCGAGCGCTTCACGCAGGTCGTCCGCGGCATGTGCGGCCTCCCGGCGGCCCGGGTGCGCTGGGATCCCGACCGTGACACGGCCCCCGAGCATGAGGTGCGCCGGTTGATGGACCGGGTGCGCGCAGCCGGGAGGGTGCCCGTCGTGCTGGCCGCCGAGGCCGCCCAGGTCGCCCCGTACGGTCCGCCCCGGCAGGTGATGGCGCTGGTCACCCGGCAGGACGAGCGGTCGCTGACCGGCCCGCCCGACGGCACGTGGTCGCTGCGGATCAACGTGTGGATGGCCGCCGGCTGACGCGGCGCCACACCTGATGTGGACCCGCTTCCCGGCCGGGCAGAGTACCCTCGACGCACGTGAGCACGCCAGAGACCCCCCAGAGTGGAAGCACCGTGGAAGAAGCGCCATACGTCACGATCGTCCTGCCCTGCTACAACGAGCAGGACCACGTCATCGACGAGGTCGAGCGCATCACCCGGGCGATGGACTCCAGCGGCTACACCTACGAGCTGGTCGCCGTGGACGACTGCTCGACCGACGAGACGCTGCTGCGGCTGCAGGAGTCGGCGCCGAGGTTCCCGCACCTGCGCATCCGCGCCTTCCACCGCAACGGCGGCTCCGGCACCGTGCGCCGGATCGGCACCCAGGAGGCCAGGGGCGAGATCGTCGTCTGGACCGACGCCGACATGACCTACCCCAACGAGCGCATCCCCGAGCTGGTGCGCATCCTGGACAAGGACCCGGCGGTCGACCAGGTCGTCGGCGCGCGCACCAGCGAGGAGGGCTCGCACAAGCTGCTGCGCGTCCCCGCCAAGTGGGTGATCCGCAAGGTGGCCGAGATGCTCGCCGGCCAGAAGATCCCCGACCTCAACTCGGGGTTGCGGGCCTTCCGCAAGTCGGTGGCCAGGCCCTACCTGCGGCTGCTGCCGCCCGGCTTCTCGTGCGTCACGACGATCACGCTGTCGTTCCTGTCCAACCAGCACGACGTCTACTACCTGCCGATCGAGTACGCCAAGCGGGCCGGCACGTCGAAGTTCAGCTTCGTCTCCGACGCCTATCGCTACATCCTGCAGGTGCTGCGGATGATCATGTACTTCAACCCGCTCAAGGTGCTCATGCCGCCGGCGCTCTGGCTGGTGGCGATCGGGCTGGTCAAGGGCGTCTGGGACATGGTCCAGCACCCGTTCTACTTCCCGGCCAACACCGTCATGATCTTCCTGTCGGGGTTGCTCATCGGCTCGGTGGCGCTGCTGGCCGACCTGATCGTGCGCTCGCGGGGCGACTGAACGTGCGCATCGCCGTCATCGGCCCCACCTACCCGTACAAGGGGGGCGGGGCGCAGCACACCACCGAGCTGGCGCACCGCCTGGCCGCGCTGGGCCACGACGTGGTGATCGAGTCGTGGCGGGCCCAGTACCCGTCGTTCCTCTACCCCGGGCAGCAGACGATCTCCGCGCCCGAGGGCACCCCCTACCCGCGCACCGAGCGCCGGCTCGACTGGCGGCGCCCCGACGGCTGGCTCGCCGCCGGGCGGCGGCTGCGCTCGGCCGACCTGGTGGTGCTCGCCGTGCTCAGCCCCGTGCAGGTGCCCGCCTACCTCGGCATCCTGTACGGCCTGCGCCGCCGCGCCAAGGCGGTCGCCCTGTGCCACAACGTGCTGCCCCACGAGCGCAAGCCGTACGACGAGCCACTGATGAAGGCGCTGCTCAAGCGGGCCGACGCCGTGCTGACCCACTCCGAGGAGCAGGCGGCGCTGGCCCGGTCGCTGACGTCCGGGCCGGTGGCCGTGGCCGGGCTGCCGCCGCACCTGCCGTCCACCCATGCCGAACGGTCGGCCACCGTGCACCGGCGGCTGCTGTTCTTCGGCATCGTGCGGCCGTACAAGGGGCTCGACCTGCTGCTGCGCGCCCTGCCCGACGGGGTGTCGCTGACCGTGGCGGGCGAGTTCTGGGGCGGGCTCGACGCCACCAGGGCGCTCGTCGAGGAGCTGGGCCTCGCCGACCGGGTCGAGCTGCGGCCGGGCTACGTGCCGGCCGAGCAGGTGGCGCCGCTGTTCGCGCGGGCCGACGCGCTCGTGCTGCCCTACCGGCACGCCACCGCCAGCCAGAACGTCTGGCTCGGCCACGAGCACGGTGTCCCGGTGATCGCCACCCGGGTCGGCGCGCTGGCCGACCACGTCACCGACGGGGTCGACGGGCTGCTCGTCGAGCCGGGTGACGTGGGCGCGCTCCGCGCGGCGATCGAGCGCTTCTACGCCTCGGGCGAGCCAGAGAGGTTGCGGTCGGGGGTCAAGGCCGTGGACCCGGAGCCCTTCTGGTCGGCGTACACCGGCACGCTGCTCGGCCTCTGACGGCCCAGCAGGAACGCCACGCCCGCGGCGGCGACGTCGGCCAGCGTGAACGCCAGCCGCGACACGACCGCCACGGCCAGCGCCGCCCCCTGGCCCACCAGCGGCGCGAGCACCAGCACCAGCGCGCCCTCCCGCACCCCCACCCCGGCGGGCACGACCACGGCGAGCAGGCCGGTCGCCCAGGCGAAGGCGTAGGCGCCGGTGGCGACCACGTACAGGTCCCACCGGCCCGCGAGCAGCCAGATGTGCAGGCCGTAGACGAACCAGCCGAGCGCCGTCCACGCGGTGGCGACCAGAACCGTGCGGCCGGGCAGCACGGTCTCCAGTGGCTCCTTGCGCGCCAGCCGCAGCGCCAGGTTGAGGCCCCAGGTGAGCACCCGCGGGTGCAGGCACACGGCGATCACCGGCACGAGCAGCACCAGGTACCAGGCCTCGCGCAGCGCGTCGCGGCCGGCCAGCGTGGCGGCGGCGATCGCGAGCGCCACCCCGAGGTTGATCACCAGCGACAGCGAGATGCACGCGAACGTGCGGCGCGGCGGGCTGCCGTGGTCGCGCCCCAGCTCCATCATCGCCGCGTACGCCCACACCGAGCCGGGGATGTACTTGCCGAGCTGGCCCACGAACATGATCCGTCCGGCCACCCGCACCGGCAGCGGCGAGCCCAGCCCGGCCAGCACCTGCCGCCAGGCGACCAGATGGCACAACTGGCCCGCCAGCACCGCGGCGAACGCCCCGAGCAGCACCCACGGCGACAGCCCGGCGAGTTTGGCGGTGGTCTCGTCCCAGTTGCGGGCCAGGCCGTACCCGAGGAAACCGAGCGCGACCAGCGCCAGGACGACGCGCAGCAGGCGGCGGAGCATCCGCCAAGGGTACGCGCGAACGTGACCGGCCGGTAGGTGCCTCGCGGACGTTCGCTCCGCCCCTTCGTGCCGCCCCTTCGTGCCGCCTGTTCCCGCCGCCCGTCCCGCCGTTCGCGGCGGGACGGCGGCACGGGCGACGGTACTGTAGGGCGGCGTGAGTAAGGAACGGGTCGCGCAGCTCGAGTACTCCGAGTTCCAGTCGGCCATGCTCGACGAGGCCAAGCGCCGTCGCAAGGCCGCGAAGATCATCGCGGTTCTCGAACACTTCCAGGGGCCGCTCACCGGGCTGACCGTGGGCGATGTGGGCTGCTCGGCCGGGTTCATCGCCGACGAGCTGGCCGCCGCCGGCGCCGGCCACACGCTGGGCGTCGACATCGACGTGCCGGGGCTGCGCAAGGCCGCCGACAGGTTCGGCGGGCGGGTGGCGTTCGTCTGCGGCGACGGCACGGCGCTGCCGTTCCCCGACGGCTCGCTCGACGTGCTCGTGTTCAACCACATCTACGAGCACGTGGTCGACCCCGACGCCGTGGTGGCCGAGATGCACCGGGTGCTGTCCGACCGAGGCGTCCTCTACCTCGGGCTGGGCAACCGGCTGGGCATCATGGAGCCGCACTACAAGCTGCCGTTCCTGTCCTACCTGCCGCCCGCGGCGGCCGACCGCTACGTGCGCGCCTTCGGCCGGGCCGACCACTACTACGAGCGCTTCCGCACCCGGCGCGGGCTGCGCAGGATGCTGCGGGCCTTCCACGTGTGGGACTACACGATCCCGGTGCTCGCCTCGCCGGAGCGGTTCGCGGGTTCGGAGCTGTTCCCGGGGGCGCTCGGGCGGGTGGCCCGCACGGTGCTGGCGCGCACCCCGCGGGCGGCGCTGCAGGTGTTGCTGCCGCTCGTGCCCACCTACCTGTGGGTGGCCACCAAGACGCCGCGCCGCCCGGCGGGCGCCGCGCTCCCGCAACCGCCGCAGCCGCTGTGACGCCGGGTGAAGCGGGCACGGCGGGACGGCGCGAGCCCATGAGCGACGAAGGCGCCCCCGACGACGGCACCCCCGACGACGGCACCCGCGACGACGGCACCCGCGACGACGGCACCGCCGACGACGGCGTCCCCACGGACGGCGCGCGGGAAGCGGAGGCGGTCGCGCTCGGGGCCGGGCGGTCGCGGGTCCGGCGGCTGCTGCGGGTGGGGTTCCTGCTGGTCGCCCTCGGGTTCGGCGCGTGGGCCGTGGCCTCGCAGTGGGACGGCGTGGTGGCCGGGTTCGCCCGGCTGAACCCCGCGCTGCTCGCCGGGTCGCTGGTGGCCGTGGTCGCCGCGCTGCTCGGCGCCATGCTCACCTGGCGCACCCTGCTGGCCGACCTCGGCTCGCCGCTGGAGTTCCGGCCGGCCACCAAGGTCTTCTTCGTCGGCCAGCTCGGCAAGTACATCCCCGGCACCGTCTGGCCCGTGCTCGCCCAGATGGAGATGGGGCGCGACCTCGGCGTGCCCAAGGCGCGCAGCGCGGCGGCGTTCTTCCTCATGATGCCGATCCAGCTCGCCACGGGCCTGTTGGTCACGCTCGTCACGCTCGGCTGGGACCGCTACGGCGGGCTGCTGCTGCTCGTGCCCGTGCTGCTGGTGCTGCTGGAACCCAAGGTGATCAACGGGGTGATCGGGTTCGGCCTGCGCAAGCTCGGCCGGGAGCCGCTGGAGCACCCGCTGACCCGGCGCGGCATGCTCACGGCGCTGTGCTGGGCGCTGGCCGGCTGGGCCTGCTACGGCCTGCACCTGTACTTCGTCCTCCCGGAGGCCGGCCTGGTCTTCGCCGTCGGGGCGTTCGCGCTGTCGTGGTGCCTGGGCATCATGACGTTCGTCGTGCCGGCTGGCGCGGGCGTGCGGGAGGCCGTCATGGTGGCGGTGCTGGCCCCTGTCCTGGACAGCGGCGCGGCCATCGCGGTGGCCCTCTGCTCCCGCGCCGTCATCATCGTGGGCGATCTGATCTGCGCGGGTTTGGCCGGGATCGCGGCGCGACGCGGCCGTGCGTGATTTGAGCCGCCAATTGGGGGAGGCTGGTCATAAGCTGAACGCAGAGGGGGACACCCGTCCCGCGATGATCTTGAGGGGAGAAGATCTTCGTAATGCCTCGAGTGCTCGTCGACGCGGCGGCGGTCCCCGCGGACCGCGGCGGCCTGATCAGATACGTGGACGGGCTGGTGGCCGGGCTCGACAGGGTGGGAGCCGACCTCGTCGTGGTCTGCCAGCGCGCCGATGCCGAGCGATACCGCCGGCTGGCGCCCTCGGCCGACGTCATCCCCGGCCCCGTGTCCATCACCAACAGGGCGGCCAGGCTCGCCTGGGAGCAGACCGGCCTGCCGCTGGTCGCCCGCCACGCGGCCGCGCAGGTGATCCACGCGCCCTACTACTCGATGCCGATCAACCCCGGCATGCCGGTCGTCGTCACGGTGCACGACGTCACCTGGTTCACCGAGCCCGAGCAGCACAGCCCCGACAAGGCCGCCTTCTTCCGCTCGGCCACCCGCACCGCCGTGCACCGCGCCAACCGTGTCATCGTCCCGTCCAAGGCGACCCGTGACGAGCTGGTGCGCGTGCTCGCCGCCGACCCGACCCGCATCGACGTCGCCTACCACGGCGTCGACCACAGCCAGTTCCACCCGCCCTCCGAGGAGGAGCGGCGCCGCGCCGCCGAGCGCTGCGGGCTGCACGGCCGGCCGTACGTGGCCTTCCTCGGCGCCCTGGAGCCCCGCAAGAACGTCCCCAACCTGATCCGCGGCTTCGCCGCCGTCGTCAAGAACCTCGACGACGCCCCCGCACTCGTCCTCGGCGGCGGCGTGCACGAGGACGACGTCGACGCGGCCTGCCGCGAGGTGGAGGCCACGGTCAAGGTGGTGCGCCCCGGCTTCTTCCGCGCCCCCGACCTGCCCGGCTTCCTCGGCGGGGCCCTGGTGGTGGCGTTCCCGTCGCGCGGCGAGGGGTTCGGGCTGCCGGTGCTGGAGGCCATGGCCTGCGGCGCGCCGGTGCTGACCACCCACCGCACGTCGCTGCCCGAGGTGGGGGGCGATGCCGTCGCCTACACCGAGCCCGACGCCGACAGCATCGCGGTCGCGCTCGGCCGGCTGCTGTCCTCCCCGGAGGAGCGCCGGCGACTCCGGGAGGCGGGGCTGGCCCGGGCTCGTGAGTTCACCTGGGAGGCATCGGTCGAGGCGCATCTCAACTCCTATCAACGTGCCGCCGAATAGTCGGATAACCTCGCTGAGTGACGGAGACCTCTGTGCCAGGCCTCGAAGCGATCCTCCTGGTGGGCGGGCAGGGCACCCGCCTGCGCCCGCTGACGCTCGGAACGCCCAAACCGCTGCTGCCGACAGCCGGCGTGCCGTTCCTGGCGCACCAGCTGGCCCGCGCCCGATCGTTCGGGGTGCGCAGGATCGTCTTCGCCACCTCCTACAAGGCGGCGATGTTCGAGCCGGTCTTCGGTGACGGGGCCGAGTTCGGGCTCTCGCTGGAGTACATGACGGAGGAGACGCCGCTCGGCACGGGCGGGGCCATCCGCAACGCCGCCGAGGGTCTCACCGCGGCGCCCACCGATCCCGTGCTCGTGCTCAACGGCGACATCCTGTCGGGCCACGACATCGGCGACCAGGTGCGCACCCACCTCGCCAGGAACGCCGCTGTAACGCTCCATCTGACGGAGGTGGACGACCCGACCCGGTTCGGCTGCGTGCCGACCGACGACGACGGGCGCGTCACCGCCTTCCTGGAGAAGACCTCCAACCCGGTGACCAACCGGATCAACGCCGGCTGCTACGTCTTCACCCGCTCGGTCATCGACCGGATCCCGCGCGACGAGGTGGTGTCGGTGGAGCGCGAGACCTTCCCGGGGCTCATCGAGTCGGGCGAGCTGGTCCTCGGCTACCACGACCGCACCTACTGGCTCGACGTCGGCACCCCGGCCGCCTTCGTGCAGGGCTCGCGCGACCTGGTGCTCGGCCGCCTGGCCTCGCCGGCGCTGCCCGGCCCCACCGGCGACCACCTCGCCCTCGACGGCGCCGACGTCTCCCCGGAGGCCAAGGTCAACAACGGCTCCGCGGTGGGGTCCCGTGCCGTCGTGGAGGCGGGCGCGGTCGTGTCGGGCAGCGTGCTGAGCGACGAGTGCGTGGTGGAGGCGGGCGCGACGGTGACCGACTCGGTGCTCGGGCGCGGCGCGCGGGTGTGCTCCGGCGCGGTGGTGCGCGACGCGGTCATCGGCGACGGCGCCGTGGTGGGTCCGGGCAACGAGCTGCAGGCGGGCATACGCGTCTGGCCGGGCGTCCGGCTGCCCGCATGCGCCGTCCGCTGGTCCAGCGACATCTGACCCTGAGAGCCGGGATCTCGGGCAGGCTCCCGGAGGCGGCACACTGGACGGGTGCAGGAACGCAGGTGGGTGCCCGCTGGGCCGCTGGACGTCGGGCTCGCGCTGAGCCCGCACCGGCGCGGTTCCGGCGACCCCACCTGGCACCGGACCCCCGACGGATCCGTGTGGCGCACGTCCAGGACCCCCGACGGTCCCGGCACGCTACGGGTGAGCGTCAAGGACGGCGCGGTGCTCGGGCAGGCGTGGGGCGCCGGTGCCGGCTGGCTGCTGGAGATGCTGCCCGCGTGGCTCGGGGCCGACGACGACCTGGCGGGGTTCGAGGCCGGCCACGAGGTGCTGGCCGAGGCGGCGCGCAGGCACGCGGGGCTGCGGATCGGGCGGACGGCCCGGGTCATGGAGGCGCTGGTGCCCGCCGTGCTGGAGCAGAAGGTCGTCGGCCGCGAGGCGTGGCGAGCCTGGCGCTGGCTGCTGCACCGCTACGGCGAGCCCGCCCCGGGCCCGGCGCCCGAGGGCATGCGGGTGGTGCCGGAGGCTGAGGTGTGGCGGCAGATCCCCGCCTGGCACTGGCACCGGGCGGGCGCCGAGGCCGTACGCGCCAGGACCATCGCAACGGCGGCCTGGCACGCCGCCAAGCTGGAGGCGGCGGCCACGACTGCCGAGCTGGACCGGCTGCTGCGTGCGCTTCCCGGTGTGGGGGTGTGGACGTCGGCGGAGGTGCGGCAGCGCGCGTTCGGCGACCCTGACGCGGTCAGCGTGGGCGACTTCCACCTCGCCAAGATCGTCGGCTACGCGCTCACCGGGCAGAAGACCGACGATCCGGGGATGCTGCGGCTGCTGGAGCCCTACCGGGGACACCGGCACCGGGCCGCGCTCCTCATCACCCTCACCGGGGTGCGCCCGCCGGCGCGCGGGCCCCGTATGGCCGCACGCGACTACCGATCGTTCTGACCCTGCAGCCTGATCCGCCCCGCCGCTGACTGCCCCGCCGCCTGATCCGCCCCGCTTTCCGGCCCGGCGGGCGGCCGGGAAGCGGGCCCTGGGTGCGAGGCAGGAACCCAGGCGGACGTAGTGTGCCCTGTATGAGTCTCGTCAGTGATTCCGCGCTCCGCCGTGCGCTCGCCCGCGCCCGTGACGGAAAGGCCCTCGACGTCACCGAGGCGACCGTGCTGCTGCACGCTCGCGGCGCGCACCTGGACACTCTTCTCGACCACGCCTCCCGGGTGCGCGACGCCGGGCTGCGGGCGGTGGACCGGGAGGGCGTCATCACCTACAGCCGCAAGGTGTTCATCCCGTTGACGAGGCTGTGCCGGGACAAGTGCGGCTACTGCACGTTCGCCACCGCCCCGCACAAGGTGCCCGCGGCGTTCCTCAGCCCGGACGAGGTGCTGGAGATCGCCCGGCAGGGCGCCGCGATGGGCTGCAAGGAGGCGCTGTTCACGCTGGGAGACCGGCCCGAGGACCGCTGGCGGCAGGCCCGGGAGTGGCTCGACGCGCACGGCTACGACGACACGCTGTCGTACGTGCGGGCGATGGCCGTCAGGGTGCTGGAGGAGACCGGGCTGCTGCCGCACCTCAACCCCGGCGTGCTGAGCTGGCGTGACCTGCAGCGGCTCAAGCCGGTCGCGCCGTCGATGGGCATGATGCTGGAGACGACCTCGCGGCGGCTGTTCGAGGAGAAGGGACAGCCGCACTACGGCTCGCCCGACAAGGATCCCGCCGTCCGGCTGCGCGTGCTGGAGGACGCGGGCCGGTCCAACGTGCCGTTCACGACGGGCATCCTCATCGGGATCGGCGAGACCGTCGAGGAACGGGCCGAGTCGATCTTCGCGATGCGCCGGGTGGCCCGCGAGTACGGCGGCATCCAGGAGGTCATCGTCCAGAACTTCCGTGCCAAGCCCGACACCGCCATGCGCGGCCTGCCCGACGCCGACCTGCAGGAGCTGGCCGCCACGATCGCGGTGGCCCGGCTGGTCATGGGGCCGCGGGTGCGCCTTCAGGCCCCGCCCAACCTGGTCGACTCCGAGTACGAGCTGATGATCCGGGCGGGCATCGACGACTGGGGCGGCGTGTCGCCGCTGACCCCCGACCACGTCAACCCCGAACGCCCGTGGCCGCAGATCGACGACCTCGCGGCCCGCACCGCCGAGGCGGGCTTCCGGCTGCGCGAGCGGCTGACCATCTACCCCGAGTACGTGCTGGCCGGTGAGCCGTGGCTGGACCCCAGGCTGTTCGCGCACGTCGAGGCCCTGGCCGACCCCGAGACCGGGCTGGCCCGCGAGGACGCGGTGCTCCAGGGCAGGCCGTGGCAGGAGCCGGATGGCGGGTTCGCCCCGTCCGGCCGGGTGGACCTGCACGTCGAGGTGGACACGACAGGCCGCACGACCGACCGCCGCGACGACTTCGACGACGTCTACGGCGACTGGGACGCCCTGCGCGACCGCCTCGCGCCCGCCGCGGGCGCGGCCCCGGCTTCGGGGGGCGGCACGCCCGGCGAGCTGCGCCAGGCGCTCAGGAAGGCGGCGGCCGACCCGGCCGGGCTCACCGACGACGAGGCGGTGGCCCTGCTGTCGGCCGACGGCGACGCCCTGGAGGAGCTGGCCGTCCTGGCCGACGACCTGCGCGCGCAGGCGGCCGGCGACGACGTCACCTACGTGGTCAACCGGAACATCAACTTCACCAACGTCTGCTACACCGGGTGCAGGTTCTGCGCCTTCGCCCAGCGCAGGACCGACGCCGACGCCTACACGCTGAGCCTCGAACAGGTCGCCGACCGGGCCGAGGAGGGCTGGCTGGCCGGCGCCACCGAGGTGTGCATGCAGGGCGGCATCCACCCCGACCTGCCCGGCACCGCCTACTTCGACCTGGCCAGGGCGGTCAAGGCCCGGACGCCCGGCATGCACGTGCACGCCTTCTCCCCGATGGAGGTGGTCAACGGCGCCAGCCGGACGAACCTGTCGATCGAGGAGTGGCTGCACGCCGCGAAGGAGGCGGGCGTCGACTCGCTGCCGGGCACGGCGGCGGAGATCCTCGACGACGACGTGCGCTGGGTGCTGACGAAGGGCAAGCTGCCCGCCAAGGAGTGGATCGAGGTCGTCACCACCGCCCACCGCGTGGGCATCCCGACCACGGCCACCATGATGTACGGCCACGTGGACAACCACCTGCACTGGGTCCGGCACATCAAGCTGATCAGGCGGCTGCAGGAGGAGACGGGGGGATTCTCGGAGTTCGTGCTGCTGCCGTTCGTGCACACCAGCGCGCCGATCTATCTCGCCGGCATCGCCC
Source organism: Nonomuraea muscovyensis (assembly GCF_014207745.1). Classification (NCBI taxonomy): domain Bacteria; kingdom Bacillati; phylum Actinomycetota; class Actinomycetes; order Streptosporangiales; family Streptosporangiaceae; genus Nonomuraea; species Nonomuraea muscovyensis. The sequence goes on from NZ_JACHJB010000003.1 coordinate 883,048, forward strand.
GGCCCGGCCCCACCGCCCGCGAGAACCGCGCCGTGCACGCCCTGGCCAGGATTCTGCTGCACGGCGCGATACGCAACATCCAGTGCTCCTGGGTCAAGCTGCAGGACGACCTGTGCCGCCAGGTGCTGAAAGGCGGCGTGAACGACCTCGGCGGCACCCTCATGGAGGAGACGATCAGCCGGATGGCCGGGTCGGAGAACGGCTCGTACAAGACGATCAGTGAGCTGCGCGCGATGGCGAGCGTGACGGGCCGGCCGGTCCGCCAGCGCACCACCGAGTACGGCGTCCCGAGCGACGAGCGACTGGCCGCGTCCGCGGCGAGCGACGGCGTCTGCCAGAGCGTGCGCCGGGTCCTGCCGACGGTGTAGGTATAACATGTTCTAGCGAGCACTTGATTCGGGTGGGGGAGGCGCTGGGAGAATCATCACTCCCGTGGAGAGAGGTTCACCGTGCGGTTGGGTCGACACCGCGCCGCGTTAAGCGCTGAACTGCGGCGGAGGAAGGCACTCCAGCGAGGTCTGCTGGCCGGGCTGGCCACCGTGGTGCTCGTCGCGGCCACACTCGTGGTGCTCCTCGGCGGCGGTGGCGCACTGTGCGCCACACGAGAGCCTGTTCTGGTCAACGTGGCCGCGGCGGTGGATGTGGCGCCCGTCGCCATGGACGCCGCGGCCCGCTTCAACGAGACGAAGACGACGTCGGGCGGCCGGTGCGTGCTCGTCCAGGTCACCGAACAGCCCCCGGCGACCGTGCTGCGGACGCTGATCGGCGACCGGGCGGGCGTGCTGCACGAACGGCCGGACGGCTGGATCGCCGACTCCTCGGCGTGGATCCGGCTCGCGCGCAAGCAGGGCGCGAGCGCGCTGCCCGCGGGCGAGAGCGTGGTGGCCACCTCGCCGCTCGTCTTCGCCACCCGCCAGTCGCTGGCGCGGCGCTTCTCCGTGGGCGGCACCCAGATGAACTGGCGGATGGTCTTCCCCGCGACCGTGCGCGGGCGGTTGCTGCCCACCGAGAACGAGCCCGACGTGGTCCGCGTGCCCGACCCGTCGCTGGCCGGCGCCGGCATCGCCACGGTCGCCGCCGCCAGGGACGTCGTCGGCACCGGGCCGGACGCCGACAAGGCGCTGACCGCGTTCGTGCGCTGGGCGCAGGCCGGCTCGGCCCCCGACTACCGCACGATGCTGGCGGCCGTGGACGACCGCGCGTTCTGGCAGCGTCCCGTCGTCATCGTGCCCGAGCAGTCGGTGTGGGACCACGGCCGCCGGCCCTCGCCCGACCCGGTCGTCGCGCTGCATCCGCGCGAGGGCACGATCAACCTCGACTACCCCTATGTCGTGACCGCCACCGACCCGGCCGTGGCCGACGCCTCGACGCTCTTCGCCGAGTGGCTGAGCGGCCCCGAGGCCCAGGAACTGGTACGGCGGGCGGGGTTCCGCTCCGGCGACGGCCTGCTGCCGCCGATCTCGCCGGGGCCTGAAATCCCGGCGGAGGCGCCCCGGGCGCGGCCGTCGGTGACGCCCGAGGACATCGACGAGGCGCTGCAGGCGTGGAGCCGGCTGGCGCCGCCCACGAACATCCTGGTGCTGGCCGATACCTCGAAGCACATGGCCGAGCCGATCAAGGGCGGCGTCACCCGGGTCGGTGTCGCGCTGGAGGCGGCCAAGATCGGGCTGCGGTTGTTCCCCGAGTCGACGCACATGGGCATGTGGGAGTTCGCCGACAGGCTGGGCACGGCGACGGGCTACCGGGAACGGGTGAGCCTCGGGCCGATCAGCCGGCCGGACAGCGGGCAGGTCGTCCGGCGGGGCGTGCTCGACGAGCTGACCACCTCGATCACCGCCCACCCCGACCTGGACAGCTCGCTGCACGACGCCATCCTGAGCGGGTTCCGGGAGGTGACGAAGGAGTACCGCGAGGAGATGAACAACGTGCTCCTCGTGATCACCGCCGGCAAGGACGACGGTCGCGGCACGCGGCTCCAGCAGCTCCTCGACCGGCTCAAGGCCGAATGGGACCCGGACAAGCCCGTCCAGGTCGTCCTCATCGCGTTCGGTGACGACGTGGACGGCGACGGCCTGGCCCGGATCGCGGCCGCCACGAACGGCTCCCTGCACGTCGCCGAGCAGCCGGGCGAGATCATCGACGTCTACCTCGCCGCCCTGGCCCGCCGCCTGTGTCACCCCACCTGCAAACCAGCCGCCTGACCTCCGCCCTCACGCCCTCGCCCCCGCGCTTCGACGGCCGCCGGCGGGCGTGTGCCGCCGGCGGCCGGCTGGACGGGGGCTGTCAGGGGCCGGTCAGACGCTCTGCCACAGGGCCGGGACGTTGGGCGGCTCCCAGCCGGTGATGGCGGTGTGCGCCTGGAGGCACCGGTAGGTCGCGCCGCCGTAGGTCACCGTGGATCCGATGCCGTAGGCGGTGCCCGCCTTCCAGGTGCCGCCGGGGCTCGACGTGGGCGTCGGGCTCGGGGTCGTCGGGCTCGCGGTCGGCGTGGGGGAGGGCTCCGGGTTGCCGGTGCCTCCGCCGATCCGCAGGTCGATGCAGGCGTAGAAGGCGTTGGCCGTGTCGGCGATGTTCCAGACGGCCAGGACCTTCTGCCTGCCGGAGAACCCGGACAGGTTCACGGTGTGGGAGACCGTGGGCGGCGGCTGCTGGCCTCCGCCGCTGAACGAGGCCACCCTCGTGTTGCCGATGTAGTACTCGTAGGTGCTGGTCGCGTGGCGGGCGGTGAACGTCCAGTTGAACGTCACCGTCGTCCCGACCGACGTGACCGGCCACGGCTTGCTCTCGTCGCTGAGCTGCGCGAAGCGGGCGTTGTTGGCGTGGCAGTTGCGCAGGCCCTTGGGCCCCTCCACGCTCTGCGGCTCGTAGATGATGTCACCGCAGTTGGGCACCTGGCCGCGGGCGCAGAACGCCTGGCGGCTCGGCGGCGAGTTGACGTAGCCGTGGGCCTGCGCCGGCTGGGCGACGAACACCGTGGCAGCGAGGGCGATCGCTGCCGCGGCGAGTAACGTGAGCGTCCTTCGCATGAAAGGGCTCCTTCACATGGGGGGATACCACGAATGTAAAGGAAACTTTCCTAAGCGTATAGAGCGTCTGACGGCCCTTGTCAAGATCAGCGTACGACGATGAAGTCGTCCGGCTCCCTGGGCGGGCGCTGACGGGGCGGGGCGGCGGCGTGGCCCACCGCGACGCAGCCCATCGGGTCCCACGAGCCGGGCAGCTCCAGCACCTCACGCACCACCGGGCGGCAGAACATCGTGGACGACACCCACGCCGAGCCGAGCCCCTCGACGGCGAGCTGGATCAGGAGGTTCTCGACGCCCGCGCCCGTCGCGACCACGAACATCTCCCGCTCGGAGGCGTTGCGCCGGTCGTCGCGGTAGGTGTGGGAGCCCTCCATCACCAGGCACGGAACCACGAGGTAGGGGGCTTTGCGCAGCACGTCGCCGCGTTTGATCCGCTTGGCGATCGACTGCTCGGTGAACCCGTCGCCGCGCAGGTCGGCGATCCACGCCTCGCGCATCGCGTCGAGCAGCCTCAGCCGCGTCTGCGCCGACTCGACCAGCACGAACCGCCACGGAGTCGTGTGGTGCGGGGCCGGGGCGGCGATGCCCGCCGCGACCGCCCGCCGCACCGCCGCCGGGTCCACGGGCTCGTCGGAGAACTCGCGGATCGTACGGCGGGCGAACACCACGTCGCGCGACCCGAAGCGGAACATGTCCTCGCCGGGCGGCCGCACCAGCGGCCGGACCCCCGGCCCGTCGTCGTCGGTCACCAGGTGTGCCAGCCCCCGCACGACGGCGACCGGGACGCCCGTGAGCTTGCCCTTGACCAGCTCGGCGGCCGAGGCGATCTCGTCGGCCAGGGCGGTCACGGTGGCGTTGAGCGGGTTGCCGTGTGTGTCGCTGAGCCCGCGGAAGTCCTCCAGCGGGAGCACACCGGCCGCGCCGATGGCGACGTCGATCAGCCCGTGCCGCCAGGGCCGGCCGAAGGTGTCGGAGACGATCACGCCGACCCGGGCCGGGAGCGCGGCCCGGACCCGCCGGGCGGAGGCGTCGGCGTCCTCGGGCAGCAGCAGGACGGTGCCGGGGTCGGTGTTGGAGGCGTCGACACCGGCCGCCGCCATCACGAACCCGTGGCGGGTCTCGGAGATGACCGTGTCGCCGCGCCGGGCGACGACCCGCACGGTCTCGTCCTCGATCGCCGCCAGGCGGTCGGGCGCGTTCCGCACGCGGCCCTCAGCCTTGCTCACGATCTTGGAGGTGATGACGACGATGTCGCCGTCGCGCAGATCGGCGTCCTTGAGCAGGGCCGCGAGGTCGTCGCCGGGTCGCACCTCGCCGAGGCCCGTGACCGGAATCACCTCCACCCGCTCGGGCGGCACGGCACCGCTCCCTCCATCGGGCCGGGCGACGAGCCCGGCCCCGGTTCCGGCACCGGTCCCTGCTGAGGAACCGGACGTGGAGCCGGATGCGGGGGCGGGCGCGGCGTCGGGGGTGTGGTCGGTCATCGGGCCAGCTCCAGTGCGAGGTCGAGGGCGGCGCGGGCGATGTCGGCCGCGGCGTCGGCATCGTGCATGAGGATCGGCCGGGCCACCACCCGGACGCCGTCCAGCCGGACCCCGTCGTCCTCGGGCGCCACCAGCCAGCCGTCGACCAGCTCGGCGCCGTAGAGGCCGAGCACCGCCTGAGCCGTGGTCTCGACGCCGATGGCCGTCAGGCAGGCGTCGGCCATGCCGCGCACGGGGGCGCCGCCGATGATGGGGGAGACGCCCACGACCGTCTTGGGCAGCAGCGCCTCGCGGATGCCGGGCACCTGGAGGATCGTGCCGATGCTCACCACCGGGTTGGACGGCGGCAGGATCACCACGTCGGCCTCCTCGATCGCCTCCAGGACACCGGGGGCCGGCTTGGCGGTGTCGGCGCCGACCAGGGCGAACGACTCGGCCGGCACCGAGGCGCGCAGCCGGACCCACCACTCCTGGAAGTGGACCGCGCGCCGCCCCTGCTCGTCGGAGATCACCACGTGCGTCTCGCAGCGGTCGTCGCTCATCGGCAGCAGGCGGACCCCGGGCTGCCAGCGGGCGCACAGCGCCTCGGTGATCTGGGAGAGCGGGTAGCCGGCCTCCAGCATCTGCGAGCGGACGATGTGGGTGGCGAAGTCGCGGTCGCCCAGCCCGAACCACTGCGGCTCCACGCCGTAGGCCGCCAGCTCCTCCTTGACGACGTGCGACTCCTTGGCGCGGCCCCAGCCCTGGTCCTCGTCGATGCCGCCGCCCAGGGTGTACATGACCGTGTCGAGGTCGGGGCAGACCCGCAGGCCGAACAGGGTGATGTCGTCGCCCGTGTTGCCGATCACGGTGATCCGGGCGTCGGGGGCCGTCGCGCGCAGGCCGCGCAGGAAGCGGGCGCCGCCGATGCCGCCGGCGAGGGACACGATGTGCATGCGGCCCAGTCTTCCACCGGCCTGCGACAACTTCTTTCCGGGACCCTCTTGCCCTGAAATTTCGGGCTTTGAGGGTTGAAACTCGTGCCTTTGGGGAACGAGAGGTTTTTGTGACTTGTGCCGCCTAAGGGCGGTCATGTGGCAAACTCCCTTCGGGCTAAAGGGTTCCCTGGGGAGTGGTTGTGAGCAAACTTGACGTCGACCGGCTCAAGGAGCCGGCCGCCTGGCTGATGGTGGCCGCGGGCGGGCTGAGCGTGCTGCTGGCGACGGGCAGGGTCTTGATCGGCTCTTCGTCGGGCATCGGCCGCAGCCTGTCCATCGCGGACCGCGCCGCGACCAACTTCTTCAGCCTCACCAGCCCGGTGACGGTGGCGCTGCTGCTGGGTGCCGTGCTCCTGGTGACCAAGGTGGGGCAGCCGTCCCCGAAGGCCAAGATCGTCACGTTCGGCGCGGTGGGCGGGCTCGGCCTCGCCACGGTGTTCGGCGCCCTGTCGCTGCTGCTCGGGCTGTTCGCGGGCCGCGGCGTGTGGTCCACGTTCGAGTTCCTGCTGAGTGGCGTGCCCCTGCTCGGCCTGACCGCCGTGGCCCTGGTCTACCTGTTGCCGCAGGTTCTGAGCGCGCGCCCCGCGTCCGGTCCGGGTTACGGCCCGGGCGCCCCGTACGGCCAGCAGGCGCAGTACGGGCAGGCTCCGGGCGCCCCGTACGGCCAGCAGGCCGACTACGCCCCGCAGGCCGGCTACGGCCAGCACCCTCCCGGCCAGGCCCCCTACGGCCAGCACCCCGGCTACGGACAGCCCGTCGAGGGCCAGCACCCGGGCTTCGCCCAGCAGTCCGGCGAGGGCCGGCAGCCCGGTTACGGCCAGCCGGACGAGGCCCAGCCCGGGTTCGGCCAGACCGGCGGCGAGGGTCCCGGGTTCGGCCAGCCGGGTGCGCCCCAGCCCGGGTTCGGCCAGGCCGGTGACGGTCAGCAGCCCGGCTACGGCCAGGCCGGTGACGGTCAGCAGCCCGGCTACGGCCAGCCTGGCGAGGGCCGGCAGCCCCAGCCACGGACGCCCCAGCCCCGTGCCGCCCTCCCCGCCGCTCCCGGTGACAGCAAGACCGACCCCGGCTACGGCGAACCCGCCATCCCCGGCTTCGCCCAGCCGGATCCGTCCTTCCCCCAGGCGGATCCGTCCTTCGCCCAGCCGGACCAGGGCTTCGGCCAGACGAACCCCACCCAGGCCGTCCCCGCCCAGCACGACCAGCAGGGCTTCGGCCAGCCCGCCCCGATCGACCAGCAGGGCTTCGGCCAGCCCGCTCAGCCCGACTACGGGCAGCAGCCCCCCGGCCAGGCCGACCCCGGCTACGGCCAGGCCACCCCGGCCGACCAGGGTTTCGGCCAGAGCGTGTCCGCTGACCAGGGCTTCGGTCAGACGAACCCCACCCAGTCCTTCCGCGCCCAGAACGACCAGCAGGCGTTCGGCCGGCCGACCCCGGCCCACGGGTCGTACACGCCCGCGGAGACCCAGCCCGACGCCGGGCACCAGCCGGCCGCCGAGTACCAGCCCGCTCCCTACGTCCCCGCCGACAGCCAGCCGAGCGTGTACGGCCAGCCCTCCTACTCCACGGCCGACTCCCAGCCCAACCTCTACGCCCCGGCCGACACCCACCCGGCCGGCGGCTACCCGCCCTCGGCCGACTCCCAGGCCGACCCCTACGCGCCACCCGCCCCCCAGCCCGGCGCCTACACCCCGCTCGACGCCCAGTACCAGCCGTCGCAGCCCCCGTACACCTCCCAGGACAGCGGCCCGTACGTGCCGCCGATCGTCCAGCCGAACGCCTTCAACGCCCCGGCGTCGGGCGGCTACCCGAGCGGCGAGACCGCGCCCAGCGTGCCGTTCCCCCCGTCCCCCCAGCAGGCTGACCAGCAGCAGGGCGGACAGCCGTTCACCGGCTACTCGGGCCACGAGTTCGCCACCCCGGCCTACCAAGAGCCCGACCCGCCCGTGGACCCGCGCTCCCAGCAGCTCCACGACGCCTACCAGCAGGCCGAGACCTACCAGCACTCCACCGGCCAGCACTCCTCGGGCCAGCACTCGGCGCAGCCGGAGCTGCGGGTGCCCGACTACCCGAGTCAGCCGCAGGCCGCGCCGCACGAGAACCCGTTCGGCCACGCCCAGCAGCAGGCGCAGCCCCAGTACGGTGGCCAGCCCCAGTACGGGCAGCCGCCGAGCGGCGCGCACCACGCCGGCGGCACGCAGGCCGAGCAGTTCGGCCAGCAGCAGTACGGCCGGCCGGCCTCCGCGCCGGGCCAGTACGGCCAGTCGTACGAGCCCCAGCCGGCCCCCTACGAGCCGCAGCCCTACCAGCAGCAGCCCCCGTCGTCCGGCTGGGAGCCGCAGGCGGAGTCGACGGTCCGGCTCGACCCGGAGTCCTACCGCAGCGGCGACGCGCTCGGTGAGCAGCGGCGCGACGGGGACGACCCGATCGACCCCACAGCCATATACACCCCCAACGAGCCGCGCCGGTAACGAACCGGCAAAGCAGGGCTAGAGAGAAGGTGGGCCACGGGCGGGCGTCTATACCGCCCTGGTACGGTTCCGACCGCTGACAGCGTTGAACACGCCAGGCCAACGCCATGGATCCCGTGGCGCCGGGTCAGGTGCGAACATCACATGCCGAGCACACCGGGGCGAGAGCTGGTCTTTCCCCGGATAGCGGCATGCCGCTTGACGCCGCGTACAACACGCGCGTGTAATTACAACCATGTTGTTACGCCTTCTCTTGGGTGGGTAATAAGGAAGGCGTCCATGGGGGGCTCCATTGCGGGCGGGCGGCAGGGAGGTGTGCAGTGACCGATCTGGTCATCGCACAGGATCAGCTTGACGCTGAAGAACTCGGATGGCAGGAGCGCGCCCTGTGCGCGCAGACTGATCCGGAGGCGTTCTTCCCGGAGAAGGGCGGCTCCACCCGAGAGGCCAAGAAGGTCTGCCGATCGTGCGAAGTCCGTGCCGAGTGCCTGGAATACGCGCTTGAGCACGATGAGCGGTTCGGCATCTGGGGTGGGTTGTCAGAACGGGAGCGCAGACGGATCAAGCGCGAGGCCGTCTAACGATAGGAAACACCGGTGAAGGGGTCGTGCGGGTCGCCGCGCGGCCCCTTCGTGCTGCGGGTCAGCGGCGGTCGTCGTAGCCCGGGTCGACCGTCTCGGGCGACAGGCCGAGGAGAGTGGCCACCTGCTCGACCACCGTGTCGTGGACGAGCGCGCCGAGGGTGTCGCGGTCGCGGGCGCGGGCTTCGAGCGGGCGCCGGTAGACCACGATGGATGCCGGGTCGGGCCCCTTGGCGGCCTGGGCGCGGCCGAGCGGGATGGGGTCCGGGCCGAGGCCCGGCCCGTCGTCCAGCTCGCCGAGCGGCGGCACGTCCTCCACCGCGAACTCCACCGCCGACAGCTGCCTGCCCCAATGCGGGCGCAGCCGCTCGACCGCGTCGAGCACCAGGTCGTCGAACCGCTCGCTGCGCGAGCGGGCGATGGGAACGTGGGACGGCGCCAGCGGGCCGCGCAACCCGCGACCGTGACGGTCACGCCGTCGTGGGCCCCGCTTCTGATTCACAGGGCAAGTCTACGGGGAGACGGCATCGGGGCATGTGGGCTCAAAGCTGCGACAGGTGTCCGAATTGTGGCGACACGCTCGGTAAGAGCGCTCAGATAGTGGCGCCTCGCACTCTTACCAGATACGGTCCCTCCGTGAGCCCCGTCCGCCGCTGTTCCCGCACCGCCTGCAGCCAGCCTGCCGTCTTCACGCTCACGTACGTATACGCCGACTCCACCGCTGTTCTCGGCCCCCTGGCGACGTACGCGGAGCCACACTGCTACGACCTGTGCGCCGAACACGCCGAACGACTGACCGCCCCGCGCGGCTGGGAGGTCGTGCGCCTGCCCACCGACGGCGGCTCACCCAGCTCCGACGACCTGGAGGCGCTGGCCAACGCCGTCCGGGAGGCCGCCAGGCCCACCCCCTCCGGCGGCGGCGAGCCGGTCGGGCAGGGAGTCGAGGTCGGCCGCCGCGGACACCTGCGCGTTCTCCGGTCCGCCCAGCAACATCGCGACCGGTAGGCTCGTTCCAGACGTAGACGACCTAGGGGCGGAGCTGGAGAGTGGGCGACCTCGCCAAGATCTTCAAGGCCTACGACGTGCGGGGTGTGGTGCCCGACGAGCTCGACGAGCAGACCGCCGAGGCGGTGGGGGCCGCCTTCGTCGAGATCACCGGAGCGCGGGCCGCCGTGGTCGCGCACGACATGCGCGAGTCGTCCGGGCCGCTGGCCGCCGCGTTCGTGCGCGGCGCTCGGTCGCGCGGCGCCGACGTCGTCCACGCGGGCCTGGGCTCCACCGACCTGCTCTACTACGCCAGCGGCAGCCTCGACCTGCCCGGCGTGATGTTCACCGCCAGCCACAACCCCGCCCGCTACAACGGCATGAAGATGTGCCGCGCCGGCGCGGTCCCGATCAGCGGCGACACCGGCCTTGTCGAGATCCGCGACCGGGCCGCCGAGCTGGTCGGCGCCTCGGGCGCCCCGGCCGGTTCGCTGGTCGAGAAGGACCTGCTCGCCGGCTACGCCGGTCATCTGCGCACGCTCGTCGACCTGTCGGGCATCCGGCCGCTCAAGGTGGTCGTCGACGCCGGCAACGGCATGGGCGGGTTCACCGTGCCTGCCGTGTTCGACGGGCTGCCGATCGAGCTGACCCCGCTCTACTTCGAGCTCGACGGCACCTTCCCCAACCACGAGGCCAACCCGCTGGAGCCGGCCAACCTGCGCGACCTGCAGCGGGCCGTCCTCGACACCGGGGCCGACCTGGGCCTGGCCTTCGACGGCGACGCCGACCGCTGCTGGGTCGTCGACGAGCGCGGCGAGTCGGTCTCCCCGTCGGCGATCACCGCCCTGGTCGCCGCCCGCGAGCTGGCCAAACACCCGGGCGCGACGATCATCCACAACCTGATCACGTCGCGGGGCGTCCCGGAGATCGTCCGCGAGCACGGAGGCGAGCCGGTGCGCACGCGGGTCGGCCACTCGTTCATCAAGGCCGAGATGGCCCGCACGGGGGCCGTCTTCGGTGGCGAGCACTCCGCCCACTACTACTTCCGCGACTTCTGGTTCGCCGACTCGGGCATGCTGGCCGCGCTGCACGTGCTGGCCGCGCTCGGCGAGCAGGAGCTGCCCCTGTCGCGGGTCGTGGGGGCCTACTCCCGCTACCACGCCTCGGGCGAGATCAACAGCACGGTGGACGACCAGGACAAGGCGCTGCTGCGGGTGCGCGAGGCGTTCGGCGACCGGGGCACGCTCGACGAGCTTGACGGGCTGACCGTCAGCGCTCCCGACTGGTGGTTCAACCTGCGCGCGTCCAACACCGAGCCGCTGCTCAGGCTCAACGCCGAGGCGGCCGACCAGACCACGATGAGGGCGGTCACCGACGAGGTGCTCGCCATCGTAAGAAGGGTGTCAGTGTGAAGATCGACGACTGGCTGCTGGAGATCCTGGCCTGCCCGGCGTGCAAGTCGCCGCTGCGAGCGGAGGCCGAGGCCGAGGAGCTGGCCTGCACGGGCTGCGGCCTGATCTACCCGGTCCGCGACGACATCCCGGTGCTGCTCGTCGACGAGGCCAGGAAGCCGTGATCTGGGAGCCCGCGTGGCTCGACGACCAGCACCACCTGTCCGAAGGCGATCCTGGCGGCATGCTGCTCGCGGTCGCCGCGTCCGCCGCGCAGGTCCGCACCGGCTACCGCACCGCCGCCGAGGCGGGTGTCGAGCGCCTGCGCGAGTCGGGCCGCCCCCGCGCCATCGTGGTCGTCGGGATGGGCGGCTCGGCCATCGCCGGCGACATCCTGGCAGCCGTCTGCGGCAACGGGGCGCCGGTGCCGATCGTGACCGTGCGCTCCTACCAGTTGCCCGGCTGGGTCGGCGCGGCCGACCTGGTCATCGCGGTGTCCTGCTCGGGCCGTACCGAGGAGACGCTGTCGGCGGTCACGGAGGCCGTGCGGCGCGGCTGCGCGCTGCTCGCCGTCGGCAGCCCCGGCTCGCCGCTGGAGTCGATGGCCAGGCAGGCGTCCGCGACGTACGTGCCGGTGCCCGCGAGCGGGCAGCCGCGGGCCAACGTGTGGCTGCTGGCGGTGCCGCTGGTCATGGCCGGCGCCTCGCTCGGCCTGGTCCAGGCCGACGAGGCCCTGTTCGAGAACGTGGCCCGGATGCTGGAGGACATGGCCCACCGGTGCCGGCCGTCCAGCGAGTCGTTCGTCAACCCGGGCAAGGCGCTGGCGATGGACCTCGCCGGCAGCGTCCCGATGATCTGGGGCTCGTCGCAGCTCGCCGCCGTCGCCGGCTACCGGCTGGCCTGCCAGCTCAACGAGAACGCCAAGTATCCGGCGGTCTTCGGCGAGCTGCCCGAGGCCAACCACAACCAGGTGGTGGCCTTCGACGGCCCGCTCGCGCGGCGCGACATCTTCGCCGAGACGCAGCCGCACACGCTGAGACTCGTCATGCTGCGCGACGTCGAGGAGCATCCGCAGGTGAAGCGGCGGCGCGAGGCGTCCGAACGGCTGGCGCAGGACCGCGACGTGCCCGTCACCGAGGTGGCGGCCGAGGGTGAGCACCCGCTGGAGCGGCTCGCCTCGCTGATCGGGCTCGGCGACTACGCGAGTACCTACCTCGCGCTCGGGTACGGCGTGGACCCCACCCCGGTGTCGGCCATCACGGAGCTGAAGGCCAGGATTTCGCACTAGGATCCCTTTTTCGGGGCTTTGTAGGCGATCTATAGCTATGAGTGGAGAAGACCCGTGAGCGCGAGCGGCGGTACCAAAGCGATCATCGCGGCCTTGGTGGCCAACCTGTCCATTGCGGTGGCCAAGTTCGTGGCCGCGTTCTTCACCGGCTCCTCGTCGATGCTGGCCGAGGGCATCCACTCGGTGGCCGACTCGGGCAACCAGCTGCTGCTGCTGATCGGCGGCAAGCGGGCGCAGCGGGGCCGTACAAAGGAGCACCCGTTCGGCTACGGGCGCGAGCGCTACTTCTACGCCTTCGTGGTGGCCGTCGTGCTGTTCACGATCGGCGCGGTCTTCTCCATCTACGAGGGCTTCCACAAGCTCTCGTCGGACGAGGGCCTGGAGTCGCCCGTCTGGGCGTTCGCGGTGCTGATCTTCGCGATCATCGCCGAGGCGTTCTCGTTCCGCACGGCGATCAAGGAGTCCAACGCGGTGCGCGGCTCGCAGTCGTGGGTCGCGTTCGTCCGCCGGGCCAAGTCGCCGGAGCTGCCGGTGATCCTGCTGGAGGACCTCGGCGCGCTGCTGGGCCTGATCTTCGCGCTGTTCGGCGTCACGATGGCGGTCGTCACCGGCAACCCGGTGTGGGACGCCATCGGCACGCTCATGATCGGTGTGCTGCTCGCGGTGATCGCGATCATCCTGGCGATCGAGACCAAGTCGCTGCTGCTCGGCGAGGGCGCCGCCCCCGAGATGGAGCGGCAGATCCTCGCCGCGCTGGAGGGCTCCGAGGAGGTCGAGCGCGTGATCCACATGCGCACGCTGCACCTCGGCCCGGAGGAGCTGCTGGTGGCCGCCAAGATCGCGGTGGCGCACAACGACAGCGCCGCCGAGGTGGCCAGGGGGATCGACGAGGCCGAGCAGCGCGTCCGCGAGGCCGTGCCGATCGCCCGGGTCATCTATCTGGAGCCCGACCTCGACCGCACGCCGACCACCACGTCCGGCTGAGCCCCCTGGCCCGCCGCGTGAGATCCCCGCGCGGGACGCGCCCGTCGTCCCGCGCCGGGGTCACTCGCGGCCGGTCAGGCAGGACGTGCCCCTGTCGGTCTGGTCGAACAGGCACCGGCCGTTCTTCTCCAGCGCGACGACCTTCTTCACCGTCGCGAACTGCTTGAGCGTGGTGCCGATCATGTTGAGCACGCGGGCGTCGGAGCCGATGCCGTTGCCCATCACGGTGCGGCAGAAGCGCAGCGTCGCGGTGCCCTTGGCGATCTTGACGGTGAAGTCGGCGCCGCAGGTGGACCTGCCGCGCAGCGCGCCGGCCAGCTCGGAGTGCAGGCCCCTGGCGCGCTCCTTCGCCGTCGGGCCCGCGATGAGCTGCTCGACGGCGAACCTGGCGACGCCCCGGTGGGGCGCCGTCCGGGTCACCGGGACCAGCTTGCCGGGGATGCCGAACCCCTTGGCGAAGTAGACCTTCACCGTGGTCCCGGCCTGGGTGGGGGAGCCCGCCGCGTGCGCCGGGGACAGCGTCAGCACGGTGGCCATCAGCAGCTCTTTCATGTCTTCTTTGACGTCTGGCCGGGGGCCGGGGTTCGAAGCAGGCGCAGGGCCTTTTCCTTCTCGAAGTCGAGCGCCCGGCGCGGCACCGGGATGCGCCCGATCCGCACGCCGAGGTCGCGGACGGCGGCGGCCACGGCCGGCTCGCCGAGCACGCGCAACGCGAACGCCAGCGCCGCCGGGGAGACGTCGAATTGCTTCTCCAGCTCCACCCCCTGGGCCACCGCGGCCAGCTCGTCGGGGCCGAAGCGGCGGTGCGCGCCCTGCGCCCGGACGGGAGGCAGTAAACCCAGAGCCTCCCGGTATCTCAGCATTCGGGGGGACATGCCCAACCGCTGGGCGGCTTCCGTGATGCGCATTCTTACATTCTTACGTCAGGAAGAGGCCGCTGAGCGTGCTCCGCGTCGGAACGGCGCCTAAACTCGTCCGCGACAACGTGTGCAGCAGTCGTGATGCGAGGGAATCAGATGGACTTCAAGGTCGCCGACCTTTCACTTGCCGAGTTCGGCCGTAAGGAGATCAGGCTCGCCGAGCACGAGATGCCCGGCCTGATGGCGATTCGTGAGGAGTACGCGGCCGCGCAGCCCCTCCGTGGCGCGAAGATCATGGGCTCCCTGCACATGACCATCCAGACCGCCGTCCTCATCGAGACGCTCGTCGCGCTCGGCGCCGAGGTGCGCTGGGTGAGCTGCAACATCTTCTCCACCCAGGACCACGCCGCCGCCGCGGTCGTCGTCGGCCCCGACGGCACCGTGGACGAGCCCAAGGGCGTCCCGGTCTTCGCCTGGAAGGGCGAGACGCTGGAGGAGTACTGGTGGTGCACGGAGCAGGCGCTCGTCTGGCCCGGCGGTGACGGGCCCAACATGATCCTCGACGACGGCGGCGACGCCACGCTGCTCGTCCACAAGGGCGCCGAGTACGAGAAGGCCGGGGCCGTCCCCGCCGCCTCCGCCGAGGACCCGGAGGAGTGGCACGTCATCATCGACCTGCTCAAGCGCACGGTCACCGACGAGAAGAAGTGGACCCGGATCGCCGAGAACATCAAGGGCGTCACCGAGGAGACCACCACCGGCGTGCACCGCCTGTACGAGATGCACAAGAACGGCCAGCTGCTGTTCCCGGCGATCAACGTCAACGACTCGGTCACCAAGTCGAAGTTCGACAACAAGTACGGCTGCCGCCACTCCGTCATCGACGGCCTCAACCGCGCCACCGACGTGCTGATCGGCGGCAAGGTGGCCGTGGTCTGCGGCTACGGCGACGTCGGCAAGGGCTGTGCCGACGCGCTGCGCGGCCAGGGCGCCCGCGTCATCGTCACCGAGATCGACCCGATCTGCGCCCTCCAGGCGGCCATGGACGGTTTCCAGGTCACCACGCTGGACGAGGTCGTCGGGATCGCCGACATCTTCGTCACCGCCACCGGCAACTTCAACATCATCACCGCCGCGCACATGGCGCGGATGAAGCACCAGGCGATCGTGTCCAACATCGGCCACTTCGACAACGAGATCGACATGGCCGGCCTGATGCGCACCGAGGGCATCACCAGGAACACCATCAAGCCCCAGGTCGACGAGTGGATCTTCCCTGACGGCCACTCGATCATCGTGCTCGCCGAGGGCCGGCTGATGAACCTCGGCTGCGCCACCGGCCACCCGAGCTTCGTGATGTCCAACTCGTTCACCAACCAGGTGATCGCGCAGATCGAGCTGTTCACCAAGACGGCCGAGTACCCCATCGGCGTCTACACGCTGCCCAAGCACCTGGACGAGAAGGTCGCCCGGCTCCACCTCGACGCCCTGGGCGTCAAGCTGACCGAGCTGACCAAGGAGCAGGCGTCCTACATCGGCGTCCACGTCGAGGGCCCGTACAAGTCCGACCACTACCGCTACTGATCCGGCCGCGTGCCGAGCGCACGCGGTCCGCGATCCGGCACGGTGAGCCCCGCCCGCAGCGGACGCCGGGGCCCTGTCCCCGGCGCTCCCGGGGCGAGGCGGGTCTCTCGCCGTGCCGAGCGTTCCTGCGGGCCGCCCGCCTCGCGCGGTCGCGAGGCGGGCGGCCCGGCGGGCTTGGTGAGGGGAGAACGATCGATGGACCTCGGCGAGAGCGGCGAGCGGCAGATCAGCTGGGCCGCCCGGTCGATGCCGGTGCTGACCGCGATCGGTGAGCGGTTCGCCGGGGAGCGGCCGCTCGACGGGCTGAGGATCGCCGCGTGCCTGCACGTGACCGCCGAGACGGCCGTGCTCATGGGCGCGCTCAGGGCGGGCGGCGCGGAGATCGCGCTGGCCGCGTCCAACCCGCTGTCCACGCAGGACGACGTGGCCGAGGCGCTGCGGGCGTACGGGGTGGCCGTGCACGCCCGGGCCGGCGTCGACCGGGCCACCTACTACCGGCACATCCACCAGGCGCTCGACATCGGGCCCGACCTCGTGCTCGACGACGGGTGCGACCTGGTCAACACCCTGCACACCGAGCGGACCGACCTGCTGGCGGGCGTCTCGGGCGGCTGCGAGGAGACGACGACCGGCATCATCCGGCTGCGCCAGATGGCCTCGGAGAAGGCGTTGCGGTTCCCGGTGGTGGCGGTGAACGACACGCGGACCAAGCGGATGTTCGACAACCGCTACGGCACCGGGCAGTCGACGCTCGACGGCATCATGCGGGCCACCAACACCATGCTGGCCGGGCGGACCGTGGTGGTGGCCGGGTTCGGCTTCTGCGGGCGCGGGGTCGCCGAGCGCGCCAAGGGGCTCGGCGCGCGGGTGGTCGTGACCGAGATCGACGCGGTCAAGGCGCTCGACGCCACCCTGCAGGGCTACGAGGTGCGGCCGATGGCCGAGGCCGCCGCGACGGGCGACCTGTTCATCACGGTGACCGGCAACCGCGACGTGGTCCGGGCCGAGCACTTGGCCGCCATGAAGGACGGCGCCATCCTGGCCAACGCCGGCCACTTCGACGTGGAGATCGACGTGCGGGCGCTGGACGAGCTGGCCGTGGAGGTGCACCGCGGGGTGCGGCCCAGCACCGACGAGTACGTCCTGGCCGACGGCCGCCGCCTGCTGCTGCTGGCCGAGGGCCGGCTGGTCAACCTGACGGCCGCCGAGGGCCATCCGGCCGCCGTGATGGACATGTCGTTCTCCGCCCAGGCGCTCGCGGTCGCCTGGCTCGCGCGGGAGCGCCTGCGGCTCGCTCCGGGCGTGTACGACGTGCCCGAGGAGATCGACCAGGAGGTGGCCAGGCTGAAGCTGGCGGCCACGGGCATCGGCATCGACACGCTGACGGGCGATCAGGAGGCCTACCTCCACTCCTGGCGCGTCGGCTCCTGACAGCGCTCCAGGGCGCTCCAGGGCGCTCCTGAGGCGCTCAGAGCAGGGTGGACATGCGGCGGATCTCAGCGGCCTGGCTGACCGAGACGTCCTCGGCGATCTCCTGGACGCGCTGGTGCGAGCCCTTGGTCAGGACGTCGCCCGACATGGTGATGGCGCCCTGGTGATGCGCGGTCATGAGCTGGATGAACAGGCGGTCGAACGCCTCGCCCCGGGCCGCCTTCAGCGCCTCCAACTGCTCGGGCGTCGCCATGCCGGGCATGCCGGCATGGCCGGCGTGGTGGTCGGGCACCCGCTGCCCCTCGGCCTTGAGCCAGTCCGTCATCATGGCGATCTCCGGCCCCTGGACGTCGTTGATCCGCGACGCCAGGCGCTTGACGCCGTCGCTCGCCGCCCGGGAGGCGGCCAGCACGCTCATGTCGAGGGCCTGCCGGTGGTGGACGATCATGTCCTGCAGGTAGCGGACGTCGGCCGCGTTCGCCTTCTGGGGCGGGACGGCGGTGGCGGCCTCGTCCGGGCCGAGCGTCCTGGCCTCCTCCCCCGGCCTGCCGGGGGCGATGACCGGGGCCGTCTCGGTGGCCGTGGGCGCCGCGGCCGGCGTGGCGCCACCCGTGCACGCGCTGGTCACGAGCATGAAGGCGCAGGCGCCGACGGTGAGTGCGCTCCGCACCCGACCTCCTTGACTGCTGGCAGTTGCGAGGTTGCACTCTAGATGCTCGGGTATGGCCGAGTAAACACGGCAAGTCAGCAAAAATCTTGACAGAGTGATCGCTTGGCGGCGCACAGTGCTTGTGTGCATGATTTGGGCATTTATGTAGCCTTTATGCCCGAGAGGAGCCGCGAGTGTTGACCTTGCGCAGATGCCTGGTCGGCGCCGGAGCGGCGGTCGCGTTAGCGCTGACGGCCCTGCCCGCGTCGGCTGCCGACATCCCGCCCGCGGACACCGTGGTGACCAGCCCCAACGTCTCCCACGTGCTGAACATCCCGAAGCCCGAGCCGATCGCCGGCACCATCAACACCGACATCGCCTTCCAGGGCGGCTACGCCTACGTGGGCAACTACGGCGGCTTCTCGATCTACGACGTCCGCAACCCGAAGCAGGCCAAGCCGGTCAGCTCGGTCGTCTGCCCGGGCGGCCAGATGGACGTCAGCGTCTACGGCGACCTGCTGTTCGCCGCGGTCGACAGCTCGCGCAGCGACGACTCCTGCAACAGCACGGGGCTGTCGGCCAGCAACAAGGAGGCCTGGGAAGGCGTCCGCATCTTCGACATCAGCGACAAGGCGGCGCCCAGGTACGTCAAGGCGGTGGAGACCAACTGCGGCTCGCACACCCTGACGCTCGTGCCGGGCAAGGGCCGGGACCGGCACAAGAACATCTACGTGTACGTCTCGTCGTACTCGCCCAACGACAACTTCCCCGACTGCCAGCCGCCGCACGACAAGATCTCCATCATCAAGGTGCCGCTGCGTGACCCCGCAGCCGCGACCGTCGCGGCCACCCCGGTCGTCTTCCCCGACGGCGGCAACGAGACCCAGCCGGGCCTGCTGGTGCCGACCAGCGGCTGCCACGACATCACCGCCTACGCCGAGAAGGACATCGCGGCCGGCGCGTGCATGGGCGACGGTGTGCTGTTCGACATCTCCGACCGGCTGAACCCGAAGGTCACCGCCCAGATCACCGACCCGAACTTCGCCTTCTGGCACTCGGCCACGTTCAGCAACGACGCCAGGAAGGTCGTCTTCACCGACGAACTCGGCGGCGGCGGCGCGGCCACCTGCAACGAGGCCACGGGACCGAACCGGGGCGCCGACGCGATCTACGACATCGTGCGCGGCCAGCTCGTGTTCAAGAGCTACTTCAAGATCTCCCGGCACCAGGCCGACAGCGAGAACTGCGTCGCGCACAACGGCTCGCTGATCCCGGTCAAGGGCAAGGACATCATGGTCCAGGCGTGGTACATGGGCGGCGTCTCGGTCTGGGACTTCACCGACTCCGCCAACCCGCGCGAGATCGGCTACTTCGAGCGCGGCCCGCGCGCCAACGGCCAGGGCGGCGGCGTCTGGTCCGCGTACTACTACAACGGCCACATTTACGCGGCCGACTTCCACGAGGGCCTCGACGTCATCAAGGTCGACGACCCGCTCGTCAACGGCGCCGCGCGCGTCCGCACCGACCGGCTGAACGTCCAGACCCAGGAGTCCTACCGCGGGTGGGGCTGGGGCCACTGACCCCCTGACACCGGTACGGCGGAGCCCAGCCGGGCTCCGCCGTACGGCTGTCTCCGGGGCCGCGTGGACGAGCCGCGGGCGGTCTCGTGGTTCGCGCTTCGGCGCGTAACCCGGCAAGGGTCGGTGCTCTGATGAAATATGGAGGGAAAGGGGGGATTTTCCTGCCATAGTGGGGGCCGCTGTGTCCCTATCCCCAAGCAGGAGGTCCTCTGTGGCGCCCCGAATCGGCCGTACCCTGACGTTGATGGGAGCGGTGTTAGCCCTCATGGCGTCACCCGTCCAGGCGGCTGACGACGGCAAGGCCAGCCCCAACGTGGAGCACGTGGCCAACGTCCCCAAGAAGGCGCCCTTCGACGAGGCCGACGCCTACGGCACGGACCTGGCGTTCCAGGGTCACTACGCCTACCAGGGCAACTACTACGGCTTCACCGTCTACGACATCAAGAACCCGGCCAAGCCCAAGGTGGTGAGCCGCGTCAGCTGCCCCGGCGCGCAGAACGACGTGTCGGTCCAGGGCAACCTGCTCTTCCTGTCGGTGGACGACCCCATGCGCGGCGACTCCTGCAAGGGCGAGTTCGGCAACGTGACCTCGCCGTCGTCGTGGGAGGGCATCCGCATCTTCGACATCACCGACAAGGCCCGGCCGAAGTACGTCAAGGCCGTCAAGACCGCCTGCGGCTCGCACACGCACACGCTCGTGCCGGACAAGACGGGCAAGTCGGTCTACCTGTACGTGTCGTCGTACGGGCCGGAGAAGGCCTTCCCCGGCTGCAAGCCCCCGCACGACCGGATCTCCATCGTCAAGGTGCCCCTGGACAGGCCGACGGCCGCCAAGGTGGTCGCCACGCCGGTGCTCTTCCCCGAGGGCGGCAACGAGACGCAGGAGGGGCTGCTCGCGCCCACCAGCGGCTGCCACGACATCACGGTCTACCCGCAGAAGAACATCGCCGCGGGCGCCTGCATGGGCGACGGCGTGCTCATGGACATCTCCGACCGCGAGCACCCCAAGGTCACCGCCACCGTCACCGACGAGAACTTCGCGTTCTGGCACTCGGCCACGTTCAACAACACCGGCGACAAGGTGGTCTTCACCGACGAGCTGGGCGGCGGCCTGGGCGCGACCTGCACCAAGGCGGTCGGCCCCGAACGCGGCGCGGACGCGATCTTCGACATCGAGGACGGCCGGCTCGTCAAGAAGGCGTACTACAAGATCCCGCGCGTGCAGAGCACGTCCGAGAACTGCGTGGCCCACAACGGCTCCCTCATCCCGGTCAAGGGCCGGGACATCATGGTCCAGGCGTGGTACCAGGGCGGGGTCTCCGTCTGGGACTTCACCGACTCCGCCAACCCGCGCGAGATCGGCTATTTCGACCGCGGCCCGCTCCGGCCGCGCAACCTCGCCGGGTCGTGGTCGGCGTACTACTACAACGGCCACATCTACAGCAGCGACATCCAGAAGGGCCTGGACGTGCTGCGCATCTCCGACAAGCGCACCGACCCGGCGGCCAAGGTGCGCATGAAGGCGCTGAACGCCCAGACGCAGACCGGGTTCTGACCGCACCGGGCGGCGAACGCCGCCCGCCGGCCTGAGCGGCCGCCACGCGGCCGCTCAGTCCGGCGGCGCGAACCCGCCCGAGGACGGCCGCGGCGGCTCCTGAACGGGAGCGGGCGGTCCGGGTCGCGCGTGGGGGGGCGCCGGAGGCGGCGGCGCCTGGGGGAAGGACGGCCGTGGCGTGCCGTAGGGAGCGGGCGGCTGGGCGTGGGGAGCGTGGCGGGCCATGCGCCGGGCGAGCCTTTCGTGCTCCCGCCTGCGCCTCTCGGAAAGGACGGCGCTCAGGTAGGCGTGCGGCGGGACCCCCGGCGGCGCCGGCGGCGAGACGAACGCCGCCACCTGGGTGGCGATCCGGACGCCCATCTCGTGCTGGACGTGCGGCGCCAGGTCGTGCCAGCGCACGAGGTACTGGCGGGCGGCTCCGGCCACCTCCTCCGGCAGCCGCGACAGCTCCAGCCGCGCCGCCCAGGAGGCGAGCTGCGGCGGCATCACGATGGCCTGCCCCGTGTCGCGCGGCCCCCGCTCGGAGATCACGATCGTGCCGGCGAAGACGTCGCCGAGCCGCTTGCCCCGCTGGGAGATGAGCGACGAGATCAGCGCGGGAGCCCCGGAGAACATCCAGAACTCCGCCACCCCCGCCAGCCCCCGGAACAGCGCCTGCCGGAACCGTTCGGGACCGCCGTCGTCGCTGACCACCCGCAGCCCCATGGCGAGCTTGCCCAGGCTCCGGCCCCGGGTGGCGGTCTCGAAGATCACCGGGTAGCCGACCAGCACCAGCACGGTGAGCACGATCGACACCGCCGCGAACATCGCGGAGTCGGAGATCACCGAGAACGCCTGGAGCGCCAGGTAGGCCACCACCAGGACCGTCAGTTGCACCGCCATGTCGATGAACAGGGCCAGGGCACGCGACGGCATCTGCGCCACCCGCACCTCGACGACGACGGCGTCTCCGGTCACAACCTCTGACATACGTGGAGCCTAACGGCAATGGCCGCCTGCGCGACCGGCCAGAATGGTCCCGTGGACATCGATGCGTTCGTGGCGGCACACCGCCCCGTGTGGGACCGGCTGGAGCACCTGGTCAGGCGCCGCTCGTCCCTGACGGGAGCCGAGGTGGACGAGCTGGTGGACCTCTACCAGCGGGTGTCGACGCACCTGTCGATCGTCCGCTCCGCCTCGACCGACGCGATGCTCGTCGGCCGCCTGTCCGCACTGGTGGCGCGGGCCAGGTCCGCGGTCACCGGCGGCCGGGCCCCGGCCTGGCGGGAGTTCGGCAGGTTCTTCGCGGTGTCGTTCCCCGTGGTGGCCTACCGGGCCCGGTGGTGGTGGCTGGCCACGAGCCTGTCGTTCGTCGCGGTGTCGTGGCTGTTCGGGGCGTGGGTGGCCGGCGACCCGGCGGTGCAGGCGTCGATCGCCTCACCCGAGGAGATCACCCAGCTCGTGGAGCACGACTTCGCCGACTACTACTCGGAGCACCCCGCGGCCTCCTTCGCCAGCCGCGTCTGGATCAACAACGCCTGGGTGTCGGCGCAGGTCATCATCTACGCGATCTTCCTGGGGCTGCCGATCCCGTTCGTGCTGTGGACCAACGCCGCCAACGTGGCGGTCTCCGGCGGTCTGATGGCCTCCCGCGACAAGCTCGACATCTTCTTCGGGCTGATCATGCCGCACGGCCTGCTGGAGCTCACCGCGGTCTTCCTCGCCGCCGCCGCGGGCATGCGGCTGGGCTGGACGGTCGTCGACCCCGGGCCGCGCAGGCGCGTCGAGGCGCTGGCCGAGCAGGGCCGGGCCGTGGTGAGCGTGGCGCTCGGGCTGGTCGTGGTGCTGTTCGTGTCAGGGCTGATCGAGGCGTTCGTCACGCCGTCGGGGTTGCCCACGTGGGCGCGGATCGGCATCGGGGTGCTCGCCGAGGTGGCGTTCCTGGCGTACATCGTGGTGTTCGGGCGGCGGGCCCTCCGCCGGGGTGAGACCGGCGACATCGAGCGCGCCCCCGACGTGGCACCGAGCGCCTGACGGCCCCGGACCGCGTCAGCCGGACCGCGCCGGACGGGCTGAGTCGGACGGACCGCGTCGGACGGACCGCGTCAGCCGGACCGCGTCGGACGGACCGCGTCGGACCGGCCGCGTCAGAGGCGGCCGGCGGCCTTCAGCGCCAGGTAGGCGTCGGCCAGGGCCGGCGCGATGTCGTCAGGAGGCGCGTCGACGACCTCGACCCCGTGGCGGCGCAGCCGCGCCGTCATCCGCCTGCGGGCCAGCCGCGCCTGCTCGGCCGCCGCCGCGTCGTACACCTCCTCTGCCGTGCCCCGCCCGGCGGCCATGGCCGCCACCAGCGGGTCGGAGACGGCCGCCACCAGCACCAGGTGGCGCGAGGAGAGCTGCGGCAGCACCGGCATGAGCCCCTCGTCCATGGCCGCCGGGTTGAGGTCGGTGAGCAGCACGACCAGGCAGCGCCGTTTGGCCCGCGACAGGATCGCGGCCACCATGCCCTGCGCGTCGGCCTCGACCAGCTCGGCCTCGATCGGCGCCATCACGTTCACCAGCGACGTCAGCAGCTCGGTGCGCGAGGCGCCGGCCACCCAGGCCCGCACGGCCCGGTCGTAGGCGAGGAAGTCGACCCGGTCGCCGGCCCTGGCGGCGAGCGCGGCCAGCAGCAGCGCCGCGTCCATCGACCAGTCGAGCCGCGGCCAGCCCGGCACCGGCCTGGTGTCGGGCGTGTCGAGCAGGCCGCCGCCGGTCGGCGCGGCCCCGGCCAGCGGGATCGGGGCCTCGCCCACCCGGCCGGCCGAGGTGCGGCCGGTGTCGAGCACGATGAGCACCCGCCGGTCGCGCTCGGGCCGCCAGGTGCGGACCACCACGTCGTGCCGGCGCGCCGTGGCCCGCCAGTCGATGGAGCGCACGTCGTCGCCCACCACGTACTCGCGCAGCGAGTCGAACTCGGTGCCCTGGCCGCGTACCAGCGCGGGATGCCGGCCGTCGAGCTCACGCAGCCGGGCCAGCCGCGAGGGCAGGTGCTTGCGCGACAGGAACGGCGGCAGCACCCGCACCGACCAGGGCGAGCGGTGGCCGCCCTGGCGGGCGGCCAGGCCCAGCGGCCCCAGCGAGCGCACGGCGACCGCCACGGACTCCCGGTCGCCGCGCCGGGTCGGCGTGAGCGTCAGGGTGAGCCGGCGCCGCTCGCCGGCCGGCACGTCCAGCGCCAGCGTGCGGGGCGAGGCGCCGGCCGACGGCGGCCAGGCGTCCCTGAGCACGCCGCGCACCCGCCTGCGGCCGGGGTTCTCCACGACCAGCTCGACCGTGACCGACTGGCCCAGCCGGACCAGCCTGTCGCCCGAACGGTGGAAGCGCAGCGGCCGCACCGCCCCCGCGAACAGCAAGTCCACCACGACCGCGGCGGCCAGCAGCAGGCAGAGCCCGGCCAGCGCGGCACCGGGCCGCGGCGCCAGCGCCACCACCACGATGCCGAGCGCCGCGACCAGCCCGGCGCGTCCCGTCAGCGCCATCAGCGCGGAACCGGGACCGAGGCCAGGATGCCGTCGAGCACGCCGTCGGCGCTCGCCCCCTCCAACTCGGCCTCGGGCCGGAGCTGCACGCGGTGCCGCAGCGCGGGCCGGGCCAGCGCCTTCACGTCGTCGGGAGTGACGTACGGGCGTCCGGACAGCCACGCCCACGCCCGCGAGGCGGCCAGCAGCGCGGTCGCGCCACGCGGGGACACGCCGAGCTGGAGCGCCGGCGAGCTGCGGGTGGCCCGCGCCAGGTCCACGATGTAGCCGAGCACCTCGGGGGCCACGTGCACCCCGGCCACCGCCTCGCGCCCGGCCGCCAGGTCGTCGGCGGTGGCGACCGTCTTGATCTCCGACAGGTCGCGCGGGTCGAAGCCGAGCGCGTGCCGTTCGAGGACCGAGATCTCCTGCTCGCGCGGCGGCAGCGGCACGGTCAGCTTGAGCAGGAACCTGTCGAGCTGCGCCTCCGGAAGCTGGTAGGTGCCCTCGTACTCGACCGGGTTCTGCGTCGCGCACACCACGAACGGGTCCGGCAGCGCCCGCGCCTCGCCCTCGACGCTGACCTGCCGCTCCTCCATCGCCTCCAGCAGCGCCGCCTGCGTCTTCGGCGGCGTGCGGTTGATCTCGTCGGCGAGCAGCAGGTTGGTGAACACCGGCCCCTCGCGGAACTCGAACCGCGCCGTCTTCGCGTCGAAGATCAACGATCCCGTCACGTCACCCGGCATCAGGTCGGGCGTGAACTGCACCCGCTTGAAGCCGAGCGACAGCGCCGCCGACAGCGTGCGCACCATGAGCGTCTTGGCCACGCCCGGCACGCCTTCGAGCAGCACGTGCCCCCGGCACAGCAGTGCGATGACCATCCCCGTCACCACGGCGTCCTGGCCCACCACGGCCTTGGACACCTCGGCGCGCAGCGCGCCCAGCGCCTCCCTGGCCGCGTCGCCGCGGGCGGCCGCGTGGGTCCCCTCAAAGTTCACCGATCGTCCTTTCGACGGAGTCCAAGTATCGGGCCAGAGCGACGAGCCCGGCGTCGTCGGCGGGCGCGGGGCCGTACAGCGCCGCGTCGACCTGCTGCGCGTCCAGCCCGGTCCGTACGGCGAGGGCGGCCACCACCTCGTGCCGCGCCGCGCCCGAGCCCAGCCCGAGCCGGGGCACGAGCCGGTCGACCGCGGCGGCCCGCAACGACTCGGCAGCCCTGGCGCGGGCCCGCCTGGCCCGGTAGAGCCGGCCGCGACCCTCGACCGTCTCGGCGGCCCGTACCACGACGGGCAGCCGTTCGGTCACCACGGGGCCGAGCCGCCGGCCCCGCCACAGGGCCACGACGAGCACGGTGACGGCCGCCATGCCCACGGCCCACGGGACGCTCTCCGGCATCAGGTCGTACACGCTCGCGCCCTCCGGACCGGCCAGGTCGCCGGTCGGCGGCGTCTCGGGCTCGACCAGCCAGGTGACGGCCTCGGCGGAGCCGATCAGGTTGAGCGCGAGCGCGGCGTTGCCGTCCTCGTCCAGGCGCTGGTTGGTCAGGAAGGAGCCGCTGCCGACGACCGTCGTGGTGCCGCCCGCGTTGGGGTAGCTGACCAGCGTCCAGCCCTCGCCCGCCGGGTAGCAGCCGGTCGCGCCGGTCGGGGCGGTGAACGCCGCCGAGCCCATGAAGGCGCTCCCGGCGGCCGTCGCCGCGCGCAGCGAGCATCCGGGCTCGCGCGAGCGCTCGCGAGGGGTGCCGGACAGGGGGCGCACGCCGGGCGCCAGGTCGTCGAGGCCGTACACGTCGCCGACGATGAGGCGGTCGCCCGGGATCGCCGCCAGGCGCACCTCGTCGAAGGCGGTCACGTCGGTGATCAGCAGCAGCCGGCCGCCCTGACCGGCTGCGGCCCGTGCGTCCTCCACGGAGTCGACCCGGTCGACGGTGACGCCGCGGGCGCGCAGGAGCTGGGCCAGCGCCTTGGCCCCGGCGAGCGTGGTGTCGTCGGGGTCGAGCGGGCGCGAGGCGCGCTCTCCGGAACCGAGCAGCACGCCGGCGACCGCGGTCGCCACGATGAGCACGCCCAGCAGGACGGCGACGCGGACGGAGCGCCAGATCGAGCGGGCGGTGGGGGAGGCGGGGACGGACTCGCGGCTGTCGGCCGGTCGCATGTCGAGGCTCACGGAGGCCCTCCCGAGCCGTTGGGCCGGGTGCCCGCCGGGCCCGAGGGCGCGGCGGCGGATGCCGAGGCGCCGGCGGTCTGGGTGTCGGCCGGGCCCGTGAGCGCCACCGGCCTGGCAAGGCGGAGGCGTTCGTCCAGCTCCGTCATGGCGTCGTAGGCGGCCCGGGTGCCGGGCACGTCGCCGTAGGTCACGTCGTCGAAGGAGCGCGCGGCGGCGGCCAGCTCCGCGGCGAACGCGGGCAGGGCCCGGGCCGCCTCGGCGCTCAGCTCGTCGGCCGTGCGGCCGGGCAGTCCGTCGACCAGCGCGCGTTCCTCCAGGTCGCGGGCGATGGCGCGGAGCCGTTCCTGGATCGCCTCGGTGTAGCGGCCCTCGGCGGCCAGACCCTCGGCGGCCCGGCGGTGCTCGGCCGCGCTTCTCGCGTGCTCGCCGAACAGCACGGCGGACCCTGTGGCGTTGCGGCGCGAGGTGCGGCGGAGCTGCCAGCCGACGAGCACGACGACGGCGAGGATGACCAGCGTGATGAGCACGGCGGCGATGACGCCGCCGGTCGTGCCGCCGCCGGCGGCCGCGTCCATGAGGTCGCCGAGGAACTGCTGGACCTGCCGCCAGAGCCGGTCGATCAGCGGCTCCTGCTCGTAGGCGGGCTTGAGGAGCTCGTCCGCCGCACGACGGGCGGCCTCGTCCCTGCCGATCGGGGTCACGATCCGGCGGAGTTGGACGGGTGCCAGAGCTCGTCGGCCGAGGAGTGGACCCAGCCCTGGCGCTGCTGCTCGATCGCGGCCGTCTGGAGCACCAGGTCGAACGCCTCGCTGCGCATCCGCCGGTCGGCGTACAGGAGCCCGGCGACGCCCGCCTCGAAGGGATAGGTGATCATCGCGCCGAGCGTGCCGCCGATGGCGGTCAGGACGCCCGCGAGGATGAGCGTGCCGATGCCGCCCCCGCCCAGCACGCCGAAGAGCGTGCCCGCGATGGTGAACGGCATCTGCAGGATCGAGCCGATGAAGCCGACCAGCAGCGAGGTGAGCAGCAGGATGCCCAGCACCCGCCAGAAGCCGCCGCTCACCAGTGTCCAGGAGCGGCGCATCGCGTCGAGCGGCCCCCGGCTCTCCAGCACCACGGCCGGCGCCGCGAACGCGAACCGCGTCCGGAAGAACAGCACATAGGGGATGTACAGGATCACCGTCAGGAAGAGGAAGGCGAGGGCGGTGCCCGGCGACAGGGTGGCGCCGGAGGCGACCAGCGCCCACGCGAGCAGGGCGACGACCACCAGGGGGGCCATCAGGATGGCGAACTGCAACCCCACCACGGCGAACAGCGCGGGGACGCGCCCCCGGGTGAGCCGCCACGCCTCGCCCGCGGTCATGTCGCCGCCGAAGACGGCCCGGCCGAGGATGCGCGTCAGCACCCCGGTCAGCATGGTCACCACCACGAACCCGACGACCAGCGACACCAGCGGCCCGCCGAACTGCGCGAGGAAGCCGCCGGGGAGGTCGTCGGAGTTGCTGGTCGGGTCGGTCATCACTGCGGCCGTCGCGTCGAGCAGGAACACGTTGCCGATCGCGACCGGCACGGAGGCCAGCAGCGCCGCGACCGCGGACAGGCCCAGCACGGCCTTGGGGTTGGACCGGACGAGCTTGATGGTGCCGTCGAGGATGTCGCCCAGGCCCAGCGGGCGCAGGGGGATGATGCCGGGACGCAGCGCGGGCGGCGGCAGGTAGCCGTAGCCGGGCTGTTGCCACTGCTGGGGCGCGCCCTGGGGACCGTGACCGGGGGCGGCGTGGGGGTGGGGCCCGGGGGCGGTCCACGGCGAGGCCTGCGGGGCGCCGTAGGGCGGGGGCTGCTCGACCGCCCATCCCGGCGGCATCTCGGGAGAGGGACCGTGACCGTCTGACATGTGTCCATCCTGGCACGGGGGAGCGAAGCGTGGTGTCCGGCAGGTGATCCCTTGCATACTGGGGCGAACCGGGTCAATGATCTCGTCGGGGATGGCCGAATGCCGGTCGGTTATCGCAGACTGAGAGTGCGATCCTGTCGCCAGTCTAAAATTCGCCTTTTGAAGGTCTCGTGTCTCACACATGGACACACCAAGGGTAACCTTCAGCGGTCGTGCGGGTATGTCCCACAATGCGAAGAACGGGATGAGGGGCCATGAAAGGTCGTGTGCTAGTCGTCGACGACGATGCCGCCCTTGCCGAGATGCTCGGCATCGTGTTGCGCGGAGAGGGCTTCGAACCGTCTTTCGTCTCCGACGGCGACAAGGCCCTGGACGCCTTCCGGGACACACGCCCGGACCTGGTGCTGCTCGACCTGATGCTGCCGGGCGCCGACGGCATCGACGTCGCCCGCCGGATCAGGGCGGAGTCGGGGGTCCCGATCGTCATGCTCACCGCCAAGAGCGACACGATCGACGTCGTGCTCGGTCTGGAGTCGGGGGCCGACGACTACATCGTCAAGCCGTTCAAGCCGAAGGAACTCGTCGCCCGGGTGCGGGCGAGGCTGCGCCGCACGGACGAGCCGACCCCCGAGATCCTGCAGATCGGCGACATCACCATCGACGTGGCCGGCCACTCGGTCAAGCGCGGTGAGGAGACCATCAACCTCACACCGCTCGAGTTCGACCTGCTGGTGGCGCTGGCCCGCAAGCCGCGCCAGGTGTTCACCCGCGAGGTGCTGCTGGAGCAGGTCTGGGGCTACCGCCACG
Source organism: Nonomuraea muscovyensis (assembly GCF_014207745.1). NCBI lineage: Bacteria > Bacillati > Actinomycetota > Actinomycetes > Streptosporangiales > Streptosporangiaceae > Nonomuraea > Nonomuraea muscovyensis. Next base: position 912,236 of record NZ_JACHJB010000003.1, read on the forward strand.
CCGCCGACACCCGCCTGGTCAACGTCCACGTGCAGCGGCTGCGCGCCAAGATCGAGAAGGACCCCGAGCACCCCGAGATCGTGGTGACCGTCCGCGGCGTGGGTTACAAAGCCGGGCCCGCCTAACCCGCCGCCCCACCGGTCATGCCTGCGACACGGACCAAGCGGCCACGCAGACGGACACTGCGCCAGATCCTCGGCGGTGTCCGCCGTCGGGCGCGCCGTGCCGCGGGCACGCTGCGGCGTGTCTGGCGCCGCTCGCTGCAGTTGCAGGTCGTCACCAGCACGCTGGTCATCTCCGTGACCGTGGTGGTCGTGCTCGGCGTGTTCCTGTCCGACCAGATCAACAAATCGGTCATCGCCGGCCGCCAGGCCTCGGCGGCCAGCGAGGCGTTCGCCGACCGCGTCCAGATCGAGGACGCGCTCAACCGCACGCCCGACGAGCAGCCGCCCCCGGCCAACTCGGGCAAGAAGACCCCCGTCAACCCGCTCGACAGCGTGATGGACAGCATCACCGGCTCCATCGAGGACGGCTCCAAGAAGCGCTACGAGGTGCTCGTGCTCAACGCGGCCGCGCCCGCCGCCTCGCGCGCCTCGGGCAACCTCACGCCCGGCAACGTCCCCGAGGGGCTGCGCCAGGGCATGGAGCGCCAGGTCGGCAAGCTCCCCAACGACAAGCCGCAACGGCACCAGGCGCTCATCCGCTTCGACGGCGAGATCCAGCCCCGGCTCACCCTGGTGATCGGCGGCCTGGTCACCCCCGAGAGCGGCGGCGTGTACGAGGTGTACCACTTCTTCCCGCTCAACGAGGAAGAGCAGATGCTCTCCAACGTCCGGCTCGCCATCGTCGTGGTGGGCTTCGGGCTCGTGCTGCTGCTCGCCGCCATCGCCTACCTGGTGACTCGGCAGGTCGTCACCCCGGTACGGCTCGCCCGCCAGGCCGCCGAGCGCCTGGCCGCCGGCAAGCTCGACGAGCGGCTCAAGGTGCGCGGCGAGGACGACCTGGCCCGCCTGGCGACCTCGTTCAACGAGATGGCGGGCAACCTCGCGCTCAAGATCCACCAGTTGGAGGAGCTCTCGCAGGTCCAGCGCCAGTTCGTCTCCGACGTCTCCCACGAGCTGCGGACCCCGCTGACCACCGTCCGGATGGCCGCCGACCTGCTGTACGACTCCCGCGAGGACTTCGAGCCGATGGCCTCCCGTTCGGCGGAGCTCATGCAGGCCCAGCTCGAACGCTTCGAGGCGATGCTCGCCGACCTGCTGGAGATCAGCCGCTACGACGCCGGCGCCGCCGACCTCGACCTCGACTCCGTGGACGTCCGCGACGTGGTGCTGCGCGCCATCGCCGACTCCGAGGCGCTGGCCGAGCGCCACGCCACCCGCTTCGAGCTGCGGCTGCCCAACGAGCCCTGCATGGCCGAGATCGACAACCGCAGGGTCGAGCGCATCCTGCGCAACCTGCTCTTCAACGCCATCGAGCACGGCGAGGGCAGGGACATCGTGGTGACCGTGGGCGCCGACCGCGACGCCGTCGCGGTCGCCGTGCGCGACCACGGCATCGGCCTGAAGGCCGGCGAGGAGACGATGGTGTTCGACCGGTTCTGGCGCGCCGACCCGTCACGGGCCAGGACCATCGGCGGCACCGGCCTGGGCCTGGCCATCTCCCGCGAGGACGCCGCGCTGCACGGCGGCTGGCTGCAGGCGTGGGGGCAGCAGGGGGAGGGCTCCCAGTTCAGGCTGACGCTGCCCAGGACCGCCGGCGCCGACCTCAAGGGCTCACCGCTGTCCCTGGTGCCGCCCGAGATCGAGATGCGCCGCACGTGGCGCGGCCAGATGACCCCGGTGCTGCTGCCGGCCTCGGGAGACGGAGCCGTCCATGACGAGGTCTAGGCGCCTCGTCGCCGCCCTCGCGGCCCTGACGCTGGTCTCCACCGGCACGGGCTGCGCCGTGATCCCCGTGGGCGGGCCGTTCCCCATGGAGGAGGCCGGCGGCGGCGACGAGCTGACGCGGCCGTTCCAGCGCATGATCGCCGTGAAGCCGCGGACTGACTGGGACCCCCGGCAGGTGGTGGAGGGCCTGCAGGCCGCGATGGCCGCCTACGCCGACGACCCGACGGTGCTGCCCCACTACCTGACGCCCGACGCCGCCAAGACGTGGAAGCCCGACGGGCCGGTCACCGTGATCGGCAACTCGCCGAAGTACGAGTACGAGAGCAAGGCCGGCGGCAACGAGGTGGTCATCAAGCTGGTCGGCACGCCCGTCGCCCGCATCGAGGCCGACGACACGTACGTGCCCGCGCTCGGCACCGCCGCCGACCTGCAGGTCTTCTTCACGCTGGTGAAGAACCAGCAGGGCGCCTACCGCGTCAAGTCGGTCGCGGGCGCCACCGGCCTGCTGCTGACCGTGGACGACCTGACCCGCGCCTACCGCCCCACCAACCTCTACTTCCTGGCCGGGCCCCCCGGCACCGACCGGCTGCTGCCCGACAGGCGCCTGGTCGTCGACCGGGTGTGGCTGCGGGTCAAACCCACCGAGAACTTCGCGCAGACCATCGTCAGGCGCCTGCTCGAAGGGCCGAGCAAGGCGTTGCACGGCGCGGTGGGCAGCGTCTTCCCGCAGGGTGTGAGCGTGCGGTCCGTCAGATCGGCCGAGGAACGCGTGGTCGTCGACCTCAGCGGGCCCATCGACCCCGAGGGCGCCTTCGCCGAGGGGCTCCAGGCGCAGCTCAAGTTCAGCCTCAACGACAACCAGATGGCCAACGGCCGGCCCATCGAGGTGCAGCTCGACGGCGAGCCGTTCTACTCCACCGAGTCCCTCGTCGTGCCCGCCAACCTGCGCGAGGGCGAGAACTGGTTCGACAACAACAACGCCCGCCCCGCGTACTTCACCAGCAAGGGCGCCATCCACACGCTCAGCGACGGCGCGGGCAACGCCGTGCAGGGGCCCGCCGGGCAGCCGAGCGAGTTCCGCGACATGGCGATGTCCGGCGCCGCCGACCTCGTGGCGGCCCGCGGCAAGGAGGGCGCGGGCGGCATCTGGGTCACCCGGGTCGCCACCGACGGCCAGTGGGAGCAGTGGGTCCAGGGGGCCGACCTGACCGCTCCGTCCTGGCGGCGCGACGGCACCCTGTGGACCTACGACCGCGCGAACGACACGGTGCTGCGCTGCCACCCGTCCGCCGGGCGCGGCCCCGAGCGCGTCGCCGCCCCCGGCCTCGACGGGCTCGACGTCACCGCCCTCAGGGTCGCCAGAGACGGCGTGCGCGTCGCCGTGACGCTCGGCGAGAGCGAGGTCCGGGTCGGCGCCATCACCGGCGGCGCCGGCTCGCCGATGCTGGGCAACTTCCACACGCTCACCACCGTCGCGGACGAGCGGATCCGCGACATCGCCTGGCAGGACGGCGAGCGCCTGCTCGTGCTCGTGGAGAGCAAGAAGGAGAAGGTGCAGAGCGTCCGCGAGATCAACGTCGGCGACGGCGAGACCAAGCAACTGCCCACGGGCAGCAAGCGGCTGCGCGGCATCACGGCCCTGGGCGAGCGCATCCTGGCGGCCACGGACCAGGGCAACGAGATCCTGGAGTTCAGCAAGGACAAGCAGGCCTGGGTGTCCCAGGTCGCCGCCGACGACACCCGCCCGTTCTTCCAGCTCGGCTGACCCACCCGAGCCCCGCAGGACCACACAGGGGCCCACGGACGACCCACGCAGGGGCGGCGGAAAGTGTCGGTGGTGGGCGGCATGCTGGCGGGCGTGTCCCTTCCCCTGCTCGACCTGCTCCTCCCGCAGCGCTGTGTGGGCTGTGGCGCGACCGGGGAGCCGTTCTGCGGGCCGTGCCTGGCCCGGCTCGCCGAGCCGGCCCGGCGCCCGCCTGCGCCCCGCCCAGCGGGCCTGCCCGACTGCTGGTCCGCCGCCGACTACGCGGGGCCCGTACGCCGGGCGGTGATCGCCTACAAGGAGCGCGCCCAGGTCACCCTGGCGGCGCCCCTCGCGGAGGCGCTGGCCTGCACCGTGGCCACCGCCCTCGCCCGCGCGCACCCGGCGACGAGCGGGTTCGTCCTCGTGCCGGTGCCGAGCGCGCGCCGCACCCGCCGGGTCCGCGGACACGACCCCGTCGGGCGGCTGGCCACGCGGGCGGCGCGCCTGCTGACGGCCTACGGGCACCGGGCGGCGGCCCGCGCGGTGTTGGTGCCGGTCCGGCGGGTGGCCGACCAGGCCGGGCTCGACGCGCGGCGGCGCGCCGCCAACCTCGCCGGCTCGCTCGACGTCGCCGGCCACCTCGCGCCGGCGCTGCCCGTGGTGCTCGTCGACGATCTCGTCACCACCGGGGCCACCCTGTCGGAGGCCGCCCGGGCGCTGCGCTCGCGGGGTGCCGAGGTGCTGTTCGCCGCCACCGTCGCCGCGACACGCCGGAGATCTTAAAAAGGATTACGGTCACGTTGGGTAAAGAGGGTGGCGGCCGCAACCCTCACCATGGGGTCACATCTCACTACCCAGTGTGCAGGATGATCGCAGATCAAGAGGGGCTCATCACCTGGGCATAGCCCTTGGCCGACCCTTAACTGGGACATCCTTCACCCCTGTCACACCCTTGGGAAATCACGGAAAGTGATCCTTTGGGCAATCCGCAAGCTGACATTCGGGTCCGATCCGGATAGCGTTCTGACATGGCACCCGTTCGGGTCCGTGGTTGCGCAGGGCCGGGAGTCCCGGCTCTGCAAGCCGATGCCAGCCGCAGGCGAAACGGCCCACGTAAGGCGACTCTTCGTCGATCGATCACGGTGCGGCTTAGGGGTAAGTCCTGCCTTCCCGAGGGTCCAGATGTCCCTCGTCAGAAGAGAAGGCCAGTAGTGGCGACAGAGCTGCGAAAGCCTCAGCAGGCGGATGTGGGGTCGAAGACCAGGTCGGCCGAACGGGTGCCACCCGAGATCCCGGTGATGAAACGTCGGAGAGGGGAACGGTGACAGAGAGGAAGACAGAAGACCCCGCCCGGCGGGCGCGTCGTCGGGCGCTCTTTCTCAGTCGTTAGACGAAGGGGGGCTGTTGCATGGACATCATCGTCAAGGGCCGGCACACCGGAGTGAGTGAGCGGTTCCGCGACCACGTGACGACCAAGCTGGCCAGGATCGAGCGTCTGGATAGCAAGCTCATTCGAGTCGATGTGGAGGTGTCGAAGGAGCGCAACCCGCGCCTCGCCGGGCAGCGAGAGCGTGTCGAGCTGACCATTCACTCCCGAGGTCCGGCCATCAGGGCCGAAGCGTCCGCGGACGACCGGTTCGCCGCCCTCGACATCGCCCTCGACAAACTCGAGGGACGCCTGCGCAGGCTCGCCGACCGGCGCAAGGTTCACCACGGCAACCACTGCCCGCCCTCCGTGGCGGAGCTCACCGCGACGCTACCCGACGTCGACCTCCCGCCCCGGAAGGCCACGCTGGTCCCCGAGCCGGCCGAGTCCGAAGAGGACCAGTTCCCCGACGACAAGCAGTACGACGACATCGTCCCGATCGAGATGGACGGCGACGGGCCGCTCATCGTGCGAGAGAAGTTCCACAAGGCGGAACCCATGACCATCGACCAGGCCCTCCTCGAGATGGAGCTGGTCGGACACGACTTCTACCTGTTCCGTGACAAGGAGAGCGGCCAGCCGTCGGTGGTCTACAACCGGCGCGGCTACAACTACGGCGTGTTGCGGCTCGTCGAGCCCTGATAGCGTCTTAAAAGATCTTCTCGACCGACCGAGGATCGCGGCACCCATGCCATCATGGGCGGTCCGACGGCTCTGGCCCCCCGACGAGGAGGAGACGTGAGCGAGCTCAGTCAGGTGCACGTGCGCGAACGGAGCGAGATCGCGAGGCGCGTCAAGGAGGCCTCGTGAGTGAGCCCGGCGAGGACGGCACGCCGAGAGGCGAGCCGATCCGCGTGCTGATCGTGGACGACCACGAGTTGATCAGGCGGAGTCTGGCTCTGGCGCTGGCCGCCGAGCCGGACATCGACGTGGTCGGCGAGGCGAGCGACGGGCAGGAGGCGGTCGAGCTGGCCGACCGCCTCATGCCCGACGTGGCGCTGATGGACGTGCGCATGCCCCGGCAGGACGGCATCGAGGCCGCGAAGGGCATCAAGGCCTCGGTGCCGAGCACCCGCATCATCATGCTGACGGTGAGCGACGAGGAGGAGGACCTCTTCGAGGCCATCAAGGCGGGTGCGACGGGCTACCTGCTCAAGGACGTGCAGATCAACGATGTGCCGGCGGCCGTGCGCGGAGTGTACGAGGGTCAGTCGCTCATCAACCCCGCCATGGCCGCGAAGCTCATCAGCGAGTTCGCGAACATGAGCCGCAAGGAGGCCGAGCGACCGCCCCAGTTGCCGGTGCCGCGGCTGACCGAGCGCGAGATGGAGGTGCTGCGCTTAGTCGCCAAGGGCATGAACAACCGTGAGATCGCCAAGCAGCTGTTCATCAGCGAGAACACGGTCAAGAACCACGTCCGCAACATCCTGGACAAGCTGCAGCTGCACTCGCGCATGGAAGCCGTGGTGTACGCCGTGCGCGAGCGCATGCTGGAGATCACCTGACGCCGGCCTCCAGGTGGGCGGCGAGGCCCGGGTCGGCCCGCTCGACTCGTACGGCGTCGCAGCCCACCCACCCGGCCGCCTCCCACAGGGCGTCGCGCAGCGCGTCGGCCCACCTGGCGGCCGTGAGGCCGGGCTCCAGGCTGAGCTGACGGGCCACCAGCGTGGTGCCGTCGCGGGCCGGGTCCACCCGGCCGATGAGCCGGCCACCGGCCAGCACGGGCATCGTGAAGTAGCCGTGGACGCGCTTGTGCCGGGGCACGTAGAGCTCCAGCTGGTAGGCGAAGCCGAAGACCCGCTCGGTGCGGCCCCGGTGCCAGATCAGCGAGTCGAACGGGGAGACCAGCGTGGTGCGGTGCCGCCCGCGCGGCTCCGCCTCCAGCGCCGCGGGATCGGCCCAGGCGTTGGCCGAGGCCGCCGCGGCCCGGAACGCCGCCGTCGCCGGCACCGCGAAGGCGCCCCCGAAGCCCCCCGCCACACCCGCCCCGGACGTGGCCACTCCTCCGGTGAGCGTCGCATCGGCCGTAGCCGTGGCGGCTCCTCCGGTGAGCGTCGCGCCCGCCGTAGCCGTGGCGGCTCCTCCGGTGAGCGTCGCGCCGGCCGATGCCGTGGTGGCGCCTTGGGGCATGCCCGTGGCGGTGGCGGCCGTGATCGTGGCGCCGGATGACTTCGCGGTGGCTGACCTGGCCGGAGTGGCTCTGGAGGCGGAACCGTTGGCGCGGGGCCTGGCCGGCCAGCCGGAGACCGTCACCGGCACCAGCCCCGCGGCCCCGCTGAGCAGGGCCTCGTCCAGGATCGCGGCGAACCGGCCCTTGAGCCGCAGGAAGTCGATCAGGTCGCCCCTGGTGGCGACGCCCAGCGCGCGGCCCGCGATGCGCGCGAGCCGTATGACGCACTCCTCGTCGGAGAGGTCCTCGGCCAGGAGGTCGGCGGGCACCACGCGCTCGGCGAGGTCGTAGACCCGGCGCCACCCGACCCGGCGGGTGCACACCAGCTCACCGATGTCGAGCAGCCACTCCAGCCCGATCTTGGAGTCGGACCAGTCCCACCACTCGCCGGCGCCCGGCTCGCCGTTGCGCGCGGCCCGCGCGCCGCCCACGTCGGCGGTCGTCACCGGGCCGGACGCGCGCACCTGCTCCAGCAGCTTGTCGACGTGGTCGGGCACCTCGTGCCAGCGGTAGCGCCGCTCGCGGTAGGCGCGCCTGCGGAACGCGTAGAGCGACCAGTGCTCGACCGGCAGGATGCAGGCGGCGTGGCACCAGTATTCGAAGCTCTGCGCCGGGTCGTGCCAGTAGGCGCGCTCCACGGTGTCCCTGCCGACCGCGCCGAGCCGCGCGTACGCCACCAGCTCGTGGGAACGCGCGAGTACGGAGATCGTGTCGAGCTGCACGGCGCCGAGCCTGCGCAGCATGCCGTGCACGCCGCCACGGCGCGCGTCGGCGCCGAGCAGCCCCTGCGCCCGCAGGATGATCCGCCGCGCCTCGTCGGCCGTCAGATCGGTCATGTCAGCGGTCCCTGGTCCGGCGGAGTTCCCTGGTAAGGCGAGTTTGCCTGGCACGGCGAGTTTCTCTGGTAGGGCGAAGCATGCCGGGCATGCTAGCGCCGCCCACCGACAGAAACGCCCGGCGGTCCGCCACGGCCGGATGCCGGGAACGTGCAGTATCGGGGTGTTGCTCCAGGACTCGCCGTGTTCGGACCGTTGAGTCCCGAGCGGCCGATCGTGCCTGGACGCCCCGCCGTGGGCGTGCACGCCGCCAGGATCTGTCACACGGTGGGCGGCGTCCCGGGCGGGTTCGGGTGGACCTGTCCCCCGGCGGCCGTCACCTGTGAAGCGGGGCGTGCGTGAGCTCCGAGAGACGGCCGGGGCGCCCCCCGAGGACGATCGTGCGACCCGCGCGACGAGGCGGTCACGCGGACGGTCTCCGGGGCGCGGCGGGGTGGCCGCAGTGGACGGTCGTCGGGGTGCTGTGGCCGGCGGCGGGCATGCCGAAAGCGGGCACCGAGGAAGAATCGGTGCCCGCCGCGCCGCTGGATCAGCGGTGGTCTTCGACCGACATGCCCACGCGGGGCGCGTCGATCACGACGTCGGAGAAGATGTCGAAGACGAGAGCGAGGATCCCGCCCACGACGAACACGCCCACGCCGACCCAGATGAGCGTCCAGCTCGCCATGGTCAGGCCGACTCCGCCCACGATGGTGCCGATCAGCATGACGGTGACCGCGAGCCACGAAGACGCGCGTCCGCCGTGACTGCCGAGATTCTCGGTCTGCTCCGACTTCGCGCCCTCAACCATGACAATTCCCTTCCTTTGCCGGATATCCCGCTATTCGGTGCGAACCGGCTGTCAACCGGCATACCCTCTGCCTGGATACCCATTCTCCCAGACGTGGTCGGCGCCCCGGATGTCGCGGTGGCTGTGTCCGCTGGCGGAACCGCCTACCATGGCAGCGGGGAAGTTTGTCTCGGCCTCTCCTCCTGGCGGCGCCGCCGGGGTAGACCTGCGAGGAGCTTTACATAAAGTGGCAGCCATTCTCGACAAGATCCTGCGTGCCGGTGAGGGCAAGACCCTCCGCAAGCTGAAGAGGATCGCAGACCAGGTCAACTCCATCGAGGACGACTTCACGAGCCTGTCCGACGCGGAGTTGCGCGCGATGACGGACGAGTTCAAGCAGCGCCACAAGGACGGGGAGTCGCTCGACGACCTGCTTCCCGAGGCGTTCGCCACGGTTCGTGAGGCGGCTCGCCGCGTCCTCGGACAGCGCCCCTACGACGTGCAGATCATGGGCGGCGCCAACCTCCACATGGGCAACATCTCCGAGATGAAGACCGGTGAGGGCAAGACCCTCACCTGCACCCTGCCCGCCTATCTCAACGCGCTGGCGGGCAAGGGCGTCCACGTGGTCACGGTCAACGACTACCTTGCCAAGCGCGACGCCGAGAACATGGGCCGCGTGCACCGCTTCCTCGGTCTCGAGGTCGGCGTGGTCCTCTCCGGCCAGCAGGGCGATGACCGCCGCAAGCAGTACGAGGCCGACATCACCTACGGCACCAACAACGAGTTCGGCTTCGACTACCTGCGCGACAACATGGCGTGGTCGCTCGACGAGTGCGTCCAGCGCGGCCACTTCTTCGCCATCGTCGACGAGGTCGACTCGATCCTCATCGACGAGGCCCGCACGCCGCTGATCATCTCCGGCCCGGGCGAGCAGTCCGGCAAGTGGTACGCCGAGTTCGCCAAGATCGTGCCCCGGCTGCGCAGGGGCGTCGAGGCGAAGAACCCCGGCGAGGAGAGCACCGGCGACTACGTCGTCGACGAGAAGAAGCGCACCGTCGGCGTCCTGGAGTCGGGTGTCGCCAAGGTCGAGGACTGGCTCGGCATCGACAACCTCTACAAGCCCGAGCACACCCACCTGGTCGGCTTCCTCAACAACGCGCTCAAGGCCAAAGAGCTGTTCAAGAAGGACAAGGACTACATCGTCGCCGACGGCGAGGTCCTGATCGTCGACGAGTTCACCGGGCGCGTCCTGCACGGCCGTCGCTACAACGAGGGCATGCACCAGGCCATCGAGGCCAAGGAAGGCGTGGCGATCAAGGACGAGAACCAGACTCTCGCCACGATCACCCTGCAGAACTACTTCCGCCTCTACGAGAAGCTGTCCGGCATGACCGGCACGGCGGTCACCGAGGCCAACGAGTTCCACAAGACGTACAAGCTGGGCGTGGTGCCCATCCCGACCAACCGGCCGATGGTCCGCAAGGACCAGCCCGACGTCGTCTACAAGACCGAGGACGCCAAATTTGACGCGGTGGTCGAGGACATCAGGCAGCGCTACGAGGCCGGCCAGCCGGTGCTCATCGGCACCACGTCGGTCGAGAAGTCGGAGCGGCTGTCCAGGGCGCTCAAGCGCCGCGGCGTGCAGCACGAGGTCCTCAACGCCAAGAACCACGCGCGTGAGGCCACCATCATCGCCGAGGCGGGCCGCAAGGGCGCCGTCACCGTCGCCACCAACATGGCCGGTCGCGGCACCGACATCATGCTCGGCGGCAACCCCGAGTTCCGCGCCGACCTGGAGCTGCGCCAGCGCGGCCTCGATCCGGTCGAGACCCCCGAGGAATACGAGAAGGCCTACCCGGAGGCGCTGGAGAAGGCCAAGGCCGCGGTCAAGGCCGAGCACGACGAGGTCGTCGAGATCGGCGGCCTCTACGTCCTCGGCACCGAGCGCCACGAGTCGCGCCGCATCGACAACCAGCTCCGCGGCCGGGCCGGCCGCCAGGGCGACCCGGGCGAGTCGCGCTTCTACCTCTCGCTCGGCGACGACCTCATGCGCCTGTTCAACTCGGCCCGCGTCGAGATGATCATGACGCGGCTCAGCATCCCCGATGACCAGCCGATCGAGTCGGGCATCGTCTCCAAGGCCATCGCCTCCGCCCAGCACCAGGTCGAGCAGCAGAACTTCGAGATCCGCAAGGAAGTTCTCAAGTACGACGAGGTGATGAACCGCCAGCGCAAGGTCATCTACGCCGAGCGCCACCGGGTGCTGGAGGGCGCCGACCTGCACGAGCAGGTGCGCGGCTTCGTCGGCGACGTGATCCAGGGCTACGTCGCGGGCGCCACGTCCGAGGGCTTCGCCGAGGAGTGGGACCTCGACAAGCTGTGGAAGGCGTTCAGCGAGCTCTACCCGATCCAGATCACCGTCGACGCCCTCGCCGAGGAGGCCGGCGGGCGCGAGGAGCTCACCGCCGAGTTCATCAGCGAGCGGATCAAGCAGGACGCGCTGGCGGCGTACGACAGGCGCGAGCAGGAGCTCGGCTCCGAGGCGATGCGCGAGTTCGAGCGCCGGGTCATCCTGTCGGTGCTCGACCGCAAGTGGCGCGAGCACCTCTACGAGATGGACTACCTGCGCGAGGGCATCGGCATGCGGGCCTACGCGCAGAAGGACCCGCAGATCGAGTACCAGCGCGAAGGCTTCGAGATGTTCGCCGCGATGCTGGAGGGCATCAAGGAGGACTCGGTCGGGTTCCTGTTCAACATCGAGGTCGAGGTTCAGCAGAACCCGATCGTCGAGGAGGAGGACGCGGCGGTCGCGGAGACCCGCTCGATCATCGCGCGCGGGCTGCGTGGCCCCCAGCGTCCGGCCGAGCTGGAGTACACCGCGCCGGGCGAGCAGGGCGAGGTCGAGCACACCCGCGTCCGCACCACCGCGGAGGAGCGGGCGGCCTACGGCAACGTCGAGCGCAACGCGCCCTGCCCGTGCGGGTCGGGCAAGAAGTACAAGCGCTGCCACGGCGACCCGAAGAACGCCGCCTAGGCCCGGCCGGGCCGATACGGCCCGGCCCCCGGCCCAGACAGCCAGACGCAGGCCCGCGCCCCACGGCGCGGGCCTGCGTGCTGTCTGCCGGTGTCCGTGGCCGAGCCGTGCGCACCGGGGACCGAAGGGCCGCGAACCCTGTGGAGTCACTGCTGGGAGGGCTCCACAGGGTTTTCGTCAGGCCCGGAGGAACCTGGCGATCGGCTCGGCCTGGCCGAAGATGGCGTGACCGGCCTCGGGGAGCAGGTTCACGGTCGAGCGCGAAACGCACTCCCGGACGCGCCGCGCGGTCTGGCGGGAGTCGAACATGACGTCACGGCCGCCGACGATGACGAGTACGGGCATGGTGAGGCCGCGCAACGCGTCGTCGGGGAACACCGGGAGCCTTTCCCTGCGCGGGTTGAAGTGCGTGAACGTCAGGACGACGGCGTCGAGCGCCTGCCGGTCCCGCTCCCCGTCCAGGCCGGCGACAGCCATCGCCGACTCGCGCAGTCCGCCGCGTCGGAACGGGCGGGTCAGCAGGGCCTTGAAGATCCAGCCGACCCTCTGCCGTCCCACGCCGCCGGGGCACATCAGGACCAGGCGAGTCACTCGTTCTGGACGGCGGATGGCGTAGTCCAGTGCCATCCAGCCGCCGAGGGACGTGGCGACGAACGCGGCGCTGGTGATCCCGAGCCCTTCGAGTACGTCGTCCAGCCAGAGTGACACGGCGTCGGAGTCCAGGGCGGGGCGCGAGGGCGCGCTCAGCCCAGGCTCGCCGACGAGGTCGACCGCATACGTGCGGAAGTGCTGGGACCAGGTGGCGATATCTCCTCGCCACATCGACGCGTTCGCGCCCGAGCCGTGCAGCAGCACCAGAGGCGGCGCGTCCTGCGGGCCGGAGACGAGGACGAAGGTCTCGTTCTCGCGAGTCGGCACCCGTACGTGTTCGGCGGGAACCGGCCAGGTGTCCAGCACCTGCCGGTAGTGGTCGAGGAGCTCGCGTCCACCGGCCTCGGACTTGTAGATCATGGTCATGACGCCTGCACCGCCAACCGCGCATCGAGCGCGTCGAGATTCGGAACGGACCACCCGCGGCCGGACCTGTTCGACTCGCGGGCGAGCGCGCGCAGAGCAAGGCGGGCCTCGGGTCATTCATCACTCCCTATTCTACTAAGCAAAGGGAGTGATAGGGACGTTTAGATTACGATTCGAACCCCACATCCGCACGCGCACGTGGCACCGGAACGTAGGATCCCTCACCCGCTCCGCAGCCGCGCGTCAGGTCCCAGGGGCACGGCTTGGCGTACGTTCCAGGGACCGGTTCTCGGGGCTTGGAGCGGGTGGCCGGGACCTGAGGGTCGGGCGGGGCCGGAGCGCGGACGGCGTGGAGTGGGGAAGGGCCGAACGGGGCGGGCGCCTCGGCCCTTCGCGTTCACGCGGTCTCGAAGTCCGTGACCAGCCACTGGACGCCGCGCCGTTCGAGGCGCAGGGCGAGGACGTGGCTGCGTTCGCCGCAGTGGATCAGCAGGCACATCTCGACCGCGCCCTCCCGGGGCTCCGTCACGCGGGGGACCCCGGCGAACGGGGGCCGGGTGGCCCGGATCATCCGGCCGGCGCGGACCAGCTCACGGTAGGCCAGGTCGGTGAGGCGCCCGGCGACGGTCTCCGGAGGGCGGCGGCCCGTGAGGACTTCGGCGAGCGCCTGGCCGAGCAGGCGCAGCCCGCGCTCGTCGGGGATCGCACCCGGCGGGCCCCACACCAGGGGATCCGGTTCGAGGGCGAGGGCCCCGCGCACCGGCGGGGAGGAGGGGACGCACCGGTGGGGCGCCGTCCCCCGCGCGGGCGTGGGGGTGGAGGGGTGCGGTGTCGTTCGGGTGGTGTGCAGGGGGCGCATGAACGCTCCATGGTCATAGGGGGACGATCACTACAAGGAGTTTTCGGCCCCGCCTCCCGATACGCGGGACGCCAACTTTCTCGGAACGGCGGCCCGTTCGAGGGGTTATGTGAGGATCGTCGGGACGAGTTGGAGGGGTGACGCGGCGACCGGCCGGGCGTTCGGTAAGGGGACGGGCGGGTGAGTGGTGTCCGTAACCCCGCCTCACGCCTGCTGGGGGGAGGGCGGGCCCGTCTCGCCGGAGTCGACGTCCGGCTCGGGTTCGCGGCCCGGGGTCATGATGTCGAGCCTGCGGATCAGGAAGCTGAACACCACGTAGTAGACGACCCCGTACACCACGCCGAGCAGCAGGATGCCGGGCAGGTTGGCGGTGTTGGCCTTGCCGGCGTTGAGCAGCATGTCGAGCAGCCCGGCGGAGAAGCCGAAGCCGAGCTGTCCACCGATCAGCGTGGTGAGCGCCATCGCCAGCCCGGTCAGTACGGCGTGCACGACGAGCAGCAGCGGCGCCACGAAGATGAACGCGAACTCGATCGGCTCGGTGATGCCCGTCACGAAGGACGCCAGGGCGGCCGACAGCATGATGCCGCCGACCGCGGGACGCCGGTGCCTGGGCGCGGCCCGCCACATGGCGAGCGCGGCGGCGGGCAGCGCGAACATCATGACGGGGAAGAAGCCCGCCATGAACTGTCCCGCGTGCTCGGCCCCGCCGAAGTAGCAGTTCCAGTCACCGCCGAGGACCCGCCCGCCCACCTCGCACTGCGGCACCACGTGCCACACGATCGAGTTGACGAAGTGGTGCAGTCCCAGCGGGATCAGCAACCGGTTGATCAACCCGTAGAGCCCGGTGCCCAGCGGCCCCAGCGTGGTCAGCGCCTCACCGGCGGCGCCGATCCACTCGGCCAGCAGCGGCCACACCCAGCCGACCAGTACGCCGAGGACCAGCGCCGTGATGGCCGTGACGATCGGCACGAACCGGCGCCCGCCGAAGAACGCCAGCCACGACGGCAACTTGATCCGGTGGAAGCGCTGCCACAGCAGCGCGGTGACGAGCCCCATCAGGATGCCGCCGAGCACCTTGGTGGGGTTCTGCAGGCCGTAGTCGATGACCTCGGTGACGCCCGGCTCCTCGACCTTGCGCAGCAGCACGGTGTCGCGGATGGCCGAGCCGAAGAACATCACCTTCGTCACCCGGTCGAACACCAGGTAGCCCACCACCGCCGCCAGCGCGGTCGTGCCGTCGGCCTTGCGCGCGAACCCGATCGCGACCCCCACCGCGAACAGCAGCGGGATGTTCTCCAGCAGCGCCCCACCGGCGGCGGCCAGCACCTCGGCCACCTGGTTCAGCCAGCCGAAGCCCGCCACGTCCGCCAGCCCGCCGGGCTTCGCGCCGTTGGAGCCGAGCATGTCGGGCTGGCCGAACCGGAGGAGCAGCGCGGCGGCGGGCAGCGCGGCGATCGGCAGCATGAGGGAGCGGCCGAGCCGCTGGAGCACGCTCATCACTCGTGCGAACGGCGACGGCCTGGCGGCGGTGGTCTCGTTCACCGGGTCCTCCGGGTGATGGGAGCCGGGCCTCCGGAGTGGGAAGTCGGGCCTCCGGGAGTCGGGTGTCGGGAAGTCGGCGTGAGCTGCGGGCTCAGGGCTGCGGGACGTGGGGCGCGTGCCGTCGGCCGGTCACGCGCCGCAGCTCAGCCCCGCCGTACCGGCATCTCGAGGACGGTGCGGAGCTGGTAGCGGTCGGCGCGGTAGGTGGAGACGCCCAGTTCGGCGCAGACCCCGCCGGAGAAGGACCGGCGCTGCAGCAGCAGCACGGCGCCGCCACGGGGCAGCTTGAGCAGGTCGGCGTCGCTCGGGTCGGCGATGCCGCCGTCGATGGTGAGCTCGCCCGCGTCCATGACGAGCCCGTAGCGGCTCTCCAGCAGCTCGTACAGCGACCTGCCCGACAGGTCGTGCTCGGCCAGGTCGGGGGCGAGGCGGACCGGGATGTGCGCCCGTTCGATGGACAGCGGCTCGCCGTCGGCGGTGCGCAGGCGTTCGATGAAGTGGACCTCCTCGCCGGGGGCGATGCCCAGCTCCTTGGCCAGGTGGGCGCTGGCGCGCACGGTCCGGCGGTCGAGGTCGCGCGAGCCGGGCTCCATCCCGCGGGCCCGCATGTCGTCGGTGAACGAGGTGAGCTGGAGCGCCAGCTCGATCTTGGGCCGGGCGACGAACGTGCCCTTGCCGGGCACCCGGTGCAGGCGGCCTTCGGACACCAGATGGTCGACGGCCTGCCGTACGGTCATCCGGGACAGGCCGAAGCGCTGGCAGAGCTCGCGCTCGGACGGGATCGCGGCGCCGATGCTCAGCTCGTCGCTGTCGATGAGGTCCAGCAGGATCTCGCGTAGCTGGAAGTACTTGGGCACCGGGCTGTCGGGATCGATGTGCGCCACGGATCCTCCCCTCGATCTGACCTGGGCAATGGGCTATGGTTCGTACTGGTCTAGTCCGGACTAGACCACATGTCGCAAAACAGGGTCAAGTCCGTACGGTAACGATTGAAGGATGAGCGCGCGATGACGACCAAGATGCGCAGCGAGATCGCCGAGCAGCCGGCGGCGCTGCGAGCCACGCTCGACTCCCTCCTCCCCAGGGTCGATGAGGTGAAGGCGCTCGGCGAGCGGACCCGCCAGTTGCTCTTCATCGCGCGGGGCACCTCCGACAACGCCGCAGTCTACGGCCGCTACCTCGTCGAGTCGCGCGCCGGGCGGCTCGCCGCGCTGGCCGCGCCGTCGGTGGCGACGACGTACCGGCGCAGGCTCGACCTCGACGGGGTGCTGGCCGTGGCGATCTCCCAGTCGGGCCGTACCGAGGAGATCGTGGAGACGCTCGCCTGGGCGCGCGACTGCGGGGCCGCGACCGTCGGCATCACCAACGGCGGCCCGGACAGCCCGCTCGCGCAGGCCGCCGACGTGGCGCTGTGCACGGTCGCCGGCGAGGAGAAGGCGGTCCCCGCCACCAAGACCTACACGACCCAGCTCGCCGCGCTGGCCGTGCTCGCGCTGGGCCTGGGCGCCGAGGTGGACGCCGCCGACCTGCAGCGGGTGCCGGACGCGGTGGAGGAGCTGATCGCCAACCCCGGCGACCTGGACGCGGTCGTCGAGGGCCTGGCCGACAAGCACGGCGCCGTGGTGTCGGCCCGCGGCCTGGCCTTCTCGACCGCGCTGGAGACCGCGCTCAAGCTCAAGGAGGCCTGCTACCTGCACGCCATGGGCCTGTCGTACGCCGACCTGCTGCACGGGCCGATCGCGGTCGTGGACGCCGAGACGCCCGCGGTGCTGGTGGCCGCGGAGAACAGCCCCACGCTGGCCGGCACGGTGGCGCTGGCCGAGCGGGTGGTGGCGGCCGGCGCGGCGGCGTACACGATCGGCGGCGGCGCGACGCTCGCCAAGGCGGGCACGGCCGCGCTCAACGGTCCCGACCTGCCGGAGTGGGTCGCGCCGATGGGTCTCATCGTTCCCGGGCAGTTGCTCACCGAGGCGCTGGCCAGGAGGCTCGGCGTGGACCCCGACGCGCCGCGAGGGCTGAACAAGGTCACGCAGACGGACTGAGCGCGGACCGGCCGAACGCGGCCGTCCGGACAACGAGGAGGAGACGCCATGACGGCGGAGGCGAACGCGATCATCGCCGGGCTGGGCGGTGCCGGCAACATCATCGACATCGAGCCCTGCATCACCCGGCTGCGCACGGAGGTGCGTGACGCCTCCAAGGTCGACAGGGAGGCCCTGCGGGCGGCCGGCGTCCACGGGGTGATGGTGGCGGGCAACGTGGTGCAGGTCGTGGTGGGGCCGGAGGCCGACACGATCGCCGGCGACATCGGGGATGTCATCGGTTAGAGAGCGAGACCATGACGACTGTCCTCGCCCCGGTCGGGGGGATGGCTGTGGGGCTGGCGGCCGTTCCCGATCCGGTCTTCTCCGCGGGCATGGTGGGCCCCGGTACGGCGATCGACCCGTACCGGGGGCCGGGTGAGGCCGTCGCCCCCCTTGCTGGAAAAATCATGAAACTGCATCCGCACGCCTACGTCATCGTGGGAGACGACGGCAAGGGCGTGCTGGTGCACCTCGGCATCGACACGGTGCAGCTCAGGGGCGAGGGGTTCCAACTCCTCGCCGCGGAGGGCGACCGGGTGCGCGCGGGCCAGCCCGTCGTCGCCTGGGACCCCAGCCAGGTCGAGGCCGGTGGCCGGTCGCCGGTCTGCCCTGTCGTCGCGCTTGACGCGCCCGCCGCCTCGGTACGGTGCGTGGTGGCGGGAAGGGTACGGGCAGGGGATGAATTGTTCCGTTGGTTGTGAAAGGGTCCGGCTGGTCTGGACCGGTAGAAGGAGGACTTCCATGCCTGAACGCAGGGTCACCGTGGTCGCGGAGGTCGGCCTGCACGCCCGCCCGGCCGCGACGTTCGTCCGGGCGGCGGCCAAGGCGCCGATGGCCGTCACCGTGGCCAGGGCCTCGGGTGACGGCGCGCCGATCAACGGCAAGAGCATTCTGCAGATCCTGGCGCTGGACGTGAAGCAGGACGAGACCATCGTGATCAGGGCTGAGGGCGAGGGCTCCGACGCGGTGCTCGACGAGCTGGCCGGCATCGCCGGGTCGCCGTGACGAAGGCCCCCGCGTGGTGACCCCCGCCTGACCGGTGCGGGTCCGGAAGGCGTCAAGCCGGGTCCGGGCACCGTGGAGCCTGGATACGGTGGGGTGCATGGTTGGACGGATCGGCATGGCAGGCGTGCTCGTCGCGGCTCTGGCGGCGTGCGGCGGTGGTGGCGGCGAGGCGGCGGGCGCGGCCCGCCCGGCGGAGCGGTCATCGGACGGCGCGCGGACCGCGGCCACCGGGACCGCCGGCACGACCCCCGCACAGACCCCCGCGCAGACGGCCGGGCCCACCTCGGGCGGGGCGGCGCAGGGCCGGGCGCCCGCGCAGTCCGGCGACGTGCGGCGGGCGCTGGCCGGCATGAGCCTGGAGGAGAAGGTCGGCCAGCTCTTCATGCCCGTCCTGTACGGCACGACGGCCGGCACCGTCTCGGGCGAGAACCAGGCCAGGTACGGCGCCCAGACCCCGGCCAAGGTCGTCGCCCGCTACCACCTGGGCGGCGTCATCCTGTTCCCCGCCAACGTCAAGAGCGTCGGCCAGGTGGTCGCACTGACCAACGGACTGCAGAAGGCGTCCCCCGAGGTGCCGTTGCTCATCGGCACCGACCAGGAGAACGGCCTGGTCTCCCGGATGGGCGCGCTCATGACACCGTTCCCCGGAGCCGCGCAGGTCGGCGCCACCAGGAGCACGGCACTGTCGCGGGCGGTCGCCCGGGCCACCGGCGACGAACTGCGCGCTCTCGGCGTCAACCTCGACTTCGCGCCCGTCGCCGACGTGAACGTCAACCCGAAGAACCCCGTCATCGGCAAGCGCGCCTTCGGCGACGACCCCGCGCACGTGTCGCGGATGGTCTCGGCCGCCGTCAAGGGCTTCGCCGACGCGAACGTGGCGGCCACCGCCAAGCACTTCCCCGGCCACGGCGACACGGACGTCGACAGCCACACCGGGCTACCGGTGATCAAGCACACCCGGGCCCAGTGGGAACGGCTCGACGCCCCGCCGTTCAGGGCCGCGATCGCCTCGGGCGTCGACGCGGTGATGAGCGCCCACATCGTCTTCCCCAAGCTCGACCCCTCGGGCGACCCGGCGACGCTGTCCAAGCCGATCCTGACCGGCCTGCTCCGCGACAAGCTCGGCTTCAAGGGCGTCATCTCGACCGACGCGCTCAACATGGAGGGCGTGCGCAAGAAGTACGACGACGGCGAGGTGGCCGTGCGGGCCGTCCTCGCCGGGGCCGACCTGCTGCTCATGCCGAACGACTTCCCGAAGGCGTACAACGCGGTGCTGACCGCGGCGAAGTCCGGCCGGATCTCCAAGCAGCGGCTCGACCAGTCGGTCACCCGGCTCCTGACGCTCAAGCAGGCCCGGGGGATCCTGCGCGGGGCGCCCGCCGCGTCGGCGGCGAAGGCGGCCGGCGTGCTGCGCTCGGCCGAGCACCGCAGGCTGGCCGCCCGGGTCGCCCGCGGCGGGCGCTAGCCCGCTGTGTCCGGCGAGAACCGGGACGGCAGCGTGACCGTGAGATTCGGTGATCCTTTGTCCAGGATTTCCTCGGGCGTCAACCGGCGTGCGACGCTTTACCCTGGAGCCGGAGCGCGAGCCGAGGAGGCGGTGTGGTCACAGGTGTTCTGATCGACTGGGGCGGGGTGCTCACGACCAGCATGTCCGACTCCATCGCGCGGTGGATCGAGGCCGACCGCATCGACCACGACCACTACCGCGAGGTGATGACCGAGCTGGTCAGCCAGGCGTACGGCGGCGATCGGGAGACCGTCGTGCACGCCCTCGAACGCGGCGAGCTCGACGGCGCCGCCTTCGAGCGCGACCTCGCCGCCCGGCTGCTCACCCTCGACGGGGTGCCGCCGGAGGCCGAGGGGCTGCTGGAGCGGATGTTCGCCGGCTTTGACCGGGTCGAGGTCATGTACGAGATGCTCCGCACGGCCCGGGCCAACGGCGTCAAGACGTGCCTGCTGTCCAACTCGTGGGCCAACACCTACCCGCGCGACGACTGGGACGAGGTCTTCGACGCGGTGGTGATCTCCGGTGAGGTGGGCATGCGCAAGCCGGAGCCGCGCATCTTCCACCACGCGCTCGGGCTGGTGGGGCTGCCCGGCGAGGCGTGCGTGTTCGTCGACGACATCGAGGCCAACATCGTGGCCGCGCGGGGGCTCGGCATCGCGGGCATCCACCACCGCGACCCCGACACGACCCTCGCCCAGCTCGAGACACTTCTCCGACTCCCGCTGCGCCGGGCATGATGGTGCCCGCACGCCGCCAGAAAGGTTCCTGATGCGCGTCTACCTGCCGTGCACGCTGCCCGCACTCGCCAGGGTGGTCGAGGCGGGCGAGCTCGGGCCGGCTCCGCTGACCGGTTACGCGGTGACGCCCGCGCTGATCGAGTGGTACGCCTCGGGCGACACGGAGGAGCTCGAGTACGTCGCCCTGACCGAGGCCGCCCGGGCGTCCCTGCGGCTGCTGGCCGACGGCGACGGCGGCGCCGTGCCGCGCCGCGTGGTGGTCGTGGCCGAGGTGCCCGACTCCGACCTGACGGCCGGCGCCGAGCTCGCGGACCGCGGCAGGGTGCGCGTCGACCGGCCGGTCCCGCTGGCCAAGGTGGCCGCGGTGCACGTGGACGACCTGTCCGCTGTCCCCGACGTCATGGCCGCGATGGACGCGCTGCCCGCCGCCGACAAGGGCGACGACGACGCCCGCTTCACCGTGGACGGGGCCGAGGCGCACGAGCTCATGTGGTACGCCACGCAGGAGATCCCCGACCTGCTGGGCTGAGGCGCCGGGTGCCGCCGATTGTCGCCCGCGCTCGCTAGGCTGGAAGGGACATGACGAAGCACATCATCTGGGATTGGAACGGCACCCTCTTCCACGACATCGACGCCGTGGTGGGGGCGACGAACGAGCTGTTCGCCGGCTACGAGCTGCCGCCGCTCACCCCCGACGGCTTCCGCGCCGTCTACACGCGTCCGATCTGGCTGGCCTACGAGCGGTTGCTGGGCCGGCCGCTGGCCGAGGGGGAGTGGGAGGTGCTCGACGTGGGCTTCCACGACCACTACTTCCGGCTGAGCGTCGCCTGCCGGCTGGCCGCCGACGCCGAGCACGCGCTGACCTCCTGGACGGGCAGCCAGTCGCTGTGCTCGATGGCGCCGCACTCCCACCTGGTCCCGATCGTCGAGTCGTTCGGCATCACCGGCCACTTCACCCGGATCGACGGGTTACTGGGAGTCACCGGTGGCGAGAAGGCCGGGCACATGGCCGACCACATCGAGCGGCTCGGCGTGGAGCCGCGCGACGTGCTGGTGATCGGCGACAGCGTGGACGACGGGCTCGCCGCCGAGCACGTCGGCGCCCGGGCGGTGCTCTACACGGGCGGCATGACGAGCCGGGCCGACCTGGAGGCCACCGGCCTGCCGGTGGTCGACACCCTCGCCGAAGCGCTCGGCCATGCCTGACCCCGTCCTGCCGCGGCCGGGAGGGGCCGGGGGCGCGCGGTGAGCGGGGCGGTGGCCGTACTCTTGCAGGGTTCCCCCCAGGAGGCCGCCATCAACCGCTTAGTGCTCTGGAACCTCGACCTGACCCTGGTCGACGTCGCCATCGTCACCCGAGACGCCTACGCCGAGGCGTTCCGCGTCGTGACCGGCCGCCCGCTGGTCAAGCTCGCGCCGGCGCTCGGCCGGCCAGACTCCGAGATCGTGTTCGAGACCCTCGCCGTCAACGGCGTCGTCGCCGAGGACGACCACCTGCCGAGGTTCCTGTCGGCGCTCGCCCTGGCCTTCGCCGACCGGCGCAAGCGGCTGGCCAAGGAGGGCCGGGCGATGCCCGGGGCCAAGGACGCGCTCAAGGCCGTGGCCAGGCTCGACGGCGTGGTCCAGTCGGTGCTCACCGGCACGATCAGGGGCAACGCCGTGCTGAAGCTCAAGGCGTTCAAGCTCGATCCGTACGTCGACTTCGACCTCGGCGGCTACGGCGAGGAGGTCTATCCGAAGGCGACGCTGCTCCAGGTCGCCCAGGGCCGGGCCAAGGAGCGCCTGGGCACGCCGTTCACGGCGGCCAACACGGTCGTCATCGGCGACTCGACGCGAGACGTCCAGGCCGCCAGGATCGGCGGCGCGGCCATGATCGCGGTGGCCTCGGGCCGTTCCACGGCTGCCGAACTGCGCGAGGCGGGGGCCGACATCGTGCTGCCCGACCTGTCCGACGCCGCCGAGGTGGTCGCCGCTGTGGCGGCGCTGACCTCCCCGGCGGACCGCGTTCCCCAAGGTTCCCGCCGGGTCCAGGGCTTCTGACGGGCCCAGGGCCTCTGACGTGCCCAGGTTTCCGACGGGTCACGAGAGGGCGTTCAGGAAACGGGCGGCGATCGGGGCGGCGACGGCCGAGCCGGCCCCGCCGCCCTCCACGATGACGGCGAACGCCAGGTCCTCGCGGTAGCCGATGAACCACGAGTGCGCGGGCGGCTCCTTGCCCGAGCCGTACTCCGCCGTTCCGGTCTTGCCCGCGGTGCCGTCCGGGAAGCGGACGGCGTGGGCGGTGCCGTCGGTGACGACGGCGGGCATGAGGTCGCGCAGGGCGCGCACCACGTTCTTCTCCAGCGGGCGGGGACGCGGCGTGCGGTCGGGAAGCAGGTCGGCGGCGACGATCCGGGGCGGCCGCCAGGCGCCGTCGGCGATGGCCGCGGCGACCGAGGCCATGTTGAGCGGGCTGGCGAGCACCCTGCCCTGGCCGATGGAGGCGGAGGCGAGGTCGGTGTCGTCCTTCGGCGCCGGGAAGTCCGCCTTGACGGCGGGCACGCCGGGCGTGATCGGGGCGCCGAAGCCGAAGCTCGCGGCCACCTCGGCCAGCCTGGCCCCGCCGAGCCCGGTCACGCTCATCGCGCCGAACGTGGTGTTGCACGAGTGGGCGAAGGCGTCGCGGAACGGCAGCGTGCCGTAGTCCTTGAAGCCGGCGTTGTGGAACGGGAAGCCGCCGATGTTCTGCTCGGCCGGGCAGCTCACCGCCTTGTCCGGCGCCATGCCGCCGGCGACCAGGGCGGAGGCGGTGACGACCTTGAACGTGGAGCCCGGCGGATACTTGCCGAGCAGCCCCCGGTTGAACCCGCCCGGCTTGTTGACCACGGCGAGGATCTCGCCGGTCGAGGGCCGCAGCGCCACGAGGGAGGCCGGCTTGCCGGCACTCTCCAGCGCCCCGGCCCCGGCCCGGTGGACCTTGAGATCCACGGTGGTGCGCAGCGGCCGCTGCTCGGCCGTCTCGACGACGGTCCGGACGCGCTGCCCGCCGTCGTGGAGATCGATGCGGTGCCGCTCGCCCGTGCCGAACCGGTCGGGATAGGTCTGCCGGAGCCCTTCGACGAGTTGCTGCACCGAGCCGGGTGTGCCCGGAGTGTCGATGCGGCGGCCGTCGGCGGCCAGCACCGGCAGCGTGGGCCCCTTCGAGGTGACCAGGCGCAGCGTCCGGCCCTTCGTCATCAGCGGGTGGATGCTCGCGGGACTCCAGTCGACCTTCCAGGCGCGGTCGCGCTCGACCAGCCTGAGCTTCCCCTCGTACGTCCAGTCCTTGGGGCCGGACAGGTCGGCGCGGAAGGTCGCCGCCCCGCTGTCAGCGGCGGTCGCGCGCAGGCGGAAGGCGGCGCCGGTGAGTTTCAGGTCCGCGCGGAAGCGGCGGTGCAGGCGCTCGAAGTCGGCGGGCGGGTCGGCGACCAGTTCCCGCATCCGCGCGTAGTCCTGCGCCGACCAGGCCCGCAGGTACGCCTCCGCGCTCTCCTCGGGCGAGCCGGTCGTGCGCAGGACCCAGACCGTCACGCCGGCGGCGAGGACGGGCACGAGGACGGCCGCGGTCACCCACGGCCACCGGCGCCGTCTCCGTGGCGCGTTCTCCTCCCTGAGGCGTGCGTACATTGTCCCCCTTTGTGGTGCCATGGGGGAGACAACACCAGAGCCATCCGGTGGATGTCCAATAGTGATATGCACGGCCAACTTATATGGAAGTGGCTATAGTTCCTGCTCATGGACCTCGTCCGGCATCTTCGCTACTTCATCGCGGTGGCGGAGGAACTCCACTTCGGCAACGCCGCGATCCGGCTCGGCATGGCCCAGCCACCGCTGAGCCAGCGGATCAAGCGCCTGGAGGAGGAGCTCGGCGTGCGGTTGTTCGACCGCTCGGCCCGCCAGGTCCGGCTCACCGAGGAGGGCCGGCTGCTGCTCGGTGAGGCCCGCGAGATCGTGGCCCGCGTCGACCGGCTGCACGAACTGGCCCGCAGCGGCGGAGGAGCCGTGCTGCGGGTGGGCGTCCCGCCCGACCTCGGCGCCGCGGTGATCGCCGCCCTGGTCGCCGGGTTCCGCGAGAGCCACCCCGAGGTGCGGCTCGCCCCGGCGGAGATCTGGACGGCCGACCAGGTGGCCGCGCTGGCCGAGGGCGCCATCGACGTCGGCGTCGTGCGCCACCCGGTCACCGCGCCGGGCCTGCACGTCGGCCAGGTGCTCGCGCAGCGGCACGGCGTGCTGCTCGCCGAGGACGACCCGCTGGCCGGTGGCGGAGAGGTGCACCTGGCGGACCTGAGCGGCCGCGAACTGCTGATGCCGCCCCGCGAGGGCGAGCCCGGCCTGTACGCCGAGGTGCTGGCCGAGTGCCGCCGCCACGGCTACGTGCCGCCCCAGGTGCACGAGGGGGCGGGGCTGGGCCTGGTGCTCGCCGGGGCCGCGGTCACGTTCGGTCCACGGCAGGAGGTGCCGGGACTGGCCTGGCGGCCGCTGCTAGGCTCGCCGATCACGGGCCGGGTCTCCACGGCCTGGCGGGCCGGGACGGCCGAGGTGGCCGCCTTCTCGGAGGTGGCCGTGCGGATTCTGAAGGAGCGCGCCGGCATGGCGGACGAGGGCGCCGCGAGCGTGCCCGTGCGGCGGGTCAGCCGCCGGCCGGGGGTGCTGGCATGAGCGCTCCCGACTTCGCCGCGCTGTTTCGCGCCGCGGGCGTCACCGGCTACCTGTACGCCCTCGACATCGACACCGGCAAGGAGGTCGGGCACGGCTCCGACGAGCCGATGCCGACCGCGTCGGTGTTCAAGGTGCCCCTCATGGTCGCGTTCTGCCGGCAGGCCGACGCCGGGCTGCTCGACCCCGGCGAGCGGGTGACCGTGCACGCCGCCGACCGGGTGTTCGGGCCGACCGGGGTCTCGGCGATGCTGGACGACGTCACGATGTCGCTGCGCGACCTGGCCTACCTGATGATCGCGGTGAGCGACAACACCGCGGCCGACGTCCTGCTGGGCAGGGTCGGCTTCGAGGCGATCAACGCGATGCTGGCCGGGTTCGGGCTGGAGGTCACCTACGTCCAGCAGGACATCGCGGGCTTCTACCGGAGCATGACCGAGGACACCGGGCACGGCTGGCCGTACCTCGACCCGGAGGAGATCGCCGCGCTGCGCGTGCTGGACCCGTGGCACACCAACCGCAGCACCCCGCGCGAGATGGCGAGGCTGCTCTCCCTGATCTGGCGGGACGAGGCCGCCTCCCCCGACTCGTGCGCCTGGATGCGTGCCGTGCTCAACAAGCAGGTGTGGCCGCACCGGCTCGCCTCCGGTTTCCCGTACGACGACGTGGACGTCAGCGGCAAGACCGGCACGCTGCCGACGCTGCGCTCCGAGGTCGGCGTCGTCGAGTACCCCGACGGCGGCAGGTACGCGGTGGCCGTCTTCACCCGCGCGTTCAGCCCCGTGGTGAACCAGCCGCGCGCCGACGCCGTGATCGGCACCGCGGCGCGTATGGCGGTCGACCACCTGAGAAGGTAGGGAGTTGTGTGGGGCGGTCCTGTAGGACACGCGATCGACTGGGCGACAGGATGGGGCACATGGTTGCTGAAGGCGCACTTCTCTGGGAGCCGGCCGACGAGGTCGTCAGGCGCGCGAGGCTGACCCGCTACCTGGAGTGGCTGGGCCGGTCCGGGGCGGGCTACGAGGAGGTGTGGCAGTGGTCGGTCGACAGTCCCGAGGAGTTCTGGGCGTCGATCTGGGACCACTTCGACGTGATCGGGGAGCGCGGCGACGGGCCCGTGCTCTCCGGGACGATGCCGGCCGCCGAATGGTTCGCCGGCAGCAGCCTCAACTACGCCGAGAACGCCCTGCGCCACACCGGCGGCACCGGCGTGGTGTTCGTCTCCGAGGACGGCGCCCGCCAGGAGCTGTCCCGCGCCGAGCTGCGCGAGGAGGTGGCCCGGGTCCGGGCCGGGCTGGTCCGGCTGGGCGTGCGGCGCGGCGACCGGGTCGCCGCCTACCTGCCGAACATCCCGCAGGCGCTGATCGCCTTCCTGGCCACCGCCTCGCTCGGCGCGATCTGGTCGGCCGGCTCGCCCGACTTCGGGGTGGCAGGCATCGTGGACCGGTTCCGGCAGATCGAGCCCAAGGTGCTGATCGCGGTCGACGGCTACCGCTACAACGGCAAGGCATACGACCGCTCGGCCGCCGTGAACGAGATCGCCGCCGCGCTGCCCTCGCTGCGCGCCACCGTGTGGATCCCCTACCTGACCGCGGCCGGTGAGGGGCTGCCGCCGCAGCAGGCCGAGCCGGCGCCCGGCCACACCGGGGAGGTGCCGCACGGCGAGGTGATCGGCTGGGAGGGGCTGCGCGCCGAGAGCGCGCCGCTGGAGTTCGAGCGGGTGCCGTTCGGGCATCCGCTGTGGATCCTCTACTCCAGTGGCACGACCGGGTTGCCCAAGCCGATCGTGCACGGGCACGGCGGCATCGTGCTGGAGCACCTGAAGTCGCTCTCCTTCCACCAGGACCTCGGCGAAGGCGATGTGTTCTTCTGGTACACCACCACGGGCTGGATGATGTGGAACTACCTCGTCGGCGCCCTGCTGGTGGGGGCCACGCCCGTGCTCTACGACGGCTCGGCCGCCCACCCCTCGCCCGCCGTGCTGTGGCGCATCGCCGCCTCCGAGCGGGTGACGTACTTCGGGGTGGGTGCGCCGTACATCATGGCCTCGCTCAAGGCGGGCGTGCGCCCCGAAGGGCTCGACCGGCTGCGTGGGGTGGGCAGCACCGGGTCGCCGCTGCCGCCCGAGGGGTTCGCCTGGGTGGCCGAGGCGCTGCCCGGCGTGCCGGTCGGGTCCTTCTCCGGCGGCACCGACGTGTGCACGGGCTTCGTCGGCGCGACGCCGCTCCACCCCATCCGGGCGGGGATCATCCCGTGCCGGTCGCTGGGCGCGAAGGTGGAGGCGTACGACCCGGAGGGCAGGCCGGTCGTGGGCGAGGTGGGCGAGCTGGTGCTCACCCGGCCGATGCCGTCGATGCCGGTCATGTTCTGGAACGACCCGTCCGGCGAGCGCTACCGCGACAGCTACTTCGACGTCTACCCCGGGGTGTGGCGACACGGCGACTGGATCAGGATCGACGAGGAGGGGGGCTGCGTCATCTACGGCCGCTCCGACTCGACGCTGAACCGGGGCGGCGTCCGCATGGGCACCAGCGAGTTCTACCGGGTCGTCGAGCGTTTCGACGAGATCGCCGACAGCCTGGTGATCGACACCGGCCGGCTCGGGCAGGAGGGGCGGCTGCTGCTGTACGTGTCGCTCGCGGAGGGCGCCGAGCTGACCGGCGAGCTGACGGACGCCCTGTGCAAGGCGCTGCGCGCGGAACTGTCACCCCGGCACGTGCCCGACGAGATCCGCGCGGTGCCCGGGATCCCGCGCACCTTGTCGGGCAAGAAGCTCGAGGTGCCGGTCCGCAAGATCCTCCTCGGGACCCCCGTCGAGCAGGCCGCCAACCCCGACGCCATGGCCAACCCCGAGGTGCTGACGCACTTCAGGCCCTGAGCGGGCGCAGCGCCGACGCCCAGGAGGTGACCTGGTCCAGCATCGCGTTGACCTTCTCCTCGTGGTGGGCGGCGGGCCGGAAGACGCTCATCTCCTCGAAGTCGGTGAACAGCGACAGCGACACCTGGGCCGGCACGTCGGCGACCTTGAGCCGGCCGAGCATCTGCCGCAGGTGCTCGGCCGCCCGGACGCCGCCGTCCACGCCGTAGCTGACCAGCCCGGCGGCCTTGTCGGCCCACTCGGCGTACAGGAAGTCGAGCCCGGACTTCAGCGCGCCCGGGATGGAGCTGTTGTACTCCGGGGTCACGAACACGAAGCCGTCGAACGCGCCGATCCGCTCGGACCAGGCCCGGGTGTGCGGGTGCTCGTAGACGCCCATGGCCGCGGGGATCGCCTCGTCCAGGTGGGGCAGGTCGAACTCCTTGATGTCGACCAGCTCGTAGTCCGCGTCGCCGCGCTTGGCCGCCAGCTCGCTCACCCAGCGGGCCACGGTCTCGCCGTTGCGACCGGGGCGGGTGCTGCCGATGACGATGCCTATCCTGATCACGATGTGCTCCTCGGAATGATGATGATCTTGCCACGGGTGCGGCCGGACTCCGCTCTGCGGTGGATGTCGTGCAGGGCGGTCAGCGGGTGGGACTCGGCGATCTCCACGGTGAGCGCGCCCGCGTCGATGAGCGCCACCAGCTCCCGCAGCTGGGCGGGATCGTTGCGGGCGACGAAGTGGGTGGCCTGGGGCGAGTCGACGGGCGTCGCCACGGTGACGATCCGGCCGCCGGGCCGTACCAGGCCGGTCAGCCGCTGTGCCGCCTCCGGGGGGATGCCCGCGAGGTTGAGCACCACGTCCATGCCGCCGGGCAGCGGGGCGGCGGTGTAGTCCACCACCTCGTCGGCGCCGAGGCGGCGGACCGCCGCCTCGCTGCGCGGGCTCGCCGTGGCCACCACGGTGGCGCCGGCCCGCTTGGCGAGCTGCACCGCGAACATGCCGATCCCGCCACCCGCGCCGTTGACCAGCACCGTCTGGCCGGGCCCGAGGCGGGCGTGCTCGAAGACGGCCTGCCAGGCGGTGAGCCCGGCGACCGGGACGGCGGCCGCGTCGGCCGGCGGGATCGTCTCGGGCGCTCGGGCCAGCACGGCGGCCGGCGCCACCGTGTAGTCGGCGGCGGCCCCGTCCACCAGGCCGATCACCCGGTCGCCGGGCGCCAGGGCCGTCACCTCCGGGCCGGCCTCGACGACCGTGCCCGAGACGTCCCAGCCGAGGGTGTGCGGCAGGGTCACGGGCAGCACGCCGTCGAGCAGCCCGAGCCGCAGCCCCACCTCCGACGGGTTGAACGAGGTGGCAGCCACCTCGACGAGCACCTCGCCCGGCCCGGGGCGCGGACGCGGGACCTCCTCGTAGCGGATGACGGACGCGTCGCCGTAGGCGTGGATCCGCGCCGCCCGCATCCTGCCGCCGCTCCCGGCCGGGGCCTTCTCGTCCTGTTGGACCACAGTCATTGGGCCCTCCTTTCGCCCTGGCAACGGTAGGAGCAGCCCGGGAGACATCCAATGCGTGAGAGTCTGCCTTTTCTTCGCCAGCGTCTCGCTCGATCAGGTGTGAGTAGACTTCAGCCATGGACGTGCTCAGTGACGTGATGGCCATCGTCCGCACCGGACGCCCCCGGTCCGCCCGGGTCGAGTGGCACGCGCCGTGGGGTCAGCGGTTCCCGGCGCAGCCCGGCTCGGCGGGCTTCCAGGTGATCCTGCAGGGCGGCGCGTGGCTGATCCCGCCCACCGGCGACCCGGTGCAGCTGCACGTCGGCGACGTGGTGTTCTTCCCCCACGGGCACGGTTACGCGCTGGCCGACAGCCCGGCGACGCCGGTGGGCGAGGCCGACTGCGATCCCGAGGAGGAGCGCGAGCTGTTCGCCTCGGCGTCCATCGCCGGGCCGGGCGCGGCCACGGTGACGCTCTGCGGCGGCTACCGGCTCGACGCCGGCAAGGGCCACCCGGTGCTGCGCGAGCTGCCGGAGATGATCCACCTGCCCGCCCGGCTCGGCCACCATCCCGAGCTGCGCGCGGCCGTCGACCTGCTCGCGGGCGAGATCGCCGGCCCCCGGCTGGGTGCCGACACGGTCGTGTCCTCCCTGCTCGACACGCTGCTGGTCTACATCCTGCGCGCCTGGTTCGACGCGCCCTCGCAGCACTGCCAGACCGGCGGCTGGTCCGCCGCGCTGACCGACCCGGCCATCGCCGCGGCCCTCGACGCCATGCACCGCGACCCCGCCCACCCGTGGACCGTCCAGGCGCTCGGCGCCCGCGGGGGCCTGTCGCGGGCCGCCTTCTCGCGCCGCTTCACCGCCCTGGTCGGGCAGCCGCCGCTGGCCTACCTCACCTGGTGGCGGCTGGCCACCGCCGCCCGCCTGCTGCGCGGGTCCGACGTCTCGCTGGGCGCGGTGGCCGCCCAGGTCGGCTACGGCTCGGAGTTCGCGTTCGCCAACGCCTTCAAACGCGAGTACGGCCTGCCGCCGGGCCGCTACCGGCGCGAGGTCTGCCCGCGGCCGCCCGAGGACGCCGCCTGGTCACCGCGCCGGGCGCACCCGAGCCCGGCCTGACCCCTGCCCCGGGGCGGAGGCCCGAGGTCAGAAGCCCTGGGGGAGCCGGAAGACGCGGGCCGGGTCGTAGGCCGTCTTGACCTGGGCGAGCCGGGCCGCGTTCGCGCCGTAGTAGGCCGTGCGCCAGCTCGTCAGGTCCGGGTCGGCGTAGTTGACGTACGCGTGGTCGCCGAGATGCGGGGCCAGGTCGGCGTGGACACGGCGCAGCCACGTACGGTCCCGGCCGTCGGCGTTGTACTGCACGCTGAACAGCGCGGCCCGGTGCGGGAAGGCCGTCGCGTCCGGCCGGACCCGCGCCACCGCGCCGCCGAGGGCGTCCAGCATCACCATGTGCCGGCCGGGCCGCGCCACCCCGGCGACCAGCGCCCGCACCCCGTCGGGCGGCAGCGGCCGGTAGGCCAGGTGCGACTTGGCCACGTAGACCGCCCTGCCCAGCCGCCCGTGTGGGGCGGGATGGCACTGGGCCACCGACAGCGACGAGCAGCCGCCCATCACCTTCATGGCCTCCAGATGCGAGGTACGGGTGACCGAGCGGGACGACGGGCGGCCGGCCCGCGCCACGAGGGAGCCCAGCAGCCGGTCCAGCACCGCCCGGCCGCCCAGGTGGACGCCGGACAGCCGGACCTCGGGCCCGCCCGCGCCGCGCGAGAGGGCGAGCGAGGACCACAGCTCGTCCGGGGCGCCCGGCGCCCACGCCTGCCAGGCCCGCACGGTCGCGGCCGCCGTGGACCACGGCCAGCTCAGGAAGAACACGTGGAGGTCGCGGGCCGGATGCGTGCGGAAGGTGAACGACACGGCGACGCCGAAGTTGCCGCCGCCACCGCCCCGGCAGGCCCAGAACAGGTCGGGATGGCGCCGCTCGTCACAGGTGAGCAGCCGGCCGTCCGCCGTCACGATGTCGACCGACTCCATCATGTCGCAGGTCAGGCCGTACATGCGGGACATCACGCCGATGCCGCCGCCGAGCGCGAGGCCGCTCAGCCCCACCGTCGGGCAGGTGCCCGCGGGGATGCTCACCCCGTGCCGGGCCAGCTTGGCGTACACGTCGATCAGCTTGGCGCCGGCGCCGATCGTGGCGCGGCCGTCCCGGTAGCGGACGGCGTCCATCCGTGAGACGTCCACGACCAGTCCCGTGCCGGTGGACCAGCCCGGATAGGAGTGGCCGCCCGAGCGGGCGGTGACCGGCAGCCGGTGCTCGCGGACGAACGCCAGGCAGCGGGACACGTCGGCCGCCGCGGCGCAGTAGGCGACGCCACGTGGCCGCACCGTGTCGTAGGCGGGATTGAACAGGCGCCGCGCCGTGCCGTACCGGGCGTCTCCGGGCAGCACCAGCGTCCCGGCGAGCCGGCGGCGCAGGCGGGCCCAGTCGGGCGCCGCACCGCCCCGGTCCCGTGCCTGCCGGTCCAGCGCCCCGAGCAGCGGCGCCGCGGCGGCGGTGTGGAGGAAGTCTCGACGGTCCATGGGGCCTCCGGTGATCGGTACGGGCTCCTGGGTGAGACGCTGTCCCAGTATGGCTGGTTCGCGGATGTCGGGTGCGGGGGAAGGGGTGCTCGGCCCGCCCGGACGCACTTCGGACGGGCCGAGCGGCTCTCACCCCGTCCTGACGGCCACCGGCGTGGTCTCCGCCAGGCGCAGCGCCAGCGCCGGGCACATGTCCACCGCCCGGCGCGCCTCCTTCACCATCCAGCCGGGCACGGTCCTGAACGACGGGAACCCGAACCCGTCCAGCTCCACGAACTCCGGCAGCAGGTGCGCGCACAGGCCGTGCCCCTGGCAGCGGCTCCAGTCGACGTCGAGGCGGTAGTCGGGCTCCACCTCCGGCTCGGGCAGCGGCAGCACGCCGCGCACCGGCCGGCCGCACGAGCCGTAGTCGCGGTGGACCGCGATCTCGCTCTCGAACGTGTCCAGCGCCGACAGCACGAACCGGGCCGTGCCGTCCGGATGGAAGCAGGCCCCGCGCCGCTCGACCGTGCGCACGGCCCGGCGGACCGCGTCGGTCGAGCCGCTGCCCTCGGTCAGCTCGATGAGCTGCCTGGCCACCTCGGGCAGGCCCAGCCGGCACGGCCCGCACTGGCCCGCCGACTGCGAGGCCAGGTAGGCGGTGATCCGGGCGGCCTCGCCGAGCGGGCAGGTGGCCTCGCCGAGCGGCACGACGATCCCGGCGCCGAGGTCGGCTCCGGCGGCCTTCATGCCCGCACGCGAGATCACCGCGTTGACGGCCGCGTCCGGGGTCAGCCAGGCGCCGTGGTAGCCGCCCACCAGCACGCCGTCGCCCGGATCGGCGTCGCACATGTCCAGCACGTCGGCCAGCAGGGTGCCGGTCGGCACCTCCACGACCGCGTTGCGGCAGGCGGTGCCGCTCATGGTCAGCAGCACCGTGCCGGGCTCCCGGCTGGTGCCCACCTCGGCGTACTCCTCCGGGCCCAGCTCGGCGAGCAGCGCGAGCTGGGCGTAGGTCTCGGTGTTGGACAGCAGCGTCGGCAGCCCGTCCACGCCGGTCTGCGCGGCCCGTCGCTTGCGGCCGGGTGGGATGCCCTCCAGGCCGTTCACGGCGTTGACGAGCGCGCCGCCCTCGCCGGAGATGAAGCGCTCCTGCAGCCCGACCACGCGGATCGGGATGTGGCTCTCGGCGGCGCCCGCGACCTTCGCGGCCCGGCGCTCGTTCACGGCGGCGGTGATCGACGCCTCGGCCACCTCGCCGCCGGCGGTCGCGACGACCACCTCGCGGGCGTTCAGCGCCTCGGCCGCCAGCACCGCGCCGTCCAGCACCAGGTGCGGAGTGCGGGTGAGCAGCATGGCGTCCTTGGAACTGGCCGGCTCGCCCTCGGCGCCGTTGACGAGCACGACGCTCTCCCGCGACCCGGCCGCGTCGGACACCGCGCGCAGTTTGCGGCCGAACGGGAACGCCGCCCCGCCCCTGCCGCGCATGTCGACCTCGTTCGCCAGGGAGATGAGGGTCTCCACGTCGCGCGGGACGGGCTCGCCGTGCACGGTGCGGTGGGCGGGCAGGTCCAGGCGCCGGGTGTGCTCCAGCCCTGCGGTCAGGCGGGCCGGCCCCAGCCGTAACACCTCGGGCACTCGGTGCGGGATCACGTTGTCTCCTGGGCGTCGCTCTGCGGTGTCATCCGGCCTCCCGGTACCTGCGCCGGGCGGCGGCGAGGCTCACCGGCGCGTTGATCTCCTCGGGGCGCACGAGCGGCTCGGTGGAGACCGCCGGGCCCTCGACGGCCTCCGGCAACGTGGCGGGCCTGAGCAGCGTGGCCAGCACTCGTACCAGCAGGGCCGCGCCGACCGCCGCGAGGCAGGCCGCGTACGACCAGACCACCCAGCCGGCGGCGGGCCGGCCGGCGGTCAGGCCGTGCAGCACCGCGACCGGCCAGGCCAGGTAGGCCCCGCCGTGCAGCAGCCGCCACATCCACGGCCGGCCGCTGACCGCGAACCGGCCCCGGATGATGCCGGTCGCGATGACCATGATCATCAGGTTGCACGAGACCGCGCCGAGAGCCACCCAGATCCCGGCGGTCGGCAGCAGGATGGCGGTGACCGGGACGTGGTTCAGCGTCATCATCAGGACCACGTGCGTCATCAGGTAACCCAGGCCGATGACGGCGGTGGCCCGGTGGGCGAGCTGCGCCCGCACCCGGTTGGCGGGGGAGAGGAAGACCCGCTCGGTGGTGAGCAGGCCCAGCCCGACGGTCGCGGTGAACAGCACGAGCGCGAACACGCCCGCGTAGAGCTCGAGGAAGGCCACCCCTCGGCCCAGGAGCGCCATCCCGCGTTCGGTCCTGGCCAGGGCGAACACGGACAGCGCCACGGCGGCTATGGCGGCGCTCGCCGCGAGCCGGACCCTGCGGTCGTCCAGCCTGGTGGGGGCGTGCCGGGGGGTTCGTCTGTGGAGCATGGATTGGTTTCCCTCCAAGGTCGGTTGAGGGTGCGCCTCGGGAGGGTCAGGCAAGCCTGACGGTGCCGCCCGACCGGGTCACCCGCCCGATCCCGTCCCGGTCCCGCCGGGGGAGGCGGGGCCGGGACGGGCGGGGCGGTGGGACCGGGGCGGGCGGCCGGGTGGGGCGGGTTCAGGTCAGCAGCGGCGGCCCCGGTTGATGCAGTCGACCACGAAGCGCATCAGCCGGTCGGGCATGACGTTGGCGAAGTCCGCATGGTCGGTGATCGGGTTGTGCAACTGTTCCGGGAACGCGTCCAAGGCGTAGGACGGCCCCTGGGGAACGGAGTACGTGAGTGTCATCCGGAGCTGCGGGATGGCCCTGGTGCCCTGAGGACAGGCGCCGCTCTGGTCGGGGAAGACCACGTGCGAGCGGTGGTTGGCGCTGTCGGTGTTCTGACCGTCCCAGCAGCTTGGGAAATCCAGAATACGCAGCACCTGGCTGCCGCGCGGGCAAAGCGGATATTTGGTGGTGATCCGGTTGTTGAAGCCGCTGCACGTCCAGGCGGCACGGGCGTTGGCGCCGCCGTTCGTGGCGGCCTTGGCGTCACCGGTGATCAGCCGCAGGAACCTCGGCATCGCGCTGACGCGGGCGGTGGAGTTGCCCCTGAACTGGAGGATCACCTGGCGGGGCCGCAGCACGCGGCCGACGTTGCCGTCCGGGTCCTCGATGTTGTCGTCCGCCCGGCGGTCGCGCAGCACCGGCCAGAAGTAGGTCGACCTGTCGCCCAGCCGGCACGTGGTGCCCGCCGCCGCGAGGCTCTGGTCGGTCGAGAAGGCGTCCGTCGAGAGGTTGCCGACGTAGTCGTGCAGGTGGTGGGCGCCGTTGGACACGCCGGGGGCGACGATGAAGTTGTCGGGGTTGTTGTGCCCGTTCTGGTTCGTGCCGCAGCGCGAGACGAACGATCCGCGCGAGCCGCCGCGGCCGCGCGGCGGGTCGATGGAGGTGGGCTGGACCTGGCGGATGTCGACGAAGTCGGTCACGAACGGGCCGAGGTCGGCACAGTCGTCCTCGCCGCCGTTGCCGCCGGTGTTGGTGGGGGAGGGCGACGGGGACGGGCTGGAGGTGGGGCGCTGGGTGGGCCGGCGGCGGAACGGCTGGGCCTGCTCCTCGTCCTGGGCGCCCGGGTCCTGTGCGCCCTGGTCCTGGTCCTGGTCCTGGCCGGGGTCCTGTTCCTGGTTCCGGTCGCGGTTCTGGTTCTGGTCGCCCTGGTCCTGGCCGTCGGGGTTCTGGTTCTGGTCGTCCGGGTTCTGGACCGGGTCGAGCGCCTGGGAGAGGGCGCCGCCGCCGGAGACGGGCTGGTCCCCGTCCTGCTGCCGGCCGGCGCCGTTCTGGCCGTCCTGATCGTTCTGGCCGTCCTGGCCGTTCTGGCCGTTCTGGCCGTCCTGGCCGTTCTGGTTCTGGTCCCCCTGGTCCTGGCCGTCGGGGTTCTGGTCCTGGTTCTGGTCCTGGCCGTTCGGGTCCTGACCCTGGTCGTTGCCGTCCTGGTCCTGCCCGCGCTGGCGCTGGGACTGTTGCGGGGGCTCGCCCGGCTCGCAGTGATCCGCGATCGCCGGGCCGGCGCTGATGACCACGGCGGACACCAGCCCGCCCGCCATCACGGCCAGGGCCGACACGGCCGCGGCCAGGCGTCTCGAACTACTCATTGCTGTCTCCTTGGGTCGACCGCTGCTGGGGCGGGTGGCGCGGCCGCGGGAACCGCGGGTTCGGGCAACTGGTCGTAGACGACCAGGCCGGTGGACTCCAGCAGCGTCATGTGCTTCATGACCACGTTCACCGCGTGCTGGCTGAACCTCCTGATCTCGCTGTTGCGGGTGCCCGCCCGCACGCCCGCGACGACGGAGAAGACCTTGCCGTGGGCCGCGCGCAGCAACTGCGCGAAGTCCTTGTCGAACGCGGAGCCGGACTGCGCCCCCAGTTGGGCCATCCAGCTCTGCTGGTCCGGGCTGGGCACGTCGGGCAGCGGCACGCCGAGCCGGGCCGCGTACTGGCGGGTGACCAGGTCGAGCTTGGTGTGGTCCTCCACCAGGTGCATCCCGACTTCCTTGACGCGCTGGGAGTCGGCGCGTTCCTGGGCCAGCTTGCCCATGGGTATCTCCCAGAGTCCTGCCTGCCGGACCTTGACCAGCAGGTCACGGTCCGCCGGCCCCAGGGGACCGGAGGGCAGCACCGACCACTCGGCGGACACGGGCGCGGTCGCGGGTGGCATGACCAGCAGGATCGTGACCACCGCGGCCAGGGCGAAGCCGCCGAACATGAGGACCTCACCGCGCAAAAGCCTGTGCATGGTGGGAGGTACGCGGGCATCAGCGGACCGGTTCAGCCATACCGGTGAATAGTTACAAATGACTGGAGTTATCGGAGTGGCTACCGGACGCATAACGAAGGTGTAAAGATGTGCCCCGTGCTAAGTCACCTCGACGGCAGGTTCGAGAGTGCGGATGCCGAGGCGGAGCACCGCATCGCGGTCCTCTACCAGGAGTTCGGCGGCCCTCTGCTGCGCCACATACGCAAGTCGACAGGTAACGACCTCCAATGGGCTGAGGACGTCGTGCAGGAGACGATTGTCCGCGCCTGGCGTAACTCGGCAAGACTGCAATGGGAACCGAGCCTCATCTGGGCGTGGCTGCTGACCGTGGCCCGCCGCATCGTCATTGACGGGCGCCGGCGCAAGAGTGTCCGGCCCCACGAGGTCGAACCCCCCGAAGTTGACATGCTGGCCGTCCCCGACGGGTCGGAACGGGCGTTATCGGCGATCGTCGTGGCCGAGGCGCTCCGCAGCCTGTCCGAAGAACACCGCGAAGTCATTGAGCAGACCTACCTCAGGGACCGTACGATAAGTGAGGCGGCGGAGATCCTGGGGATTCCGCCGGGCACGGTGAAGTCCCGGCTCTACTACGGCATCCGGGCTCTCCGCGAACATCTGCGGGACAAGGGGGTAGCCGGGTAATGCACGAGGAGGTGGCCGCCTACGTCCTTGGCGTCCTCGACGAGGAGGACATCGAGGCGTTCGAGCGCCACCTCGACACGTGTGAGTCGTGCCGGCGCGAGCTCGAGGAGTTCGCCGAGGTTCCTGGGCAACTCGACGAGCTGAAGCACCTCCCCTCCGCCTCCGAAGACGACCCCCCGCGGTCGATGTCGCGTTGACGTCTCCGCCCTTTTCGGGTGATATCGGTACGGCAAGGCGAACGTCCGGTCAGTGACGCCCGGACGCGATCGGGGGAGGTGTGTGTTCGGTGGGGCACAACGCCGATGCGGCCGTCCCTCCGGGCAGGCGATTCGGTGAGGAGGGCGGCAGGCTCTCCTACGGCGCCTACCTCCGCATCCCCGAGCTGCTCGCCCAGCAACGGCCCCAGTCCGAGGCGCCCGACGAGTTGCTGTTCATCACGATCCACCAGGTCTACGAGCTCTGGTTCAAGCTGCTGCTGCACGAGCTGGAGAAGGCCCGCGACGCGATGGACGGCGGCGAGCTGTGGCAGGCCAGGCACCAGTTCAGGCGGGTACACGCGGTGGAGCGGGTGCTGGTCCAGCAGGTCGAGGTCCTGGAGACGATGACGCCCCAGGACTTCCTCGCCTTCCGCGCCCATCTGTCGCCGGCCAGCGGGTTCCAGTCCGTGCAGTTCCGCGAGCTGGAGTTCCTGTCGGGGCTGAAGGACACGGGTTACCTGGCGCGGCTCAGGGACGCCGACGAGGCCGAACTCGCCAGGCTGCGCCGCAGGCTGGACGAGCCCACGTTGTGGGATGCTTATCTCACCGCCCTCTCCCAGCGTGGCCTGCCGGTCTCGGACGACGAGATCATGGGCTCGCTGCTGGCCGTGGCGAGGGACCGCCGGTCGTACGACGACCTGTGGCAACTGGCCGAGGATCTGCTCACGCACGACGAGACCGCCGCGCAGTGGCGGACACGGCACGTGCAGATGGTCGAACGGCAGATCGGCACGAAGTCGGGCACAGGCGGCTCGACCGGCGCCCCCTATCTGCGTGGTAGGACGCGCCTGCACTATTTCCCGCTGCTGTGGGAACTTAGGGCCTGGCTATGAATGTGATGGCAAACCCTCACAAAGGAGTGAGAGCGACATGCCGCTTGACGAGGCCAAGGACGAGTTGCTCCAACGGGCGGCGCAGCGATGCGCGGCCGGTAGCGACCATGTGAGCCCGGAGGAGGCCCTGGCCCTGCTGCGCGTGTACTACAAGCACGTCGCACCCGAAGACCTGCTCGACCGCAATCTGGTCGACGTCTACGGTCCGGCGATGTCCCACAAGCAGCTCGCCGAGGTGCGCCCCCAGGGCAGGGCGGTGGTCCGGGCCTTCACCCCGTCCGTCGACGAGAACGGCTGGGACCCGGGGCGCTCCGTGGTGGAGGTGGTCACCGACGACATGCCGTTCCTGGTCGACTCGGTGACGATGGAGCTCGACCGGCACGACGTCGGCATCCACCTGGTGGTCCACCCGCAGATGCGGGTCCGGCGCGACATGACGGGCCGGATGCTCGGCAGGGGCCAGGAAGACGTCACGGGCCAGGTGACGGTCGAGTCCTGGATGCACGTCGAGATCGACAAGCAGGCCGACCCCGAGGTGCTCAAGCGGCTCGAAGCCGACCTGCAGCGGGTGCTGGACGACGTGCGCCACGCGGTCGAGGACTTCGCGAAGATGCGGGCGATGGCCGTGCAGACGGCCGACGACCTGTCCGACAACCCGCCGCCGCTGGAGCCCGCGCAGGTGGAGGACAGCCTCCACCTGCTGCGCTGGCTCGCCGACGGGCACTTCACCTTCCTCGGTTACCGCGAGTACCGCCTGGAGAGCACCGACGAGGGCGACGCGCTGCGGGCGCTGCCCGGCACGGCGTTCGGCATCCTGCGCGACGACAAGATCGGCTCCACGAGCTTCTCCGTGCTGCCGCCCGAGGTGCGGGCCAAGGCGCGGGAGAGGCGGCTGCTGATCATCACCAAGGCCAACTCC
Source organism: Nonomuraea muscovyensis (assembly GCF_014207745.1). Classification (NCBI taxonomy): domain Bacteria; kingdom Bacillati; phylum Actinomycetota; class Actinomycetes; order Streptosporangiales; family Streptosporangiaceae; genus Nonomuraea; species Nonomuraea muscovyensis. The sequence continues at coordinate 951,904 of NZ_JACHJB010000003.1, forward strand.
CGGGCGACGGTCCACCGGGCCGCCTACCTCGACTACATCGGGGTCAAGCTGTTCTCGCCCGAGGGCGAGGTCATCGGCGAGCGGCGCTTCCTCGGCCTGTTCACGCACATGGCCTACAACGAGTCGATCCTGCGGATCCCCGTCCTGCGGCGCAAGCTCACCGAGGTGCTGGAGCGCGCCGGGCTGGAGGCCGACAGCCACGACGGCAAGGATCTGATGGAGATCCTGGAGACGTTCCCGCGTGACGAGCTGTTCCAGACCTCGGTCGAGCAGCTCCTGCCGATCGCGCTCGGCGTGCTGCGGCTGCGCGAGCGCAAGCAGGTCAAGCTCTTCCTGCGCCGCGACGACTACGGCCGCTACATCTCCTGCCTGATCTACCTGCCGCGCGACCGCTACACCACGCAGGTCCGGCTGCGGATGCAGGAGGTGCTGCTCAAGGCGCTGGGCGGCAGCACGCTCGACTACAGCGCGATGATCGGTGAGTCGGTGCTGGCCCGGCTGCACGTGGTCGTCCGCGGCGGGCGGGGCAAGCTGCTGCCGCCGCCGCAGGTGGATGTGGAGGAGCTGGAGGCGCGGCTGGCCGCGATCACCCGCTCCTGGGAGGACGACCTGGCCACGGCGCTGACCGAGATGAGCTCCGAGGAGGAGGCCCCCCGGCTCATCAGGCGCTACCAGTCGGCCTTCCCCGAGGGGTACAAGGCCGACTTCCCACCCAAGATGGCCGTGGTCGACCTGCGCCGCCTGGAGCAGCTCCTCGCCGCCGATGACGACCAGATCGACATCAACCTGTACGAACCGTACGACGCCACCGAGGGCGAGCGGCGGCTGAAGATCTACAAGGTCGGCGCACCGATCTCGCTGTCCAAGGCGCTGCCGCTGATCCAGCGGCTCGGCGTCGAGGTGGTCGACGAGCGGCCGTACGAGATCGACATCGACAACGACCCGGCCACCAGGAACGCCTGGATCTACGACTTCGGGCTGCGGTTCACCCCCTCGGAGGAAGTGGACCGGAACGACTTCAAGCGGCTCTTCCAGGACGGTCTGGTCGCGCTGTGGAAGGGCGAGGTCGAGGCCGACAACTTCAACGCGCTCATCCTGCGCGCCGGTCTGACGTACGAGCAGGCCGAGATCCTGCGGGTCTACGCGAAGTACCTGCGCCAGGCGGGCAGCGCCTACTCCCAGCGCTACATGGAGCGGGTGCTGAACGGCAACGTGCGGCTGGCGCGGCTGCTGGTGCGGCTGTTCGAGGCGCGGCTCGACCCGCGGCGCGACGAGGACGTGCGCGCCGACCTGGCCGACGCCCTCGGTGAGGAGATCCTGGGCGCGCTGGACGACGTGGCCTCGCTCGACGAGGATCGGATCCTGCGCGCCTACATGGAGATGATCCAGGCGACGCTGCGCACCAACCACTTCCAGCGCGACGGCGAGCGGCGCAAGCCGTACATCTCGCTGAAGTTCGACCCGCAGGCGATCAGCGTGCTGCCGCTGCCGCGACCCAAGTACGAGATCTTCGTCTACTCGCCGCGGGTGGAGGGTGTGCACCTGCGGTTCGGGAAGGTCGCGCGGGGCGGGCTGCGCTGGTCGGACCGGATGGAGGACTTCCGGACCGAGGTTCTCGGCCTGGTCAAAGCGCAGATGGTGAAAAATACCGTTATTGTGCCGACTGGCTCCAAGGGCGGATTTGTCGTGAAGCGCCCGCCGAAGTCCGGTTCGCGCGAGGAGGTCCTCGCCGAGGGCGTGGCCTGCTACCGGATGTTCATCTCCGGGCTGCTCGACGTCACCGACAACCTCGTCGACGGCAAGGTCGTGCCGCCGGCCGACGTGGTGCGGCACGACGGTGACGACCCCTACCTGGTGGTCGCCGCCGACAAGGGCACGGCGACGTTCTCCGACATCGCCAACGGCGTGGCCAAGGAGTACGGCTTCTGGCTCGGCGACGCCTTCGCCTCCGGCGGCTCCATCGGCTACGACCACAAGGCCATGGGCATCACGGCCCGCGGCGCCTGGGAGTCGGTCAAGTACCACTTCCGCACCATGGGCGTGGACGTCCAGACGACCGACTTCACCGTGGCCGGCGTCGGCGACATGTCGGGCGACGTGTTCGGCAACGGCATGCTGCTGTCCCGGCACATTCGGCTGGTCGCGGCCTTCGACCACCGCCACATCTTCATCGACCCCGAGCCCGACGCCGCCACCTCCTACGCCGAGCGGCAGCGCCTGTTCGCGCTGCCGCGCAGCTCGTGGGCCGACTACGACGCCGGCCTGATCTCCGAGGGCGGCGGCGTCTTCCCGCGCACGGCCAAGTCGATCGCGATCACGCTCCCGATGCGCGAGGCGCTCGACCTGCCCGCCGGCGTGTCGTCCATGGCGCCCAACGACCTGATCAGCGCCATCCTGCGGGCCCCCGTGGACCTGCTGTGGAACGGCGGCATCGGCACCTACGTCAAGTCGAGCGCCGAGTCCGACGCCGACGTCGGCGACAAGGCCAACGACCCGCTCCGGATCGACGCCGCCGACCTGCGCTGCAAGGTCGTCGGCGAGGGCGGCAACCTGGGCTTCACCCAGCTCGCCCGCATCGAGTTCGCGCTCAACGGCGGGCTGGTCAACACCGACTTCATCGACAACTCCGCCGGCGTCGACACCTCCGACCACGAGGTGAACATCAAGATCCTGCTCGACCAGGTCGTCCGCGACGGCGAGCTGACCGACAAGCAGCGCAACCAGGTCTTCACCTCGATGACCGACGAGGTCGCCGACCTCGTGCTGCGCGACAACTACGCCCAGAACGTGGTGCTGACCGCCGCCCGCTCCCAGGCCGTGGAGATGCTCCACATCCACGCCCGCTACCTGCGGCGGCTCGAACGCGACGGGCTGGTCAACCGCGAGCTGGAGTTCCTGCCGTCCGACAAGACGCTCGCCGAGCGCCGCCAGGCCCGCCTGGGGCTGACCGCGCCCGAGTTCGCCGTGGTGCTCGCCTACACCAAGCTCGTGGCCGACGCCGAGCTGCTCGGCTCCGACCTGCCCGACGACCCCTTCCTGGCCTCCTGGCTGGTGTCGTACTTCCCGTCGGCGCTGCGCGAGCGCTTCCGGTCGTACATGGACGCCCACCCGCTGCGCCGCGAGATCATCACCACCTGCGTGGTGAACGAGCTGGTCAACTCCATGGGCACCACGTTCATGTACCGCTTCGCCGAGGAGACCGGCGCCTCGACGCCCGACATCGTGCGCGCCTACCTCGTCACCCGCGAGGTCTTCGACCTGCCCAGCTTCCACCGTCAGGTGGAGTCGCTGGACAACGTCGTCGACACCGCCACCCAGATCGCCATGCTGCTGGAGGCGCGCAAGCTCGCCGAGCGGGGCACCCGCTGGCTGCTCACCAACCGCCGCCCGCCGCTCGACATGGAGGGCTCGGCCGGCTTCTTCACCAAGGGCGTCAACGGCCTGCTCACGCACCTGCCGAAGATGCTCACCGGCCCCGACCTCGCGGCCTTCGAGGACCGGCGCGACTCCTTCGTCGCCCGCGGCGTGCCCGTGGACCTGGCCGAGCGGGTGGCGGCCATGGTGCCCGCCTACTCCACGTTCGACCTGGTGGAGATCGCCTCGGTGACGAGCCGGCCGGTCAACGAGGTGGCCGAGGTCTACTTCGACCTCGCCGACCGCCTCCAGCTCGCCCGCCTGCGCGAGCGGGTCATCGCCCTGCCGCGCGACAACCGCTGGAACGCCATGGCCCGCTCGGCCCTGCGCGACGACCTGTACGCGGCGCACGCCTCGCTCACCCGCGACGTCCTGACCACCAGCGCCTCCGGCCTGTCGCCGGAGGACCGGCTGGCCAGCTGGAGCGAGGCCAACTCGGCCGCGGTCGGCCGGGCCCGGCAGACGCTGTCGGAGATCTGGGAGAGCGACAACTTCGACCTCGCCACCCTGTCGGTCGCCCTGCGCGCCGTCAGGACGCTGGTGTCGACCAGCACCCTGCCCCGATCGGAGGGTGGACCGGCGAGCTGACACCGCCCGGAGGGCGCCGCTTTCCGGCAGGGGCCGGCGCCCTCCGGCACGCCTCGAACGGCCCGTCTGACACGGCCCGTTCGCGCGACACGCCGGTCTGCGCGACACGCCCGTCTGTTGGCGCGCCCGTCTGTGGCGCGTCTGTCTGCGCGACACGCCCGTCTGTGTGGAGCGTCTGTCTGTGTGACACGCCGGTCTGTGTGACACGCCGGTCTGCGCGACACGCCCGTCTGCGTGATGCGCCTGTCCGCGTGACACAGCCCACCCACGACACAGCCCACCCACGACACGACCCATGCGTGTGGCAGGACCCGGCGTCAGGGGCGGGCTGCCTCGGGAGCGGTCGGCCTCAGGAGGAGGCCGGTCGGCTCATTCGCCGGAGGCGCGGGTGAGGGCGCCGTCGTGGGCGACGACCCGGGCGGCGGCCGGGGCCGAGGAGGGCGGGACCGCCGTCGCGTACTGGTGGGTCTCGGAGAGCCGGAGCGTGCGGCGCAGCACCGGCTCCCCGATGGCCCAGCGGGCCGACTCGGGCACCGGGATGAAGTCCTTCTCCGCCGTGCGCGTCGTGGTGGTCGTGGTCCGCGTCAGGGAGTACTGGATCAGCGCCCCGCCGTCGGAGGTGCGCAGCGCGTAGACCGGGTGGTCGTTGCCGCTGAAGATCGAGTCGTAGCTGAACCCGGCGATCTTGGCTTCGTCGCGCTCCGCCGCGATCTCCTGGGCGATGTCGGTCGTGTGGGGGCCCGGAGCGATGAGGCCGGCCGCCACGCCGCCCGCGCCCGCCTCCGCCACCGTGGCGTGCAGCGGCCCCATGTAGTGGGGGCTGATGGTGACGCTCTCGTCCTGGGAGCCCAGCGCCGTCGCGTAGCCGTCGGCGTCGAGCGCGATCGCCGGCGCCCGCTGCCCGTCCAGCAGCCGTGTCGCCGAACCGAGCCGCCAGTCGGCGGCCTTGGCGAACGTCAGCAGCGTCAGCTCGCCGTCACGGGTCACCAGCACGCTGAACCACGGGGCCCGCTCCCCGGCCGGGAAGCGCGGCACGTAGAAGGTGGGCCGCCCCCACGTGTAGCGGGGCGGGCGGTTGCCGGTGGACTCGAAGGCGGCCGTGGTCAGCAACGCCTCGGAGTCGCGGGTGATCTCCAGCGACAGCCGCAGGTCGCCGCCCGCGCGCAGCAGGTCGTCGGTGGCGACGAACTCGGCGAACACCTCGGCCGCGTCGTCCGGCGTGACGGCGTGCGGCGCCGGCGCGGGGGTGGGCGAGAGGCTCTCGGCGGCGGCCGCCCGGCTGGGGGCGGGCGACGCGGAGCCCGAGCAGGCGGCGAGCCCGGCCGTCCCGGTCAGCAGGGTGACGGCGAGCGCCAGAGCCTTGAGCCGACCAGATGTGCGCACCTCGCCATGTTATTCGGGCGCGCGAGGGTCGCGTACCCTTGGGAGACGTGGCAGTCATCGATCCCGCAGAAGAGATCAACGAGCTCGCGGGCACGCTCCGGAGCATCCAGGACGTGCTCGACCTCGACGCTATGCGCAAGCAGATCGAGGAGCTGGAGCAGCAGGTTGCCGCCCCGGACCTGTGGGACGACCCTGACCAGGCCCAGAAGGTCACCAGCCGGCTCTCTCACCTCCAGGGCGAGCTCAACCGGGTCGAGGGCCTGGTCCGCCGGCTCGACGACCTGTCGGTCCTCTACGAGCTGGCGGCCGAGGAGGCCGACGACGACACGCGGGCCGAGGCCGACAAGGAGCTGTCGTCGCTGCGGTCCGACATCGGCGCGCTTGAGGTCCGCACGCTGCTGTCGGGCGAGTACGACGCGCGCGAGGCGCTGGTGACGATCAACTCGCAGGCCGGTGGCGTCGACGCCGCCGACTGGGCCGAGATGCTGCTGCGGATGTACCTCCGCTGGGCTGAGCGCAAGGGCTACCCGACCGAGGTCTACGAGACCTCCTACGCCGAGGAGGCCGGCATCAAGTCGGCCACGTTCGCGGTCAAGTCCCCCTACGCCTACGGCACGCTGCGCGGCGAGCACGGCACCCACCGCCTCGTGCGCATCAGCCCGTTCGACAACCAGGGCCGCCGCCAGACGTCCTTCGCCGGCGTCGACGTCGTCCCGGTGGTGGAGCAGACCGACCACATCGACATCAACGAGGACGAGATCCGCGTCGACGTCTACCGGTCCTCCGGCCCCGGCGGCCAGGGCGTCAACACCACCGACTCGGCCGTGCGCATCACCCACCTGCCGACCAACATCGTGGTCTCCTGCCAGAACGAGCGCTCCCAGCTCCAGAACCGCGCGACCGCCATGGCCGTGCTCCAGGCCAAGCTGCTGGAGCGCACACGCCAGGAGGAGGCGGAGAAGATGTCGGAGCTGCGCGGCGCCACGACGACGTCATGGGGCACGCAGATCCGCAACTACGTGCTGCACCCCTACCAGATCGTCAAGGACCTGCGCACGAGCACGGAGGCGGGCAACCCGACGGCCGTCCTCGACGGCGACCTCGACGGCTTCATCGAGGCCGAGATCCGCTGGATGCGCCGCCAGGAGTCAGAGACCGCTTAGGTGCTTGACCGCCAGGGTCACGAAGAGCAGGACGACCAGCAGGAGGACGACGAGAGCGGGTGACAGCCCGGCGAAGCCGTGGTTGTGCATCCGCTCGCGATTGGCGCGGCAGAGGGCGCAGCGACCCTCGATGACCGGGTGGGCGCACTGCGCGCATACGAGGTGTTGGCAACTCATGTCAGCCCCCAGTCTAGCCGCACAATCGTTTTGTTTCCGTTATGGACGTTCCATGCCAGTCTTCCCCCTAGACTGTCCTCTGGCCAATCGGAACGTCGATCATCGGTAAAGAAAGACGTCCCCGATAGGTGAGCGGCGGGAAGTGGGCATGTGCCACCCTCGCTTCCGTCCTGACCCCTAGACTGGCATGCCGTGATGCTCTCGTGATCCATTTCGATAATGTCACCAAGGTCTACGCGAACCAGAACCGGCCCGCGCTCGACCACGTCTCGGTGGACGTGGACAAGGGCGAGTTCGTGTTCCTCGTCGGTCCGTCAGGATCCGGCAAGTCCACGTTCCTCCGCCTCGTCCTGAAGGAGGAGCGGCCCAACTCCGGTGCGATCCACGTCGCCGGCAAGGACCTGGGCCGCCTGTCCAACTTCAAGGTGCCGCACCTGCGCCGCCGCATCGGCTGCGTGTTCCAGGACTTCCGGCTCCTGCCGAACAAGAACGTCTACGAGAACGTGGCGTTCGCCCTCGAGGTCATCGGCAAGCCCCGGCGCTTCATCCGTAAGGTGGTGCCCGAGGTGATCGAGCTGGTCGGCCTGGAGGGCAAGGCGCACCGCATGCCCGACGAGCTGTCCGGCGGCGAGCAACAGCGCGTCGCCATGGCCCGCGCCTTCGTCAACCGGCCTATGATCCTGCTGGCCGACGAGCCCACGGGCAACATCGACCCCGCGACGAGCATCGGCATCATGAAGGTGCTCGACCGGATCAACAGGACCGGCACCACCGTCGTCATGGCCACGCACGACGCGGCCATCGTCGACTCCATGCGCAAACGTGTCGTGGAGCTGGAGGACGGCAAGATCGTCCGCGACCAGTCGCGTGGCGTGTACGGCCAGGCGTACTGACAGGGAGCAGCAGGCAAACCATGCGGGCCAATTTCATCTTCTCCGAGGTCTGGATCGGCCTCCGCCGCAACCTGACCATGACCCTCGCGGTGGTCCTCACCGTGGCGGTCGGCATGGCGATGCTGGGCGTCGGCCTGCTGATCAACGCCCAGGTCTCCATGATGAAGGACTTCTGGTACGACAAGGTCGAGGTCTCGGTCTTCCTGTGCCACAAGAACACCGCCATCCCGAAGTGCGGCGGCAAGGGCGTCAGCGACGCGCAGCTGACGGCTCTCAAGGGCAAGTTGCAGGCCATTCCGGGGGTCGCGGAGGTCATCTACGAGGACCAGCCCACGGCCTACAAGAACTTCCGGGCGACGCTGGCCGACGACGACGTGCTGTCGCAGACGGCCAAGGTCGAGGACATGCCGACGTCCTTCCGGCTCAAGCTGGCCGATCCCGACAGCAACTACCAGCCGATCGTGGAGGCCGCGAGGGCGCAGGCGGGTGTCGCGTCGGTGAAGGACCAGCGTGAGATCGTCGGCTCGCTCTTCGACATGCTGGACAAGCTGCGGTCGGCCGCGCTGATCGTGGCGGGCACCCTGGTGGTCGCCGCGGCCCTGCTCATCGGCAACACGGTGCGCCTGTCGGCCTTCAACCGGCGCCGCGAGACCGGCATCATGCGCCTGGTGGGCGCCTCCAACATCTACATCCAGCTCCCGTTCGTGATGGAGGGCGTGATCGCCGGCCTGATCGGCGGCGTGGTGGCCGCCGTCATGCTGATCCTGTCGAAGGTCTTCCTCTTCGACGGGCTGGCGGGCTACCTTGCCAACAAGACGCTCGGCTGGGACTCGGTGGCGGAGTCGATCACCTATACGATGGCCATTGGCGTGCTGATCTGTGTGCTCGCGTCGTTCATCACGCTTCGCCGCTACCTCAGGGTCTGAGGAACGCCGGTAAGGTCGAGGCATGCCACGTGAGACGGGGCGGAAAGTCATCGCCCAGAACAAGCGTGCTCGGCACGACTACCACGTCGAGGACACCTTCGAGGCCGGCCTGGTGCTGCAGGGCACCGAGGTCAAGTCCCTGCGGGAGGGGCGCGCCTCGCTCGCCGACGGCTACGCCACGATCGACGGTGGCGAAGCGTGGCTGTTCAACGTGCACATCCCCGAATACACCCAGGGGACGTGGACCAACCACGCCGCCCGCCGCAAGCGCAAGCTGCTGCTGCACCGCAAGGAGATCGACAAGCTCGCCGCCAAGACCAAGGAGGGCGGGCTGACGATCGTGCCGTTGCAGCTCTACTTCAAGGACGGCCGGGCCAAGGTCGAGATCGCCGTCGCCCGGGGCAAGAAGGACTGGGACAAGCGCCAGTCGCTGGCGGAGCAGCAGGCCAAACGGGAGATGGCCCGGGTGCTGCGGCACCGCAGCCGATGAGCCGCCTGCGCCGCACCCTGACCGCCACGATGACGCTGGCGGTCGCGTGCACGACGCTGACCGGGTGCTTCGACGAGTCCTCGCCGCACGACGCCGTCCGCGACTTCCTCGTGGGCTGGCAGTCGGGCGACTACCCGACGGCCGCCGCCCGCACCGACGGTGACCAGGCGGCCGTGCGCAAGGCGCTGTCCGACGTCAAGCTGCAGCTCGACGCCGCCTCGTTCCGCTTCCGGATCAAGAGCATCGCCCTGGACGGCGACGTCTCGCGGGCCGAGTTCAGCGCCGAGGTCGACCTGGGGGAGAACAACCCGCTCTGGGTGTACGACGGGACGCTGCCGCTGCACCTGGTCGACGGGCTGTGGAAGGTGCGCTGGTCGCCGTCCGTGCTGCACCCGCAGCTCAAGGACGGCCAGCGGTTCGCGGTGGACCTCGACCCCAACCCCCGCCAGCCGGTGGTCGACCGCTCCGGGGAGCCGTTGCAGAGCGACCAGGTGCTCTACGTCGCGGGGGTCGTCCCGTCCCAGCTGGGCGCGCAGGCGGAGGAGGTCGTCAAGCGGCTGTCGACGGTCACCGGGTTCGCCCACGACCGGCTGTTGAGCCGCATCATGTCGTCGCCGCCGGGCGAGTTCGTGCCGCTGGCCACGTTCGGCCGCCAGCGCTACCTGCTGACGAAGCCGAAGCTCGACGCGATCCCGCAGATCTCCATCCAGGAGCAGCCGCAGCCCTTCGCGCCCGAGGCGCCCAAGGACCTCGTCGGCAGGGTCAGTGCGCTCACCCCGGAGACCGAGCAGAAGCTCGGCGGCCCGCAGCGGGCCGGCGACTCGGTCGGGCAGAGCGGTCTGCAGCGGGCCTACCAGGACTACCTGACCGGCTCCACGCAGACCAGGGTGGTCATCCTCGACCAGTCCGGCAGGGAGGTGGCGCGGCTGAAGGAGTGGCCGGGCCGCAAGAACCAGTCGGTCAAGACCACGATCGACCGGGCGGTCCAGGCGGCTGCGGAGACCGCGCTGACCGGCACGGCGACGAGCGCCCTCGTCGCCGTCGACAAGACGACGGGCGAGATCCGCGCGGTCGCCACCAAGGGCCTCAACCAGGAGAAGGACGCGCTGGCCGGCAAGTTCCCGGCCGGCACCGCCTTCTCCATCGTGGCGGCCGACGCGCTGGTCAAGGCGGGGGTCCGCACCGATCTGAGGCTGTCGTGCCCGGCCGAGCGCACGGTGGGCGGCGCGAGGTTCGTGGAGGCCGGCCAGGTGGCGGGTCAGGTGGGCGGGGTGTCTCCGACGTTCAAGGACAACTTCGCCAAGGGCTGCGTGACCGCGCTGGCCTCGCTCGCCCGCCGCGTCGACGCGGCGGCGCTGGAGCGCAGCGCCAAGCAGTTCGGCATCGGCCAGCCGTGGCGGCTGCCGCTGCGCTCCTCCAGCGGCTCGCTGCCCGAGCTGCGCAGCGACGCCGACAAGGCCAGGGCGATCGCCGGCCAGAACGTCCAGGTCAGCCCGCTGGCCATGGCGCTGGTCGCGGCGGCCGCCGGCTCGGGCACCTGGCGCCCGCCCGTGCTGGTCACCAACCCCACGAGCCCCGGGCCGACGACCGAGACCGTCGCCGCCCCGGCGGTGCAGCCGGTGCCCGTCGACCCGGCGGTCCGCACGGCGCTGACCGCGATGATGCGCGCCGGCGCCACCGGCACCCCCGCCCAGGCGGGCCGTGGCCGCGTGTACGGGGTGATCGCGCCGGCCGGCGACGAGGGCAGCAGGCAACGGTGGTTCGTCGGCTGGCAGGGTGACCTGGCGGTCGCCGTGCTGGCCCGTAGCTACGACCCGGCGGCGGTCGCGGGGAGTTTCTTCTCGGCCGTGCGCTCCGGCTCGTGAAGGGCGCACCGAGCCCGTTCTGACACAGCGTGAAATATTCGTGACACCGAGCAACCATCCGGACCTCCGGGGGCGTCTTACTGAGTGACCGGGTCCGCTCGGGGGGTTGCGGCCCCGGTCGCCGCGATGAGACCAGGACTTCATCTCGGGGGAAGTCCTGCCGTCGGACCGGCTCGACCCTGCCGGTCGGCCCCCGGGGACGTGTGCGAACAGCCGCGTTCCCGGGGGTTTCGTCATGGGGGAATCTGGTTGGCGCCGCAGGCGTTATAAGCTGTACAGTCTTGTTGCTCGGCTCTTCGGGGTCGTGTTGACAACTGCACAGGGGGTGACTGGTTTCGACTTTGACCTTGCAAGTCAGGTGAAGCGGGCCGAGGACTGCGGACATAACCTCGTTAATCCTGTGACCGCGAACAATAAGTGCCAATAAGAAGCACTCTGAGGTAAGCCAGGGTTCCCTGGCTCTCGCTGCCTAAGTAGCGAAGCCTCTGTCAGCCCGAGAGCGCCTTCGGCTCGGTGTCTGGCATCGTTAGAAGGCTCAACCGATCGACCCGGCCACGGGGATGATCGGGAAACCAAACAGTGGCTGAGCCCGTCGGCGACTCGCCTGCGTGATCGCCGGGGCTGAGAAAAGCACAGCAGGCTGCGCCCGGAGAAGCCCTGTCTTGGGGTTGAAGGACGCGGGTTCGATTCCCGCCACCTCCACCCACGTGGCGTTACTCGAACACGGCTCTGCCAGAGCGGTGGCGAGAAGCGCTGAGGTGCCAGTAGCAGCGGCGGTGTCCATCAGGACACCGCCGTTTTCGCGTGTTCGGGCCCTGTGGACGTGCAGCGGTGGTGCCATGGGACCGGTCAGCATACCTCCACCTCGCCCTGCGCCTCACAGGTCGCGGGCTCTGCCCGTCGAGGATCTGACCACCAGGCGGGGCGCGAACACGTGGTCCACGTGCGGGGCGTGATAGCCCTGGAGCGACTGCCACATCGCCGTCGCCACCGCGGCCGCCATCGCCTCAACCGGCTGCTGCACGGTCGTCAGCGCCGGGTCGCCGTGCACGGCCAGGTAGGAGTCGTCGTACCCGACGACCGACACCTTGCCCGGCACCTGCAGCCCGGCCTCGCGGGCGGCCGCGACCGCGCCCAGCGCCATCAGGTCGCTCCCCGCGATCACCGCCGTCGCCCCGGCCGCCAGCAGCCGCCGGGCGGCTGCGTTGCCGCCGGTCAGCGAGTAGTCCGACTCGACGTACAGCGCGTCGTCCACCGATCCGAACGAGCGCCGCATCTCCCGCCGCCAGCCTGTCAGCCGGTTCTGTGAGGGCCGCAGGTAGCCCTGCCCGCCCGCCAGCCCGATCCGCTCGTGGCCGAGCTCGCGCAGGTGCGCCACCGCCATCGCCGCGCCCGCCGCCTCGTCGGTGGTGACCGTGGAGACCGGCAGGTCCGCCACCTGGCCGCCGACCAGCACCATGGGGATGCGCTGCTGGTGGAGCTGCCAGTAGAAGCCGTGGTCGGCGGCCGGGTTGGCGTGCCGTCCCGAGACGAGGACCAGGCCCTGGATGCCCCGCCGCACCAGGGCGGAGATGTAGTCCAGCTCGGTCGGACCCTTGGCGGTGGAGCTGCCGATCAGCGCGGTGACGCCGTGGCCGCCGAGCTTGGCCTCGATGGCGCCCGCCAGCAGCGGGAAGACCGGATTGTCCAGCTCGGGGACGATGATGCCGACGAACGGCTCGGCGGCGGGGGCGATCAGGCCGTGTTCCCGCATGCCCCGCAGGACCTTGGCCCGCAGCTCCTCCGACACGCCCGGCCGGCCGTTGAGCACCCTGCTGACCGTCGCGGCGCTCACTCCCAGGCGGGTGGCGATCGTCCGCACGGATGGTCGAGACATGGGGGACCCTTCGAGAATCCGATGAAACATGTTGCGAAGTGTTGCGGCACCGTTTCCGCAGCTCCTAGGCTCGCGACACATCTGACCAGGTGAACAGCGTATTTCGGAGCAGTAACAGCATGCGGCATCGAAGAACACTCTGCAACACCAGGGCGCACCACGACGGGTCGCCGCTGTATGTCGGCGATCCGTCGCCGTCGCTCGGCGACCGCGTCCAGGTGTTCCTGCGCACCTCGCTCGACCTGGACGTGCGGCAGGTCCACGTGCGCACCACGCCGGACGGCGAGCCCAGGTTCGCCGAGGCGACGGCCGACCGGGTCACCGGTTCCGAGACCTGGTGGCGCGCCACGGTCGAGATGGTGAACCCGGAGTGCGGCTACCGCTTCCTGCTGCGGACCGCGAGCGGCCCGCTGTGGCTGACCGCCGCCGGGCTGTCGCCGCTGGACGTGCCGGACACCACCGACTTCCTGCTGACCGCCAACCCGCCCCCGCCCGCGTGGGCCGCCGACTCGGTGATCTACCAGATCTTCCCCGACCGGTTCGCCCGTTCAGGAAGGGACCACGGGCCCGACCCCGCGTGGGTACGGCGGGCGGACTGGGACGACCCGATCCCCTGGGGCAGGGACGGCGCGTTGCAGCAGATCTACGGCGGCGACCTGTGGGGCGTGGCCGACCGCCTCGACCACATCGCCGACCTGGGCGCGAACCTGCTGTATCTGACGCCGTTCTTCCCCGCCCGTTCCAACCACCGCTACGACGCGACCACCTTCGACAGGGTGGACCCGCTGCTCGGCGGCGACGAGGCGCTACGCGCGCTGACCGCCGCGGCCCACGCCCGGGGCATGCGCGTCATCGGCGACATCACGCTCAACCACTCGGGCGACGGCCACGAGTGGTTCGCCGAGGGCAGCGCCGTGCGCGAGGACTTCTACTACGTGGACGGTCCCGACTACGCCACCTTCGCCGGGGTCAGGACGTTGCCCAAGTTCGACCACCGCTCCGCCGAACTGCGCCGCCGCCTCTACGACGGGCCGGGCTCGGTGATCGCCCGCTACCTGGACGAGTTCGGCCTCGACGGCTGGCGGGTGGACGTCGCCCAGTCGGCGGGCCGCCACGGCGGGGTCGAGCTGAACGACCAGGTCGCCAGGCTGACGCGGGCCACGGTGGGCGATGCGCTGCTGCTGGCGGAGCACCAGTTCGACGCCTCCGGCGTGCTGCGCGGCACTGGTTGGCACGGCACGATGTCCTACGCCGGTTTCGCCCGGCCCGTCTGGTCGTGGCTGGCGCGGGAACGCTCCACGGAGTTCTGGGGCGTGCCCGGCCCGATCCCGCAGTACGGCGGCGCGGACGTGGCCGAGGTGATGCGCCGCTACGCCGCGCTCGTCCCGTGGCGGGCCCACACCCACAACCTGACGCTGCTCGACTCGCACGACACGGCCAGGTTCCGCTCGATCGCCGGGCGCGAGCACCAGCACCTGGGCGCCGCGCTGCTGCTCACGCTGCCGGGCCTGCCGATGATCTTCGCCGGTGACGAGGTCGGCGTCGAGGGAGTGCACCTGGAGGACGGCCGCCGTCCCTTCCCCTGGGACACCGCCCGCTGGGACCAGGGCACCTACCGGCTCTACCGCGACCTGGTAGCGCTGCGCCGCTCGCACGAGGCCCTGCGCACGGGCGGCCTGCGCTGGCTGCACGCCGACGCCGACACCCTCGTCTACGAGCGGGCCGCGCCGGGGCAGACACTGCTCGTCCAGGTCAGCAGGGCCGCGCACGAACCGTTCCGCGCCCCCGCCGCCGGGGTCAGCCTCACCGGCGGCCCCGACCTGCGGCCGGGATCGCCCATGCCCGCCGACGGGCCCGCCTTCCACGTCTGGGAGCTCGAAGCGTGATCGACATCCTGCGCGGCGTCCGCTCCGCCGCCCTCGGCAACGCGCGTGACGTCTTCGTCTACCTGCCGCCCCGCTACGACGCCACGCACGGCCCCTACCCGGTGGTGTACCTGCACGACGGGCAGCACGCGTTCGCGGCGGCCGGGCTGGAGCCGAGCTGGCGCCTGGACGAGACGCTGGACGCGCTGATCACCGCCGGGACGCTGCCGCCGCTGGTCGCGGTCGGGGTCTCCAACGCGGGCGACGCTCGCGGCGCGGAATACTCCCACGTCGCGCCCTACCCCCGTGACCCGCGCGCCAGGCTCGCCGGGGAGTCCTACGAGGACTTCCTGATCGAGGAGCTGATGCCGCTGATCCGCTCGCGATACGCGGTGACCGGCGCGGCCGGGCGCACGGCGGTCATGGGCTCGTCGATGGGCGGCCTGGTCAGCTACCACCTGGCCTTCCGGCGGCCCGAGGTGTTCGGGCTGGTGGCGATCATGTCGCCGTTCCTGGTGTTCGTCGATCCGCAGACGCTGGAGGAGACGCCCGTCTACCGGCGTTTCGCCGAGCGGGGGCCGCGCCGGGTGTGGCTGGACATCGGCGGGATGGAGGGCCTCATCACCGTCCACCACGCCAGGGAGCTGGCCGAGCAGCTTGTCGGACTCGGCTACACCCCGGACGCCGAGCTGCGCTACCGGCACGAGCCGGCGGCCCCGCACCACGAGAGCGCGTGGGCGACCCGGGCGGCCAGCGCGCTGCTGCACCTGTTCGGGACGGAGGGGCCGCCGGTCGAGCTGCCCGACGCCGCCCCCGACGCCGCCACCGCCGATGCCACCGCCGACGCCGAAGTGGTCGCCGTCGGCCAGGCCGTGGACGTCGCGCCGCTCGCGCTGCGGGCCGACGGCTGCGCGTACTCCGCGCTCGGCGCGAGCCTCGCCTGGGACCCCGAACCCCTGCTCAAGCCGGTGGGCACCGCCCTGCTCACCCCCACCGCGCCGGGTCTCGCGCGGGTACGCGCCACAGCGGGCGGCCTGACCGTCGAACGCGAGCTGTCCGTCGTGGCCGGCGAGCCCACCGCGACGCTCGACGTCACGGTCGTCACCCCGCCCGGCACCCCCGAAGGCGACACCGTCTACTTCTCCGGCCTGGTCACCACCAGGATCGCGCCCGGTGTGCACCACGGCGTCTGGCGGCTGCCCCGGGGGCTCGGGCTCAACGGTTCGGTCGGCAGGGGCTGGCGCTGCGACGGGCTGGACTCCGACGGCCTGCCCGTCGGCGAACCGCTCAGGCACGACCGCGACCGCCGCCTCGTCGTCCACGTCCACGGCTGGAGCGACCCCCGCGCCCAGCACGACCCGCACCAAGGCACCGACGGCTCATGAGGAGCACCCACATGCGCACGACCATCCTGGCCGTGACCGGCCTGGCCCTGCTGGCCGCCGGTTGCGCCGCCGCCACCCCCGCCCCCGCCGCGAAGGCCGCGGCCGTCCTCACCGTCTGGGCCGACGACAGCCGCGCCAGACCGCTGCGGGACCTGGCCACGGCCTTCCAGAAGTCCAGAGGCGTCCAGGTCAAGATCGTGCAGAAGAGCATGGGCGGCCTCCGCGACGACTTCATCTCCCAGGCGCCCACCGGCCAGGGCCCGGATCTGATCGCCGGGCCGCACGACTGGCTCGGCAAGCTCGTCCAGAACGGCGTCGTCGCCCCGATCGACCTCGGCGCCACCGCCTCGGCCTTCCCGAAGCTCGCGCTCGACGCCATGCGCTACGAAGGCCAGACGTACGGCCTGCCGTACGCGATCGAGAGCGTGGCGCTGCTGCGGAACACCAAGCTCGCGCCGCAACGGCCGAAGACGTTCGGCGAGCTGGTCGCCACCGGCCAGAAGCTGGTCCGCGACGGCAAGGCGGACTTCCCCGTGGGGCTGCCCGTCGACCCCAAGGCGGGCTCGCCCTACCACCTCTACCCGCTGCAGACCTCCTTCGGCTCCAGCGTGTTCGAGGGCGACAAGCTGGCGATCGACGACAGGGGCGGGCTGGCGTTCGCCGCCTACCTGCGCGGGCTGGCCAGAGCCAAGGTGATCTCCACATCGCTGAGCGGCGAGATCGCCACCGACGCCTTCCGCGAGGGCCGCACCCCGTACCTGGTCACCGGGCCGTGGGACGCGCCCGCGCTGGCCAGGTCCGGCCTGGCCTTCTCCGTCGAGCCGGTGCCCCCGGCGGGCGATCGGCCCGCCCGGCCGTTCGTCGGCGTGCAGGGCTTCTACGTCAGCGCCAAGTCGGCCAACCCGATCGTGGCCAACGACTTCCTGCTCAACTTCCTGGCCACCCCCGACGCGCAGCGCCGGCTGTACGCGGCGGGCGGCCGGCCGCCCGCCCTGAGTGCCGTACGCGAGGAGCTGCGCGGCGACCTGGTGCTGACCGGGTTCGCCAAGGCCGCGCTGGCCGGGAGCCCCGCGCCCAACGTGCCCGCGATGGACGCGGTCTGGGGCGACTGGGGCCTGTCGCAACTGGCGATCATCACCGGAGACGGCGATCCGGCGAAGCTGACCAGGGACGCCGCCGACCGCATCCGAGCGAAGATCGCGAACTGACCGATGACCAGGTACGTGAAGCCGCTCGTGCTGGGCGTGGTGGACGCGTTCGCGGTCTACGGGCTGGTGGCGCTCGCCGGTCAGCGCTCGTGGTGGGCGTTCGCCGCGATGCTGGCGGGCACGCTCGCGATCAACGTCATCTACCTCGGCAGACGGCGCGTCCCCGCGAAGTACCTCGCGCCGGGCGTGGTCCTGCTGCTCCTCTACCAGGTGTACGTCGTCCTCTACACCGGCTACGCGGCCTTCACCAACTACGGCGACGGCCACAACGGCACCAGGCAGGACGCGGTGGCCGCGATCCTGGCGGCCAGCGAGGTCAGGGTGCCGGGGTCGCCCGTCCAGCCGGTCCGGGTCGTCGAGCGGGGCGGCGAGCTGGGATTCCTGGTGGGCGGCAGGGTCGGCTCCGCCACGCGGCCGCTGATCCCGGGGGCGGAGCCGGGCGGGTGGCGGCCGCTGCCGTACGCCGAGATCGTGGCACGGCAGGCGGAGATCACCGCGCTGCGCGTGCCGGTGCCGGGTCAGGGCAGCCTGCGCACCTCGGACGCCGTGACGGTGGCGACGTACCACTCGACGCTGCGCTACGACGAACGCGCGGGCACCGTTACCGACCCCGGCACCGGAACCGTCTATCGTGACGACGGCCACGGCCGGTTCGCGGCGCCCGACGGGAGGGCGCTCAGCCCCGGCTGGAAGGTGTTCGTCGGGCTGGAGAACTTCCGCACGGTCCTCACCGATCCCGGAATCAGAGGCCCGTTCCTCGGCGTGCTCGGCTGGACGTTCGCCTTCGCCGGGCTGTCGGTCGGGCTGATGTTCGCCCTCGGGCTCGGCCTCGCGCTGGTGCTGGACCGGCCGGGGCTGCGCGGGCACCGGGCCTACCGCTCGCTGATCGTGCTTCCCTACGCCTTCCCCGCCTTCATGGCGGCCATCCTCTGGCAGGGGCTGCTCAACTCCGACCACGGCTTCGTCAACGCCGTGCTGCTCGGCGG
Source organism: Nonomuraea muscovyensis (assembly GCF_014207745.1). Classification (NCBI taxonomy): domain Bacteria; kingdom Bacillati; phylum Actinomycetota; class Actinomycetes; order Streptosporangiales; family Streptosporangiaceae; genus Nonomuraea; species Nonomuraea muscovyensis. The sequence goes on from NZ_JACHJB010000003.1 coordinate 970,123, forward strand.
CGGGCACGTGCCGTGGCTCACCGACCCCTGGCTGGCCAAGCTCAGCGTGCTCGCCGTCAACGTCTGGATCGGCTTCCCCTACATGTTCCTCATCTGCACCGGCGCGCTGAAGGCCATCCCGCCCGCGCTCACCGAGGCCGCGCAACTCGACGGCGCGAACCCCTGGCGGGTGCTGCGCCACGTCAAGTTGCCGATGCTGCTGGCCGCGACCGCGCCCGTGCTCGTGGCCACCTTCGCCTTCACCTTCAACAACTTCAACGTGATCTACATGCTCACCGGCGGCGGACCCAGGGACGCCTCCTCGCCCGTCGACGTCGGCTCCACCGACCTGCTCATCTCGCTGGTCTACAAGCTCGCCTTCGGCGGCAGCGCCAGGAACTACGGTCTGGCCTGCGCGGTGTCCATCCTCATCTTCGCCGTCATCGCGGCGGTCTCGCTCGCCGGGTTCCGCAGGGCGCGCAGGCTGGAGGCGAGCTGACATGGGCCGCTGGTTCCTCAGGTACGGGTGGCGCCACGCCGTCGGCGTGGCGGCGGTCGCCGTGGCGCTGTTCCCGCTGCTGTTCGTGCTCGCCGCCTCGACCAACCCGAGCGGCACGCTGACCGGCTCGAACGACCTGTTCGCCGAGCCGACCCCGGCGCACTACCTGGCGCTGTTCACCGATCCGCTGCACCCCTTCCCGAGCTGGTTCGCCAACTCCATGGTCATCGGCCTGACGACGGCCGCCGGGTCGGTCTTCCTCGGCGCGTGCGCCGCCTACGCCTTCTCCAGGTTCACCTTCACGGGACGCAGGGCCGGGCTGCTCGTGCTGGTCTTCGTCCAGCTCTTCCCGCAGCTCCTGGCCTACGTCGCGATCTTCCTGCTGCTGTCGGCGCTCAGGGACGTCTTCCCCGCCATCGGCCTCGGCAGCAGGCTCGGCCTGGTCATGGTGTACCTGGGCGGGGCGCTGGGCGTGAACACGTACCTGATGAAGGGCTTCTTCGACACCGTGCCGAGGGAGCTGGACGAGTCCGCCCAGATCGACGGCGCCTCGCACGCCCAGGTGTTCTTCCGCGTGCTGCTGCCGCTGGTCGCCCCGATCCTGGTGGTCGTCGGGCTGTTCGCCTTCGTGGCGACGCTCAACGACTTCGTGATCGCCGGGCTGGTCCTGACCGACCCCGACCAGCAGACGCTCGCCGTCGGCCTCTACCAGCTCGTCTCCGACAAGCTCGGCCAGAACTGGGGGCTGTTCGCCGCCGGCGCGCTGGTCGGGGCACTGCCTGTGCTCGTGCTGTTCCAGTTCCTGCAGCGGTTTGTCGTCGGCGGCCTGACCAGTGGCGCGGTCAAGGGCTGAGGCCCGTGCGGGCGAGGCGGTGATTGTCGGGGTTGACGGGGCCGTTCAGGATGAGGCCGTTGGCCGGCAGCGTGGCGGCCGACCCGGTGTTCAGCCGTTTCCGTGTGCCGGCGGTTTCGTTCCGTGATCTTGCAGATGGTCACGCCGTGGTGTAAGCCTGGTGCGGCTGTCCCTCGCACCAGGAGGCCCTCATGGCCGAGCCCGCCCCGATCACGACCACGGACCTGTGGGATCTGAATGCCGATCCGGAGCGACTGGAGAAACTGGCCGAGACGTGGCGCAGCCTCGGCACCAAGGTGACCTCCGCCGAGGGCCTGATCAACGACGCCGCGCAGCAGGTGTTCGCCAAGGAGTACTGGACGGGCGACACCGCCACGTCGTTCAACGGCTACCGCAAGAAGTTCACCGCCGACGTGGAGCTGTTCGGCAAGTGGGCCGCCAACGTCGCCGACGTGCTCACCTACACCGCCACCGTGCTGCGCGTGCAGCAGGGGCTCCTCAACGAGGAGCGCAAGCGGCTCAACGGGGTGCCCGCGAGCAGCGACTACACCGGCCTGACCTTCCGCCCCCGCGACGCCGAGCAGTCGAAGCTGGTCACCGGCGCGATCACCACGGCGAAGGAGATCCGCAGGCGGGTGGACGAGGTGCTGGCGGAGAAGAAGCGCGACATGAAGTTCTACGAGAACCAGTTCGAGCTCATCAGCAAGGAATGGAAGCCGCGCACGGTACGCCTGCTCAACCTCAACATCGGCCAGGGCGCCGGCAACTCTCCCGGTGACTCCAGCGGCACCGACTCCGAGGACATCTCCAAGATCGCCCAGGTGATCGCCGGCCAGGACACGGACATCGCCACCGTCCAGGAGGTGTTCCAGCACGACATCGCCGACCTGGAGGAGGAGCTCGAGAACCGCACCGGCGACAACTGGGACGTCAAGTTCGAGGAGGCGAGCTCGAAGTACCACGCGAACGACGACTGGCCGATCATCGGCGACATCGTCAACGCGCCGTTCGGCAACGCCGTGCTCGTCCGCGAGGGCGACGTCATCGAGGGCACTGGAGACAGCGAACGGGTGAAGCTGGACGTCGAAGGCGGCAGCATCACGCTGCCGTCCAACGAGCCGGGCAAGGGCGACACCCGGATCGACGACGGCGAGGGCCGGTCAGCGGCCAAGACGGAGGTCCAGATCAAGCCGCGGTGAGCGGCCTACCAGTTGGGGATCTCCACGTCCACCTGCTGGCCGTCGTGGTCGGAGGTGGCCCCGTCGACCAGGACGGGCTGCCCGTTCATGGTGAAGGTCGGCGAGCCCGCGACGTGGTCGATGCGCGTGCCCGAGGGGGAGGTGCCGACGACCTTGCCGTCCTCGTTGACCGCGCCCGAGTAGACCGTGTAGCCCTCGGTCTTCAGGTCGTGGATGGCGTCGCCTGACGAGTTGATCTTCGGGTTGTCGCCGTGGTGGGTCACGACGTTGAGGTCGGCGCCCAGCAGCGACGGGCCGCGGTTCATGGCCTCGTGGAGCGTGTCGATCTGACCGGTGCGGACGAAGTCGTCGTACTCGTGCAGGCCGTGGCTGTGCACGTGGGCGCTGTAGACGTCGAAGCCCTTGCTGGCCTGGGCGAACAGCCGGTCGGCGATCTCGTCGTCCAACTGCTTGAACGCCTGGATGACCTTGCGCAGCCTGCTCTCGTCGGAGTCGATCACGCTGATGAGGATCTCCGCCAGCCCGTCGGCCGACGTCTGCAGGTCGGCGTGCGCGGAACTGGCCGCGGTGGCGTTGTTCGTGTCGCCGAACGCGTTGTTGCTGGGCATGTTCGGCACGGGGATGTAGGTGACGGCTCCGGGCCCCCCGGCCAGGGCCGTGCGCCCCTGCTCGACGGCCTTGCGGGCCTCGCCCACCTTGCCGGCCAGCTTGCCGACCTCGTCGAAATCCATACTCGCTTCGGCACCCATGGTCGTCAGCGTAGACCAGACGATCACCCAGGTGCACGGACAATCGGGACACTGCGGACGGGCGTCCGGGGCTCCGGCCCGTGTCCGTAACGCCGGGGTCGCTGATCTGATCCCCGTCCGGCACATCGGGACCGGTGCCGCCGGCTCGGGCCTTCTGCCGCGGAGTGCTGGACCCGGGGGGTCAGATCCGGTATGTCCGGACATGGCTAAGGTGGCTGCGATGACTGGGGACCGGATCGTGGGCGGGTACGTGCTGCGGCGCGTGCTCGGGCGGGGCGGCATGGGTGTGGTGCACCTGGCCAGCACCCCGACCGGCGGTCTGGCCGCGGTCAAGGTGATCCACCCGGAGCTCGCCCGCGATCCCGCGTTCCAGCGGCGATTCGAGCGGGAGGTGACCGCCGCGCGTCGGGTGGCGAGGTTCTGCACCGCTCCCATGCTGGACGCCGGGATCGACGGCGACACCGCCTACCTCGTCACCGAGTACGTCAAAGGGCCCGACCTGGCGCAGGCCGTGCGGGAGCAGGGGCCGCTGTCCGGCTCGAACCTCGACGCGCTTGCAGTGGGCATCGCCACCGCGCTCAGCGCCATCCACGGCGCGGGGGTGATCCACCGGGACCTCAAGCCCTCGAACGTCCTGCTGTCGCCGCTCGGCCCCCGTGTGATCGACTTCGGCATCGCGCAACTCGTGGACGCGGGGCCGGGCAGTCAGGTCAGCCAGGCGATCCTGGGGACGCCCGCGTTCATGGCGCCCGAGCAGGTGCGCGGCGAGCCGCTCGGCCCGGCGGCCGACGTCTACGCCTGGGGCGGGGTGCTGGCGTTCGCGGGCACGGGCCGGCTGCCGTTCGGTGGCGGGGCGCCGGCCGAGGTGCTCTACCGCATCGTCAACGAGGGCCCGTCGCTGGACGGGCTCGACGAGAACATGCGGGACCTGGTCGAGCGGGCGATGGCCAAGGATCCCCGGCTCCGGCCGACGGCCGAGCGGCTGCTGGCGGCTCTCGTGGGCGGCGGGGCGCTCACCCCCGCCCGCGCCACGGAGGTGGTCGAACGCACCTGGACCGGCCCCGTGATCCGTGGCGGGGCCGGCCCTGAGACCCGCACCGGCACTCCGAGCCCGAGCCCGAGCCCGAGCCCGGGCACGGGCCCTGCGCCCGGAGCCGCCACGACGGGCGGGCCCGGCGTGCTCGCGGGCGGTCCGGAGGCCGCGGCGAACGGCGCGCCGGGAGCCGCGGCGGATGGCGCGCCGGGTGGTGTGTCGGGCGGAGGCGGTCGGCGCAGGGCGGGCAGGTGGGTGGTCTGGGCGGTCGGGGTGGTCGCCGTGCTGGTGGCGGCGGCCGTGGGCGGCGTGCTCGTGCTGGAGCCGGAGAGCGGGCCGTACCGGGCCGACTTCACGGACGGCTGGGAGGTGGGGACCTCGCGGGCGGGCACGGCGCGGGCCGAGGGGACGGCGTACGTGCTGACCGTCGAGCCGGGCTGGCGGCTGTGGAAGTCGGCGCCCCGGCGCGAACCCGGCGGCGCCGTGGTCGTCAGCGCCGAGGTCCGGCCGGAACGGGGCGCGGGGGAGTACGGCGTGTGGTGCCACGGGGCGAGCGGGGGCGGCCGGTACGAGTTCGTGCTGAGCAGCGCGAACGAGGCGGCCATCGTCAAGCGGGCCGCGGGACGCCGGCCGGTGGTCCTGCGCGGCCCGGCGCCGGCGCGGATCGCGGACCCCGGCCGCGTCGTGGCCGAGTGCCGCCGCGACGCGAGCGGCGCGACGCTGCGCATGTGGCTGAACGAGGCGCTCATCGCCGAGGCCACCGACACGGACGACCCCCTGGGGCCGGGTGAGGCGGGCGTGCACGCGGCGCCGGCGGGCAGGCAGGGCCTGCGGGTGCGGTTCGAGTCGTTCGACCTCAAGCCGGTCGGCGGGTAGGGGCCACGGTGCGGGCGGAGCGGGTGCGGTTCGGGCTGCTCGGACCGCTGCGGATCGAGGCCGGCGCGCCGCCGGGCCCGGCCAAGCACCGGGCGCTGCTGGCCGCGCTGCTGCTGTCGGCGGGCAACGCGGTGCCGGTCGAACGGCTGATGACCCTGCTGTGGGACGACCGGCCGCCCGCCTCGGCGGAGCCGGTCCTGCGGGTGTACGTGAGCGCGCTGCGCAAGCTGGTCGACGGCATCGTGACGGTGCCCGGCGGCTACCTTCTGGCGGTGGAGGCCGACGAGGTGGACTGCCACCGGTTCGAGCGGCTGGTCGGCCGGGCGCGCCGGGCGAGGGAGGCGGGCCGCGTCGCGGAGGCGGCCGACGACTTCCGGGCCGCGCTGGCGCTCTGGCGGGGTGACGCGCTGGCCGACGTCGAGTCGTCCGCGCTGCGCCGCCTGCACGCCGTGCCTCTGCAGGAGCTGCGTCTGACCGCCGTGGAGGAGCGGGCGGAGCTGGACCTGCGGCTCGGCAGGGGCGCGGAGGTGGTGGGCGAGCTGCGCGCCCTCGTGGCGGCCTACCCGCTGCGCGAACGCGCGTGGGCGCGGCTGCTCGACGCCCTGTGCCAGGCGGGGCGCAGGCCGGACGCGCTCGCGGCCTACCAGCAGGCGCGCCGCCTGCTGGTGGACGAGCTGGGGCTGGAACCGGGAGAGGAACTGCGGGAGGCGCACCGGCGCGCCCTGGCGGCCGACCGGCCGGCCGCCGCACCGCGGCCTGTCCCGATCAACGAGACGCCGCCCGACATCAGCGACTTCACCGGGCGGACCGACGTGCTGGCCTGGATCACCTCCCGGACGGCCGGGCCCGGCGCGCCGCCCGCCGTCCTCGTGCTGCACGGTCCGCCCGGCTGCGGGAAGTCGGCCGTCGCCGTACGGGCGTCCGCGACGCCGAACCTGCCCGGCGGGCGGCTGTACGCCTCCCTGGCCGGCCGCCCGGCGGGCGCCGTGCTGGAGGACCTGCTCCGCTGCCTGGGCTGTCCGGACGGGGCCGTGCCGGTCGGGGTGGCGGAGCGGGTCAGGCTGTATCGGGGGATGACGGCCGGCCGGAGCCTGCTCGTGGTCCTGGACGACGCCGCCGACGAGGCGCAGGTACGGCCCCTGCTGCCCACCGGGCCCGGCAGCCTGACGATCGTGACCAGCCGCTCGCCGCTCGCCGGGCTGGAGGGGGCGCGGGCGTACGAGCTGGACGTCCTCGGTGCGGGCGAGGCGGTGGACCTGCTGGCCGCGGTGGCGGGGCGCGACCGGGTGGCCGCCGAGCCGGAGGCGGCCCGCCGCATCGCGCGCCTGTGCGGCGGGCTGCCGCTGGCGTTGCGCATCGCCGGGTCGCGGCTGGCCCGCAAGCCCGGGTGGACGCTCGACCACCTGGCCGGGCGGCTCGGTGACGAGCGGCGCAGGCTGGACGAGCTGAGCGCGGGCGACCTGGCCGTCCGGGGAAGCCTGGCCCTCGGGTATCAGGGGCTGGCCGAGCCGGAACGGCGGCTGCTGCGCGCGCTCGGCGCGCTGTCGGCGCCCGACTTCGCCTCATGGGTGTTCGGGGCGGACCTGGAGCCGCTGGCGGAGGCGGGGCTGCTCCAGTCACGCGGCCTGGACGAGGCGGGGCAGGAACGCTACGGCTGGCACGACCTGACCCGCCTCTTCGCCGCCGAACGGCTGGCCGAGGAGTCGGCCCCCGGACCGGACGTCGCGGCCGGAGGAGGAGAGGCGGGGCGAGGTCGGGACCTCGCGGCCGGGAGGGGAGCGGCCGGGCGGCGATGGGTGTTGGGGGAGGTGGCGGGTGGGGTGCTGGCCCGGGTGCGGCGGGCGCGGGCCGCGTTGCTGCCCGCCGAGCCCGGCTCCGGCCGTACCGTGGCCCGTACGGCGGAGAGCCTGCTGGAGACCGGCAGGCTGCGCGGCGAGGCGCGCTGGCTGAGCGCGGAGCGCAGGTTCCTGGTGGCGACCGTCGGCGACCTCCGCGCGGTGGGCCTGTACGAGGCGGCCTGGCGGCTGGCCTTCTACCTGACCCCGCTGTTCGAGCTGGGCGGGCACCACGACGACTGGCACGCCACCACCGCGACGGGCCTCGACGCCGCCCGGGCAGCGGGGCATCGGGAGGGTGAGGCGCTGCTGCTGCGCGGGCTGGCCGACCTGCACCGGATCGAGGGCCGGCCGCAGGCCGCCGCGGCGGCGCTCAGGGCGGCCCAGCCTCTGGTGGAAGGGCTGGAACTGGCCAGGATCACGCTGCGGCTGGGGCTCGTGGAGGAGCGGCCGGAGGCGGCCGAGCATGCCCTGACCAGGTGTCTGCGGGTGTTCGAGGAGGCCGGCGACCAGCGCGGCACGGCCGACGCGCTGCGCGCCCTGGGCGCGGTGCGGCGGGACCCCGCCCTGCTGGAGCGCGGCCGCGCCGCCTACCACGAGCTGGGCGACCCGCGTGGCGAGGCCGAAGCGCTGCTGGACCTCGCGCGGCTGCACCTGGACGCCCGCCGTCCCGGCCCGGCCCGCGAGTGCGCGGAGCGCCGGCTGCGCATCAACCGGCGTCTCGGCGACCGCCTGCCCGAGGCGGCGACGCTGCTCCTGCTGGCCAGGATCGCCACGTCGGAGGGCACACCCGAGACGGCCGCGGCCCTCGCGCGGGACGCCGTGGCCACGTACCGGGAGCACGGCGACCGCCGCCGCGCCGCGCACGGCATGCTCGTCCTGGCGACGGCACACCTCGACCTTGATGAGATTGATGAGGCGGTTGAGGTGATTGCTGCCGTTATGGGAGAGTTTGACATCCTTGGTGATGGCCGTGGCCGGGCGGAGGCCGAACGACTGGCGCAGGAGGCGCGCCGGCGTCGCGGCCGGTCCGCATAGGGGGCGGCCCACTCCACAGCCGCGACGTCCGGAGCGCTATGCGGATCCTGAAGGTCGCCGCACTAGCGTCGCCTCACGGGTCCGGACCTCCGGGCGCGTACCCCCGACAGTGAAGGTGAACCAAAAGATGCGAAAGACGATGGCGCTGGCCGTCGCGGCCGTCGCGCTGGCCGGCTGCGGGATGCTGCCCGCCCAGCAGGGCGCCGGCGGCGAGGAACGTCAGACGCAGGACAGCCGCCCGCCGACCGTCCAGTCAGAGACCGCCCCGCCCGTGGAGCCGGTCGCCTCCGCCACCCAGGAGCAGCCCGCGCAGGGCGGCGAGGTGATCGCGAGCCGGGAGACCAAGGTGACGTCGGGCGGGCAGTCCGGCGCGGCCCGCGCCGAGATCTCCGCCCTCAAGCGGCAGGGCAGGACCGTCACCCTCACCTGGACCGTCACCGCCCTGTCCGGCAGCGTCAACCTGCACAACGGCATGAGCACCGCGACGCTCGAGTACTCGGTGGACGCCGTGTCGCTGATCGACCCGGTGAACGCCAAGCGCTACCGCGTCGCCCGCAACGGCTCGGGCAGCGACGCCGAGTGCGTGTGCTCCGACACGCAGGGGCAGTTCCTGAAGAAGGACGAGACCTCCACGCTGTACGCGGTGTTCGCCGCGCCGCCGCCGGACGTCACCAAGATCAATGTCGAGATGCCCATGATCGGCGTGATCACCGATGTCCCGATCTCCTAGTGCCGTCCTGGCCGCCGCGGTTCTGACGGTGTCGCTCGTGGCGTCGCCGGCCGCCGCGGCGGCCACCCCGGTGCCGACCCCGCCTCCCGGCGTCACGGGCGCCGTCGAGGACCTGGTGCTGCCGGTCGAGGACATCATCGGCGAGGTCGAGTCGCTCGACGGCACCGAGAGCCAGAGCCGGCGCGGCACCGAGGTCACGGTCGCGCTGACCAGCGACGTCCTGTTCGCGGTGGACAAGTGGGTGCTGACGGCTCAGGCCAGGCGGCGGCTGGAGCAGGTGGCCGCCAAGGTGCGGACGGAGGCCGCCGGGGGCGTGGTCAGGATCGAGGGGCACACCGACGACCAGGGCGCCGACGCCTACAACCGCAGGCTGTCCCAGCGCCGCGCCCAGGCCGTGGAGCAGGTCATGCACACCCTGCTCGATGACACGGGGGTGACGCTCCAGGCCCGCGGGTACGGCGAGAGCCGCCCCAAGGCGCCCAACCTCGTGGACGGCAAGCCGGTGGCGAAGAACCGCGCCAGGAACCGCCGCGTGGAGATCGTCTTCGACGCCCGCCAGTGACCGGCCCCCGGCCGGTCACTCGCCCGGGAGCTGCCCCAGCGTCACCGTGACCGTCTCCCGCGAGCCGTCCCGCCGCAGCACCTCCACCTTGGCCTGGTCGCCGGGCTTGAGCGTGGTGAGCATCTCGGCCAGCGCGGCCATCGTGGGCGTGTCCTTGCCGTTGACGGCCACGATCACGTCGCCGCTCCGGACGCCCGCCTTCGCCGCGCCGCCATCCGGCTCGACCCCGGCCACGCCCGCGCCGATCGGCTGTCCGTCCGCGCCGACGACGGTGCTGCCCCGGATGCCGAGCGCGGCCCGGTGGGTGTTGGTGACCTTGCCGTCGCGGACGATCTGCGCGGCGATGTCGGTGGCGGTGTTGCTGGGGATGGCGAACCCGATGCCGGGAGCCGCCCCGCCGCCCAGCTCGGGGTCGGTGGCGGCGAGCGTGGGAATGCCGATCACCTGGCCCGCCAGGTCGACCAGGGCGCCGCCGCTGTTGCCGGGGTTGATGGCGGCCGAGGTCTGGATCGCGTTGGCGATCGTCGCGCCCGGTGACCCGGCGGTCTGCGGCTCGGTCACCGTGCGGCCGAGCGCCGAGACGATGCCGTTGGTCACGCTGCCCGACAGGCCCAGCGGATTGCCCATGGCCAGCACCATCTGGCCGACCCGCAGCTTGGACGAGTCGCCGAACCTGGCCGGTTTGAGCCCGTTCGGGTCGTCCACCTTGATCACCGCCAGGTCTCCGGCCTCGAAGCTTCGCACGAGCCGGGCGGAGCGTGGTTCGCCCCCGGTGGCGAGGGTCACCGTCATCGTGGTGGCCTGGCCGACCACGTGCGCGTTGGTCACGATGTGCCCGGCCGTGTCGTACACGATGCCGGACCCGAGCCCCACCCGCGTGTTGATCTGCACGATCGACGGCAGCACGTCGTTGATCACCTGCTGGAAGGTGGCCTCCAGCGGGAGCGCCGAGGCGGCCGGGCCGGTGGGAGAGGCCCCGGTGCGTCCGGTGTCCGAGGGCGAGGGAGACGTCGTGCCGGCCGGCTGCGGCGCCGAGCAACCGGTGAGCGGGATGACGACGGCGGCGACGAGCGCCGCGGCGATCTTCCTCATGGAAGGTACCTTCCCGGAGCGGCCGGAAGGACACGCCTTCTCCGCTGTTCGCACTGCTCAGCTCGCGAGCGGGGGGTGCGACGGAATCACCCGAGTGACGTAATCTCGACGCATGGCGGACGTCGGTGACCAGAGACCTCCCTTCGATGCTCCCACCACCCCGTTCCGCAAGGTCGTCGCCGAGGACGAGACGGCGGTGATCCCGCGCCCGGTCTCGCGGGGGCCTTTCGTGCCCACGTCGCCGCCGCCGAAGCCGAGCCTGCTCGGGCGCGTCTCGCTCAAGTCCCTCTACCTGATCGGCGTGTCGATCACGACCGTGGCGGCTCTCGTGCTGACGTTCCTGATCTTCTCGGGAGACGGATCCGGCGAGGGCGCGGATTCCCACGAGGTGGCCGGCCTGGCGACCGTGCCCGACGCCGCGACGCCCTCGGCGAGCGCGGTCGCGTTGCCGCCGGTGCCGGCCAAGAAGGCCCTGGCCGGCCTGTCGGGCACCGCGTCGGTGGTGGCCGGCATCGTCTACGACACCAGGAACGGCATCAGCTACCCCCGGCTGGGCGCGCCGTGGGCGAGCGTGACCCACAAGCCGTTCACCCTCGCCCAGCGCATCGGGAAGGCCACCGCACCCACCTCCGTGATCGGCTCGGCCCTGGTGCCCGGCGCCGCGCCGACGACCAAGCCGTCCAAGGACGCCGACTACCGCAAGCTGGCCGTGCGCGCCGCCACCTGGACGCTGACCCGGCAGTATCCCGCGGGAGCCAGGCTCACCTGGACCGCTTCCCAGCCCAACCCCGTGGGCGCCGGCTGGACACTCGGCTACCAGGTCACCTACACCGTCGCGGGCACGGAGCAGGTCTCGCAGGCCCTGGTCTCGGTGGTGGAGTCGGGCAAGGCGAAGCCCGCCATGCTCTTCGCCTCGATCCCGGAGAGCGGCAAGAAGCGTTGGCGCGACCTCAACACCCTCGCCGCGCGAATCCGCCCCATCTAGTATAGAAGCATCCTCTAGAATATGGTTCTGGGCATCACCGGGACCGGCTGGAGGATGTAGCGATGGCGATCGGGTTGAACGAGGAGCACGAGGCGCTCCGTAAGTCGGTGAGCGGCTGGGCCGAGCGGAACATCCCCGCCGAGCTGCTCCGCTCCGCCGCTGACGGGTCCGCCGGCGAGCGCCCGCCCTTCTGGGGGGGCCTCGCCGACCAGGGGCTGCTCGGCCTGCACCTGCCCGAGGAGGCCGGCGGGTCCGGCTACGGGCTGCTGGAGGCGGCGGTCGCGATCGAGGCGCTGGCCGAGCGGATGGCGCCCGGCCCCTACGTGCCGACCGTGCTGGCCGGCGCCGTCGTCCACGCCTCCAAGCGGCACGAGCTGCTGCCCGCGCTCGCCGACGGCACGCTCACCGGCGCGGTCGCGCTGACGGGCACGCTCACCGGCACCCGCGACGGCGACGGCGCGCTGGTCGTGTCCGGCACGGCCGAGCCGGTGCTGGGCGGCGCCCTGGCCGACGTGCTGGTGCTGCCCGTCTCCACCGCCGAGGGCGAGGAGTGGGTCGCGCTCGACGCCGCCGCCGCGACCGTCACCGCGCTGAAGTCGCTCGACCTGACCCGGTCGGCGGCCAGGGTCGAGCTGGCGGGCGTGAGTGTGCCCGCCGAGCGGGTGCTGGAGGGAGTCGAGCGCTCCGGCGTGCTCACCCTGGCGGCCATCCTGCTGGGGGCCGAGGCGACGGGGCTGGCGTCGTGGTGCGTGCGGTCGGCCGCCGAGTACGCCAAGGTACGCGTCCAGTTCGGCCGCCCGATCGGCCAGTTCCAGGGCATCAAGCACAAGCTGTCGCGGATGCTCGTCGCGCTGGAGCAGGCCCGCGCCACCGTCTGGGACGCCACCCGCGCCGAGGGCCCCGAGCTGGAGTACGCCGCCGCCGTCGCCGCCGTGATGGCGCCCGACGCGGCCGTCCTGTGCGCCAAGGACGCCATCCAGACCTTCGGCGGCATCGGCTACACCTTCGAGCACGACGTCCACCTCTACTACCGCCGCGCTCTGACGCTGCGCGCCCTGCTCGGCCCGTCCGCCGGGTGGGCTGCCACCGTCACCGCGCTGGCCCTGCGGGGCGTCGCCCGGGAGATGGAGATCGACCTGCCCGAGGACGCCGCGCCGCTGCGCGAGTCCATCCGCGCCGAGATCGCCGAGATCAAGGAGCTGGAGGGCGCGGAGCAGAAGCGGGCGCTGGCGGCGCGCGGGTTCGTCATGCCGCACCTGCCCAAGCCGTGGGGCCGCGCCGCCGCGCCGCTGGAGCAGGTGCTCATCGCGCAGGAGCTGAAGGCCGCGCGGGTCAGACTCCCCGCCATGATCATCGGCGCGTGGGTGGTGCCGTCCATCGTCTCGTACGGCACGACCGAGCAGCAGGAGCGCTTCCTGCCCAAGACGCTCAGCGGCGAGATGATCTGGTGCCAGCTCTTCTCCGAGCCGGGCGCCGGCTCCGACCTGGCCTCGCTGCAGATGAAGGCCGACAAGGTCGAGGGCGGCTGGCGGCTGAACGGCCAGAAGATCTGGACCTCCGTCGCCCACGTCGCCGAGTGGGGCATCTGCATCGCCCGCAACTCCTCCGAGGGCTCCAAGCACGAGGGCATCACGTACTTCCTCGTGGACATGAAGGCCCCCGGCGTGACGGTCCGGCCGCTGACCGAGATGACCGGCGAGAACCTGTTCAACGAGGTCTTCCTGGACGACGTGTTCGTGCCCGACGAACTGGTCGTCGGCGAGGTCGGCCAGGGCTGGAAGGTGGCGCGCAACACGCTGTCGAACGAGCGCGTCTCGCTGTCGTCCGGTTCCGGCGGCACCGGTGCGTCGGTGTCCGACCTGCTCGGGCTGGTCGGCCGGCTCGGGCGGGAGCTGACCCCCGCCGAGGAGCACCGGCTCGCGGAGGTGATCTGCGAGGCGCACTCGATCAACGCGCTGTCGCTGCGGGTGACGCTGAAGCAGCTCGCCGGGGCGGAGCCGGGAGCCGACGCCTCGGTGCGCAAGCTGCTGTCCACCTCGCACGCCCAGCACGTCTCCGAGGCGGCCGTCTCCCTGCTGGGGCCGGCGGCCGTGGTGGCGGCCGACATGTCGCTCGGCGACGCGGGCTACTGGAACCGGGCCGTGCTGGCCACCCGGGCGATGACCATCTACGGCGGCACGACCGAGGTACAGCTCAACATCATCGCCGAGCGCATGCTCGGCCTGCCCCGGGACCCCGAGCCCGGCAGGTGAGCGGCGGAGGCCGGGCCCCGGCGGCCCGGCCTCCCACGGGGCCTTCGGCGAGGTCCGGCCGCCTCGGCGGCGCGCGGCCCCGGCCCGGCACGGCGGCTCGGCGGTGGATCAGTGGCGGGTGGTCGCGACGGGCTGGAGCGGCGTGGGGGTGCCGTGCTCGGCGGGACGCGGCACGCCGACCTTGATCTCGCCGACGCACGCGGTACGGCCGTCCACCGTGCGGAGGGTCACCTCGGCGCCGCTGCCCGTCACCGTGGCGAACGTCCAGCCGAAGTCCTTGCCCGCGGGCACCAGCTCCAGGCCGCCGCCCAGCTCGACGGCGAGCCGGGTGGCCGCCGGGTTGAGGTAGCCGATCTGGACCGTCCACTCCCGGTGGGGCATCGGCAGCGGCAGCGGGAAGCGCACGCCCCGGCCCGAGACCGGTGTGCACCCGCCGCGCTGCGGGATCGTGAGTCCCTGGATCTCCACCGGCCGCAGGCGTCCCTCGGTGTCGAAGGCCAGCGGGTTGGTCAGCGTGCCGGTGAGCCGTCTGGCCCATCTCACCGGGTCGCCGGGTCGCTCCGGCGCGAGCGGGCCGAGCACCTTGGACACGCGCGCGTAGTCGTAGAAGAACTGGGGCTCGACCACCCTGTTCGGCACGTGGGCATCGAGGATGACGGCGCGCGCCGGAGCGCGCTGGAGCGCCAGGCGGCCGGTCTCGACGTAGCTCTTGACGTGCTCCCCGAGCGGCAGGCGGGTGTACGCGGCCACCGACCACACCGAGCCGGCCGCGACCACCGCCGCCAGCGGGATCCAGGCGTGGCGGAGCAGGGGCGGTGTGGCCGGTGGCCGCAGCCAGGGCCGTTCCTCGCCCTGGACCGGGATGAACGCCAGGCCGACGACCACGGCCAGCACGACGGCGCTGGAGGAGACGTACCTCAGCTCCATGCCGCCCAGGTCGGGGCCGAGCTGCACCACGCGCCCGATCATGACGGGCACCACGTCCGCCAGCACGAAGTACGCCAGCAGCGTCAGCCACGCGAGCCAGGCCCGCCGCCGGTAGGCCAGCGACACCGCGACGGCGACGGCCGCGACGCCGAGGGCGGCCCACATCAGCGGTGGGGGAGTGGCCGCGAGGGCGTAGTCCTCGGTGATCGGATGCCACCGCCACGGCCCGCCCAGCGCGGCGGGCACGAACGAGCCGCTCAGCAGCCTCCAGGCGAAGCTCGCGGCGACCGCCGGGTCGGGCAGCGCGGGCCGTACCGTGTCGTTGGTGAGCTGCACCGACGTGAAGAGCTGCCGGAAGAAGACCGCCGCGTAGACCGCGATCACGGCGAGGTAGAGCAGCCACGCGGGCCGGCGCCGGGCGCGCGGCAGCCACCCGAGGGTCAGCAGGAACGCGAGCACCAGGATGAACGGCGCCTTGACGTAGAAGACCATGCCGAGGACCGCCCACGCGACCGTGGCGAGCGCGTGCCGGAACCTCCCGGTCCTGGCGTAGAGCACCTGCGAGCCGAGTGCCATGGGCAGCGCGATCTGGTACGGCAGCGTCTCGATCACCACCGCCCACCACGACAGCGACGAGGTCGTCAGCGGCGTCAGCAGGTAGAGCGCCAGCGGCACCAGGATGGCAGGCCGGGCCCCGAACAGCAGCTTCAGCAGCCACAGCAGTGCCAGCCCGGCCGCGGCCTGCAGGCCGATGGTGATGGCGTGCGCCAGCACGTCGTTGTAGACGCCGAGGCGGCCCATCGCCCAGTGGACCGCGAACGGGCCCGGCATGAGGTGGCCGTAGTCGACGCGCATGAGGTAGTCCCAGGTCAGCTCCCGCTCCAGCCCGCGGGCGATGAACGTGAAGTCGTCCTGGCGGAAGTACGTCCGCCTGACCAGGTCGAACTTCCAGACGAGCTGCACGACGATCATCACGATGGCCGCCGCCAGCACGATCTCCCCGCGCTCTCTCGGACGCGTTCCCACCGTCTCCCCGCTTCGCCGCCCCGCCTGCCCCCTCTGTCGGGAAGAGTAACTAGATGGGGATTCGTGCGGAATGCCCGTTGTGTGGTTGTGATGTCATAGCGGGATGGTCCGCACCCCACCGCGAGCAGGGACGGCCGCCGCCCTGCTCGGCCTCGCCCTGGGCTGCCTGGCGCTCGGGCCGGCGCTGGGGTGGGGGTTCGTGCTCGTGCAGGACATGGTCTTCGTGCCCGACCCGGCGTTCTCCCGGTTCACGTTCGGGCTGGCGGGGGGCGCGCCGCGGGTGGTCCCCAGCGACGCCGTGGTGACGGCGCTGTCGTCGGTGCTGCCCGGCGAGCTGGTGCAGAAGGCGATCCTGCTCGGCGTCTTCGTGCTCGGGTGCTCGGGGGCGGCGAGGCTCGTGCCCGCGCCCGGCCTGGCGCCGCGGCTGGTCGCCGGGGCGTTCTACGTGTGGAACCCCTACGTGGCCGAGCGGCTGCTGATGGGGCAGTGGGCGCTGCTGCTGGGGTACGCGGGGCTGCCTTGGGTGGTGGCCGCGGCGTGCTCGGGGCGTGGCCCGGGGCGGACGGCCCTGGCGATGCTGCCGGCCGCGGTGGGCGGGTTCGCGGCCATGACGGTGACCGGCCTGGCGGCCCTGCCGGTCGCCGTGGCCAGGTCCCGTGCGTCCGCCGTGCGGGTGGCGGCGCTGCTGGTGGTGTTCAGCCTGCCGTGGCTGGTGCCCGCGCTGCTGCGACCGCGGACGGTGACGGGCGACCTGGTGGGGGTGGAGGCGTTCGCCGCCCGGGCGGACACACCGTTCGGGGCTGTCGGCAGCCTGCTGTCGCTGGGCGGGATCTGGAACGCCCACGCGGTTCCGGCCGGGTACGAGACGCTCGCGGGGGCGGTGGCGCGGCTGGTGCTCGCGGTGGCGGGGATCGCCGGGTTCACGTGCCTGGCGGGCTTCCGCTGTTCGGGCCGGTCCGGGAAGGCCGGGCGGGCGGAGACTGCGCGGCCAGTGGGGCCTGCGGGGTCGTCTGGGGTGATGGCGGGGTCGTCCGGGGAGATGGCGGGGTCGTCCGGGGCGGCGGGGGACGGGCGGGTGCCGTACCGGGTGGGGCTGGCGGTGGCGGCGGTGGCCGGGTTCGGGATCGCCTGCGCCGGGGTGAGCGAGCCGGGCCGGGCCGCGCTCGCCCGGCTGATCGGGGTGTGGGGCGGGTTCGCGGTGTTCCGGGACGCCCAGCAGTTCGTCGCCCCGCTGGCGCTGCTGGTGGCCGTCGGCCTCGGCCTGCTGACCGCCGCCGCCCAGTCGGCCACCCGGTCGGCCACTCAGTCGGCCACTCAGTCGGCCACTCGGTCGGCCGCCCAGCAGGCAGCCCTGTCCGCCGCCCAGCCCGCCGCCCGCCCGGTGGGGGACGCGCGACAGGGGCGCGTGCGGTGGGCGGGCGCCATGGCGCTGGTGCCGCTGGCGGTCCTGCCGACGCTGGCGTGGGGCGCGGCGGGTGCGCTGGAGGCGGTGCGCTATCCCCGCGACTGGACGGCCGCCCGCGAGGCGATCCGGCGCGACGGCGAGCCCGGCGACATCCTGGTCCTGCCGTTCGAGTCCTACCGCCGCTTCCCGTGGAACGGCGGCCGGGCGGTGCTGGACCCGGCTCAGAGGTTCTTCGCCGTCCCCGGCCGGGACGTCGTCGCCAACGACACCGTACGGGTCGGGACGCTGGTCGTGCCGAGCGAGGACGAGCGGGCCCGCACAGTAGAACGTGTACTAGAAACATCCTCGACAGCTCTGTCCGCACAGGGCTTCCGGTACGTGGTGGTGAACGCCGGTACCCCGGCCGAGCTGTCCTCAATCGCGGCGCGCCTGAATGCTGCTCGGATGATCATTAATGGCCCTGACCTGCGGCTGTATCGTTTCGATGGGCCCGTGGCGGAGGGTATGTCCGTATTCGGCTATTGAACGGTGAGTTTATTAAGATTTCGTTTAGCTACTTCCGAGTAGCAAGAATTGGTTCTAGGTTGGTGTACCGCCCCTGATGTACGCCGTGCCCGAGGAGGAACCCCCCGTGATCAAGATCCTCTTGGCAGCGATCATAGGCGTCGCCGTGGCAGCGCTCGTGGCGACGGTCACCACCGTCTCCTTCACGGGCGCCACCGCGACGCCGGTCAACCAGCCGCTCTACAACTACGGCGACCGGTAGAACCAGCCGCCATGCCGCCCTCCCTCCAAGGGGACGAGAGGACGAGTCGACGACCACTGCTCGAGATCGTCATTCCCGCGTACAACGAGGAAGGACGACTCCCCGGGGGGCTCTTGCAGCTGTGCGCGAAGCTTGCCCGCATGCCGTTCCCGACCGCCGTCACCGTCGTCGACAACGACAGCACGGACGCCACCGCCGAGATCGTCAGGACCTGGCCGCGGGGACCGGTGCCGGTCCGCCTGGTCGAGTGCCCGATCCCCGGCAAGGGCGCCGCCGTCCGCGCCGGGCTGCTGCAGACCCGCGCGCCCTTCGTCGGCTTCTGCGACGCCGACATGGCCACCGACCTCAGTGCGATCGACGTCGCCTTCGGCCTGCTGCTCACCGGTGAGCGCGTGGTCGTCGGCTCGCGGGCGCACGCCTTCTCCGACGTGGAGAACCGGCACAGCCGCATCCGCGAGCTGGGCGCCGTCGGCTTCCGCTCGCTCGCCAAGGTGCTGGTGCGCGGGGTGAGCGACACGCAGTGCGGGTTCAAGTTCTTCGACGGCCCGCTCGTCCGCGAGGTGGCCGCCCGGCTGCGCACCCCCGGCTTCGCCTTCGACGTCGAACTGCTCGCCCGGTGCGCCGAGCGCGGCGCGAGCGTCCACGAGATCCCGGTGCAGTGGCGCGACATGCCCGGCTCGCGCTTCTCACCGGCCCGGCACAGCGCCGGCATCCTGCTGGAGCTCGGCAGGATCTGGCTGACGCTGCGCACCGAGCCGCGCACCGCCGCGCGGCCCGCCTGGGAGCCGCCGCTCGACCCCGTCGGATATCCGTGAACGTAGCCGTCGTCAACTGGCGTGATCCGTGGCATCCGGCAGCCGGTGGCGCCGAGACGTACGCCTGGGAGATGGCCCGCCGCCTGGCCGCGGCGGGTCACCGGGTCTGCTTCGTCACGGCCCGCGCCCCCGGCCAGCGGGCCGCCGAGGGGATCGACGGGGTGCGGATCGCCCGCATGGGCGGCGCCTTCACCGTCTACGGCCGGGTGCTGCTGTGGCTGCTGGTCCGGCGCGACCTGTTCGACGCGGTGCTCGACTGCCAGAACGGCATCCCGTTCTTCACCCCGTGGGTGCTGTCCCGCCGTACCCGGGTGATCTGCGTCGTGCACCACGTGCACGACCGGCAGTTCGGCGTGCACCTGCCGCGCTGGCTGGCGGCCGTCGGCAGGTTCCTGGAGGGGCCGGTCTCCCGCCGGACCTACCGGCGGCACGACAGCGTGGCCGTGTCGCCCTCGACGGTGACCGCCATGCGCGAGCGACTCGGCTGGACCGGGCCCATCCACATCATCCCCAACGGCGTGACCGTGACCACCGCGCCGCCGGTCCGGCGGAGCCCCGCCCCGCGCCTGGTCTGCGTGGGCCGGCTCGTCGCGCACAAGCGGGTCGGCCTGCTGCTCGACGCGGTGCCGGAGCTGCGGCGGCGCTGGCCCGGCCTCACCGTGGACGTCGTCGGCCGCGGCCCGGAGGAGGCGGCGCTGCGCGCCCGGCTGCCCGAGGGCGTCACGCTGCACGGCTACCTGTCCGAGCCGGACAAGGAACGCCTCATCGCCTCCGCCTGGCTGCAGGTGACCGCCTCACAGGGCGAGGGCTGGGGGCTGTGCGTGCTGGAGGCCGCCGCGCTGGGCGTCCCCACGCTCGCCTTCGACGTGGACGGCCTGCGCGACGCCGTACGGCACGGCGAGACGGGCTGGCTCGTGCCCGAGAGCGCCGACGGCGCGGACGGCGCGGTCGACCTCGCCAAGGGCATCGCCGCGGCCCTGGATGAATTGCACGACGAACTGCACGACGGGCGGCGCGAGGCCTACGCCGCGCGATGCCGCGACTGGGCGGCCCGGTTCCGCTGGGACCGCAGCGCCGGACACCTGGCCGCCCTCATGCTCGGACGGACCCCGCCCGCCTGGGAGGAACGGTGAGCGAGAAGGTACGACATCGGCTCTGGCTGGCGATCTGCTGTCTGGGTTTCGCCGTCCTGTCCTTCACCACCGAGCCGGGCAGCGTCATCGGCGACACCAAGATCGACCTGGCGCTGAACCCGGTCGGCTGGCTGGAACGCGCCGCCCACCTGTGGGACCTGCAGCACTTCGGCCAGCTCCAGAACCAGGCCGCCGGCTACCTGTTCCCGATGGGCCCGTTCTTCGTCCTCGGCGACCTGCTCGGCGTCGCGCCGTGGGTGACGCAGCGGCTCTGGCTGACGCTGCTGCTGTGCGTGGCGTTCCTCGGCGCCGAACGGCTGGCCGGGCAGCTCCGCATCGGCACGCCCGGCACCCGGGTCGTGGGCGCCCTGGCGTACGCGCTGGCGCCGCGCGCGCTGTCCATCCTCGGCGAGATCTCGATCGAGTGGCTGCCCGCCGCGATGCTGCCGTGGATCCTCGTCCCGCTGCTCACCGCGACGGAGACCGGCCAGCGGGCCCGCGGTGCCATCAGGTCGGGGCTGGCCGTGGCCCTGTGCGGCGGCGTGAACGCGGTGGCGGTGCTGGCCGTCCTCGTCGCCCCCGTGGTCTACATCCTCACCCGGCCCAGACCGGTGCCGCGCTGGCGGCTGCTCGGCTGGTGGACCGGCGCCGTCGGCGTGGCCACGCTGTTCTGGTGGCTGCCGCTGCTGCTCGTCGGCCGCTACGCCTTCTCGTTCCTGCCCTACACCGAGAACGCCTCCACCACCACGCAGGTCACCTCGCTGACCAACGTGCTGCGCGGCGCGTCCGACTGGGTGCGCTACCTGACCGTCGGCGGCGTGCCGGAGCAGCCGCCCGGCTACGCCATCGCCACCGCGGCCGGCATGGTCGTCGTCACCGGGCTGCTCGCCGCGCTGGGGCTGGCCGGGCTGGCCCGGCGCGACCTGCCCGCGAAGGGCTTCCTCGCCGGGCTGTTCCTCGTGGGCGTGGCGGCGCTGGTCGCCGGGCACGTCAGCGCGCTGGAGCCGATCGTCGCCGAGCCGGTGCGCTGGCTGCTCGACGGGCCGCTCGCGCCGCTGCGCAACCTGCGCAAGTTCGACCCGCTGGTGCGGCTGCCGCTGGCCCTCGGGCTGGCCCACCTGCTGGCCACGGTCGCCGGGCGGATCAGGGTGCCGGTCCGGGCGGTCGCCCTGGTGTCGTTCGCCGGGCTCGTGCTGCCCGTCTTCAACCAGGGCCTGGCCGCGCCCGGCGGGTTCAAGGAGGTGCCGCTCTACTGGCGGCAGGCGGCGGCCTGGGTCAACGAGAACGCGGGCGACGACGGCGTGCTCATCGTGCCCGGCGCCAAGTTCGGCGAGTACCTGTGGGGCCGGCCGATGGACGACCCCATGCAACCGATGTTCCAGGCCCGCTGGACCACCCGCCAGGTCACCGCCGCCGGGTCCGTCGGCATGACCCGGCTGCTCGACGCCGTCGACCAGCGGCTCACCGCCGGGCACGGCTCGGCCGGGCTGACCGAGGTGCTGCGCCGGATGGGCGTGCACTACCTGCTCGTACGCAACGACCTCATGCGCGCCCACCTGCAGGGCGCCTGGCCGACCAGGATCCACGAGGCGCTGCGCGAGTCGCCCGGCATCACCCGCGTGCGCTCGTTCGGCGGCGAGGTGGGCGACGCCTTCACCGACGACGTCGTCGACTCCGTCGACTGGCCGTTCCCCGCGCTGGAGCTGTACGAGGTGACGGGCGGCGCCGAACTGGTGAGCGTGCAACCGGCGGGCGAGGCGCTGCGCGTGCGCGGCGGCCCGGACTCGCTGCTCACCATGGGCGACCTCGGCCTGCTCGGCACCGGCCCCGTGCTGGTCAACGACGACGCCCCCAAGCACGAGGTCCCGGCCGTGGTGACCGACGGGCTGCGGCTGCGCGAACGACAGTTCGGCGAGATCCGGACGAACTGGACGCCCACCCTGCCCGCCGAGCGGCGGGCCGACTTCACCGGCGTCAGGGAGCTCGACCTGCTGGACGAGGCGTGGGTGGACGAGGCCGCCACCGCCGAGTACGAGGGCATCTCGGCCATCACCGCCTCCTCCTCGGTCGCAGACGCCGACGCCGTCGCCGGGCTCAGCACGCCCGGACGCGGCCCGTGGGCGGCCATGGACGGCGACTACGAGACCGGCTGGGAGAGCGGCGGCTGGACCCGCCCCCAGGGCGAGTGGCTCCGCGTCGATCTGCCCCAGGAGCGGCAGATCCCCCGCTTCCAGGTGGTCTTCACCAACAACGTGCTGCTCGGCCAGTCGATCAAGCGGGTGGCCGTGGAGACGGCCGCCGGCCGCCTGGTGCAGGACGTCCGGCAGACCAACGACCCGCAGTGGCTGCGCGCCCCGCAGGGGGCGACGAGCTGGCTGCGCATCGAGGTCGTGGAGACGCACGGCAAGAGCTGGAGCTTCGTGCAGCGCGTCGGCATCAGCGAGATCACCGTCCCCGGCGTGCTGCCGGGCCGGACGATCCGGATGCCCGGCGAGGGCGGCGAGGTCTTCGTGATGGACCGCGGGCTGGACGGCCGCCCGCAGTGCATGCGCAACCGCGACCGGTGGATCTGCAACCCGCTGCTCGCCCGGCCGGACGAGGAGGGCGCCGGCTTCGACCGGACCTTCACCAGCGAAAGCAAGCGCCCGGCCGACGTGCGCGGCACCGCCGTGCTGCGTGACGCCGCGCTGGTCGACCGCTACACCCGCCTCAGCGAGGACCTCACCAAGGTCGAGGGGTCGTCGCAGGTCAGCAAGGACGCGGTGGTCGCGCCGCGGTCGGCGTTCGACGCCGACGCCGCCACCACCTGGATCCCCTCGCCCAACGACGGCGACCCCACGCTCACCCTGAGCTGGAAGGGCAGGCGCACCGTCTCCCGCCTCCAGGTCGCCCGGCCCGGCGGCGACCGGCAGCCGCTCGACATGATCGTGGCGGGCGACAAGGGGGTGCTGCGCAGCGGCCGGGTGGACGCCCACGGCGTCCTCACGTTCAAGCCCATCACCACGAGCCGGCTCAAGCTGCGCTTCTACCCGGTGTCGCGGCGTCTCCAGGTCACCGAGCTGATCATCCCCGGGGTCAGCCCGGCGAGCCGCCCCGAGGGCCTCCCGTTCCGGCTGGCCTGCGGGCGCGGGCCGCAACTGCAGATCAACGGCAAGACGGTGCAGACCCGGGTCAACGGCACCTACGCCGACCTGCTCGAACAGCGACCGGTGCGGTTCACCGGCTGCTCGAAGGCGGCTCTGGTGGCGGGCGACAACCGGGTGCGCGCCGCCGGCTGGGACCCGTTCGGCGTCACGAACCTCGTCGTCGGCAAGCTGCCCGAGCAGCCCGCCCCCGTCGAGGGCGGCGCCGCCGCCGGCGCCTGGTCGCCGTCGGTGCGCGAGGTGCGGGTGAATGCGCCCAAGGACGCGTTCCTCGTCGTCAACGAGAACCACAACGCCGGCTGGCAGGCCACCATCGACGGCCGGACGCTGCGGCCCGCCCGGATCGACGGCTGGAAGCAGGCCTGGGAGCTGCCGGCGGGCACCTCGGGGACCGTGCGGCTGGAGTACACCCCGGACCGGCCCTACCGGCTCGGGCTCGGCCTCGGGCTGGCCGGGATCGCGCTGCTCGCCGTCCTGTCCCTCGTCATGCGCGGGCCGCGCCCCGAGCACGTGCTGGAGACGGCGCCCGCGGCCGCCTCCCGCCTGTCGCGCTGGCGGGTGCCGTACGCGATCGCGCTGGGGCTGGCGTTCGGCGGCTGGGTGGCGAGCTGGCCCGGCATGGCGGTCGTCCTCGCCGCCGTGGTGGCCGGCCTGTGGCTGCGGGCGCGCGGGCCGGCCACCCGGTCGGCCAGGCCGTGGCTGGTGGGGCACTGGGTGGCCGCCGCCCTGTTCACCGGGGCGACGGCGTCGCTGGCCCTGGCCATGGCGTTGCGGGACTACGCGACCGACGTGGAGCCGCTGGCCGACCACGTCCCGCAGCTCCTCGCCTGCGCCGCCATGGGCGTGCTGTTCGCCCAGTTCGTCACGGAACAGGAGCCGCCGGACGTGACGCCGGAGCTTCGGGAGGCGGAGCCGGTGCTGACGAGCGCCCGGTGAGCCGCAGGGCGTTCTCCTCGATGAGGTGGTAGCTGGCCACGCTGACCAGCATCGTGCCGGCGAAGGTCAGGATCGCCACCTTCACGAAGTCGCCGCTGAACGCCTCGGTGCCGGTCGCCTTGTAGTACAGCGTGATCACCGGCGCGTGCCAGAGGAAGAAGCTGTAGGAGATGCGGCCAAGGTAGGCGGTCACCGGGTTGCCCAGCACGCGGTGGCGCAACGAGTCGTGCCGCGAGGCCAGCGCGAACGGCGCCACCACGAGGACGGCCACCGCGGTCTCCAGCGCCATCCGCCACAGCGACTGCCCCATGTCGGGCAGGGTGAGGGTGCGCGGCCCGGCCAGCTCGGTGCTCAGCACCACGTACATCAGCAGCGCCAGCACGAGGAGCTGCGGCGCGAGCGCGTCCACCGCCCTGTGCTCCTTGATCCACACCGACAGCACCGCCATCGCCATCCCGGCGGCGAAGTAGATGAGGTGGTGCGGCAGCCACAGGGCGAGCTGCGGCTGCTCCAGCGTGTGCGTGAGGACCACGCTGAGCACCGAGACGACCGGCAGCACGGCGATGCCGGCCAGCAGCCGCAGTGGCCGGTTGGCCGCGGGCCCGCCCAGGCGCGTCCAGCGGTGCAGCAGCCAGGCCAGCGCCGGCAGCACCACGTAGAACGCCATCTCGATCGGCATCGTCCACATCTGGTACAGGCCCTCGGGCGCCCGGCCCTGCTCGAAGTAGTTCTGCAGCAGGAGGAGCCAGGTGGCCCAGTCGGCCCAGTCGAGGGTGCTCCAGCTCCATGCCGCCAGGGCGAGCACCGTGACGACCCAGTAGGCCGGCATCACCCGGAGCGCGCGGCGCCACAGGTACCGGCCCGGCCGGGGCGCCGGCGAGTCCAGCAGGACGGCCTTCGCCCACGGCCGGTAGAGCAGCAGGCCGGAGAGCAGGAAGAAGATCGGGACGGCGATGCCCAGCCGCGTCGTCATCCAGGCGAACATGCCGTCGCGGTACATCACGCCGGTGTTGCCGGCGACGTGCAGCACCCAGACGCCGAGCGCGGCCAGGGCGCGGATGCCGTCGAGGGCGGTGTCCCTGCGCGCGGGCTCGGTCAGCGGCGCCGGCTCGACGGCGGAGCCGGTCGGCGGGGTGGGCTCGACGGCGGGCTCGTTCACGGACGCCGCGGGGGGCGCTTTCTCAGGACCAGGACCAGGTTCCACGTGGCGAACTCCCTGACGATCGGGACCTTGAGCATCGGGCGGTACCACCAGGGCAGGTAGCGGGGGAAAGCGTCGACCAGCTCCACCTGCCGCTCGCGGGCGGCCCAGCGCAGGCCGTCGGCGACCGAGACGGGGTAGAGGCTCAGCCCATAGTGGTTCTTCGGTGGCTTGCCGTACTTTTCCTGATATTTCTGGGCAGCTCGGTGGCCGCCCAGGTAGTGCCAGGGCGACGTCTCGTGTCCGCCCCAGGGGGAGAGCCAGTTGGTGTACGCGAGGAAGACCAGCCCGCCGGGCCTGGTCACCCGGACCATCTCCGAGGCCATCCGCCACGGCTCGGGCACGTGCTCCAGCACGTTCGAGGAGAAGCAGACGTCCACGGTGGAGTCCTGGAGCGGCAGGTCCAGGGCGCTGCCGAGCAGGCCGCCGCCGGGCGCGCCCTGTCCGGCCAGCTCGCCGGCGTCCACGTCCACGCACACGCACCGCGCGCCGTGGCGGCGGAACTCCGTGGCGAAGTATCCTGGGCCGCCGCCCACGTCCAGCACGAGCCGGTCGGCGAGGTCCGTGTACTGCCGCAGCAGCGTGGCGGTGTCGGCGGCGAGGGTCGTGTAGTAGCCGTCGCCGTCGCTCTGCTCGGAGCGGAACGCCCGGAACAGCCGGATGGACCGCGCCAGGTCGGCTCGCCTGGACATATTTCCCGCTTTCATAGGGAAGCCACGATAGAACCTGTTTCTATCAATTTGATTGCGGCTCCGTACCGGCCGGTGACGTATGTCACTCACTGTCATACTTTGATGCCGGACGTATCGGCAAGACGACAACAGGTTCTAGGATCGCGGAGGCCTTTGATGGGTCGTATCTCCACGCTCGTCCTCATCGGGGTCGGCGCCTTCTTCATCGCGCTGGCGCCGCTGCTGAAGTTCTGGGCGGCCGAGAAGATCATCTCCGCCCCGGCGGACCAGTTCGGCATCTCGCGCCTGGAGGCCAAGGGGGCCCAGTACTTCTCGCGCCAGGACCTCAAGGTGCTCACCGCCGACCTGGACATCATCGTCACCACCCGCGGTGACGTGAAGGAGGCCAACTCCAGCCGGGTGGTCTGGGACGAGGCCACCGTGGTCAACGACGTGACCAACGGCCGGCGCCAGATCGACCTGAGCGAGCGGCGCAGCGCCTTCGACAAGTACACCGGCGAGGGCCTGAACTGCTGCGGCGTCAACGTCGGCAAGGCTCCCGTGACGCTCGAGGGCCAGATCTACAAGTTCCCCTTCGGCACCGAGAAGAAGACCTACAAGGTCTTCAACTCCACGGCCCAGAAGGCGTTCGACGCGCAGTTCGTCCGCGAGGACTCCGTCAACGGCCTGCCCGTCTACGTCTTCGAGCAGACCGTGCCGCCCACCAAGACGCAGACCCTGACCGCGCCGGCCTCCGTGCTGGGCATGGACGACACCGGTGACGTGCAGGTGGACCGCTGGTACGACGGCAAGGTCACCTTCTGGATCGAGCCCGCCACCGGAGCCCCGGTCAGGCAGGAGCAGCAGCGGCACGAGGTGCTCAAGACCCAGGACGGCGTCGAGCGCTCGCCGGCCTTCGTCGCCACGGCCAAGATGACCGACAAGACCGTGGACGGGCTGGTCGCCTCGGCCCAGGAGGGCAAGAGCCAGATCAACCTGCTGACGACCGTCATCCCGCTCGTGCTGCTCGTCGTGGGCGTCGCCCTGGTGCTGCTCGGCGTCCTGCTGGGCCGCCGCAGCACGACCTGACCCCCGCAGTCCCCACCGCAGTCCACGAGGGCCCGCCGCCGTGCGGGCCCTCTCGTGTGCCCGGCCGCCGTCACAGCCGGTAACTAGAACAGGTTCCCACTCTATGTTACTGGTCGGTACCGACAAAAGGTTCTAGAGTAGAACGCGTTGCAGTTCGCCGTTGTCGCGACGTATTGTCAGGCCATGCGGACACGTGTCACGGACATGTTCGGAATCGAGTTGCCCATCTTCGCGTTCAGCCACTGCCGCGACGTGGTCGCCGCGGTCAGCCGGGCCGGCGGGATGGGCGTGCTCGGCGCGCTCTACTTCACCCCCGAAGAGCTCGAGATGGAGCTCAAGTGGATCGACGACCACGTGGACGGCAGGCCGTACGGCGTCGACGTGGTCATGCCCGCCTCCTACGAGGGGGCCGAGTTCGCGGCCGACGAGCTGGTCGGGCGGCTGCAGGCGATGATCCCCGAAGGGCACCGGCGCTTCGTGGCGGACCTGCTGGCCTCCCACGGTGTGCCGCCGCTGTCGTCCGACGCCGACGCGGGCAAGGTCCTGCTCGGCTGGACCGACGCCACGGCCCGCCCGCAGGTGGAGGTGGCGCTCAGGCATCCCATCGCGCTGCTGGCCAACGCCCTCGGCCCGCCCCCGGCGGACGTGGTCGAGCTGGCCCACGCGCACGGGGTCAAGGTCGCCGCCCTGGCCTCCACCCCGCGCCACGCGCTCAAGCAGGTCGAGGTGGGCGTGGACGTCGTGGTCGCCCAGGGCACCGAGGCCGGCGGGCACACGGGTGAGATCACCACCATGGTGCTCATCCCTCAGGTCGTGGACGCGGTGGACGTGCCGGTGCTCGCCGCCGGGGGCATCGGCAACGGCCGCCAGATGGCCGCCGGTATGGCGCTCGGCGCCGAGGGTGTCTGGACGGGCTCGCTGTGGCTGACGGTCGAGGAGGCCGACACGCCCGAGATGGCCAAGCGCCGCATCCTGCAGGCCACCTCCCGCGACACGGTCCGCTCCCGGAGCTGGACCGGCAAACCCGCCCGGCTGCTCAGGAACGAGTGGACCGACGCCTGGGAGTCACAGGAGTCGCCGGGGACGCTGCCGATGCCGCTGCAGTTCATGCTGGTGTCCGACGCCCTGCGCCGCATCGGCCGCTCGGACGTCTCGGAGCTCGCCACCTTCCCCGCCGGGCAGATCATCGGCATCACCAACCAGGTGCGCTCCACGCGCGACGTCATGTACGCCCTCGTGGAGGAGTACACGGAGGCCCTGGACCGCCTCGGCCGCGTCACGGACGCCTGACCTCACACGGGAACGACGGTCACCAGATCCGCCAGGCCGACGAAGTCGTCGGTGTTCCGCGTGTAGAACGGCAGCCCCCGGCTGGAGGCGATGGCGGCGATCATCAGGTCGACGCGCCGCGGTCGGGGGTCGCGCTTGGCGGCGAGCGTGAGCGCGACGAGGCTCCCGTACCGGGACGCGGCGTCGGCGTCGAAGGGGAGAGGCTCGAAGTCGCCCACGGCGGAACCCAGCTTTTCCAGGCGGGCGGCCCTGACGGCCGCCGATTTGGCCATCGCGACACCCTGGTGAAGTTCGGCGAGCGTGATGGCCGTGATCTCCGGGAGTGCCGGAAGGGCGTCTGCGGAGAGGTCGGCCAGGTCGATGAAGACGCAGGTGTCGATGACTCCTCGGGGGTGCCGCTCAGGCACGGCGCCGCTCCCAGGGATCATCGCCGATGATCTCCTCGTCGCCGAAGAGGTCGTCCGCCTCGCGGCGCATGGCGGCGTAGTCGACCCGCGGGAGCTGTCGATGCTTCGCCACGAGCTCTTCGGCGCTGAGCCGGCGGTGGCGCGGCAGCGGACGGAGCTCCGCCACCTCAACCCCGTTCCGGGTGATGTGGAAGGTCTCGCCTGCTTCCACCTGATTCATGACGGCAGCGGAGTCGTTGCGGAACTCCCGTTGCGTGATGACCTTCATGCCTCCACTGTAGCGCGGTGTAGCCCCACGGGCTACGCGTCAGCGGCCCTCGTAGGTGGCCGGGCGCTTCTCCTTGAAGGCGCGGGTGCCCTCGCGGGCGTCGGCCGAGCCGATCACCGGCCAGCCGAGCTCGTCCGAGACCTTGAGCGCCTCCGGCTCCGGCAGGCCGAGCGTGTCGCGGTAGGTGCGCAGGATCGCCTGGACGGCGAGCGGTCCCGAGGCGGCCACGTCGACGGCGACCTCCAGGGCCACGGTCAGCGCCCGCCCGTCGGGGACCACCCGGTTGACCAGCCCCATCGACAGCGCCTCGGCGGCGGTCACGGCGCGGCCGGTGAGGAGGAGGTCCATGGCGTGGCAGTAGGGGATCTGGCGGGGCAGCCGGACGGCGCTGCCACCCATGGGGAACAGGGCGCGTTTGGCCTCGAACAGCCCAAGCGTGGCCGACTCGGCCACGATCCGCAGGTCCGTGCCGACGAGCAGTTCGGTGCCGCCCGCCACCGCGTAGCCCTCCACCGCGCAGACGATCGGTTTGGTGGGCAGCTCCTCGCGCAGCAGTCCCTTCCAGTGGAAGTTGGGGATCCGCGCCGCGCGGGCCTGCACGTCGGGGTCCGCGGACGGCTGTCCCATCGCCTTGAGGTCGGCGCCCGCGCAGAACGTGCCCGCCGCGCCGGTCAGCACGGCCACCCGGACGTCGTGCTCGGCCGACACGTACGCCCAGGCGGAGGCGAGGCCGACCAGCATGTCCGAGGAGAGCGCGTTGCGGGCCTCGGGGCGGTTCATGGTGACGACCACCACGTGGCCGTCGCGTTCGACGCGGCAGTGGGGGGTGCTGATCGGCAGGAGCTCCACGGACGCCTCCACAGGAACGTGTATCAAGCGCTTGCTAGGTAACGGGATTGTACTCCCGGAAGTTCCCGGTGGAACGCTTAATCAAGCGCTTGCTCCGGCCTCGCGGGCGGGTTACGCTGCCCTGGCAAACAAGAACTTGTTCTCGTTTCACCCTTCCTGGGCAGGCCGGTGACTCGACCACCGACGAGGAGATCCCATGGGCACGCTCGGATTCTGGAGGCTGGCGCAGGCGGATCCGGAGTGGATCGCCGCCGTGGACCCCGACGGCACGGAGCACCGGGCCGGCGACCTGCTCGCCCGCTGCAACCGGCTCGTCCACGGCCTGCGCGAGCTGGGGCTGCGGCCGGGAGACGGCATCTGCGGCCTCATGCCCAACGGGGTGGACGGGCTCGTGCTCTACCTCGCCGCCCTGCAGGCCGGCTGGTACTACACGCCGGTCAACTGGCACCTGACCGGGCCGGAGATCGCCTACATCGTGGCCGACAGCGAGGCCAAGGCGTTCTTCGTGCACCCGAGACACGCCGCCGAGGGCACGCGCGGAGCCGAGGCCATCGCGCCGGAGCGCCGCTTCGCCGTACCGGGCGACATCCCGGGCTTCCGCCCGATCGGCGAGCTGACGGACGGCCGGCCGGACACCGCGCCCGCCGACCGGACCGCCGGCGCCACCATGCACTACACCTCCGGCACCACCGGCAAGCCCAAGGGAGTGCGCCGCCCGCTCAGCGGCCTCGACCCTGACGACGGCGCCGAGCTGATGACGGGGCTGCTGGCGCTGTTCGGCATCACGCCGGGGCGGCCCAACGCCCACCTCGTCACCTCGCCCAGCTACCACACCGCCGTCACCCAGTTCGGCGGCACGGCCCTGCACATGGGTCACACGCTCGTCTACATGGACAGGTGGGACGCCGAGGAGACGCTGCGGCTCTGCGAGCGACACCGGATCACCAACTCGCACCTGGTCCCCACCCACTTCAAGCGCCTGCTCGCCCTCCCCGAGGAGACCCGCGACCGGTACGACCTGTCGTCGTTGCGCTGGATGATCCACGCCGCCGCCCCCTGCCCGGTGCCGGTCAAGCGCGCGATGCTCGACTGGTGGGGCGACTGCGTCTACGAGTACTACGCGGCCACCGAGGGCGGCGGCACCCTGGCCACCCCCCAGGACTGGAGGGCGCACCCGGGCACGGTCGGCAAGGCCTGGCCGATCAGCGAACTGCTCATCGTGGACGACACCGGCGAGCCGGTGCCGACCGGCACCCCCGGCACGATCTACATGAAGATGCTCGGCGTGTCCTTCGAGTACAAGGGCGACCCGGCCAAGACCGAGGCGAGCCGGCTCAAGGACCACTTCACCGTCGGCGACATCGGCTACCTGGACGACGACGGCTTCCTCTACCTGTGTGACCGCAAGGCCGACATGATCATCTCGGGTGGGGCCAACATCTACCCCGCCGAGATCGAGAACGAGATCATGGTCCATCCCAAGGTCGCGGACGTGGCGGTGTTCGGCATCCCCGACGACGAGTGGGGAGAGCAGATCAAGGCCGTGGTCGAGCCCGCGCCCGGAGCCGAGCCGGGGCCCGAACTGGCGGCCGAGATCCTCGCCTCGCTGGAGGGGCGGCTGGCCAGGATGAAGTGGCCCAAGACGATCGACTTCATCGCCGAGATGCCCCGCGAGCCCAACGGCAAGCTGCTCAAACGCAAGCTCCGCGCGCCGTACTGGGAGGGGCGCGAGCGTGCCATCTGAACGAACGGAAGGTCGCCCGTTGCCACCACATGAGACGGACGAGCCGCTGGTCGCCCGGCACGTGCTGGAGTTCCCCGGCGGCTACACCCGCACGACCGGGCCGGTGATCGGCAGGTTCCTGACCGAGTTGCGCGCCGGCCGCGTCGTGGGCGTGCGGACGGCGGAGGGGCGGGTGCTGGTGCCGCCCCTGGAGTACGACCCGGCGACCGGCGACGCCGTCACGGACGAGTACGTCGAGGTCGGCCCGGCCGGGGCGGTCACCGCGGCGGCCTGGGTGCCCGAGCCGCGCGCCGGCCACCCGCTCGACCGGCCGTTCGCCTGGGCCCTGATCAGGCTCGACGGCGCCGACACCGCGCTCGTGCACGCCGTGGACGCCGGCAACCCCAAGGCGCTGCGGCCCGGCACCCGTGTCTGGCCGGTCTGGCGGCAAAACCGTACGGGCCACATCACCGACATCTCCCACTTCGCGCCCGAAGTGACGCGGATCGTCTCGCCGGTCCGGCCTGAGTACCGCATCCAGGCAGGCGGCGCCCTGCGCGTCTTCCTCGACGGGGTCAGGCGCGGCGTCTTCCTCGGCGGCCGGTGCGCCACCTGCGCCAAGGTGTACGTGCCCTACCGGGCCTCCTGCCCCGAGTGCGGCGGCGCCATGGAGGAGCCGGTCGAGCTGCCCGACACCGGCACCATCACCACGTTCGCCATCAACAACCTGCCCGACCCGCGTGCCCCCGAGGTGCCCTTCGTCTCGGCGTACATCCTGCTCGACGGCGCCGACATCCCCATGATCGCCCTCGTCGGCGGGGTGCCCGCGCACGAGGTGCGGCAGGGCATGCGGGTGCGCGCCGAGTGGCTGCCCGAGAGTGAGCGGACGCTGTCCATGGCGAACGTCCGGTGGTTCACCCCCACCGGCGAACCCGACGCGGAGCTGTGATGAGAGACGTGGCGATCGTCGCCTTCGCCCAGACCCGCCACACCGGCCACGACACCGGCCTGTCCGAGACCGAGCTGATCCTCCCCGTGATCAACGAGGTCAAGGAGCGCACCGGCCTGCGCAGGTTCGGCTTCACCTGCTCGGGGAGCTGCGACTACCTCGCCGGGGCGCCGTTCTCGTTCGTCGCGGCGCTCGACGCGCTCGGTGCCTGGCCGCCGATCTCCGAGAGCCACGTGGAGATGGACGGCGCCTGGGCGCTGTACGAGGCGTGGGTGCGGCTCCAGCACGGCGACGTCGACTCGGCGCTGGTCTACGGCTTCGGCAAGTCGTCGCTGGGCGACCTGCGCACGATCATGACGCTCCAGCTCGACCCGTACTACCTGGAGCCGCTGGGCCTGGACCAGCTCTCCGTCGCCGCCCTGCAGGCCGCCGCCCTGGGCGCGGACCGCGCCGAGCTCGACGAGATCGTCCGGCGCAGCCGGGCCGACGGCCGGGCCAACCCGTACGCGCTGGACCTGCCGGCGGAGATCCCCGACGGCTTCGCGGTCGAACCGCTGAAGACCTGCGACATCGCGCCGATCACCGACGGCGCCGCCGCGGTGGTGCTCGCGGCCGGTGATCTCGCCGCGCGACTGTGCGAGCGTCCCGCCCACATCAGGGGCATCGCGCATCGCACAGAGCCCCACTACCTGGGTATGCGGGATCTCGCCCGGTCGGCCTCCGCGGCCGAGGCCGCACGAGCCGCGGGCGCCGGCAAGGGCCCGATCGAGGTGGCCGAGCTGCACGCGCAGTTCGCCCACGAGGAGCTCATCCTGCGCCGCGCGCTGGAGCTCCCCGGCGACACGATCGTCAACCCGTCCGGCGGCCCGCTCGCCGCCAACCCCGTCATGGCCACCGGCCTCATCCGCCTCGGCGAGGCCGCCCGGCGCATCCACGACGGCACCGCCTCGCGCGCCGTCGGCCACGCCGCGAGCGGCCCCTGCCTGCAGCACAACCTCGTCACCGTCCTGGAGGCATGATGGGCCACCGCTGTGCGGTCATCGGCGTCGGGCAGACGCGCTACACGACCAAGCGCCGCGACGTGTCGATCGCCGGGCTGGTGCGTGAGGCCGCGCTGCGCGCCCTGGAGGACGCCGGGCTGACGTTCAGGGACATCGACGCCGTCGTCATCGGCAAGGCGCCCGACCTGTTCGAGGGCGTCATGATGCCGGAGGCGTACCTCGCCGACGCGCTCGGCGCGGCCGGCAAGCCGATGATGCGGGTGCACACCGCGGGCAGCGTCGGCGGGTCCACCGCCCTGGTCGGGGCGAGCCTGATCCAGGGCGGCGTGCACGACCGGGTGCTGGTGGTGGCGTTCGAGAAGCAGTCGGAGTCCAACGCCACCTGGGCCCTGTCCACGCACCTGCCGTTCAGCGCCTCCCTCGTGGTCGGCGCCGGCGGCTACTTCGCCCCGCACATCCGCGAGTACATGCGCCGCACCGGCGCCCCCGGCCACATCGGCACGCTCGTGGCCGTCAAGGACCGGCTCAACGCGCTCCGGAACCCCTACGCCCACCTGAGGATCCCCGGTATCGACCGGGCGATGGTCGAGTCGACGCCGATGCTGTGGGAGCCGATCCGCTACCTGGAGACCTGCCCGTCCAGCGACGGCGCCTGCGCCATGGTGCTGTCGTCGGAGTCCGGGATCACCGGCACGCCCGCGTGGATCCACGGCACCGCCATGCGCTCCGAGCCGATCTTCCGGGCGGGCCGCGACACGGTCAACCCGCAGGCCGGCAAGGACTGCGCCGCCGACGTCTACCGGCAGGCCGGCGTCACCGACCCGCGACGGCAGATCGACGTGGCCGAGGTGTACGTGCCCTTCTCCTGGTACGAGCCGATGTGGCTGGAGAACCTCGGCTTCGCCCCGGAGGGCGAGGGCTGGAAGCTCACCGAGTCCGGGGCCACGGCGCTCGACGGCGACATCCCGTGGAACGCCTCCGGCGGCGTGCTGTCCAGCAATCCGATCGGCGCCTCCGGCCTGATCAGGTTCGCCGAGGCCGCCCTCCAAGTGCGCGGGACGGCGGGGGAGCACCAGGTGGACGGCGCCCGGCTGGCGCTCGGCCACGCCTACGGCGGGGGAGCCCAGTTCTTCGCGATGTGGATCGTCGGACGGGAGAAGCCCTGATGGAGTTCAACCACGCAGACCTGTTCGAGGGATTGGCCGACGCGATCGGGGACCGGGTGGCCGTGGTCTGCGGCGAGGAGCGGCGCACCTACGCCGAGCTCGACGCCGAGGCCAACCGGCTCGCGCACTTCCTGCTCGACCGCGGCGTCGAGCCGGGCCAGCACGTCGGCCTGCAGCTCTACAACGGCATCGAGTACGTCGCCGGGCTGCTGGCCGCCCTGAAGATCCGCGCCGTGCCGATCAACGTCAACTACCGGTACGTCGAGGCCGAGCTGCTCTACCTCTACCGCGACTCCGACATCCGCGCGCTGCTCTACGACGTGGAGTTCGACGCCCGGGTGGCCGCCGTGGCCGGGGAGGCGCCCCTGCTGCGGCACCTGGTGGCCGTCGGCGGCGAGCCGGCCGTCGCCGGGGCGGTGCCGTACTGGATGGCGCTGGAGAGCGGTAAGGACGAGCGGGACTTCGCGCCACGCTCCGGCAAGGACGTCTACATCATCTACACCGGCGGCACCACCGGCATGCCGAAGGGCGCGATGTGGCACTCCGAGGACCTGTTCATGGCCTTCGGCGGCGGCAACCCGTACGGCGAGCCGCGCGCCACCCCGCAGGAGGTGATCGACGCGGCGGCCGGGTCCGGCCCGATGGTGATGATGGCGGTGCCGCCGCTGATGCACGGGGCCGCGCAGATGGCCACGTTCATCGCCTGGTGGATGGGCGCGACCATGGTGTACGTGCGCCGGTTCGACCCGGCCGACGTATGGCGGACGGTCGCGAGGGAGAAGGTGTTCACGATGAACATCACCGGTGACGCCATGGCCCGGCCGCTCTCCGACGACCTCGCGGGCGGCGGCCACGACGTGTCGTCGCTGGGGGTGATCAGCTCCACGGGCGCCATCCTGACCGGGGCGGTCCGCGACCGGCTCCAGGAGCTGCTGCCCAACGTCATGATCCTCGACAACTTCGGCTCCACCGAGTCGGGCTTCACCGCCTCCGGCGTGGCCGGCTCCTCGCCCGAGAAGGGCCTGCGCTACCAGCCCAACGCAACGGCCCGCCTCGCGGTGCTGGACGAGAAGCTGCGGCCGGTCGAGCCGGGCTCCGGCCGGCTCGGCACCGTCGCCAAGGCGGGGCGGATCGCGTTCGGTTACTACAACGACCCCGGCAAGACCGACCGCACGTTCGTCACCGGCGAGGACGGCACGCGGTGGCTGCTGACCGGCGACCTGGCCTCCGTCGAGACCGACGGCACCGTGAACGTCTTCGGCCGCGGCTCGCAGTGCATCAACACCGGCGGGGAGAAGGTCTTCCCCGAGGAGGTCGAGGCCGTGCTGAAGGGGCATCCGGCCGTGTTCGACGCGGTCGTCACCGGGGTGCCCGACGAGCGGTGGGGGAGCAGGGTGGCGGCCGTGGTCGAGCCCCGGGAGGGCGCCGAGGTCACCGCCGGGGAACTGGACGCGCACTGCCGGCGGTTGCTGTCGGGCTACAAGGTGCCGCGCACGTACGCGTTCGTGGCGGAGATGGTCCGCTCGCCGGCGGGCAAGGCGGACTACAGGTGGGCCCGGCGGACGGTCGAGGCCGCCGACTCCTGAGTCGGCCGCCTCCGCCCACCGCCTGGGCCGCCACCGGCTGATCCCGGGGCGGTCAGGCCTTCTCGCCGGTGAGCCAGGCGGCCAGGCCGAGGTAGACGACGCCGCTGCCGACGTCGAGGCGGCGGCGGGCGCGGACGGAGCCGCGGATCCGCCCGGCCAGCGTCGAGGCCAGCATGGCGTAGGTGCCGTCGGAGGCCATGCCGAGCACGATCCAGACCACGCCGAGCACCAGGATCTGCGCCGCGACGGGCCCGGCGGCGGGGTCGGTGAACTGCGGCAGGAACGCCAGGAAGAAGATCGCCGTCTTCGGGTTGAGCACGTTGACCACGAACCCCTCCCAGAACATCCGCCGCCGCGAGTGCTCCCCGACCTCGACCGCCTCCTCGGCGCCGCCCCGCCGCAGCAGCTTGCGCGCCCCGAGCCAGACCAGGTAGGCGACGCCCACCCACTTGACCACGGTGAACGCGGTCGCCGAGGCGGCCAGCAGCGCGCTGACCCCGAGCGCAGCGGCGGCCACGTGCACCAGCGAGCCCGCGTGCACGCCGAGGACGGAGACG
This sequence comes from Nonomuraea muscovyensis, assembly GCF_014207745.1. Classification (NCBI taxonomy): domain Bacteria; kingdom Bacillati; phylum Actinomycetota; class Actinomycetes; order Streptosporangiales; family Streptosporangiaceae; genus Nonomuraea; species Nonomuraea muscovyensis. Next base: position 1,006,713 of record NZ_JACHJB010000003.1, read on the forward strand.
AGGCCGGCGGACCTGCCCTGCGCGACGCTGCGGGTGACGATGAACAGCACGGCGGGCCCCGGCACCACGAGCAGGGCGAGGGTGGCCGCGGCGAAGAGCGAGAGCGTCACGAGGTCGGGCATGGGGCCATCCTCGCACGGGGGTCAAAGGCTTTTCGCGAGCGCGGCGAGCAGGGCCTGGGTGGCCGGCGGGTGGGGCGGTTCGCCGTACACGGCGGCGTAGACGTGCCTGGTGGAGCCGGGGATCTCGGTGGTGGCCACCCCGGGGTGGCGGTGCGCGCGCAGGGCCAGCCCCGGCAGCAGCGTCACCCCCATGCCGGCGGCGACCAGCGCCTGGACGGCCACGATGTCGTCGCTGGTGAACGACAGCCGCGGCTGGAACCCGGCCTTGGCACAGATGTCGAGCAGGTGGCTGCGGCACCGGTCGCAGCCCGCGATCCACTCCGAGCCGGCGTGCCCGGCCAGCCCGTCCGACGGCCGGCCGGGCGGGGTCACCAGGTAGCTGGGGTCGTCGAACAGGTGGACCATCGAGATGCCGTTGTCCTCCGGCGCCGTGTCGTCGTAGCGGAAGATCACGGCCACGTCGATCCGGCCGGAGCGCAGCAACCGCAGCGCCTCGGGCGGCTCGGTCTCCGTCAGGTCCAGCCGCAGACCGGGATGGCCGCGTGACAGCCGGACGGCCGCCTCGGGGACGAACGTGCCGATCGCGGAGGGGAAGGCCGCCAGGCGGACCCGGCCCGAGTGCAGGCCGACGTGGGCGGCCAATTCGTCGGCGGTGGCGTCGAGGCGGCTGATGATGTCGGCGGCCCGCTCGGCGAGCAGCCGCCCGGCCTCGGTCAGCCGGATGCCGCGCCCGGCGCGCTGGATGAGCTTGGCGCCGGTCTCGGCTTCGAGGCGGGCCAGGTGGTGGCTGACCGAGGGCTGCGAGTAGTGCAGGTCCTTGGCGGCCGCGGTCAGCGAGCCCCGGCGGGCGACGGCGACGAGGACGCGGAGCCGTACGACGTCCAGCATCCATCAAGTCTATCTATGAGTGAGCCACAGAACATTTGTTGGACCTATGGGTTGTTCCGTAGCACCGTGGAGGGGGAACGCATATAAACGTCTTTCCCTAGGGGGATACCATGAAATCGGCCATCGCGCGGCCGGGCCTGGACGACCTCGTTTCCGGCATCGCCGCCATCACCGGGAAGGGGCTCGCCGGCCGCGCCACCGCGTACGCCGTCGCCGGCCTGCTCCGCGACCGCCTGCACACGCTCGATCTGCTCACGCCGGAGGAACACGCCGGCTCGCCCGACGGATACGTCTCGCAGGTCCTCTACGCCCAGGAGGACTTCTCCGTCGTGGCCGTCGTGTGGCGGCCCGGCCAGGGCACGGCCATCCACGACCACGTGTCGTGGTGCGCGTTCGGCGTCATCAGCGGAGTCGAGCACGAGACCCTCTACCGCGACATGGGCGACCACCTGGTGGAGATCGGCCGGGCCGACAACCGGCCCGGCGACGTCAGCGGCTTCGCGCCGCCCGGCGACATCCACCGGGTGCGCAACACCAGCGCCGAGGTCGGCGTCTCGGTGCACGTCTACGGCGCCGACGTGGGCAGGCTGGGCAGCAGCGTCCGCCGCGTGTACGACCTGCCGGTCCGCTGACCTCCGCCTACGCCGCCCCTAGACCTCGACCATGGGGAAGTCCTGCGCCGGCACGCCCTCCGGCCGCGAGGGCTGCGGCTGCCCGTTCATGCCCGCGTACAGCACCGCGCCCATCACGCCGACGAGCATGGTGTGCAGGACCATGATGGTCATGGTCAGCTTGCGCCCGATGACCTCCTGCAGACCCAGGGCGGCCACGGGGTTGATCGTGTAGCTCAGGCGGGCGCAGAGCAACCACATGACCTCCGCCACGGTCAGCGCGAAGGCCAGGTCGTGCACGTAGTTGAGGATCTCCACCGCCTGCGCCAGGTCGTAGGCGTGCGCGACGGCGAGGTCGGTGAGTTGGATGCCGGCGGTCATGAAGGCGCGCAGCTTCTTGTCGGCCGCCTCCATGGCCTCACCTGCCCAGGCGGCGGCCAGGGCCTCCCTGCCCGTGGGGTCGCCGGCTCCGAAGACGTCGTCCAGCTCCCGCGCCATGTTGGCCCAGTAGTCGACGTGGTTGTCCAGAGCCTCGTCGCTGCGGACCACGGCGGACGCCCAGAGCATCGCGCCCATGGCCGCGGTGAACGACATGCCCCCGGCGACCTTGAGCATCGCGGCGGTGCGGCTGCTCTGCAGCGCGGCCTTCGACTTGACCGCCCCGTCCATGCGCTTGTTGGCGTGATCCTTCTCCTGCCACGTGCGTGCCTTGTCCATCTCGCGGTAGGCGGCCCGGATGCCGTCGTCGTCGCGGTAACGCCAGAGGGGGTTGCCCGTCGCCAGCCTGCGGTCCAGGTACAGGGCGCCCAGCGCGCCGGCGCCCGAGCCGGCGAGCAGCGTGTACGCCTGCCAGGCCTTGTCGTACGACGGCGGCCCGAACAGGGGATTGGCGGTGGAGAAGGAATGGCCGTTGTCCTGGAGCAGAGCGTAGTCGGGAGAGCCGTCCCAGGTGTCCTTCAGCGCCAGCATCGCCCGCACGCTCGCGTGCTCGGCCTGGGCGTAGCCGTCCTTGTTGGTGGTGACCACCTTCGACATGTTCGATGCGGACCGGACGCCACGCAGCAGGCGCTCGCGGAAGTCGCCGAAGCTGTTGTTGTAGCGCAGGCGCGCCGCCTCGCCGACCAGCCCGAGGGCGCCCAGCGGCAGCCCGGACGCCGCGTACACGTCACTGCTCGTGCCGCCGCCCATCCCGTGGAGTTGGAGCAGCGCCTCGGAAGCTTGCTGGAGATCGACAGCCGAGCGATCGAGGCCCGCACCGCGTACGTGGAGTGGCTTGTCCGTCACGAGAAGATCGTCAGGTCAGCCAGGTCCTTGAGTGGTGGATCACCGCGAACGTAGCAAAATTGTGATCAAAGGTAACCAGCGAGACGGTCGGCCGGCTCGGCGGGGCGGGCCGGCATCGGGGCGTGACCGCCATCGATCTCGTCCGACCTTCCCGCGGCCGGGTAGGGCGGCCCGTCACTCGCCGGTGACGCCGTCGATGCGCTCGCGGAGCAGGTCGGCGTGCCCGTTGTGGCGCGCGTACTCCTCGATCATGTGCACGAGGATCCAGCGGTGGGTGCAGTCCTGGCCATGGCGCCGCCTCTTGCCCACGGCGTCCAGGGGGAGCGCGGCCGACAGCGTGCGGGCGTGCTCGATCTCCGCCTGCCAGGTGGCGAACGCCTCCTCGGCCGAGGCGGTGTCCACGTCGTCGAAGTCGGCGTCGACGCGCTGGTCCTTGCCCCACAGCCGGGGCACGTCCTCGTCGTTCAGGATGTGCCGGAACCAGGCCCGTTCGACGTGCGCCATGTGCCTGACCAGGCCGAGCAGCGACATCGATGACGGTGGGGCGCTACGCAGGCGCAGTTGTTCCTCGCTCAGGCCGGCGCACTTGACGGCGAGCGTGCCGCGATGCCATTCGAGCCAGTTGTTCAGCACCGTGCGCTCGTCACCGGTGAGGGGCGGTGGAATGCGGTCGTCGGTCATGGACGGCAACGTATCCGGTGGCGGGCCCGCCACACACATGGGTTATCCGTGGCGGGGTAGGGGCGACCTTGCCGGTGACCGGCAAGCAGACCTGCCGCAACACTGCGCGCCGGCCGCGTTGTGACGGGGGCCGGCGACCCGGCAGGCTGGTGTCATATCTCTGCCGCCTTCCTGGAGCATGTTCATGATCAATGGTGTTCGCCGCACCCTGTTCGACCGGGGCTCGTGGGCCGAGGCCGGCCGCATCGCCGGCATCCTCCGCAAGGAGACCATCGGCGGCGCGCTCCTGCTGGCCGGCGCGGCGGCCGCACTGATCTGGGCGAACTCCCCCTGGTCGGCCGGGTACGAGGCGCTGCGCGGCGTCACCGTCGGCCCGGCGGCGCTGCACCTGGACCTCGACCTGGCGACCTGGGCCGCCGACGGGCTGCTGGCGATCTTCTTCTTCGTGGCGGGGCTGGAGCTCAAACGGGAGTTCGTCGCCGGTGACCTGCGCCACGTGCGGCGGGCCGCCGTCCCGGTCGCCGCCGCCTTCGGCGGGGTGCTCGTCCCCGCCGCGCTCTACCTGCTCGTGACCCGTGGCACCAGCGGCGCCGCGGCCGGCTGGGCGATCCCCACGGCCACCGACATCGCGTTCGCGCTGGCGGTCCTCGCGGTGGTCGGCAGATTCCTGCCCACGGCGTTGCGCACCTTCCTGCTCACCCTCGCCGTGGTCGACGACCTCATCGCGATCGTCATCATCGCGCTGTTCTACACCAGTGACCTGGCGCCGGTCCCGCTGCTGGCCGCGCTGGCGCCGCTGGCGGCCTTCACCGCGCTGGTGCAGCGCCGGGTGCGCTCCTGGTGGTTGCTGCTGCCCCTGGCGTTCGCCGTCTGGGCCCTCGTGCACGCCTCCGGGGTGCACGCCACCGTCGCCGGGGTGCTGCTGGGGTTCGCCGTGCCCGTCCTGCGCAGCCGGCGCGCGGGCGGCCCGGAGGCGGGCCCGGGGCTGGCCGAGCACTTCGAGCACCTGTTCCGGCCCCTCTCGGCCGGGGTGGCCGTGCCCCTCTTCGCGTTCCTGTCGGCCGGTGTGACCCTGGGCGGGCTGAGCGGGCTCGCCACCGCCCTGAGCGACCCGATCGCCATCGGCATCGTCGCCGGGCTGGTCGTCGGCAAGCCGATCGGCATCATGGTGGCCACCTGGCTGGTGGCCCGCTTCACCCGGGCCCACCTCGACGAGGGGCTCGCCTGGGTGGACGTGCTGGGCCTGGCCATCCTGTCCGGCGTCGGCTTCACGGTGTCGCTGCTCATCGGCGAGCTGGCCTTCGGCATCGGCACCGAACGAGACGCGCACGTCAAGCTGGCCGTGCTGGCCGGGTCGCTGGCCGCCACGCTGATCGCCGCGGTCATCCTGCGCCTGCGCGGCCGGGTGTACCGGCGCATCCACGAGATCGAGACCGCCGACCTCGACCGCGACCGCGTCCCCGACGTCTACCAGCAGTCCGCGGCGACGGACCGGGCCTGACCGGGCACCCGCCCGGCCTGCCGGGTCAACGAAGGCCGCGGGAACGTGCCAGCCTGGAACCATGGCAGGTCACGGGCAAGGAGAGGTCTCGCGCGACATCGCCGAGCAGGACATCGGCGAGCTGGACATCGCCGGGGTGGCGGCACGGGCCGGCGCCGACGCCGGAGGCGTGCGGGCCGAGTGGGTGCCCGCGTACCTCGCCCTGCTCGTTGAGGTCAGCCTGACCGGGCGGGGCCCCGACGCGGCGGCCCTGGCCCGGGTGCGCGCGAGCGGCGAGGCGGCGGCCCGCGACGGCCTGCCCCTGCGCGCCGTCATCGACGTGCACCTCAGCGCCACCTGGCTGGCCTGGCCCGACCTGCCCGGCATCGCCCGCGCCCGGCAGGTCTCCCAACTGCGGTCCGTCGGCCAGGCCGTCTTCAAGGCCGCCGACCGGTCCGCCCTCGCCTTGGTGGAGGGGTACGAGACGGCCCAGCGCCTGGTGATCCGCCGCGAGGAGGCGCTGCGACGGGAGTTCATCGACGACCTGCTCCACGGCCGGCTCACCGCGGGCACCCTCGCAGAACGGGCCGAGCGCTTCGGGCTGCGCCCCACCGGAGGGCACGTGGTGTGCGTGGCGGAGGGCGGGCAGCCCTTCTACGACGGCGGGCCCGTCGCGCGGCACGTGGAGGGCGCCCTGCTGTCCCGGTTCGGGGTGCGTGACCTGCTCGTCGCCACCAAGGAGGGGCTGCTCGTCTGCGTCGCCGCAGACCACGCCGAGGGCGTGGCCCAGGCGTTCGTCACCCACACCGAGGAACTGGCGGGCGAGGACCCGTCGCTGCGGATCGGCGTCGGCCGCGCCCACCAGGGCCCGGCCGGCATCGTGCGCTCGTACGAGGAGGCGCGCGGTGTGGTGACGTTCGCCCGCCGCCTGGAGCTCCCGGAACGGGTGCTGCACGCCTCCGAACTGCTGGTGCTCCAGGTGCTCCTGCGGGACAACGCGGCGATCACCGAGCTGGTGGAGTCGGTGCTCGGCCCGCTGCGTGACCAGCGCGGGGGGCCCGGCGTGCTGGTGGACACGCTGTTCGCGTACTTCGCCTGCGGCGGGGTGTCCACCGAGGCGGCCCGGCGGCTGCACGTCGGCGTCCGCACGGTGACCTACCGGCTGCACCGGGTCCGCACCCTGACCGGCTACGACCTGAACCATCCGATCCAGCGCCACGCGGTCGAGACGGCCACCCTCGGCGCCCGCCTGCTCGGCTGGCCGGGCTAGTCCTCCCGCGCGGCCGGGCCCGCCTGCGGCGACGTGCCCGGCGCCCCACCCTGCAGCCCACCCTGCTGCCCGTCCTGCTGCCCGTCCTGCGGCTCGCCCTGGAGGCCGCCGTCGAGCTGGTCGTCGAGCTGGAGCTGGTCCTGCAGGCCCTCGGGCTCCTCGGCGAGCGGCTCGTCCGGCTCCTCCCGGACGGGCGCGCAACTCTCGCCGCACCCGCCGAACCTGGACGTGTTGACCGGGACGAAGTCCTTCGCCGGCGTGCCCCGCAGCGCCGCCGTCATGGTGTCCTTCCAGATCGGCCCCGGCAGCGAGGCGCCCGCGACCGCGCCGAAGTACTGGCCGCCGATGGTGACGCCGCTGAGCTTGTAGCGCTGCGAGCCGCGCGGGTCGCCGATGCTGACCGCACCCGCCAGGTCCGGCGTGAACCCGGCGAACCAGGCCGTCGCGTAGCCGTCCGTGGTGCCGGTCTTGCCCGCCGCCGGGCGCCCGATCCCGCCCACCGACCGCATCGTCCCGTCGGTGAACACCCCGGTCAGCACCTCGGCGGTGGCGTCGGCCACCTCGGCGTCCAGCGCCTGCCTGCACGACGGCTCGAAGGCGGCCGTCTTGCCCGTGGCGGTGTCGGTGACCTTGGTGATGGCCATGGGCGCGCAGTACCTCCCGCGCGCCGCGATGGCGGCGTAGGCGTTGGCCACGGTCACCGGGTCCATCTCGTTGATGCCGAGGGTGAACGTCTCGTACTCCTGCAGCGTCTTGCCGTCGGCGCGCCTGATGCCCAGTGACTTGGCGGTCTCCACCGTCTCGCACAGGCCGACCCGCTGCTCCAGCGCCATGAAGAAGGTGTTCACCGATCCCCAGGTGCCGGTTCTGAGCGTCTTGAACCCGGGCGTGCCCTCGTCGTTGGTGACCGTCCACGACGGGATGCCCATGTTCTGGCCCGCGCAGTTCTTGAACGAGGACGTGCTCGGGGCGGTGTAGCCGTTGCCCACGCTGATGCCGTCGTCGAGCTTCATGCCCTGTTTCAGGGCGGTGATCAGGGTGAACGTCTTGAACGTCGAACCCGCCTGGAAGCCGACGAGCCCGCCGTGCGTGCTGTCGGCGACCGGGTTGTAGGAGATCTCCTTCCGGCGCGCCGAGTCGCCGAACGTCCGGCTGGCCGCCATCGCCTTGATCATCCCGGTGCCCGGCTGCACCAACGCCTCGGCGGCCACCGCGTTGTCCGAGGCGAACACCCGCCTCTTGATGGCCTGGTCCGCCGCCGCCTGCATCTTCGTGTCGAGCGTGGTGTAGATCTTCAGCCCGCCCTGGGTGAAGCGCTGCCGCCTGATCTGCTGCGTCTTGCCGAACGCCGGGTTGGCCAGCAGCTCGTACCGGACGTACTCGCAGAAGTAGGCGTAGCGGCTGGCCTGGCAGCCGTTCGGCTGCGGGACGCCCTTGTAGCCGAGCTTGGCCGCCTTGGCCTCGGCCGCCTGTTCAGGCGTGATCCGGCCGAGCTGCGCCATCCGGTCGAGCACCACGTTGCGCCGCTCAAGCAGCAGCTCGCGCGCCTTCCTGCCGCGGCCCGGGTCGGTCCTGTTGGGGTCCTGCACCGCGCCGGCCAGCGTGGCGGCCTGCGCCAGGTTCAGCTTGGCGGCCGGGATGCCGAAGAACCGCCTCGCCGCCGCCTCCACCCCGTTCGCGCCGTCGCCGAAGTACACGATGTTGAGGTACTTCTCCAGGATCTCGTCCTTGGTGTACTTCTGCTCGACGGCCATGGCGTGGCGCAGCTCGTTCAGCTTGCGGGCGTAGCTGGCCTCCAGCGCCTTGCTCCTGCCCTCGTCCGTGGTCGCCGAGTTCAGCAGCACCTGCTTGACGTACTGCTGGGTGATGCTGGAACCGCCCTGGCTGACGTCGCCCGAGCTGAGGTTCTTGGCCAGCGCCCGGATCGTTCCCTCGATGTCGATCGCGCCGTGCTGGTAGAAGCGGTCGTCCTCGATGGCGACGATCGCCGTCCGCATCACCTCGGACACCTGGGCCAGCGGCACGACCTTGCGGTATTGGTCGTAGAACTGGGCGATCTGCCTGCCCCGCGCGTCGTACACCGTCGACGCCTGCGTCAGCGACGGCTCCTTGAGCTCCATCGGCTTGATGTTGAGCTCTTCGGCGGCCGACACGAACACCGCCCCGCCGCCGCCCACGGCGGGCAGCGCGAGCGCCGCCACCACCACTCCGGCGGCGGCCGCCGCACCGGCGAGGCGCGTGACACCCGCCCACCTGGATGCGGGCAGGGAACGACGAGGGTCCGAGTCGGGCATGGCGGTCATGACAGCACAACCGGCATGGCACTGTCCAAGACGCTACGGGGCGTGTGCCGATATCAGAACGGATATCGCGCGTGCTGGCGGCTGCCGGAGGCCATGCGGGCGAGCAGGTCGCGTCCGGGGTCCCCGCGCGGGCGGCGGCGAGCTCGTCCCGCAGCAGCCGGCGCAGCTCCTCCAGCCGTGCCAGGTGCCGGGCACACGCGACCTGGCCTCGGCACGCGCGTGCGGCCGGAGACAGGAGAAACGGAAGCGGAGGCTAGATCAGCGGAGGGCCGCGGGAACCCGCGGCCCGGTGCGCGAACTGCTGGGGACGGCGTATCCCGTCCGTGTCGGGGTCGTGGGGCGACCGGCCGCGGCACCTGGGCGGCGACGGACCACCGGGCGCCGCGCAGCGCCGCCCCGCGGGGGAGCCGATCCCCGCGGGGCGAGGGCCGGCGTCAGACGCCGAGGGCCGAGGGGCGGCTCAGCTCCTGCAGGAAGAGCGCCTCAGCGGTGGCGGTGCGGCGCAGCTCGTCCAGGTCGACGCGCTCGTTCGGGGCGTGGATGGCGGCGTCCTCGTCCTCGGCGCCGAACAGCAGGATCTCCGCCGCCGGGAACTGCTTGAGCAGGGTGTTGACCAGCGGGATCGAGCCGCCGGCGCCGACGTCGCGGGGCGGGCGGCCGAAGGCGCGCTCCATGGCCCGGTTGAGCGCCGAGCGGGCCTTGCCGCCCGAATCGGCCTGGAAGCCGGAGCCCACCGTGAAGTCGCCGAACGACACCTGAACGCCCCACGGCGTCACCTGCCGCAGGAACTCGACCACGGCGTTGACCGTCGTCTTCGGGTCGCCGGCCGGGGGGACCCGGACCGTGACACGGGCGCGGGTCGCCGGCTGCACGGCGTTGATGGCCCCGGAGACCGTGGGCACGTCCAGGCCGGTCACCGTGATCGCGTACGACGACCACAGGCGATCGGCCAGCGAGCCGGAGCCCACCAGCGACACCCCGTCCAGCACCCCGGCCGTCTTCCTGAACTCCTCCTCCGCCGGCCCCTGGCCCAGGAACGTTCCGCGCGGCAGGCCGGGCACGCGGATGTCGCCGTTGTCGTCGTGCAGGGAGGTCAGCATGCGCATCAGCGCGGCGAGGGCGTCGGGGGCGGCCCCGCCGAACGAGCCGCTGTGCACGGGCTCGCGCAGCGTGCGGACCTCGATGGTGAACGCGGCCATGCCGCGCAGCGAGGTGGTCACGGCGGGGTCGCCGATGCGCGGGTTGCCGGTGTCGGCCACCACGATGGCGTCGGCCCGCAGCAGCTCGGGGTTGCGCTCGACGAACGCCTCCAGCCGCTCGCCGGCGTACTCCTCCTGGCCCTCGATGATGACCTTGACGCCGACGGGCAGCCGGCCCTGGAAGGCCCGCAGCGCGGTGATGTGGGAGATGATGCCCGACTTGTCGTCGGCGGTGCCCCGGCCGAAGAGCTGGCCGTCGATCAGCGTGGGCTCGAACGGGGGAGTGCGCCAGGCGGCGGGGTCGCCGGCGGGCTGCACGTCGTAGTGGGCGTAGAGCAGCACGGTGGGTGCGCCGGGTGGGGCGGGCGTCTCGCCGTACACGGCGGGGAAACTGCCCTCGACGGGCACCTGCTGGACGCGCGCCAGCCCCGTGCTGCGCAGCAGGTCCTCGACCATGGCCGCGGCGGCGTAGACGGGCTCCTCCGGGTGGCCGGGAAAGGCCACGGAGGGAATGGCGGCCAGCCGCCGCAGTTCCTCGACGGCCTGCGGCATCGCCGCGGCGACGGCGCTCTCGATCTGGTCAGGAGTCACGGGTCGGTCCCCCGGGTCGTTCTCGGTAGTTAGCGTCTCATTGGATCACAGACGTTCCCGCAAGGTGGGAAAGCAATATGACCCTCGCGCAAACCTACCTGCGGATTTCGTAGCCGTTACATAGCGCTTCTGCGGATCTCGGATTTCTTGCAGAGTGTTGCGACGTATTCCCTTGGCAAACCTGAGGGGCAACGTGCAGACTGAGGGAAGGCCAGACACGAGGGACGATAGCCATGACGCAGCCGGACACCGACATTCTCAAGGCCGCGCACGACCATCTGTGGTTGCACTTCACCAGGCACAGCTCCTACCAGCAGTCCGAGATCCCGACCATCGTCCGCGGTGAGGGGTCCTACATCTACGACATCCACGGCAAGCGCTACCTCGACGGACTGGCGGGCCTGTTCGTGGTGCAGGCGGGCCACGGCCGCGCCGAGCTGGCCGAGGCCGCCGCCAAGCAGGCCCAGGAGCTGGCTTTCTTCCCGCTGTGGTCCTACGCGCACCCGAAGGCCGCCGAGCTGGCCGAACGGCTCGCAAGGCTCGCGCCGGGCGACCTCAACCGGGTCTTCTTCACCACCGGCGGCGGCGAGGCGGTCGAGTCCGCCTGGAAGCTGGCCAAGCAGTACTTCAAGCTCACCGGCAAGCCGCTCAAGCACAAGGTCGTCAGCCGCCACATCGCCTACCACGGCACCCCGCAGGGCGCCCTGTCGATCACCGGCATCCCGGCGTTCAAGCAGATGTTCGAGCCGCTCGTGCCCGGCTCCATCCGCGTGCCCAACACCAACCACTACCGCGCCGACGAGATCACCGGCGTCAAGGGCATGACGCCCGAGGAGTACGGCATCTGGGCGGCCGACCGGGTGGCCCGCGCCATCGAGATGGAGGGCCCGGAGACGGTGGCCGCCGTCTTCGCCGAGCCGGTGCAGAACGCCGGCGGCTGCTTCCCGCCGCCCGCCGGCTACTGGCGGCGGCTGCGCGAGATCTGCGACGAGTACGACGTGCTGCTCGTCTCCGACGAGGTCATCTGCGCCTTCGGCCGCCTCGGCACGATGTTCGGCGGCGAGAAGTACGACTACGTCCCCGACATCATCACCTGCGCCAAGGGTCTGACCAGCGGCTACTCACCCATCGGCGCCATGATCGCGCACGAGCGGCTGTTCGAGCCGTTCAAGAGCGGCGAGGAGATGTTCGCCCACGGCTACACCTTCGGCGGCCACCCCGTCTCCGCCGCCGTGGCGCTGGCCAACCTCGACATCTTCGAGCGCGAGGACCTGCTCGGCCACGTCACCAAGAACGAGCCGCTCTTCCAGGCCACCCTCGACGGCCTGCGCGAGCTGCCCATCGTCGGCGACGTGCGCGGCGCCGGCTACTTCTGGGGCATCGAGCTGGTCAAGGACAGGACCACCAAGGAGACGTTCACCGCCGAGGAGTCGGAGCGGCTGCTGCGCGGCTTCCTGTCCAAGGCGCTGTTCGACGCGGGGCTCTACTGCCGCGCCGACGACCGTGGTGACCCCGTCATCCAGTTGGCGCCGCCGCTGGTCGCGGGTCCCCAGGAGATCGAGGAGATCGGCTCGATTCTCCGCACCGTGCTCACCGAAGCGTGGGCTCGCCTGTAACACCCCCACCGGTAGCTGAAAGGACCCAAGCGATGAAGATCGGCGTGCCTGCCGAGGTCAAGAACCACGAATACCGCGTGGCCGCCACACCGGCGGGTGTGCACGAGCTGGTGCGCCACGGCCACGACGTCATCGTCCAGCGAGGTGCGGGCCTCGGCTCGCACATCACGGACGAGGAGTACCTCTCGGCGGGCGCGAAGATCCTCGACGGCGCCGACGCCGTGTGGGGCGAGGCCGACATGGTGCTCAAGGTGAAGGAGCCGATCGCCGAGGAGTACCACCGCCTGCGCGACGGGCTCGTCCTGTTCACCTACCTGCACCTGGCGGCCTCCCGCCCGTGCACCGAGGCGCTGCTCACCGCCAGGACCACGGGCATCGCCTACGAGACAGTCCAGGTGGGCAACGCGCTGCCGCTGCTCGCGCCCATGTCGGAGGTGGCCGGCCGGCTGGCGCCCCAGGTCGGGGCGTACAACCTGATGCGGTTCAACGGCGGGCGCGGCGTCCTGCCGGGCGGCGTGCCCGGCGTGGCGCCGGCCAAGGTGGTCGTCATCGGCGGCGGTGTGTCCGGCCTCAACGCCGCGCAGATCGCCGTCGGCATGGGCGCCGACGTGACCGTCCTCGACACGAACGTCGACCGCCTGCGCTTCATCGACGCCGTCTACCAGGGCCGGCTCAAGACGCTGGTGTCCACCTCGTACGCGATCGAGCGGGAGGTCCTCCAGGCCGACCTCGTCATCGGCGCGGTCCTGATCCCGGGCGCCAAGGCCCCGACGCTGGTCTCCAACGAGCTGGTCTCGCGGATGAAGCCGGGCTCGGTGCTCGTCGACATCGCCATCGACCAGGGCGGCTGCTTCGAGGACTCGCGCCCGACCACGCACGCCGACCCCACCTACACGGTGCACGGCTCGGTCTTCTACTGCGTGGCGAACATGCCGGGCTCGGTGGCCAACACCTCCACCTACGCGCTGACGAACGCCACGCTGCCGTACGCGGTCAAGCTGGCCGACCTGGGCTGGCGCGACGCGCTGAAGGCCGACGCCGGGCTGGCGGGCGGCCTCAACACGCACGACGGGCTGCTCACCAACGTGCCGGTCGCGCAGGCGCTGGGCCTGCCGGTCACGCCGGTGGCCGACGTCCTCGCCGCCTGACCCGCGGCCGCCTCCCCGGGGCACGGCCGCGCCGTGCCCCCAGGATGGGGTTCGAGGTCACCACGGACCTGCCGTACGGCGCCGACCGCTGGATCGAGGTGGAGCCGCCCGGCGGCGGCGCCCGCGCCGCTAGCGGACGCCGAGGCGTCTGCGCAGGTCGCGGGCGGTGGCCAGGACGTGGTCGATCTCGCCGGGGCTGGGCCACGGCGAGTTGCCCGGCCTGACCAGCGTGCCCCGCACCGAGGCGAGGTACTCGACGGCGCTCGCGTGCAGGCCGCTGCGCTCCACCAGCCAGCCGACGACGTCGGCGTGGTCGTGCAGCGGCCTGGTCACCAGGTCCCAGGTGCCGAGCAGCTCCGTCAGCTCGGGCACGGCCAGTGCGACGCCGCCCCGGCGGCCGGTCGCGGCGGCGGCCAGCTCGGCCCGCGCGGCCAGTTCGGGCTCGGCGGCCCGGTCCCAGCCGGGCGGCGGCGGGTCAGTGAGCCACCGCTGGGCCTCGGCGAGCTCCCCGGCCGCGCTGAGCAGGCCGCCGAGCTCGACGGCCGCCCGGTGGTGACCGGCCAGCGCCGCGAGCCGGAACCAGTGCCGGCCCCTCGCCAGGTCGCCGTACTCGGCGATGAGCAGCAGCCCGAAGTGGAACATCGCCTCCGGGTCGCCGCTGGCCGCCGCCCTGCCGAACCAGTGGCTGGCGCCCGTCGCGTTGCCCAGCTCCACGCAGACGAACCCGGCCATCCGCTGGTCGTCCAGCCGTCCCGCGCCCGCCGCCCGCTCGAACCAGGCGCGGGCGGTGCGCAGGTCGGCGTGGGCGAGCGCGATGCCGCCGAGCTGCGAGGCGGCGCCGGGATGCTCGCTCCTGGCGGCCAGCCGGAAGTACGCCTCGGCGCCCTCCGGGTCGCGGCCCGCCTGCAGCAGCAGGCCGAGGTGGTAGGCGGCCTCGACGTGGCCGCCGCGGGTGGCGCACTCCCACCACCGCACGGCCTCCTCCTCCTCGCCCGCCGAGTACGCCAGGAAGCCCAGGTCGTGGGCCGAGGAGGTGTCGCCGTCAGCGGCCGCCCGGCGGTGCCACTCGCGCGCCAGCGGGGTCTCGCCCGCGTCCTCGCACATCAGCGCCAGCCTGCGGGCCGCCACCCGGGACCCGGCGCGGGCGGCGCTCTCGAACCAGCCCCTCGCGGTGTCCGGGTCGCCGCGCTGCTCCAGCAGCAGGGTGGCCAGGTTGACCGCCGCCTCCGTGTCGCCGGTGCCCGCCGCCCGCTCGTACCAGGAGACGGCCTCCTCCAGGGTGCCGTGCTTCTCGTGCCAGATGCCCAGGTTGAAGGCGCTGTCGACGTTGCCGGCCGATGCCGCCCGCTCCCACCAGTGCCTGGCCCCCGCGCGGTCGCCCCGCTGCGCGCACAACCGGCCGAGCCGGTGCGCCGCCTGCGGGTCACCGGCCTGCGCGGCCGCCAGCAGCTCGGGTTCGTCGCCGACCCGGGGCGCCGGAACGGTCGCCGCCGCCACCTCACCACCTTGCCACCACGCCATGCGCACAGGGTGACATGTAAACACGTGGATGCGGAGCGTAATCGCCGAGAGGCTAGGAGAAGTTGAGGAAGCCGGTGTACATGCCCATGCCGCAGACGTACCTGAGGGTGCCGGGGCGTTGCGCGGGCAGCCGGACGGTGGCGGGCAGGGCGACGTCACGCCCGGCGATGGTGACCGTTCCGGTGCACCCCTGCTCCGCCGGCCTGAAGACGATCTCGACGGGCACGCCCGCGGGCAGCTTCGCGTAGCCGGGCCGGTAGCCGTCGCGCATCGCCCAGATCGTGACGGTGGGCGGGCGGGCGGCGGTGTCCCGGCCGGTGACGGCGGCGGCCGGTGGGGTGGGGCGGGGCAGCCAGCCGCCCAGGTTGAGCCCGGTGCCGACGGTCCACAGCCCGGCCGCGAGCGCGGCCACGCCCGTCAGCCGGGCGACGCGGGTCCGCGACAGGCGCCGCAGCACGTACCCCAGCAGGGCGAACGCCGGCGAGCTGCCGACGACGAACCCCGCCAGCACCGCCGCTCCACCGGCCGCCGACCGGCTGGTGACGGCGATCATCTCCATGCTCAGCGTCACGCCGCACGGCACGAGCACGGTGGCCGCCCCCAGCAGCGGCGGGCTGGTGAGCCGCGCCCCGAGCCGCGCCACCGCTCCGCGCTCCGGCGCGCACCCCCCGTCCGCACACCGCGCCTCCGCGCGGTTCGTGCCCGTGCGGCTGGTGTCCGTGCGGTTCGTGCCTGTGCGGCCGGCGTCCGTGTGGCTGGTGTCCGGGCGGCTGGTGTCCGTGCGGCGCAGCAGCCGGACGGCGAACGCCACGACGAGAACCCCCGCCGCCAGGAGCAGCACCGCCCGGGTCGTGGGTCCCAGCGTGACCGCCTCGCCGGCCAGCCCGAGCAGCGCCCCCACCGCCGAGTACGCGGCCAGCCGCCCGGCCAGGAACCAGCCGACCGCCCACCGCGGCCCACCCCGCTCACGCCCCCGGGCCAGGCCCGCGAGCAGCCCGCCCTGCACCGCCGTGCACGAGGCGCTGCCCGCCACGAACCCCGCCGCCAGGCCGGTGGCCAGCAGGGCGGCGACCTCCTGCGCGCTCAACGAGCGGGTCCCGGCCGGCCGTGACGGCATCCGTCACGGCCTCGTCGCGCGTCGCGCCGCATCCTCGACCCCCGCTCCGGGCGAACCTCTCTAGGGACGTTCTCATGCCGAAACGTAAGGGGACCGGCCGGATGCGACCAGTAACAGTGTCTTCACCCCGCGGTGCCGTTCATGTCGCGGACGTCTCAGGCCCGCGCCTCGATGAGGAACCTGCTGGAGTGGGCGACGAACGGCCCCTCGGCCTCGATGAGCTCGTGCAGGTCGCGCAGCCGCGCCCGGTGGCGGTCGACCGTGAAGCCCGGCACGATCCAGATCACCTTGCGCAGGAAGTAGATCACCGCGCCGACGTCGTGGAACTCCATCCGCAGTTGCTCGGCCCGCAGGTCCACCACGGTGAGCCCGGCCGCCTCTGCCGCGTCCCGGGCCCGCTCCGGGTCGCGCCCGGAGCCGTCGAGCGGGCCCAGGAAGAACTCGGCCAGCTCGAACACACTGCGCGGGCCCACCTGCTGGGAGAAGTAGGCGCCGCCCGGCCGCAGCACGCGGGCGATCTCCGCCCACCACGTCTCCACCGGGTGGCGGCTGGCCACCAGGTCGAAGGACCCCGTGCGGAACGGCAGGCGCGGCTCCTCGTCGTCGGCCACGACCGCCGCCCCGCGCTCCCGCAGCCGGGCGGCGGCCAGCCTGAGGTTGGGCGGCCACGACTCGGTGGCGACCGTCACCGGCGCCAGCCTCGGCAGGCCGGCCAGGATCTCCCCGCCGCCGGTCTGGATGTCGAGGGCGGCCGTGGCGCCGGCCATCCGGTCGCCGAGCAGTCGCGCGTAGCCCCACGACGGGCGCCGCTCGCTCGCGCGGCCGTCGAGCCATGAGAAGTCCCACCCGTCGACGGGCGCGTCCTGCGCCTCCGCCACCAGTTCCTCGAACGAACGCCCCATCCCGGCAGCCTGTCAGCCTTCTCCGCCGCCGATCAACCGATTTCGCCGGCGCCCGCCGAGGGGCAGGCGCGCAGGGCGGGTGGCCGGCGTGATCCCGTCATGCCCGCCCGGCCCCGCGCATGTCGTCGTCGACGAGGTGAACACGTCCCGCAGCCGCGGCCGTGCGCAGATCGGGAGAGAATCCCGTGTGGGACCTGGCCGTGGGTGATGAAGGCGCCGTCCCGCATGATGTTCAGGTGGTAGGTGAGGGCCTTGGCGTCCATGCCCACGAGGCCGCCGATCTGTGCCGGCGTGGACGCGCCGGCCGCGAATGCCTGCCAGATCGCGTGGTAGATCGTCAGTGCCAGCCGGGGCGGACGAGGCCGGACTCGTAGGCGAAGACGACGAGCTGGGCGCGGTCGCGGGCGTGGAGCTTGGCCATGGTGCGGCTCACGTGAGTCTTGGCCGTGGCCGGTGACATGAAGAGCCGGGCGGCGATCTCGTCGTTGGTCAGGCCCGTGCCCACCAGGGTCAGGACCTCGCGCTCGCGGTCGGTGAGCTGCGCCAGGCGGCCCGCCTCCTGGGGTTCCTTGGCGCGGGAGGCGTACTCGGCGATGAGGCGGCGGGTCACGCTCGGGGACAGCAGCGCCTCGCCCGCCGCCACCACGCGGACCGCCTGGATGAGCTCGGCCGGCTCGGTGTCCTTGACGAGGAAGCCGCTGGCGCCGCCGCGCAGCGCCTCGAAGACGTACTCGTCGAGCTCGAACGTGGTCAGGATGATGACGCGCGGCCCGTCGGGCATCTGCCGGGTCGCGGTGAGGCCGTCGGTGCCGGGCATGCGGATGTCCATCAACACCACGTGGGGCTCCAGCTTGCGGGACAGGCGGACCGCCTCGGCGCCGTCGCCCGCCTCGGCGACCACGGTCATGTCGGGCTGGGCGTCGAGCAGGGCGCGAAAGCCGGCGCGGACCAGGGCCTGGTCGTCGGCCAGCAGGAGGTTGATCATGTGGTCTCCTCGGGGAGGGGGAGCCGGGCCGACACCCGGAAGCCGGTGCCCGAGGGCCCGGCGACCAGCGTGCCGCCCAGGGCGGAGGCGCGTTCGCGCATGCCGGGGATGCCGTTGCCGCCGCCCTGCTCGGCCAGGACGGCCGGCGTCGTCGGCCCGGTGTCGGTGACCTCGACGGCCAGCTCGCGCGAGCCGTACCCGAGCCGGACGCGCACCTGGGCGCCGGGGGCGTGGCGGGCGGCGTTGGTGAGCGACTCCTGGACGATGCGGTAGGCGGCCCGCTCCACCTGCGGGGACAGCGGGCGGGGGGTCTCGCGTTCCAGCGTCACGTCGAGCCCGGAGCGTTCGGCCAGCTCGTCGAGGCGGTCGAGGCCGGCCGTGGGGGAGCGGGGGGCGCCGTCGCGCAGGACGTTCAGGACCGAGCGCATCTCGCCGAGCACGTCCTTGGAGGCGGCCTTGATGGTGGCGAGCGCGGTGCGGGCCTGCTCGGGGTTGTCGTCGATGAGGTGCAGCGCGGTCGAGGCCTGGACGTGGATGAGCGAGATGTTGTGCGCGAGGACGTCGTGCAGCTCCCGGGCCATGGTCAGCCGTTCCTCGCTGGCCTGGCGCCGCATCTCCTCCTCGGCCGCGCGCTGCTGCTGCGCGCGCCGCTCGCGGACGATCGAGGCCAGCTCCGCCACCACCATGACGAGCAGGATGAACGCGGTGATGGCCAGGTCGTGGAAGATGCCCGCGGGCGCCGCGCCGTCGCCCACGGCGCCATAGGCGAGGAACACCGCCCAGGTGACCGCCGCCATGACCCACGCCGCCCGCCGCCGCCCGCCCAGGACCAGGGTGGTCAGCACGATGATCGGGGCCAGGTAGACGGGTCCCAGGGGGTAGTCCAGCCACGTGTACACGTAGGTCACCAGCAGGGCAACAGCCGATGAAATAACGGGATATTTCCGGCGGAACACCAGCGCGGCCGGCCCCGCCGTCAGCAGCCCGAACGCCAGCGGGTCCAACTGCTCCCGGTTCGTCTGCCCGTACTGCGCCCCCATGGACAGCACGATCTGCGCCACGGCGACACTCACCGCCAGAACCGGGTCGTAGCCGGACTTCACACGCACGCGGCCCACGTTAGGGCACCCGTTCGGTCCGCGCGTCACCCCGGTGTCGCAGGGGGCCCTACCGCAACGGGCGTACCTGAGTAAGGGTGGAGACCATGCGCCGTGTGCTCGTTCCCGCAGCAGTCCTCGTCACGCTGACCTCCACCCTCACGCCCGCGGCGGCCGACAGCAGTCGGTGGGCGCCGCAGAAGGTCCCCGTCGCCGAGGGGTACGGCGGCGCCGTCGCCACGGTCGACCTCGACGCCAGCAAGGCCGCCATCGCCGTGCTCAGGAGGGGCGGCAACGCCGTCGACGCCGCCGTCGCCGCCGGAGCCGTGCTCGGGGTCACCGAGCCGTACTCGGCCGGTCTGGCGGGCGGCGGCTTCATCGTCTACTACGACGCCCGCGACCGTGAGGTCCACACCATCGACGGCCGCGAGACGGCGCCGAAGGCCATGACGGCGACCTCGCTGGAGGGCGTCCCGTTCGAGGAGGGCGTCACCAGCGGCCTGTCGGCCGGCGTGCCCGGCGCGGTCGCGCAGTGGGACCTGGCCCTGCGCAGGTTCGGCACGATCTCGCTGCGACAGGCCCTGCAGCCCGCCATCGAGGTGGCGGCCAAGGGGTTCGTGGTCGACCAGACGTTCGTGGACCAGACCCGGCAGAACGAGGCCAGGTTCAAGGACTTCACCTCCACCGCCAAGCTCTACCTGCCGGGCGGCGCGCCGCCCGCCGTCGGCTCCGTCTTCAAGAACCCCGAGCTGGCCGCCACCTACCGGGAGCTGGCCAGGCGCGGACCCGGCTGGTTGTACGGCGGGCAGCTCGGCAAGGAGATCGTCGCCACGGTCAAACGGCCGCCGGTGACGCCGGGCGCGACCCGCGAGGTCAGGCCGGGCCTGATGGAGCTGTCCGACCTGCGCGCCTACCGGGCGCTGCGGCGCGAGCCGACCCGCGTCGACTACCAGGGGCTGCGGGTGTACGGCATGGCGCCCCCGTCCTCCGGCGGCTCGACCGTGGGCGAGGCGCTCAACATCCTCGGCGCGCTGCCCCAGGCCGGCCTGCACGAATACCTGGAGGCGTCCCGCCTGGCCTTCGCCGACCGCAACAAGTACGTCGCCGACGTGCCCGGCGTGCCGCTGAAGGAGTTGCTGTCCGACGGCTTCGCCAAGGAGCGCGCCTGCCTCATCGGCGAACGGGCCATGGCGCACCCGGCCGCGCCCGGCGACCCCGACGGCGGCTACCGGCCGTGCGAGCGCCCGACCGGCACGTCCACGCCCACCGTCGCCGAGGGGCCGGAGACCACGCACCTGGTCGTGGCCGACCGGTGGGGCAACGTCGTCGCCTACAACCTGACGATCGAGTCGACCGGCGGCAACGGCATCGTGGTGCCCGGACGCGGGTTCCTGCTGAACAACGAGCTGACCGACTTCACGTTCGGCCCGGCTCCGGGCGACCCCAACCTGCCCGGCCCCGGCAAGCGGCCGCGTTCGTCCATGGCGCCGACGATCGTCTTCGACGACGGCCGCCCGGTGCTCGCCGTCGGCTCGCCCGGCGGTTCGACGATCATCACGACCGTGCTGCAGATCCTGATGAACCGCTACGAGTGGGGCATGAGCCTGCCCGAGGCGCTGGCCGCGCCGCGCGCCTCCCAGCGCAACAGCGCCCAGACGCAGGCCGAGCAGGCCTTCCTCGACGCCCACCGGAGCGAGCTGGAGGCGCGCGGGCACACCTTCGCGGTGACGCCGGAGATCGGGGCGGCCACCGCGCTGGAGTTCCTCAGCCGGACCAGGGTCCAGGCCGTGGCCGAGCCCACCCGGCGCGGCGGCGGCAGCGCGATGGTGGTCAGGCCCGGCGGGTGACGGGTCAGAACAGGAGCTCGTAGGCGGCGGGCTTCACCTTGCGGGTGCGCGCCCAGTACTCGAAGGTGAAGCCCGGCCAGATCGTCCGGTTGACGCCGTGCTCGTCCAGATACCAGGAGGAGCAGCCGCCCGCGTTCCACACCAGCGGGTCGAGCCGGGCCCGCAGCCTCCGGTTGAACGCCCGCTGGCGCTCCGTCCGGACGTCCAGGGCCTTGGCGCCGGTCCGGGAGAGCAGCCGCAGACAGTCCAGGACGTAGCGCACCTGCGACTCGATCATGAAGACGACCGAGTTGTGGCCGAGCCCGGTGTTCGGGCCGAGCAGGAGGAACAGGTTGGGGAAGCCGGCGACGGTGACGCCGTAGTACGCCTCGATGCCGTGCCGCCAGGCGTCCTGGAGCCGTAGCCCGTTCCGGCCGGTGATCCGCCGGTCGCGCGGCGCGTCGGTGACCCTGAAGCCGGTGCCGAACACGATCACGTCGGCCGGATGCTCGGCGCCGGAGGCGTCCACCAGCCCGTGCGGCCCGATCTCCTTGACGGGGTCGGTGACGAGGGTGACGTTGTCGCGGGTCAGCGCGGGATAGTAGTCGCTGGAGATGAGCAGGCGCTTGCAGCCGATCGTGTAGTCGGGGGTGAGCCTGCGCCGCAGCTCCGGGTCGGGCACCTGGGCCGCCAGGTGGCGGAGTGCGACCTTCTCGTGCGCCCGCATCAGGCGCGGGTCCACGGTGAAGCCCAGCGCCCTGCTCTCCAGCAGCCAGTAGACGCCGTGGCGCAGCGCACGGCATCCGGCTCCGACGATGACGATGCCCGGTGCCGCCACTGGTCCTCCCGAATCGGACTCTCTGGCGAATCTAGTCCGGCCGGTCCGCGACGGTCCAGCGCCTCCTGATCCCGGGCACGCCAAAGGCGCCGAGAGCCTCGACCGTCGGCGCTGTCAGGAAACGGGCGTCAGCGGAGGACGAGGAAGGCGGCGACGCCGATGACCACGATGGCGGCGACGACCGCGATGATCGGGATGAGGGGCGACTTCTTGGGCGTCGGCTCCTGCTCGGCCCCCTGCGCGAACGCACGGAACGCCTGGGTGTTGCCCGCCGGGTCGATGTGCTGCTCAGACATGAGGAGCAGCCTAGCGGGATCGCCTGCGACATTTGCGCCTTTTACCGCGATCCGCAGGCGGGCTGATTAGGGGACCGGTCAGGTCGCCGGATAACTTTGAACCATGATGAGGACCCTGCTCTCGCCCCGCATGCTGGGGCTGCATCTGCTGACGATCGGGGTCGTCATCGCGTTCATCCTGCTCGGCCGCTGGCAGCTCGGCGTCTTCCAGGACTCCGGCAAACCGCAGGCGACGTCCGATCCGGCCCCCGTCGCGGTCACCACGCTCGCCCCCGTCGGCGGGCGGATGGACGGCGGGGCGGTCGGGCGCCAGGTCACCGCCGAGGGCGTCTACGACGCGCAGCGCCAGCTCCTCGTCGCCGACCGGGTGCCCGACGTCGACGAGCCGGGCGGCAACGTCGCCCGCGACAAGGGCTACTGGGTGCTCACGCCGCTCCGGCTCGACGACGGCACGCTGATGCCGGTCGTACGGGGCTGGGTGGCCGACGCCGGCGACCCGGCCGCGGTCGTGCCCGAGGGCAGGGTCGGGGTGTCCGGGCGGCTGCGCCCGCAGCAGGGCACCGACAGCGTGCAGCGGCGCGCCGAGGGGTTGCCCGAGGGCCAGGTGCAGACCGTGTCCACGGGCGAGCTGGTCAACCTGTGGAGCGGCGAGAAGGTCCGCACCGGCTTCCTGGTGGCCCAGCCGCCCTCGGGCGGGCTCACGCAGGTGAAGGTCTCACCGCCGGTGGTCGGCGGCACGCTGACCTGGCGTAACCTGGCCTATGCCGCCAACTGGTGGATCTTCGCCGGGTTCGCCGTGTTCATGTGGTTCCACTTCGTGCGCGACGGTGTGCGCGGGGATCGGGACCGTCGCAATTCTCCTGAGATGGTGCTGGAAGGTTAAATCGGTGGAATCGGCTCTCAAACCCTTCCGGGTGCTCGCCTACATCGTCGGCGTGATGTTGCTCGTGCTCTGCGTGGCGATGGTGCTCAGGTACGGCTTCGGCAACCCGGGCCTGTCGAAGGTCACCGCACCCATCCACGGCTTCTTCTACATGGTCTATCTGGTCGCGGTGATGAACCTCGGCATGAAGGGCCGCTGGAGCTGGCAGTACATGCTGGGCATCATGCTCGGCGGCACGGTGCCGTTCCTGTCGTTCTTCGTGGAGCACCGGGTGACCCAGAAGGTGCGCGCGCAACTGGCGACGGCGGGCGCCTGAGGCACCCGCCGCACCGCAGCGCCCGGCCGCGCCGCCCGGCCGGGCCGCGCAGGGCTCAGCGGCCGATGCCGCGCTTGCGCGCCCTCTTGAGCCGCGCCCGCTGCGACGGGTCCAGCATCAGGTAGCCGACCACCGGGGCCCCGACCACGCCGAGGATGACCAGCAAGGTGATCCATCCGGCCCCGAAGAAGATCAAGGACAGCAGCACCGCGGCGCCCGCGCCGATGGCGTACTTCTGGACTGGCGACATCCTCTTCCTCCAACGCGGAGCGCACGCCCCGCCTCTCCCACATTCTGCGTCGCCGGTCCAACGAGTGGGAGCACCCTCGTGGTTCCGCATCGCGATGTATCGCAACTCGGGGGCCGATCAGGCGGAGCCGGCGACCGCGAGTAGGTCCTCCCGGAGCGCGCCGGGCTCGCCGCGCAGGGCGGGGTCGCCGGACAGCAGCCGGAACAGGACGGGAGCCAGCGCCCCGGCCCTGGTGAGCGGCGCCCCCGGAGCGGGCGGGTGGCCCTCCACGGCGGCGAACAACGTCGCCCCGAGCGCCCACAGGTCGGCGGCCGGGCTCGGCACCCCCTCGGGCGCCCGGAAGGCCGGCGCGGCCGGGCCCGCCACCCGCGCCGGCACCAGCCACGCCGCCGCCCGCCACGGGACCACCTGGCCGGCGGGCGGCCCGCCCGGAACGGATGCGCCTGACGTCGGCCCGGCCGGAACGGATGCGCCTGATGTCGGCCCGGCCGGAACGGGGGCGCCTGACGTCTGCCCGGCCGGTGCCGGTCCGCCGGACGGGGGGATGTCAGGGGTGAGGACGCTGGCCGGGTGGACGGCGCCGTGATGCTCGCCGCGGGCGTGCGACGCGGCCAGCCGGTCGAGGACGGCCAGGCCGACGGCGGCCGCCCGCGCCGGGGACAGCGGCCCCCACGCGGCGATCACCTGCTCCAGGGAACGCTCCACGGCGAGCCGATCCAGCGTCTCGGCCAGCATCTCGACCGGCGGTGGCCCCAGCGGGTCGAGCATGGCCCGGATCAGCGCCCGCAGCGGATCGGTGCCCGCGGCGGGCACGGAGCCCGGCGGCCGGCCCTCGACGGCGAAGTGCAGGGTGGCCGCCAGCGACCACAGGTCGGCCGATGGCCGCAGACCCGCCTGCGGCAGCCCGAACCCCGTCAGCAGCGCCCGCCCCGTCGTGGCCAGCAGCACGTTGCCCGGGTTGACCCGTCCGTGCACGAGACCGGCGGCGTGCGCTGTCAGCACGGCGGCCAGCACGCCCACGCCCACCCTGGCCGCCTGCAGGGCCGGCAGCGGCCCGCGCGCCGCCACGGTCTGCTCCAGCGAGGCCCCCGAGACGAACTCCATCACCAGCCACGGCATGCCGCCCTCGGCCACCACGTCGAGGACCGGGACGACGCACGGATGCCGCAGCCCGGCCGCCAGCCGCGCGTCACGCGTCGCGGCGTCGCACAGCTCGGGCGGCAGGCGCAGCTCGCGCACCGCGACGTCCCGGTGTGCCACCTCGTCGAAGGCCAGCCGCACGGCGCCCCCGCCCAGGGGGTTCAGCAGCCGGTAACGTCCTGCGAGTTTCGTGGTGTCTCCCATCCCGAAGTGCACGATAGCGGCACGTCTCCGGCCGAAGCCATTGTCAGACCGGGGCGACGGCCGGGGCAGTGGCCGGGGCGGTGGCGAGCCACGCCTCGTGCGCGGCGTGCACCCGGCGGAAGAGCCCGTCCCGCGCATCGGCCGGGACGTCGTCGAGCGTCAGCCCGAACACGTCGGCCAGCGCCGCGTGGTAGTCGCGGGCCGTGTCCAGCGTCACCGAACGCCGCCCGTGTCCCACCCGCGTGAGCACCAGCCCGCGCAGCACGTCCACCCCGGAGGCGTCGCGCCGCTGCACGGTCGCCACCCGCACGAATCCCGACTCCGGCGACGTGGTGAGGTGCTCGTGCATGGCGGTGAACGCCGACATCCCCGTGGCCGCCGGCCCGAAGTCCATCCCGCGGAACGAGCCGCCCGGGTCGTGGTCCAGCCGCCACCCGCCGGGCGCCACCGACGACGGTCGCAGGCCGTACACGAAGGGCCCCTGCCGGTAGGTGCCCGCCACCAACGGGATCGGCTCGTGCGGCCCGTCGCCGAGCCCGAGGTCCACCAGCCACTCGCCGCCCGGGTTGCCGTCGTCAGGCAGGCCCCGCGCGGTCAGGACCAGGTGGTTCGCGGTGACGCCCGGCTCGCCGTCGTGGCCCTGCACGCCGCCCACGTGCCGCGTCACGTCGTAGCCGAGCGCCCTCGCCAGCAGGTGGAACGCGCCGTTCAGGTGGAAGCAGTAGCCGCCCCGCCCGGCCACGACGCGCCGCGCCGACGCGTGCGGCTCGACGGTCGTGGCGCGGCCGAGCCAGATGTCCAGCACCTCGTACGGCACCCGCTCGACGTGCGCGCGATGCAGCGCGCGCAGCCCCCGGGCCGACGGGGGCGCGTCCAGCAGGTCGGCGAGGCCGAGACGGTGGAGATACCGGGACGTGATCACGAGTCCAGTCTGCACCGGATGTGCACGGAATAGGGAGTGCCGTCTGCACGCGCCGCTTCTAGGCTTGCGGCCCGTGGCAGAACAACGGCGGGTCCTCCTGGTCGAGGACGACGAGACGATCGCGCGGGCCGTACGCGACCGGCTGGCGGCCGAGGGGTTCGATGTCCGGGTGGCCGGAGACGGCGAGACCGCCCTGGTGGAGCACCGCAGGGCAGAGCCCGACCTGGTCATCCTGGACCGGCTGCTGCCGGGGCTCGACGGGCTGGAGGTGTGCCGCCGGATGCAGGCGGCCAGGCCGGTGCCGGTCCTCATGCTCACCGCGCTGGGCGAGGAGACCGACGTGCTGGTGGGCCTGGGCGTGGGCGCCGACGACTATCTCGCCAAGCCGTTCAGCATGCGGGAGCTGGTGGCCAGGATCCACGCGCTGCTGCGCCGGGTCGAGCGGGCCGCCCAGCTTGCCGCCGAGGACACGGTGATCAGGGTCGGCGAGGTGGAGATCGACACGGCGGCCCGCCGGGTGTTCGTGCGGGGCGTCGAGGCGCAGCTCACCAGGACCGAGTTCGACCTGCTGCGCCGCCTCGCCGAGCGGCCGGGGCAGGTCTTCGAGCGCGACCGGCTGTTGTCGGACGTGTGGGGCTTCGCCGAGGCCGCCGCCACCAGGACCGTCGACAGCCACGTGCGGGCGCTGCGCCGCAAGCTCGGCTCCGACGTGGTGCGCACCGTGCACGGAGTCGGGTACGCCCTGGTCCGCCGGTGAGGCCGCTCGACTTCCTCGGCCGGATCAAGGTCAAGCTCGGCCTCGTCATCGTGCTGGCCGTCGCGACCGCGTTCGTGGTGAACGAGGCCGGCATCGCCGCCGGGCTGCCGCGCGAGATCCGCATCGCCGTGGCCGTGGCGCTGTCCCTGGTGATGGTGCAGGTGCTGGCCAGGGGGATGACCAAGCCGCTGCGTGAGATGGCCCGCGCGGCGCAGACCATCGCCAAGGGCCGCTACACGCTGCGCGTCCGCGCCACCTCCCGCGACGAGGTGGGGGAGCTGGCCCGGGCGTTCAACGCGATGGCCGCCGACCTCGGCGAGGTGGACCGGCAGCGGCGCGAGCTCGTCGCGAACGTCAGCCACGAACTGCGCACCCCCATCACCGGCCTGCGTGCCGTCCTGGAGAACGTCGTGGACGGCGTCTCCGCGCCCGATCCCGGCACCATGCGCACCGCCCTCGCCCAGGCCGACCGGCTGGGGCGGCTGGTGGCCCAGCTGCTCGACCTGTCACGGCTCGACTCGGGCGTCCGGCTGATCGAGCCGGAGGTGGTGGAACTGGCGCCGCTGGTCGAGCAGGCGCTGCGGGAGGCGGCGCTGGCGCGCGAGGACGTCCGGCTCGTCGCCCTCGGCGGTGGCGGCCTCGAGGTGCGCGCCGACCCTGACCTGCTGGCCCAGGTCCTGGCCAACCTCCTCGACAACGCCGTACGGCACAGCCCGCCGGGCGGTGTGGTCACCGTGGCCGCCGGACCGCGCGCCGACGGGGTCCGGATCACGGTCGCCGACCAGGGGCCGGGGATCCCGGCCTCGGCCCGGGCGCGCGTGTTCGAGCGGTTCTCGCGGCTGGACGCGGCGCGCGCGGCGGACGCGGGGGGCGCGGGGCTGGGGCTGGCCATCGTGAAGGAGATCGTCGAGCTGCACGGCGGCTCGATCCACATCGACGACTGCGCGGGCTGCCGCATGGTCGTGGACCTGCCCGGGAGGACGAGCATGCCTTCGGAACGAGAACGCCCGGTCGCGCCGGTCCCACCGGTCGTGGCGGGCGGCGGTTCGGCGAGGCCCGTCGTGACACCGCCGGTGGGAGGGGCCGCGGCCCTCGACCCGACGGTTGCCGGAACGGCGGGTGCCGAGGGGGAAGCGCCCACGACGGGACCGCTCAGGCCGGGCGCCTTGCCGGCGGAAGCCCCGTCGGCGGGCGCCCTCACGGCGGCGGCTCCGTCGGTGGGCACTCCGGCAACGGCGGCCCCGTCGGTGGGTACCCCGGCAACGGCGGCCCCGTCGGTGGACACTCCGGCAACGGGGACCCCGTCGGTGGGCACCTCGGCAGGAGGGACGTCTCTCCCGGTGGAGGGGGCGGTCCCGCAGAGCCTGCCGGCGGAGGCGCCGGCCGGGGACGCTGTGCCCGTGGGGGCGTCGGCAGCCGAGGTTTCCACTGCCGGGGTTTCCACTGCCGGGGTGCCGGCTGCGGAGGGCTGGGCGGCGGGGGCCGGGGGGAGCGGTGTCCGGCAGGCGGGTCCGCCCTTCCCCGCGGATCCGGGCGGACGGCTCGGCCGGATGGTGGCGGGGGCCGCCATCGGGCTGCTCCTCGGCTTCCTGGGCGGCATCTTCGTGGCGGTGTTCGTCAGCGTCATGGTGGGGGACGGGGCCGCGCTGCTCGCCCTGGTGCTGAGCACGGCGCTGCTCGGCGCCATCGGGCTCGCCCTGGGCGCGGGCTCCGGGCGCGGCGCGCAAGGCCCCAGGCCCTACCCGGCCCCCTACCCGCAGAGCCCGTACCAGCAGAGCCCGTACCAGCCTGGCCCGCACCAGCAGCACCCTCATCTCCCGGCCCCGCGCAGGGAGGACGGACGACGGCCCGACCCGCACCGGCCGGACCCCTACGCGACGCAGCCCGGCCAGGAGGGGCGGCAACCGCCGCCGCCCGCGTACGTGCCGCCGCCCCTCTTCCCGCAGCCCGACCTGCCCGAGACGCCGCGCTGGCTGCTGCCAGCCGCGGCCGGGGCGGGCGTGTTCGGCGCGGTGGCGCTGCCCGGCGCGCAGGCCGGGCTGGGCGTCGTGCTGGTGGCGATGGCGCTCGGCGCGGCGGCGCTGCCCGCGCTGCTGCGGCGGCTGACGCCGTGGACGATCACGTTCGGGCTGCTGGCGTACTGGCTGGTCTCGATGGCGGCCGTCCGGGACGCCGACTGGCTGGTCGGCCTGCTGCTGGCGGCCGGCGGCGCGCTGGCCGCGCTCGCCGTGTCGGGGGCCGGGAGCGGCTGGCTCGGCGTGATCAGGGGCGGCGTGTCGGTGCTGCTGGCCCTCGGGCCGGTGGCGTGGTTCCTGGGCCGGCCGCTCAAGCGGCTGACGGCCAGGCGGCGCGTCCTGCCGATGCTCGCCGGGCTGGGCATCACGGCCGTGCTGCTGCTGGTGTTCGGGCTGCTGTTCGCCTCGGCGGACGCGGTGTTCGCCGCCTACGCCGAGCGGCTGACCAGCGCGCCCGCCTGGGCGGAGTCGGCACCACTGCGGATCTTCCTGTTCGTGGCCGTGGCGGCGGTCCTCGCGGCGGTGGTGCTGGTGGCACTCAGGCCCGTCAACGAGCCGGAGGCCCCCGAGACCAAGGTCAGCCTGAGCGGCCCGGTCTGGAAGCTGCCGCTGACCGCCGTGAACCTGCTGTTCGGGGCGTTCGTCGCGGTGCAGATCACCGCGCTGTTCGGCGGTGACACGCTGGTGCTGCAGACGCGCGGGCTGACCTACGCCGAGTACGCCCGGCAGGGCTTCTTCCAGCTCGTCGTGGTCAGCGTGTTCGTGCTGGGCATCGTCGGGGTGGCCGGCGGGGTGCTGCGGACCGGCCGGCGCGACCGCTGGGTGCTGGCCGGGCTGCTGGGCCTGCTGTGCGCGTTGACCATGGTGGTGCTCGTCTCGGCGCTGCACCGGTTGCACCTCTACACCGCCGCCTACGGCCTGTCGCGGCTGCGCGTCTCCGTGGAGGCCACCGTGTGGTGGCTGGGCGCGGTGTTCCTCCTGGTGCTGCTGGCCGGAGCGGTCCGGCTGGCGGGGCGGTCGGCCGGCTGGCTGCCGCGCACCGTCGTGCTCGTCACGGCCCTCGGACTCGGCGCGTTCGCCGTGGTCAACCCCGACCTGCGGGTGGCCGAGACGCAGGTCGGCGTGCGCGGCGTGGCCAAGATCGACTCTGACTACCTGGGCGACCTGGGCGCCGAGGCCGTGCCCGCGCTGGACCGGCTGCCGGAGCCCCAGCGCAGTTGCGTGCTCGCCGCCGTGGTCGCCGCCAACGGCCTGGCCGGGCCCGACCCCTGGAACGGCTGGAACCTCGCCCGCTCCCGAGCCCGTGACCTGCTCGCCGAACGGCCCCTCGTCGCGTCGCCCACGTGCGCCCGGATCCGGAGCTGAGGCTCGGGTCCTGAACGGGTGCCGTGCGCGCACGACGTGAACGGGCGCTCGATCGGGTTTAATCCTTGGGTGGCATTCGACGTGATCATCAGCGGGGGCCGGCTGCTCGACGGCACCGGCGCCCCGCCGTACCGGGCCGACCTGGCGGTCAGCGGCGACCGCGTCGCGGCGGTGGGCCGGCTCGACGGCGCGCGGGCCGGCACCGTGATCGACGCGCGCGGCCGGCTGGTGGCGCCCGGGTTCGTCGACTGCCACGCGCACGGCGACGCGGCCGTGTTCGACCCGGCGGTGCAGCAGGCGGCGCTGCGGCAGGGCGTGACCACGTTCGTGCTCGGCCAGGACGGCCTGTCCTTCGCCCCCGGCTCGGCCGCCACCGTCGCCTACGCCGCCCGCTACTTCGCGGCCGTCAACGGCGCGCCCCCGATCGACGGGCCGCTGACCGTGGGCGCGCTGCTCGGCTGCTACGACCGGGCCGTCGCGGTCAACACCGCCTACCTGATCCCGCACGGCACGGTCCGCTACGACGTCATGGGCCCGTCCCCCGACGCCGCCGCGCCCGGCGACCTGGCCCGTATGCGCGCCCACGTCGAGCGCGGGCTGGCGGACGGCGCCGTGGGCCTGTCGAGCGGCCTGGAGTACCTGCCCGGTCGCTACGCCTCGGCCGAGGAGCTGGCCGCGCTCTGCGAGCCGCTCGGGGGTCTGCCGTACGTGACCCACATGCGTGCCTACGGCGCCGAGGCCGCGGTCGGCATGTCGGAGGTGACCGAGATCGGCCTCCGGTCCGGTGCCGCCGTCCACGTCTCCCACCTGCACGGGCCCGCGGGCGTGCTGCTGCCGCTGGTTGAGGAGGCGCTCGGCCGTGACGTCGACCTCACCTTCGACACCTACCCCTACCTGCGCGGCAGCACCATCCTGGCGATGGTCGTGCTTCCGCCCGACGTCCCCGGCGCCGAGCCCGAGCGGGCCCTGGAGATGCTCGCCTCGGACGAGCTCGACGCCTGGTGGCCCGGCCTGGAGCAGACCTGGCCGCGGCTGACGATCTCCCACGCGCCCGGCCTGGAATGGGCCGAAGGACTCGGCATGGTCGAGGCGGCCGGGCGGGCGGGCGTCACCCCGGCCGAGTTCTGCCGGCGCCTGCTCATCGAGACGCGCCTGGAGGCCGGCTGCGTGTCAGCCCGTCCCGACGAGGGGCCCGAGGGGGAGGAGTCCGTACGCCGGATGCTCCGCCACCCGGCCCAGACCGGCGGCTCCGACGGCATCTACGTGGGCGGCCACCCGCACCCCCGGGGGTTCGGGGCGTTCGCCCGGTTCCTCGGCCGGCACGTGCGCGAGCTGGGCGACTGGACGTGGGAGCAGGCGATCGTGCACCTGGCCGCGCACCCGGCGCGCCGCTTCGGGCTGGCCGACCGCGGGCTGCTGCGGCCGGGATTCGCGGCGGACGTCGTGGTGTTCGACCCGGTGACGGTGGCCGACCGGGCCACGTACGCCGTTCCGCGCGCCCTCGCGACCGGGGTGGACGACGTGCTGGTGTCGGGAACACGGGTACTGGCCGGTGGCGAGTCGACCGGGGCGACCCCGGGCCGGGCCCTCCGCCCTTCGTGATCGGGGTGAAAGAGATGGACATGCGAGAAGCCCTCGGGCGGTCGATCTTCGACGGCGGCCTGTCGTTCCCCCTGATGGTGGTGCACCGCGACGCGCTCGAACACAACGTCGCACTCGTGGCCGCCTTCGCGCGCGACCACGGCATGCGGCTCGCGCCGCACGTCAAGACCCACATGTCGCCCGAGATCGCCGCCATGCAACTGGAGGCGGGCGCGTGGGGGCTGACCGTGGCCACCCCGCGGCAGGCCATGGCGGCCCGCGGGTTCGGCGCCCGGCGTCTCGTGCTGGCCAACCAGATCGTGGACCCCGCCGGGCTCGACTGGATCGCCGCCGAGTGCGAGCGCGACCCGGGGTTCGAGCTCTACAGCTTCGCCGACTCCGTGGCCGGGGTGGACATCCTCGCCGGGCACAAGCCCGCCCGGCCGTACCAGGTGCTGGTCGAGATGGGCCACGCGGGCGGGCGGGCCGGCTGCCGCTCGCTGGACGACCTGCTCGCCCTCGCCCGCCACGTCCAGGAGACGCCCGGCGTCGAGCTGGCCGGCGTCGCCGGCTACGAGGGCGCCCTGACCACCGCGGCGGAGGTCCGAGCCTACCTGCGGGTGCTGCAGGACGCCGTCGAGCACCTGCGGATCAGGAACCCCCTCCTGTCGGTCGGCGGCAGCCAGTGGTTCGACGTGATCGGCCGCGAGCTCGTCGCCACCCAGGCCACGATCGTGCTGCGCAGCGGCGCGTACGTCACCCACGACGACGGCTACTACCGCGAGCACACCCCGTACAACCGGATGGACGGCGAGCTGCGGCCCGCGCTGGAGGTGTGGGCGCACGTGCTGTCCACCCCCGAGCCGGGGCTGGCCGTCGTCGGCATGGGCAAGCGCGACGCCCCCTACGACGAGGGGCTGCCCATCCCCAAGCGCGGCGGGGTCACGGTGCTGAAGATGCAGGACCAGCACACGCTCGTGCACGCCGACGGGCTGCGACCCGGCGACCTGCTCGCCTTCGGCATCTCCCACCCGTGCACGGCGTTCGACAAGTGGCGGGCGCTGCCGGTGGTGGACCGCGAGTACCGGATCGTCGGCTACGTCCACACCCGCTTCTAGATCAGGACTGTAGGGTCGGCTCGTGGACAGTTCGGTGTACGTCTTCGCCGAGGACCTGCGCGGTGAGGGAGTCGAGCGGGTGCTCGACAGGATCAGGGGATACGGCGTGTCCGGCGTCACCGTCGGAGCCGTGCACCACGCGGCCCGCGACGTCACCCCGCACGGGCTGTCACGGCTGACCGTCCGCCACGACGCGGCCCACTTCACCCCGCCCGCCGACCTGTTCGCCGCGCTGCGGCTCAAGCCCGTCGCGGGGCACGCCGACGCCCTCGACGGGTTGCGCGACGCCTGCGCCGAGCGCGGGCTCAGGCTCCACGGGTGGGCGGTGTTCCTGTGCAACGCCACTCTCGGCACCAGGCACCCCGACGTGACCG
Organism: Nonomuraea muscovyensis; assembly: GCF_014207745.1. Lineage (NCBI taxonomy): Bacteria > Bacillati > Actinomycetota > Actinomycetes > Streptosporangiales > Streptosporangiaceae > Nonomuraea > Nonomuraea muscovyensis. Next base: position 1,039,413 of record NZ_JACHJB010000003.1, read on the forward strand.
TCCGCGACTGCTTCGGCGACCGCGGCGCGCCGGCCGACCTGTGCCCCGCCCACCCCGACGTCCGCGCGTACGCCGTCGCGCTGGCCCGAGCCGTGGCCCGGCTCGGCGTCGAGAGCGTGGTGGCCGAGGCGCTGCACTTCAGCCCGTTCCGGCCCGAGCGGTCCTTCGTGCCGCTCGGGCCGATGGACGCCTACCTGCTGGGCCTGTGCTTCTGCGACTACTGCATGAGCCGCGCCGCCGATCTCGGCGTGGACGCCGAGATGGCGCGTGAGGAGTGCGCCGGCATCGTCGGGCGCGTCCTCGACGGCGACGCCCCGGCGCAGGGCGAGGTGACCCGCGCGGCGCTGACCGCCTACGCCGGCCCCGACGTGGTGGCCTACGCCCGCGCCCGGTCCGAGACCGTGACGACGCTGGTGTCGGAGGTGGCCTCCGCGGTGGCCGGCGAGGGGTCGAGGCTCGTGTTCGTCGACTCGACCGGGGCGGTGAAGGGCTACACCGACGGGCTGCCGACACCGGGGCTCGCCGCCCACGACGCCTGGCAGCTCGGCGTCGACCTGGTGGCGCTGGGCGACCTCGTGCCCGGCTTCGGCGTGCTGGCCTACGCCCGCGACGCGGCGCGGGTGGCCGACGACGTGGGGGCCTACCTGCGCTCGGTCGGCAAGGACCGGGAGGTGCGGGCGGTGGTGCGGCCCGGCCATCCGGACAGCGACTCGGCCGACCGGCTCGCCGCCAAGGTCCGCGCGGCCAAGGCGGCGGGGGCGGCGGCGGTCGACTTCTACGCCTACGGGCTGGTGCCGCACGCGGTGCTCGACCGCATCCCGGCCGCCCTGGCCCTGTGACGCGCCGTCCTACGGGGCGGCGGCGGGTGCCCGTACGCCGTCGAGCACGGCCGAGACGGCCCGCGGCGCGAAGTCCTCGTCCAGCGGCAGGCCCCTGAAGACCGCCCGCAGCCACACCGCCCCCGCCAGCAGGTCGACGACCAGCATCGGGTCGGCGGTCTCGGCCAGCTCGCCGCGCCGCGCCGCCCGCTCGAAGATCTGCCGCTCGCGGGCGAACCGGTCGGCGAAGAACCCGTGCGCGTCCAGTTCGGGATGCCGTGCGGCGGCGCCGAGCGCGGCGACCACGACGTCCCGGGCGGGCGGCTCGGTGAGCAGCCGCACGACGCCTTCGACCAGCGCCACCAGGTCGCCGCGCAGGCTCCCCGTGTCCGGCGCCTCGAACCCCAGCACATCGGCCTCCACCAGCGCCGCCCCGAGCAGCGCCGCCTTCGACGGCCACCAGCGGTAGATCGTCGTCTTGTTGACGCCCGACCGCTCGGCCACGCCCTCGACCGTCAGCCCGTCGTAGCCCCGCTCCGCCACCAGCCGCAGCGTCGCATCGAAGATCTCCTGCTGCTTCCTCGGCGCCATGCGGTCATTTTCTCCCGGTGAACGCCGTCGCCACGCCCAGCCCCAGGTACACCACGCCGCTGAAGTAGCGCAGCGCCCTGGCCCGCCTGGCCAGGCGGCCGCCCAGCGCGCCGGCCGTGAACGCGTACGCGATGTCCGAAAGCAGCCCGAGCAGGAGCAGCGTGACCCCGAGGAGCACGATCTGCAGTGCGGGCGACCCCGCGGCCGGGTCCACGAACTGCGGCAGCAGCGCCAGGAAGAACAGCGTCACCTTGGGGTTCAGCACGTTGACCAGCACGCCTTCGAGGAACACCGTGCGCAGCGGCTGCGGCTTCAGCGCCTCGGCGCCGGGCCCGTCCTTGGCGGTGAAGGCGCGGACGCCGAGGTAGACGAGGTACGCGACGCCCGCCCACTTGACGATCCCGAACAGCGTCGCCGACCTGGAGATCACGTACGACAGTCCGGCCGCGGCGGCGGCGATGTGCACGAGCGTGCCCGTCTCCACCCCGAACGCGCTGGCCAGCGCCGCCGCCCGGCCCTGGGCGAGGCCGCGTGCGGTGATGTAGAGGTGGTTGGGGCCAGGCAGCAGCACCAGGGCCAGCGAGGCGCCCACGAACACGAGGAAAACCGACCATGGGATCACGAAATATCAGCCTAGGGAGGGTTTGGTACTGATTTGAAGGCCAATCGGAGGGTGTTCCCGTGGACCAATGAGCGTCGGTGGAGCATGGCATAGTGACTGGCGTGAAGGGTCTTCTCGTCGGGCGCCGTGCTGAGCTGGCACGACTCGTGCGCGTGCTGGAGTCGGCCGGCGAGGGCACCGCCGGGGTCGCGCTGGTCGGCGGCGACGCCGGCATCGGCAAGACCCGACTGGCGGGCGAGCTGGTGGCGCTGGCCCGCGCGCGCGGCTTCCACCTGCTGGCCGGCCAGTGCGCCGAGCTGGGCGACGCGCTGCCCTATCTCCCGCTGGCCGACGCGCTGCGCGGCGCGGAGCCGGCGGTCCGCGAGGCGGCGGCCGCCCATCCGCTGCTCGGCCAGCTCCTGCCGGGCGTGGAGAGCGCCCCGTCGGCGGGGCTGACCCAGCAGCGGCTGTTCGGCTCGCTGATCGGGCTGCTGGGCGAGATCCAGCCGGTGCTCTTCGTCATCGAGGACCTGCACTGGGCCGATCGGTCGACCCGTGACCTGCTCGTCTTCCTCAGCCGCATGGTGCAGACCGAGCGGGTCTGCGTGGTCGGCACCTACCGCACCGACGACCTGCACCGCCGTCATCCGCTGCGGTCCGTGCTGGCCGAGCTGAAGCGCCTGCCCACGGTGACCGCGGTGGAGCTGGGCCCGCTGGACCCTGGCGACATGTCCGACTATGTCGCGACGTTGGGTGACGTCGCCGGGCAGGACCTGGGGATGATCGTCGGCCGTGCCGGCGGCAACCCCTTCTACGCCGAGGAGCTCTTCGCCGCCATGGCCGAGGGCGACGTCCTGCCCGACGGCCTGGCCAGCCTGCTGCTGTCCCGCGTCGAGGTGCTGTCCGAGCCGGGCCAGCGGGTGCTGCGGGCCGCCGCCGTGGCCGGGCGACGGGTGGAGGACGAGCTGCTGCGCGAGGTGTCGGGGCTGCCGCTGGCCGAGTTCGAGGAGGCGGTCCGCGAGATCGTCTCGCGCGGGCTGCTGCGCGTCGACGGCTACGGCTACGCCTTCCGCCACGCCCTCCTCCAGGAGGCCGTCTACACCGATCTGCTCCCCGGCGAGCGCACCCGGTTGCACGCCACGTTCGCCCGGCTGCTCACCTCGCCCGCCGAGCTGGCCCACCATCACCTCGCCGGCCACGACCTCGCCGGCGCCCTGGCCGCCTCCGCCGAGGCGGGCCGTCAGGCCGAGCGCCTGGGCGCCCCGGCCGAGGCCCACCGCCACTACGACCAGGCGCTCAGCCTGTGGGAGCGGGTGGCCGACGCCGAGACGCTGACCGGCGAGAGCCGGGCCGCGCTCGCCTTCCGCAGCGCCGTCGCCGCCGCCGACAGCGGCGACCTCCACCGCGCCGCCGCCCAGCTCCGCGCCCTGCCCCAGACCTGCGAGGTCAGCGAACGGCTGGCCTACTACCTCTACGAGATGGACGACCAGGACGGCGCCATCGCCGCCGCCGAACGCGCCGTCGCCACGGCCGCCGACCAGGCGTCCCTGGCCCGCGCCCTGGCCACCCACGCCCGCACGCTCACCTGGAGCCCCCGCCATGCCGAAGGCGAGCGGCTCGCCCACCGCGCTCTGGAGACCGCCAGGGCCGCGGGCGCCCGCGACGCCGAGGTCGGGGCCCTGCTGAGCCTCGCCGTGCACGCCGAGGTGCAGGGCGACACGGGGCGGGCCCACGACCTCGTCACCGTCGCCTCCGCCGAGGGCACCGGCGACCTCGCCATGGACCTTCGGGCCCGTTTCCACCACGCCCGCATCCACTACGAGCAGGGCTATCTCGACTTCGCGGCCGAGGTCGTCGACGAGGGCATCGAGCTCGCGTTCACCAGCGGGCTCAAGTGGAGCACCTACGGCACCGACCTGCGGTTCCTGCGCCTGCTCATCCACTACGTGGCCGGCGAGTGGGACCAGGCCGAGGCGGTCGCCGCCTCCTTCGGCGCCCGCGTCGGCACCGTCCCCGAGGCGGTCGTGTCGTCGTTCGCGCTCTTCATCGAGGTCGCGCGCGGGCTGCCCCGCGTCGACGACCGGCTGGAGTGGCTGCGGCCGTTCTGGTCCGACGGCCTCGTGGCCTACATCTCCCGCGGGCTGGCCGCCGAGCAGGCGCTCTGGCGGGGCGACCCCGAGCTGGCTCTCTCCCACGTACGAGCCGTGCTCGACGCGCAGCAGCCCGGCGACCCGGGCGTCCTGCGCATCGCCGCCATCGGCCTGTGGGCGCTCGGCGACCTCGGCGTGGTGGCCGACGCCGACGACCTGCTCGGCACGGCCCGCCTCGCCGTGGAAGAGGGCCCCGTCGGGCAGCGCGGCGAGCTGGGCCCCGAAGGCCGGGCCTGGGCCCTGCGCGTCGAGGCCGAATGGCACCGCGTCCACGGCCGTCTCGACCCCGTCCTGTGGCGGCGGGTCGTGGAGGCGTTCGACTTCGGGTTCGTCTACGAGGCGGCCCGCGCCCGCTGGCGCCTCGCCGAGGCCCTCCTCGCCGCCGGCGACCGCGACGCCGCCCACACCGAGTGGGACCTGGCCCGCGAGGCGGCGGGCAAGCTCCAGGCCGCCCCCCTCGACCACGCGCTGACCGAGTTCGGCCGCCGCGCCCGCTTCACCGGCACCGGCACCGGCACCGGCGCCGGCGACGCCGGGTTGACGGCGCGGGAGGTGGAGGTGCTGCGGCAGGTGGCCGAGGGGCTGACCAACCGCGAGATCGCCGAGCGGCTGTTCATCGCCCAGAAGACGGTGAGCGTCCACGTCTCCAACATCCTGGCCAAACTCGGCACCTCCACCCGCACCCAGGCCGCCACCACCGCCCGCCAGCGCGGCCTCCTCGACTGATCCCGGTGACCCGCCGGCCTGGGAGCGCACTCCCAGGCGGAGTTCGGTCCAAGGGGGAGGAGCGCGACGCTGGACGGATGACTTTCCGCCCTGAGGCCGGCACGGCAGCCGCCTGACGGCGCCGCTAGGCCAGCGCGATCTGGTAGTGGAGGAATCCGCGGTTCTCGGCCACGCGGTCGTACAGGCTGCGGGCCGTGGCGTTCGACTCGTGGGTGTGCCAGTAGAGGCGCCCGCAGCCGCGCTCCCGCGCCCAGCCCGCGACGGCCTCGATCAGCGCGCGGCCCACGCCACCGCCCCGCGCGTCCGGGGCGGTGAACAGGTCCTGCAGGTAGCACATGTCGGCGTCAGGCGCGGATGTGCTGGGGTGGGTGAGGAAGTGGGCGATGCCCACGAGCCTGCCGTCCTGCCTGGCTCCGAGCGCGTGCAGCCGCGTGTCCTTCCCGAACTCCGCCCAGGCCCGCTCGTACATCGTGTCCGGTTCGACGCGCTGGTAGAAGGCGATGTACGCGCGGAACAGGCCCTCCCAGGCATCCCTGTCGGACGGCAGCAACCCGCCGATGGTGATCATCCGGTCCTCCCTCGGGGCGCGGTGGTGGTGACGCAGCCCGATGCTAGAGGCGAGCACCGTGCCCGGTTACGGCCACTGCACGGGCAGAACCGGCGACCACTTGACCGCGGCCCGGGGCCCGTGGCCCGTGGCCGCGGCCCGCGGCCTCAGCGGACGGGCAGGCGGGCTCGGCGGGCGGGGGGGTAGCGGCCGAGCAGGCGGGCTCGGCAGGTGTGTAGCGGCCGAGCAGGACAGGGGAGCCGGCTCAGCCTCGGTCACCGTCGGGATCCGGTCACCGGCGTGGCGACGTCACCCGCGCGCCGCCGCAGCCAGGTCCCCGACCACCTCGATCAGCTCGGCCGGGTCGAACGGCTTGGTGAGATAGGCGTCCACGCCGATGGTCATCCCGCGCCGTCTGTCGTCGTCCTGCGCCCTGGCGGTGATCAGCACGACCTTGATGTGCCTGGTCGCCTCGCCCCGGCGCAGCCGCTGCGCCGTCTCCCAGCCGTCGAGGCGCGGCATCATCACATCCAGCGTGATCACGTCCGGCATGACGTCGAGCACCTGCTCCAGACAGTCCTCACCATCGGTGGCCGTCACGACCTCGAACCCTTCCAGGCTCAGGTTCACCGCGATCAGTTGACGGATGACCTCGTCATCGTCCACCACCAGCACCTTGCCAAGCACCTCGCCCACGGCCGCCAAGTTACCCGTAGCGGTGCGGTGACATGCGGCTTTCGGAGATGTGTGATCAGAGGTTTATCGTGTGCCGAGTGGTGTGCGGATGCTGGTAGCCTTGTCACACGTTCGGCCCCCTTAGCTCAGGGGATAGAGCACCGGCCTCCGGAGCCGGGTGCGTAGGTTCGAATCCTACAGGGGGCACAGCATCTTGATCAGCGGTTCCGGCCGCTGACCAGGGCGAACGACATAGAAACGGGCGGGTCTCCAGTCTCACGGAGCCCCGCCCGTTCTCATTGGCGCTCACTGCTCGTGGACCAGTTGTGGACCACGCCAGACCTCGAATCCAAACCCCAAACAGCGAGGCCCGATCCTTGGTCCGCTCCGGAGGGCGACCGCCACCCCGGCAAGGGCCGCCTGTTCGTCGAGCCGATCGCCAAGTTGCGATCCTCGGTCGCCCTGGAGGGCGACCGCCACAGCCGAGCGCCGCCGTCCTTGTAGAGGCCGTCAGTATTGCGATCCTCGGTCGCCCCGGAGGGCGACCGCCACATCGCCACGGCTTCCTTGGCGAGGCTAAGCATCGTTGCGATCCTCGGTCGCCCCGGAGGGCGACCGCCACGCCGGTACATCACCCCTGAGAACGTCACGCACATAGGTTGCGATCCTCGGTCGCCCCGGAGGGCGACCGCCACGCGACCAAGAGCCGCGCCGCGTTCGGGCCGACGATCGGGTTGCGATCCTCGGTCGCCCCGGAGGGCGACCGCCACTTCGAGGGCGTCACCGACGCTGACGGCGCCCCGAAGCTGTTGCGATCCTCGGTCGCCCCGGAGGGCGACCGCCACCAGGCGCTCGCCCTTGAAGCCGAGCCGCAGCTCGTCGGCGACCTGGCGGTTGCGATCCTCGGTCGCCCCGGTGGGCGACCGCCACACCCGCCCATGGTCGGGGTGCGCCGCCGGTAGGTGGGGTTGCGATCCTCGGTCGCCCCGGTGGGCGACCGCCACGCCAGATACGGCCCTACACGGCCAGACCAGAACTCGGCGTTGCGATCCTCGGTCGCCCCGGTGGGCGACCGCCACGGCTCATCCTTGCGCGCATCCTCGCCGGTGTCGTCGAGTTGCGATCCTCGGTCGCCCCGGTGGGCGACCGCCACCCCTGCGGCACCCGTCCGGCGTAGCCGCGTAAACGTATCGTTGCGATCCTCGGTCGCCCCGGTGGGCGACCGCCACCGGGTTCGGGGATCACGTTCACCCCCTGAAACGCGGTTGCGATCCTCGGTCGCCCCGGTGGGCGACCGCCACCGAACGAGCGGTTGGCCGAGTTGGCGGCCAAGGTGGTTGCGATCCTCGGTCGCCCCGGTGGGCGACCGCCACCCGAGCTCGAAGTAGCGGTGCATGATGACGCCGAGGCCGTTGCGATCCTCGGTCGCCCCGGTGGGCGACCGCCACCGGGTCGACGTCGTCGTGGCCACCGACGAGCACCAAGTGGTTGCGATCCTCGGTCGCCCCGGTGGGCGACCGCCACGGCATCTGAGCAGGCAATATGCCCTCTTGACGCCGACACGGCGACCTGCGAATTCACGTATCAAGGAACATTAAGGGTGATAACTCCTTAGGAACCTACCGCGTGTCGCATGAGCACTCCAGGTTCCGAAGCGCAGGAACGGCAGGCGCGGTCGAAGCACAGGTGTAAGGGTATGCCGGGACTGCACCCTGACCGAGCAACTCCAGGGATCCTATTGTTGATCATGGTTGGTCTCTGCGGGACACAGGGTTGTCTGGCCGAGCTGACCGGCCCTGTCTGGACATGAAGTGATCGATGTCGTTAGCACCGATTTGATGGAACCCGGCGAAACTGTCGGCGCCATCTCCTAAAGTTCAGCTCTCGCAGGAATCCTCCAACCAAGGGGTGTGCGTGAGGGACCGCTTGTGGGCGCACAGTGCCCGGGATGGAGACAGGCTTCGCCATGGTCTCGCTGACCACTTGCGGGGAACCGCGCAGCGCGCAGGCGCCTTCGGCGAGATCTTTGGCGCGGGCCCGCTCGCTGCTCATTGCGGTCTGTTGCACGATGTCGGGAAAGGTTCCTGCCAGTGGCAGAGGGGCCTGATCGACGCGGAGCGCCTGGGTGGCCGGGTGGGCATCCCGCACAAGCACGCGGGTACATGGCTACTGGATCAGCACGGCCTGGGCATCATGTCGGCTGTGGTGTTCGGTCATCACGGAGGACTGCCGGACGCGACGCGCCTTAAGAAGGAGCTGCGCTTCGCGGACACCGACCCCCTGGTGGCTGAAGCAATCGGGCGGGTAGGGGAAATCGTCCCGGAGATTCATCCGCCGGCACCGATCGCATTACCCCTCTGGCTGTCCGAGGCAGCGACTGCTGACCCCTATGCCTTGGACTTCCTGGTTCGTATGGTCTACAGCACAGTGGTAGATGCGGACTTTTTGGACACCGAGCAGCATTTTTCTGGCGCCGCGCGCCCTTTTCATCCGATTTCTGCCGCTGATCTGGCTGAGCGTTTCGAGCAGGGACGCCAGGATCTGCTCGAAAACAAACTAGAATCGCCGATCGACTGGTTGCGTCAGGAGGTCTACCGACAGTGTCTGGAGGCCTCCCAGGGACCGCGTGGCATGTATCGCATTCCGGCACCCACAGGCTCGGGGAAGACGCTCGCGGCGGGTGGCTTCGCCCTGCACCACGCCAGGTTGCACGGCATGAAACGCGTCATCGTCGCCGTGCCGTTCATGTCGATCACTGAGCAGAACGCCTCGGTCTATCGCGATCTCTTGGACGTCGAGGGCGAGGATCCGGTGGTGCTGGAGCATCACAGCGGGATCGATCTGGACGACGGTAGCGCTGCCAGGAGGTGGCAGCGGCTGGCCGCGGAGAACTGGGACGCCCCCTTCGTGGTGACGACCACCATTCGGCTGTTCGAGTCGCTGTTCTCTCACAAGCCCGCGGCGATGCGCCGCGTGCATCGGCTGGCCGGTTCGGTGATCGTCCTGGACGAGGTGCAGGCGCTACCGGACCGCTTGTTGATCCCCATCGTGTCCGCGCTGCGAAGCCTCACGCAGTGGTTCGGGGCGACGGTGGTACTGGCCTCAGCCACTCAACCGCCCTTCGAACTGCTCAGCCCTTTGCAGGGCACACGCATCAGGGATGTCATCGCAGAGCCTAAGCCGCTGTACAAAGCGTTGAACCGAGTGCGTTACCGGTGGCTGCTGGATCCGAAGCCGACCATGGCGCAGATCGCGGAGCACGCCGCGGCGGAGCCTCAAGTTCTGGTGGTGGTCAACACCACCAGGGACGCCGCCAGGATGCATGAGCTGGTGGAGGAGCATCGCCCGGCGCTGCACCTGTCGACGCGGATGGCAGCCGCGCACCGGCGCGACACTTTGGACGAGATCAAGCGGCGTCTCACCGACGAGAAACTGGTCGCAGTGGTGAGCACCCAACTGGTCGAGGCGGGAGTAGACCTGGACTTCCCGGCCGGTTTCCGGGCGATCGCCTCTGCTGACTCCTTGCAGCAGGCAGCTGGCCGGGTCAACCGAAGTGGGCGGCTGCCGTTTGGACAGGTCACCATCTTCGATCCGGAGGATGGCAACAAGGCGGCCGACATGTTGTACGGTGCCGCACTGGAGGCCACCCGCGCAAGGTTCGGCCCCCACTGCCCGCCGGACGATCTGGACGCGCTCGAGGCCTATTACCGGGCCAGGTTCGACTTTCACAACGTCGAGGCGGCAGGCCGCGAGATCCAGCAGGGACGCCAGACCCATGACTTCCCTCGCGTGGCCGAGCTGTTCCGCATGATCGACGAATGGACCGTTCCCGTGGCGGTGCGCTATGGCGACACCGAGAAGCTAGACGAGATCCTCGCCCACCTGCGTGCCGGGCACCCTGGAGCAGGCGCGCAGTTGCGTGCTCTGCGTCCCTACCTGGCCACCCTGCCCCGGGGCACCGTGCGCAACGCGCTGCAAGAAGGACTTGCCATCCCCGTAGTCGGCGATCTCCTCGAATGGATCGGCGATTACCACCCGCAGCGAGGCATCGAGATGACCTCCCCCAACCCCCAGGAGCTGGTGTTTTGACCAACCGCCGCGTTCACCATCCCCCTCCGCCGCTCGTCGTGGAGGTCGAGGCGCCATACGCCTGTTTCACCCGCCCCGAGTTCAAAACCGAGCGGATGAGTTACTCGGTCATGACGCCGTCGGCCGCGAAGGGCGTGTTGGAGGCAATCTTCTGGAAGCCGGAGTTCGGCTACCAGGTCACGCGCATCGAGGTGCTTAAGCCCATCCGATGGGCGTCGATCCGCCGCAACGAGGTCTCCTCCATGTTGACGCTGGCCTGGGTACGCGAGGCCATGGTTGACACCACCGTGCGCCTCGATGCCGAGGCCGACCGCGACCAGCGCAACATGGTGTGCCTGCGCGATGTCGCTTATCGCATCCACGCGCAGGTACGGCTGCGCCCGCACGCCACCGATCCCGAGGCCAAGTACCGCGACCAGTTCCGCCGGAGAGTCGAGCGCGGAGCCTGCTACTCCCAGCCGTTCATGGGTGTCCGTGAGTTCTCGGCCTCTTTCCGCCCCAAGACCGGCTGCGAGCCGATCGACCGCGACGAGAAGCTTGGAGTGATGCTGCACAGCATCGTCTACAGTCCCGATGGCGAGAGCTATCGCTGGTTCCACGCCGAGCTCCAGCAGGGCGTGCTGGAGATTCCGCGCGAAGGCATTGAGTTGCCGGGGGCCGACACGCGTACCGGCGGCAGGCGGTGACCCCGTGCTGATCAGACAGCTCGCAGCGCACGCCGGAGACAGGCGCGACCTGCCGCCCCCCTACTACCGCAACCGAAACGTACGGTGGGCGATCGACCTGGACGGGGACGGACGCCCCCGAGGAGGCCGCCTGGTGGACCTGAGCACCGTCGAGGCCAAGTCAGGAGTGCTGCTCGACACCCCGTACGTGCAGCGCTCCGGCACCGGATCGCTGCCGTTCCTGCTCACTGACACCTTGCAGTACGTCCTGGCGATGCCCAAGGACGACAGCGACAAGCAGATGGCCGATGCCCGCCGGCGCGCCGAGGACTTCGCCGAACTGGTCTACCGGTGGGCCAAGGACGAACCGCTGGCCGAGCCCGTGGTGCGTTTCCTGAGGCGCGGCACCTTCTCCGAGGTGGAGATCCCCGTACAGGCCAAGCCGTCCGACGTGGTGGCGATCCGCACGGATCAGGGGTGGGTGCACGCCCTGCCATCCTCCGTTCAGGTGTGGGGGCAGATCGTACGAGAGCGCAAGAGCGCGGCCGGCGGGCTGGGAATCTGCCTGTCCTGCGGGGAGGGAGGTCCGTTGCTGGCCACCATTCCCGAGCCGGTCAAGCCGGGTGGCATCCCCGTGGCAGGGGGCCGCGGCCGGGATGCGCAGCTCGTGTCGATCAACAAGACCGCGCAGGGGCGTGGGGGCATCACACAACTGGCCAATACGCCGATCTGTGACACCTGTGGTGGGCAGGCGATGTCGGTGCTGAACGCTCTGCTGGCAGACCGGCAGCACCACTACCGCGGCTCTGACAGCGTCCTGGTGTGGTGGCTCCGCCGCCCGGCCCCGTTCTCGCTGCTGGGAGCCGTCCGAGACGCTCAGTCGCAGGACGTCAGGGGCATCATCGAGCAGGTGCACCTCCCACCGGCCCGACGTGCCGACTGGCTGCACGACAACGACTTCTACGCGGTGACCCTGTCGGCGAACCAGAGCCGCGTGGTGATCCGTGACTGGATCGACGTCCCGCTGATCGAGCTGTGTCAGCACCTGAACACGTGGTTCGCCGACCACGAGATGGCAGACCTATGGGAGGACGGTCCGCAGCGAGTCCCGCTGTGGCGGATGGCAGCTGCACTGGGCAGGCACGGCAAGCAGGGCTACGTCAGGGACACCGCACCCCGGTCGGCCGAGCGAGACCTCATGGCGGCCGCCCTGCACGGCACGCCGCTGCCCACCAACCTGCTGGCCCGCCTGATCCAGCGCGTCCGCGCCGACAACCGCGTGGACCTGCCTCGCGCCGCGCTCCTGCGCCTGCTGCTCGTCCGAGCCGACCCGGCCATGAAGGAGATCCTGTTGGAGCATCTCAACCTCGACACCCGTGACCCCGCCTACCTGTGCGGACGCGTCTTCGCGGTACTGGAGGACATCCAGCGCACTGCCCTGGACAACATCAACACCACCATCGGGGACAAGTTCTTCGGCGCGGCCATGGCCAGGCCGCTGCCGGTGCTCACCATGCTGCGCAAGAACGCCACCGGCCATCTGCGGCGGCTGCGCGGCAGCAGGAAGGCCGCCGGGATCGCCCTGGACAAACGCCTGGATGAGATCTTCCAGAAGTTCGCCGCCGAGCTGCCGGCCACCCTGGACCTCGCCGGTCAGGGACGCTTCGTCCTCGGCTACCACCAGCAGAGATCGGCCGATCGGGAGGCGGCGCGTGCCGCAGCTGCCGCACGCAAGACCGCCGCGCCCGAGTCCGCCTGACCCATCGTCACCCGTCCCGAAAGGAACTCCTCGGCATGTCCGTCCACCTGGACCCCGCCCGTAAGCACGACTTCGTCTTCCTGTTCGACGTGCGCGACGGCAACCCCAACGGTGACCCCGACGCCGGCGGCATGCCGCGGACAGATCCGGAAACCGGCCACGGCCTGGTCACCGACGTGGCGATCAAACGCAAGATTCGGAACATGGTGGCTCTGATCAACGAGGGCGTCGCCGGTTACGACATCTACGTTGAGGCCGGAGTCGCGCTCAACGCCCAGCACGAGCGCGCCTACGCCGCGCTGAACCTGGACCCCAAGCAGCGGCGCAAGTCCGAGTTCGAGGCGCAGCAGTGGATGTGCCAGACCTTCTACGACGTGCGGATGTTCGGCGCCGTCATGACCACCGGCACCAAGCCGTGCGGACGCGTCCAAGGGCCGATGCAGCTCACCTTCTCCCGGTCCATCGACGTGGTCCTCCCTCAGGAGCACGGCATCACCCGCGTCACGCAGACCCGCCAGGACGACATCGACAAGGGCGAGTCGACCGAAATGGGTAACAAGCACATGATCCCTTACGCTCTCTACCTCGGTTACGGGCATTTCAGCGCGCCTCTGGCCCGCCGCACCGGTGTGACTGGCCAGGACCTGGAGACGTTCTGGCGGGCCATGACACTGATGTTCGAGCACGACCGCGCCTCTACCCGCGGCGAGATGGCGCTGCGCGGCCTGTACGTGTTCAGCCACGACGACCCCTTCGGCCGGGCTCCGGCCCATCAACTGTTCGACCGCGTCGAGGTCGCCGCTACCCAGCCGATTCCGCGCTCGTTCGCCGACTACACCGTCTCCGTCAGGAGCGACCTCCCCGAGGGGATCGCCCTCACCTCCGTCACCGAGTGACCGACGCCGCTCCGCAGGCCGGCGGCGTCCCCCTTCAGCAGGTGATGCTGTCGGCACTGGAACATCACGCCTACTGCCCACGCCAAGCCGGCCTCATCCTTCTGGAGGATGGATACGCCGACGACGCGTCGACCATCCGAGGCACCCTCATGCACCAGCGCGTCCACGAGCCAGGGCACGAGACACGCGGCGCTGTGCGTACCTTGCGGGCCCTTCCGGTGTGGCACGACGGGCTCGCGCTGGTCGGCGTCTGCGACGTGGTGGAGATCCACAGCGACGGGCGGGTCATCCCGATCGAGCACAAGTCCGGCTCGTACACGCAGGGCGGACCCGCTGACGTCCAGGTGACCGGCCAGGCGATGTGCCTGGAGGCCATGTTCAGCTGCTCCATCCCCTACGGTGTGATCTACTCTGCCGCGGATCGGCGCAGACATACCGTCGCACTCGACGCCGCCGCCCGGAATCGTGTCCTCACCCTTGCCGACGAGGTGCGGCACACGCTTGCCGTGGCCACGCTTCCCGGCGCAGTCGCTGATCAGCGATGCCGACGCTGCTCGATGCACGACATGTGCATGCCTCGCGTCCTGGCCCGCCAGGGTGCCATCACGCGGGCCGCGTCCAAGCTGTTCACCCCTCAACCTGAAGCGGTATGGGATGACTGAACTCCTCAACACCCTCTACGTCCAGACCCAAGGAGCAAGCCTCCATCTCGATCACGACAGCCTTAAGATCGTCATCCCGGAGACTCCCAAGAAGACGCTGCCCCTGCGCCGTCTGGACGGCATCGTGGTCTACGGTCATGTGTCCCTGTCCGCCGAACTGCTCGCCCGGTGCGCGGAAGACGGCCGGTCCGTGGTCTGGATGAGTCTGTCTGGACGATTCCTTGGCCGAGTCGACGGGCCGACCCGCGGGAACGTCATGCTCCGCCACGCGCAGCACCTCTCGCATGCGGATCCCGTTCTGCGCCTGCAGATCGCCAGAAGTTGCGTCGCGGGCAAGCTGCAGAACTCCCGGCAGATCCTCCTCCGCGGAGCGCGCGACGCCACCGATCAGGCGCAGGTCACGCTGCGGTCGCTCGCGCAGGACATCGAAGATCTCCTGGGCCGCGCCGAAGACGCCGGGACCCTCGACGAACTCATGGGGTTGGAAGGTCAGGCGGCCCGCCTGTACTTCGAGGGACTGAGCCACATGCTCCGACCGCTGTCCGACATTCCCTCCTTCGCCAACCGGACGAGGCGTCCTCCCACTGATCCCGTCAACGCGCTGCTGTCGTACCTGTACGGTCTGACTCGCGCCCTCGTCCACGGAGCAGCCGAGCAGGTAGGCCTCGACCCGTACCTCGGCTTCCTCCACGGCATGCGCCCCGGCAAGCCGGCTCTCGCCCTGGACCTCATGGAAGAGTTTCGCCCCATTCACGCCGACCGGCTCGGACTCAACCTTCTCAACCGCAAACAACTGCGAAAGGAGCACTTCGAGACCCTGCCGGGCGGAGCGGTCCAGATGACGGAGGACGGCCGGCGCCTCGTCCTCACGGAGTGGCAGGCGTGGAAGAACAAGGACTGGCCGCACAAACTGCTCGGGCGCAAAGTCTCCGCCTCGCTGCTGCCCGTCGTCCAAGCCCGCCTCCTAGCCCGGCACATCCGCGGCGAACTGCCTGCTTACATCCCCTGGACGGTTGGCTGATGCAACTGCTCCTGACGTACGACGTGGTGACCACCACACCGGAGGGCCGCCGCCGGCTACGGCAGATGGCCAAGCTGTGCGAGGGATACGGGCATCGTGTGCAGAAGTCCGTGTTCGAGATCACGTGCACGGACGCCGAGCTACTCACTCTGCTCGACTCCGCAACACGGATCATCGATGTGTCCGACGATTCTGTACGGGTCTATCGGCTGCCGAGCAACTGCTTCGATGCGGTGCATCGCCTGGGTGTAGCGGAGCCCGCACCCCATCATGATCCGCTCATCCTGTAGTTCGGAACCTGAAGTGCTCACGCGACACGCAGTAGGTTCCTAAGAAGTTATCGCCCAATATGTTCCTTGATAAGTGAATCCGCATATCTTCCTATCGGCATCGAGAAGGCATAACGCCTGCTCAGATGCCGTGGCGGTCGCCCTCCGGGGCGACCGAGGATCGCAACTACGCCGGCGAAGTCGAGATCGACTTTGACCGGGGTGGCGGTCGCCCTCCGGGGCGACCGAGGATCGCAACTTCCAGATGGTCAACGGCTGGCTCGCGAGTAAGTGACGTGGCGGTCGCCCTCCGGGGCGACCGAGGATCGCAACCGGCTCATGCCGCCTCGTGCATGGAGGCGCGCCGGTCGTGGCGGTCGCCCTCCGGGGCGACCGAGGATCGCAACCTCCACCACGTCCTCGACCGGCGTCCGCTGGCCCTGTGGCGGTCGCCCTCCGGGGCGACCGAGGATCGCAACGACGTCGGCGAGGACGTCAACGCCCCGGGCACCCGTGGCGGTCGCCCTCCGGGGCGACCGAGGATCGCAACATAGAGGGCTCCGGTCAGCGGGTAGGTAGCGGAAGTGGCGGTCGCCCTCCGGGGCGACCGAGGATCGCAACCCCGACAAGACGTTCGAGGGCTACGCCCGCGCCATGGTGGCGGTCGCCCTCCGGGGCGACCGAGGATCGCAACGGCCTGGACGTGAGCGGCTGGCTCCTGGGCTGGGGTGGCGGTCGCCCTCCGGGGCGACCGAGGATCGCAACAGCTCAGGGTCTCCGGCCATGCGGCCTGTGAGGGTGTGGCGGTCGCCCTCCGGGGCGACCGAGGATCGCAACGCATCGCTCCACGTGCTGTCCGCCTCGGGCACCACGTGGCGGTCGCCCTCCGAGGCGACCGAGGATCGCAACGCATCGCTCCACGTGCTGTCCGCCTCGGGCACCACGTGGCGGTCGCCCTCCGGGGCGACCGAGGATCGCAACTCGACAGTCAGCAGCTCGGCGGCATGGCCGACGAGGGTGGCGGTCGCCCTCCGGGGCGACCGAGGATCGCAACGCCGCGAGCGAGTCGAGATTGCTGATGGTGAGCGTCGTGGCGGTCGCCCTCCGGGGCGACCGAGGATCGCAACCGCTCGGCGGAGGTGACTTGGTCGACCGGCTTGCCGTGGCGGTCGCCCTCCGGGGCGACCGAGGATCGCAACGGCGTCGGCAGCAATACCGCCCGGCATGTGATTAGTGATGTGGCGGTCGCCCTCCGGGGCGACCGAGGATCGCAACGCCGAGTGGGTAATGGGCCTCCCCTCCGGCCACCGTGGCGGTCGCCCTCCGGGGCGACCGAGGATCGCAACGAGTTCATCGCGATCGCCTGGGATCGTTTCGGCGGGGTGGCGGTCGCCCTCCGGGGCGACCGAGGATCGCAACACCCAAGCCGTCATCTCGCTGAACAGGCTCATCAGCGTGGCGGTCGCCCTCCGGGGCGACCGAGGATCGCAACGACCCGCGGGACCTGGCCCAGGAAGCGGCCCTGAGAAGTGGCGGTCGCCCTCCGGGGCGACCGAGGATCGCAACGGTCTGCTACGCGAAAGATCCGCGTGAACACGGACCTGTGGCGGTCGCCCTCCGGGGCGACCGAGGATCGCAACACTTTGGCCGGTACTTCGGCGGCGGAATGGCACCCCCGTGGCGGTCGCCCTCCGGGGCGACCGAGGATCGCAACACGTACGTCCACGAGCGCGACCTGGGCGGCAACCTCGTGGCGGTCGCCCTCCGGGGCGACCGAGGATCGCAACGCGCTCGGTCTGGACCCGCTGATGACCGTCACCAGTGGCGGTCGCCTTCCGGGGCGGCCGAGGATCGCAACCATCATGACGCAGACCACCAGCCGAGCCCACGCCGGTGGCGGTCGCCCTCCGGGGCGACCGAGGATCGCAACATCGAGGGCCTGCATCCCAACGACGCCGGCGGCGCCGTGGCGGTCGCCCTCCGGGGCGACCGAGGATCGCAACGTGCACGTCCTGAACACGCACCCGGAGCTTGGGCAGTGGCGGTCGCCCTCCGGGGCGACCGAGGATCGCAACACCGGGACGCCCCCACAGGCTTGCGCCGGGGAGGTGGCGGTCGCCCTCCGGGGCGACCGAGGATCGCAACGCCACCCCTACGGTGTGCGAGCTCGTCCGAGACGCTGTGGCGGTCGCCCTCCGGGGCGACCGAGGATCGCAACCGCTTGGCCTTACGCAACCGCTTGGGCTCGAAGTTCGAGTGGCGGTCGCCCTCCGGGGTGACCAAGGATCGCAACAGGGACACCTCCGCGCCGGGCTGGCCTCGGAGCTGGAGTCGCGGTCGCCCTTCGGGGTGACCGAGGATCGCAACATCGTCTTCGGGGGTTGATGGGTCCGCCCGCCCCCGGTGGCGGTCGCCCTCTGGGGCGACCGAGGATCGCAACACCGAAGGGACACAGTCGTGACCATCACCGCCCCGCGTGGCGGTCGCCCTTCGGGGCGGCCGAGGATCGCAACGGGCAGTGTGGTGCACCAACCCAAGAACTCCACGGGGTGACGGTCGCCCTTTCGGGCCCATCGAAGATCCGATCTCGGTCTTGTCGCCGTCCGTGAGGATGTAACTGATCCTTCGTGGTCGCCCTCCCGGACGGCGAAGACAGAGTTCAAAACCGTGCCGGTGAGCCCGATCAGGTCTTAAGGGCGGCCTCGATGCGGCGATTGATCTGGCCGTCGCGTCCATCGAGACACTTGGCGTACCGCTTGAGCAGGACCTCCACGCTGTTGCCCGCACGCTCGGCTACCACCGTCGCATCCACCCCCGCATTGAGCCAGGTGGATAGGGCGGCGTGACGCAAGTCGTAGGGCCTCCCGGCCAGGGGAGAGGCGACCTGTTGCGGAGCCAGGGCCAAGCGGCGGGCCTCCTCCCATGCCCGCGCATAGGTGGAAGCGCCGAGAATGCCACCGCGCTCGTTGCGGAAGAGCCGGCCGTCAGGGGCTACGCCGAACTCTTCGAGGTGGGCCCGCAGGATGCGGACCAGCTCCGGCGGGATCGGCACGGGCCGGACTTCTCGTTCCTCTCGCTGCTTGAGCCCCCGCTCGTCGTGCACGGTCCCGCTGTCGGTCCACTGCTTGCCGCTGCTCGGGCGAGTGACTTCAAGGGTGAGCATTCCCCATCCTTCCTTCGGTAGAGCGCAGTCGGTTTCTCGGAGCCCGATCGCCTCGGCTGGGCGAAGGCCCGCGAAGTAGAGCGTGGCGAAGAACGCCACAAGGCGGCGGCCTCGTCCGCGATGCCAACTGCCCACGTAGGAGAGGCTGACGAGGAGCTCGCGCGCTTGAGCGGGGTTGACCACGCATCGCCGGTCCACGGTGTTGTCCCTGGCCACCTTCTTCTGCTTGACGCGCTTGAGCGGGTTCTCAGTCAGCTCACCTAGGTCGATCGCGTATTCAAGCGCGGTGTTGAGGCCGCGGCGTCGGCGGGCTGTCGTGTCAGCTGCCGCGCGTTTGCCGTCGCGTGTGAGCGTGAGCTCCTCGCACACTTGGCGCGCAACTATGGGGTCTGCGAGGTCACTCACGTGGATGGTGCCCTTTTCGAGCAGGCGAACGGCGTAGTCGAGATCGGGCGGGGCCGCCTTGTCTTCCTGGCGGGGGATGAGGGCCCACTGCATAGCGGCCCTGATCTCCTTCTTGGATAGGCGGGCGGCGTCGTCAGTCAGCATGCCGAACGTGGCGACCGTGAGACTGTCCACGATGCTTTCGCGAGTCTTGGCGGCAGCACCATTCCAGCGCATACGCACGTACTTGCGGCAGAAGCTGTACCAGCTCAGGGCGGTCTTCTCCTCCGTCGTCATGGAGGCGGGCAGGCCGGTGACCGTGTCGAAGAGTTCGCCCTTCTTCGCTGCCTTGAGCAGATCGGCCCGGAAGTTGTCGGCAAGTGCCTTGGTCAGGAATGTCTTGGACTTCGGCTCAGTGCCGACCTTCCATCGGAGCTGGTACGGCTTGGCGCGGTCCTTGCGGTTACGGATACTCCAGATCATCACGTCGTGAGTCAGCATCTTGCCCTCCTAAGCTGCGGTCTGCTCGAAGGTGCTGAGCCAGGCGTCCAGGTCGCAGCGGCGGACCTTGCGCTTGCCGTTGGGGAGTTTCAGGGACCTCGGGCCGCGGCCGGTGTTCAGCCAGCGGTAGAAGGTGGACTTCGGGACATCGATCTCGTCGAGGACCTCGGCGATGGTGAGCATGGTCTTGGGGCGCGTTGGCATGATGGTCACTGCCTTTCAGGCATCGTGATCGGTGCGGGTGATGTCTCGGCGGTTGTGCTTGGCGGCTGGTCGCCGAGGGTGTTCACAGGTGGATATGGCGGGGGGAGCCGTCCCAGCCGTCCCAGGGTCATTTCCGCAGGTCAGGCGCGGGACGGCTTGATCGGGCGGGACGGGTCATGCCGTCCCGGCGATCGGAGCCGTCCCGCTCTGACCTGCGGTGACGAGGCTGGGACGGCTGGGACGGTTCTCCCTCTCGATCGGCACCACATCGGCCTCCGGGACGGGCCCCAGACTCGGGCAGTAGCGCGCCCAGGCGTCGGCGAAGTCGCCTCGCTGGTAGCCCTTGGCCTGCATGCCGTTGGGGAAGCGGATGTTGCCGGAACGGATGTCGTACTCGCGCAACATCGTGCCGAGCTTCATCGCGGTCAGTCCGGAAGGTCCGTGGTCGGCCCATTCACTCTCGGGGTCACTTCTGAGTCGCTCCAGCAAGACGGCGGTAGGCAATGCGGTGTCCGAACCGAACGCGGTGCGACAGGCGGTGAGCAGGCGCATCCGTATAGACGACTGTCCGCTGTCGTCAGCCTCAGCCGTGAGCGCCAATGCGGCTGTACGAGCGCGATCAGGCCAGCTCTCGCCTGCGCGGTCTGCGACGATGACCAGCGGTTCCCAGGTGTCGGCGGCGCGGTCCTCCACCGGCATGCAGGGTTCTGCCGCTTCCAAGGCCGGCAGGTCAGTGCGGAGCCACCGGTTCAGGTCGGTGGCCAGATCGCGCAGTGGGGGCCGGTCGCGGCGGTGCCGGTATGGGGCGGCGGTCTCTCCCGGTGCGCGGCGGCGCATGCGGACGACGACGGCACGGTCTTCGATGGTGTCGGGCATCGCGCCGATTCCGGCGAGTGCCGCCATGGCGAACGTCGGGATGCTCTCCACTCGGTTGGTGGCGGCGTCGTAGCGTTTGGCCGGACGGTTGCGCTGGTGTCCGGCGTTCAGCAGGCCGCGCAGGTCCTCGTTGCCGTCCGCCTTCGGGCCGAAGATGGTGTCGGCCTCGTCCACGAGCATCGTCGGCGGGTCCTCCGTGATGGAGCGGTAGACGGCCGCGGAGCTGGAGTTGACGGTGATGAACGGGTTGTGGCAGGTGGCCTCGACCACGTCCAGGAGCCGGGACTTGCCACAACGCTTCTCGGGTCCACGGATCACCAGGCGGGGAGCGTGCGCCCACGCGGGCTGGGCGTGGGTGGCGGCGATCCAGAGCGTGACGGCGTCGGTGGCCTCGGGGCTCGGCAGGATGACGTAGCGGGTGAGCGCGGCACGTAGCCGGTCGAGCAGGGCGGCGCCGTCAGGTGTGCGGTGGTTCATGGGTGGTGCTCCTTGATCGGTGTTCATGCGGCCCTGCGACGGCGGGGCTGGGCTTTGATGCCTGCGGCCAGTCCTGAGTCGATGACGGCGGCGATCTCGCGGGGCGGGTTCGGGGCGCCTTCGGCGTTGGCGGCCTCGGCGGCGGACTGGAGAGCGGTGATGACCACCTCGGCGGGCAGCGCGCCACGTGCGACGAGCTGGCCGAGGTTGAAGGCGGCGGTGTTCAAGGTGTGGTTGCGGGTGCCGCGCTGAGCGGTGGCCACGCGTTCCACCTCGCCACGGAGCGCCGCCTGGCCGTACCGGCTGAGACGGTGGTCAGGCAGGCCGGCCAGCAGGTCGGCGGCGCTTGGCGGTGGCGGCGGTGTGGTGGGTCCGAGGGCCTCGGCGAGCCAGGCCGGAAGCGGCGCGGGTGGCACGTCGAGGGTGATCTCGTAGCGGCCGGTGCCGTCCGGCTGGATGGCCTGGCTGCCGGGGCCGACGACGTAGCCGCCGCTGGCGCGGGTGTCGATCAGCCACGCGAGGCCACCCTTGTGGCCTGCGCTGTTGCGCAGGTCCACGTCCTCCGGCGCGGTGAAGTAGAGATGGGTGCCGCCGCGCCGGGTGCGGACGGTGAACGTGTCGGCCGGGTAGGGCTGTCCGCGCTCCGCGCAAAGCAGGCGGAAGACGTGCTCGCCGTCGTGCGGATGGTGCTCGGCGTAGCGGGCGGGTGGCTGGTCGCCGGGCTTGGGCTGGTCGAGGTCGATCACGACCAGGCGGGACGGGCCGCAGGCGATGCCGATGTTGTACGGCCCGCGCGACCAGAACGCGGCGACGCGGCCGGCGTCGGTGGTGGCGTGCCGTTCCCAGTCGGTGAATCCACGCAACGGCTTCTTGCCGCGCGGGGTGAGCGGGAAGACACGCCAGCCACGGGCGGCGGCCTCCAGGGCGTGGCGGGCCAGATCGCCTCTCCCATTGGACGCCCTCTTGGCTCCAGGAAGCCGGAGCCGATCGGCCTCGACGAGGTCCTGCTCGAGAGCGTCCAATGGGGCGATGGCAACGCCATCCCGAGTGCGTGGCGTTACGGGTGGTACGCGGTGAGTGCCGGTGGGTGTCATGCTGGCAGTGCCTTTCCTCGTGATCGGGGTGGGGCGGCCTCGGCGGTTGTGCTTGGCGGCTGGTCGCCGAGGCCGTATCCCGTTGCTGTGCTGACGGCGTTAGAACGGCGGCTTGTCGTCCGCCGGAGCGGCGGGCGCCCACGGATCAGGTGCGCCGCCGTCATGGCTGCTCGGGACCTTGCGCGCCGCCCTCACGGGCTTGGCGGTGGCGAACCGCAGGGAAGGGCCGATCTCATCGACGGTCAGCTCGAAGACCGTGCGATGGTCGCCCTCGCTGGTCTCGTACGTACGCATCCGGAGCTGTCCTGAGGCGATGACGCGGATACCTCGGGTGAGCGACTCGCAGACGTGCTCGCCGAGGTCGCGCCAGGCCGAACAGCGCATGAACAGGGCCTCGCCGTCTTCCCACCGTTCGAGCTGCTTGTTGTAGACACGCGGGCTTGAGGCGATGGTGAAGGTGGCGACGGCCGTACCGGTCTGAGTGAAACGCAGTTCGGGGTCGTTGGTCAGGTTGCCGATGATGGTGATGCTGGTCTCGCCGGACATGCGGGGTTCCTTCCGTTCGAGCGGGGATCAGTGGCTGCCGTCGCGGTACAGGCGGCGGGCGTAGACGTAGAGTTGCCAGCCGAGGCGTGGCCGCATGCCGGTGCCATTGCAGGCGCGGCAGGTGCGGTTCCGGCCGCCAGGGCGGCAGTGCAGGCAGGTGCCCCAGGGCGAAACGAGGCAGAACAAGCCGTAACCGATAGTGACGGTTGGTAGGCAGACGACGAGAAGGGTGATGGCGGTAGCCATGTGGGCCTCCAGGGCTGATTCCCGGGTTTTAGCAGGTGAGGGTCTAGGCGCTAGATCGCTGGTAGAGGGCCGTTTAAGGCTCTAGGCGAGCCTCTAGACCTAGAGGGATCTGCCTCTAGGTCTAGAGGCGATCGGAGCCCTACGAAGCCCGCCCTCGATCACGCTGTGCGACTGCGGTGGTGATGTCGTCGCGGGCCACGCCGATGCGGTTTGCGCCCTTACCGCCGCCCTCGGACGTGCCCCACACCTGCATGGTCTTGATCCCGTACGGCTTGAGGGCGGTTGTGAGCTGGGCGGTCTTCGCGCCGCCTTCCAGCCCCGCCCACGCGCCGTAGACCTCGGGCCGCAATTCGGCCAGGCGATCGACGATGACCTCGTTCCACACCTTCGCCTCGGCCGGTGGGACCACGGCCAGGATGTCGGCCAGCAGGTCGAAGCTCGGCGTCACGTGCTCCGGTGTCTCTCCGAGCGGATGCCGGCCCAGCACTCCGACACTGGCTCGCAGGGCATGCGCGCGCTTGGCGATGTGCTCCGTGGCAGGCGTGTCCAGGTACGCAGTACGCACCACCTTCGGCATCGGAGTCGCGCCGAGCAGGTAGCCGATGCCGGCGTCCACCTTGGGCTGGAACACTGTGGCTCGGATGCCGTTCTTATAGGCCGACGTACCGAGGATCATGTCGTTTTCGAGCTGGCCGGCCACCCGCAGGCAGAACCGGATGGTGACGTTCGCGCTGATGCCGGTGGGCAGGCTGTCCTTGTCCGGCCGCTGGGTGGCCAGCATCAGGACCACGCCCAGGGCGCGCCCCAACTTGATGATGAACTCGGCGTCCTCCCCTGCCTTCGCGCCGAAGTCGGGATGCGCGAACAGGTTCTGGCACTCGTCGAAGATGGCCACCAGCGGGTGCAGCCCCAGCGAACGCCGGTCGGCGATCTGCCGGGTGACCTTCTTGTCCGGGCACAGGTCTGCGGGCAGGGCCTTGAGAGCGGCGGCACGGCGCATGACCTCTTTGCGCAGCAGCGTGAGCGAGTCAGCGGCATAGGCGATGGCCTCATCCTCGATGCCAGAGACGTAGCGATGGCAGTTCTGTTCATGCGGGTCGAGGTCGCCGGTGCCCTTGAGCTCGTGAATCCACAGCTCGGCGGACGGGTCGAGGGCCGCGCCGGAGGCCAGCACCCGCACCGAGGCGGTCTTGCCCTGCCCGGGCTGCGAGCCGATCAGGATGTTCTGTTCGATGACCGGCACTACGATGGCGCGGCCTCGCGGGTCACAGCCGAACGGGATGCCCTTGAACACGTCGTGCGAGCTGGCCTTGACCAGCGGGGACTTCACGACGGTCTTGGACAGGTCTTTGTCTCCCACCCAAAGGATCAGTCGTCCCTCGTGAACGGAGCTGTCGCCCTCGGGCCAGATGCAGCCCAGCGGACGGCGCAGTGCCGAGGCCATCCGGTCGCGCTTGTCCATCACATCGGCCACGGTCACGCCGTACGGCAGATCGATGTCCGCGCGCCAGCCAGGGCCGTCCCGAGTGATCGGAGCGACGAACCGGATGGCGTCCTTGGGGTTCTTGGCCATCGCCTGATTGATGCCGCCGATGCCGAGCACGGTCAGGGCGCGGACGACGATGTCGCTGGTCAGCTTCTCCACCGTGGACGGCACCACCGCACGGTCGATCAGTGGCCGGTCGGCGGGCTTGCCGAGGATGCCGAGCGCGGCGATGGCGACCGCGAACGCTGCCCACTGCATCGTGGTGGTCTGCTCGGCCATCATGAGACCCACGACCAGCAGCGTGACCAGGGCAGCGCTGGAAATCAGCACACGCAGCCGCACGCGGGAGTCCCGTTGCCTGCTGAGCTTGAGGTATACCTCTGGGTCGGCCTTCTGCACGGCGGCCAGCCGTACCGGCTCGCCCTCCAGATCGAACGTCCACTTGACGATGCCGCCGACCAGGTGGAGCAGGCCGCGAGGAGCGCGGGCGGTCAGTCGTCCGCCGTACAGCGGCAGGCGGACGACCTGGTACCCGGCCACGTGCAGGTAGTGGAGACTGACCCACTTGAGAGTCTGGATGGCCTCGGTTCGGGACCGCAGCCACAGCGGGACGATCGGCTGCCGGCTGCGTGCCTTCGCCTCCAGCGCGGTCCGCCAGTCGCCATCGGTCGGACCGGGTTGGTCGATGCGGACCACCTCGCCTTCAAGGACCGGTCCGTCCGCCGGGCGGTCGTCCGAGTCGCACCGGTCGGAACCGGGCGGCTGCGGCTGGCGTCCGGCGCGGGCGACGTCCAGGTGAACGATGTCCGCGTCCTTGCCCTCGGGAGCGGACAGGGTGGTCCCGTCCTCGTCCTCGTGGTTGGGGTCGTCCTGGTGATGGGTCATGATGTGTGCACCTCGTCTGACTTGCTGGTCACGGGGTCGTGGGACGCGGTCGTTGTCTTGGCGGATGAGGCCGCGTCCCATGTGGCGGTCAGGGACGATGCGCGGTCGGACCGCTGCTCGTCCGGTCGGTCTGCGGGCGTGCTGGCGGCGGTCGGGATGTGCGGTCCGTCCGCCTCGGTGATGCCGAGTTCTGCGCGCCAGGTAGCGGCGAGCAGTTCTGTCCGGTCCTCGGGGAACGTGCGCTGGGCCAGAACCTCGACCAGCAGCATCGCCGTGATGGCCTGGTTGCGGTCGAAGGTTCGTCCGGGGTAGCCCGTGACGCTCCATCGGTCGCCGCGGAGTTCGGCCACGTTCAGGCATGCGTCGGACGTCATGCGCGTGTCGGTGATGTTCAGCGTCATCAGGCGGCCTCACCGTCCGGTACGGGCTCTGTCTTCAGATGCGCCAGAAGCGCTCCCGCCCGATCGGTCGAGATGCTCTGCCCGTGGCTGCGGATGGCGTCTCGTAGCCGGTCACGGGTCAGCGGCTCGCCCTGAGCTTCGAGGTCGGCGGCCACGCGCCGTCCCAGCGGTACGAGATCGCTCACGTTCAGCGGTGGCGTCTTCCTGGGTGCGCGAAGACTCAGACGCGGCTTGCGGGGCGCGGCCGGCAAGGCCGGCGGATCGTCGGGGACCGCCCGCACTTGCACTGCGACGTCTCCCGGCGTGAGTTCGCCGAGGCGGTACAACGCTCGTTCGCGGCGGGTGGCCTTCCAGTGCCAGAGGCGGCCGTACCGGTCCTGCAGCTCCGTCTTGGCCAAGACGCGTTCGCGTTCCCGTCCGAGAGCCTCCGGGTAGCTGCGGATCTCCCAGAGCACCATGCGCCGCCACAACACGGCGGTCGCCAGCGGCGCCAGCAGCCAGCGGGAGCGGCGGATGCCGTCCATGTGATCGGGCCGGGCCAGTTCCGCGAGCTTCCTGACGACATGCGCGCCGACCTCGACGGCGATGACCCACAGCAACGGAAGCAGCGCGTGGGCGACGACGGCGAACCAGTCCGCACCGAGGTACGCGGCCACATTCAGGTAGACAGTCGCGCCGGTCAGCGCCCACGGGATGAACCGCAGCCAGCCCAGCCGCATGCAGAGACGGGCCAGCACGATGTCCAGGGCGGAGAACGCGGCGATGCCCAGGTCGATGCCGAGCGGCACCGTCCAGGCGAACCACCCGAAGGACGGTTCGGCCGCGCCGGCCACCCTGTCGAAGCTGTTGACGAACCCGAGGACGCCGAGTGCTCCGGTGACGGAAGCCGTGATGGCGATCGCTGCCCGTTCTTCCCTGGTCAGAGCGTTCATGCGGCCACCTCCGCCGCACAGTCCAGGCGGATGCCGATGCGGTACTGGTCACCGGCCGGGCCACAGAAGCAGGCACGGATGCCGCTTACCATCAGGCCACCTCCCGCTCTTCCACCACTTCGCCCGCGAGCTCGTCAGGCGTGCGGCCGGCCCAGATACCCGAGGTCGGGCGGGCCTCCAGCGCGTAGAGCGTGCAGGCGGGCAGGGCCGGACAGGAGGCGCAGACCTCTCGGGCGACGGACTCCCGGGCAGCGCGTTCCTCGCTGGTCTCGATCGTTAGCCGCGGGCCGACATGCAGCTCGGGGTCGTACGTGCACTCGGGGAGCGGCGTTTCGCCGCCCACCTGCCAAGCCGCTTCGACCTCGGCGAGCGACATGCGGGCCGGGTGGAGCGGGCGGTTGATGTTGCGTGTCATCGGCAGATCTCTCTTCCTGCGGTCAGTTGCTCATGGTCTGGACGAACCGCGCGAACGACTCGGACGCGCTCATGAGCAGGTGCACAGCCGCCTTGACGACGGTTGCCGCTCCCTCCGGGTCCTTCATGGCGTAGAGGACGGCGCAGATGGTGAGGACGGTCGGGAGCACCTTGCGTGGGCGGACGAGCATGCTGAGCCCTTTCGGTTCGAGAACCTGCTAGCAGGTTCTAGGAGACATAGAACATGTACAGTCACGGAGAGTCAAGTCACGGGCACCGAAGGTCTTGTGTCCTGCAGGGCTTGCCTCGCTCGTTCCTGCTGACTCAAGCCTTCCTCGTGTCACGCCCCGGCAACACTGTGCTCACCCCCGGGACTGAAAGCACAGGGGGTGCATATCGGGGGTGATTACTTCCTTGACCTGGTGAAACACGGGGCGCAGAATCTGCGAAACGAGGCCCCCGCGACCCTCATCCGCGCCATGATTGCCGAGGCCGTGCTTTTCATGGAGGTGAGAATGTCCCGTATGCCCAATGTGGCGCTCGCGCATGCTATGCGACGTGCCGATTGTTCAAATTCGGGGCTTGCCTCACGAGTGCGGCAGATTGCCAGCGAAGAAGGCGTAAGTCTGAGCTGCACGCATGTGGACGTCAAGCGATGGCTCGATGGCGTGAGACCACGCACCGCCACCGCGCGATTCATCGCAGAGGCGCTGAGCCGGAAAGCCGGCGCGACATTCACTCTCGACGACATCGGCCTGGCCGGCGTCGTCACCCCGGAGACTCTTGAGGCCGCTCTCGCACATGGCGGCGGGGTATCTGATGTCGGCAGCCGGCTTCTGAGCCTGACACGCCGAGACCTCGCCGATGATCCTGTGGCGATTCAATCCGTGGTCGTCCCAGACGCGTGGGGGGAAGCCCTCATTTCCTGGTTGCTCTCCCGCCCCGAACCGCTAAAGAGCAGACAGAACGCCAGGCCATCTGTGGGGCAGTGGGACGTACAGGCCATCCGCTCGACCACCGAGCTGTTCGCCAACATGGGCTTCCAATTCGGCGGCGGTCACGCGCGCTCCGCTCTTATCCAGTACTACAACCGCGAAGTCGTCCCGATGCTCGACGGCAAGTTCACCGAGCCAGTAGGGCGCGCGCTCTATGCGGCGGCTGCGGAAATCACCGAGCTGGTGGCCTGGACTGCCTATGACCTCGGGCGCCACGGTCTGGCGCAGCGGTATTTTCTCCAAGGATTGCGCCTGGCACAGGAGTCGGGCGACCGCATGATCGGCGGTCTGCTACTCGCGGACATGAGCCATCAGGCCAACTATCTCGGACGCTACAACGAAGCGATCCGGCTTGCCCGCGCCGCGCAGGAGGGCTGCAAGGACGTGGCGACCGCTACCCCCATGGCGTTGTTCCATGCGATGGAGGCACGAGCTCACGCCGGCAACGGGGATGAGGCGCAGTGCGCTCATGCACTGCTTGAGGCAGAGAAATTCTTCAGCAAGCGCATCGTCGAGGACGACCCTCCATGGTCGCGCTACTTCGACGCGGCCGAGTTGGCCAGCGAGGGCGCGCACTGCTACCGCGACCTCAGGGTCCCATCACAGGCGATGCAGTTCGTCGGTCAGGCAGTCGATCTCTGCGACCCCATGTACGTCCGCACTCTGGCCTTCGACCGCCTGGTGCAGGCGGCCAGCTACGTCCACATAGGCGAACCCGCGAAGGCGGCCCTGGTCGCGATGGAAGCGGTCGATCTCGCCGGGCCCCTCAAGTCTGAGCGCTACCTGCGGTACATCCGAGACCTCAAAGCCGAGCTGGTGGGCTATGAATGCGAAGACTCGGTGCAGGCGTTCAACACCGTCATCGGTGAGAAGTATCCTGCACTGGGCACTTAGAAGGGCCGCCACCGCCGGGGCGCCTCCGGGTTCTGAAGACAGAAAAGGCGATTACGGAACTCTTGCGCGATGGTCTCGTTTTCGTTGACGTTCTGCATCAACCAGGTCGTCATCTTCAACTCGTTGATGTCTCTGAGCACGGGATAGCCTTCCCACGCCATGACATCGAAGCCGTACAGCTCAGCGAACCGATCATATTCGGCACGACTGCCCCAGCCCAGGGTGTGTTCGATGGCCGTGACGGCGAGGTCGGTTTCGGGAGGGCCGAAAGCGAAGCGCTCGAAGTCAATGAGAACCACCGTGCCGTCAACCGCCTTGATGAGGTTGTCGGAATGGGCGTCACCATGGACAGCACATGAGGCCAGAGGGAAGTTCAGAGTTGCGTAGCCCGCTTGCAACTGTTGATACCTCATCAGCAGGAATTGACGTTCCTCATCCGAGAGGACGTCAGTCGCGGAGATGCGTTCCGATACGCGCCCGAGGACGTCGAATTCCGGTAGCGCCAGTTCTGTGGGAACCGGCATCTGATGGAGCGCGCGAAGAACTGCAGCCAGGTCGTTGAGGTTTGCTGGAGTTCCACGGCTTTCGATGAAGTGCCATAGTGTGACGGGCTTATCCCTCACGACAAATGGTTGCTCATGAGCAGTCGTTCGCGCCGCCGGAAGGCTTGCTTCGTTTAACCAAGCCGACACAGCCACCTCCTTGCGAGCGTCGGCCAGCACGTCCAGGCTGCGGGCAATTCTCACCACTACTCGCTCGGCCGGCAACACGTACAGAGCGTTCTCGCCGAGACGTATCAGCCGAGCGCCAGCGCTTGTCAGACCGGCAACCTGGCATGCGTCTCGAAGGGTCGCCTGCGCTTCATCCGAGGTGAAAGGGATGATGGGCGACTGGGATACCGTCAAGAGAGGCCCCTTGGTTGCGACGTGACAACACGGCCTCTTCCGGCCCTCTTTTCGATGACCCCTTCGGTTTCCAGCAGTGCGAGAGCTCGCCGCACGGTGACACGGGCGACGCCTCGCTCCTGGGCGAGCACGTTCTCCCCGGGAAGCACAGCGCCTATGAAGAGCTGCCCACTGGCTATTTCCCGTCGTAGTGCATCGGCGACGTCGTCGGCGCGAGTCTGTGCATGATCCGGTCCCCCGACGAACCATCCTCTGCCATGAACAGCGGCGATCATCTGCTCGGAGGCCAGTAGCTGAAATGCCTGACGGACGGTCCCCTTCGACACACCGAACTCCTCCGCCATCGCCGCTTCACTGGGCAGTTGTTGGCCGGGAACGAGCTCGCCGCTCTCGATGCGCTTGCGCAGCCCCTCGGCGACTGTCTCGTACTGCGTGGAGGCTGCACGGCGGACACCCGGCGGGCCTTCCCCCACGACGCGACGTCCACGGCCGGCCTCGCTGGCCACCAGTCCCACACGCTCCAGCTCGGCGACCGCCTGACGAACCGTTCCTCGCGCCACGCCGTATGTGCGAGCGAGGACGGCCTCGGAGGGCAGCAGCGCGCCGGCGGGAGGATCCCCTTGGCGAATACGGCTACGGATGTCCTCTGCTATGCGTACGTAGGTGAGACCATCCTTGGCCTTGCTCATCGCGCTCCCTCGCCGAGGCACTCTGCCTCCAGAGTAGGACGGACGAGCCCGAACCTGCGAGGCATTGCTGCCTCACACTTCTCGCAGTCCTTCCCTCTGAGCAGGAGAAGGACGGCGCTTGTCTGTCGGCACCGTCGGTCTACATGAACGGACGCAGTGATCCTGCCGCAAGCCGGATAGGCCCGACTACGCCGCCGGCTCGCTGCATGCTCTCCGGTGGCGGCTCCTGGGCTCGGCGGTGACGCGGCTCATGTGCTTGCGCCGATGTTCGTTCTCATGCTCGGCGATGAGGGCTTCCCAGACCAGACGTGCCTGCCTATAGAGCCCTCTACCGGTCTCCTCGAAGCCTTCAGGGTCTTTGGCCCGAAGGACGAGGAACTGCCCTCCCTGGCAGGCCCACTCGTATGCACCGCAGCATGAGGTCTGGGTGATCCGAATGCGATCTCGTGTGGGCCTTGCATACGGCTCCCACGTCGGGCCGGACGCATCAGGAGCCACGACACGGCCTTTCGAAGGCGTACTCCTGCAGGTAGCGATGGACATTGCGGCGGCTGCGCTGCCGCGTGCACACGAAGGCGAGTTCCAGCGGCGTTTCGGCCGTCAGCTCTTGCCTGATGCCGAAGGCGATCTCCTCGATGGTGGGCTTCGGCAGTGGTCTCGCGCGCCAGCCACCTTGAGCGTCGCGCCAGACGTAGAACCGTCTGAACGCGCCCCGCAGGTCATCGAGCAGGGCGTACGCGGTTGATCCTCCGGCGCCTACGCCCAGCTCCTGCCCCGCCCTGCTCTGATGGTCACTACCCGAGGTCATGACGCGCCTCCCGGCGTTCACGCAGGATGACCCACGTCCGATGCCCACTGTGATCGCCGGAAGCGCCGAAGGACGTCGTGACGCTGGACAGTTCGGCGGTCTCGAAGCCGCCGGCGTGGTCGCAACCGCCCGGATCGTGAACCTCGATGCGCAGGCTGTCGTGCGCCACATCGATTCGCGTGTAGATGAGTTCGCCACGTTTGGTCCGTCGGATAGCAGCGGACATCAGGGCACGGGTCACCCGCTCGGCGTCGCTTGCGAGATCCGGTCGTTCAGCCTGAGCGATGCCACGCGCCCAAACGGCCGCGCTTTCGATGCTGTCCGGGATGGGCGGTAGGGACTGCCGATACATCAAGCGCTAACCTTCTCGGGTAGGTTTAGCTGCGTCCCGATAAGCTTGAAGCTTCCCGGTAAGGCTGTCAAGCTACCCGCGTGAACCGAGAAGACGAGCGCCACTTGTACCTGCGAGTCGCCGACCAACTGCGCGAACGCATCAGGTCAGGAGAGCTGCGGGAAGGAGATCGCCTGCCCTCCGTACCGGGGCTCGCGGCCGATCTCGGCATCTCACGCTCCACCGCGGCCGAGGCGCTGAAGGTGCTCATCTCCGAAGGTCTCGCCGTCGCACGATCCGGGGCCGGAACGTTCGTTCGACTCCCTCGCGAGCCGCAACGCCTCATCCGTGCGTGGTACAGAGCGACGCCGTACGGCTCGCCCTTCATGCAGGACATGGACCGCCAGGGCCGCGAGGCCAGTTGGGCCTACGAGTCAGAGTCGCTCACGGCGCCAGCGGAGATCCGCGACCGTCTGAGCCTTGGGGAGCCTGCGGGCGATGAGGAAGATGCGGTTCGGACTCACTATGTCTTCTCGGCGGATGGGGAGCCGGTCATGCTCTCGACCAGCTGGGAACCGCTGTGGCTCACGCGCGGGACGCCGATCGTGCTACCTGAGGACGGCATGCTGGCTGGCCGCGGCGTGGCTGAGCGCATGTTGAGCATCGGCATGCCCATTGACGACTGGGTGGAAGAAGTCGGGGCACGGCCTGGGACGACAGAAGAATGCGAACGGCTACGACACGCGCCCGGCGCGATCGTGGTGACGATCCAGCGCACGTACTACTCAGGGGAGACGCCGGTGGAGACAGCCAACATCGTGGTACCGGCCGACCGGTTCGCGCTGGTCTACAGCGGCAGGATGGGGCGCGTCTCCGGCACCAACAAGTCATCTGCAGAGGATGGTGCCTAGCGTCGGCCTCCGCCCCTGGCTCCTCCGGGACCGGGCGGGAAGCTTCGGCATCCCCTTGCCGGTAGCGGCACACGGCCGGTGATTCGTGTTGTTGGGGTAGCCGGGCGCCTCGGCGTGGTTCAGGCGCCGCGGTACTTCTGCCTGATTGAGATGGCCTCTTCCTCTGTAACCTCGTTCGGCATGTAGCTCAGCGCCTGTCGAGCTCGTCCATGATTGCGTGCCCGGAGACGCGAGCTCAAGTGCCGAACTGGGTGAGCTAGTGGCGTGGCCGGTCAAGACCTCTGAAGGTCGACCAAGCCATCTTGATGGTCGTCGCGGAAGATGGGTCCTTCGCTGCCAGGGCAAGGGCGAACCTCCCCGCCAACGAAGAGTTCCAGAGACCACGCCCAGAACGGCGCCCATGCGAGTAAGCGTCCGCCCACCTGGAACTCCTCGGCAAGCCATGCGATCAAGGGGCAAGCAGCAGCCTGTGCTCCAGTGAAGTGACCCAGCACCACGATGGCTTCACTGCGGGTGTGCACGATGCGGACACGGACCATGTGCCGCATCTTCCGTACCGCTGCGGTGAAGTGAGCGCCCACCACGACGGCATTCTCCGCTGGGAGGCTAGTGATCAGTGAGTTGGGCGGCAAAGTACAGGTCACACCCGATCCCATCTTGTCTTCGTCGCACAGACATGATCATGAGCGGCTGCTCTCGTTGTGCCGGATTTCTGTCACAAGAGCGCATTGCTGCGCTCGCCGATGAAAAGAGGTCTATGTGATTCGGATCGGCTAACCGAATCCCAAATTTCGAAGGCGTCGAAGCTGATGGGCGCAATCATGTATGCGAGCCACCCGATACGCTCCGATGGCGAAACCAATTCCGAGAGGCGCGACGCGAAAGATTGTATATAACTAGGACTGCAAGCAGAAGGTCAAGTATCGCTGCGACGTTCTTGGTGGCGACGAGTAATAGTGACCATATGCCAACGATGCCTTCAACGATAAAAGTGCTAATCCAGATCGCTTGGCTTGGTGACGAGAACCGCCATGCAAGTAGGGCAAGCAGCGCGATCGGTAAGACGGTGAAAGCCGAGAGTGGGATGATGTAGCGCACCCACAAGTCATCGATCTCTGTTGCGATGATCGTGAAATATAGCGCAAAGCTAAGAATGTGTATTCCGACTTGCGCCCATATGTTTGTCCTGGCGATCCGTACTGCGTCGGGCATCTTTACCTTCTTTCTGGACGATGGTTGGGGGCCGCTCGTGTTGAGCGACCCCCACCGTGCGTTACGTGCCTACTGGCTGCTAGATTTCCTTGGTAGTGGCATGACCCCACGGTGACCGAATGGTTAGAGGGTCACCTAGATCCCATCCGTCCTTTTTGAAATTGACCTGAGCCTCTACAAGATGCCTCATGGCAGTGAATGAACATAGCGGGAGATCGCAGGTTGCTGGGAATGAGCGGATACGATCCGGTGGGGGAATCATCACCTTTGCTGTCCCCGCGGATCCTGAGATCTCGAACGAGGCGGTGTCCTTGGTGGTGGAGAACCCACCTCCCGGCACTCCGCTCGCGTCTATCGAGAGAGTGCCTGACGTGAACATAAAGGCGGCGGTCGTCTTCGCCCTGATAGTAGCGTTTTTGATCAGAGCTTTATTCTTCTTATTCTTTTTGAAGCCTGAAGTGTAGCTGACAATGGCCCAGCCTCGGAGCTCTTCGATCTGCATCTCGGTCGGGCCGTTGACTAGCCAGTTTCGATACCCTCTGTATCGAAGAACGCCTCCTGCTGTCAGCTTCATACCGGATGTAGGTGAAATAGAACCGTGACTGTCGAATCGGCAGACGTAATTAGCGCATTTATGCGTTGCGCCACTGACTACGTTGCCGTCTGGACCGCGACTCCCGCCGGCATTCCCGTTAGCCTCGTCCTCGGATCCGTCGAGAATCCAATCCATGCCGCTCGTGTCGATCTCTGGGCTCACGGATACATGGCGTACGGCTCCACAATCGGTGAACGAGAAGTCGTACTCCTCTGTCATCGTGGTTGGCTTGGGGAACTCTCCGCCATTTGTGTCCGTTAGCACATCGGTCCAGCTGCGCTCCAGCGTCCCCCGAAGTGTAACTGTGCCGTCTGGCGCATTGTATGGGAGAACATTAGTAAGAGAGACCGTTGTGTTCTCCCTCCTCGTCTTACTCCTCTTAAGCTCTTCGCTTTCGGCAACCACGGCTGGATTCGTAAGTGCAAGCTTAGCTGCAGCGGGGTTGAGCGGATCGAGTGCAGAGGCGGAGGCGGTTCGGTCCTTCGGAGAGATATTGGAGCTGTAGGTGCTGGCCCAGACGTTAGGGTAGCTCCCGTCTACAACGCCGGCCTGACGGTAGTAATACTCTTCGATCGTTACCGTAAGATTCTGCCTCGTCGGCGCCGTGCAGTTAGATGTCGGGGGAACTACAACGGCTTTGGGTGTCACTGCGGTTGATTCCCAATCACCGCGACCGAAACTTGTGCGGGCTGCAACACGAATCGTATACGCGGTGCCGTTGGTCAGCCCAGTTATTGTGGCCGAGGGCTCCGTGGTCTGTAATGTGCGGACCGCATTTCCGCTGGGATCGACTGCTTCAACATCGTACCCATCGAGAAGTGACATGGACCCGTTACTCGCAGGCACTGCCCACGTGGCTACCGCGCCGCCATCGCCTGCTTGGCTGCGCAGGTCCTGCACCTTGCTCGGAGGGCCTGGCGGTGCGTAGGTCACCATGAGGGAGGGCTGGGTCGGAGCCGTGCTTTCTCCGAGGGTAATGGGTGTAGCACTGTCCGATTTTAGCAGAAGCCACGTCTGCTCGTCGCCCGTAATATCCACTTTGGGTTGTTCTGCATCTATCGTGTACTTAGAGTCTGCATTTGCAGTTTCGACCAGATCGGTCGTTTTGGTCCCCGCTGCGACTTGTGAATCAAGTCGGGTGATTGTCACCTTCGCATCGGCTGGGCACGCCCCGCCTGAACACGTAGCAGAGCCCAAGTCGAGCAGAGACTCGACAGGAATCGCCCCATTGGGAATCTCGCCCGCATTGATCTTCAGCGCAGTGAGTTGGCTGTCGGTACCCTGACCGCCAACCTGGATAGCTGAACTGTCAGCCAACGTACACGCTGCGCCATCGCAGGCTGCGGGATCCGCTTTAGCTGTTTTGACAACGAAGCTGTCCCGGCTGAGTATGACCTGGCGGACAGTGCCAACAGGATCTGGCGGCGGGGGAGTGCCAGGGGTGCTGAAACTGATGGGTGTGGTCTTGGACGTACACACCTCGTTGACCGCGCTGACGGATACAGATCCGGTCTCGGTGGATGAGGGGAGGGCGGCGCAGGCCGTCATCTGCCACTTATAGGTAGTGCCTGGTTGGACCGTGTTCGCCGGGACCTGGAAGGAGGCCCGGACGCCACCACTGACGGTGCGGGTGCCGATGGGCGCAGATCCGACCGGTGCCCCCGTGTTGTCGTACAGGTAGTACTTTGCCAGGACTGGTCCCCCAGAAGGCCGGTTGACCACGCCCGACAGGATCGGCTGCATGGGTTCGGCCGTGCCGGTTTCGGTGTCGGTCGGCAGCATGGGGGCGTCGCTGGTGATTCGGTAGGCCGGGCTTTCATTGCAGGAGGGCGGGGTGACCCCGGAACGGCAGGCCTTGACAACGAACTTGAAGCTGGCCGGGTTGTCGAGGGCGAAGAGCTTGTCGAGCACTTGGCCGGAGGGGATGTTGTTGTGGGTTGTGGTACCGGGAACGCCGACCAGGGTGCGGATTTCGTTTGCGGTCAGTGCCCGCTGATAGACGTGGACGTCGTCCACAGATCCGTTGAGGTTGTCAGCGAGGACACGAGCGCGGCCGATCTCAAACGCGCCTTGGGCGTTCCAGCCCACCGTGTGGTCGCGTTCGGAGGACAGTACTCCGTCCACGTAAAGGCGGATCTTGCCGGCGGTCTTGTCGTACTGCGCGGCCAGGTGCGTCCATTCGCCGATCTTGGCCAGGTCCTCGGACTGGACCACGGTCTCGTGGATGCTGCCGGTGACGTCGTCCCTGATCATGGACAGGATCCAGCGCTGATCGTATTCGGCAGCGTCGGACGTGTTGTAAGCCACGGTGAAGCCGGGCTGGTTGACGCCCATCTGGGACATGACGGTTTGCTCGATGGTGCTGCTGTTCAGCCGGACCCAGGTGGTAGCGGTGAAGCTGTCGTCGGTGTTGATGACTGGGCTGCTGGTGGCGGCATGGCCGCCCGTGAACGTCACTGCCTGGCCGAGCTGCCCCGGAATGCGGGTGTAGGCGCCGGTCAGGGTGGCGGGCTTGTTCTTGCCTGAGGAGTCGGCGGCGGTGGCACCGGAGGTCTCGTCCAGCTTCCAGTAGGCGTTCTCGCCCGCGGGTAGTTCGGTCGCCGGCGGGGGCATGGTGGAGTCGTTGACGGTGACGGTGTAGTCCAGCGGTTTCGCCTCAGGAACGCTGGACTTGTAGGTCACCTTGACGTTGGTGCTGCGGGCGATCGCGTCGTTGCCGTCCATGGAGTCGATGGACTCCGCGGTGACGGTGGGGATCTCCGGCGGCAGGACCCAGTCGACGCTGAGCTTGGGGACATTCTGTCCCCACAGCTGCGCCCAGAAGGAGAAGCTCTCGGCGAAGTTCGCAGGTATGGGCGATTCCTGGGTGAGCTGCAGCATCAGCCCGTGGTTGGGGGTGCCGGTGGCCCACAGCCGGGTCATCGTGGTCAGATCCCAGCTCCACACCGACCCGGTCGTCTTGGGCAGCGTACAGGGGCTGACCGTGGAGCGTTCCTCTGCCGTGGTGGCCGGTTGGTTACCCCAGAACGTACTGTCGGCTACCCACGCCTGAGTGATGCGCAGCGCGGCGATTCCTTGGAACTCGCTGCACGTGGTGACGTCGCTGCGCAACTGCAACTGCATGGTGGCCTGGACCACCTGGCGGTTCGCGATTGAGGAGGTGTCGAACGCCATCAGCGCCCGGCTGAACACCTCGGTGTAGACGGGCGTACAGCCTGGACCCGAGCATGAGCTCGTGGTGTATCGGCCGACCGATCCAGGAGAGCTCTGGTTGCGGGGTGAGCGGATTCCGACTTCCTGAGTCACTCCCAGGGTGGTGGTGGGATCCACGGTGACCGGGTACTTGGTGGCCGGATCTGCCAGCCACTTGGCGTCCGGTTTGAGCACCAGCACACCGGCGCCGTCGTCCTTAGCCTCCACCTTCGTCTCGACCGCCGCCTGGCGGCCCGGCTGACCAGCGGATGGAGTGGCGGCCGCCGCGTCCCACATCAGCGGTGTCGGCGCCGACAGCACAGTCTTGCCCTTGCCGTCGGTCAGCTTCAGCCCGTCCTTCTTGGTCAGGCTCAACTTGAGGTTGTCAGTGACCACCGGGATGCGGAACTCGACCGGACCCTTCGGGCGTTCGCGCAGGACCACGTCGTGCCGGAATCCGGTCGGGAGCGCTGTCACGACGAGGTCCGCCGACGGTCCTGCGGCGCCCACATAGGTGGCCACGTTGCCCTTGATCTGCGGGCGAGGCAACGCCGTTGGCCACGACAGCCCGAACGAACGTTCCTTGTCCAGGTTTATGGTCGCGAACGGGCCGGAGCCGCCCGCCGACACGCGCACGTCCGCTTTGGCCAGCTTGGGCCGCAGCACTCCGTTCTGATCGACGAGGGTTGGATCGATCCAAGCCCACGAGCCGTCGCCCTGCTTCAGTTGAGTTGGACCACCGTAAGATTCGGTGCCCAGATGCCCGTCCGGATACGCCCATGTACGGGAGGTCTCCGTATATGCGGCCTCCACTGCGACCGGCTTGTTCTGCTTTCTTGCCTCTGCGACTGCGGCCCGCAGTGGCGCGTCTGGATCTTTTGGACGCGGGAAGGTCGTCACCGTGGGGGCCGGAAGGTTGTTGGCGGCCCCCGGGTCAGGATTGGCCGCGGCCTCGGTGACGGAGCCCACGACCAGTAGCGATGCTGTCACCGTTAGCACCGTTGCTGTCGCGAGCCCTCGTCTGGGGTTCCGTCTGGAACCCGTTGAGCTATCTAACTCGTTCACAAACACCTTCAATCCCAGTGAGTTGGATTGTCGGTCTTGATCTTTAGGTGTTACTCCTACGTCGGCAATATGAGAAAGATCACCATGGATGGCACGATATGCACGTAACGTCCACATAAGTAGAACCGATGCATTGTTCATCCGCTCCATATCGGTAATTGGAATTACCGAATGATCTCTGGGCTGACGCATCAGCGTCCGCGACGTCCCTTGGCAGTTCGGTGCCGCTGGCGACACTGTGGCGGCTGACCCCCGACCTGCCGGAAGTCGAGCGTCGCACCCTGCTCGTCCTGCAGCTGTTGGTTTACGGCCTCGTCGTCACCTGCAGCTCGGCCGGCAAGGAGTGCTGTACCGTCTCGGCCTGCTCGGCGAGGAGTCCGCCGGCCGGGCAGCCTAACCGGTCGCCGAGGTCATCCGAGCTGGGGGCAGCGTCACCGAACTGCTCAGCATGGCCGAGATCCCGGCCGGACTGGACGCCGCTCGTCTGATGGCCGTTGACGCCGCTCTCACCTTGTCCGGCATGGTCCGCGACCACCTCGCCACCGCCGCGGCCGCGCGCGCGAAGGCGTCACCCCGTCGGGCCGACCGCGCGCACCGTGGACGGACAAGCAGCTCACTAACCGTGCGTACGCCCGCACCGCCGAGATCGTGGCCGCCGGGCGCCGCGTCGTCGACCTGGCCGCCCGCCGACACCAGCAACCCAATCGGTGACCCGCTCGGCGACACCGCCGAAGCGCTCCTCGTGGGACCGCGTCCACCAGCCGCAGCCAGTAGTCGTCGCGGTGCACGGCCAGGTGCTAGACGTACCGGCCGAGCATGACCAGCGCCACCGTCTCCGCCGGCCCGGCCGACAGGTCGACGCCTTTCCACCTGTCGGCCGGGGCCTGATACACCGGTTGGTGTGCCCGTCGGCGTACCGACCAGGTAGGCGAAGCGGCGGCGGAGTCCGTCTCCGGCGGAGCGTCCTGGCAGGCCATCGCGTCGTCCATGCGCAGCACGTTGAGCAGAGCCGCCACCTGCAGAAGCTGGTCGGGCGGGATCAGGCGGTCCCGCGCGTCGATCATGTCGTTCGCTTTGGCCAACCCCAGCCGAGAACCCTTGAGCCCTGGCTTTGAGGTCAATCGTGGACCTGTCGTGGACCGGCGCGTTATCAAGGTCGGACTTCGCGTGTATCCGCCCAGGTCAAAGGCATCGGATGGACGTGTTCTGCAACCCCCTCCGGAGCCGGGTGCGTAGGTTCGAATCCTACAGGGGGCACACTGTGATGTCTCAGGACATCGGAAACCCTCGAACCTACGGGTTCGGGGGTTTCGTCTTGTTGGGGTTTGCCTGGCGTTGGTAGTCGCGGGTGGGGTCGAGGATCAGCTCGCGCAGGAGTTCTCCGGTGACGGCGTTGGCGACGCGGACGTGCAGGTCGTCGATCAGGAGGATGACGTGGGTTCGGGCGTGGGTTCGTCCGATGCCGATGTGGTGCAGCCGGCTGTTCATGCGCAGGGTGACCACACCGGAGGGGTCGATGCGGTCGTGGCGGACGCGGGCGTGGGTGTCGGCGTCGCGGCTGCCGTCGGGCAGGGCCTTGGGCGAGGCGGCGTAGACGGCTGCCGGGGTGGCGCGGTGTGGCAGGGACCGGTGCGGGCGGTGGTGGTTGTAGGCGTCGCAGAAGCGGTCGAGCAGCGCTTGCAGGTCGGCCAGGGTGGCCGGCTGGCCGGGCTGAGCGCGTAGCCAGTTCTTCATCGTCTGCTGGAAGCGTTCGACCTTGCCGCAGGTGGTGGGGTGGTGGGGGGTGGAGTTCTTCTGCCGCACGTGCAGGCGGCGTAGCTCGTGTTCGAGGGCGTTGCGGCCGCCGCGACCACCGGCCAGCCGGGTGGTGAAGACCATCCCGTTATCGGTCAGTGTGGAGGCGGGCACGCCGTGGCCGGCGACAGCGGTGCGGAAGGTGTCGCGCACGATCGGGCCGGTGACGCGGGCGTGCGCGGTCACCGACAGGGCGTAGCGGGAGTGGTCGTCCAGCCAGGACAGGATCTCGGTGTCGGTGCCGTCGGCCAACCGGTAGTGGGTGAAGTCGGCCTGCCAGGTCTCGTTCGGCAGCGCTGCCTGGAAGCGGATGTAGGACGAGCGGGGCCGCTTCTTGGGCTCGGGCACGACCAGGCCGCGGCGAGTGAGGTAGCGGCTGATCGTGGCCCGCGACACCGTCCGCCCGTGATGGTGGGCAAGGTGCCAGGCGATCGTGTCCGGGCCGGCGTCCAGTCCCTGCTCGGCGAGTTCCTTGCGGAGCCGGACGATCAGCTCGACAGTGTCGGCGTCGATCGCGCTCGGTGAGATGTGCGGTCGTCGTGATCGGGGCTCGAACGCCGCCTCGCCCTCGGACCGGTAGCGCGCGACGAGCTTGGACACCCAGCCCTTCGACACCCCGTAGGCGCGGGCGACCTCCGCCTGGGAGCGGCCCTCGACGACAACGGCGGTGATGACAACTCTGGCCTTGGACACACCGCCCACGCTGTTGACCGCGGCAGTTGCCTATGTCCCGAGACACACTCTGTTGAAGTTTCCTATGTCCTGCGACATGGGTTTCCTATGTCCTGAACCAGCACACTACAGGGGGCACACGATCTTGGTCAGCGGTTCCGGCCGCTGACCAGGGCGAACGACGTAAGAACGGGCGGGTCTCCAGTCTCACGGAGTCCCGCCCGTTCTCTTTGAAGCTCGCGGGTTGTGGGCCAAGTGTGGGCCAGGATAGAGCTTCTGACCAAGCCTCGAACGGCGAGGCGGCGCCATGCCACCTGTGCTTTCCCCGCATGCCGCACTACCTCAATGAAGAGCGACGTGGGAGAGGGCCGCGACTGGCGTACTGGTTCATGGTGACGGACCACTGCTCGATGCCGTCCTCGATGAAGGGCGACGCTGGAGAGCGACGCGACTGGCCTTGCGTACCGACTCGCGGCTGATGCCGTACTCGCTTCGATGAAGGGCGGCGCTCAAGAGCGCCGCGACGACAGACGACATGCTCAACGGCATTCGAGATGCGATCGAGCCTCGATGAAGGGCGGCGCCGACGGCGGCAGGTATCGTTTGTGCTGCAACGCTTTCGACGGCAGGGTTTATGGCCGCAGATCTCAGCCACGCAATGAACGAGAGTAATGGTTACGGTGTGAACTTTAGGTGCATTGCATATAATTACAGGCCCAGCAATGTCTGCGACTTCTGGGCTGCGCATCCAGACGCTTAATAGGTGTATCCAATGAGCAGATTGCGGTTCGCGTTCTACGTTCTGTGGGGTCTTGGTGTACTTGTGGCGCTCGCTTCCTTCTACCTCATAGAAAGCGATGATCCTGGCGCGGTTCAGATCGGCTACTATCTCGTGCCGCTAGCAGGAATGGTATGGGTGATAGGAGGGGTGTGCTGTTTAGTTGATGAGTGGCAGCGAAAGAATCAGGAGGGCCGATAAAGGGTCCGCTGTTACCGCCGACTGTGTGATTGACATCTCGTCTCCGGTGCCACACAGGTTGAATTCGTAGAGCCGGTCATGTTTTCAAGGGATGTTCGATCGTGAGGCCGGCCTGGGGCCAGGCAGCCGTCGATCAGGTGCGGCCGGTACTGGATCTTCTGAGCTTGCGCTTGATGATCCGGACGAGCCCTGGCAGGTTGGCGACGACGAAGTTGCCCATGGCCCGCTTGAGCAACGACCAGACGCCCTCGTCGGGGTTCAGTTCAGGGGCGTAGGCAGGCATCTGGTAGATGCGCAGCCAGTCGGCGTTGGCCTCGGCGAACGTGGTCAGCTAGGCGATCAGATGCACGTTGAGGTTGTCCCAGCACCAGAGCAGGGGCGTGCCCAGCGTGTGGTGGGTGGCCACGATCAGGTCGCGGTAGTCGGGGCGTTCCCCCTTGAACGTGGACGCCTTGGAGACCGGATCTTGAGGTCCAGGGGAAGAGATGTCCCTGATGGTGATGAAGAACTACCCGCCCGAGTTCAAGGCCGACGCGGTGGCGTTGGTGCTGTCGAGGCCGGACCGGACGATCACGTCGATCGCGCGGGATCTGGGAGTCAGCCGCGAGACGCTACGGGTGTGGGTGCGGACCGCGCGGGCTCGGAGTGAGGGCAGGCAAGGTGCGGCCGGCGGTGCCGCTGCCGGTCAGGGCGCGTCGGTCGGGCACGTACCTTCGGGTGACGTGCTGGAAGAGGAGAACAAGCAGCTCAAGGCGCGGATCCGGGAGCTGGAGCAAGAGCGGGACATCCTGCGTAAGG
The DNA here is from genome assembly GCF_014207745.1 of Nonomuraea muscovyensis. Taxonomy (NCBI): domain Bacteria; kingdom Bacillati; phylum Actinomycetota; class Actinomycetes; order Streptosporangiales; family Streptosporangiaceae; genus Nonomuraea; species Nonomuraea muscovyensis. The sequence continues at coordinate 1,082,331 of NZ_JACHJB010000003.1, forward strand.
CGGCCAAACTTTTCGCGGGCGAGACGAACTGGTGAACCGCTTCCAGTCCGTTGAGGATCACAAGGCGCTCTACGGGGTGAAGCGGTTGTGCCGGGTGCTGCAGGTGTCACGCTCGGGCTTCTACCGATGGCTGAAGGGCGCCGCGGCGCGGCTGGCCCGCCACCAGGCCGATGAGCAGTCGGCCGAGCAGGTACGGCGGATCCATGCCGAGCATGACGGCACCTACGGCTCGCCCCGGATGACGGCGAGCTGCGCGCGGCCGGAATCGTGGTCAACCACAAGCGGGTGGAGCGAGTGATGCGCGAGCACGGCATCGCCGGGCTGCGGCTGCGGCTGCGTAAGAAGGTCCGCACCACGATTCCGGAGCCGGACGCGGCGCCGGTGCCGGACCTGATCCAGCGCGACTTCACCGCCGAACTCCCGAACACCCGCTATGCCGGCGACATCACTACCTGCCCGTGGGTGACGGTTGGTTCCTCTACCTGGCCATGGTCGTGGATTTGTGCTCGCGCCGACTGGCGGGCTGGTCGATCGCCGATCACATGCGCACCGAGCTCGTCGTCGACGCGCTGCAGGCCGCGGCGCATACCCAGGGCGGCCGCCTGAACGGCGCGGTGTTTCACAGTGACAACGGGGCGCAATACTGCTCGCGGGAGTTCGCGCGGGCCTGTCGCCGGCTCGGCGTCACCCGCTCGCGCGGCGCGGTCGGCACCAGCGCCGACAACGCGCTGGCGGAGTCGTTCAACGCGACCCTCAAGCGGGAGACGCTGCAGGGCGCGCCCCGCTGGCCCGACGCCCGCACCGCCCGCCTGGCCGTGTCCCGCTGGATCACCCGCTACAACACGGTCCGGCGGCATTCCCGACTCGGCCATCTCAGCCCGATCGCCTACGAGAAAACGGCAGATAACCTGAGATCTGCCGCCTGAAATCGGTGTCCGCATTCAAAGGGGAAGCCCCGTTGACAGTCCCGTCACAGTTCGCCTTGTCGAGCGCAATCCAACCTTGCGACTAGGCGTGCCTGTGTGATGATGCGGATACCAGCTCAGTGCAAGGCCGCCGATTTGGTGGCTGGAGGAGGTGGACCGTGGAAGTTCTAGCGGTACTGGTGTTGATCGGTTTGGTCATCTGGGCGTTGGACGGCTCCGGCGGCAGTTCCAGCAACAGCAACAGCAACGTGTACAACACCAGGAGCTTGAGGCGGTATCAGCGGAAGCGCGCGCGGGAAATTGACAACCTTGTGAGGAAGTACCGCCAGTCCGAGGGTGGCGCCGGCTACGGCGGGGCCGGGGCGATGGAGGCTTCGGTGGAGATGGTGGCGACGGCGGCGACTAACCACCCTTCAGCAGCCCGACTGTCAACGGTCATCGAGATGCCCAGGCGGGCGGTCGTTGGTTGTCCATGCTGGTGGCCATCAGAAATCCATGCCTGCGGCCAGTGGTGTTCCTGAGGGGTTGGGGCTGTCAGTGCAAGGGAACCACGCCTTTGCCGGCGAGGCGGTGGGAGTCGCCAGTGGTGGTCACGAGGCGAGCGTGGTGCATGAGGCGATCAGTCCTGGCTCCGGTGAGGGTCTTGGGCGTGATCGTGTCGAAGCCTGAGGGGTGGATGTTGCTGGTCACCGCGATGGAGCATCGTTCGTAGGCGGCGTCGATGATGCGGTACAACGCCTCGGCGGCGTCCTCGCCGACAGGCAGCAGGCCGATGTCGTCGATGACGATGAGGTCCGGTGTTCCCGATGCTCTGGGCTCTGACTCCTTATGGGGACACGGTCTTCAACCAGCGGCAGGTGCCGCTGTTGCTGGCGGAACTCGACCGGCTTCCCGCGCCTGTGGTGGTGATTGGGTCGGGCAGACCCGCGAGTTGTGCCGGGTCGTCGAGCGGGGAAACGCACCTGTATCTGTGGTTCGTCAGCGACTGACCGCGCCCGGTCTCTGTCGCCTTGTGGGGACTCGTTACTGGCCCAGGGCCTGCCAGCCGATGGTGCCGCTCTGGACGGAGTGGGTCTCATCCGCACGGACGACCTCGCCTGCGGGCTGGCTCGCCGCGATGTGTTCCAGGATCGAGAGCAGGTCGTCGTCGGCGAAGCGTCCGGCCGCGGCCGCCAGGCCCCAGAGCCTGGTCGACCTTGTCGCTGCCCAGGACGGTGGCCAACTCGACCGCGCGTGCCGGGTCGAGTCGCGGTGCACGATGTTGCGACCCCTCGTAGGGGCGATGAGGACACGTGCTGCTCACCACGCCCCACGCCTACCAGGAGTTGCGTGTATTGACCACGAGCGTTGTCAACGGAAAGGCTTGATCAAGAGAGAAGCCTCCGATGTGGTGAAGGTGTCGAATCTGCACCGCACGGAGGCTTCATGTCCCACCATGACGCCCGGCTGACCTTCCAGGGCCGGCGATTGCTGGTTGATCGCGTGCCGGCCGGTCGCGCACATGGCCGCCGAGAGGGGCATCTCCCAGCTGTGACGTGCCACGGTTGATGTCGCTGTTTCTGCCGTGCTCTTGTCGTGCTGGTTCGGTGGGTGGTTGATGGACTTCCGACGATCACGTTGATGGTGCGCAACTCAGTGCCGCGGGACTGGTCGAGTGCCACGTGTCGCCCACCGGCGCCCGCGCGATGGTTGTGGGCCTCGCCGAGAAGGGGCGCGCGACGATCTCCAGGCTCCGTGAGCTCGGCACCTCGCTCGCCGGCGTATCGCCGTGGGCCTGTCGGCGATGTCACCGCAGGCCTGATCGACCTGCTTGGCGGCCTGGAGCAGGCATCGCGCCACTCGCCGTCGAGCGCCCGTTGGAGGTCCCTCAGCCGGACACCCGGACGTGCGGCCACGGACATCACGGGAATACAGCTCGACAAGCCGTCCCCGCGTCTCAGATAGACAGTCCGCGAAACTGTCCGGTGATGGGGGGCTGAGCGATAAGATCCCCCAGTGGGAGGGGTCATCGGCTACGCCAGATGCTCAACCATCCTGCAAGATCTCACCGCCCAACGCGAGATCCTTCGTACTCCCGGCGTCCCCGCCGACCGGATCTATCTCGACAAGGGCCTGACCGGAACCAACCGCACCCGCCCCGGCCTTGACCAGGCTCTGGCTGCCGTACGGCGACACTTTGGTCGTCCCCAAGCTCGACCACCTCGCTCGCGCGGTCCCCGATGCCCGCGACATCGGCGACACCCTGGTTGCCCGGGGCATCCGCCGGTCGCTTGGCGGCAGCATCTACGACCCGCCGACCCGATGTCGAAGATGTTCTTCAACATGCTCACCGTGTTCGAAGCCGACATGCTGAAGATGCGCACCCGGGAGGGCATGGCGATCGCCCGCTCCCGGGGCATGCTCATGGGGCGCCAGCCCAAGCTTCACCGGCCGCCGGCAAGCCGAACTGGTGCGGATGCACCCCACCGGCGAGTACACCATCGCTGACCTGATGGAAGTGATCTCCATCGGCCGCGCCACCGTCTACCGCGTTCTGGACCGCGCCCCGGTCGGCTCGACAAAAGCTCGAAGATTCGAAACCGAGGGAGGCGTGACAGTGCGAGACCAGCTCCTTGGGGGCCGTTACCGGTTGGTGCGGCAGCTCGGCGAGGGTGGAATGGGGCACGTGTGGGAGGCACAGGACGAGACACTGGGCCGGCCCGTCGCAGTCAAGGTGATCTCCCTGCTCGCCGGCGGCGGAAGCCGCGGCGACGATGCACGCGCCAGGTTCCTGCGTGAGGCACGGATCACCGCCCGGCTGCAGCACCCCAACATCGTGACCATCCACGACCTCGGGGAGACCGGCGCAGGGGACAACAGGGTCCCGTTCCTGGTGATGGAGCTGGTCCGAGGCGAGGGCCTGGACGCGATGCTGCGCGGAGGGGCCATCACCTTGCCGGACGTGGCCCGATGGGGGGCGCAGATATGTGACGTACTTGCCGACGCGCACGACGCGGGCATCATGCACCGGGACATCAAGCCCTCTAACGTCCTCATCACGCCTTCCGGCATGGTGAAGGTTCTCGATTTCGGCGTCGCGCGGGCGGCCGACCCCTACGCGACTGCGGACCGGCTCACCCGGACCGGCTTCATCGTGGGCACGCCCCCCTACATGGCCCCTGAACAGGCACGCGGATTCCCGGAACCACGCAGCGACCTGTACGCGCTCGGCTGCCTGCTCTTCGAGCTGATCACAGGCCGGTTGCCCTTCCACGCCCTCGACACCGTGGGCTACCTGTCGGCGCACCTCACCCAGGAGCCCCCCACGCCCAGCTCGGTGGCCCAGGGCATCCCACCCGCCTGGGACGACCTCGTGCTGACCCTGCTCCGCAAGGACCCCAGCCAGCGGTACCCGAACGCTGCCGGCCTCGCCAAGGTATTACGACAACTCGACCACGGACCCGCGTCGGCAGTGAACGCGTCCACCTTGCTTTACACCGAGCCCGACATCCCTGTAGCGCTCGAGCCAGGGAAGTACGTCGTCGTCACCAGCGTCAACGGGGACGGAACTCTGCGGTTGTGGGACCCGGCCACCGGCCGCCCTGTCTGTCAGCCTCTGACCGGCCACACCGGCACCGTGTTCCGTATGGCGTTCTCTCCCGACGGCCGGCTTCTCGCCACCGGCAGCACGGACACAACGGCGCGGTTGTGGGACACCGCCACCGGCCAGCCCGTCGGCGAACCTCTGACCGGCCACACCGAGTGCGTGGCGGGAGTGGCGTTCTCTCCCGACGGTCGCCTTCTCGCCACCGGCAGCTTGGACAGGACGGTGCGGTTGTGGGACACCGCCACCGGCCAGCTCGTCGGTGAACCCCTGACCGGCCACACCGGCCACGTGCTGAGGATTGCGTTCTCTTTCGACGGTCGCATCCTCGCCACCGGCAGTAGGGACTGGACGGCGCGGCTGTGGGACGCCGCCACCGGCCAGCCCATCGGCCAGCCCTTGTCCGGCCACACGAACACCGTCTGGGACGTGGGCTTCTCCCTCGACGGCTCCTTGCTGGCCACCAATAGCGAGGACAACACGGTATTGCTGTGGGACATCGCCACCGGTCGGCTCGTCGGTCAGCCCCTGACCGCCCCCACCAACGGTCACGTCGGCGCGGTGTGCTCCCCCGACGGACTCCTGGTGGCCGCCAGCATCGAGGAGGACGGAACAGTGCAGTTGTGGGACCTCGCCACCAGGCAGCCTTTCGGTCAGCCGCTGACTACCCGCGCTGCTCTGCAGGTGTACATGGCGCTCTCCCCGCGCATCAGACACCGTACGTGGTCTTAGCGGGGTGCAACTGAACCGTTCCGATGCGGGGGTATCACCCTAGGGTTACAAGCTCTCCGTTGCCGATCGCGGTCAAAATCCGCAGGTCCCGCTGTTTGGAGGTTGTCGTAAACCGTCACCTTCACGGGTGCGGTGGGCATCGGTTACGGAGACGGACGATGGCAGGGTGAGTACTGTCGGCGCGGCCACCCAAGGGCTTCTTTGCTATTCAAAGTATATAAGGGAGGCGAGTCGTAAATGCGGAATCGATGAGAAAGTCCTGACGGCCGTTCTGGTATATGAAAGGGTCGCAGGGAATAGGCGGCGCAGGCTGCTGGGTGATTTGGTATCGTTCGTCGTGAATAAATTCACGGAGGAACATGGGGTGCTTCGATCGGAATCGCCTAGCTGGAGGCTTATAAAGCGAGAGTGATGCTAATCAAGGAATATGGCGACAAGTATGCCGATAAGAAGAAATGTAGTGCTTCGGCCATGGCCAATATGCTGATTAATCCTCGTTTTGCTATCGATGTGGTTCGGCAAAGAAGAGGAAGAAGCATTACCCGGACGATCGCGAAGCCGCTGTTACCTATTGTGACTGCTCGGGGGTTACGGTAGGCCTCAAAGAGTATCTAAGGGATCCAGATGCATTGGTGTTCAGAAAATATCGCACCTGGATGGCAGGCGGTCCGCTGATTACGACGAATTCGATGGTTGCCGTAGGGCGAGCTGCGTATCTGGCGGCGGCCTGGGAGCCCGGAGGCGTGGCTGACGAGTACCGGGCATGCGTGAGAGCGGGACGGGCCTTTAGTTGAGCGGTGCTTGGAGAATGATGCGTACCAAAGAAAAGGGCGTTGGCCGTACGGGGTGCAGGGGGCTGGCGGTCGTCCTCCTTGGTGCTAGCCTAATCCTCTCAGGGTGCGTCTCCAATAGGCACCAGGTTGATCCGGCCGTCCTCAAGGACGTGCGTAGCATCGGCAAGGTCATTGCAGAGGCCACAAGTGAGGGCGTTGTGGACCGAGGAGTCGATGTTGTGAACACGGTGGTAGTCGATATCGGAGCCAAGAAGGAAGGTGATGCGCTTAATGAAGCCGTGAGGATTCTAGAGCGCCATGGGTGGAGGATCTCTGCGGACAACCGGCCGACCCTCGTGTCGATGGACTCATCGAAATGGGTGAATGCCTATTTGGCTGTTCGTCCGTACAATCCTGCTTACTTCGAGTATGTCCCCAAAGCCTTGGAGCGGATAAAACAGTCGTCTACCAAAGAGGAGTCAGTGGTCAGTGTAGAGGCTGCCGCGAGCAATTGAGGTTGAAAGGTAGGAGTGACAGTCGTTCGGGGGTAGTTACGGTGGCGGCTGGCTGGGTTATGTCGCTCAGGGAGCGTCGCCGGCGGAGGCGGCCCGGCGGCACACGGCTGGGACAACGAGGATCAGCGCTGGACGTTGGCGCGGGTGGCCGATCTGATCGCCACCTTGTTCCACATCCGCTACACCTCGCGCGGGGTGTCGTATCTGCTGCATCGCATCGGGTGGAGTCCCCAGGTGCCGGCGCATCGGGCTGTCGAGCGCGATCTCCCCGCAACCGATGCCCATCAGACCCGTGAAGGCCACGGTTTACGACTACCTCGCCACGCCGGGGAACTGCGGATGTTGACCGCGGACGCACCGACGAACGATCTCACCAGCAGGCTCAGACCTGACCCAACGAGCGGTCACCCGTGGGCCGGGTCGGGAGAGACGGGGCCTGTCAGCGGGAGTGACCGCTCGCCTTGGTGGCGGCGAGATGATCTTGTAGTTCGGCGTGGCGGAACTGGTAGAAGGGTCCCACGGTCCGCAGGACGCCCAGGTGGTGCAGATCGTGCAGGAAGCGCATCAAGCGAAACGGCAGCCGGCCCGATGGCCCGAGGTGTACCAGGGCGATGGTGGACATCAGCCACATGTGCTGGCGCTTGTTCACCAGGCCGAATGCCATGCCGAAGATGATGCCCATCCCCGCGTCCACGGCCGCGGACGGGTGAGGCGGCACGATGGACGCCTCGTTCATGAAATCGACAGCGAAGCCGACGATGGCCCCCAGGAGCAGTGCGTTCATCAAGTGCAGACCCACGAGGCTTCGGTTGACCCGCCAGGTGGATTGCGGGGTGACGGCGGCGGTGAACGGGGGGAGCCGATTCTCGTCTGCTTCGGTGGGCTTCTTGTCCTGCAGCCGCGAGACCCGCAGGCTCACCCAGCCGACCCCGAGCGCTGAGATCAGGCTGGCCAGGCCCATCTTCCAGCCGTGCACCAACGCGTTGTAGCCCGCCGCCGGCAGTCCGACGCCGACCGGCAGGATGAGGAAGATCATCCGTACGTCGGACAAGAGACCGCGGGTGAAGTCCTGCAGCCGTTGCCGTACGCGCAGCGGAGCGAAGTCGGGAGTGCGGGCGGCCTGCATCGCGGACAGGCCGAAGAAGGTGCCGAAGGCCGCGCCGAAGACCGGCCCATAGGTCAGCATGGCGGTCAACGCGGCGGGGAGTGCGAACACCAGACCGCTCAAGGCGCCGATCCAGGTACGGGCGAGCGCACGCCGCGTTCGGGAGGCGGACAGCGCCTGGTCGGTCAGCCGCCACCAGGCCAGGTCATGACCGCCGGATTCGGCCTGCAGACGTGCCAGACGGTTCGTCCATTCGGTGATGCTGGCCGGATCCCATACTGTTGGCCGGATCGTGGTGCGTGCGTTCAGCAACGCACCAAGGACATGGTCGAGCAGGTGAGCTCGCAGGGCCCGCGCGTCGTCGGCGTACTCGGTCGCCAGCGGAGCCGGGTCGGCGTCCGGCTGGTCGATGTAGACCGCCCGGACCAGCCACAGGCCCAAGGCGGTGGAGGTGACATCGGCCAGAGCCGGCGCGTCGCCCTCCCTGAGGGCGCGCAGGACCTTGGTCCACGCCGAGGCCGAGGAAAGCGCGGGCAAAGCGGCGCTCAGGTAGTCCGCCACGATGTCGGGGGTCAGCGCTTTCGGCGCGATGACGGCGGCGGCCTTGAGCGGGCGCCGCGCGGCGGTGACCGCGTTGCCGTACTCGGTGGTACGCGACGTGATGATCACCTGATCGCGTTCCATGAGCGTGTTGGACAATTTCTCGATCACCTTGGCGCGGGCGGGCTCTGGCAGCTCGTCGAAACCGTCGAGAATGGCCAGAATCGAGCCACGGGCCGCCAGAATGTCGGCGCCGTCTTGCTGGTTGCCCGGCGTGCGCAAAGCGGCGTAGTCGGTGCGCACCCGCTCGGCCACCCAGTCCTGAAACCGAGGATGGGCCTCGATGTCCCAGTCGGCGACGGGCAGGAGCACCGGGACCGGGTCGTCGTCAGCACGCGTGCGGATCAGTTCCAGCATCAATTGGATGGCCAGCGTGGTCTTGCCTGTGCCCCGACCTCCGGTGATGACCAGGCGGCGACGGCGCAGCGAGCGGAAGGCGACGGCGAGCGCGGCAATGTCGTCCGATCGGCCCGACACCGCCGGCTCACGGTCGGCGATCAGGTGCGGGTGATCCATGAGCTTGGTTCGGCGGGTCATGTGCCAGGAGACCGGGATGGGCGGATCGCCCAGAGAACGCGTCACCACCTCATCGCTCCAGCGCTCGTGGACCAACTGGGCGAGCTCCCGCATGGTCTCGGTGACGGTCCCGGCGGCGGGGGCGAGCACGCGCCCCGCCCGTTCGACGATCAGCCCGGCCAACACCGCCGCCACGATGGTGCCGGCGAGCCAAGAGCCGCTCCACACACCGTCGTTGAGCACTTGGTTGGCGGCCACCGACACCACGACCGGCGCGAGCACCATGGACAGCCATAACAGCCGGGCCCGCCACTTCCGCTCGCCACCCACCATGGCGGCCATCGTAGTGATCGTGACATGCGGGCGACCTTCCATCGCGGTAAAGGGGGTGAAAGTCTCCAGGGACCATCTGAAACACAACTCACTGCACCGCTTTCGGCATGTCGGCCAGCCATGTCTCGTCGCCGGTTGTGGGTCTTTGACCGGTAACGGCAGGGGGTAGCGAGTGGCTCTGCTGCGCGGCGCGACCGCGGAGGAGGCCGCCGAGGCCGAGGCATTGACCGGTGAGCCCGTGGACCTGCCGTCGTTCGTGGCGACCCTCGCCGAACTGGGCTTCGTCGATGACCGGGCCGGACGTGGAACGCCGGGCCGTGCGCACCGCGCCGATCCAGATGCGGCGCTGGATGGCGGGGGTGAACCGGCGCGTGGCCCGTCCCTTCTTCGGGCCGGTGGCCTGGGCCTGGTACGCCGTCCTCGCGCTGTTCTGCCTGGCCGTCTTCGCCGCCTCGCCGTCCCTGTTCCCGAGCCCGGCCCAGGACGCGTTCCTGCTCGACGACGTCGGGCTGAGCGCGCTGCTGCTCATGCCGTTCGTCCTGGTCTCGACGGCTCTGCACGAGTGCGGGCACTGGCTCGCCGCTCGGCGATCGGCGTCGAGTCCCGGTTCGGGTTGACCGGCGGATGATGCTGCTGGTCCTCGAGACAGACTTCTCCCAGATCTGGACGGTGCCGCGCGGCCGCCGCTACGGGCTGCTCTGCGGGATGGCGGTGGACGTGGTCCTGCTCAGCCTGCCGCTGTGCGCCCGTCTGCTGATCCGGCAAGGAGCGCGGTCGCCGGGTCCTCTGGTGGACGCGACGCCTCGACATGGGCGTTCGTCAAGCCGGCGGGCCTGCTGTGGCAGTGCATGGTCTTCCTGCGTACTTCTCCGCCGACCCCGCCGACGGCTTCCCGCCGGGTACTCCGAAGGGCCCTCCGACCGCGATGAGCTGGCACGCAGCGGTGCACTTGCTGGTCGCCGGAATCGCCTTTCTCGCGCTCGTCGCCGCATGCTTCGTCTTCGCCCGGCGGTTCGCCGCGGCCCGCCGTACCGGTTGGGCGGCCTTCAGCGGCGTGACCGGCGCGGCTTTCCTCGCCACCTGGAGCTTGATCTTCGCCCTGCAGGGATCCCGCCCGGCCAACGTCGCCTTCGCCGTCGCGATCGCCCTCGCACTGGCATGGGCGTCGCTCCTCGCCGCGCATCATCGGCCGCCAACCGGCGACAGAGTGAAACCGAGCGAAACCACCGGCGCGCAGCGCCGGTGAGCGCGCCGACGCGGTACGTTCGACCCACCGGCGAACGGCGGACCTACGTGGGCGAACACCGGATGGCACCCGCTGCGCGAGCGACTCGGATGATGGCAGGAGGCTGAGGTGACGGAGACGACCGTAGCCGAGGTGATGGCCGAACTGGCCGCGCTCGAGGACCCGAAGGCACGCGAGGTGAACAAGAGGCACGGTGACGATCACGGTGTGAACCTCAGCAAGCTGCGCGCGCTCGCGAAGCGGCTGAAGACGCAGCCCGAACTCGCGCGCCGGCTCTGGAAGACGGCTGACACCGCGGCGAGGCTGCTGGCGATCCTGATCTGCCGCCCGAAGGCGTTCGAGCGAGACGAGTTGGACGTCATGGTGCGCGAGGCGCGTACCCCCAAGGTGCACGACTGGCTCGTGAACTACGTGGTCAAGAAGAACCCGCACGCAGAAGAGCTGCGCCTGGCCTGGTCCGCCGATCCGGATCCAGTGGTCGCGAGTGCCGGCTGGGCGTTGACCACCGAACGCGTGGCCAAGAAGCCCGAGGGCCTCGACCTCGCAGGACTGCTCGACGTCATCGAGGCGGAGATGAAAGACGCCCCGGATCGCCTGCAGTGGGCGATGAACCACTGTTTGGCGCAAATCGGGATCGAGCACGCCGAGCACCGTGCCCGTGCCATCGACATCGGTGAGCGGCTGGAGGTGCTCAAGGACTACCCGACTCCCCCGAACTGCACGTCTCCGTTCGCGCCCATCTGGATCACCGAGATGGTGCGCCGAGCGTCCACCGCGGCCTCGACTGCGGTTGGGTGATCAGGCGGGCGACGTTTCCGATGGCCTCGACCAGATCACGATCGGAGGCGAACAGGGCGTCGATCTCGGCTGTCGTGCTCGTGGGCCCATTGCGGGCCGCAGTCGACACCGATGATGTACGGCCCTTAACTACCTCGCAATGCTTGAAGTCCTGACACGATCTGCTGAATGGATGTTGATCAGCGCCACGATGCGCCGACCGTGGGCAGGCCTCTTCCCGTGTTCGCCGGGCTCCCGCCGTCCGCATTCGGGGATTCGGCCGTCGGGGCCGATGCGGTCGACGGCCTCGGGGCCGCGCTTGACTCCCGGCTGGCCGAGCTGGAGAAGTCAGCTCAGCATGGCCGCCTTGCGCAGCAGCACTGAGCGTTCGCGCTGGTTGGCGCACAGCCGGGCCGCCAGCTCCAACTCGGCGCGCGCTTCCGCTCGCCGTCCGAGTCGGGCCAGCAGCTCACCGCGTACGGTCGGGATCAGATGCGAACCGGGGAGCCGGTCCGAGGCGATCAGCTCGTCCACGATGGCCAGGGCTTGCGCCGGGTCCGAGGCCATGGCAACGGCGACGGCCCGGTTGAGCTCGACCACCGGCGAGGGTGCGACCCGGCCGAGTGCCTCGTAGAGCACCACGATTCGGTCCCAGTCGGTCGCCTCGACCGAGGGCGCCGACGCGTGGGTGGCGGCGATCGCGGCCTGCAGGCCGTAGGGGCCGAGGCCGCGCGTCGATGCCTTGGCCAGCGCGGCCAGCCCGCGGCGGATCGCCGAGAAGTCCCACCGCCGCCGGTCCTGCTCGTCGAGCAGGACCGGCGAACCGTCCGGGCCGGTCCGGGCCGGGAAACGCGCGGCTGTCAGCTCGCACAAAGCCAGCAGGCCGTGCACCTCCGGCTCGTCCGGCTGCAGCGCGGCCAGCGTGCGGGCCAGCCGGATCGCCTCGTACGCCACGTCGGGGCGCAGCAGCCGGTCGCCCGACGTGGCCGTCGACCCCTCGGTGAAGATCACGTAGAGGACGCTGAGCACGCCGCCCAGCCGCTCCCGGCGCTCGGCTGCCGGCGGCAGCTCGAACGGCACCCCGGCCGCCGCGATCGTCTTCTTGCCCCGGGTGATGCGGGCCTGCACGGTCGGCACGGGTACGAGGAACGCGCGGGCGATCTCCTCGCTGGACAGCCCGCCGACCACGCGCAGGGTCAGCGCCACCCGGGCCTCGGGGGAGAGCACCGGGTGGCAGCTGATGAACATCAGCGCCAGCACGTCATCATCGATCTTGTCGGGATCGATTTCCTCGTCAACCGCCAAGTCGGCCGCCAGCAGGGCGTATCGGTCCTGGAGGGCGGTCCGGCGGCGGATCGCGTCGATCGCCCGCCGCCGGGCCGTGGCCATCAGCCAGCCGGCCGGATTCGCCGGAGAGGCGAGCGGCCACGACACCAGCGCCTCGGCCACCGCGTCCTGGGCCGCGTCCTCGGCCAGCCCGAAATCGCCGGTGAACCGGGTCAGCGCGGCGACGATCCGCGCCGACTCGATCCGCCAGACGGCCTCGACATCGGCCGTACCCATCAGATCTGGCCGTTGCTCTCGCGACCGGCCCAGTCCTTGATGATCACTTGTCGACCTGCGGGACCTCGTCGCTTCCGGGCACCCGCCGGACCTCGATCTTGGACCCCGGGGCCGCCGGGACCCGCTTGGCCCACTCGACCGCCTCCTGTTTCGAGGCGACGTCGAGCAGGAAGAAGCCCCCGAACAGTTCCTTGGTCTCGCCGTACGGCCCGTCCGTGACCACCGGGGCCTCGCCGCTGAAGTCGACCACGACGCCCTGGCCCGGATCGTCCAGCCCTTCCGCCGCGAGGAGAACGCCGGCCTTGACCATCTCCTCGATGTACTGGCGGGTCGTGGCCATCATCTCGTCGATGTTGGCCATCATGGCCGCGTTCGACTCGTCGGTGCCCCGCATGATCAGCAGGTACTTCGGCATCGCGTTCTCCTCGTCCGGCGGGGCCGCCTCTCGGCCCTCGCACCCACACGTCGAACGAGCGGCGCGCGGATCGACACGGCCCCGGAGAAATCTCTCGCCGCGACGCGGCCGATCCCTCCGGCCTGCGTTTCGCTCGTCAGAGCGGCCCCTGAGTGATGGCTGACGCGGACGCCCTGCTGATCGGAAAGTTTATCGTCGCATCTTTGGAAGGCGGCGACGCTCACACAGATCTGGGGAAAAGCATTTGGGACGCGCTCAAGTGAGGTGATCTCAGCGAAATAGTTCGGGCGATGGGGATTTCTTGGACGCCGCCCGTGGCGTTCCGGAACTTTCGGAAGAAGTCGCCGAAGGCCGGAAACGCTCTCGACCGTGCCCAGGTCGAGGGGCTGGCGTACGTGATCCTCGACGGCACCCTGATCCCGATCGGTCGCCGCGCTGAGCAGACCGGCACTGGCACGTACCGTACGCTTACCGATCTTGATGGCTCCCTGTCCTGCATGGGGTGGTGGGGCGCAGGCGTTGCGGTGCTGTCGATGAGATTGCTCGTGGGGGCCGACGAGGACCGCGTGTGAGGCGGCAGGTCGTGCGGCAGGAAGTTCCCCACCGGCAGTCGGTCCGGCCCTGATACAGGGTCGCGTTGACGATCTCCCGCATGTCGTAACCGCCCTGGTGGCCGCTGACCGACGGGGATATCTCTCCGTGGCCCGCGTTCGGCATCAGGGGGACGCCAGGCCGTTGTCGGGGGTGAGGCCGCTGAGCTTGTCGGGGTTGACCTGGAAGCGCAGGTTGTGGATGTGGCCGTCGACGAGGTCGAACGACAGGGCGCCGACGGTGTGGCCGTCGAGGGTGGCCAGGATACCGAGCTCGCCGTTGATGGCGGCGGGCTCCATGGTCAGGGCGGCCAGCTCGGGCTTGGCCAGGAAGCCGAGGAGCCAGCGCGCGACGTGGTCGGTGCCGTGGAGGGGGCGGCGAGCGGCGGTGACCTTGCCGCCGCCGTCGGACCAGGCGGTGACGTCGGGGGCGAGCAGTTCCATCACGGCGTTCAGGTCGCCGCCCGCGCAAGCCTCCATGAACTGGGCGGTGACCTTCCGGCGCTGGGCCTGGTCGGTGTCGAAGCGGGGGCGGCGGGCCTGGACGTGCTCGCGGGCGCGGTGGGCGATCTGGCGGACCGTCGGCTCGGGGCGTTCGAGGGCCTCGGCGATCTCGGCGTGCGAGTAGCCGAAGACCTCGCGGAGCAGGAAGACGGCGCGTTCGACGGGGCTGAGGGTTTCCAGGACCACCATCATCGCGATGGAGACGGTTTCGGCCAACTCGGTCTCCGCGGCGATGTCGGGGGAGGTCAGGAGCGGTTCGGGGAGCCACGGGCCGACGTATGTCTCGCGGGTGGCCTGCGCGGAGGTGAGCCGGTTCAGCGACAGGTTGGTGACCGTTCGCACCAGGTAGGCCTTGGGGTGGTGGATCGCGTCGCGGTCGGCGGTGCTCCAGGATAGCCAGGCGTCCTGGAGGACGTCCTCGGCGTCGGTGACGCTGCCCAGCATGCGGTAGGCGGTGGCGAACAGCAGCCGCCGGTGTTCGAGGTACGGGTCCTGCTCGGCCCTGTCGTCGATCACGACCATCGGCTCATGTTCCCAGCGCCGGGACCTGGGCGGCAAGGCCGAGATCACGGCGCTGGGAGTCGGTGCCCGTCATGCCGCGAGCTTGCGGGTGGCTCGGCCGCCCTTGGAGACGATGGTGGTGACGTTCAGGTGCTTGCTGAGCCGGTAGGTCTTGAGGGGGCTGCCGCTGACCATCTCCTTGTACGCGACGGCGGCCCGTCCGGTGAGGTACCAGCGGCCAGGGGTGTCGTCGGCCCTGGTGAACTGGATGACCGCGTCGCGGCGGCCGAGGCTGACCGGCTGGTGGAAATAGCCGAAGCGGAACGGCTTGACGGCCTTGCCACGCAGCAGCCGCGCGATGGTGTCGGCGGTGTATTGGGCGGTGGGCAGGCCGCTCTGGCAGGTGCCGTGAATCTGCCCCCAGGACAGGCGGACGGCGGCGGCGTCGCCGACGGCGTGGATCTCCGGGTGGGAGACAGACCGCAGCGTGGCGTCGACCAGGATGAGGCCGCGGTCGTCGGTGGCGATCCCGGCGTCGGCGGCGAGCGGCGACACCTTGACGCCGGTGGTCCACAGGCAGGCGTCGGAGTGGACGAGTCGGCCGTCGGCCAGCTCGACGGCGTCGGACAGCACCTTGGTGACGCGGGCGCCGGTCTCCAGGGTGACGCCGAGGTGGTCCAGCGCGCGGTAGAGGTAGGCGCGGGCCTTGGCGCCCATCATGCCGCCGGGCTCGTCCAAGCTGATCAGCGTGACGTTCAGGCTCGGGTGGCTCTCGGCGATCTCGGTGGCCGCCTCGATGCCGGTCAGGCCGCCGCCGCAGACGCTGACGGTGCCGCCGACCTTGGCGATCTCGGTGAGCTGCTCGGCGAACCGGCCGGCGATCTCCGGGTTGTTGAGGGTGAACGTGTGGATGTCGGCCCCGGGGACCTTGCTGGTGTCGGTCGAGCTGCCCAGCGCGTAGACGAGCGTGTCGTACTCGAGGGTCTCGGCACCGTCGACGGTGATCTGCCGAGCCTCGGGGTCGATGGCGGTGGCGGCGCCCTGGACGAACGTGACGCCGGTCCCGGCGAGCAGGCCGGGGATCTGGTGGTCGGCCAGCTCCTGCCCGGCTGCGATCTGGTGCGTCCGCAGCCGCTCGACGAACCGGCTCGAAGGATTGACCAGCGTGATCTTCACGCCGGTCCGGCGGGTGCGGTGGGCCAGCCGGATGGCGCTGAACATGCCCGTGTAGCCGGCGCCGAGGACGACGATGCGGTGGCCGTTGTTCATCTCGTTCTCCCGAGGTCGGGCACCGGTTTCGGTGCGGTGACGCCCATGGGACAAACAACCCGCACCAGACGTGACAGGTCGCCGATGTGAACCACATCACATGACGCGCCACCCTCGGTGCCCCGTCACATCGGTCGACCGAGGAGGCCCCGTCGGCTACCCGCCGGGGCGGCGTCGATCTCGAAGAGCCAGATCGCGACCTTCGAGCGGTCTGGTCACGCGGGTACGCGACCTCGCCGGTCCGGACCCACTGCTGGGCGTCCCGAAATCGCGTCGGTGCGCGCAGGATGATCAGGCGGCGCGTTCGGTTGCTGCGCCGGCCGGTGACCAGGTGGTGAGGTCGGCGACCAGCTCGATCCCAAGACCGGCCCGCGCGCCCGGTGAGCAGCGCAGCGGGGCGCCCTTGACGTTGCGAAGACAAGTCGCATTCGACCATGAGCCGAGGCCTGTCAGGCTGTTGGGCATGGCCGTGACGCAGCAGATGGCCCGGATTCCTGGGCAGTTGTTGGACTCCTGCCGGACGTCGGTCGATGAGCTGGACCGGTTGTGCTCCTTCGAGATGGCTCCTCCAGAGGATCACCTTGATCTGGACTGGACGCCCGGGCCGTTGCTGCGCATTGGCGAGCTGGTCTGTGCCGGCCCTGGCGTCGTGGCCGCGTTCCGGCGTGCGCTGGCCGGGGATGGCGAGGTGAATCCGGCGTACCGGAACCACCCCCAGACCGTGTGGGAGCATCCGGTCGCAGCTCTGGACCCCGATGCCGTCGCGGTGGTGGCGCCGCTGCTGCATCGGATGGGGTCGGTGATGCCGGCCGCCCTCGCATCGTCCGACGGGGAGATCACGGCCGTGCTCCGCGAGCTGTTTCCGGATGTGGACCTCTCTCGGGAGTACATGGTCCGGCACCTCACCGCGTTGCTCGGCTTCTACGACGGGGCCGCGGAGCGCGGGCTGGCCGTCGTCCTGTGGTGGGACTGATCGCATTCCTCGGATGAGGAGCACTCGGTCGCCGGGATGAGACTCCTCACGGGACGAGCACCGGGAGCAGGGCGAATCTCCCCTCGGTGAGCATGGGCTGCGAGCCCAGGGTGAACGACACAGGAACGGGCGGGTATCCAGTCTCAGGAGGTCCCGCCCGTTGTCGTCGGTGCTCGCTGCTTGCGGGCCGGTGTGATGCTCGTTGTGTCGGTCGGCGCTGCGAACATGGCGCAATGTTCCCGACCCCTGACACGTACGCCTGGCTTTCCGACGCGGCGGACGGCGGCTGTTTCACCTACGTCCGCGGCCTGACGCCCGAGGAGGTGGTGGTCCGGCTCGGTGGCCGTCCGGCGGACTTCACCCCGATGACGTACCGCGAACTTGACCGCATGTCCTCCGATGAGCCCGGCGCGTTCCTCGGCGTCACGGCCATCGGCGACTGGGCGTTCGTCGTCGAGCCCGACTGGCACTGCATCTCCGAAGAACTGATCATGCCGCTGTCGGCGGGCACCCGCGTCGTCTCCCACTACGTCCTCAGCATCAAGGGCCTGGACCACTTCTTCTGGGTCGAGGACCGCAAACTTCGGTTCTGCTTCATCGCCCAGGAGGGGTACGCGGAGGAGATCCCGGACGAGCTCGTGGAGACCATGAATCTGATCGACTCCACCTACCCTCCTTTCACCGATCCCAGCAAAGGGCCGATGTTCCTCCTGACCGAGCGTCTCACCGGGATCACGCTGACGCCGCGCTTGCTGGAGGAGTCCACCTACCTGTGGGGCACCGTTCCCGAGCCCAAGTCCTGGATGTTTCCCACCCCGTGGTGAGCCGGATCCGCCGTTCCCCGCCAGGCATCAGAACCCGGCCCCACCGCCACCGGCCTGCTCCTGGACGGTGAGATGACGAGGCCGCGGCTCGGCACGCGGGCCGGCATCGCCGACGTCGTGGCCTTCCTCGTCTCCCCGGCCGGCCACTGGGTCGACGGCCAGGTCGTCGGCTGTCAGGGGCCGGCCGGCCAGATCTTCGACCCGCCCCGGTCGTCGATCGTCGTGATCGTGCGCAGCCTGCGATCCGCGTCCGCGCGCAACGCGAACCAGCGGTGCCCGAGCCCTGCCACCGGGACGAGCGTCACCTCGCTGCAGCTCCCGTCCCGCCAGGTGTAGACGATGCGCCGGATGTCCGGGGTGACGCGGCCGAGGACCACCCGGGAGGGGTGCGGGTCCTTCGGCAGGTCGTAGGCCACGAACGTCCCCGTGGGGCCTGATACGCGATCTACTCACCGCGACCTCGCCCATGACCGGGTCGGGGCCCTAATCCGGCTCAGAACGGCGATACCCCCTGGGAGGAGCTCCAGCGCCAGGGGTGTGCGAGGTGA
Organism: Nonomuraea muscovyensis; assembly: GCF_014207745.1. Taxonomy (NCBI): domain Bacteria; kingdom Bacillati; phylum Actinomycetota; class Actinomycetes; order Streptosporangiales; family Streptosporangiaceae; genus Nonomuraea; species Nonomuraea muscovyensis. Next base: position 1,100,624 of record NZ_JACHJB010000003.1, read on the forward strand.
TGACCATGACAGGGCCGATCGTCGTCGGGTTCGACGGATCAGAGTCCTCGCTGCGGGCCGTGGGCTGGGCCGGGCAGGAGGCCGCGCTCCGTGGCGCCCCGCTGCGCATCGTGCATGCCATGGCACGGTGGACGCCTGACGCGCTGCTCGTGCCCGAGCCGGCCGGCTGGGAGGTCGAGGCGGAGGCCGCCGCCCGCGAGCAGCTTGAGCAGGTGGCGAGCCAGGCGCGGACCGACAGGCCTGGGGTGCCGGTCACCACGGAGGTCGTGCCCAGCGGGGCGGCGGAAGGGCTCCTCCAGGCAGCAGAGGGGGCTCAGCTGCTCGTGGTCGGCAACCGGGGGCACGGCGGATTCGCCGAACTGCTGCTCGGCTCGGTGAGCCGCCGTGTCGCCGCCAGGGCGACCTGCCCGGTGGCCGTCGTCCGGCAGCCCCTCGGCGCCGACCTCGGCGTGGTCGTCGTGGGCGTGACCGGGCTGCCCGGCCAGGAAGCCCTCCTGGACTTCGCCTTCCGCGAGGCGGCGCTACGGGATGTCGTCCTTCGGGCCGTGCACGCCTGGACGCACCCCGGCACCGTGACGCCCTGGGTGGTGGAGCCGGTGGTCCACGACGTCGAGGCCGTGGGGCAGGACGAAGCGCTGCTGCTGGCACAGGCCCTCGCCGGGTGGCGGGAGAAGTTCCCCGACGTCGAGGTCGTCCAGCGGGTGGTGCACAAGCAGCCGGCCGAGGCCCTGGTCGACGCGTCGGAGGAGGCCGACCTCGTCGTCGTGGGAGCCTCGCACCGCATGGCACGCGCGTTGCCCGGGTTGGGCGGGACGGCTCATGCCGTTCTCCACCATGCGCGAGCGCCCGTCATCGTGGTCCGCCGCTGACCGTCGGCCACGGGGTCGGCTACCGCAACGCCGCCGCGCCGAACGAGACGCTGAAGCGCTTGCACCAGATCGTCACGCTGGTCAGCGTGCCGAGGTCGGCGTCGGCCGGGATGGCGTAGTTGGCGTTGCCCCTGTTGCCCTTCAGGTGGCCGAGTTCGAGGTGGCGTCCGTCGTCGAGGTTGAACCAGCTCTTCGTGACCGGCTGGTCGCTCAGCCAGACCCGCAGGTCGGGACCGTCCGACGTCTTCAGGTTCTCCACGCGGAGCACGCGGGTCCCGTCCGGGAGCTTCAGCACCCTCGCCGTGCCCGTGGTCGCGTGCTCGTGCGTGACGAACGCCCCCGTGGCGAGTTCCTCCACCCCCTGGGAGGACGCGCTCGCCGATGGCGCGGGCGGGGTGGCCGTGCCGGCTCGCGGCCGAACGTCCGGAGCCGACGAGACCGTGGGCAACGCCTCGTCCACTGTCACGGTCGTGAACAGCCGCCAGGGCTGGAACAGGTACATCGCGACGGCGAACGCCAACGCGGCCAAGCCGGCGGCGGTCAACACGACGGGGTGCCTGAGAAACTTCATGCCTCAAGGCGACCACAGAAACCGGTGGCCGGACCTTACACAGCGGTTACGGCGTCGGCGGGAAGACGCGCGCCACCGGCGGCGATTTCCCGTTCCTGTTGGGCGCGGCGTTGTGGGGCAGAAATGAGGGTGACCCCCGTGGCCTGCCGGACGGACCGGGCAGGGCCGGACGAACTGTTCGGGAAGGAGGCTCGTGATGGGCCTGGGGAAGCTGCTGCACGACCACGCCCGGCAGGGGCACGCCGAGGGCACGATCAACCACCCCCGCGCCTACGACGTCCTCGCGTCGATCGGGTTCGCCGGGCGGCGGCGGGAGGTGTTCACGCGGCTGGCCGCGCTGTCCGGGGCACGGCCGGGGGACAGGGCGCTCGACGTGGGCTGCGGCACCGGCTACCTGACCCGCGTGCTCGCCCCGCTCATCGGCTCGGCCGGGCGGGTGGTGGGCGTCGACCCGTCTCCGTCGATGGTCGAGTACGCCCGCCGGCGGGCACCGGAGAACTGCTCGTACGTCGTCGGGGAGGGGCAGGCGCTGGACCTGCCCGACCGGTCGTTCGACGTGGTGGTGACGAGCCTGGCCGTGCACCACATGCCCGAGGCGGAGCGCGGGGCCGCCGTGCGGGAGATGTTCCGCGTCCTGCGCCCCGGCGGCCGGTTGCTGGTCGCGGAGTTCCGGCGGCCCGCCAACCGCCTGCTCGCCGGGCTGCTGAGCCTGGTGGGCGGCGCCGCCCACCGGCACAGCCCGCGTGACCTGCTCGGCGAGCTGATCCCGCGGGCCGGGTTCCATGTCGAGGGCGAGGGCGACCTGCCGCCTCTGCTGTTCTACGTACGCGCCGTCCGGCCCCGCGCGTGACGGCCCCGGACGGCCGGCGGGGTGTGAAAGGGCGCGGTGGTGGTAGCCCTCCACGTGGAGCGCACAGCGAACCCCAGGGGGAGATCATGGCCGAGCGCCTCGCGGACGCCGACGTCGACACCGCACTGGAGGCTCTGGAAGCGTGGAGCAGGGAGGGTGACGCGCTGGTCAAGAACGTGCGCATCACCCGCGACAGCTACGGCTGGCTGAGCGAGGCGGTGATGAACGAGGCGAACGCGCTCGACCACCATCCCGAGATCGAGCGCACCGGCGACGGCATCAGGTTCCGGCTGACCACGCACAGCGCGGGCGGGGTGACGGCCAAGGACGTCGAGCTGGCCGCCCGTATCGACCGCGTCCTCAGCGGCGCTGCCCGCGACCGAGGCTGACCGGGCAGCCGGCCGGCTGCCGCGGATCGGCGGTTACGGGCGGTCGGCCGGGACCTCAAGCTCGCCGAGCAGCGACCAGTCCTGCTGCGGCACGCTCGCGTTCACGATGCGCGGCGTCTCCGCCAGGTACGGCGGGAGCGTCCGCTGAGCCTGGCGGAAGTGCTCGGACCGGACGTGGGCGGCCCCCGCCTCGTCGTCGCGGAACGCCTCCACCAGCACGTACTCGGTCGGGTCGGCCAGGCTGCGCGACCAGTCGAACCACAGGCAGCCGGGCTCGGCGCGGGTCGCGGCGGTGAACTCCTCGGAGATCTCGGGCCAGCGGTCGGCGTGCTCGGGCAGGACGCGGAACTTCGCGGCAATGAAGATCATCGGTGTCGGTGCTCCTCGGCGGGCGTGCAGGACGGGCGGCCAGTCCGAGGCTAACGCAGGCGCCGTGCCGGACGTGGTCAGGCGGGCCGGTCGAGGCAGCCGGCGGCCGGGCCGCACAGGCAGCACCGCTCGAAGTCGAACCGCTCAGCCGAGGCCCGCGCCCAGACGCGGGCGCTCGTGACGTTGGACGACGGATCCACCAGCCTGGCCACCACCAGCGCCACCACGGCCCGCGCGCCCGCTCGGAACAGGGCGGAGGCGGCGCTCTGCACCCGCGCGCCGGAGACGAACAGGTCGTCCACCAGCAGCACGCGCGCGCCGCCGACCCCGCCGATGACGTGGAAGGCCCGATCGTCGGACTCCCGCCCGGCCAGGCGGGCCAGGGCGCTCTCGCTGTCGCCGGGCAGCAGGACGGGCCGGTGCAGGCGCATCAGGTCGCGCACCATGCCGACGACGCGGAGCATGGGGTGGAACGCCTCGACGGGCCGGTCCGTCCGGGTGACGGGAACCGTGGTGACCAGCGTGAACTCGCCTCCGGCAGCCCGCGTCAGGCAGGCGCGGTGGGCGCGGTGGAACCGGGCGAGCGTGGCGGCGAGGAACGTGGACCGGTCCGGGCCGCCCGACGGGGACACCGGGCCCCGGTGACGGGCGACGATGTCGTACAGCTGGGTGCCGTCGCCCCGCCGCGCGCACAGCGAGACCGGCACCACGTGCGGCGTGTGCCGGAAGACCCCGCCCGTGGTGCGGCGGCAGCTCGCGCACATCTCGTACGGCGCCTTGAGCGCGCGGCGTTCGTTCGGCCCCGAGTGGCAGACGCGGCAGACGCCGGGACCCGCCGCCGGAACGTTCCGGAACACGGGAAGGTACGGCTGGGTGACCGCGGATGCGTCACCCATGGTCAGAAGGTGGTCGGTTGCCGGGTCACATCTAACAGATTGACAGCCGTGCCCGACAGGTCGTCAATATCCTGAACGACAGTGACCCCTCCCCGGAGGGGCCGGCCGGCGTAGCCGTCCGGCCGCCCGCAGCGCCACAGGACGCCGCGTGCGAGGCTGCCCGTGCACGGTGATCGGCCGCCGGTGCCCGCGGCGACCGGAGGATCAGTCGCCGGCGGGCTGCCGCAGACCGTCGAAGGCGATCTTGCAGACGGCGTCCGCGAGGGCGTCGGCGCCCATGCCGCCACGCGGCCGGTACCACTCCGTCAGGGAGTTGACCAGCCCGAACAGCAGCCGGGCGGTCACCGCCGGGTCCACGTCGGGGCGGATGTCGCCCTCGGCCTCCGCCTGCAGCACCAGCTCCGTCACCAGGCGGTCGAACTCGCGGCGCCTGGCCAGGGCCGCCCGCTCGGCCTTGGTGTTGCCGCGCACGCGCAGCAGCAGCGTGACGAACGGCAGCCGGTCGACCAGCACGTGCACGCTGCGCCGGACCAGGAACTCCAGCCGGTCGATGGCTTTGCCGCTCATGACGGTCGTCTCGGCGGCCGCCTCGAACAGCCCGTCGAGCGCCCGGTCCACCGCGATGCGCAGCAACTCGTCCTTGCTCGCCACGTGGTGGTAGATCGCCGACTTGGTGATGCCGAGCTTGCGGGAGAGGTCCTCCATGCTGGTGGCCTCGTAGCCACGCTCGTTGAACACCTTGACCGCGACGGACAGCAGCGACTCGAGGTCGTAGCCGGGGCGCCCGCGCCGGGCGGGAGTGGTTCGGGTGGGTGGCACGCTACGAGTATCCCAGCGGACCTCAGAGGCCGGTACCGGCCTTGAAAACTGACCGAATGGACGGTTAATAATAGGAGGGATGAGCGAGTTCGAGACGCTGCTCGTGGACGAGCGGCCGGACCGGTTGGCCGTGACTCTCAACCGTCCGCAGGCGCGCAACGCGATCAATCTGGCCATGGTCCGCGAGCTGCACGAGGTGTGCGGGGCGCTCGAACGGCGGCCCCGCCTCCTGCTGCTCACCGGCGCTGACGGCGTCTTCGCCGCCGGGGCCGACATCGCCGAGCTGCTCGACCGCGGGCGCGACGAGGCGCTGCAGGGCATCAACAGCCGGCTGTTCGACCGGATCGCCCGGCTGCCGCTGCCGACCGTGGCGGCCGTGGACGGCTACGCGCTCGGCGGCGGCGCGGAGCTGGCCTACGCCTGCGACATCCGGCTGGCGACCCCCGAGGCCGTCTTCGGCAACCCCGAGCCGGCGCTCGGCATCATGGCGGCGGCCGGCGCCTGCTGGCGGCTCGCCGAGCTGGTGGGCGGGTCGGTCGCCAAGCAGGTGCTGCTCGGCGGCCGCAGGCTGACGGCCGCCGAGGCCGAGCGGTTCGGGCTGGTCGCCGAGGTGGTCCCCGGCCCGGAGCTGGCCGCGCACGCCCATGCCCTGCTCGACCGGATGGCGAAGTCCTCGCCGGCCGCGCTCCGGCTGACCAAGCTCGTGCTCGGCGCCCCGGGGGCGCACCCGGTGGCCGACGACCTGGCGCAGGCCGTGCTCCTGGAGAGCGCGGACAAGCGCGAGCGGATGACCGCGTTCCTGGAGCGGAGGAGGTCCTCGTGACGGTGGCAGGGGTCATCGGCGGCGGCCGGATGGGGGCCGGCATCGCGCAGGTGCTCGCCGCGGCCGGAGCGGTCGTGACGGTGGTGGAGAGCGACGCGGACGCCGCCGGGCGCGCCCGCGAGCGCGTGGCGGCCGGCCTGCGCAAGGCGGCCGAACGCGGCGGGCTCGCCGACGACCCCGCCAAGGTGCTCGACCGGATCTCCTTCGTCACCCGCGTCGCCGGACTGCCCGCGGACGCCGAGCTGGTCGTGGAGGCCGTGCCCGAGACGGCCGGGCTGAAGGCCCGGGTGCTCGCGGCGGCCGAGGACGTCGTGGCCGGCACGGCCGTGCTGGCCAGCAACACCAGTTCCCTGCCGATCGGTGAGCTGGGCTCGGCGCTGCGCGTGCCCGGCCGGTTCGTCGGCATGCACTTTTTCAACCCTGTCCCCGCCTCCCTGCTGGTCGAGATCGTCGTCGGCCCCGAGACGTCCGAGGCGACCCGCGAGCGCGCGCTCGGCTGGGTCGCCCGGCTGGCCAAGACCCCGGTGGTGGTCAAGGACTCGCCCGGGTTCGCCACCAGCCGCCTCGGCGTGCTGCTCGGCCTGGAGGCGATCCGCATGCTGGAGGAGGGGGTAGCCGACGCCGAGTCGATCGACCGGGCGATGGAGCTCGGCTACCGGCACCCGATGGGGCCGCTGCGCTCCACCGACCTGGTCGGCCTCGACGTGCGGCTGGCGATCGCCGAGCACCTGCACCGCACGCTCGGCGAGCGCTTCGCCCCGCCGCGGCTGCTGCGCGACAAGGTGGCCCGCGGCGAGCTGGGCCGCAAGAGCGGCCAGGGCTTCTACACCTGGCCCTGACCCGCTCGTTCCGAACCGAACCGACATGGAGGTCTGTCATGGCACCGCTGCGGAGTTATGTGGCCGGCTCGTGGCACGTCCCGCGGGACGAGGGCGCGCCGCTGCTGGACGCGGTCACGGGGCAGGAGGTCGCCCGGATCTCCTCGGCCGGCGTCGACTTCGGGGCCGCCCTCGCGTACGGCCGGGGCGTCGGCGGTCCCGCGCTGCGGGAGCTGACCTTCCACCAGCGCGCCGCCCTGCTCAAGGCGCTCGCCTCGCACCTGCGCGAGCACCGCGAGGAGCTGTACGAGCTGTCGGCCCGGACGGGAGCCACGCTCGGCGACTCGAAGTTCGACGTGGACGGCGGCATCGGCGTGCTGTTCTCCTACTCCAGCAAGGGGCGGCGTGAGCTGCCCAACGCGACGGTCCACCTCGACGGCGCCGTCGAGCCGCTGGGCAAGGGCGGCTCGTTCGCCGGCCTGCACCTCTACACGCCGCTGCGGGGCGTGGCCGTCCAGATCAACGCGTTCAACTTCCCGGTGTGGGGGCCGCTGGAGAAGTTCGCCCCGGCCTTCGTGGCGGGGGTGCCGTCGCTGGTCAAGCCCGCGAGCCAGACCGCCTACCTGACCGCGCGGCTGGTCGAGCTGATCGTCGAGTCGGGCATCCTGCCGGAGGGAGCGCTCCAGCTCGCCTGCGGCGCCCCGGGTGACCTGCTCGACCACCTCACCGAACAGGATCTGGTGGCCTTCACCGGTTCGGCGGCCACGGCGCAGAAGCTGCGCACCCACCCGTCGATCACCGGTCGCTCGGTGCGCTTCAACGCCGAGGCCGACTCGCTCAACTGCTCCGTCCTCGGCCCCGACGCCACGCCGGACGGCGAGGTGTTCGAGCTGTTCGTCAAGCAGCTCGTCACCGAGATGACGGTCAAGGCGGGACAGAAGTGCACCGCGATCCGCCGCGCCTTCGTCCCCGCCCACCTCATGGACGCCGTCGCCGAGGCGGCCGCCGCCCGCCTGGCACGGGTGAAGGTGGGCAACCCCGCCAACCCCGAGGTGCGCATGGGCGCGCTGGCCAGCCTCGGGCAGCGCGAGGAGGTCCGGCGCTCGCTCAAGGCGCTCATGCAGGCGGGCACGACCGTGTACGGCGACGCCGAACGGGTCGAGGTGGTGGACGCCGACCCCGAGCGGGGCGCGTTCGTGTCGCCGGTGCTGCTGCGGGTGGACGACGCCGGGCTGGCCGAGCCGCACGAGGTGGAGGCGTTCGGGCCGGTCAGCTCGCTGCTGCCGTACGGCTCCGCCGCCGAGGTGGTCGAGCTGGCCGCTCGCGGCCAGGGCAGCCTGGTCGGCTCGGTGGTGACCGGCGACCCGGACTTCGCCCGCGAGGTGGTGCTCGGCGCCGCCCCGTGGCACGGCCGCCTGCTCGTGCTCGACCCCGAGGCCGCCAAGGAGTCGACGGGACACGGCTCGCCGCTGCCGATGCTCGTGCACGGCGGTCCCGGCCGGGCCGGCGGGGGAGAGGAGATGGGCGGCGTCAGGGGCGTGCTGCACCACATGCAGCGCACCGCCGTCCAGGGCAGCCCCGACATGCTGGCGCGGGTGACCGGGCGGTGGGTGCCGGGAGCGGGCAGGTCCGTCACGGACGAGCACCCGTTCCGCAAGCACCTGGAGGACCTGCGGCCCGGCGACACCGTGGTCGGCGGGCCGCGCCCGGTCAGCCTGGCCGACGTGGAGCACTTCGCGGAGTTCACCGGCGACACCTTCTACGCCCACATGGACGAGGAGGCGGCGCGGGCCAACCCGTTCTTCGACGGCCGGGTGGCCCACGGCTACCTCATCGTGTCGCTGGCGGCCGGCCTGTTCGTGCATCCCGACCCGGGGCCGGTGCTCGCCAACTACGGCCTGGAGAACCTCCGCTTCCTCACCCCGGTCTACCCCGGCGACGAGCTGACCGTCACGCTCACCGCCAAGCAGATCGACCCGCGCGAGGACGCGGCGTACGGCGAGGTCCGCTGGGACGCCGACGTGACCAAGCAGGACGGCTCCTCGGTGGCCAGGTACGACGTGCTGACGCTCGTCGCCAAGCGCGTCCCGTAGCGGCCGGCGCCCGCCCGGGACTTGCCTGGGCGGGCGCTGTCGGCGCACACTAATACTGAACGAATGGTCGGTAGGGAAGCCAGTAGGGAAGCCAGTAGGTAAGCCGGTAGGGGAAACGGTGATGTCAGGTGAGTGCGGCCGAGGAGACCAGCCGGCTGGAGGAGCACTTCGACCGGACCATAGCCCGGGAGCAGCGGATCGAGCCGCGTGACTGGATGCCCGACGGCTACCGCAGGACGCTGGTCCGCCAGATCTCCCAGCACGCCCACTCGGAGATCATCGGGATGCAGCCCGAAGGCGAGTGGATCACCCGGGCGCCGTCCCTGCGGCGCAAGGCGATCCTGCTGGCGAAGGTCCAGGACGAGGCCGGGCACGGCCTCTACCTGTACTCCGCGGCGGAGACCCTCGGCGCCGACCGCGACGAGCTGACGGCGATGCTCATCGACGGCAGGCAGAAGTACTCCTCGATCTTCAACTACCCGACGCTGAGCTTCGCCGACGTGGGCGTGATCGGCTGGCTCGTGGACGGCGCGGCGATCTGCAACCAGGTGCCGCTGTGCCGCAGCTCGTACGGCCCGTACGCGCGGGCGATGATCCGCATCTGCAAGGAGGAGTCGTTCCACCAGCGGCAGGGCTACGAGCTGTTGATGACGATGATGCGGGGCACGCCCGAGCAGCGGACCATGGTGCAGGACGCGGTGGACCGCTGGTGGTGGCCGTCGCTGATGATGTTCGGCCCGCCCGACCACGACTCGCCCAACAGCGCCCGGTCCATGGCGTGGAAGGTCAAGCGGCACAGCAACGACGAGCTGCGCCAGCGGTTCGTGGACATGACCGTGCCCCAGGCCGAGGCCCTCGGCGTCCGGCTGCCGGACCCCGACCTGCGCTGGAACGACGAGCGCGGCCACCACGACTTCGGCGAGCTCGACTGGGCCGAGTTCAAACGGGTGATCAGCGGCGACGGCCCGTGCAACGCCCAGCGGATCGCGGTCCGGCGGGCGGCGCACGACGACGGCGCCTGGGTGCGGGAGGCCGCCGTGGCGCACGCCGCCAAGCAGGCGGACCGGGCGAGGGGAGCGGTGGCATGAGCGGCGGAGTGAGCGGCGGGGTGCGGGCGTCGTGGCCGCTGTACGAGGTGTTCGTCCGTGGCAAGCGCGGGCTCAACCACGTGCACGTCGGCTCGCTGCGGGCCCCCGACGACGAGACGGCGCTGCGCCACGCCCGCGACCTCTACACCCGCCGCAACGAGGGCGTGAGCATCTGGGTGGTGCGCTCCGACCACATCGCCGCCTCCAGCCCCGACGAGAAGGACCCGTTCTTCGCGCCGAGCGGCGACAAGGTCTACCGCCACCCCACCTTCTACGAGATCCCCGACGACGTCCCGCACATGTGAGGCCCGAGATGTCCGACGACAACCCCTACGAGGCGCTCGGCGGCGAGGGCGACGCCCGGTGGGCGTTCGGCACCGGGTTCACCGATCCGCTGGCCGGCGTCGACACGACCGTGCCCGCCGGGGTGGACGGCGGCGACCTGGCCGCGTACTGCCTCATGCTCGGCGACGACGCGCTGGTCATGTCGCACCGGCTGCAGGAGTGGTGCACGCGCGCGCCCGAGCTGGAGGAGGAGGTGGCGCTCGCCAACATCGCCCTCGACCTGCTCGGCCAGGCGCGGCTGCTGCTCGCCCGCGCGGGGCAGGCGGACGGCGGCGGGGGGAGCGAGGACGACCTCGCGTTCCTCCGCGACGCGCCGGACTTCCGCAACGTCCGGCTCGCCGAGGCGGCGGGCGGCGACTTCGCCCGGTCCATGGCCAGGCTGCTCGTCTTCGCCGCGTGGCGGCTCGCCCTGCTCGACCGGCTGACCGGGTCGCGTGACCCGGTGCTGGCGGCGGTGGCGGCCAAGGGGGTCAAGGAGGTGACCTACCACCGCGACTACGCGGCCGGTTGGGTGGTGCGGCTCGGCGACGGCACGGCCTACTCGCGGTCCCGGATGGAGGAGGGGCTGGCGGCGGTCTGGCCGCTCGTGGCCGAGCTGTTCACGCCGCACGAGGTGGAGCTGCGCCTGGCGCGGGCCGGGGTGGCGGTCGATCCGTCGGAACTGCGCGCGGAGTTCGACGCCGTCCTGGACCAGGTGCTCGACGCCGCCGGCCTCACCCGCCCGGCCGCCGTGCCGGTCGAGGGGAGACAGGCCGCCCAGGAGGCCGGAGAGGCCCCGGAGGCGGGCGGCCGGGACGGGCGGCACGGTGCGGAGCTGGACGAGGTGCTGGCCGTGATGCAGAGCGTGGCACGGGCCCTGCCGGGAGCGACATGGTGACGACCCGGGACACCGCGCGCGAGGTCGCCGCGAACGTGGCCGACCCCGAGCTGCCCCTGCTGACCCTGGCCGACCTCGGCATCCTGCGCGAGGTCGAGGTGGACGACGGCCGGGTGGTCGTCACGATCACGCCCACCTACAGCGGGTGCCCGGCGATGGCGGCCATCCGGGCCGACCTCACGGCGAGCCTGCGCGAGGCGGGCTACGCCGAGGTGGAGGTCCGTACGCGCCTGTCACCGCCGTGGACGACCGACTGGATCACCGAGGCCGGGCGCCGCAAGCTGGCCCAGGCCGGCATCGCGCCACCCGGCCCCGTACCGGCCCGTGCGACCGGGCCCGTGCCGCTCACCCTCGGCCCGCCGCGCCGCCGGGTGCGCTGCCCGCGCTGCGGCTCGGCCGAGACGGAGGAGCTGTCCCGGTTCGGCGCGACGGCCTGCAAGGCGCTGTGGCGCTGCCGGGCCTGCGCCGAGCCGTTCGAGCACGTCAAGGAGATCTGACCGTGACCATCGCCCAGCAGGAGGACCACGCCCGCGCGGGCTTCGCGCGGCTGCGGGTGGCCGGGGTCGACAGGCTCTGCGACGACGCCGCGGCCATCACCTTCGACGTCCCCGCCGAGCTGGCGGGCCGCTACGCCTTCCGCCCCGGTCAGTGGCTCACGCTGCGCCGGGTGGTGGACGGGCGGGAGGAGCGCCGGTCGTACTCCATCTGCGCCCCGGCGGGCGCCCGCCCGCGGATCGGCGTGCGGGAGATCCCGGACGGGCTGTTCTCCACCTGGCTGGTGCGCGAGCTGGCGGCGGGTGACGAGGTGGAGGTGCTGCCGCCCGCCGGCGCGTTCACCCCCGACCTGAGCCGGCCGGGCCACCACGTGCTGGTCGCCGCCGGGTCCGGCATCACGCCGGTCATGTCCATCGCGGCGTCGGCCCTGGACGACCCGGGGAGCCGGGTGACGCTCCTGTACGGCAACCGCACGGCCGGCAGCGTGATGTTCGCCGACGAGCTGGCCGACCTGAAGGACGCGCATCCGGCGCGGTTCGAGCTGTTCCACGTGCTGTCGCGGGAGCCACGCGAGGCCGAGCTCTTCACCGGCCGGCTGGACGGCGAGCGGCTGCGCCTCCTGCTCCCCGCGCTCACGCCCGTCGCCGAGGTGGACCACTGGTGGCTGTGCGGCCCGTTCGGCATGGTCACCGCCGCCCGGCAGGTGCTGGCCGAGCTGGGCGTGCCGGCCGGCCGGGTGCACCACGAGCTCTTCTACGTGGACGAGCCGCCGCCCGCCCCTGTGCGCCGGACCGGCCCGGTCACCGGCAGCGAGGTGACCGTGATGCTCGACGGGCGGGTCACGACGGCGAAGGTGCCCGAGGGCGTGTCCGTGCTGGAGGGGGCGCAGCGGGTACGGCCCGACCTGCCGTTCGCGTGCAAGGGCGGCGTGTGCGGGACGTGCCGCGCCCACGTGGTGGACGGCAAGGTGGAGATGCGGCGCAACTTCGCGCTCGAACCGGCCGAGGTGGCCGCCGGGTTCGTCCTCACCTGCCAGTCCTATCCGGTCTCCGAGGCCGTCACGGTGGACTACGACGTCTGACCAGGGCGGGGGTGTCGGCGGGAGCCGCTACGGTGTGGGGCCATGTCGACAAGATCACGATTATGGTGGGCGGTAGCACTCGCCGTCTCCGGCGTCGGGGTGGGATACGCGCTGTCCCTGGAGGAGCGCTCGTTCATGATGTTCTGGGCGAACGCCTTCTGCCCAGGGCGTGAGGCGGCTTTGGAGGCCACCCTCCTGCTGTGGGGGGCCGGCCGATGGGTGCCGCCGCTCTGGTACGGCGGGGCGCCGCTGGTGGTGCTGGCCTTCGTCGGGCACTGGCTGGCGACCCGGCGGGGACGGCCGCGCGCCGGGCGGATCGCGGGCCGGGTCACCGCCGGCGCGCTCCTGCTGCTGCACGGGCTCGGCCCGGCGGGGTTCGCGGTGGACCTGGCCCTGGACCGGGCCTGTCTGGAGAGCTGGGGCGGCTGGGAGGGCGTGTGGTTCCTCCTCGACACCGACGTCGCGCCCACGGTGGCCGCGTTCTGCGTGCTGGCGGCGGTGCGGATCCCCCGGCATCGAGTGCGCCGGCTGCTGCGTTCCCGGCCGTTCCGGCGCTGGGCGGCAGGGGTGGCCGCGTTCGGGCTGCTGGTGCAGATCCCGGTGGCGGACCTGGCCGCCGGCCCGATCACGCCGCTGGACCGCTGCGGAGACCGCTACCGGCCGGGGGAACAGGCCGGACGCCTGGCCTTCCTGTGCGGGCTGCGCGGGCAGGGCCGGTTCACCGCCGTCGGCGACCACCTCGCGCTCGCCTACGGCCGGGCCCGGTGCGCGGCCTACCGGTCGTACGGCGGCGACAGCCATCTGCTCGCCCCGATCTGCCCCGCCGCCGCGGCCGTGGCCCGGCGGGAGACGGAGCGGGAGGAGGCCGAGTGGCGGGCGGAGGAGGCCGCCGCCCAGCGGATCTGCGACCGTTCCCGGCACCGCCCGCTGGTCAGGCCGCTGCGCGTCGTCCGGGAGCGTACGTCGACCGACTACGGCGTGCTGGAGTCGATCGAAGGCGACCCCGCGGAGCCGAACTACGACCCCTACGGCGGCGGCCTGCTGCAGAGGGCCCAGGCCAACGAGCTGGTGGCGGCCCGCCCCGGGCACCTGATCGTGCTCAGCCACTCCGACTTCGACATCTGCCTGACCGGCGAGACATACCGCCGCCGGCCGCCGGTGGAGGTGAAAGGCTGGGATCACGTGGTCGAGGTGGGCTACGAAAGCACGTCGGGGTCGATCGAGCTGATGGACCCGATGGCCGGTGCGGGCCTGCCGAACCTGGCCTTCCGCGGCAAGGGGCACTACCGGGTCCGGGTGCACTACCGCGAGCCCGACTACGACGCCTGGACCCCACAGCACCTGCTGATCATGATCTTTCCGGGCCGGGGCGAGAAGGTCGTCGAGCACCGGGAGAAGCGCTAGGAGTCCTGGCGGCGGCGTCCCGGAATGCAGCGGGCACGCTTGACGGGAGGGCGGGGGCGAGCGATGCTGAAATTATTCAACAAGCGATGAAAAATAGGCGATGAAGAGGGTGGGGCCGATGACCGGACACACGACGTGCGCCGTCGTGGGCGGCGGGCCCGCGGGGATGGTGCTGGGCCTGCTGCTGGCACGCGCCGGCGTCGAGGTGACCGTGCTGGAGAAGCACGGCGACTTCCTGCGCGACTTCCGCGGCGACACCGTCCACCCGTCCACGCTGCTCCTGCTCGACCAGCTCGGCCTGGGGGAGAGGTTCGCCGCGCTCCCGCAGAGCCGGCTCTACGAGGCCGCCTTCCCCGCCGCGGACGGCGGCCGGGTCGTGGTGGCCGACTTCCGCAGGCTGCGCACCGCGCACCCGTACATCGCGATGGTCCCCCAGTGGGACCTGCTCAACCTGCTCGCCGAGGCCGGCCGCGCCGAGCCGCGCTTCCACCTCCGGATGGACACCGAGGTCACCGGCCTGGTGGGCGAGTCCGGGCGGGTGGCCGGGGTCCGCTACCGAACCCCCGACGGCACGACCGGCGAGCTGCGCGCGGACCTGGTCGTCGGCTGCGACGGCCGCTGGTCGGTCGTCCGCCGGCGGGCGGGCCTGCGCCCCCGGGAGTACCCGGTGCCCATGGACGCCTGGTGGTTCCGGCTGCCCCGCGCACGCGACGAGCAGGCCGGGGCCCTGATGCCCGGCATGAGCAGGGGCCACTTCGCGGCCGTCATCCCGCGGCGGGACTTCTTCCAGATCGCCTACCTGGCGCCCAAGGGCCTCGACGCGCGGCTGCGGGCCGAAGGGGTGGAGGCGTTCCGCGAGCGGATCAGGGCGGTGCTGCCGCGCTTCGCCGACCGGCTCGGCGAGATCGGGTCGATGGACGACGTCAAGCACCTCGACGTCCGGCTCAACCTGCTGCGGCGCTGGCACGTCCCCGGCGCGCTGTGCATCGGCGACGCCGCCCACGCCATGTCGCCGATCGGCGGAGTCGGGATCAACCTCGCCGTGCAGGACGCCGTCGCCACCGCGCGGCTGCTCGCCGGGCCGCTGCTGCGCGGGCGCGTCACGTCCGCCGACCTGGCCAGGGTGCGCCGCAGGCGGCTGCTGCCGACCATGCTGGTGCAGGCCATCCAGCGCGTGATGCACCGGACGCTGGTCCGGCCGACGATCGAGGGCCGGCGCGGCGGGCCGCCCAGGGCCGCCGCGGTCCTCACCCAGCGGGTGCCCGGCATCCGGTCGGTCACGGCCTACCTGATCGGCATCGGGTTCCTGCCGGAGCAGGCGCCCGGCTTCGCCCGACGGCCCGGCAGGGCGGCCGTCCGCGCGTGACGAGGCGACGGCCCGCGCCGCTCACAGGCGTTCGAAGCCGCGCATCCGCTCCCAGTCGGTGACCGCCGTCTCGAACGCCTCCAGCTCGGCCCGCGCCGCCTGCGCGTAGTGCCGCACCACCGCGTCGCCGAACACCTTGGCCGCCAGCTCGCCGCCCTCCCACAGCCGCAGCGCCTCGGCCAGCGTCGCCGGCAGCCGGGGCACCGACGGGTCGGCCAGGGCGTTGGCCTCGTGCGGGGCGGGCAGCGGCAGCCGGTTCTCGATCCCGTACAGGCCGGCGGCGACCATGGCGGCCAGAGCCAGGTAGGGGTTGGCGTCCCCGCCCGGCACCCGGTGCTCGATGCGCAGCGACGCGCCCGAGCCGACCACGCGGATCGGGCAGGTGCGGTTGTCCCTGCCCCAGGTGATGCCGGTCGGGGCGAACGCACCGGGCCGCAGGCGCTTGTAGGAGTTGACGTTCGGGGCCATCAGCAGCGTCAGCTCGGGCAGGCAGGCGAGCTGGCCCGCCACGAAGTGCCGCATGAGCTCCGCCATGCCGTCGCCGGCCGCCTCGTCGGCGAACACCGCCGTGCCGTCCGTGCCGCGCAGCGACAGGTGGACGTGGCAGGAGTTGCCCTCGCCCTCGTCGAACTTCGGCATGAACGTCAGCGCCACGCCCTCCTGGGCGGCGATCTGCTTGGCGCCGTTCTTGAACAGGACGTGCTTGTCGCAGGTGGCCATCGCCTCGTCGTAGCGGAAGACGATCTCGTACTGGCCGGCGTGGCACTCCCCGCGGGCCGTCTCCATCGGCAGCCCGGCCCGCACCATCTCGCGGCGGATCCGGCGCACGACGGGCTCGATCTCGGCCAGCCCCTGCAGCGAGTAGTCCACGTTGTAGCGGGTGGCGGTCTCCAGGCCGTGGTAGCGGCGCTCCCAGGCGTCCCGGTAGGTGTCACGGAAGACCAGGAACTCCAGCTCGGTGCCGGCGAACGCGGTCAGCCCGCGTTCGGCGAGCCGGTCGAGCTGCGTGCGCAGGATGCGGCGCGGGGCCACCTCGACCGGCTCGCCGCCGGGCCAGACGGCGTCGGCGAGGACGAGCGCGGTGCCCGGGTCCCAGGGGAGCGGGCGCAGCGTGGCCGGGTCGGGCCGCAGCACGAAGTCGCCGAAGCCGGAGTTCCAGGCGTCGATGGCGTACCCGGGGCCGGTGCCCATCTCCACGTCGGACGCCAGCAGGTAGACGCACGCGCCGAAGCCCTGCCGCGCCACCTCCTCCAGGAAGTACGGCACCGACAGGCGGCTGCCCTGCAGGCGGCCCTGCAGGTCGGGGACGCTGACGATGACCTCCTCCGCCCGGTGGCGCAGCTCCTCGTAGGTGAGCGCCGTCATCGGACCTCCTCCTTCCGCGCGACGGGCTTCTGCCGGACGACTGGATCGGCGAGTGGATCGGCGAGTGGATTCGCGACGGTGCCGTGGACCACGTCGAAGCCCTCGTCCCGCTCGGCCCGGTCGTGGAAACCGCCGCCGAGCAGCTGTTCCCGGTTCAGCGCCACCCGGTCGAAGCGGGGCGCGAGCAGGCCGAACGCCTCCGACCGGCCGGCCAGGTCGGGGAACCGGGCGTGGTACCGGTCGATCTCGGCGCGCACCAGCCCCCAGAACTCCGCCTCCGGCACGCCGAGATGCCGCTCGGCCAGCGGCGCGAAGAACCGGAAGTGGCCCGCGAAGACCGCGCTGAGCAGCGAGTGCGCCAGGTCCCCGGCCGGCCAGCGCAGCAGCACCCCGCGGGCCCGCGCCGACAGGCTCGCGTACTCGGGCAGGTCGTCGGGCAGCAGGTTGACGTCCTCGGCGAAGTCCTTGAGCGCGATGCCGACGGGGACCTCGGCGGCGTCGTAGAGGATCACGGTGTTCTCGCCGTGCGGGCAGTACGCCACGCCGTACCGGTAGAGGTAGTGCAGCAGCCCCGGCAGCAACGCCGACAGGAACCGGGCCAGCCAGGCGCGCGGCGCGAGCCCGGAGCGCCCGACCAGCTCGGCCACCAGGGCGCGGCCGTCCGACCCGATCTTGAGCAGGGCGGCCATGGTGCGCGCCCGCTCGCCCTCGCCGAGCAGCGCCGCCACCGGTTCGCGCCACACCGCGCCGAGCAGCTCGTGATAGCGGTACGGCGCGTCGCGCACGCCGTCGTAGAGCGGGTGGCGCACGGCGACGGCGGCCACCTCGCCGAGCGGATGGAAGCGCAGCTCGTCGCGCAGGTACGGGTCGGCCGCCCGGACGGCGTGCAGCCAGGCGGTCACGTCGGGCGCGGCCCTGGTCGGCTCGGTGGACAGCCCCCGCCACACCAGCGTGTTGCGGATGAGCAGCGGCACCTTGACGTTGCGCCGATCCGGGCGGTCCAGGTTGGCCAGCGTGCGGATCGACTGCAGCGGCCGGTAGCGGTCGGGCCCCTCGCCGAGGAGCACGATCCGCCCGTCGGCCAGGTACGGGGCGAACAGCGTCTCGACGGCCTCGTCCCAGTGGAACGGGTGCACGGGCAACCAGGCGAACCCGTCCGGGTCCAGCCCGGTGGCGGCGCAGGCGTCCTCCAGGGCGACGGCGAACCGCTTGCGCGTCTCGTCGTCCAGTTCCTCGGTCAGCAGCGTCCCGGCGCCCAGACCGGGCACGCCGGAGTAGTCGGCGAGCGAGCCGTGCACGGCCGCCCAGAGCAGCCGCACCTCGCCGCCGGCCTCGGGGGCGTAGGCGGCGGCGTCGGAGCCGGAGAAGCCGAGCCGGCCCTTGTTCAGCAGCATGCAGGGGTGGCCGTCCTGGTACGCCTCCAGGTCCAGGTGGTCCAGGTCGGCGAGCCGGGCGGCGGGCAGGGCGCGGGAGATCAGCTCGGCCTCGGCCCGGCGGGTGGCGGTCAGCTCGCGCAGCACCTCGGCCGTGGTGGGGCCGTCCCAACCGAGCACCTCGCGGGCGTCCAGCAGCAGCCGCTCGGGCCCCGCCTCCTCGCCGCCGGCCGGTTCGGGCAGCCGCCGGAGCGTGCCGTCCACCAGGCGCCAGGCGCCGAACGTGCCGCGGGTGGCACGGAACGTCCAGCACGCGTCGCCCAGCTCCAGCCGGTAGGCGTCGGGACGGCCCGAGCCGGGGTCGGGCTCGGGCACGAGGAGTTCCTCGTAGGCGAACTCCTCGACGGCCTTGGCGAGCAGCCGGTGGCCCGCCTGCTGCCAGGCGTCGCGGTCAGGGCGGTTCATGGGGTCTTCTCCTCGGAGTACGTCAGGGAGGGCAGGACGGGACCGGCGCCGGCGCGGCGCGCGGACAGGGCCAGGGCGAACACCTGGACGACCGCCGCGACGGCGATCGGCAGAGCCAGGTCGTGGGAGACGGCGGTCGCGGCGACCAGCGGCGCGGCCAGCAGCCCGGCGGAGCGGACCGTCTCGACGGCGGTGAACGCCGGTCCGGCCGTGCCTGTGGCGCGGAACGCCCACAGCTCAACGGCCACCTGCGCCAGCCCCAGCCCGGTCCCGAACAGCAGCCGCCCGCCGGCCAGCCCCGCCACGGACGACGACAGCGCCTGCCAGGCGAGCCCGGCCGCGCCGACCGCCAGGGCGACCGGCAGCAGCCGGTCACCCAGCAGGCCGTGGCAGCGGCGCACCACGGGCAGCACGGCCAGCGCGGCCACGCTCGGCAGGAAGAACAACACCGCCGACCCGGCCGGGCCGCCGCCCAGCCCGTCGGCGAACTCGGTGAAGAACGGCCGTGCCACGTTCACCGAGAAGTCGAACATCACCCCGACCAGCGCCGCCTGCGCGAGCACCGCGAACCGGACGCCCCGGCGGGGCGCCTCCCGCACGGCCGGCACCGGGCCGGCGGCAGCGCTGCTCGCCGCGCGCCGCCCGAGGATGCGGAAGGTCAGCACGGCCAGCGCCACGTCCAGGACGGCGAACGCCGAGATGCCCACCCGCGGCTCGGGCAGCGCCAGCACCCCGGCGCCCACGGCCGTCGCCACGACGGTGGACAGGTGGAACACGACGACGATCGAGCAGATCCCGGCCAGCCGGGCGCCCTCCCCGCGCTCGCCGGCGCCGTCGTGCTCGGCGATGAACGCCGGGTACGCCAGCAGCAGGGCGCTGTTGGTCGCCACCACCGCCCCGGACAGCACGGTGTAGGCGGCGTGACTCGGGGCCAGGCCGAGCAGCAGGTCGAACACGGCCGAGCCGCACAGCCCGGCCAGCACCAGCCGGTGCAGCGGCCAGCGCCGCGCCGCCAGGCCCCACAGCGGGAGCGCGGCGAGGCCGACGATCCGGCAGATCCACAGGTAGCCGCCGGTCGCCCCCGGATCGGTGATGCCGTACAGCCGCTCGAAGAGCTGCGGCAGGAACGGCGTCAGCGCCGTCTCGGCCACCAGGTGCAGCCCGATCACCGAGATCAGCACCACCCTGGCGGGCCGGCCGGGCCGGCCCGCCGGTGCCCCGGCCGCCTCCGCCGCGACCTCGCCGGTGGTGACGTCCGTGGTCACCGCAACGAGCCCTCGGCGGCCTCCGCCGTGACGCCCCGCGGCTGGTGGCCCGGCACGCGCGGCGCGCCGAACGTCGTCCACGCCGCCCGCTCCGGCACCGGCAGCACCGTGCGGCCCGCCACCGCGTTCAGGATGGTCGCCGCCCGCCACGCGCCCAGCGTCAGGTCGGGCGCGCCGACGCCGTGGGTGTGCATCTCGGCGTTCTGGACGTACAGCGACCCGGACACGCGCGGGTCCAGCGCCACCCGGTAGGAGCCGTCCACCTGGTAGCGGCCCCGGCCGTCCCAGTCGACCAGGTCGGCCAGCGGCTCCAGGAACGCGGGCCGGGCCGCGGCGTACCCGGTGGCCATCACCACGGCCGAGGTGCGCACCTGGAAGAACGCCTCCTGCTCGGCGTGCCGGCAGGTCAGCGCGTAGCCGTCGCCGCCGGCGCTGGCCGAGACGACCTCCACGCCGGGGTGCAGCGCGGCGCGCGGCTCGGCGCCGCCGATGGTCCGCTCGTACAGCTCGTCGTGGATGTCGCCGAGCGTCTCGGCGCTGACGCCCTTGTAGAGCTGCCACTGCTCGCGCACCAGCCGCTCGCGCCGGTCCTCGGGCAGGCCGCGGAAGTAGCCGATGTAGTCGGGGGTGAAGTGCTCCAGGCCGAGCTTGGAGTACTCCATGGGCGCGAAGGCCGGGGTGCGGGCCAGCCAGCGCACGTACGGCCCGCCCCGCCCGGCGCCGTCCTGGCTGCGCAGCAGGTCGAGCACCACCTCGGCGCCCGACTGCCCGGCCCCGACCACGGTAACGTCGTCGGCGGCGGCCAGCCGGTCGCGGTGGGTGCGGTAGTCGGCGCTGTGCAGCACCCGGCCCGCGTGGACCTCCGTGAGGAGAGGCCGCAGCGGCTCCGGCACGACGGGCACCGTGCCGACGCCCAGCACCACCTGCCGGGCGAGCACCCGCGTGGCCGTCCCGGCCCCCGAGCGGTACGTCACCGCGAACGCGCCGTCCGTCTCGTCCCACTCCAGCGTTGTCACCTCGGCGTCGAACCGGCACGACGGCACCCGTTCGGCGACCCACCGGCAGTAGTGGTCGTACTCGCGGCGCGGGATGTGGAACCGCTCGGAGAAGAAGAACGGGAACATCCGGTCGTGGTTGCGGATGTAGTTGAGGTACGACCACGGGCTCGTCGGGTCCGCCATCGTCACCAGGTCGGCCAGGAACGGCACCTGCAGCACCGTCCCCTCCATGAGCAGCCCCGGATGCCAGGAGAAGGCCGGCCTGGCGTCCAGGAAGAGGGAGCGCAGCCCCGGGACGCCGTCCGACAGCGCGGCCAGCGACAGGTTGAAGGGGCCTATGCCGACGCCGACCAGGTCATAGCGGGCGGTCACCGCTCCACCTCCGTGAGTGGGTTGGGAAGATCGATGTAGACGGACTGGGTGTGGACGTCGCCGACGAGCTCGTCGCGGCCGTCCACGCAGGTCAGGTAGTTGCCCTTGCAAGGGAGCGCGGGGGCGTCCAACAGCAGGCCGAGCAGGCCCTTGGCGGCGGGTTCGGCGGCGCGCAGCCGCTCCAGGGCCGCGCGCAGCACGCGCAGCAGCGCGCCCTCGTCGGCCAGGCCCAGCGCGCCGAACGCGCCGACCAGGCCGAGCAGGTTGTTGACGCCGAGGTAGTAGGCGACCCGCTCGTCCACGAACGCGTCGTCGAAGACGAGGTCCACGCCGTCGGTCAGGCCGGGCAGCAGCCGGTCCAGCTCGGCGGCGCGGGAGGCGGCCACGTAGTAGCCCTGGCTGTCGCGGTACCAGCCGGCGCTCGGCAGGCCGTCGTCGTCCAGCGCGACCAGGGTGTTCTGGTGGTGGGGCTCCAGGGCGACGCCGTACCTGGCCTGCAGCCGGATCAGGGGGACGGCGAGCACGTCGAGGTAGCGGGTCAGCCACAGCGCCGCCGCCTCGCCGGGTGGCAGCCCGCGCGCCCGGACCGTCCGGTCCAGGGCGGCCGACAGCAGCGCCCGGTGCGGGGGAGGCGAGCCGTCGCCGGGGCCGGTCCGCTCGGCCAGCAGTCCGGCCACGCACAGGCCCTCGCGGTCGCCGCCCCGGAACGGGTTGTCGCGAACGGCCGTCTCCAGGCCGGTCTCGCCGTCCGTGCCCGCCGAGATCCATGCGAAGTCGCGCAGGATCGCGAAGTCCGGGTGCTCGGCGCGCAGCCACCGCGCCGGTCCGGCCGCCAGCAGGCGGGCCGCGCGGACGCCGAGGCGCATCTCGGAGCGGAGGTTGTCGCGCCGGGAGTTGGTGATCCGCATGCCGAGGGACAGCTTGAGCATCACGTCCGCGCCGGGCCGGTGCACGGTGCGCACCGACGACGTGGCGTGCCAGGCCGGGCCGGCCGGGCCGAGCGGGCGCAGCAGCCCGGCCTCCACCAGCGCCGCCACCTCGGGGCGCCGCAGCACCTCGCGCGCCTGCCACGGGTGGGCGGGCACCGGCACCATGCCGTCCGGCAGGTCCAGCTCCGGCGCGAGATCCCGGCCCAGCTCGGCCGGGGTCCGCCCGTCGGCGCTCTCGCCCGCCACGACGGCCGGGTCCGCGGCGAACCAGTGCAACGGGAACGAGCCTCGCAGCTCGGGCGAGTACGCGGCCAGCTCCCCGTCGGAGGCCTCCTCACGGCTCTTCGGCGCGGGGTGGAACGGGTGCCCGAGCAGCAGCGCCTGCTCGGCGTCCAGGAACGGGGTCGGCCCCCGCCCGCCGGGCCCCTCGGCGCGCCGCGCGGCCAGGTGGGCGGCGGTGCGGCGGGCGGAGTTCAGCACCCGCGCGGCGGCGTCGGACCCCAGATGGGCGGGCAGGCCCCGGCCTACCACGGTCTCCCGCACCGCCACGGCCGCCACCAGCGCCGTGTCCGCCTTCCGCGCCGTGTCCGCCTCCCGCGCCGTGTCCCCCGCCAGCGCCGCGTCCGCCTCCCGCGCGCCCACGGCAGGCTCGCCGAAGCGGTGCCAGCCGGTCGCCGACCGGTAGCGGACCGGGACCCGCAGCCGGACCCCGCTGGCGGGGAAGTCCAGCACCAGCTCATCTCCCGGAGGCGGCACCGGCGTCGCGGTCTCCCGCACGTAGGCGCGCAGCAGCGTCTCCACGGCGGCCGCCTCACCCGCCCGCCCCGGATCGGGCAGGTCCAGCGGATCCGTGCCGTCGAAGGTGTTCACAGCGCGTCCTCCTCGGCCTGACCGGCCGCCGCGACCGCGTGCAGGAGCCGTTCGACCTGGTCCACGGTCGTGTGCGGGTTGAGCAGGGTGAGCTTGAGCCGGACCCGGCCGGGGCCGTCGCCCGGCAGCTCGGTACGGCCCACGACCGCCCGCCCCTCGCGCAGCAGGCGGCGCCGCAGCCCGGCGTTCACCTGGTCGGCCCGGGCCGGGTCGCCCGGGACGTAGCTGAACAGGAACGCCGTCAGGATCGGGTCGGCGTGCAGCTCCAGCCGGGGGTGGGCGCGCACCGCCTCGGCCCCGGCGCGGGCCAGGTCGTGGCAGGCGTCCACGAGGCGGCCCAGCCCGTCACGGCCCAGCGTGCGCAGCGTGACGGCGATCTTGAACGCGTCGGCGCGGCGGGTCGTGCGCAGCGAGCGGCCCAGCAGGCTCGGGTACCCGGCCTCCTCGTCGTCGGCCGGGTTCAGGTAGACGGCGCGGCGGGCCAGCGACTCGTACGTCTCCTCCCGGCGCACCAGGAACACCCCGGCGGCGACGGGCTGCCAGCCGAGCTTGTGCCAGTCCAGGGAGACCGAGTCGGCCAGCTCGATGCCCGCCACGAGCGGCGCGAGCCGGTCCGAAAGCAGCGCCCCGCCCCCGTAGGCGGCGTCCACGTGCAGCCAGGCGCCGTGCTCGGCGGCCAGCGCAGCGCACGTCCCGAGCGGGTCGATCGCCCCGGTGTCGGTGGTGCCGGCCGTGGCCACCACGGCGACCGGCACCTCGCCGCGCCCGGCGGACGCGCGCAGCGCCCCGGCCAGCGCGTCCGGGTCCATCCGCAGGTTCCTGTCCACCGCGACGGACACGACGGCGTCCTCACCCAGGCCGAGCAGGGCGGCCGAGCGGCGGACCGAGAAGTGGGCGGCGGCGGAGGCGAAGATCCGGGCTCGCGGCCCGCCGGCCGGCACGCCGCCGAGCTGCACCGGCCGCCCGGAGGTCCGGCCCAGCACCTGGTCGCGGGCCAGCATCAGGCCCATGAGGTTCGACTCGGTGCCGCCCGAGGTGACCACACCGGCGGCCCCGGGCGGGTAGCCGACCAGCGCGGCCAGCTCCCGCAGCAGCAGCGTCTCCATCTCCGTGGCGGCGGGCGCCTGGTCCCAGGAGTCCAGGGACGGGTTCAGCGCCGAGACGGCCAGGTCGGCGGCGACCGCGACGGCGAGCGGCGGGCAGTGCAGGTGCGCGGCACAGGCCGGGTCGGCCGGGTCGGCGCTGCCGTACGCCAGCAGCGCCGTCAGCCGGCGCAGCGCGTCCTCGCCGGGTGCGGCGAGCTCCCGGGCCACCTCGGCCGCCAGCTCCTCGGGCGTGCCGGCCGGCAGCGGTCCGCCCCGCCGCTCCGCCCCCTCGGCGAGGGCGTCGAGGACGGCGCGCACGGCGGGCGCCAGGGCCGCCGGCCCGGCCACCCCGCCCGCCGACGCCGTGCCGTTCGCTCCGGGCGTGCCGATGGCTTCGGGTGTGCCGATGGCTTCGGGCGTGCCGTTCGCTTCGGGCCGGCCGGGCTCTTCTCGCTGGGTGACGTCTTTGCGCTGGTCAGGCTCGTTCACGCGGTCAGCGTTCCCCGCGCTCCCGGTTCCCACCGCGGGCTGGACGGGCTCCGTGGGAGCGGTCAGCACGCCGCCCGAACGCGCGCCATCCCGGGTCGGGTGGATCGTCATGACCGCCGCCCGGCCAGGTGCGGCGAGCTGACCTCGGCGACGGCGTCGGCCAGCCGGTCGAGGACCGCCTCGGCCTGCTCGTCGGTGATCACGAGGGGCGGCAGCAGTCGCACGGTCGAGTCGTAGCGGCCGCCCAGCTCCACGATGAGCCCGCGCTTCAGGCAGGCAGCCCGCACGTCGGCGGCGGTGCGCGGCGCCGCCGGGTGCGCCCCGCACGAGTCGGGAGCGCCCTCCGGATCGACGAGCTCCACACCGATCATCAGCCCGCGCCCCCGGACGTCCCCGATCGCGGGCAGCTCGGCGCGCAGCGCCTCCAGCCGCGCCGTCATGCGGGCGCCCACGGTGGCGGCCCGCCCGGCGAGCCCCTCGTCCGCGACGTGGCGCAGCGTCGCGGTGCCGGCCGCCATGGCGAGCGTGTTGCCGCGGAAGGTCCCCGTGTGCGCGCCGGGCAGCCAGCCGTCGTAGTCCTCGTGGTAGACGAGCACGGCCAGGGGCAGGCTGCCGCCGACGGCCTTGGACAGCACCATCGCGTCGGGCACGATCCCGCTGTGCTCGACCGCCCAGAACTCCCCGGTCCGCCCGACGCCCGTCTGGACCTCGTCGACGATCAGCGGGATCTCGCGCTCGGCGGTGATGCGGCGCATCTCGCGCAGCCAGCCGTCCGGCGCCGGAACCGCGCCGCCCTCGCCCTGCACCGCTTCGAGGATCATCGCGGCGGGCGGGACCACACCGCCCGCCGGGTCGTCGAGCAGCCGCTCGGTGTAGGCGGCCGACAGCTCGGCGCCGCGTTCCCCGCCGACGCCGAACGGGCAGCGGTACGGGTACGGATACGGCAGGCGCGTCACGTCCGCGGCGATCCCGGCGACGGGCTCCTTGACCGCGACGTTCGCGGTGGCGGCCAGCGCGCCCGTGGTCATGCCGTGGTAGGCGCCGGTGAACGCCAGCAGCCCGCGGCGGCCGGTCGCGGTCTGCATGAGCTTCAGGGCCGCTTCCACCGCGTCGGTCCCGGCGGGGCCGCAGAAGTGGATCCGCGCGTGGTCGGCGAAGCCGGCGGGCAGCGTGGCGAACAGGGCGTCGGTGAACTCGTCCTTCTCCGGCGTCGCCAGGTCGAGGACGTGCAGCGGAGCCCCGCTGTCCACGGTGCGGCGGATCGCCTCCAGCACGACCGGGTGGTTGTGGCCGAGGGCCAGTGTGCCCGCGCCCGACAGGCAGTCGAGATAGCGGCGGCCGTCGGCTCCCTCGATCACCATGCCCTCCGCGCGTACCGGGACGATCGGGAAGGAACGGGCGTAGGTGCGCGCCGAGGACTCCCGGTCGCGCTGCCGGCGCAGGACGGCGTCGGGTTCGAGGGTGACCAGGTCGGTCGGGTATGTGGTCATGGATGAGCTCCGTATGGCGTCAAGAGGCACGCGGCCCGGTGAGGTGCGGTGCGGACGCCCGCGACGGGTGACGTCGGGGCGGCGAGGCTTCAGAGCAGGTGGCGCTCGGCCACGGGGTGGCCCAGGAAGCGGTGCATGGCGAACTCCCAGCCGTAGGAGCCCGCGTAGGGAAAGACGACGAGGTCGCCGGCGCGGACGCGGTCCACCCGCACGTCGCGCAGCAGAGTGTCCTCCGGCGTGCACAGCTCGCCGACGACCGTGACCTCGGTGTTCTCGGCCGTCGGGCGCGGGCATCCTTCGGGCCAGCGGTCGATCGGCAGCACCGCCATGTTGTGCACGATGTCCCACGACGTGGGGAGCTGGAAGTGGTTGATGCCACCGCGCAGCACCACGAAGTGCTCGCCGTAGGAGGACTTCACGTCGGTCACCTCGGCGGCGTACCAGCCGCAGTCGGCCACCAGGAACCTGCCCGGCTCCAGCACGACCTTCGCACCGGCGGGCGGCTCGACCTGGGCGGCCAGCTCGCCGAAGCGCGCCACGTCGAACGGCTTCTCGCCCTCGAAGGCGACGCCGATGCCGCCGCCGATGTCGATGTGGCGCAGGTCTACGCCGTGCTCGCGCGCGGTGCGGGTGCTCCACTCGACGCACCAGCGCAGGTAGTCGGCGTGGGCGTCGGCGTCGAGGTTGCCCGAGGCGGCGTGCACGTGGAAGCCGACGAGGTCGAGGCCGGGCAACCCCCGGGCCGCGCGCAGCACGCCGGGCACGTCCGGCTCGGCGACGCCGAACTGCGACGGGACCCCGCCCATGTGCAGGGAGCCCGTGACAGGGATCGCGGCGGGGTTGACGCGGAGCGCCACCCGGGCGGTCACGCCCTCGGCGACCGCGATCCGGCTGATCCGGTGGAGTTCGAGCAGGCTCTCGGCGTTGATGGCCTCGACCTGCTCGCGGACCAGCGCGGTCAGCACGGGGACGGACTTGGCCGGGCCGGCGGCGACCACCGCGGGCGGGCCGTCGTCCGTGGGGCGGGCGTGCAGGGCGAGCTCCAGTTCGGCCCTGGACGCCACCTCGAACCCGTCCACGTGCGGGGCCAGGGCCGCGACGACGCCGGGGAAGGAGTTGGCCTTGACGGCGTAGTAGACGGCTGCCCAGTCCGGCAGCGCGGCGCGCAGTTCGCGGGCCCGTTCGGCGGCGACGGCTCCGTCGTAGACGTAGGCCGAGACGGGCGGGCCGGCCTTGGCCAGGTAGCGGAGCAGCCTGCGCAGCTCGGGGGGCAGCACGTCCACCGGGTAGGCGGAGCGGGGGGCGGCTGAGGGCGGAAGCTGGATCGTCATGAGATTCTGCCTCTGAGGTGACGCGACGGCGACAGGCGTCGATGTCAGGATCTCGGGTAAGGGGGGAGCGGGCGAAGGTCCGATGGGCGGAGGAGGCACGGTTCCCCTTGCGGTATGCGACAGCGGCGGTCCAGGCGCGGGCACGACCCGTAGCTTAGGTAAGGCTAACCTAATATTTTTCACCAGGGTTGGCAAGACGCCGCGGCCGTGACAAGGACACGCCGCTACAAATCAGCAGGAAACGACCTACCAGGCGAGGGTGGACATCGAGTGCTCGCTCTGCCAGACGACACGTGCCGCGCTGCCGGCGGTCCGGAGATCGATCCGGACGAGCTCGTACGACGCCCCGCGCGCCCGCGCGCCGGCCAGTGAGACCAGCAGGTGGCGGCCCGACCGGTCGAGTGTGAAGGTCTGGAGCGTGGCCCCGCCGGAGGCGAACACCGGGCGCTCCCGCGCACCCGGCTCGACGATCGCAATCCGGTGGTCGTGCCACGTGTGGTCACCGGCCCACGAGACGGCCAGCGCGGCGCTGCCCGGGACACCGAGGCCCAGGCCGTCACCACCGGCCGCCAGGGCGTGCAGCTCACGGGCCGCGAGCAGGTCGGATCCGGGCCGCGTCACGTCAAGCGCCAACACCCGCCCCGCCCCGCCTCGCCCCACTCCCGCCTGAGCCGCCTGCTCCTGAGCCGCCCCGTCCTGCGTGGCGCGGTCCTGTGCGGCCCGGTTCTGCGTGGCGCGGTCCTGGGGCGGCACCGCGTGGAAAGCCAGTGTTCCCGCGTCGCGCCAGTGCAGGCCCAACGGTCCGGTGTGAGCGCGTCCCGCGCCGTGCGCGCCGGTCGCGGACCATTCGCGGCGGGGCGCGACCAGCCCGACGAACGTGGTGGCCACGCTCAGGGTGTCGCCCGGGACGGCCACGACGCGGCTGTAGGCGATCTCGCCCCGCGGGGAGACGGCCAGGTCGAGCACCATCCCGGCCAGGTCGCCGCCGACCTGCTCCCCGACGGCCGCGCCGCCGTCCCCGTCCATGACGATCCGGTAGAGGCGCGACGACCGGCCGCCGAACGCCCCGTCGCCCGCCGTGCTCACCGCGGCGAGGTAACCACCCGGCCGGGTGTCGCGCGTGATGGCGGTGTACTGGAAGAACGCCGGATCAGGGGCGGCCAGCATCCTCGGCCCGCCGCCCTCCACCAGGTCCAGCACGGCCAGCCGGTCCCCGATGATCGCCAGCGTGTGCCGGGGAGTGCCGTCCGGCGCGAGCGACTGCTCCGGCTCGCCCGGCGGTAACCGCAGGGTCCCCGCCGCGACCAGCACCGCGACGACCCCGAGGACCGCCGCCGTCGAGACGGGCCACCACGACGCGGACCACCGCGACGCGGGCCACGGCGACACCCCGGGCGAGTGCTCCCGCGGCGCCCGGCCCGCCTCCCACGCCCCGGCCAGGGCCAGCACGGCGGGCGCGAACGTCCAGCCGAGCTGCCCCGCCGACACCGCGTGGACCGCGTCGGGGGCCGCCGTGCAGTCCGCTCCCTCGGGCGTCCAGCCCAGCCGGAGCTGCCCGACCAGGAGCGCGTAGTCGACCGCGACCGCCCCGACGACGGCGAGCGCCGCCCAGATCCGGGCCCAGCCCCGCTCTCCCCGGGCCGCCACCAGCCACGCGCCGAGGGCCACCACGACCGGCAGCCCCATGGCCACCCACGCCTGCACCTCGGAGAGGAGGCCGGACAGCTCCCACTTCCACGGCTCGGCCGTCTCGCCCGCGAACCACGCGCATCCGCCGCCGCCCGCCTGCCTGCCGGGCAGGACCGCCAGGAGACGCGGCCCCGCCAACCGCACCGCCACCACCGCGAAGGCCGCCCACCACCACGCCAGGGCGCGCGAGCGCCACGCCGGTGCGGCCGAAGGGAGTGCTGACAACGACGTTCCCCCGAGTTCGTGCGGAATACCCCCGGGGGAGATCTTGCCACCCTGCACCGACTCTTTGTCCGGGTTGGCCGAATTCCCGGCCGCAGGATGTCCGAATATGCGCCCCGTATGATCACGACCATGTCCGCAGCAACTCCCCACCCGGAGAAGCCACCGCCCCTGACGACGACGCCAGATCCGGAAGCGACACCGCGTCCGGCGGCGACACCGCGCCCGACCGCCCGCGTCCTGCTCGCCGACGCCCAGGACCACGTCCTGCTGTTCCGCGGCCTCGGCCCGGTGAAGAACTCCACCTACGCCTGGTTCACGCCGGGAGGCGGGGTCCACCCCGGCGAGTCGCTGCCCGCCGCAGCCTCCCGCGAACTGCTGGAGGAGACCGGGATCACGCTGCCGCCGGAGGCGTTCGGACCGGTGGTCGCCGTCACCTCCGGACACTGGACCAGCGACGAGGGCGGCCTCTTCTTCGCGCGCGACTCCTACTTCTTCGCCCGCGTGCCCGAGGCGACCGTGGACGTCTCGGGGATGGAGCAGCTCGAACGGTCCCTGCTCGACACCTTCCGCTGGTGGCCGCTCGCCGACCTGCGGCGCACCGCCGACCGCGTCATCCCCCTCGGCCTCGCCGACCTCCTGGAGCCCCTGCTCGCCGGCGACCTCCCCACCACCCCGCTCACCCTGCCCTGGCACCTCCCCGAGCCCACGGAGTAGGGCCCTCAGAGGCGGCCGTGGCGGAGGAGGGTCTGGAGGGCGCGGACGGTCAGAGGCGGCCGTGGCGGAGGAGGGTCTGGACGGCGCGGACGGTGGTGTGGCCGCGCCAGTCCAGGGCGCCCGCCGGCGAGATGGTGGCGTAGTCGACGGTCCATCCGCCGTCGGGCTCCTGCATGCCGGCCAGCCGGTCCAGGTCGGCCGCCACCGCCTCCGGCGACAGCAGCGATGCGGCCGGGCCGTCCGGGGTGGGGACGAAGTCGAGCGGGTGCAGCGTCTCGTCCTCGGTGCCGCCCTCGACGTGCATCCGGCCGTCGGACGGCAGGTACGTGCCCAGGCGGGCGACGAGGCCGGCGGCCTCGGGCCGGGTGTCGTGCACGGCGTCCAGGAACCTCAGCGCGAACGCCAGCACGTACGCGTGCGGCGTCTCCTCGATGGCCTCGACGGTGGTCAGGCAGTAGCGGGTGGCCCGGTCGAGCCAGGGGTGGGCGGCCACGGCCGGGTCGTGCGCGGCGACCCGGTGGGCCGCGGCGGCCGTGACGGCGGTGATCTGCAGCGACGACACCGACGGGTCGGCGCCGAGCCACCAGGGGGCGCACCCGGCGGCGGCGGTGACGGGCAGGGCGAACGGCAGGCCGCCGTCGGGCAGGGTGACCGAGTCGAGCCAGTCGCACAGCTCCACCGCCCGCGCGGAGGTGGCCGGGGCGATGTCCTCGAACACCTCGAAGGCGTGCGCCGCCGCCCCCGGCTGGCTCTCGGGGGAGCGCAGGTCGGGTTCGAGCCCCCAGCCGTAGCCCCCGTCGGGGTTGCGGTAGCCGTCGAGCGCGGCCAGCGCACCCGGCACGGCGCCGTCGCCGCGGGCCGTCTCGGTCATCAGGTCGAAGCGGCGGCGGTCCAGCGGACGCGCGTGGGTGGCCATGAAGGCGGCCGCCGCGGAAAGGTCGATGCTCATGCCTTCCATCGTCGCGCCACGGCCGCGCCGCGCTCTTGTAGAAATCGGCCACGGCACCCGGAAAAGATGACAGCCCTTGTCGGGTATTCGTGTCAGGCTCGCCCCATGAACGACACGCTTAAGGGCAAGGTGGCACTGGTCGCGGGCGGGACGCGAGGCGCGGGACGCGGGATCGCAGTGGAGCTGGGGGCGGCCGGGGCGACCGTCTACGTCACCGGCCGGACGACCCGGCAGGAGCGCTCCGAGTACGGGCGGCCGGAGACGATCGAGGAGACCGCCGAGCTGGTGGACCAGGCCGGCGGGCACGGCATTCCGATACGGGTCGACCATCTGGATGGCGACCAGGTGCGCGCCCTCGTCGAGCGGATCGACCGCGACCACGGCCGGCTGGACCTCCTCGTCAACGACGTGTGGGGCGGCGACCCCCTCGCCGAGTGGGATAGGCCGCTGTGGGAGCAGGACCTCGACAAGGGCATGCGGCTGCTCCGGCTCGCCATCGACACGCACATCATCACCAGCCACCACGCGCTGCCGCTGCTGATGCGGAACCCCGGCGGGCTGGTGGTGGAGATGACCGACGGAACCAAGGAGTACAACGACACGAACTACCGGGTCTCCTTCTTCTACGACCTGGCCAAGACCGCCGTGATCAGGCTCGCGTTCGCCCAGGCCCACGAGCTGAAGGAGCGCGGCTGCGCGGCGGTGGCGCTGACGCCGGGCTGGCTGCGCTCGGAGATGATGCTGGACATCTACAAGGTGCGGGAGGACAACTGGCGCGACGCCACCGCGGCCGAGCCGCACTTCGCGATCTCCGAGTCGCCCCGGTTCACCGGGCGGGCGGTGGCGGCTCTGGCGGCCGACCCCGATGTCATGCGGTGGAACGGGCAGTCGCTGTCGTCGGGGCAGCTCGCGCAGGTGTACGGGTTCACCGACGTGGACGGCTCGCGGCCCGACGCCTGGCGCTACATCGTCGAGGTCCAGGACGCGGGCAAGCCGGCCGACACCACCGGCTACCGCTGATCCCCGGCCCGGGGTGATGCCGTGGGCGCGCAGCGGTGGTGCGGGCGTGTCGCCGAACGCCGGGTCAGCCCTGGAGGGTCTGGACGAGACGGCGGGTGAGGCCGGTGTTGCGGCGGCCGCCGAGGCGGTGGACGGCGAGTTCGAGGGCCTCGCGCGCGCCCACCAGCACCACCCACGAGCGGGCCCGGGTGACCAGGGTGTAGAGGAGGCGGCGGCGCAGCATGACGCCACCCGACTCGGCCACGATCGGGGCCACCACGAACGGGTATTCGCTGCCCTGCGAGCGGTGCACGCTGATGGCGTAGGCGTGGGTCAGGTCGTCGAGCTCGTCGAAGCCGTAGCCGACCGTGTCGCCGTCGTCGATGCGGACCTCCACGAGGCGGTCCTCCGGCAGGACGCGGGTCACGGTGCCGGTCTCGCCGTTGAAGACGCCCTTGTCGTAGTTGTTGCGGATCGGCATCACCCGGTCGCCGACGCGGAAGACCGAGGAGCCCGACCAGTGCTCGGGGACGCCGTCGCGGGCGGGGTTGAGACGTTCCTGGATCATGCGGCCGACCTCCGCGGTGCCGGCCGCGCCCTTGCGCATCGGGCAGAGCACCTGCACCTGGCCCGGGTCCACGCCCTGCTTGCGCGGGATGGCCTCGGTGGCCAGGTGGGCGACGCGCTCGGCCACGGCGGCCGGGTCGTCGAGCTCCTCGAACCAGAACCCGCCGCCGCCGGGCAGCCGGGGCAGCTCGCCGGCGCGGATGCGATGGGCGGTCGAGACGATGCCGCTGCCCTCGGCCTGCCGGAAGACGTGGGTGAGCCGGACGCGCGGGAGGTCCTCGACGCGCAGCAGGTCGGCCAGCACGCTGCCGGGGCCGATGCTCGGGAGCTGGTCACTGTCGCCGACGAACAGCAGGTGGCTGCCGGACGGGACCGCCGAGCACAGCCGCGTGGCCAGGTGCAGGTCGAGCATGGACACCTCGTCCACCACGATCAGGTCGGCCTGCGCGGGCGCCTGGTCGAACAGGGCGTCGGGGTCGGGCTGGTGGGCCAGCATCCGGTGCACGGTCATCGCGGGCAGCCCGGTCAGCTCCGACAGGCGCTTGGCGGCCTTGCCGGTGGGCGCGGCCAGCGTGACGGTGCCGCCCATGGCTCGCGCCGTCGCCGCGATCACCCGCACGGTGTGGCTCTTGCCGCAGCCCGGCCCGCCGGTGAGGATCGAGACGGTGCTGGTCAGCGCCATGGTCACCGCGGCCCGCTGGTCGTCGTGCAGCCCGGGGTCCTCCTGGAACGGGCGCAGCGGCAGCGTCGAACGGGCCCGCCACAGCCTGGCCAGCTCGTCGGCCAGCTTGACCTCGCGGGCGTGCAGCTCCTTGGAGTAGACGACGATCTGCTCGGGGCCGGCCTCGACGACCACCCGGCGCTCGGCCGTGAGCGCGTCGACCATCGGCCGCACCAGCTCCTGGTCGAGCTCGACCAGCTCGGCGGTCTGCGTGAGCAGCGCGGTCATCGACAGGTGGCAGTGGCCGCCGCGCACCGCCGCGCTCTCCAGCCGGTCGAGGACGGCCGCCTTGATCCGCTGCGGGCTGCGCTCGGACACCCCGGACCGGAGCGCGATCCGGTCGGCCGTGGGGAAGGCGACGCCGCGCACCCGCCCGATGAGCTGGTAGGGGTCGGCGGCCAGGACGCCGGCCGAGTCGGGGCCGTACACCTGGTAGATCTTGGCGGCGAGCAGCGGGCTGATGCCGTAGCCCTGCAGGACCACCATCAGCGCGGCGATCTCCTTCTGCTCCTTCCACGCCTCGACGATCTGGGCCTGCCGGGCCGGGCCGATGTTGACGACCTCGGTGAGCCGTTCGGGCCGGGTGTCGATGACGGTCAGCGTCCGCTCGCCGAAGTGGCTGACGATGGCGTGGGCGAGGCGCGGCCCGATGCCGCGGATCAGGCCGGAGCCGAGGTAGAGCTGGATCGCGCGCACGGTCGACGGGACGATCCGCTCGCACGCCGTGACCTGGAACCTGCTGCCGTGGCGGGGGTGCTCGCCCCACGCGCCGGCCAGCCTGAGCGTCTCGCCGGGCTGGATCCCGGCCAGCGCCCGCCCGGACGCGACGAACCCGGGACCGCTGTCGGCGCTCATCCGGGCGACGGTGTAGCCGTCGTCGCGGACGTAGACCAGCTGCTCGACCGAGGCGTCCACCGCAGACATCCCATCATCCGGGTACTGCATCGCAGCTTAGGAGATGGGACCGACAGACCGCGCGGGGACGGACCGCACGGCCGGCGCCGGAGAGGGACAGCACGGTTCTTGAAGGGAGGGACCGCACGGCCCGCGCCCGTCCAGGAGGTAGGCAAACGGGCACGGGCCGGGCGAGTCTCACACGCGGCTGATGCGCACCGCGTCCGCGATGACGTAGCCGGTGCCCGAAGTCCACCGGCTGACGCCCACCACGTTCTTGGTTCCCGCGCTGAGCGAGAACGTCCCGATCGTGCGCCAGGCGCCGCCGCCCGAGCGCTGGTCGACGTAGACGGTCTGGTTGCCGCTCGACGTCGCCACGATGTACGGGGCCGAGCTGTTGTAGCCCGGGTCGGCCGGGTACCAGACGTCCACCCGGTAGTTGCCCGCGCTGGGGATGGCCGCGGAGAACCAGGCCGGGTCGCTGGCCTCGACCGGGCTCGCGAACCGGTAGTCGGCGCCGTGCCGGTCACTGGAGTAGGCGGAGGTGCCCCAGTTGGCGCCGGCCGTGAACTGGCCGGAGGCGTTGTCCACGGTGGTGGTCCACGACGGGGTGCCCGTGTCGCCGGTCACGTAGTTCATGTACGTGGTCCAGTTCCAGTGCGGGCCGGGGTCGGTGTGCGTGGCGCCGGGCACCTGGTTGTGGCCGATGATGTGGGTGCGGTCCTTGGGGATGCCGTACTTGTTGCAGATGGCGCGGGTCAGGGCGGCCGAGGCGCGGTACATGGCGTCGGTGAACCAGGAGGCGTCGCTGACCCAGCCCTCGTGCTCGATGCCGATGGAGCGGGTGTTGTAGGTCCAGTTGCCCGCGTGCCAGGCGATGTCCTTGTCGCGCACCATCTGGGTGATGGCGCCGTTGGACGACTTGACGACGTAGTGCGCGGAGACGTTGGCGCTGGGGTTCTGGAACCACGAGATGGTGCCCGCGTACGAGCCCTGGGTGACGTGGATGATCACCCGGTCGATGGCGTAGCTGGACTCGCGGCTGGAGACGGTGTAGTTGCCGGAGTTGGCCGCCACCCAGGCGGCGTCCGGGTAGTCGGGGCTGGCCACGGCGGCCTCGGCGTTCAGGTCGCGGGCGCCCGCGAGGGCGCCGCGGTCCGCGGTGATCTCCTGCGGCTTGACCGTCACGCCGCGCGCGTCGAGGCCGAGGCCGAGCAACTCGTAGACGGCGTCGGCGTACAGGCGGGCGAGCTCGGGTGAGGAGGCGTTGCCGTACCTGGCCACGGCCTGGTACCAGCGGCCGGCGTCCTTGCGGGCGGCCTCGTCGAGGCCCAGCTCGTCGGCGTGGGCGCGCAGGACGGCCGCGCCGCCGAGGATGTTGGCGGCGTCGTCGGCCTTGAGCTTGTCAACGGGTGTCCTGGTGAGTTCGGCGGCCTTCTCCAGGGCCTTCGTGGTCGGGTTGCTGACCAGGTGCATGACGCCGTAGCCGCCGCTGGCGCTGGGCTCGCCGCCGTGGCCGTCGAGGTGGGTCTCGGCGTAGGCGAGGGCGACGAGCAGGTCGCGGGGCACGTCGTGCTCGGCCGCCGCGCGGTCGAACGCGGCCGGCAGGTCGGCGGCCCGCTGCAGGGGCTGGGCGGTGGCGGGCTGGCCGGCGATGAGGAGGAGGGAGGTGAGGGCGGAGGTGACGAGAGCGACTAATCGCGTGCGGGCGAACCTCATGGGGGGCTCCTCGTTGGGGGGCAACGGGTGCACAGTAAGGGACATTAATGACAAATGTCGATAATTGACATTACCGGGGAGTTAGTTGAAACTTTTCGCCTGCACCGGAGAGAAGTCAGGGGCCGGGGTCAGGCGCCAGCCTGGGGCTCCAGGACGCATACGTGAAGACTATTGACGTCCTCTGTAAGGTCGCTGAAACTTCTCTTCGTGACCCCCCTGCGGACCCTCCTGGTGGTCCTCACCCTCGCGCTGGTCGGCGCCGTCGCCCCCGTCTCGCCTCTCCCCGCAGCCTCCTCCACGGTGGCCTCCTCCACGGGCGCCTCCACGGCCGCCTCCACGGTGGCCTGCGCCACCGATCCCGCGACGCCCAAGCGACAGCTCCGCGCGATGTGGATCTCCTCCGTGGCCAACATCGACTGGCCGAGCCGCACCGGGCTCACCGCGTCCGCCCAGCAGGCGGAGTTCCGCGCCTGGCTCGACCTGGCCGTGGCCCGGCGCATGAACGCCGTCGTCGTGCAGGTCAGGCCGACGGCCGACGCGTTCTGGCCGTCGCCGCACGAGCCGTGGTCGCAGTGGCTGACAGGTACGCAGGGCGGCGACCCCGGCTACGACCCGCTCGCCTTCATGGTCGCCGAGGCCCACGCCCGCAACCTGGAGCTGCACGCCTGGTTCAACCCGTACCGGGTGGCCAACCACGACGACGTGAACACGCTGGTGGCGAGCCACCCGGCACGTAGGAACCCCTCCTGGCGCTTCGCCTACGGCGGCAAGCTCTACTACAACCCCGGCCTCCCGGCCGTCCGCGCCTTCATCCAGGACGCCATCATGGACGCCGTCACCCGCTACGACCTCGACGGCGTGCACCTCGACGACTACTTCTACCCCTATCCGGTCAGCGGCCAGACCATCCCCGACAGCGCCGCCTACAACGAGTACGGCGGCGGCTTCGCCAACGTCCACGACTGGCGGCGCGAGAACGTCAACCTCCTCATCCGGGAGCTCGACCAGCGCATCCACCAGGCCAAGCCGCACGTCTCCTTCGGCGTCAGCCCGTTCGGCATCTGGCGCAACGCCGCGACCGACCCGCTCGGCTCGGCCACCTCGGGGCTGCAGTCCTACGACGCGATCTACGCCGACAGCAGGCGGTGGGTGAAGGAGGGCTGGGTCGACTACGTGGCCCCGCAGATCTACTGGCACATCGGGCACGCCGCGGCCGACTACGCCGTGCTCACCGCCTGGTGGGCGCAGACCGTACGAGGCACCGGCGTGCAGCTCGTCATCGGCCAGGCCGCCTACCGGGCGGGCGCCTCGGGCCAGGACGCGGCCTGGCAGGACCCGGCCGAACTGAGCGACCACCTGCACGTCAACCGGCGTCATCCCGAGGTGTCCGGCGACATCCACTTCAGCGCCAAGGACGTCAAGGCCAACCGCATCAACGCCTTCGGCACGCTCGCAGCCGCCCACTACACCCGGCCGGCGCTCCTGCCGGCCCGCGGCACCGCCGCCGCCCCGGCCGCCCCCGTGCTCGGCTCCGCCACCCGCGGGTCCGGCGGCGTCGCGCTGACCTGGCAGGGCCAGGCGACGGCGTACGCCGTCTACCGAGTGGACGGCACGCCCTCCGCAGCCGACCCGTGCGCCTTCGCCGACGCCCGCAACCTCCTCGCCACGACCAGGAAGACCACGTTCACCGACACCACGGCCGCCGCCACGGCCGCCTACACCTACTACGTGACGGCGCTCGGCCGTACCCACCAGGAGAGCGGACCCAGCGCGGGCAAGGCCGTGCCGGGCTCCGGCGGCGGCGCCTTCAGCGTGGTCGTGGACAACGCCGCGGCCGCCTTCACCGCGGGGCCGTCCTGGGGCACCTCCACCTACTCCAGCCAGCTCCACGGCACCGACTACCGCTTCGCCGAGCCCGTCGCGGCCAGCGACCCGGCCTGGTTCCGGGCCGCGATCCCCAGCGCGGGCAGCTACCGGGTCGAGGTCTGGTATCCGGCCAACGCCGGTTACAACAGCGCCACGCCGTACATGGTCGCGGCGAGCGGGGGGAACCGTACGGTCACCGTGGACCAGCGGACGGGCGGCGGCGCCTGGCGGGCCCTCGGGACGTTCACCCTCGACGCGGGGACCTACAACGTGGTCGGCGTGAGCCGCTGGACGTCGGCGGCCGGCTACGTCATCGCCGACGCGGTCCGCATCACCAAGGTCTGACCCGGGCGGCGCCGACCGGAGCCGCCCGGTGGGCGGCGCCGGTCAGGGCGGTCGGTCTGTGCGGCCGCGCGCCCGTCAGCTCCAGCCGCGCGCCCGGAGGAAGGCGGCGCACCGCCGGGTCCAGTCGCCGGCCACGGGGTCGGCCTCGGCCAGCCCGAGACCGTGGACGCCGCTCGGGTACACGTGCGCCTCCACGGGCACGCGGTGGCGAGCCAGTGCGCTCGCCAGCATGAGCGTGTTGTCCACCGGCACGGAGGCGTCGTCGGCCGTGTGCCAGAGGAACATCGGCGGGGTGGCCGGGCCGACCCTGCGCTCGATCGACAGGGCCGCGGGATCGTCCCCGCCCGGACCGAGGAGGTTGGCGACGCAGCCCTGGTGTGCGGCCGGGCTGGTGAGCGTGACGACGGGATAGCACAGCACCGCCAGGCCGGGGCGGGGGTCGCCCGCGTCGATCTCGTCGTGCGGGCCCTCCGGCAGCATGGGCCCCGTGCCGGTGGCGAGCAGCCCCGCCAGGTGCCCGCCGGCGGAGAACCCGAGCACGCCGACCCGCAGCGGGTCCACGCCGTGCCGGGCCGCGTGGTGCCTGACCCAGCGCACGGCCCTGGCGGCGTCCAGCAGCGGCAGCGGGTGGCGGTGCGGCGCGACCCGGTAGCGCACCACGAAGGCGGCGACGCCCAGCGAGTTCAGCCACCGCGCCACCGGCGCCCCCTCGTGCTCGGCGAGGTGGCCATACCCGCCGCCGGGGAAGATCAGGATGGCCGGGCCCGGCCGGGCGGAGGGGACGGGGAACGCGCTGATCAGCGCCTCGTCCCAGCCGTGCCGCCGGCCGTCGGGCCACAACGGGTGGTCGCTCAAGATGCCCCTCACGTCGCCGAGTGCCGTGTTCGCCACAGCCCGCCATGGAGCGGCCTCCCGGACGGGCGCCCCGGTCACACGAGGCGGGTGACCTCGTAGGTGTCGATCGAGTAGTAGCCGCCGATCACCTTGAGCTTGCCCTTGGCGATGCGGGGGGCGAACAGCTTGTCCTTCTTGAGCTGGTTCACCACGTCGAGGGTGTTGAGGCGGATCATCTTGTCGACGTCGCCGCCCGAGCGCTTGTAGGCCGACTGCAGGGAGGTGGCGATCCTGTTCAGCTCGCCCGGCAGCTTCCTGTGCTCCTGCAGCGACTCGGCGGCGGCCGTGACCGCGCCGCAGCGCTGGTGGCCGAGCACGACGACGAGCGGGGTCCCCAGCTCGGCAGGGCCGTACTCCGCGGAGCCCGTGACCAGCGGGTCGATGGTGTGCCCGGCGGTCCGCAGCACGAACAGGTCGCCCAGCCCGGTGTCGAAGACCAGCTCGGGCGGCACGCGGGAGTCGATGCACGAGAAGACGACCGCGAAGGGGTCCTGCTTCCGCGCGAGCGCCGCGCGCCGGGCGGCGTCCTGGTGGGGATGGGTGGCGGCGCCGCTGGCCCAGCGGCGGTTGCCTTCGCGCAGGGCCGCCCACGCCGCGTCGGGGGTGCCGGGGCGCTCGTCGGGCGCGACGCCGGCCGCCGCCTGCGCGAACAGGGCGCCGCCCGCGGCGGTGCCCGCGGCCAGACCGCCGGCGACGAGACCGGCACGCAGCAGGCCACGCCGGTCGAACATGTCATTTCGCATGGGCTGGAGTATGCGCCGCAAGATCTTCGCGCACCAGAGAATGTGATACCCATCACCTCCGTCGGCGCCTGGAACGACTACGCCCAGGGTCGCTGATCGTCACGGTCGAACCCACGACGCGGCTCCGCGGCCGGCACAGGCGGGTCCCTCAACGGCTAGAGTGGGCGCTGTGGTGATCGCGAGGGTAGTGGCCGCCCTCGCGCTCCTGGTGATGCTGACCGTGGCCGCAGCTCCGGAGGGGGTGCGGGTCGACGCCGCCGGCTGTCCGCCGCGCGACACCCGGGGCGCCGCCGGTTACCCGATCACCGGCTACTGGATGAACCCCCGGCCCGACCGGTGCGAGACCCGCCTGGTGCTGTCGGAGATGCGCCGCGTCGGCGCCGACACGGTCATCACGTTCGGCTCGCGGCTCACCGCGGTCCGGGCCGACGCCGCAGGCCGGCTGCTCGACGCCCGCACCGGGCAGGCCGACCCCGCTCTCGCGGGCTGCCTCGACGGGGGCAGGCCGTGCTACCTGGCCGCCCGTGACGCCGTGCCGGGCAAGGAGATCCGCCGCGCCTTCACCTACGTCGCCCCCGAGCACTTCGGGCCGGGCCTGCTGCGCTGTCCCGGCCTCGACCGGCGCATCGAGAGCGGCGGACGCTCCTACTACCGGATCCTGCTGGGCGCCTCCTGCACCGCCGGGCCGTTCGACCTGGTCCTCGCCGTCTCGGACGGCGACGGCATCGGCAACCTGCTGGCCGAGGCGGCCGGCCACGGCATGAAGGTCTACCCCGGGCTGCCGGCCGCGCCGCAGGACCCCGCCAAGCCGTGGCTGCCCCATCTGGCCCATCTCGACGTGGTGAACACCTTCACCCGCCGGGTGCTGGACGACTACCGGCACCGGCACGGGGCCTCGTCCGCGCTCGCCGGGGTGTACCAGTCGTTCGAGCTGGCCATGCGGGATCGGGCCGACGACGACGAGGTGCTGGCCCTGTACCGGGCGCAGCACGCGGTGGCCGCCGCCGCGCTGCCGGGCCGGACGATCGTCGTCAGCCCCTACTGGGACGCCCGCCGGGGGCGCGGCTTTCCGCCCGCCGAGGCGGGCGAGGGGTTCGCCGAGATCGCCGCCACCCGGGCGGGCGCCCCCATGGCCATCGCCATCCAGGACGGGCGGGGCGCAGGCAAGGTGCCCGTGTACGGTCCCGACCAGGCCGAAGCCCCGGTGGACCCCCGCCTGGAGCCGGTCGTGGGCGCGGTGACCAACCGGCAGGCGTACCTGGGCTCGACCCGCGACTACGTCGAGGCGGCGGCGAGCCGGCCGGTGCCCGGAGTGGAGCTGTGGGTGAACGTCGAGCTCTTCGAGCCCACCCCGGTGGCCGGCGAGTGCTCCAGGACCGACCCGCTGCCGCTGCGCGGCCGCGCCTCCAAGGCCCGCGTCGACGGCCAGGTGATGGCCGTGGGCGGGCACGCCGCCAAGATCATCGCCTATCGCTGGGAGCCGTTCGTCATCTGCCGCGACGACTGGGACAGCCCCTCGCTGGGCGAGAGCATCGCGGCGGCGTGGAACGATCCGCTCATCGTGCGCGCCACCCGCCGTGGCGTGGCCGGGCGCGAGGGCATCCAGGTCGAGGGCCACAACCTGGCCGGCGGCACGCTGCGGATCTCCTACCGGCAGCCCGGCGGCGCGGCCACGGCGGCCGCAGGAGCCGCGGTCGACACCGTCGTCACGGTCGTGCAGGAGAGGCACACCCCCGCCGCCCGGCCGGGCGGGCTGGAGACGGCGTGGGCGCCGTTCACCCCCGCCGGCCTCGATCCGGCCCGCCCGTGGATCACCGTCACCGCCACCAACGGTGCCGGACGCAGCAGCACGAACGGTCACGTCTTCCGCGGTTGACCCGCTCGGTCACGCGCAGGCCGAGCGGGACGCGGGGAGTTCGCCGTGGGCACGGGAGGCGACCACCCCATGCCCACGGCCGGCCCATGGCTCGCTCAGGTGAGCGTGGCCGCGTACGGGTCCCAGTCCACTGGCAGCGGATCGGGCACCGGTGTCCGCGAGCCGAGCCCGCGGAACTCACCCCGCTCGCCCGACTCCGTCACCGCCGCCATGATCTCCAGGACGTGCAGCGCCAGTTCGCCCGACGCCCGGTGCGGAACCCCGGCCCGGATCGCGCGGGCCATGTCGAGCACGCCGATGCCGCGCCCCGCCGTCGTGCCCTCCAGCGGCAGCTCCCTCCAGTCGGGGTCGTGCGTGCCACGGGCCAGCAGCGGGCCGTCGAAGGTGTTGGGATCGGGCAACGACAGGGCCCCTTCGGTGCCGATGACCTCGATCAGCCTCTTGCCGATCGGTGAGTCGAAGCTGAAGGTGGCCCCGGCCGTCGGACCGTCCGCGAAGTCGATCAGCGCGTTGACGTGCGTCGGCACATCCACGGGGAAGGCCGTGCCCGCCTTCGGCCCCGACCCGACCACGCGGTGCTCGCGGGCCCGCCGGGTGCTCGCCGAGACCCGGGCGGCCGGGCCGAGCAGCGCGACGAGCGCGGTCAGGTAGTACGGGCCGAGGTCGAACAGCGGTCCGGCGCCCCGCTGGTAGAAGAACTCGGGGCTGGGGTGCCACGACTCCGGGCCCATGCCCTGGGTGGCGGCCGTGACCGCCACCGGGGCGCCGATCAGGCCCGACCGCACAGCCCGGATCGTGGACTGGATGCCGGCGCCGAGGAAGGTGTCGGGGGCGTTGCCGACGCGCAATCCCCGGTTCTCCGCCTCCGCCAGTACCTTGGCGGCCTCGTCCATGTCCAGGGCCAGCGGCTTCTCGCCGTACACGTGCTTGCCCGCCCGTAAGGCGGCCAGCGCGACCGCGGCGTGCGCCGACGGGACGGTGAGGTTGACGACGATCTCCACCTCGGGCAGGCCGAGCACGGTGTCGAGACCGCCCGAGACGGGGACGCCGTACTCCTCGGCCACCGCGGCGGCGCGCGCCTCGTCGAGGTCGGCGACGGCCAGCACCCGCACGTCGGGGAACGCCGTGAGGTGCTGCAGGTACTGGCCGCTGATCACCCCGGCGCCGACGAGCGCCACACCCA
Organism: Nonomuraea muscovyensis; assembly: GCF_014207745.1. Lineage (NCBI taxonomy): Bacteria > Bacillati > Actinomycetota > Actinomycetes > Streptosporangiales > Streptosporangiaceae > Nonomuraea > Nonomuraea muscovyensis. The sequence goes on from NZ_JACHJB010000003.1 coordinate 1,143,193, forward strand.
CCGGACCGGTTCCGGACGTCATGAGACCCCCAGCGAGGACAGGTAGGAGCGGCTGCCCGCGAGCGCCTCGAAGACGTCGCCCGCGCAGGTGTCGAGCTCGACGATCCGCCACGCGCCGGGCGCCGCGGCGAGGATGGCGGGCACGGGCATGACGCCGTCGCCCACGGCCGTGTGCGGCTCGCCCCTGACCCCGGGACCGTCCTTGACGTGCAGGGCGAGCACCCGGTCGGCGAGGCCGCGCAGCAGGGCGGGCACGTCGGCCCCGCCCACGGCCGCCCAGTAGGTGTCGACCTCCAGGAACACCTCCGGCTCCAGCAGGTCGGCCAGCACCTCCAGGGCGTGCCGGCCGTCGATCCGCGGCTCGATCTCCCACCAGTGGTTGTGGTAGCCCAGCCGCATGCCGTGGGCGGCGGCATGGACGGCGAGTCCGTTCAGCCGGTCGGCCACCCGCGCCAGGCCGTCGCGGGTGGTGAACTCCTCCTCCGCGATGCCGCCCGGGATGATCACCAGGTCGGTGCCGACCGTGGCGATCGCCTCGAACACCTCCGCCGGCTCCCGGCTCAGCAGGGCGTAGGCGTGGGTGCTGGAGACGGTCAGCCCCAGGTCGTCGGCCACCTGGCGGAAGCCCTTGGGGTCGGTCATCGGGTCGTACGGTTCGACGGCGCCGTAGCCGAGCTCGGCGATGCGGCGCAGCACCCCGTCCCGGTCCGCGGCCAACGCGTCCCGCACGGTGTAGAGCTGGACGCTGAGCGGTTGCACCATCAGGCCTCCTGGGTCCGCACGCCGAGCAGGTGCTCGATGGCGAGCTGGTTGAGCCGGCTGAAGTGGAAGCCGCGCTCGGCGGCCACATCCGGGTCGAAGTCGTCGGCGGCGAGGTCGGCCAGGCTCTCGCCCGGCGCGAGCGTCGGTACGGCCAGCTCGCCCACCCGCGAGGCGCGCAGCGCGTCCTGCACCTCGGGGTCGGCCCGGAAGGAGCGCGCCCTGTCCTTCAGGATCAGGTAGGTGCGCATGTTGGCCGCCGCTGACACCCACACATCGGCGGGGTCCTCGGTGCGCAGCGGCTTGTAGTCGAAGTGCCTCGGCCCGTCGTAGCCGCCGTTCTCCAGCAGGTCCACCAGGAAGAACGCGCTCTTCACGTCGCCGTGGCCGAAGATCAGGTCCTGGTCGTACTTCGGTCCGTGCTGGCCGTTGAGGTCGATGTGGAAGAGCTTGCCGTGCCAGAGCGCCTGGGCGATGCCGTGCACGAAGTTCAGCCCGGCCATCTGCTCGTGGCCCACCTCGGGGTTGAGCCCTACCATGTCCGGGTGCTCCAGCTCGTTGATGAACGCCAGGGCGTGCCCGATCGTCGGCAGCAGGATGTCACCGCGCGGCTCGTTCGGCTTCGGCTCCAGGGCGAACCTGATGTCGTAGCCCTGCTCCAGGACGTACTGGCTGAGCAGATCGATCGCTTCCTTGTAGCGGGCGAGCGCGGCGCGCACGTCCTTGGCCGCGTCCGACTCGGCGCCCTCGCGCCCGCCCCAGCACACGTACGTCCGCGCGCCGAGCGAGGCGGCCAGGTCCAGGTTGCGCATGACCTTGCGGATCGCGTGGCGCCGCACGTCGCGGTCGTTGCTGGTGAACGCGCCGTCCTTGAACACCGGATGGGTGAACAGGTTGGTGGTCGCCATCGGGACCTTCATCCCGGTCTCGTCGAGCGCCTTGCGGAACGCGGCCACGGCCCGGTCACGGTCCGGCTCGACGGCGAGCAGGTCGTCGTCGTGGAAGGTGACCCCGTACGCGCCCAGTTCGGCCAGGCGGTGGACGCTCTCCACCGGGTCGAGCGGCGGCCGCGTCGCGTCGCCGAAAGGGTCGCGCGCCTGCCAGCCGACCGTCCACAGGCCGAACGTGAAGCGGTCGTCGGGAGTCGGAGTGAATGCGGCCATGGGCCCTCCAGCGGGTTCTACTATTAGTCCACAATCTGTACATAATCCTGGGAGGCGGGTGTGAACACGTCAAGAGGCGTGCGGCACGATTCCATGCGTGCCCGTAACCTCGCCGTCGTACTCGGGGAGATCCGCAGGTCCGGACCGCTCACCCGGGCCGCGCTCGCCGACCTGACCGGGCTGACCAAGACGACCGTGTCCAAGCTGGTGTCCGACCTGCTGGAGGCGGGCGCCGTGGTGGAGACCGGTGCGGTGCGCGACGGCGAACGCGGCCGGCCGGGCGTCGCGATCGCGCTCAGCGGGCACCGCGTGGCCACGCTCGGGCTGGAGATCAACGTCGACTACCTCGCCGCCTCCGTCGTGGACCTCACCCTCGCGGTACGGGTGCGCCGCACGCGGCCGGCCGACAATCGAAACTCCCGCCCCGAGACGATCCTCCGCGAGCTGCGCGACCTGGCCCGCTGGGCGGTGTCGGAGGCCGAGGCGCAGGGGCTGCGCGTCACCGGCGCGGCGCTCGCCGTGCCCGGGCCGGTCGAGGGCGGGCTGCTGCACAACGCCCCGCACCTCGGCTGGCGCGACGTGCGGGTGACGGGGCTGCTGGACCTGCTCGACCTGCCGTTCGAGGTGGACAACGAGGCCAACCTGGCGGCGCTCGGCGAGCTGTGGTTCGGCTCGGGGGCGACGGACTTCCTCTACGTGTCGGGAGAGATCGGCATCGGGGCGGGCCTGGTGGTGGGCGGCGCGCTGTTCCGCGGCACGAACGGCCAGGCGGGCGAGCTGGGACACGTCGTCGTCCTGCCCGACGGGCCGGCGTGCCGGTGCGGCGGGCGGGGCTGCCTGGAGGTGTACGCCGGCCAGGACGCGCTGCTCGGCGCGGTCGCCCCGCTGAGCGGCAGGGTCGCGGCGCTGCCGGGGGCGGCGGCCGGGATGCCGGCCCCGGCGGCCTCCCTCGAAGGGCTGGCCGGGCTGCTGGAGGCGGGCGACCCGGTGGCGCGGGCGGCCTGCGAGGAGGCCGGGCGGGCGCTCGGCACCGCCCTCACCTCGGCCGTCCACCTGCTGGACCCCGGCATGATCGTGCTGGGCGGCTCGTTCGCGCTGCTGTTCCCCTGGCTCGAACGGCCCGTCGGTGACGTGCTGTCGGCGCGGCTGCGCCACATGCGGGGGAAGCCGCCGCGCCTGGTGGCCTCGCAGGCGGGCGCCGACGCCGCCGTGCTGGGCGCCGCCGGCCTGATCATCCAGCAGGTCGTCGCCGACCCGGCCGGCACGCTGGGCCTCTGACCCGCCCCTGACCTGCGCTGACCCGCTCTGACCTGTGCTGACCCGCTCTGACCTGTGCCGGCCCGCCCTGGCCTGTGCCGGCCTGGGCGCGCCCGTTCAGCGGGTCAGGGCCGCGGCCAGGATGTCCACGAGCACGGCCGCCTGCGAGCCGTCCTCGTCGAGGTCGGGATCGAAGACCGTGAGCTGCAGACCGGCGGCCCCGGGCAGCCGCAGCAGGCCGCGCAGCAGCCGCGCCAGCCGGTCGGCGTCGAGCCCGCCCGGGGTGGGCGAGTCGACCGCCCGCAGCACCGACGGGTCGAGCACGTCGGCGTCGACATGGATCCAGAACCCGTCCAGTTCGTCGCGCACCAGCACCTTCCGGGCCTCGTCCACCGTGTCGTCGCCGATCTCGTCGGCGCGCACGGACCTGATGCCCGTGCCGGCGAAATCGCCGAGGTCCTCCTCGTCGCGGAGGCCGAGCACGATGACGTCCTCCTCGCACACGTACGGGCGCAGGCCGTCGATGTCGGTCAGGTAGTCGTCACCGCGACCGGTGGCCAGGGCCAGGTCCTCGCCGGCCGCCGCGCCGACGTGCGGCGAGTTGCCCAGGTGGCGGAAGTCGGAGTGGGCGTCGAGGTAGGCCACGCCGTAGCGGCCGGCCCGGCGCAGCGCCACGGCCGCGCCCAGCAGGATCGAGCAGTCGCCGCCGAGCACGACCGGGAAACGGCCGGAGTCGCGCAGCCCGGTGATCCGCTCCGCCAGCCTGCCGGCGTACGCGGCGATGGCCGGGCCGTTGCGCACCCCGTCGCCCGGCTGCCAGGTGGCCACGTAGCGGGGCGGCACCACCGCGCCCGCGTCCTCGGCGCCGAGCCGCCCGAGCAGCCCGGCGTCGCGCAGCGCCCAGGGCGCCTTGTAGCAGCCGGGCACGGTGCCGGGCGCGGGCGGGCGCAGGCCGAGGTTGGACGGGGCGTCCAGGACGGCGAGCTTGACGTCAGTGGTTATAGTGGTCATAGTCCTGACGGTAGCACGAGGGGGAGGGCATGGGGCACTTCGCGCAATTCGGTCTCGTGGCGCTGGATCTGGCCAACACCTGGGACGAGTACCTGGACGACCCGGAGCGACTGCCGGACGTGGCGGCGCTGCGGCGCTTCTGTGACGAACTGGAGGAGGCCGAGGCCGCGGCGCAGGTGGGGGAGGACGACCTGGTCGCCGTCCGGGCCGTCCGGTCGCGGCTGCGGGCCGTCCTCGCGGCCGAGCCTCGCGAGCGGGCGCCGGCCCTCGCCCGGTGGGCGGCGGAACTGCCGGTGCGGGCGCAGATCGTGGCTGCCGATGGCCTGCCGGAACTGCGGCTCACCGCCGCCGAGCACGCGTCGCCGGCCGACCGGCTGGCCGTGCGGGCGGTCCGCGAGCTGCTGGACATCGCCGGCTCGGGCGACTGGGAGCGACTGCGGCTGTGCGCCGCCTCCCCCTGCCGGGACGCCTTCGTCGACCGCAGCAGACCGGGGCGACGGCAGTTCTGCTCGACCCGGTGCGCCAACCGCGCGCACGCCGCCGCCTCCCGCGCCCGCCACCGGGCCTGACCCCGCCGCGAGGGGAGCGGCGGGCGCCGGATCAGGCGAACAGGGCGCGACCCCAGTAGTCGCCCGCGTCGCGTACCCCGGGCGGGCAGGCGAACAGGCCGCTGGAGACATGCTTGATGTACTCGTTCAGCGGATCGCGCTTCGCCAGCGCCGTCTGCACGGGCACGAACTGGGTGCGCGGGTCGCGCTGGTAGGCCATGAAGAACAGCCCGGCGTCCAGCCGCCCGAGCCCGTCGGAGCCGTCCACGTAGTTGTAGCCGCGGCGCAGCAGGTGGGCGTTGCCGTTGTTCGACGGATGGGCCAGGCGGATGTGGGCGTCCGGCGCGATGTGCGGCTGCCCGTCCGGCCCCTTGGCGGCGAAGTCGGGCGGGTCGAACTCCGCCTTCCCGCCCAGCGGCGCCCCGGCGCGCTTGTCGCGGCCGAAGATGGCCTCCTGCTCGGCCAGCGACGTGCGGTCCCAGGTCTCGATCGTCATGCGGATCTTCCTGGTCACCAGGTACGTGCCGCCGGCCATCCAGTCGTCGCCCCGCGCCCACAGGTGCTCGCGGAGCAGCCGGTCGTCCTCCAGCTTGAGGTTGTTCGTGCCGTCCTTGAAGCCCATCAGGTTGCGCGGCGTGGCCTGCGCGCGAGAGGTGGACGACGTGCGCCCGAAGCCCAGCTGCGACCAGCGCACCGACACCCTGCCGAAGCCGATCCTGGCCAGGTTACGCACGGCGTGCACCGCCACCTGCGGGTCGTGCGCGCACGCCTGCACGCAGATGTCGCCGCCGGATATCTCCGGCACCAGCTGCTCGCCGGGGAACCTCGGCAGGTCCGCCAGGGCGGCCGGCCGCCGGCCCGTCAGCCCGAACCGGTCGTCGAACAGCGACGGCCCGAACCCCACCGTCAGCGTCAGCGCCGAGGCGGGCAGGTCGAGCGCCTCGCCGGTGTCGTCCGGCGCGGCCTCCGGCGGGCCGCCGGCCGCGCCGTACGCGCCCGCCTCCCTGCCCTGGGTGAGTCTGGCCGCCGCGGCCGTCCACTCCTGCAGCAACTCCACCAGCTCCGCGCGCTTGTCGGTGACGACGTCGAAGGCGACGAAGTGCAGCCGGTCCTGCGCGGGCGTGACGATGCCCGCCTGGTGCTCGCCGTAGAAGGGGACGGGCGCGGAGACGTGGTCCACCGCCAGGGCGGCGGGCGGCTCCTCGACGAGCGAGCGCGTGGCCAGCGCCCCGGCGCCCGCCGCGGCGACCCCGGCCGCGCCGAGCCCGAACAGCTTCCGGCGGCTCATGCGGCCTTCGGACGGGTCGCGCTCCTCCGCCGGCGGCCGGTTCCCGTTCCCGCGCACCTGATCCTCCCTCCTACTTCGTCACGATCGGGGCGATCCGGCTGATCGGCTCGCCCAGCGCGTTGATCGCGTCGGACAGCTTCTTCAGCTCGGCCTTGGACAGCTCGTCGTGCGGGCGCCAGCCGTCGCCCTTCTGGTGCACGGCCAGCGCCGCCTCGGCCGCCGCGAACTTCTCGTCCAGGGTCTTCACCAGGTCGGGGGCACGCTCCTCCAGCGCCGGACGCAGCGCCTGCACGGCCGCCTTGGACCCCTCCAGGTTGGCGTCGAAGTCCCACAGGTCGGTGTGCGACCAGATGTCCTCCTCGCCGGTGATCTTGCCGGTGGCGACCTCGTCGAGCAGCTCCTTGGCGCCGTTGGCCAGGTTCAGGGGGGTGAGCTCGGTGGCGTTCGCCTTGGCCACGATGGTCTTGACGTCGGCGAGCAGCTTGTCGGCGATCGGGCCGTCCCCGCCGACGTCCTTGGTGATCCACAGGTCCTTCTCGATCCGGTGGAACCCGGTCCACTCCTCGCCTTCGGCGAGGTCGGCCTCGCGCGCGTCGATGGCCGGGTCGAGGTCGCCGAAGATCTCCGCCACGGGCTCGATGCGCTCCCAGTACGTGCGCGACACCGGGTAGAGCGCCTTGGCCTGCGCGATGTCGCCTGCCTTCACCGCGTTGACGAACTCTTCCGTCTTGACCAGCAACGTGCCGGTCTGCGATTTGACGTACCGCTTGTAGTCGGCCGTGGCCTGCGCCAGCTTGGCGTCCGCGGTGAGCGGCTTGTGCTCGCCCGTCACCTTCAGCGGGCCACGAATGCCCTTGCCCACCATGCCGGGCTTGCAGGCCGTCTCGTACGTGCCCGCGGGCAGTTCGGCGATGAGGTCGCGGGTCAGGCCGGGCACGATGTTCTCCACCTCGGCCATGACGCGGTCGCCGGGGGCGTACACGTAGAACTCGGTGACCTTGCTGCCGCCGTTCGTGATGGCGAATGTGGTGGTGCCGGCGGGCACCTCGGTGGCGGCCACCTTGCACTCCGTGTCGGACGAGGCCACGGTGATCTTGCCTGGCTCGGCCGGGGCGGACGCGCCGGTGGCGGCCGGCTCTCCTGATCCGCAGGCGGCCAGGCCGGTCAGAGCGAGCGCGGCGATCGCCAGGCCGGGGCCGCGAGAGGCGGGACGGGACATGATGCTCCTGTCGTGGCGCGGATGCGGCGCCGATGGGATGGAACGCGTTGTCATGCAGCGGGGCCGGCCGCGGGCCCGGCGGGGACCGTGGCGGGCTCGGCCTTCCGGCGCCGCGGCCGGAGGAAGAGAAGCAGGGTCGGCACGAGGTAGAGCAGCCAGGCGGTGATCTCCAGCACGCTCGGCTGCGGTGTGAAGTTGATCGTCCCGGCGAGCAGCGCCCCGTACCAGGAGTCGGCCGGCAGGATCACGCTGAGGTCGAAGGCATGCGTGCTCAGCCCGGGCAGGACCCCCGCCTCCTGCAGGTCGTGCACGCCGTACTTGAAGATGCCGGCGGCCACGAGTATCAGCAGCAGGCCGGTCCAGGTGAAGAAGGTGGTCAGGTTGATCCGCAGAGCGCTGCGGTACAGGCCCCAGCCGATGGCGACGGAGGTGAGCAGGCCGAGCGTGATGCCGGCCAGCGGCACGGGCGAGGAGGCCGCCCCCTGCACGGAGGCGAAGAACAGCAGCGCCGTCTCCAGGCCCTCGCGGACCACGGCGAGGAAGGCCATCCCGACGACCGCGAACGCGCCCATCCGCAGCGCGTCGCCCAGTTTGCCGCGCAGCTCGCCGGAGAGCGACCGGGCGGCGCCGCGCATCCAGAAGATCATCCAGGTGACGAACGCCACCGCCAGCAGCGAGACGATCGCCTCGAACAGCTCCTGGCTGGTGTAGTCGAGGCGCGCGGCGGTGAAGGTGAGCAGCGCGCCGAACCCGACGGACAGCGCGGCGGCGGCGGCGACGCCGCCCCACACGTGCGGGAGCCGGTCGCGCCGGTCGCTCTTGACGAGGAACGCGATCAGGACCGAGACGACGAGCGTCGCCTCCAGTCCCTCCCGCAGGCCGATGAGGTAGCTGGCGAACACGGCCACTCCGGATGGGACGATCTGTATTAGGTAAGGCTCACCTATTAAGGACTTTGCAGGCCGTTCGGCGCAAGGATGGAGACAGATGTCACAGCAGGCCACATCACCACACCGGCGCCGCGGGGCCCGCCCGCCGCACGTCTATGGCGACCTATTTCACCGCGCATAACAGGTAAAGGTGTGGTGTCCGGCGTTCCCTGAGGAGGGGGAGGCGAAGGAAGGTTGCGCCAGGAGTCCGTACAGGGGGAGCGCGATGGACTGTCGGCAGGATGGGACCTTCGGCGTACGGGTGGCGGGACTGCCGGCCGGCGGGCTGGAAGAGTTGCGCTTCGCGCGCACCTGGGAGCTCGTGGACGAGCTCATCGAGATGGAGGGCGAGCCCGAGGACGGCCTGGCAGACCTGCTGGCCGCCGAGCTGGCGGGCAAGGTGGAGACGCTGCGCAGGCTGGCCGGCGACGACGCGTTCCTGCGCGGGCTGGCCTGTTTCCGGCCCGCCCTCTCGGCGCGGCTGGAGAGCTGGCTCGCCGCGCCCGACGCGGTGCCGAAACTGCCGGCGCTCGCCCGCCTCGCCCGGCACGTGGCCCGCGCCGCCGCCACCACCAGCCCGCACGCCGCGTTCATGATCAGCGGTCTGGGCCGCTGGAGCGACGACGGCCCCGCCGAGACGCCCGCGGGGCGGCTGCGCTGGAAGGCCGTGGCCGAGATCGAGCTGGGCACCGTCTGGCGCGTCTGGGAGGCGCTGTCCAGGCGGCCGGGACTGCGCGAGGCGGTCGAGGTCCGCGCGAACCCGAGCCTGTGGCAGGACGACGGGTGGCTGTGGTTCCTGGGCGCGGGGGAGCCGGAGACGCTGACCCGGCTGCCCGCCGAGCCCACGCTGACCGGGGTGTTCGCCTGGCTGCGCGGCACGACCGCCCCGACCGTCGGCGCGCTCGAACGGGCCGTCGCCGTGCCCGGCCTGGTGGAGCGGCTGCTGGAGGTCGGGGTGCTGGAGCGGCGCCGGCCGTTCGCCGACCAGGCGCTGGACCCGCTGGCCGACCTCGCCGCCTGGGTCGAGGAGGTGCTGCCGGGCGACTCACCCGACCGGCCCTGGCTCCCCACCGCGCTGCGCGAGGCCGTGCAGGCGACGTACGGCGAGCGCATCAGGCACGTGGCCGGCTGGCTGCTGGCCCGCCTCGGCGACCAGGCCGGCGTGAGCGGCGACAAAGCCGGCCTGGGCAGTGCCGGCGGCCTGGGCGGTGCCGGCGGTCTGGGCGGTGCCGGGGGCCTGGGCGGTGCCGGGGGCCTGGGCGGTGGCAGGGCGCGGCTGGCGGACGCGAGCGTGCGCCTGGAGACCGCGGTGTCGCCCGAGCCGCCCGTCGTCTGCGGACGCGACGCGTGGCGCCCGGTGCTGCGCGACCTCGACACCGTGCGCCGCCTGGTCGCCGTGTTCGACCCCGACCTGCTGGTCAAGCTGGCCGCCGCCGAGCACTTCCTGGAGCAATACGGGGCCGGAGCGGCCGTGCCGTTCCTCCGCTTCTACCGCGACGCGCCCGCCTCCTCGCCGGAACTGCGGGCGCTGCTCGACCGCGCCGGCACGCCGGACGGACCGGCGGCGCGCCGCCTCGCCGGGCTGCGGCGCGAGACCTGGGACGCCCTGTACGGCGGGCCGGTGGACGGCCGGGGCGTGGTCACCGCCGACCCGGACGTGGTGGACAAGCTCGCCGCCTCCTGGCCGGCCTTCGTCCGCCCGCCCGGCTCCATCACCTGCTACGGGCACCTGATGCCGGGGCCGGAGTTCGTGCTCAACGCCGTGACCACCGGCTACGGCCGCGGCACCGGCCGGACCCGCTACCTGCTCGCCCGCGCCGGCCTCACCACCGGCGACACCGCGGCGCGGTGGCCGGTGGCCGAGTGCCTGGGCAGCTTCGGCGACCACCTGAACCTGCGCCCCGCCGCCGCCACCCCCGTCGAGTACCCGTTCACCGTCACCGGCGAGCCGGGTCCCGCGCTGACCGAGCTGCGCGTCTCCTATGACGCCGCCACCCAGCGCCTGACCCTGACCGACGCGGACGGCTCGCCGGTCCTGCCCGCCCATCTCGGCATGACCGGCGAGCGGGTACTCCCGCCTGCCTGGTCGTTCCTGGTGCGGGTGTTCGGCGAGCCGCCCACCGCCATGCCGTCCCCTTGGGGTCTCGGCGGGACCGCCGCCGAGGTGGTGCTGGCGCGGCCGAGGCTGCGGGTCGGCTCGGTGGTGCTGGCCCGCGCCGGCTGGCGGACGGTGGCCGCCGAGCTGCCCATCCCGGCCGACGGGGAGAGGGACGCGGACTTCGTGCTGCGCACGGCCCGCTGGCTGCGGCGGCACGGCATCCCGAGGCGCTTCTTCGCCCGCTTCGGCACGGCCGGGCCGGGCGGGGAGCGCCGGCCGATGTACGTGGACGTGGAGAACCACTTCCTGCTGCTGTCGCTGGCCCGCGCCGCCGCCCGCAGGGAGGGGCACGTGGTGCTGGAGGAGGCCCTGCCCGACCCGGCCGACGCCCCCGCCTACGGCTCTCACGGCAGGCGCGTCACCGAGTACGTCCTGGAGGTCTCGCACTCCCCGGAAACCTGGTAGGGGCTTACGCGGACGACGCCTGGGGCGGGCCGGCCTTTCGGTAGCCTTACGTGATTTGTAAGGATTATCGCGACAGAAGGGACGGCCCGTGCCCGACGATGCCGGCCTCCAGGCGCTCCGTGAGGCGGCGCGCTTCTCTCCGGACAACCTCCCTCTGCGTCGGCACCTCGCCGATCAGCTCCTGGCCAAGGGGTACCTCGCCGAGGCCGAGGCCGAGTACCGCGCCGCGCTGCTGCTCGCGCCGAAGGATCCGGACATCAGCGCCGGGCTGGCGGAGGCGTTCGTGCGCCAGAGCTCCTTCGGGGCCGCCCTGACCGCGCTGGAGCCGTTCCTCGCCGCGCCGGGCTACCCACCCCGGATGGGCGTGATCGCCGCGCGGGCGCTGCTCGGGGAGGGCGACGGAGCCGGGGCGGCGTACCGCTACCGCGACGCGGTCTCCCGGGACGCGTCCCTCGCCGACCCCGACCTGGACGCCCGCCTGCCGGCGTACCCGGCTCCCGCCCAGCCGCACCAGCCGTACGCGCAGCCGCAACAGCCGTACGGCCAGCCGCACCAGCCACACCAGCCGTACGGCCAGCCGCACCAGGGCTACGGGCAGCCACAACAGCCGTACGCGCAGCCGCACCAGGGCTACGCCCCGCCGCAGCCCGCGCACGTGCCGCCGGGGCCAGGCCAGAGCACCGCCGAGGTGGAGCGCCCGCCGGTCACCTTCGCCGACGTGGCCGGCATGGAGGCGGTCAAGGAGGCGCTGCGGGTCAAGCTGCTGCTGCCCGTCCAGCAGCCCGAGCTGTTCGCCGCGTACGGCAAGCGCTCCGGCGGCGGCGTGCTGCTGTACGGCCCGCCCGGAGCCGGCAAGACCCACCTGGCCAGGGCCGCCGCCGGCGAACTGGGCGCGTCGTTCGTCAACGTGGGCCTGGCCGACATCCTCGACATGTACGTCGGCTCCAGCGAGCGCAACCTGCGGGCCACGTTCGACATGGCCAGGCGCAACCGGCCGTGCGTGCTGTTCTTCGACGAGGTGGACGCGCTGGCCGCGCGCCGCTCCGACATGCGCCAGGCGCACACCCGCCAGCTCGTCAACCAGTTCCTGGCCGAGCTGGACGGCGTGGACGAGCACGCCAACGAGGGCGTCCTGGTCCTGGCGGCCACCAACGCCCCCTGGTACATCGACGTGGCCTTCCGCCGCCCCGGCCGCTTCGACCAGCTCGTCTTCGTGCCGCCGCCCGACGCCGCGGCCCGCGCCGCGATCCTGCGCATCCTGTGCCGTGACAAGCCGCTGGCCGAGATGGACTTCGACGCGGTGGCCCGGGTGACCGACCAGTTCGTCGGCGCGGACCTGAAGGGCGTGGTGGACCGCGCGGTGGAGGCCAAGCTGCACCAGTCGATCAGCGCCGGGCGGCCGATCCCCATGTCCACGCCCGACCTGCTGGCGGCGGCCCAGTCGGTCCGGCCGACGTCGGTGCGGGAGTGGCTGGCGACCGCGCGCAACTACGTGATGCACGCCAACGAGTCGGGCGCGTGGGACGAGCTGATGCCGTGGATCAAGGGCGGCCCACGGTGACAGCGGCGGCGCCGATCGAGCGGGCGCGGACGCTGCTGCAACTGCGCCGGCCCGCCGACGCCGAACGCGAGCTGCGCGGTGTGCTCGTCCAGGAGCCGCAGAACGCGATGGCGCACGCCTTCCTCGCCGTCGCCCTGACCGAGCAGCGCCGCGGTCAGGAGGCGGTGGCCACGGCGGGCGAGGCGGTGCGGCTCGTCCCCGACTTCTGGTTCGGCCACTACGTGGCCGGCCAGGCGCTCTTCCGGGCCGGCCGGTACGACGAGGCGATCGCGGCCCTGCGCACGGCGCTGAACCTCAACCTGTCGTACGCGCCCATCTGGGAGGTGCTCGCCCGCATCCACCTGCACCGCGGCGAGTGGTCCCTGACCGTGGACGCGGCGCGGCGCGGGCTGGAGATCGACCCGGAGGAGTCCGACCTGGTCAGCCTGCTGGCGCTGGGCCTGTCCGGGCTCGGTCAGACCGCCGCCGCCGGCGACGCCGCCGCCCAGGCCGTACGGCTGAGCCCGGAGAGCGCGCTGGCGCACCTGGTGTACGGGCGGGCGGCGCTGGCCCGGGGCCGGGCGGGTGAGGCGGCCGAGGCCTTCCGCGAGGTGCTCCGCCTGGACCCGAGCTTCGGGCAGGCCAGGGACCTGCTGGTCGCGGCGCTGAAGCAGCGCAACCCGCTCTACCGGTGGCTGGAGCGGCTGCGCGGCAGGTTCTTCGGCGGGTGGCGGCTGGTGCTCCTGCTGCCCGTCGCGCCGCCGCTCATCGCCGTGTTCGTCCTCATCGCGCTGCTGCACTGGGCGGCGTGGGTGGCCGAGGCGTTCACCACGCTGCGCCTGACCCGGGCCAGGGCGACCAGCCTGCTGTTCGAGGCCGGTGAGAGCCGGGTGGCCGTGCTGTGCTGCGGCCTTCTGGCGGCGGGCGCGGCGCTGCTCGCGCTCGGCATCGCGCTCGCGGGCGAGCCCGTCGGCACGGCCGGGGTGGCCGTCATGGCGCTGGTCACCCCGGTGCAGGAGGCCGCCCACACCGGCTCGCCGCTCGGCCGCAGGATCCTGTTCGGCTGGGTGGGCCTGCTGGCCGTGGCCGCGATCGTGTCGGCGGCGCTCGGTGCGGTGGCCGGAGCGCTGCTGAGCTGCTACGCCGCGCTGGCGACGATCTGGATCGCGGCCGGGGTGCGCCGCCTGCTCGCCCCGGCTCCTGATCCGGTCTAGCCACGTCAGGCGCCGGCGGTCGCGGGCTGGACCGGGGCCGGCTCGAACTCGGTGCTGCGGTACCGTTCGACCTCCGACCACGCCGCCGACATGCCGGCCAGGCACCGGTCGAACGCCTGCCCCTGACGCACGTACGCCTCACGGCCGGGGCCGGGCCGTACGCACAGGTCGTCGCTGTCGCTGATCGACCATGGCGCGTCCGCGTGGCCGAGTGCGGCGGGCAGCAGCGAGGCGACCCCGCGCGCCCCCAGCTCGCTGGTGAGCTGCCGGCGCACCGGCCGGCCGAGGACGTCGGCGAAGACCTGTGCCCACACCTCCGACCGCGCGCCTCCTCCGGCCAGTCGCCAGGGACGGTCGCCGACGGCGGCCCCGCTGGCCAGCACCCGGTCGAGTTGGACGCGGTGGTACTGGGCGACCCCCTCGATGACCGCGCGGGTGAGGTGGCCGCGCCGGTGCAGCCCGGAGAGGCCGAGGAAGGTGCCGGAGGCCGCCGGGTGCTCGGGCGCGCCGTTGACGAACGGCAGGAACAGCAGCCCGTCCGCCCCCGGGCCCACCTCTGCCGCCTCCCGCAGCAGCTCGGCCGCGGGAACGCCGCCCACCTGGCCGTGCGGCGCGCACGCCGAGGCCAGCCACTCCAGGTTGGCCGCCGACGTTGGCGCGACCTCCATGGCCAGCATCGTCCGGGAGTCGGGCATCAGCGCGCTGAGCGTGACGCCGGGAGCCGGCACCCGCGCCGGCACGACGACGCCGTTGATGGCCCAGGTGCCGACGATGATCGTCACGTCGCCCGGCTCGCGGCCGCCCGCGCCGAGCGTCGCCGCCACGCAGTCCATGCACCCGGCGATCACCGGCAGCCCCTCGGGGAGCCCGGTCAGCTCCGCCACCCGCGCGCTCAGCCCGGCCACGACCTCTCCCGACTCCCGCAGTGCCGGGAACCGGTCGAGGTCGCCCGCCGGCAACCCCACCAGCTCCAGCGCCGTCGGGGTGTAGCGCCGGGTGTCCAGGGCCACCATGCCGAACGCGCTGGCGTCGCTGAAATCGGCGCTCGGCCTGCCGGTGAGCTGCGAGGTCACCCAGTCCTTGCAGGACAGCGCCCACCTGGTCGCCGCGTACGCCCCGGGATCGTGGTCGTGCAGCCAGCGCAGGAGCACGGCCGGCTGCGCCGCCCACGGGATGGACCCGGTCTCGGCCGCCAGGGCGCGGGCGGCCTCGGGGGGGATCGCGTCGACGATGTGCCGGGCCCGGCTGTCGGAGGAGGCGATGGCCGGGCCGACCGGTCGCAGGTCCGCGTCGACGGGGTACAGGCCGTTGCCGTGCGCGGCCACCCCGATCCCGGCGGGGACGTAACCGCCGGCCGCCAGCTCGGCCGCCAGCCGTCCGAGCAGCGTGATGACCGTGCCGGCCAGCCCCGGCATGTCGACGTCGTGCCGGTGCGCGGTCGTGGTGGTGCGCGGCGTGCGGGCGTGCACCACGCCGACCTCGCGGCCCTCCGCGTCGAACGCCGCGGCCTTCGACGCGGTCAGGCCGACGTCGACGCCGATGTAGCAGGTCGCCAGGTCCGTCACGATGTCCTCCTGTCGCCGGCCGCCGGGGTCGCCAGGGCCCGCGGCCGATAGCGCTCCAGCTCCTTCTCGTAGCCGATCACCTCGGCCCGGGCCCGCTCCTCGTCCCAGCCGAGGTGGCGTACGGCCACGGCGGCGCAGGCGGGCGCGGCGGACAGGCCCATGTCGGCGCCGAGCCCGATGAGGGTACGTCTGAGCATGATGTCACCCAGGGTCACGGCGCCTTCCTCCCGCACGGCCATGACGACCTCGGCGGCCAGCGCGCCGCTCTCCTTGTCGACGGTCTCGGCCAGGGCGGGGTCCTCGGCGGCCAGGTCGAGCACGCGGCGGGCGCGCACCCCGTACAGGGTGAGCAGCCTGGCCGACCTGGCCCGGTCGAGCGGCGAGTGGCGGAGGAAGTCCCGGGCGAACTCCGGCCAGTCCGAGGTCTCCGCGCCGGGCAGCGGCCGTCCCCGCGTCACGCACCTTCGCGGCCGGCGCCCGAGCTCGCGCAGCACCGCGTCGGTGACGTCCTCGGCCAGCGCGCGGTGCGTGGTGAGCTTGCCACCGATGACGGTCAGCAGGCCCCGGTACGCGGGCGCGTGGTCGAGCACGGTGTGCCCCCGGCTGATCTTGGCGTTGTCCGCCACGCCGGTGGTGTGCGGCAGGGGCCGGATCCCGGCGATGCTGTAGAGCACGTCGCCGGGGGTGAGCCGGGCGTCCGGGAAGATGCGGTTGGTCTCGGCGAGCAGGTAGCCGATCTCGTCGTCGCCGGCCGTGACGTCGTCCAGGTCGCCCTCGTAGCTGAGATCGGTGCTGCCGAGCACGTACCTGCCCTGCCAGGGCAGGACGAAGATGGGCCGCCGGTCGGCGGCCGCCTCGAAGAAGATGCAGGTGTCCGGCGCGCCGGGGAACGGGTCGACGACGACGTGGCTGCCCTTGGTGCCGCCGTTCAGCCGCCGGCTCTCCACCTGCCCGTCGAGGACGCGGTCGATCCACGGGCCGGCCGCGTTCACGGTGACGGCGGCGCGGATCTCCTCGCGCCCGCCGGTGCGGCGGTCCTGGGTGCGCAGCCCGCGGACGTGACCGTTGTCGACGATGAGGCCGGTGACCGTGGTGTGGGTGAGCACCCGGGCGCCCAGCCGCCGCGCGTCGAGGAGCAGCTCGACGCAGAGCCGTTCCGCCCACGGCACCTGCGCGTCGTGGAACAGCGCCGCCCCGAGCAGGCCCTCGCGCGACAGGCCGGGCCACCGGCGGGCCACCTCGCGCAGCGGTACGCGACGGCTCAGGCCGCGTCCGCGGCCCAGCGCCAGCATGTCGAAGGCCAGCAGCCCCAGCCGGATCAGCGGGCCCGGCCGGCTGTTGCCCCGGTAGAAGGGGATGAGCATGGGGTAGTCGCGCACGAGATGCGGAGCGGTGCGAAAGAGCAGGTGCCGCTCCCGGATGGACTCGTGCACGAGGGAGAAGTCGTAGCGTTCGAGGTACTTCAGGCCGCCGTGGATCAGCCGGCTGGACGTGCTGGACGTGCCGGAGCCGACGTCGGCGCGGTCCACGACGGCGACGCGCAGGCCGCGGGCGGCGGCGTCCCGGGCGATGGCGAGCCCGTTGATACCGGCCCCGATGACGGCGAGATCGACCTCGCCGCCGGTTCCGGCGGGGTGGTGAGACATGGGGAGGCTCCCGGAGGTGACGGGCGCGGGTCCGCGGCGGTCCGAACGCGCTCGCGGACCCGCGCCCACGAGGGTCAGGACTCGGCGTTGCCCGCGGCGCCGGCCGCCGTCTCCTTGAACAGCTCGTGCGCCTCGGCGGGCTTGAGACCGTCGTGCACGATCCCGCGCACCGCGGCGAGCATGGCGGCGGGGGACTCGCTCTGGAAGATGTTGCGGCCCATGTCGACGCCCGCCGCCCCCTCCTGGATCGACCGGTACGCCATGGTCAGGGCGTCGAGCTCGGGCAGCTTCTTGCCGCCGGCGACGATGATCGGCACCGGGCAGCTCGCGGTGACGGTCTCGAAGCCGTCCTCGACGTAGTAGGTCTTGACGACGTGCGCGCCCATCTCGGCGCTGATCCGCGTGGCCAGCCGGAAGTAGCGGGCGTCGCGGACCATGTCCTTGCCGACGGCCGTGACGCCGAGCACGGCGACGCCGTGCCGCTGGCCGGCGTCCACGAGCGTGGCCAGGTTCGCCACCGACCGCGACTCGTGCTCGCCGCCGATGAACACCTGGATGGCCAGCGCCGCGGCGTTGAGCCGCAGCGCGTCCTCGATGTCGAGGGCGATGTGCTCGTCCGACAGCTCGCGCAGGACGCTCGGGCCGCCGCTGGCGCGCAGGACGATCCCGGCGTCCGTGGTCGGCGGGATGCTGGTGCGCAGCGCGCCCCGGGTCATCATGATCGCATCGGCGGCGGGCACGAGCGGGGCGATGCCGGTGTCGAGACGCTCCAGTCCGGCCATCGGGCCGACGAAGTAGCCGTGGTCGAACGCCAACATGACCGTGCGCCCGGTGTCCGGCCGGAAGATGCGCGACAGCCGGTTGCGCAGGCCCCAGTCCTGACCGTGGGCGCCCTTCACGTGGAACCCTCCGGGGAGGCCGCTCGCCGCGGGCGCGGGCGTCCCGAAGTCGCGGGCGTCGATGAGGCCGTCGGTGTCAGCCATCAGAGTTTTCTCCTGTGGTAGTGGTCGTGGCGACCGCGGGACGCGGCCGCCGTCTGAGCCGGGAGGCCGTGCTCCCGGCACGGTCACCCCCGCCGGCGAGGAAGAGGACGAAGAGCACCAGGCCGCCCTTGAGCAGGTTCTGCGCCGCGGTGCTCCAGCCCACGAGGTTCACCAGGCCGTCGAGCAGGATGAAGAACAGCGCCGCCCCCCACACGCCCACCGGGACGGCGCGGCCGCCGGAGATGAGCGTGCCGCCGATGACGACGACGGCCACGGAGTCGAGCAGGTAGCGGGTGCCGAGATCGGCGGAGGGCGCGATGTAGGTGGCGAGCAGCGCGCCGGTCAGCCCGGCCAGCGCCCCGCTCAGCAGGTACGCCGTCGCGATCACCCGGGAGACCGGGACGCCGGCCCGTTCGGCGGCGCGGCGGTTCTGCCCCACCGCGATCAGGGATCGGCCGTAGACGGTGCGGCGCAGCAGGACGACGGTCAGCCACGTCAGCGCGGCGATCGCCACGGCGAGCGCGGGCACGCCGAGCGGGCGCAGGTTGAGCAGCTCACGCAGGCCGGGATCGGGCACGGCGGTGAAGCCGCCGGCCAGGTGCAGCGTGACCGACGAGGCGACGAGCCCGGCGGCCAGCGTGGCGATGATCGGCGGGATGGCCAGGCCGAGGATCGCCACCGTGCTGACGGCCGCGACCACCAGGCCGATGCCGATCCCCGCCAGCACCCCGGCGAGCGCCGAGCCGGTGCCGGCGGACACCGCGACCGAGGCGAACCCGGCCAGCGAGATGACCGGAGCCACCGACACGTCGATGTTGCCGGGCCCGGCGGTGATGACGAGCATCTGCCCGAGGCCGACGATGACGAGGTACGGCGCGAGGGACAGGGCGAGGGACAGCGTCTGGCCGCCGCCCTGGCCGGAGATGGCCAGGATGACCAGCCAGATCAGCGCCGCCGCGGCGAAGCCCCAGATCCAGGGGCGCGAACGGGTCACACGGAGGTTCATCGCAGCACCTTCCCCACGAGCACGCGGCCGGCGAGCACGGCCAGCACGATGCCGCCCTGCACCGCCGACTGCAGGTCGGACCGCACGTCGAGCAGGCTCAGCACGACGCTGACCAGGCCCAGCGTCACGCCGCCGATCGCCGCGCCCCACGGGACGGCGACGCCGCCGGAGAACGAGCCGCCGCCGAGGATCACGGCCGCCACCGTCATGAGCGTGTAGCTGGAGGCCGACGACACGTCGCCGCCGCCGGTCTGGGAGGCCAGGACGAGGCCCGAGGCGACGCCGAGCGCACCCGCCATGGCATAGGCGATGACGCGGGAGGTCAGCGGGCGCAGCCCGGCGCGGCCCAGCGCGACCGGGTTGCTGCCCAGGGCGCGCATCCGCACGCCGGACGAGCCGCGCGAGGCGAGCAGGTGGACCAGCGCGGTGACGAGCAGGATGGGCAGCAGCGGCGCGGGGAACCCGGCGGGCTGCCAGGCGCCGAAGGCCGCCAGCCACTCGGGGGTGCTGCCGCCGGGCGTCGGCAGCAGGAACAGGCCCAGCCCGAGCCAGACGAACGACGCGCCCAGGGTGGCGATCAGCGACGGCACGCCGCGCAGGTGGATGAGCAGGCCGAGCAGCGCGTACGCGGCCACCAGCCCGAGCAGGACCAGGCCGCCGACGAGCGGCGACGACGACAGCTTGGTCGCCGTGACGACGGTGACCAGGCCGACGAAGGCGCCGATCCCGAGGTCGATGTCGCCCACGGCCATCAGCGTCATCTGGGCCTGCGCGGCGATGACGAGGGGCACGGTCGCCGACAGGACCAGGGTGAGGCCCTGCACGCTGAGCACGCCGGGCTGCAGCGACGAGCAGACGCCGATCATGGCGATCAGGGCCAGCGCGCTGACGGCCGCGGGTGCCGAGTGGCGCATCCGCGCGCGTCCCGGCAGGGCGGGTGCGAGCAGCTCAGCCATGGGTCCTCCCGCGCGCGGCCCGGTCGGGGGCGCCCGACTCGCCCGGCTCGTCCCGCTCGTGCGGCTTGTCGGACTCGTCCGGCTGGTCGGGCTCGTCGAAGGAGACGGCGATGATCTGTTCCTCGGAGATCTCCTCGCCCGAAAGCTCGGCCACCGTCCGGCCGGCGCGGAAGACGTGGACGCGGTCGCAGTGCGCCATCTCGGCGTTCTCGCTGGAGTACCAGACGATGCTGCGGCCCTTGGCCGCCTCCTCCCGGATGAGCCGGTACAGCTCGGTCTTGGTGTGCACGTCCACCCCGCGGAAGGGGTCGTCGAGCAGCACCAGCCCGGCCGTGGAGGCGAACGCGCGGGCGACGACGACCTTCTGCTGGTTGCCGCCGCTCAGCTCGGTGATGCCGGCATCGGCGCCGCCCTTGACGGCCAGGCGCTCGACCCAGTGGCGGACGACGTCCCGCTCGTCGGGGATCCGGCGCAGCCCGCGCCGGGCGATCTCGCGCATCGCGGTGACGACGAGGTTGTCGCCCACGTTCCACAGGGGCAGCACCCCGGATCGCTGGCGGTCCCCGGGCACGTACGCCCGGGCGACGCTCACCTCGGTGTCGCGCCGGGTGGGCCGCCACAGGCGTTCCAGCACCTCCTGCTGGCCCTGGCCGGCCAGTCCGGCCAGGCCCACCACCTCGCCGGCCCTGACTCGCAGGGACACCCCGTGCAGGCCGCCGCCGCGGGCGTCGCGCAGTTCGGCCACCACCCGGGCGCCCGTCCCGCCGCCGGTCCCGCGGCGCGCCGTTCCGGCGCGCTCGGACGGGACGGCGACGTGCGCGCCCATCAGGGTGAGCACACCGGACTCGGTCAGCCCGGCGGCGGGCCGGTCCGCGGTGATCGCGCCGTCGCGCAGCACCACGACGCGGTCGGCCGCCGAGAGCACCTCGCGGATGCGGTGGGAGATGAGCAGCACGGCGGTGCCGGCCTCGGCCAGCCGGCGCACGTACGAGTACAGCGTCCGGGCCGCGTCCGGGCCGAGCGACTCGGTCGGCTCGTCCAGGATCAGCAGATCGAGCCGGTCGACCAGGCAGGCCCGGACGATCTCCACCATCTGGCGCTGCGCCAGCGACAGGTCCTCGACCCGGTCGCGCGGCGTCACGCCGTGCCCGGGGAACACCTCGTCGAGGCGGCGGCGCGCCGACGCGCTCGCCGCCCGCCGCCACCCCAGCCGGGGCAGGCAGTGCCGGGAGGAGATCCACATGTTCTCCGCCACGGTGAGGTCCGGGCACAGCGACGTCTCCTGGTAGGCCATGCGCACCGTCCGGAAGGCCGCCGCGGAACCGGCCGGCGCCTCCTCGCCGTGCACCAGGACCGTGCCGTCGTCGCAGGACTCCAGTCCGGCGAGCATCCGCATCAGCGTGCTCTTGCCGGCGCCGTTGTGGCCCACCAGCCCGAGCACCTCGCCCCCGCGGACCTGCAGGTCCACGCCCGCCAGTGCCCGGGTGCGCCCGTACGCCTTGGTCACCCCGCTGGCGGTGACGACGGGCGGCCGGCCGGCCTGGTCTCGTTCGGTCCCCGGCGGCGCGGGGAGGTTGTCCACGTGCATGCCCCGGTCTCCTCCGTGCTGTGCTCGCTTGTGGGTGCGGGTTCGGCGGGCCGGTCAGCCGGCCGCGGACGGGATCGGCGGCCGGACGGGCTCGCCGCCACTCTTGACGGCCTCCACCTGCTGCCGGAACAGCTCGCGGGTCCAGGGCCAGGCGGCGTACTCGTCGGGCTTGAGCGCACCGGCCCAGGCGTCGAGGTCCTTCTGCTCCACCAGGACGATCGGGAAGGTCAGCTGCTTGGGCACGTCCCGGCCGTCGAGCAGGTCCAACGCCTCCCAGAGGGCGGCGACCGACTGGCCCGGGTCGGACATGACCGCGACCGAGCCGTTGTCGATCTTGTTGTCCTTCCAGTAGTTCAGCGCGCGGCCGTTGGTCTCGAACGTGACCGCGGGCACCGGCTTGCCCGCGGTGGCGAACGCCTGGGCGACGCCGTAGCCGTCTCCGCAGCCGATGACGCCGTCCACCTTCGGCACGCTGGACAGCACGCCGAGCACCGCCTTCTGCGCGGTGGCGCCGTCGCACATGCCCGTCACGGTGGCGACGGTCTTCACGCCGGGGTGCTCGGCGAGGATCTTCTTGGTGGTCTCGTACATCTCGGCCTCGGGCTGGGAGCCGACGACGCCGCGGCTGACGATGACGGAACCCTTGCCGCCGATGCCGTCCAGCAGCGGCTTGGCGGCCTGCGTGGCCCAGTCGGCGAAGCTGTTCTGCAGCACGTGGGCGCACGGCGCGTCGATGGCGGAGTCGAAGACGACGACCTTGACGCCGGCGGTGCACGCCTGCTGGATCACCGGCTTGAGCGCGGTGGGCGACGAGGGGTCGATGAGCAGGGCGTCCGGCTTCTGCAGCAGCAGGCTCTTGATCTGGGCGACCTGCTCGGTGGCCGAGTTCTCGCCCGGCGCGTTGACGACCTTGTACTTGCCGATGAGCCCGTCCTTCTGCGCCTGCTCGGCGGCGGCCTCGAACTTGGCGATCATCGTCTGCCGCCAGCCGTTGCCGATGAAGCCGTTGCTCAGCGCGATGAACGGCTTGCCGGCGCCGGTGGCCGCCGTCCCGGCGGCGGAGTCGCCGGCGCCGGTGGACCCGCACCCGGCGGTCAGGACGGCCAGGGCGGCGAGCGCCGCCGGGGCGGTACGCCAGGAACGGCGTGATGGGCGCATGTGCATGGTGTCTCCCGTGAGGGCAGGGTCGCGAGTCGGGGGTGGTGGCGTGAGCGAACGCCTCAATGCGAGGACCTGTCATTACAGGTCTGTAGTGACAAGGAAACTAAGCTGGCATTACGGCCATGTCAATAGGGGGAACTTGCGAGTTCTCTGGAAGACTTGTCATGACAGAGGATGGTCATGGCATGCTGTGCGTGCCGACAAGGAGGGCTAGTGACGTTGACCTACCCGCCCCTCGACCGCGAGGGGGCGGAGCCGCTGTGGATGCAGCTCATGCGGGCGCTGCGCGCGGAGATCGAGAGTGGCGTCCGGTTGCCGGACCAGCCGCTGCCGTCGGAGGCCGAGCTGAGCGACCTGTTCGGGGTGTCCCGCACGGTCGTCAGGGAGGCGCTGCGCGAGCTGGTGCAGGAGCGGCTCATCTACAAGGTCAAGGGGCGGGGCGCCTTCGTCGCACCCCGCAAGACGGAGCTGCGGTTCATCGGCTCGATGTCCGGCTCCGCCGACGACCTGCGCGAGTCGGGCCGCCGGGTGACCACCCAGGCGATCAGCCAGTCGCTGGGTGAGGCGGACGAGCGCGAGGCGGCTCTGCTCCGGATCCCGGCCGGCGAGCAGGTCGTGCGCCTGCGCAGGCTGCGCCGCGTCGACGGCCAGCCATGGCTGCTCGTCGTCACCGCGCTGCCCGCGCGACTGGTCCCGGGGCTCGAACGCGTGATCCTGGAGAACCAGTCGCTGTACGACGTGCTGCGGCGGCGCTACGGCCTCGAACCCGCGGCGGCGGACCGCTGGATCGAGGCGGTCTTCCCCGACGCCGAGGAGGCGGCGCTGCTGGAGGTGTCGACCTCGACGCCGCTGCTCGGCATCGAGTCGGTCGCATGGACGAAGGACGACACCAGGTTCGAGGCCTACTACGCGCTGCACCGCAGCGACCAGACCCGGTTCTACGTGGGCATCCGCTGACCGGCCCGGACGGGCCGCCCAGGGCGGGCCGCCCGGGAGGAGGCGGTCCGCCGGCGCTACCCGCGCAGGTTGGCGGCCAGCAGGTCGAGCAGCGGCTCGCGGCGTACGCACCGCTCCAGCAGGAACGAGTCGGCCAGCGCGACCAGTTCGTCGTCGCCGAGGCCCCCGAACAGCGCGGCGTACTCCGGCAGCAGGGCCTGCGCGAGCAGGATGTGCCTGACCAGGTCGTCGGTCTGGTAGCGGGCGCCCCACGGGTACGGATCCCAGCCGGGCGCCTCGTCCTCCAGCAGCCGGTGCAGCGGGGCCAGTTCCTCGGCCGTCTCCTCCATCGTCGAGCCCCACCGGTCCACGCCGAGCCGTCGCTTCTTGGCGATGAACGACCCGAACCTGTCCAGGTACGGCCCCGCCGCGCACACCAACCCCTGCAGGCCGACGTCCTTGTAGGTCCACAGCGACCATCCGGCGTCGTGGGCGTCGTAGATGTCGAGCTGGTCGCGCAGGATCTGGTGGCGCTGCTCGTCCACGGCCTGGTCGCCGGTGTAGACGGGCCCGAACTCGCCCACCCACAGCGGCGTGCCCGTCTCCCGCTGGAACCGCGAGCGCCTGGCGAAGGCCTCTTCCAGCTGGGTCCGGTCACACCACTCGCCCCGGGTGTAGCCCGGGTACGGCCCGCCGTGGGCGAACCCGGCCAGGGCGTAGTCGTGGCAGACGAACACCGTGTTCTCGTACATCTCGCGGAAGACGGTGAAGTCCGTGGCGTAGGTGTTGCCGTCGAGGAACAGCACGTGCCGCGGGTCGGCGGCGCGCACCGCCTTCACCAGCCGGTCGTAGAACGGGCCCACCACCTTTCCGGAGGGGTCGCCCGGCTCGTTGACCGGGTTGTAGCCGGCCACCCACGGATGGTCGCGGTAGCGGTCGGCGATGGCCTCCCACAGGTTCACGACCCGGTCCTGGAAGTGACGATGCTGCCAGAAGGCGGCCACGTGGGTGGGGTTGTCGGAGTGCCAGTGCTGGTTCTGCGCGCCGGGCAGGGCGTGCAGGTCGATGACGCTGTAGATCCCGTGCGCGCCGAGCAGGTCGATGACGCGGTCGAGGTGGCGGAAGCCGTGCTCGATGATCTCGAACGGGCGCTCGTCGGACTCGAGGTGGCGGTAGTTGACCGGGATGCGCACGCAGTTCATGCCCAGCCCGGCGAGCAGGGCGGCGTCGCTCTCGGTGAAGAAGGAGGTCAGCAGCCGGTCGAAGAACAGCTCCGCGCGGTCCTCGCCGAGCACGTCGCGCACGGCGGCGCGCATCGAGCTCTCGTTGGCGGGGTAGCCGGTGATGAAGTTCTCCATGTTGAGCCAGCCCCCGAGGCCGACTCCGCGCAGTCGTACCGGCGTGCCGTCGGGCGCGCGGAGCTGCGATCCGGACACGTGCAGCATGGTCATCCTTTCGTGGCTCCAGCGGTGAGGCCCCCGACGAGGTGCCGCTCGGCCAGGGCGTAGAAGCCCAGCGCCGGCAGCATGGCGAGGACGAGGTAGGCGAGGATCCGGGCCGTGTCGGAGGCGTACTGGCCCTGGAACTGCTGGACGCCGAGCGGCAGCGTCCAGGACAGCTCGTCGCTGAAGACCACCACGGGCAGCATGTAGTTGTTCCAGCTCCCGACGATGGCGAGCACCGAGACGGTGGCCAGCGCCGGGCGGGCCATCGGCAGCAGGATGCGCCAGAAGAAGCCGAACGGGCTGCAGCCGTCGATGATGGCGGCCTCCTCCACCTCGCCCGGGATGCCGCGGAAGAAGCCGCGCAGAATGATGATGGTCAGCGGCAGCCCGAAGGCCGCCTGGGTGAGGATCACGCCGAGCGGGTTGTCGAGCAGCCCGAGCGTGCGCAGCAGCACGAAGATCGGCAGGATGGCCACCGCGAACGGGAACATCAGCCCCATCGTGAAGACCGTGAACAGCACCTCCCTGCCGCGGAAGGCGAACCGGGCGAAGACGAACGCCGCCATCGCCGACAGCAGCACGACGATCACGGTCGTGGTCACGGCGATGAACGTGCTGTTCCAGAGCTGGCGCCAGAACGAGCCCGCGCCGAGCACCTCGGTGTAGTTGCCGCTCTGCCACGGGTCCGGCAGGCCGAACGGGTTGGTGGACAGCTGGCCCGTGCTCTTGAAGCCGCCGAGGACGGCGTACAGGATCGGGACGAGGATGAACGCGCCGACGATCCAGGCGATCGCGTGCAGCGGAAGGGTGCGTCTCAACGGTGGTCTCCCATCCGGGTGCTGGCGCCCTCCAGATCGCGGCGCATCACGAACCGCTGGTAGAACAGCGCGAAGATGAAGCTGAGCACGAACATCACCACGCTGATGGCGCTCGCGTAGCCCACCTGGTTGCGGCCGAAGCCGAACTCCATCATCGTGACGGCCATGGTCTCCGAGGCGTGCGACGGGCCGCCTTCGGTGAGGATCCACACCAGGTCGAAGAGCTGGATCGTGTAGATGACCGACAGGAAGACGCTGATCCGGATCGTCGGGCCGAGCAGCGGCAGCGTGACGTGCCGGAAGACCTTCCACGACGTGCCGCCGTCGATCTGCGCGGCCTCGATCAGCTCGTTCGGGATGCCCTGCCGCCCCGCGAGGTAGATCATCATGTGGAAGCCGAAGTACTTCCACGTCATGACCAGGAACAGCGAGTACATCACGGTGTCCGGGTCGGACAGCCACGACGACTCCAGGCCGACGAAGCCCAGCAGGTGGTTGGCCAGGCCGCTCCCCGGCGACAGGATGAGCGAGAACAGCACGCCCGTGATGACCTCGGAGAGCACGTACGGCGCGAAGAACACCAGCCGGTAGACCGCCCGCCCGCGGATGCGCTGGTTCAGCAGCATCGCGACGGCCAGCGAGAAGGGAAGCTGGACCACCAGCGAGAACGCGATGAGCAGCACCAGGTTGCGCAGGTCCTGGTGGAACAGGTCGCTGCCGAGCAACCGGGTGAAGTTGTCCAGGCCGACGAAGTTCGTGGGCAGGCCCCCGAAGCCGTTCCACTTGAAGGCGCTGGCGTAGAAGGCGACCACGATGGGCGCCACCACCAGCAGCAGGAAGAGCACCAGCGCGGGCAGCACGAACAGGGTGACAGTCACCCGGATGCGCCGCCTGCGGGGGTCGGGCCGCCGGTGGGCCGGACGCGCGGGCGCCTCCGGCCCTCGGGTCAGCGTGGTCATTCGCTCTGGGCCACTTCCGTGATCGACCGCACGACCTGCTCGGGTGTCTTCGTGCCGGCGATCAGCTGGGCCACGCTGTCGTTGACCTCGGCGCCGACGGCCGGCGGGTACGCCTGGTCGAGGTAGAGCTGGAAGCCCGTGGCGCCCGACAGCGACTCGGAGACGACCTTGAGGTTGGGGTCCTTGACCGCGCTCTCCTCGCCCTGCAGCACCGGCAGCGTGCCGCCCGCCGCGGTGCTCTTGCTGTGGACGTCCATCTGGGTGACGAACTTGAGGAACTCCACCGCCTCGGCGGGCGCGTCCGCGCCGACGGCCAGGCCGCCGCCTCCGCCGAGCGCCTCGGTCGCCACGCCCTTGCCGCCGTCGACCGCCGGGAAGGGGAAGAAGGCGAGGTCATCGCCGAGGCCCTTGCCCGCGTCGTTCTGCACCGACGGGGCCCACTGGCCCATCAGCTCCATGGCGGCCTTGCCGTTGGCGACGCTCGCCGCCTGGCCGTCGGGGGTGGAGTAGCCGGCGCCGAGGAAGCCCTTCTGGAACGGCTGCAGGTCCACCAGCGCCTTGAGCTGCCGGCCGGCGGTCACGAAGTCGGGGGTGTCGAAGTTCTTGTCCACCGCCGCCTGCTGGAGCGCGGGCAGGCCGGCGATCCGCATGGCCAGGTAGGTCCAGTAGTAGTGGCCGGGCCACTTCTCCTTGCCCGCGAGCGCGATCGGCGTGGTGCCGGCCGCCTTGAGCTTCCCGACCGCGTCGAGGAACGCGGCCCAGGTCGCGGGCGGCTGGGTGATGCCGGCCTGCTCGAAGAGCTTCTTGTTGTACCAGAAGCCCACCATGCCGATGTCGTACGGCAGCCCGTAGGTCTTGCCGTCGAACTGGTAGGCCGACAGCGACGCCTTGGTGAACGTGCCGAGGACGGGGGCCACGTCGGCGGAGAGGTCCTTGACCAGCTCGGCGTCGATCTGCTGCTTGAGCACGCCGCCGCCCCAGGTGGCGAAGACGTCCGGGGCCTTGCCGGACTGCGTCAGCGTGGTGAGCTTGGCCTTGTACGCCTCGTTCTCCAGGACGGTGGCCTTGATGGTGACGTGGGGATGCCGGGCCTCGAACTCCTTCGCCCAGTTGGCCATGATCGTCTTCATCGGGTCGCTGGTCGACAGGTGCCACATCTCGAGCGTGACCTTCGCCGGCGAGCCGTCCTTGCTCGGTTCGGACGCCGTGGTCCCGCCGCCGCCACCGCACCCGGCGACGAGTGCCGCCGTCGCGATCAGCGCGAAACTCCGTTTCATAGGGGCTCTCCTCAGGCCGCCGAAAATTTCGTGAAACCCCCCGATAATTTCGTTGCCCGGAGCATAGGTAAACGCCGTGTTACGCGTCAATAGCAGGAACGACAGCATGTTGGGGCCGAAAGTTTCGGTAGACTGCGGGCCATGTCAGCGAAGAGGCGGGTGACGATAGCCCTGATAGCCGAGGAGGCCGGGGTGTCCATCCCCACGGTCTCCAAGGTCATCAACGGTCGTCCCGAGGTCGCTCCGGAGACCCGGCACCGGGTCGAGCGGCTGCTGCGCGAGCGCGGCTACCAGCGGCGCGCCAGCCACGGCGAAACCCCGGCGGGCCTCGTCGACCTGGTGTTCGCCGAGATCGAGTCGCCGTGGGCGATGGAGATCGTGCGCGGCGCCGAGGGCGCCGCCCACGAGGCCGGGGCCAGCCTCGTCATCTCCGTCCTGCACACCCACGCCGGTCCCGGCCGCGACTGGATGGAGCGCCTGGCCGGCCGGCGCACCGACGGCGTGGTCATCGTGGCCTCCAAGCTGTCGGCGGGCGTCCAGGACCAGCTCAGCGCCCGCTCGCTGCCGTTCGTCGTGGTCGACCCGGAGGGCGAGCCGGCCCCCGGCGTCGTGTCGGTGGGCGCCACCAACTGGAACGGCGGGCTCGCCGCCACCCGCCACCTCATCGAGCTGGGCCACCGGCGCATCGCCATGATCAGCGGCCCGGCCGACATGCTGTGCAGCCAGGCCAGGATCGACGGCTACCGGGCGGCTCTGGAGACCGCCGGGATCCCGGTCGAGCCGGAGCTGATCCGGCGTGGCACGTTCCTGGTCGACTCGGGCCACGACCACGGTCACGCGCTGCTGTCGCTCGACGACCCGCCCACCGCGATCTTCGCGGGCAGCGACCTGCAGGCGTTCGGCGTGTTCGAGGCGGCGCGCCAGCGCGGCCTGCGGGTCCCCGCCGACCTCAGCGTGGTCGGCTTCGACGACCTGCCGCTGGCCCGGTCGGCCTGGCCGCCGCTGACCACGGTCCGCCAGCCGCTGCAGGAGATGGCGGCCCTGGCCACCCGCACGGTGCTCGGCATGGGCCGCGGCGAGGTGCCCGAGACGCGGCGGGTGGAACTGGCCACCGAACTGATCGTCCGCGAGAGCACCGCTCCGCCCGCCGCGTGACCACCGGGCCCGGCCTGCCCCCCTGCGTCACCACCAGGCGTTTCCCGGCTGCCCGCGCGGGCAGCCGGACGTCATGACGCGAACTCTCCTCAGCGAGGCGGCCAGGGGCGCCGCGGGCGGCGCCCTCGCCACGGCGGCGATGAGCACGGTCATGGTGGCCGGTGACCGGGCCGGGCTGATGCCCGACCAGCCGCCCAAGCGCATCGTCCGTTCCCTGCTGCCGGGGCACCGGCACCAGCCCAAACCGGGCGAGGGCCTGCTCGCCACCGTCGCCCACTTCGGCTTCGGCATCGCCTCGGGCGCGCTGTTCGGCGCGCTGGCCCGGCGCCGCCGCGCCAGGGTGCCGCTCGGGATCGCCTACGGGCTCGCGATCTGGCTGGTCAGCTATGCCGGGTGGGTGCCGAAGGTGGCCGCGCTGCCGCCGATCCACCGCGACCGGCCGGGCCGCCCGGCCGTGATGGCCGCGGGCCACGTCGTGTACGGAACGGCGCTGGCCTGCGCGCTCAACCGCTGGGACAGGCGCCGCTGACGCTCACCCGCGCCAGAACCTCACCTCCGGGTAGGCGCGCGACGGGCCGTCCAGCAGCGGCCGCCGCTCGCGCAGGAGGTGCCGGTCGAAGAACGACCGGACGTACGTCCGGGTGACGGCGATCGCCCGCTCGCCGTCGAGCTCCTGTGCGGGCAGCCCGACCTGCGCCTGCAGCACGGCGTAGTCGGTGAACGACGCGTGGTTCGTGCCGGACACCGTCAGCCACCGCTTCCAGCCCCGCACGTGCGGCCAGAACTCCGGCCACGACGCGTCACCGACCGGCGTGTGGTTGGCCTCGGTGCCGAGCATCAGGTACGGCCGGCGCACCGGCTCGGCGGGCGTCCTGGGCATGAGGCTGCCGTCCAGGTTGATCCCGGCCCGCACCCGGCGGTCGGCGGCCATCACCTGCGAGACGGTGTTGCCGCCCAGCGAGAACCCGGCCATGCCGATCCGCGACCGGTCGACCAGCCGCCCCCAGCGGCCCTCCAGCAGCTCGTCCAGCACGAACCGCATGTCCTTCACCCGGCTGGCGGTGATCGTCGCACCCCACTCCGGGGTCATCTTCTTCTGGCAGGTCACGCAGCCGACGGTCCGGCCGTCCGGCAGCGTCGTCGCCACCGACTCGTGAGTGTGCCCGACCGCGGCGACCAGGTAGCCGCGGCCGGCCAGCTCCTCGCCCAGCGAGGTCATCGTCGCCCGGGGGAACGCGTGGCCGGGCGACACCAGCACGAGGGGCAGCCCGCGCTTCGCCGCGGCCGGCGGGGCGCCCGTCCGCGCGTGGGTCCGCGTCTTCGCCAGGGCGTCCGGCGGGACGTTCGTGAACGGCGCGAGCACGGCCGCCGACTCGGCCGCCGTCATGTAGGGCGCGGGGGAGCCGGACGCCTCGGCCGCCGGGTACCACACCGACACCACGAGCTGCCGGTCCCCGAAGTCCGGCACCCACGGGTCCGGACGGCCGGGGTCCACCAGGTGCAGCGTGTCGGACCCGACGGGCCGCCCGGTGGTGGGCGCGGGCAGCGCGGTCTCGACGGCGCCGGTCCCGACGAGGGAAGAGCCTTCGGCGTGGGCGGCCGGAGCGGCGAGCAGCGAGCACGCGACGCCGAGGGCCACGATGAGATGTCGTTTCATGGTCATCACCCTGCGGGCGCCGGCCCGGCCGCGTCCCGACCCGGACGTCGACCGGCACCCCCTCCTTTCGTCGCATGCCGGCCGTCCGATCGGCGCTTCCGGCCCGCCCCGCGCCGCCCCGTAGCCTGTCCGGGTGCGGGTGAACAGGCAGATGGCGCCGGTGCTGCTCGGCGTGGCCGTCTTCACGGTGTCCCTGGGCTCGGCGAGCGGCGGGCTGGGCGTCGTGTCGGGCCTGCCGTTCCCGCTGCCGCTGGCCGCGGCGGCGGCAGCGGGAACGGCGGCCTGGCGGGTGGGGCGGTCATGGTGGCCGCTCGCCGTGGTCGGTGCCGCCGCCTACGTGGCGCTGGCGATGTGGCCGCCCCTCGTGGTCGCCTCCTACTTCGCGGGCACACGGCTGCGCCGGACCCGCGACATCGCCCTCTACCTGGGCGTGGCCGGCGTCGTGCTGGCCGCGTCGGTGGCGGCGGGCCGGCTCGCCGGCGGCACCCGCGAGCTGGCGACGGCCACCCCGGCCAACGCGCTGCTGATGATCGTCGCGGCGATGGTCCTGCCGCTGGTGTACGGGCTGTGGATCAGGTCCAGGCGCGACGTGCTGGCGGCGGCGAGGGAACGGGCCGACCGGCTGGAACGCGAGCAGGTGCTGCGCGCCGAGCAGGCGCGCACCCAGGAGCGGGCCCGGATCGCCCGGGAGATGCACGACGTCGTCGCCCACCGGGTCTCGCTCATGGTGCTGCACGCCGGGGCGCTGGAGCTGGGGGCGACCGACGAGCGCAGCGCCGGGACGGCGGCCGTGATCGGCGGCATCGGCCGGGAGGCGCTGGCCGACCTGCGCGGGCTGCTCGGGGTGCTGCGCTCGCCCGAGCAGCCCGTCCCGCTCGCGCCTCAGCCCACGCTGGCCGACCTCGACCGCCTGCTCGACCAGTCCCGCGCGCTCGGCATCCCGGTGACGCGGCACGACCACGGCGAGCCGCGCCCGCTCGGCTCCACGGTGGAGCGGACGGCGTACCGGGTGGTGCAGGAGGCGCTCACCAACGTGCACAAGCACGCGGCGGGCGCGCCCACCGACGTGCACGTGCGCTTCCTGGCCGGCGAGCTGCGGGTGGAGGTCTGCAACCGCCCGGCCGCGACCGGCCCGGTGGCGCTGCCCGGCTCAGGCTGGGGGCTCGCGGGGCTGCGGGAGCGGGTGGAACTGCTGGGTGGCACCCTGCGCACCGGTCCGCGGGACGGCGGCTTCGGCGTGGTCGCCGCCATCCCTGTGGAGGCGGCGTGATCCGGGTGCTCGTGGTGGACGACGAGGCCCTGGTCCGCTCGGGGCTGCGGATGATCCTGGAGACCGCCGGCGACATCGTGGTGGCGGGCGAGGCGCGCGACGGCGCGGAGGCCGTCGGCGCGGTGGCCCGGCTCGCGCCGCACGTCGTGCTGATGGACGTCCGCATGCCCGGAGTCGACGGCCTGACCGCCGCCGCCCGTGTCCTCGCCGCCCCGGACGCGCCCCGGCTCGTCATGCTGACGACGTTCGACCTGGACGAGTACGTGCACGAGGCGCTGCGGCTGGGCGCCGTCGGCTTCCTGCTGAAGGACACCCCGCCACGCGACCTCATCGCCGCCGTGCGGACGGTGGCGGCGGGCCAGGCGATGCTCTCGCCGTCCGTCACCAAGAGGCTGATCAGCGCGTTCGTGGACCGGGCGCCGTCGCGCGCGGACCAGGCCCGCGCCCGGCTGGCCGCGCTGACCGGCCGGGAGGAGGACGTGATCAGGGCCGTGGCCCGCGGCCTGTCCAACGCCGAGATCGCCCGCGAGCTGCGCCTGTCGGAGGCGACCGTGAAGGCGCACCTCAGCCGCGTGCTGGCCAAGCTGGGCCTGGCCAACCGGGTCCAGGCCGCGATCCTGGTCCACGACGCCGACCTGTGACCGGGGGGCAGACCTGTGACCGGGGGATAGGCTCGGCTCACGTGAGCACCGAGTGGGAGCGGCTGGCCGTACGGCTGCGCGAGTTCGTCCGGGTCAGAGACTGGGAGCAGTTCCACACGCCGAAGAACCTGGCGATGGCCCTCGCCGGTGAGGTCGGCGAGCTGGTGGCCGAGCTGCAGTGGCTCACCCCGGAGGAGTCCCGCGACCTCGACCCCGCGACCCTGGCCAGGGTGCGGGCCGAGCTGGGCGACGTGGCCGGCTATCTGGTGCGGCTCGCCGACGTGCTCGGGGTGGACCTGGTGGAGGCGGCACACGCCAAGCTAGACGAGAGCGAGCGCCGCTACGACCCGGACCTCTACCGGGGGTCGGCCAGGAAGGCGCCGCCGCTCGCCCCCTGATGCGCCCCCGCGCGGCGCCGCCCGCGCCGGGCGGCCAGCAGCATGGCGCACGGGACGAGCACGGTGACGAACGGCGACGGCTCGAAGCAGACCGCGCCGACGAGGGCCCAGACCGCGATGCCGCCCGCCACGTACGGCGGCGGCACCTGTCCGCCGCGCCCCATCCTCGCGACGAGCGCGCCGAGCAGCCCGAGAGGCACGGCGAAGCTGCCCCAGACCAGCCAGAACGCGCCGACGTTCGGAGCCGGGGAGCCGAGTTCGGCGAGCCCGCCCGTGCCCGGCAGCCACGCCTCGCCGCGGAACCAGCCGGGGATGTGCGCCGCACTGGCCAGCCCGGTGATGGTGAGGTGCACGCAGGCCAGGAACACGAGGATCCCGCCGGCCCACACGACGCTTTTTACGGAACGATTAGTTTCGGAACTCATGGTTCCTTATCTTGGCCCTCATCCCAGGTCGCTGCAAGGTCGGCTGCGTCACATTTCCAGAACTGGGAGTCTCGTATGCTGGCAGGTGTGAAACAGCCACTCGGACGCCCGCGCGACGACCGCGTGGACCGGGCCATCGCGACCGCGACCCGCGCGGTCCTCGCCGAGTCCGGCTACGCGCAGCTCACGGTGGACGCCGTGGCCGCACGGGCCGGCGTGGGCAAGGCCGCCATCTACCGGCGTCACACCACCAAGCAGCAGATGATCTTCGCGGCGGTGCTGCACGACCTGGAGATCGCGCCGCCTCCCGACTCCGGCTCCATGCGGGGCGACCTCACCGCGTTGCTGCGCGACATCGCCGTCAACCTCACGACACCACCCGCGGGCGTCGTCCCCGGCCTGCTGGCCGACGTCCACGGCGACCCCGCGCTGGCGGCCACGTTCGTGAGCACGTTCGTCGCCGCCGAAAGGGGCTGCGTCGAGGAGGTCCTCGACCGCGCCGTCGCCCGCGGCGAGCTGCCGCGCCGCCCCGATCCGGCCGTCGTCCACGCCCTGCTGCTCGGCCCGGTCTTCGCCTGGCTGTTCCTGCTCCAGGAAGACCCGGCCAGGCTCGGCACGGTGACCGCCGCCCTCGCCGAGGCGGCCGCCGCCGCCCTGAGCGACGTCGCCCCCGGCTAGGGTGACGGGCATGCGTTTCGGGGTGCTCGGCTCGCTGGCCGTCTGGACCGACGCCGGGCAGAGCGTCACGGTCCCCGGCCTGAAGGTGCGCGCCCTCCTCGCCGACCTGCTGGTCAACGCGGGTCAGGTCGTCTCGGCCGACCGGCTCGTCGACGACCTGTGGCGTGGCGAGCCGCCGGCCAACCCGGCCGGCGCGCTCCAGGTGCGGGTCTCGCAGCTACGTCGCGCCCTGGAGGACGCCGAGCCCGGCGGCAAGAACCTCGTCGTCTCCCGCCCGCCCGGTTACCTCCTGGCCGCCGCGCCCGGCGCGCTCGACGCCACCGCGTTCGCCGAGCTGGTGACGCGGGCCGGAACGGCGGGCGGACCCCGTGAGCGGGCCACGCTGCTGGCGGAGGCGCTCGGCCTGTGGCGCGGGCCGGTGCTGGCCGACTTCGCCGACGAGGAGTTCGCCAGGCCGGCGATCACCCGTTTGGAGGAGCAGCGCCTCGCCGCCCTCGAACAGCACGCCGAGACACGGCTGGAGCTCGGCGAGCACGGCGCGCTCGCGGCCGAGCTGGGCGACCTGGCGGCCCGCCACCCGCTCAGGGAACGGCTCCGGGCCGCCCACATGCTGGCCCTCTACCGCGCCGGACGGCAGAGCGAGGCCCTGGCCACCTACGCCGACCTGCGCGAACGGCTCGCCGACGAGCTGGGCCTGGACCCCGGCCCCGAGCTGGCCGAGCTGCACCGGGCCATCCTCGTCCAGGACCCCGCGCTCAGCTCCGCCCCGCCGCCCGAGCGCCCCCGTACCAACCTGCCCGCCCCCATGAGCGGCCTCATCGGCCGCGACGACGAGCTGGCCGAGACACGCGCGCTGCTGGAGAACGCCCGCCTCGTCACGCTCACCGGCAGCGGCGGCGTCGGCAAGACCCGGCTGGCGCTGGAGATCGCCGCCCGGGCCGCGGAGGCGTACGCCGACGGCGTGTGGCTGGTCGAACTGGCCGCCCTCGACCGCCGAACGGCCGCGGCGGCCGAACCGGGGGGCGGGCCGGTGGCGGAGGCGGTGCTGGCGGCGCTCGACATCCGGGAGAGCGCCGAATCCCGCACGCCCGCCGAACGGCTGGCGCAGGCGCTGCGCGACCGCCGCACCCTGCTGGTGCTCGACAACTGCGAGCACCTGGTCGAGCAGGTCGCCGAGCTGGTGGAGCCGCTGCTGCGCGCCGCACCGGGCCTGCGGGTGCTCGCCACCAGCCGCGAGCCGCTGGCTCTGCCCGGCGAGGTGCTGTGGAGCGTGCCGCCGCTCGACCTGCCCGCCGACGACGGGCTCGACGCGATGCGGCGGTCCGGCGCGGTCCGGCTGTTCGCCGCCCGCGCCGCCGCCTCGACCAGGGGGTTCGTGCTCGACGCGGGCAACGCCGAGGCCGTCGCCCGGCTGTGCCGCGCCCTCGACGGCATCCCGCTGGCGCTGGAGCTGGCGGCGACCCGGGTGCGGGCGCTCGGCGTGCACGGCGTGGTGGCGAGGCTGGACGACCGCTTCCGCCTGCTCGGCTCAGGCCCGCGCGGCGTCCCGGAACGACAGCGGACGCTGGGCGCGGTGATCGACTGGAGCTGGGACCTGCTCGGCGAGCCCGAACGCGCCGTGCTGCGCCGCCTGGCCGTCCACGCGGGCGGCTGCACGCTGGAGGCCGCCGAGGAGGTCTGCGCCGCCCCGGGCGCGGACCCGGGCCTCGACGTGCTGGACGTGCTGGCCAGGCTCGTGGACCGGTCGCTGGTGGACGTGGTGGAGACCCCGGCGGGCACGCGCTACCGGTTGCTGGAGTCGGTCGCCGCCTACTGCCTCGACCGGCTGGCCGATGCGGGGGAGCTGGACCGGGTCCGCGGGGCGCACGTCCGCCACTACCTGGCTTTGGCCGAACGCGCCGAACCCGCCCTGTACGGACGGGACCAGGCAGAGTGGCTGGCCCGCCTCGACGCCGAGTCGGCCAACCTGCGCGCGGCGCTCGACACGGCGCTTGACACGGCGGCCGGCGCAGGCGCGGCGGCGACCGCTGTGCGGCTGGTCAACGCGCTGACCTGGTACTGGTTCCTGCGCGGCAGGCTGGCCGAGGCGCGACGCTCGCTGGAGACCGCACTGGCCGCCACCGCCCCGCCGGATGGCGGGCCCCGCAGGCGGGAGGAGGCGCCGGGGCGGGCCAGAGCGGCTGCCTGGCACGCCGGGTTCGTGCTGTTGCTCGGCGAGGACGCCGCCTGGGACACCGCCACGGTGGACGATCCGGGCGAACGGGCCAGGGCCGAGCTGTTCCTGGCGATGGCCGTCAGGGACGTGCCGGTCGCGCAGGAGCTGCTGAACGGCGCGCTGGCCACGTTCCGCGAGATCGGCGACGAGTGGGGCGTCGCGGCGGTCCTGAGCAGGCGCGGCCGTGACCACTTCACCCAGCGCGACCTCGTCGCCCTCGAACGCGACGGCGAGGAGAGCGTCCGGCTGTTCGGCCGGCTCGGCGACCGCTGGGGACGGCTCCAGGCCATGGAGTGGCTCGCCGGGCTGGCCGACGTCAGAGGCGACACCGAGCGGGCCGTGCGGCTGTTCGAGGACGGCCTGCGCATGGCCGAGGAGCTGGGGCTGTGGCCGGAGGCCGCCCGGCGCACCGCCTGGCTCGGCTGGATGGCCCTGAACTCGTGCCACTACGACCGCGCCATGGAGCTGTGCGGGCAGGCGATGCGGCTGGCCGCCGGCCAGGGCTACCAGGAGGGCCGGATCATGGCCGAGATGGGGCTGGCCCTCGCCGCGCGCCGGGCGGGCCTGCTCGACCTGGCCGAGACGCACCTCCTCCACCTGCTCGACGGGGTCCCGCGCCACCCGGAGGCCGAACCCGCCCTCCACCTGCCCACCACCTGCATCGAGCTGGGCTTCCTGCGCGAGCTGCGCGGCGACCCGGCGGCCGCCAGGGAGCTGCATCTGGAGGCGCTGGTGGCCGCCCAGCGGATCGGCGACCCCCTCACCGTGGCGTGGGCGGTGGAGGGCCTGGCCTCCGCGTCGGCGGCGGCCGGGCTCCACGAGCGGGCGGCCCGGCTGCTCGGCCTGGCGGCCGAGATCCGCCACACCGGCCGGACGCCTGCCAACCCGTCCGAGCGGGACGAGGCGGACCGCGTCGCCGCTTCGGCGCGGGCGGCGCTCGGCGAGGAGGCGTTCACCGCCGCGTACGAGCGGGGCCGCACCCTCAAACCGGACGACGCCATCGCCGAGTAGGCGACGCCTCCACCGAGCGGGGGCCGGTTCACGCCCGTGACACCAGCTCGGCCAGCCGGTCGAAGAACTCGATCCAGCCCGCCTGCGCCTGCTCGGCGTGCTCCTGGGGCGTGTTGACGCCGTACTGGTGGAACCTCATCAGCGTCCTGCCGCCGTCCACGTCCAGCGACACGGTCACCACGGAGGCCGGACCGTCACCCGGGTCGTCGGGGTCGCCCGTGGTGAAGACGAGCCTGCCGGGCGCCGCCACCTCACGGTAGACCCCGCCGAGCGGCACCTCGAAGCCGCCCTCGCCGACGAACGTCACCTCCCAGGCGCCGCCCGGCCGGACGTCCATGCCGATCCGGTCCGCCGGGGCGGCCAGCTCGCGCGGCCCGAACCAGCGGGCGAAGCGCTCCGGTTCGGTCCACGCCGCGAACACCCGCTCGCGGGGGGCGTCGAAGATCCGGGTGATCTCGTACTCGGCGGTCTCGGTCATCGTGCTGCCCTTCGTCCGGCTTCCCATGTGCTCCACGATGGCGCGGGCCGCTTACGGTTTCCTTCTCGTGATCTTCAGGTCGGGGTTCTGTCGGTCTTGATCAGTACGGTCCCCGCCATGGAGATCATGAAATGAACCCGTGGCGTGAGGTTCTCGCCCACATCGAGGCAGGGGACAACGCGGGGTTGGTGGAGTTCGTCGGCTCGCTCGGCGACGTGGGCCGCCGCGCGGTCGCGGTGCAGTTGCCCGGCCACCTGGCCGAACGGCTCGCCGAAGGGTGGGAGGCGCGCTGGGAGACGCGCGACCGGGCGGCCGGCTACCGCATCGCCGGCGCCGCCTGCCTGAGCGGCGCGGGCCAGGTCGCGGCCTGGCTCAACCGGCGCGAGCTGCGCGACGCCGCCGGCCGTACCGACGCCGAGCGGATCCTCCGCCTGCTCAGGCAGCGGCCCGAGGAGTGGCGCAGGGATCTCGCGGTCCGCCTGGTCGAGCGGCTCAGGCTGCCGCGCGGCCGGGCGGCCTGGCGGTGGACGGGCGGCCTGCCCGGCTGGCACCTGGCAGCCGGGCTGGTGCTCCAGACCGGGGTCGAGCCGCCCGCGAACGACGCCTTCACGGCCGGCTGGGTCCTGCGCATGGCCGCGGAGCGTGAGGTGCCGCGCGCCGACGACCCGCTGCTCGACCTCATGGTGGCCCGGCTGTTCCAGGCCACGGGGGCCGCCGCGGGGCTGGCCTGGAGCCAGTCCTGGACCTCCGGCCACGACATCGTCACCGCCCTGGTGAAGCTGGCCGGCGACGGCCGGCTCAAGCGGCAGGACCTGCTCGACGGGTGCCTGACCCGGTTCCTGTCCGGGGCCGCCGCCGACGAACTCGCGCCGTTCGTGGCGATGTGGCGGCAGTTGACGGCCGCGGTGGAGGAGATCCCGGTGCTGGAGTTCACCCGGCTGCTGCCGTCGGCGCCGTCGTTGCCCGCGCAACTCGCCCTGGACGAGCTGCGCCGCGCGGACCAGGCGGGCCTGCTGGACGACGAGCTGTTCGGGGAGGCGGTGCGGGCGCTGGCGTACCGGCCCGAGCGCAAGCATGTCACGGCGGCCCTCAGGTGGATCGCCGACGCCGTCCCGGGGCCTGGGGATTCCCGCGCTCGGGCCGGGAACGCACTGGTGGCGCTGGCGACGGTGTTCTCCCACGATGCGCCCGCCGTACGGGACCGCGCGGTCCGCCTGGCGCTCAAACTCGGCGCCCACCACACCCCGACCCCAACCCCGACCCCGACCTCGACCTCGACCTCGACCTCGACCTCGACCTCGACCTCGACCCCAACCTCGACCGCAACCCCGACCCCGTCCCCGACCACCGGTCCCGGTCCCGAGCGGGCGGCCGATCCGGCGCGGGCGCCCGGTCGCACGCGGGAGGCCGACGCCGCGCGGGCGGCCGGCATCGCGCCCGCGGACTGCCTCACCCAGGGCTGGGACGCCGTCCGCGAGGCCGCGGCGGCGCTGCCCGACGACCTGCGGTCGCGGGTGGCCACCGTGTTCGGCGAGGTGGAGGCGCTCACCGAGGAGCCCGTGCCGGCGCCGGTGCCGGTGGCCCGCCCGCTGCCCGCCCTCCTGCCGCCGATCGAGACGCCCGGCGAACTGGCCGACGAGCTGTCCCGGCTGCCCTGGCCCGACGATCCGGCCCTGTTCGAGCGGGTCGTCGCCGCGCTGGTCACCTTCACCCACCGCGACCGCGACGCCGTGGTGGAGGCGTTGCGGCCCTGGTGGCGGAGCGAGTGGCGGCAGCCGTTCGACACCCACGCGCTGGTGTACGGGGTCAGCGGGTTCGATCGGGACGCCCGGTCACTGCTGCGCCGGTGCGCGCTGGCCGTCGTCTCGCCCGGCGACAGCCGCGAGCTGACCGCCGGTCTGGACGCCTACGCGCTCACCCACCCGCCGCACGACCCTCCGCTCCACCACCTCCTCCAGCGGCGGCTGCGCGAGGTGATCGCCCTGTTCGAGCGGGAAGGCACGGTTCCCGTGCTGCTCGCCACCCCGACCTCGCCCACCGGCCACGTGGACCCCGAGACGCTGCTGGCCCGCCTGGAGCTCCTGGACGGAGCCGAACCCCTTCCGGCCGACCTCGACCAGGCACTCCTCCGCCTCCCCCGCTTGACCACCCCCGCGCTCGCCGTACGCGCCGACGGGATCGGCACCGAGGCGGGGCGGCGACTGGCGGGCTGGCTACGCGCCGGCGGGCTGCCGGACCCCGACGTCACGTGCGTGATCAAAACCACCCGCACGTTCTCCTACGGCGAGACCCGCTCCCCCCAGGTGCGTGTCAGCCCGGTCACCGCCGTGCCGGAAGGGCTCGCCGGCGTGCTGGCCGTAGGTGGCCACACCAGCTACCCGCAGGACGCGGTCTGGTGGCCCTGGGCCATGCCGTCCCATCGCGAGGTCGTCGCGGCGCACCTGCTCGCGCCCCTGATCGCGTACGGCGGCGAAGGCGGCCTGGACGAGGCGCTGGCGGACCTCGTCCACGGCGACGGCCCTCTGGGAGTGGCGACCGCGACGGCGCTCACGACCGTGATGGGATACAGGCGGCCCGAGCGCCGGGCGGCCGCCACGCACGCCCTCGTCACGCTGGCGGCCCGCGACGAGCCGGACGGCGCCGGCTTCGGCCGGCTCCTCGGTCGCGTCGTGGGTGAGGCGGTGCTGAAGGGGCTGGTCAAGCTCAACCGGGTCATGACGGTCCTGAACGAGGCCACGGAGTCGGGAGCCGGCACCTGGCCGGTGCTCGCCTCGGCACTGGAGGTGCTGCTGCCCGCGCCAGGCGCCAAGCCCACGGCCGCGCTCGGCGACCTGCTCGCCACGGCGGTGCGCTCCGCCGTCCTGTCCGGTGCCCGCGGCGACGTCCCCGGCCTGGCCGCACTGGCGGCGCGCAAGGGCGCCAGCCGCACCGGCGAGGAGGCCCGCCGCCTTCACCACCACCTCACCAGAGCCTGACTTCCCCGCCGCGCCGAACCGGGCGCCGGCGAGGTCAACCGGCTGCTGCCGCGGGCCGGCACCGGCACGGCACGAGACCGGACCGCCTCGTCGTCACTCAGGCGGGCTCGGTCAGGGGGTCGGCGGTGAGGTAGCCGGTGAAGTCGGGGTCGTGCGGCCGGGCCAGCACGTGCTCGATCCACGCCCGCCGCTCACGGTCGATCGCCAGCAACGCCCACACGCAGGCGACCGGCCCGTCGGGCGGCACCTGGCCCAGGCCGGTGCCGCCTGGCTCGGCCCGCCACAGCCGCTGGTAGAGGACGTCGGCCCGCCACCAGCACACGTTCACCCGCAGGGCCTCGGTGTCGCGGTGCACGACCACGAACGCGATGCCGCCCTGCTCGGGCAGGTCCCGCTCGGCCGCCTGCAGGGCCGCCTCCACCTCGAAGTCGTCGGGCAGCTCGGCTCCGGCCGTGATGCCGATGACCTTGACGTTCCAGCCGCCGAGCCGCGTCACGCCGAGGGATCGCGTTCTGCGCGGGCGGTAAGGGATCATCGAGGCTCCGTCGGGGCGAACGCGGTTCGGGGACGGAACCGATCCTACGGTTGATCAAGGGCCGGAGGTGGCCGTATTCGGCGCTCTCATCAGGACCCATGACAGACCACGGCCCGCTCGTCGCCGCCGGGAACACCGTGATCCCGACCCGGTCGCCGCCAATGCGACTGGACACAACGAACGGGTTCGCCACGACATGCTCGATCGTCCGCTAACCGGACGGGTAGCCGAGGTCGAATGCCGCTGCTGGTGAGGTGCGCACCTGACGCCTCACCCGATCATCATCACAGCGTCACCTGTCTCGTACGCGGCTAACGGAGCTGATGCCCACATCTGGCAGGTCACTGCACGTTCGGGCCTGGTCGGCCCTCCCCCCGATTCCCCGCCGTTCGAAGGCGACGCTCCCCAGATGATCGCCGCCCGGTTCGCCCAGCGCCACGGCGACGGCCTCGCGGCCCTTGTCCTGTCGGAACCGGTGCTCGGCGAATGGGAGCCGGTGGCTGCCGACGCACTGGGTGCATGGCGCCGACGACCGGCTGATGCCGGCATCCGGCAGCCGGGCCGGCGTCGAGGCCATCGGCGGCGACGACTTCACCGAACGGATCTATCCGGAGGCCCGGCACGAGGTGTTCAACGAGACCAACGCGGAGGAGGTGCTGGCCGACGTCGCGGCATTCGTCGACCGCGCGCTGAACCGCTGACCCCGTCCGGGGCGGGACCGATGATTCCCGCCCCGGACGGCCGTCTGTACGGGTGGAGGTGGACGAGATGGACATGGACGAGATGGACATGGACAAAGCCGGAACGCAAGGGATGGACCTCCTGGAGCGGGCCATCGCGTACGCGCTGGGGACCCTGCTGGCGGTGACCCGCGAGGACCTGTACCGCGCCACGCCCTGCGGCGTGTGGGACGTCGGCAACCTGCTGGCACACCTGGACGACTCGGTCACGGCACTCCA
This sequence comes from Nonomuraea muscovyensis, assembly GCF_014207745.1. Classification (NCBI taxonomy): domain Bacteria; kingdom Bacillati; phylum Actinomycetota; class Actinomycetes; order Streptosporangiales; family Streptosporangiaceae; genus Nonomuraea; species Nonomuraea muscovyensis. The sequence continues at coordinate 1,185,421 of NZ_JACHJB010000003.1, forward strand.
CGAGGCAGCCGAACTCGGCTGCGTCGCCCCGAGCCCGGGCCCGGGCCCGGGCATGAGGACGGAGACGGGTACGGGGACGGAATCGGGTACGGACCTGGGGACAGGTGGGAACCCGGGCAGGAACATGGGCATCGGCACGCACCCCGGCATGGGGATCCGCGAGCACCCGGACATGGGCCCGAGCACGGGAGCCGGTGGTGCGGGCGGTCGTGGCGGCAGGGACCCGGTGCTGGTGCTGCGGGACCGGGCGGCCACGACGCTCGGCGCATGGGCCGGCACGTTACGCGAGCAGCAGGTGCGCTTCGGCCGCTGCTCGCTGCCCGCCGCGACCGTGGCGCAGGCCGGCGCCGTCGAGGTGGCCGTACACGCCTGGGACCTCGCCCGTGCCTGCGGGCGGCCCCGCCCCATTCCGCCCGCGCTGGCGGCGGACCTGCTGGACGTCGTCCCCGCGCTCGTCACGAACGAGGACCGGCCCGCGCGGTTCGCCGTACCGGTGGACGTCCCGGCGCGGTCGCTGGCCGAGGACCGGCTGCTCGCCTTCCTCGGCCGGAACCCCGGCTGGGGCGCCGGCAGGCGCCTGGAACTCTGATCCCGGGAGTTGGACGCAGGCGCCGCGATCGTGGTCTGGCGGTAAGGGGCTCAGGTGGCGGACAGAAGCGCATCGGGGCGGTACCGGATACAGCGCGGTCGCCGAGCCGTCAGGCTGAAGATCAGGAACGATCACGCGGTCCTCGTCGAAAGTGTGACCAGGACGTACGGCTCGGGGCCCACCGAGGTCGCCGCGCTGCGGCAGGTCAGCGTGGGCTTTCCGCGCGTCAGCTTCACCGCCAGCGCCCTGCCGCACATCCCGAGCCGGCCGGACGAGCCGGGCGAGGGGAAGGGAGCCGGTCCGGGGCCGGTGAAGGTCCCGGACCGGCGCCGTGATGTCAGTCGTCCTCGTTCATACTCTTCAGGACCTGGGTCCACCAGCCGGGCTGCAAGGTGATCTGGGAGCCCTTGCACTCGTTGAGGCCGTGCGAGCCGGTCTTGGTCTCCCCGTTCTCGGTGCTCTGCCAGGACGACGACGAGCTGGTGTTGGCGCTGCAGTAGACGTCGGTCGCGCCGGCCGGGCCGGCCGCCACCGCGGTCAGTGCCGCGGTGGCGAGCAGCATGCCGCCGGTTGCGATGAGGCTTCTCATGATTCCCCCTGATATCACGAAGTGATGTTGCTTTGTTACTGTACGTATCCTTTGGGAGTGGAGTGGTAGGCGCCACGCGAGGTTTTCCCAATCCACGTACGATGATCGGCGAGCCCTCTACCAGCCCGTCACCGGCGGTTTTCCTGCGCTGATCCGTCACGGGCGGGACGCTGCCACGGTGATCGGCCACCGCCGGATGCCAGGGCGGGGGCTGTGTCCGGCTAATGTGGAATTGAAGCTGACCGCCCGCTATCGGAGCGAGCAGCGCGGTGGCGACGACCGTTCTTCGTGCGGCCGTCGCCACCACCTCCCGCCGGCGGACGCGCCCACCCCTCTGCGACCTGCGCGTGTGTGATGTGCCGTGCCGTGACCATGACGACGGGGACGGGCGCCGATCGCCGGTCGGTGGTGTCCTGCCCTGGTTGGGGCGTTCGTGCCCCCATCCCGCCGACTGCGAACGGTTGTCCGAGCATCACGAAGCCGGGGAGCTGTGGTCGATGACCATCCTCTGAGAGGCTCGCCCGATCCAGCTCGCGTACATCGCCTTGACGATCGGTTCGTTCGCGGGCAGCAGAAGGTCCCGACGCAATGAGATGAGGTGCCGCCGGCAGCTGAGCGCGCGGGCCGGGCTGGGAATGGCCTGGTGGAAGTCGGCGCGCATCTCCAGAGAGCTGACCTGCGAGAGATCCAGCTGGGCAGCCAGGACGTTACCTTACGCCTATGTATTCCCCGATTGAGCCATACGACCAGGGCATGCTCGACGTGGGCGACGGCAATCAGATGTACTGGGAGGTCAGCGGCAACCCGGCGGGCAAACCGGCGGTGATCGTGCATGGCGGGCCGGGGGGCGCGGCCTCGGCGAACTGGCGGCGCTACCACGACCCTGAGGCGTACCGGATCGTCCTGTTCCACCAGCGAGGATGCGGTCGCAGCACGCCGGACGCCGGACTGTTGGAGACCGACCTGTCGGCCAACACCACCCAGCACCTCGTCGCCGACATGGAGCTCCTGCGCGAGCACCTGCGCATCGAGAAGTGGCAGTTGCTCGGGGTCTCGTGGGGCTCGACCCTGAGCCTGGCCTACGCGCAGCAGTATCGGGAGCGGGTGAGCGAGCTGATCCTGTTCGCGGTCACCGCGGGGCGCCGCAAGGAGATCGAGTGGATCACCCGTGACGTCGGACGGATCTTCCCGCAGGAATGGGAGCGCTTCCGCGACGCCGTGCCCGCGCAGGACCGTGACGGGAACCTGGCAGCGGCCTACGCCAAGCTCCTGGCCGATCCGCGGACGCGTGAGGAGGCCGCCCGTGCCTGGTGCGAGTGGGAGGACACGCACGTGAGCCTCGACCCCAAGCATCGGCCGAGTCCGCTCTTCGAAGATCCTGTCCTCCGCATGACGTTCGCGCGCCTGGTGACGCACTACTGGGCCAACGACTGCTTCCTGCCGGACACCGGCGACCTGGTGAAGCAGGCTCACCTCCTGGAGGGTGTCCCCGGGGTGCTGGTCCACGGCAAGCTTGACGTGAGTGGGCCCCTTGAGACCGCTTGGGAACTGCACAAGAACTGGCCTGGCAGCGAGTTGGTCGTCGTCGTCGACGAAGGCCATGGCGGGACCGGCATGGTGGCGCGGGTGATCGCTGCAACCGATCGGTTCCGCTGAGTGGGGGCGAGCGGCTGACGACGCGCACGCCAGCCCCCGTGGCGGTGAGGATCGGGCGCACCTCTCTGAGAGGTGCGCATGGGTGAGGTGCCGCACCTCGGCAGGTGGTGATGTGCCGGGCACAGGGGTGGCCGTGCGTCCGGGCTGGTGAGGGTGCGTGATCGCGGGTGGGAGGGTCAGGAGGCGATGGTCTCCAGGACCTGTTCGCCGTACTTGGCCAGTTTGTTCTCGCCGACGCCGTTGACCGTGCCCAGCTCGGCCAGCGACGTGGGGGACAGGGTGGCGATCTCGCGCAGCGTGGCGTCGTGGAAGATGACGTACGCGGGCACGCCTTGTTCCTTGGCCGTGGCCGCGCGCCAGGCGCGCAGTCGCTCGAAGAGCGGCGCGGCCTCCTCCGGCAGCTCCACCACGGGACGCGAGCCCGCGCCGTTGGACGAGCCGGAGGTCCGGGCGCGCGCCGGGCGGGGAGTGTCGCGGCGCAGCCGGACCTCACGCTGGTTGCGCAGCACGTCACCGCTGGCGTCGGTGAGCATCAACGTGCCGTGGTTGGGCTCGACGGCGAGCACGCCCTGCGCCAGGAGCTGTCGCGCCACCCCGTGCCAGTCGGAGTTGCCCAGCTCGGTGCCCACGCCGAACACCGTCAGCGAGTCGTGGCCGTGCTGCTCCACCTTGGTCGTCTGCTTGCCGAGCAGGATGTCGACGATGTGGCCCACCCCGAAGCGCTGGCGCCGCTCACGGTCGAGGCGCCACACCGTGGACAGGAGCTTCTGGGCGGGGACGGTGCCGTCCCAGGACTCGGGCGGGGACTGGCAGGTGTCGCAGTTGCCGCACGGGGCGGTGTCCTTCTGGCCGAAGTAGTCGAGCAGCATCACCCGGCGGCAGCCTACGGTCTCGCACAACGCGAGCATCGCGTCGAGGTGGAGGACCTGCCGCCGCCGGTGGGCCTCGTCGCCTTCCAGCGCCAGCCGCCGGTGCTGCACCACGTCCTGCAGGCCGTAGGCCATCCAGGCGGTGGCGGGCAGCCCGTCGCGCCCGGCCCGGCCGGTCTCCTGGTAGTAGCCCTCCACCGACTTGGGCAGATCGAGGTGGGCCACGAAGCGCACGTCGGGCTTGTCGATGCCCATGCCGAACGCGATCGTGGCGACCACGACCAGCCCGTCCTCGCGCAGGAAACGCGCCTGGTGCGCGGCCCGGGTCGCCGCGTCGAGCCCCGCGTGGTAGGGCACGGCGGGAATGCCGTTGTCGGCCAGGAAGGCCGCGATCTTCTCGACCGACGATCGCGACAGGCAGTAGACGATGCCCGCGTCACCCGGATGCTCGGTGCGCAGGAACTCCAGGAGCTGCCGCTTGGGCTCGCTCTTGGCGGTGATGCGATAGTGGATGTTGGGCCGGTCGAAGCCGGCCACGAAGTGGCGGGCCTGGTCGAGGCTCAGCCGGGAGGAGATCTCGGCATGGGTGGCCGGGGTGGCGGTGGCCGTCAGCGCGATGCGCGGCACGTCGGGCCAGCGCTCGTGCAGCCCGGACAGTGTGAGGTAGTCGGGCCGGAAGTCGTGGCCCCACTGGGACACGCAGTGCGCCTCGTCGATGGCGAACAGCGAGATCTCACCCTTGGCCAGCAGCCGCAGGGTGGCCTCCACGCGCAGCCGCTCGGGCGCGAGGTAGAGCAGGTCGAGCTCGCCGGCCAGGAACGCCGCCTCGACGGCCTGCCGCTCGCCGAAATCCTGCGTCGAGTTGAGGAACCCCGCACGGACGCCGAGCGCGGTCAGCGCGTCGACCTGGTCCTGCATCAGTGCGATCAGCGGTGAGACGACCACCCCGGTGCCCGGACGCACCAGCGCCGGGATCTGGTAGCACAGGGACTTGCCGCCGCCGGTCGGCATGAGCACGAGCGCGTCGCCACCCGCCACGACGTGCTCGATGATCTCCTGCTGGCCCGGCCGGAAGGAGTCGTAACCGAAGATCCGGCGCAGGACCTCGATGGGGGTATCCATGCGGCTACCTTACGTGGTCGGCCGGGGTCGCTCGCACGGGTTCGCCGACGGCGATACGGCGGGCGGTGGACAAAGCGGATAGGGCGGATAGAGCGGGGCTGGGCGGAGGAGGTGGCCGCGTCGGGGTCCCGCGACATTTTTGCCGGGTTGCCTTCCCGGAGCCTCGTTCTCGACGGAATCCCCGCCCGATGCCGGCGCCCCTCCGATGGCGGGCCCGCCCTTTGGGTCATGTAGGCCCGGGTCTGTGCGGTATCCGCGTGGCCGCGAAATACGTGAGCGCATATTCGGGGCAATGATCGTGTGCGGGGCGGGCGCCTATGACGAAACGCCAAATGTCGAATGGTGTCCGGCCGGGGAAACCGTCCGGGTGAACGCCGCCGCGTCCGGCTCGGTGGCCGGGCCGGGCGCGGCCACCGGGCCGGGCCGGTGGCCGGGAGGGAGGTCCGGGGCGGGCGCTCGGGGTCGAACCCCGGAGTTCGGGAATGAAAACCATTGCCGTCCGGTTGGAGGGGGCATGAAGAAGAACCTGCACCCCTCGTACCGTCCCGTCGTGTTCCGCGACCCGAGCGTGGGGTTCGCCTTCCTGACCCGTTCGACGATGTCCAGTGACAAGACCGTCGAGTGGGAGGACGGCACGACCTACCCGGTCGTCGACGTGGACGTCTCGTCCGCCAGCCACCCCTTCTACACCGGCCGCGGCCGCATCGTGGACAGCGCCGGGCGGGTCGAGCGCTTCAAGCAGCGCTACGGCAGGAGCTGACCCCGCGCGCCGTCCCGGCCCCGGCCGCCATGACCGGCCCGCGCCCCGAGGCACGCTCCGGGGCTGGGCCGGGCCGGGCTGGGCCGGGCTGGGCCGTGCCCTGGCGCCCACGTTCCGGGGCGGCGCCGCGCCCTGTGTGACCGCGTCTCGGGCCGCGCCCTGTGCGACCACGTCCCGGGCCGGGCCGTGCGGCCACGTCCCGGGTCGGGTCGTGTCCCCGGGGCCACGTCCCGGGGCGGCGGCTCCCTGTTCACCCGTGCCAGGGGCGGGCGTACAGGGTTGACGCCGAAGCTCCCCTCGCAGCTCGAAGCCGCATGCCCGCCGTTACTTGTGGGTAGTTAACCTGGACCTGCGGTGGGAGCAAGGGTGATCGCGATGAGCCTCTCGGGGAAGGAACGCCGCATCCTCGCTGAAATCGAGCACGCCCTGGCCCTGGAGGACCCGGACCTGGCCAGGCGCGTCGCGGCGATCAACAGCATCGAGTCCGGCGCCGACGCCGGCCTGAGCCTGCGGCCGTACGGCAGGCAGGTCCGCGACTGGGTGGCCGGGCACGTGTGGTTGATCGTCGCCGTGTTCATGCTGGTGGTGGCGTTGCTGGCCCTGGCCGTGGCGCTCGCGTGAAGCCCCGTGCCCGCCCCTGACCGGAACCGACGTGCCCCCGGCGTCAGCCGCGGGTCCTGCGGCGACTGAGCACCGCGAGGTCCACGGCCGCGATGAGGGACACCGCCGCGGCGATCGCCGCCTCCCAGGCCCAGACCTCCTCGCCCGTGCTGACGGCGCGTGTCACGAAGTAGACGGCCGCCGCCGCCCCGAGCGCCAGCGCCAGCAGCGACAGCACCCGCCGTGCCCCCAGCGGGCTCCGCGCGGTCAGCGGCTCGGTGCCCTGCCGGTCACGTAGCCACATGGTCACGTCCCCCTCTCTGGACGGCCCAAGACGGTCAGGCCAGGCACCTCAGCTTCGACGCCAGGCGTGCGCCGAGGTCGTGACCGGCCGGTGGGCGTCCCACCGTGGCCGCCACGAAGTCCGGATACGACAACGTCGCCTCCATCCCGTCCGCCCGTACCCGGACCTGCTCGGCCGTCTGCTCCACCTGGACGTCGGCCCCCTGCTCCGCCAGCGCGAACCGGCCCACCGCGACCCGCCAGCGCGTCCTGCCGTCCGCCTCGTCGTCCGACACGGGCGCCCCGACGTCGTCGGCGTGCGTGGCGTACTCGGAGTCGTAGTGGAAGGTCTGCAGCCCGCAGGGGTAGGGCCCGGCCATGGTGTCGATGAGCGCCTCGCGGCCGAGCTCGCGCATGCGCCGGCGGGTGGCGCCGTTGTCGGCGCGCCACTCCTCCAGCACCTCCCGTACGGGCACGGCCCGGCGCTGACGCACGCTCCACTCGTTGAAGTCGTGGAACCCGTCGATCCCCTCCCGGGCGAGCCGGGCCAGCAGGTCCTGCACGTTGCCGTCGAGGCAGGCGTGGTTGTAGAGCTCCTCGCCCGCCAGGTGGCCGAGCACGTCGCGCACCGACCAGCCCGCGCACCGCGAGGGCCGCTCCCACGCCTCGGCGTCGAGACCGGAGAAGTAGCGGTCGAGCCGGGCCGCCTCGGCGTCGAAGATGTCGAACGGCTCCCACTGTTTCAGCAGGTCCTCACCCATACTCCGACGCTACCCCCGGGACGGCGCCTCTCACGGCCGGCCCGGGGAGGCGGCCGGAAAGGCGAGAGCCCGGCCCCGCTTGCAGGGGACCGGGCTCGCGCTCAGAGGTGCTTAGTGACGCCACCAGCCGCCGTAGACCCGCACGTAGTCGGCGCGGCTCTCCGAGCCCTGGAGCTCGTCGTCACCGGCGTACACCGCCTTGAACGTGCCGCTCTTGTAGGCTCGCGTCTTGGCCGTGAACTTGCCGCTCCACTTGGTGTAACCGGAGGCGACCCACTTCCAGCCGGAGGAGCCGTTGGCGCGGTAGTAGACGTTCACCTTCTCGCCACGGACGCCCTCCCAGCCGTCGTCGTCCACCTGGAGACGGCCGGAGAAGTAGATCGACTTGCCCTTGCGGACCTTGTAGGGGTCGGCGCTGAAGCGCGTGATGCGCGTCTCGGCCTTGCCCTCCTCGATCTCGACCGCGAAGACGGCGGTGTCGGTGGCGACGACCTTGCCGTCCTTGACGGCCTCGGCCGTGGCCTTCCACTTGCCTTCGTAGTCGCCGTCGTTGAACGGGATGGCGAAGCGCCAGCTCTCGAGCTTCTGGGCGTCCTTCTCGCGCATGGCCCGGAACTGGGCCTGCGGCTCGACGCTCAGCCGGACGCTGTCCACGTCGGAGCTGGCGTCGATCTTGAAGTAGGCGTTCGTCTCGCCGCCGGCCTTGACCACTACCGGGTTGGGCGTGATGTCGCGGATGTCGACGGTCGGCGCCTTGGTCTGCGCCGTCGCCGCCCCACCGGAGACGAGCATGGCCCCGCCGACGAGGGCGGAGACGATACCTACAGCGATCTTTCTCATGAGGGTGCTGATTCCTCTCCCCGTTGCTGGAGCCGGCTCGGGATCGCCGACTCCCTCATCTCCTTTGAGGCACGAAAATGGGGAAAAGTTGGCCGGTATTTGGAAAAGTATTTGATCAAGATGCCGACCTGCGGTGATGAGCGTAAATCCGTTTTCAGACCTCATGACCTACTACAGTCTGACCATGACCGACGTCTGCACCCTGGGCGAGGCGCTGGGCGTGGTGTCCAGCGGGCGGGTTCGCCATGAGAGCGAGGCCAGGCTGGACGTCTGCGGCCCCGAGTTCACCGTGGCCGTGGCCCTGGCCAGACTCGGTCACCGGGCGTGCTTCCTGGGCAAGGTCGGCGGCGACGAGCTGGGCGCCCGGGTGCTCACCGTGCTCAAGGGCGAGGGCGTAGACGTGGCCGACATGCGGGTCACCGAGGGGGCGCGCACCGGCCTGCTGCTCAGGGAGTCGCGGGTCGGCAGGGAGCCCCAGGTCACGCACTACCGCACCGGTTCGGCGGGCTCGGGCCTGGCTCCCGGCAACGTGCCCATCGACCGCGTCGCGCGCTCCAAGATGCTGCACGTCACGGGCGTCACGGCCGCGCTGGGGCGCGACGCGCTGGAGGCGGTCCGCACCGCGGTGAGCGCCGCCAGGACGTCCGGGGTGATGATCTCGTTCGCCGTCCGGTACGTCCCCGAGCTGTGGCCGTCGGTCAGGGAGGCGGAAGAGGTGCTGAGCGAGCTGGCCTGCGCCTCCCACCTGCTGTTCCTCGACCAGGACGAGCTGGACCTGGTCAAGCCGGCGCTCACGCCCGAGCGGGAGGTCGTGGTGGACCGCGGAGCGAAGGGCGCCAGCGTGCGGGCCGACCGGATGCGCTACGACGCGCCGCGGGTGCAGGTCCCCGTGGTGGACGTGGCGGGGTCGAGCGACGCGTTCGTGGCCGGTTACATCAGTGCGGCCCTGGACGGGATGACCCCGCCGGAGCGTCTGCACCGCGGCGCGCTGCTGGGCGCCGCCGTGGTCGCCAGCGCCAGCGACTGGCAGGGCCTGCCGACCCGGCCCGAACTCTGACCTCCGGCGTGCCCCGCCCGCCGTGATCTAGCATCGGCCGGATGAGACGCCTGCCGCCGCTGACCCCGTCCGAGCTCGCACCCGACGCGCGCGCCCTCTACGACTCGATCATCGAAGGCCCGCGCGGCACGTCGATGCTCGACGAGCAGGGCGGGCTCGCCGGGCCGTTCAACGCCATGCTGCTCAGCCCGCCCGTGGGCGACGCGCTCCAGCGGCTCGGCGCGGCCATCCGCTACCGGTCGGAGCTCGGCGACCGGGCCAGGGAGATCGCGATCCTCGTGGTGGCCCACTCCTGGGACTGCGCGTTCGAACGGCACGTGCACGAGGAGATCGGCCGCCGGCTCGGCCTCACCGGCGCGCAGCTCGACGCGCTGCGCACCGGCGCGCCGCTGGAGCTGGACGACCCGGAGGAGGCGGCGGCGCTCCGCCTCACCCGGGCGCTGGTGTCACGCGCCGACCTGGACGACGAGGAGTACGCCGTGCTGCCGGCGAGCGCGGTCTTCGAGCTGACCACCCTGGTCGGCTACTACGCCACCCTCGCCCTGCAACTGCGCGTGTTCCGGGTCCAGCAGCCGGGAGCCGCACCGGCCGGATGAGATGGGCTGTTGGGTGGAGATCCGGTGGGCGGGCATGAAGGGGGAAACGGTCACCGGGGAGGGCACGGCGGTGAAGGAGATCATCGAGGTCGTCGGTGAGGCGCTGGACGTCGCCGGCGTGCTCGTCATCGCCGTCGGCACGCTCGTGGCCAGCGTCGTGTTCGGGCTGCGGTGGGTGCGGGCGCGGCGGGAGCCCGACGTGTACCGCCTGTACCGGCAGGGGGTCGGGCGGGCGATCCTGCTCGGGCTGGAGCTGCTGGTGGCCGCCGACATCATCAGGACCGTGGCAGTGTCGCCGACGTTCCAGAGCGTGGGGGTGCTGGCCGTCATCGTGGTGGTGCGGACGTTCCTCAGCTTCTCGCTCCAGGTGGAGCTGGAGGGACGGCTGCCCTGGCAGCCGTCACCGGCAGGCGGCGGCGACGTCAGGCCGACTCACGGACGACCAGCTCCGTCGGAAGGATGACCGGGTCGCCCGGGCCGCCCTCGAACAGCCCCAGCAGCAGGCGGACCATGGCCGCCGCCTGGTCCGCCACCGGGTGGCGCACGGTGGTCAGCGGCGGCTCGGTGTACTTGGCGGCCTCGATGTCGTCGAAGCCCACCACCGCCACGTCGTCGGGCACCCGTCGGCCCGCCTGGCGCAGCGACTGCAGCGCGCCCACCGCCATCAGGTCGTTGGCCACGAACACCGCGTCGAGCGCCGGGTCGTCGCCGAGGAGCTGGCGCATCGCGACCGCGCCGGACTCGCGGGTGAAGTCGCCCACCGCGACGATCGAGCGGCGGTCGGAGTCGCGCAGCACGTTGCGGTAGCCGGTCAGCCGGTCCTGGCCGCCGATCATGTCCTGCGGGCCCGCGATCGTGGCGATGCGCCGCCTGCCCGCCGCCACCAGGTGGCGGACCGCCAGCTCGGCCCCGCCCACGTTGTCGTTGTCCACGTACGGGATGTCGACGGGCACGGCCGGGCGGCCGTAGGAGACGACGGGGACACGCAGCCGCGACAGCGCGGCCGGCAGCGGGTCGGCGCCGTGCATCGAGATGAGCATGACCCCGTCGACGTGCCCGCCCGAGATGTAGCGCTCCACCCGGGCGTGGCTCTCGGCCGAGGAGGCCAGCATCAGCACGACCTGTTTGTTGACCGCCTCCAGCTCCAGGCTGGCCGAGCGGATCACCGTGGAGAACAGCGGGTCCTCGGAGAACACCCTGGTCGGCGGCTCGGAGACGACCAGGGCGATCGAGTCGGTGCGCTGGGTGACCAGGCTGCGCGCGGCCGAGTTGGGCACGTAGCCCAGCTCGTCGATCGCGCGCTGCACGGCGTCGCGGATGTGCGGCGCGACCGTCGTCTGCCCGTTGACGACGCGCGACGCCGTGGCACGGGAGACCCCCGCCCGGGCGGCGACGGCCTCCAGCGTCGGGCGTCTCATGGCTGGACCGAGAGGAAGAGCACGCAAAAAATCTACAGCCCGTTCCTGACGATCACGTCCCTGAACCACAGCGCACTGTCCTTCGGCACCCGGACCTGGGTCGCGTAGTCGACGTGCACGATGCCGAACCGGCGGCTGTAGCCCTCGGCCCACTCGAAGTTGTCCAGCAGCGACCACACCAGGTAGCCCCGCAGGTCCACGCCCGCCTCGACGGCGCGGTGCGCCTCGCGCAGGTGGCCTTCGAGGTAGGACACCCGGTCCGTGTCGTGCACCCGGCCGTTCTCCACCACGTCGTCGAAGGCGGCGCCGTTCTCGGTGACCATGAAGGAGACGCCCGGGTAGTCGCCCGACAGCCGGACGAGCAGCCGGGACAGCCCGTCGGGCACGATCGGCCAGCCCATGGCGGTGGTGGGGGCGTCGGCTCCCCGGAACCCGACGTCCTCCGAGCCCGGCCAGGCCGCGTCGGCGGGCTGGCCGGGGCTCGCCTCGACCACGCACGGGTTGTAGTAGTTGATCCCGATCTGGTCGATCGGGGTGGCGATGATCTCCAGGTCGCCGTCGTGGATGTGGCCGGTGCCGCCGTTGCGCCGGGCCGCCTCCAGCACCTGCTCCGGATAGCGGCCGTGGATCACCGGGTCGAGGAACTGCCCGGTCAGCAGCGCGTGCACGCGCTCGGTGGCCGCCGCGTCCGCCTCACCGGGCGTCGCCGACGGGTCGTTGACCTGGGCGGGCGTGAGCACGGGGGCGGAGTTGACGACGAGCATGAGGTGTGGCGCGCCCAGCTCGCGCAGCCGGGCGGCGGCCAGGCCGTGGCCGAGCAGCAGGTGGTGGGCCGCGCGCATGGCCTCGCCCGGATCACGCCGGCCGGGCGCGTGCACGCCGTTGCCGTAGCCGAGGAACGCCGACACCCACGGCTCGTTGAGCGTCGCCCAGTGGCGGACGCGGTCGCCGAGCCGGTCGTACACGGCCGCCGCGTACTCGGCGAAGCGGTGGGCGGTGTCACGGTCCGTCCAGCCGCCCCGCTCCTGGAGCGCCTGCGGCAGGTCCCAGTGGTAGAGCGTCACGTACGGCGAGATCTCGGCGGCGAGCAGCCGGTCCACCAGCCGGTCGTAGAAGGCCAGCCCGCGCGGGTTGGCGGGACCGGACCCGTCCGGCTGGATGCGCGGCCAGGCGACGGAGAACCGGTAGGCGGCCAGGCGCAGCTCGCGCATCAGCTCGACGTCGTCGGCGTAGCGGTGGTAGTGGTCGCAGGCCATGTCGCCGGTGTCGCCGTTGGCGACGTTGCCGGGGGAGTGGGAGAAGGTGTCCCAGATCGACTGGCCGCGCCCGTCCTCCTTGACCGCCCCCTCGATCTGGTAGGAGGCCGTGGCGGCACCCCAGACGAAGTCTTCCGGGAAGATCATCCCTTTACAGCTCCTTGCATGATTCCACCAATGATCTGCTTGCCGAACAGGACGAAGACGAGGACGAGCGGCAGCGTGCCCACCGCCGTGCCCGCCAGGCCCAGCACGTAGTCGTTGACGTAGCCGCTGGCCAGCGTGGACAGCGCGACCTGTACGGTCGGGTTGTCCGGGGTGAGCACGACCAGCGGCCAGAAGTAGTCGTTCCAGGCCGACATGAACGTGAGCATGCCGAGCACCGCCGCCGCCGGTCGCGCGACCGGCAGCACGACGTGCCAGAACAGCTTCCAGGTCGTGCACCCGTCGACCCGCCCGGCCTCCAGCAGCTCGGTCGGCAGCGCCCGCGACAGGAACTGCGTCATGAAGAACACCCCGAAGGCGTTCACCAGTGCCGGCACGACGAGCGCGTACATGGTCCCGGTCCACTCCAGCTTCACCATGAGCATGTAGAGCGGGATGCTCCCGAGCAGGGCCGGCACCATCATGGTGGCGACCGTGGTCAGCAGCAGGATGTTGCGGCCCCGGAAGCGCAGCTTGGCGAAGGCGAACCCGGCCAGCGTCGAGAAGAACATCACCGCGACCGCGATCGACCCGGCCACGACGAACGAGTTGAGCAGCGCCAGCGCGAACGGCACGGTGTCGAAGACCCGTGACACGTTGGCGAGGAGGTTGCCGCCCGGCAGCAGCGGCGGCGGCACCTCGGCCAGCGCCGAGTTGTGCCGCGAGGCCACCACCACGCTGTAGTACAGCGGGAACGCGGAGAAGAAGGCCACCGCGATGAGGGTCAGGTAGCGCAGTCTCATCCCAGGCCGCCCTTCAGCCGGCGGGTCAGCAGGAAGTTGATCCCGGCGACCAGCACCACGGCCAGGAACATCAGCCAGGACGCCGCCGAGGCGTAGCCGAAGTCGAACTTGGTGAAGCCCTGCTCGTAGACGAACAGCGCGAGCGTCTGGTACTGCCGGTCGGGCCCGCCGCTGACGGCCCCGCCACCCGCCCCGCTGCTGGCCCCGAACAGCAGCGGCTCGGCGATGATCTGCATCGCGCCGATCGTGGAGACGATGACGACGAAGACGATCGTCGGCCGGATCATCGGCACGGTGATCCGGCGGAGTTGGGTGAACGAGCTCGCCCCGTCGAGGGTGGCGGCCTCGTACAGCTCCTTGGGCACGGCCTGCATGGCCGCCAGGAAGATCAGCGCGTTGTAGCCGGTCCAGCGCCACATGATCATCGTGGAGAGCGCGATGTGCGAGGTGGCCGTGCCGGCCGCCCAGTCGATGGTGCCGGCGCCGAACCACGACAGCACCCAGTTGATGACGCCGTAGTCGCGGCCGAAGAGTTGGCTGAAGATCACCACCACGGCCACCACGCTGGTGACGTTGGGCAGCAGCAGCGAGATCCGGAAGAGGGTCTGGAACCTCATCGGCCGGTTGAGCAGGTGCGCCAGCCAGATGGCGAGCAGCAGCTGCGGCGCGGTGGACAGCACCCCGATGGACAGGGTGTTGAAGGCGGCGTTCCAGAAGTAGCCGTCGGTGAGCAGCGTGGCGAAGTTGTCCAGCCCGACGAAGGTCTGCTCCTCGTCCAGCAGCGTCCACTCGTGCAGGCTCACCCAGGCCGTGTAGGCCAGCGGGAACAGCCCGAACGCGCAGAACAGCAGGAAGAAGGGCGCGACGTAGGCGTACGGCGACACCCTCACGTCGAGGGTGTGCCGCACGCCACGCCTGTGCCGCCGGGGGACGGACAGGGGAAGGGCGCTCATTTGATCTTCTTGACGTCCTCGAGCACCTGCGCCCACGCCTGGTCGGGCGTCTGCTTGCCCTGCTCGACCCGGCCCAGCCCGTCGCCGATCACGACGCGGACCTCGGCCTCCTTGGGCCCGAGGTGCTGCGGCTTGAGCGCCTTGGCGGCCTCGGAGTAGATCTTGCCGATCGGCGCGTCACCGAAGAACTCCTTGGTGAAGTTCTGGATCGACGGGTCGTCGTAGAGCGCCGGGATCGACGGGAACGTGCCCTCTTCCTTGAAGACCTTGGCCTGGTTCTCCTTGGAGGTGAGGAAGTCGATCAGCTCGGCCGCCTCCTTGGGGTGCTTGCTCTGCTTGGGGACCATCAGGTGGGAGCCGCCGCTGTTGCCCGACCCGCCGGGGACGGTCGCGATGTCCCACTTGCCGGTGGCGTCCTTGGCCTGCTCCTGGATGTAGCCGGTCATCCAGGCGGGGCAGATGATCGTGGCGAAGGCGCCCTTGGCGAAGCCGGTGTTCCACGGTGGCGAGAAGGCGGCCAGCTTGGCGGTCAGCTTCTCCGAGGTGAGCTGGTTGGACAGGTCCCAGGCCTTCTTCACGTCGGGGTTGGACGCGACGATGATGCTGTCCTGCTGGTCGTACAGGCCGGTCGGGGCCTGGTTGACCATCGCCCGGAAGATCTCGCCGGGGCTGTCCACGAACTTCGCGCCGGCCACGTCCGCCGCGGCGAACTTCTTGCCGGTCTCGATGTACTGCTCCCACGTGGGCCAGAGCTTGGCGACCTCGTCGCGGTCGCTGGGCAGTCCGGCCTTCTCGAACAGGTCCTTGCGGTAGCACATGGCCAGGCCGCCCACGTCGGTGCCGAGCCCGAGGAGCTGGCCGCCCTGCTTGCCGAGCCCCTGCTGCCACTTCCAGTCGAGGTAGTCGCTCTGCCGCTTGTCCAGGCCGTACTGCCTGAGGTCGTGGAACTTGGCGGGCTGGGCGGTGAACGTGCTGATGTAGCCGACCTCGACGGCCTCGACGTCGGCCGCGCCGGCGTTCGTGGCCAGCCGCTTGACCAGGTTGTTGTGGTGGTCGTTGAACTGGGTGACGTTCTCGGTGATCTCGATGTTCGGGTGGGTCTTCTTGTACTCCTCGTAGAGCGGCTTGAAGCCGAAGTCGCCGAACAGGCCGACGGTCAGCTTGATCTTCTCTCCGGGCTTGGCTGCCGTGTCCGCGCCGTCGCCGCCTCCGCCGCCGCACGCCGTGGCCAGGGCGAGCAGGGAGGCGGTGAGTACGGGTACGGCGAGTCGCCGGATGCGAGGGGTCATGGAACCCTCCTGGGTTCAGGCTGGGGGATGTCCGTGAGAGCGCTCTCTCAGTAGAGTCTTAGGTCTCACACCGTGTCGTCAACGGAAGTTGGATAACGATCCGGATTATTGAGAGAGCGCGTTCACGGCGTCTTTACGGGCGCGAGGAGGCCCGGACGACGAGCTCGCGGGCGGCCCCGCTCGCCCGCAGGTGGTCCATGAGGGCGGCCGGTTCGGGATGCGCAGGCGCCCGGTTCAGCAGCACCGAGTGCCCGGGTTCTCATCGAGGCGGGAGGCGCGGTGCCGCTCGTACTCGCGCCGCGACAGGGCGGGCTCGCGCGGGTGGGTGCGCCGATGCCGCTCGACGTACCGGTCGTACCCGGCCTCGCCGGTGAGCTCCCGGAGGTACCACCGGACGAGGCCGAGCACGCGGGTGAGCGTCACGACCGGTCGGACCTGGTGCCCACCGGCTCGCGCCCGTCCGGGTGTGCCTCCGAAGCGAACATGCCCGCCGGCACCGCCAGCTTCGACTCGACATACGGCGCCTCGCTCATCGGCAGAGGCTCGCGTGAGCGGATGGCCCGCAGGCACACCACCAGGGCGTTGCCGATGACGAGGATCACCAGGAGGGCGAACAGCGCGGCGAGCACGCCGTCCACCGTGGAGTTGACGACGACTGCGCGCATGTCGTCCAGGTTCTTGGCGGGGGCGAGCACCTTGCCCTGCTCGATGGCCTCGGCGAAGCGGGCGCGCTGGGCGAAGAAGCCCATCTTCGGGTCGGCGGAGAAGATCTTCTGCCAGCTCGCGGTCAGGGTGACCGCCGCGTCCCAGGCGAGCGGCAGGCCGGTGACCCAGGCCCACTTCAGCCGACCGCTCTTGACCAGAACGGTGGTACAGACGGTGAGCGCGACGGCGGCGAGCAGTTGATTGGCGATGCCGAACAGCGGGAAGAGCTGGTTGATGCCGCCCAGCGGGTCGTTCACGCCGGCCCACAAGAAATAGCCCCACGCGAGCACGACCAGGGCACTGGTGCCCCACAGCCCCGGCTTCCAGCCGACCCGGCCGAGCGGCTTCCAGACGTTCCCCAGCGTGTCCTGGAGCATGAACCGGCCCACGCGGGTGCCGGCGTCCACGGTGGTGAGGATGAACAGGGCCTCGAACATGATCGCGAAGTGGTACCAAAACGCCTTCATACCGTCGCCGCCGAGGACCGAGGAGAAGATCTCCGACATGCCGACCGCCAGGGTCGGCGCGCCGCCGGTGCGGGCCACCAGCGTCTGCTCCTGCACCGCGGCGGACGCCGCCTGGAGCTCCTGCGGCGAGATGGTGAAGCCCAGGTTGGCCACGGCCGCCGACGCGCTCTCGACGGTCGTCCCGAGCAGGCCGGCCGGGGAATTCATGGCGAAGTACAGGCCCGGGTCGAGGATGCAGGCCGCGATCAGCGCCATGACGGCCACGAACGACTCCATGAGCATGGCGCCGTACCCGATAAGCCGTACCTGCGACTCCTTCTGGATCATCTTGGGCGTCGTCCCGGAGGCGATGAGCGCGTGGAAGCCCGACAGCGCGCCGCACGCGATCGTGATGAACACGAACGGGAAGAGCTGCCCTGAGAAGACCGGCCCGGTGCCGGTGACGGCGAACTTGGTGATCGCCTCGGTCTGCAGCACCGGTGCGGCGACCAGTACGCCGACCGCGAGCATGCCGATCGTGCCGAGCTTCATGAACGTCGACAGATAGTCGCGCGGCGCGAGCAGCATCCAGACCGGCAGCACCGAGGCGAAGAAGCCGTACACCACCAGGCAGACGACCAGCGCCTGCGGGCTGAGCGTGAACATCTCGGCCAGCGACGAGTTCTGCACCCAGCCGCCCGCGACGATGGCCAGCAGCAGCAGCGCCACCCCGATGAGACTTGTCTCGATCACCCGGCCCGGCCGCAGCACCCGCAGGTACAGGCCCATGAAGATGGCGATCGGGATGGTCATCGCGATCGAGAAGGTGCCCCACGGCGACTTGGCCAGCGCGTTGACCACGACCATGGCCAGCACGGCGAGCAGGATGATCATGATGGAGAACACTGCGACCAGGGCGGCCGTGCCGCCGACCCGGCCGATCTCGTCCCGGGCCATCTGCCCCAGGCTGCGCCCGTCGCGGCGCATCGACAGGAACAGCACCACCATGTCCTGGACCGCGCCGGCGAAGATCACGCCGACGATGATCCAGATGGTGCCGGGCAGGTAGCCCATCTGGGCGGCCAGCACCGGCCCGACCAACGGTCCGGCCCCGGCGATGGCGGCGAAGTGGTGGCCGAGGAGCACCCGGCGGTCGGTGGGCTGGAAGTCCACCCCGTCGTCCAGCCGTTCGGCCGGGGTGGCGCGCCTGTCGTCCACCTTCAGCACGCGCCGCGCGATGAACCGGGCGTAGAAGCGGTAGGCGATCGCGTACGAGCCGAGCGCCGCGGCGATCAGCCAGACGGCGGAGATCTCCTCGCCGCGTGACAGGGCTATGACGCCCCACGCGACCGCGCCGACGAGGGAGACGGCGGTCCAGATGACGATGGATCGGAGATTTGGCTTGGCTCTGGTGACACCCGTCACGTTGTCCTCCGGAGGGTTTCGGGCGTACGGCATCGCGCGGGCGGCCCTGGGGCCTCCCACGTGCAGGGATTCGACGAGAAGGGTTAGCGGTGGGGTGAGCCGCCACGCAGCAGGAGACAGGCGACGATCATCAGCGTGGTGCTCATCGGTACCCAGGCGAGCTGGTACCAGTAGAAGAACGGCATGCCGGCCAAGGCCGGCCCTTCCCGCGCGTACGACGGCACCCACAAGAGCGCGACGAACGGCACGATCAGGCACAGGCCCGCCGCCACGCGCGCCGGCAGCGGCCGGCGCGGCGGATCGGGGTGATCGCTGGTCATCGAGTCCTCCGGGACTACTCGTACGTTTCCTGCAGGTTGCCGAGACCCACGTTTTGGTTTACGCGAAATCTCACCTAAGTTGCGAGTCAACCAAACGGCACCTTCGCGCAACCTTCAGGTGACCTCCTACGCCATGGCGGTGGCTATGACGAACTACCCGGCGACAGTCGCGGCGTTCCTCGCCGTGCTCGCGGGCACGTCTCTCGTCGCGGTGACCGCCCGGTGGTTCAGGCGGGTGGACGACCTGCCGACGCTGGAAGACTGGGCGCTGGCCGGGCGGCGGTTCGGCGCGGCCGTCACCTGGTTCCTGCTCGGCGGCACCATCTACACCGCCTACACCTTCGCCGCTGTGCCGGGGCTGGTGTACGGGGTGGGGGCGCTCGGTTTCTTCGCGCTGCCGTACACGGTGATCGTCTATCCGCTGGCGTTCGTGCTGCTGCCCCGGCTGTGGCGGGCCGCTCACGAGCACGGCTGCGTGACGGTCGCCGACTACGTCAAGGCGCGCTACAGCTCGGCGCCGCTCGCGCTGGTCGTCGCTCTGACCGGCATCCTGGCCACGATGCCGTACATCGCCCTGCAGCTCGTCGGCATCCGCGCGGTGCTGAGCGCGGGCGGCCTCTACCCGAGCGATTGGGTCGGTGACCTGGCGCTGGTCGCGGTCTTCGCGGTGCTCGCCGCCGCCACCTACCGCTACGGCCTGCGGGCCCCGGCGGTGATCTCCCTGGTGAAAGGGGCGGCGATCTTCGGCGCGGTCGTAGGCGTGATCGCGGTTGTGCTCAACCGGCTCGGCGGGGCCGGCCGGATCTTCGAGTCGGCCGAGCGTAACCTGCCGGGCGGCCCGGGCGGGCCGTCACTGCTGCTGGAGCCGGAGATGTACCCGGCGTTCGCCTCGCTCGCGCTGGGGTCGGCGCTGGCGCTGCTCATGTACCCGCACGTGCTGACCGCAGCCTTCTCCGCGGCCAGTGCGCGGACGCTGCGGAAGGTGACGGTCGCGCTGCCCGTCTGGACGGCCGTGCTCGGGCTGTTCGGCCTGCTGGGCATCGCCGCGCTGGCGGCCGGGGTGGAGGCGCCGCCGGGCAACGCCGAGGCCGCGCTGCCGTTGCTCATCCAGCGGCTCATGCCGGCCGCGCTCACCGGCGCGCTGTTCGGCGCGCTGGCCGTGGGCGCGCTGGTCCCGGCGGCGGTCATGTCGATCGCGGCGGCCACCCTGTTCGTCCGCAACGTCTACGTCGAGTACTTCAACCCCTTCGCCACGCCCAAGTACCAGACCCGGGTCGCGCAATGGGTCTCGCTGACCGCGAAGGTCGGCGCCGTCGCGTTCGTGCTGGGGCTGCGCAACCAGGACGCCATCAACCTGCAACTACTGGGCGGGGTGTGGATCCTGCAGACGTTCCCGTCGGTGGCACTGGGCCTGTTCACCCGCTGGTCGCACGGGCGGGCGCTGCTCGGCGGCTGGCTGGCCGGCATGGTCGCGGGCACACTGATGGTCGCCTGGGGAGGGTTCTCCGCGGTGATCACCTTGGGGGTGCCCGCGTACGCCGCGGTCGTCGCGCTCGCCATCAACGTCGTCGTTACGCTGGTGCTCACCCCGTTCGCCAGGTCGGTACCGTCCAGTCCTCCGCCCGTGAGGCCGGCATGAACACTGAACAACCCGTCGCACACCTGACCGGCCCGTCGGCGGACCTGCTGCCCGGGACCAGGGACCTCAACGTCCTCGACCGCGACGCGGCGCTGGCCGAGCTGTTCTCCCGGCACTACACGCCGACGCTCCGCCTGGCCGTGCTGCTGGGCGCCGACGACGCCGAGGACGTGGTGGCGGAGGCGTTCTGGCAGCTCTACCGGCGCTGGAACAAGCTGCGCGACGCCGATGCCGCCCTGGCCTACCTGCGCGGCGTGGTGGTCAACCTGATCCGGATGCGGGTGCGCCACCTGCAGGTCGCGCGCAAGCACAGCGGGACGGTGGAGGACGACGCGGTGTCCGCGGAGAGCGAGGCGCTGCTTCGCGACGACCAGCGAGAGCTCGTCGCCGCGCTGAAACAGCTTCCCGCCCGGCAGCGGGAGGCACTGGTCCTGAGATACTGGCTCGGCCTGCGGGAAAGCGAGATCGCCAAAGCCATGGACATCTCGTGCGGTGCGGTCAAGTCACACACGGCCCGCGGGATGGCGGCGTTGACGCGTGCGATGGAGGGACGGTCATGACAGGGGGCTCGATCGGCGAGGAGCGGCTGCGCGAGACGCTGAACGTGCTGGCCTCCCAAGTGCAGCCACAGCCTGACGCCTACCGGCAGGCCCGCGCTGACTGGAAGCGGCGCGAGCGGCGGCGCCGGCTGGTGTTGGCGACGCTGGTCACGATCGTGTTCGCGCTGGCCAACATCATCGGGCTATGGGCGCTCAACCAGACCCCCTCCCAGCCTCAGGTGATCTTCAACGGCCCCGTACCGACGCAGGTGCACACCCCGGCCCCGGTCCTGCGTCCCTGAACCAGCCCCGCGTCGGCCTGGACGAGGCCACGGGTCCACCCGGGGGCGGCTCTGCCAGGTCGCCGGGACGACCTGGCAGACGTTCTGAGCGGGCCGGAGCGCGCGGGGGCGGCGTCAGTGGAAGGCGGGCAGGCCGGTCAGGGCGCGGCCGACGACCAGGGCGTGGATCTCCGAGGTGCCCTCGTAGGTCAGCACCGACTCCAGGTTGACCGCGTGCCTGATCACCGGGTACTCCAGCGTGATGCCGCTCGCGCCGAGCAGCGTCCGGCACGTCCTGGCGACGTCGAGGGCCTCGCGCACGTTGTTGAGCTTGCCGGCGCTGACCAGCTCGGGGGTGAGCGTGCCCCGCTCCTTCAGCCGCCCGAGGTGGACGGCCAGCAGCAGGCCCTTGCCGACCTCCAGCGCCATGTCGGCGAGCTTGGCCTGGGTGAGCTGGTACGAGGCGAGGGGCCTGGCGAAGACCTCCCGCTCGGCCGCGTAGGCCAGAGCCGTCTCCAGGCAGTCGAGCGCCGCCCCCATCGCGCCGAACACGATGCCGAACCTGGCCTCGTTCAGGCAGCCCAGCGGCCCCGACAGGCCGCGCGCGCCGGGCAGCATCGCCTCGGCCGGCAGCCGCACCCCGTCGAGCACCAGCTCGCTCGTCACGCTGGCGCGCAGCGAGATCTTGTGCTTGAGGTCGTGCGCGGCGAAGCCCGGCGTGCCGGCCGGGACGAGGAAGCCGCGGATGCCGTCCTCCGCGCGGGCCCAGACGACCGAGACGTCCGCCACCGAGCCGTTGGTGATCCACATCTTGGTGCCGTTCAGCACCCAGTCGGAGCCGTCGCGCCTGGCGGTCGTGCGCATGCCGCCGGGGTCGGAGCCGAAGTCGGGCTCGGTGAGGCCGAAGCAGCCGATCCGCTCGCCCGCCGCCATGGCCGGCAGCCACTCCCGCTTCTGCTCCTCGCTGCCGTACTTCCAGATCGCGTACATGGCCAGCGAGCCCTGCACCGAGACCAGGCTGCGCAGGCCCGAGTCGGCGGCCTCCAGCTCCAGGCAGGCCACGCCGTAGGCGACGGCGCCGAGGCCGGCGCAGCCGTACCCGTCGAGGTGCATGCCGAGGACGCCGACCGAGCCGAGCGTGCGGGCCAGCTCCCGCGCGGGCAGCTCGCCCGTCTCGAACCAGCCCGCGACGTGCGGCCGGATCTCCCGGTCGCACACCTGACGGACGGCCTGGCGGATGTCGCGCTCCTCGTCGGTGAGAAGGCCGTCGACGGCGAACAGGGCCGAGGGGTGCATGGGCGCCCTCCGTATTTTGGATCCAATATTGATTATCCAATATGGCACAGTTAGGGTGCGTTGACCATGGACCTGCTGAACGACGCCGGGCCCGTCCGGCGCCCCGCCCCTCACCACGACCGCGCGCCGGCGGCGATCTCCTCCCAGACCGTGACCGTCCACCTCGGCGCCCCCGCGTGAGCGGCGCGCTGTCCGGTCTGCTGGTGGCCGACTTCAGCCGGGTGCTGGCCGGGCCGTACGCGACCATGCTGCTCGCCGATCTCGGCGCCGACGTGGTCAAGGTCGAACGGCCGGGCACCGGCGACGACACCCGCTCGTGGGGGCCGCCCCACGCCGGCGGCGACTCCACGTACTTCCTGGCCGTCAACCGCAACAAACGGTCGATAGCCCTCGACCTGCGCGACCCCGCCGACCTGGAGGTCGCCCGCGCGCTGGCCGGCCGGGCCGACGTGCTCGTGGAGAACTTCCGGCCCGGCACCATGGACCGGCTCGGCCTCGGTTACGACGCGCTGCGCGCCGCCAACCCGGGGCTGGTCTACTGCTCGGTGACCGGGTTCGGGACGGGCGAGGGCGCCGGGCTGCCCGGGTACGACCTGATCGTCCAGGCGGTCGGCGGGCTGATGAGCGTGACCGGCGAGCCGGACGGGCCGGGCACCAAGGCGGGCGTGGCCCTCGTGGACGTGATCACCGGGCTGCACGCGGCGCTCGGCGTGCTGGCGGCGCTGCGCCACCGGGACGCGACGGGCGAGGGGCAGCGGGTCACGGTCTCGCTGCTGTCGTCGCTGCTGTCGGCCCTGACGAACCTGTCCTCCGGGTACGCCGCCGCCGGGGTCGTGCCCGCCGCCATGGGCAACCGGCATCCCAGCATCGTGCCGTACGAGGTGTTCCGGGCCGCCGACCGGCCCCTCGTCATCGCGGCGGGCAACGACCGGCAGTTCGGCGCGCTGTGCGAGGTGCTCGGGCTGGACGGCCTGGCGGCGGACCCCTGCTTCGCCACCAACGCCGCGCGGGTCGCCCACCGCGACGCGCTCGTCGCGCAGCTCGACCGCGCCCTCGCGGCCCGCCCGGCGGCGGAGTGGTTCGCCGCGCTCACCGCGGCCGGGGTGCCGTGCGGGCCGATCAACTCCGTGGCCGACGCCTTCTCCCTGGCGGCCGGACTGGGGCTGCGGCCGATCGTGGGGGAGGGGGCCGCGGCCCAGGTGGCCAACCCCATCGGGCTCGACGTGACGCCGCCCGAGTACCGCCTGCCGCCGCCGGCGCTCGGACAGGACGAGCAGTGGGTTCGTGAGATATTGGGCGGATGACCACGCCAGAGGGGCAGCTCGCCGCCGACGAGGGACGCCGCAGGCCGCCGACGGCCCAGCAGTTCGTCCTCGGCGAGCTGCGGCGGGCCATCACCACCGGCCGGCTGCGCCCCGGCGACCCGATCAGGCAGGAGGCCCTCGCCGAGGAGCTGGCCGTGAGCCGGGTCCCGCTGCGCGAGGCGCTCAAGACGCTCCAGGGCGAGGGCCTGGTCACCTACCAGGCGCACCGCGGCTACTTCGTCGAGCGGCTGTCGCTCGACGACCTGCGCGAGGTCTACCTCATCCGCGAGCTCCTGGAGGCCGAGGCCGTCCGCCGTGCCGTCGCCCGCCTCACCGACGAGACGCTCCAGGCCGCGGAGCGGGCGCAGGCCGAGGTGGAGCGGGCGGCCGCGGCCGGCGACGTGCTGGCGATGGCCGAGGCCAACCGCCGCTTCCACATGACCGTCTTCGAGGCGGCCGGGCTGCCGCGCCTGGTGCGGATGATCAGGACGCTGTGGGACTCGACCGACGCCTACCGATCGGTCTACTACGGCGAGGAGGGCAACCGCCACCGGGTCATCGAGGAGCACCGGGCCGTGCTCGGCCTGCTGCGCCGGCGCGACGCCGACGCCGTGGTGCGCACCCTGGCCGCGCATCGCACCCACGCCGTGACGGCCATCGAAGCGGTCCTGCCGCCCTCCTGAGCTCAGGTCAGCACGCGGCCCACCATGCGGGCGTACATGCGTCCCGGGCTCGGCGCCTGGGTGAGGAAACCGGGCAGCATCGGCAGCCCCACCGCGAACGGCTCCAGCCTCGCGAACAGCTCCTCCGCCCCCGACGGCCGGTCGTCCGGCCGTTTCTCCAGCAACTGCCCCAGCAACGCCCCCAGCGGGCCCGGCAGCCCCGGAACGGCCGGCGGCCGCTCCTTGACCTGCTTCTCGAAGACCACGTAGTCCGTCGGCCCGGTGAACAACTGCCGGCCGGTCAGCATCTCGTGCAACACGCACCCCAGCGAGTAGAGGTCGCTGCGCGGCTCGGCGACACCGTGCTGGATCTGCTCCGGCGCCATGTACGCGGGTGTGCCGAGGATCTGGCCGACCCTGGTGAACGTCGTGACGTCGGTGTCGCGCAGCATCGCCAGGCCGAAGTCGAGCACCTTCACGCTGCCGTCGGGGCAGAGCATGAGGTTGGTCGGCTTGAGGTCGCGGTGGCAGATCGACAGCGCGTGCGCGGCCGACAGGACGGCGCACGCCTGCGCGGCGATCCCGGCGGCCCACGGCACCGGCAGCGGCCCGTGCTCGCTCACCACGTCGGCCACGGTGACGCCCTCGATGAACTGCATCACCTGGTAGAGCCGCTGCTCGTGGGTGCCGAAGTCGTACAGGACCGGCGCTCCCGGATGCTCCAGCCGGGCCAGGATGCGCGCCTCGCGGATGAAGCGCCGCTCCAGCTCCTGGTCGGGGCCGCTCGGCAGGCGCAGCAGCTTGACCGCCACGCGGCGGTCGAGGTGCCGGTCGTGGCCCGCGTACACGGCTCCCATGCCGCCCTGGCCGAGGGGAAGGTCGTCGAGCACATAGCGGTCGCCGATGACCATTCGCCCTCCCCCCGCAGCCTTCCGGGAAAAACTACACCGTCAGGACTGCGGGTGCAGGTGGCCGTCGGCCAGCCCGTCGAGCCCCAGCCGGATGAGCGTCTGGCCGAGCGCCGACGTCTCGCGCAGGGCGTCCTCCAGCACCGCGAGCTGCCGGAACGCCTCGCCGTACGCGCCCTGCTCCGCCAGCGACAGGCGGGGCAGGCGGGTGCGCCGCACGTCGAACCGGCTGGACCCGGTGGTCACCCGCCCGCCGGCCGCGCGCAGGAACCCCGCCAGGAAGTCGGGGTCGAGCCGGCGCCGGTCGACCCGGTAGAGCGTCAGGTGCGGCCCCAGCACGCAGCCGCCCTCGGCCAGCACGCGCACGCTGGAGTAGGACGCCACCACGTCGCCCGGCTGCACCTGCACCAGACCCTGCCGCCCGCTCGTCCGCCCGGTCGGCGCCATGCCCTGGGCGAGGTCGTCGGCCGTGAGCACCGCCACGTCACCGGCGCCCGTCGCCATCCTGGCCGGCGCCTGCAGCACCGTCACCAGGCCCTCCTTGATGAGATCGCCGATCGTGGTGAACGGCTGGTCGAGCGGCTGCTCCAGCACCTTGAGGTCGGGCGGCGCTGCCGTGGCGGACAGGAAGCGGTCGCGGGCCTCGGTGAAGGCCCGGCCCAGGTCGTCGCGGCGCTGGTGGCGGGCCGGCGTCATGTCGACCTCGTCGGCCAGCAGGTCGATGATCCGCACGGTCTGGTCGGAGCGGTCGTCGAGGTAGGCCCGCCAGGCCGGCTCGACGACCGCCAGGTCGTCGGTGGCGTCGAGGATGAGCACGTCGGACGGCGGCCGCTCGCCGGCCGCGGGGCGGCGCAGCAGCCACAGGTCGGAACCGGGCAGCGCGACCACGGCGCGCAGGGCGCCGGCGCGCAGCAGGTTGGCCCGGATGCGCCGGCCCGCCTTGCGGCTGGCCGCGGCGGGCGGCATGAGGACGGCCACCCGGCCGCCCGGCCGGACGTGGGCCAGACAGTGTTGCACCCAGGCCAGCTCCGGCTCGCCGCGCGGCGGCAGGCCGTACTCCCAGCGCGGGTCGCCCGTCAGCTCCTCGTAACCCCAGGCGCGCTCGTTGAACGGCGGGTCGCACACGACCGCGTCGGCGCGCACCCCGGCGAACCCGTCGTGGCGCATCGAGTCGCCCGCGACGATCTCGGCGGCCACGCCGCGCAGCCGCAGCCGGGCCGCCGTGACGCGCGCCGAGGTGTCGCTGAGCTCCTGGCCCAGCACCCGTCCGGCCTTCGCGGCGAGCAGCAGCGTGCCGACGCCGCAGGCCGGGTCCAGGACCGTGCCCCCGCCGGCCGTGCCGCCATCACCGCCGCCGTCCTCGCCCCCGCCGGCGCCGACCAGCCTGACCATCAGCTCGGCGGTCTCCTCGCGGGTGATCGAGAGCTGCCGGGAGTGCGCCTCCAGGTAGCGCTCGCAGAGGAACTCGTACGCCGTGAGCGGGTCGTGCCGCTCGGCCAACTCGCTCACCAGCCCAGCCGGCTCGGGGTCGAGCGCACTGCTTCCGGTCGTCAGCAGCACCCCGGCCTCCGCCACCAGCTCGCCCAGGCGTAGATCTCCCGCGGCCCTGAGGCGTTGCCACACCCGATCTCCCAGGGAGACCTGGTAGGACTTCCCGTAGCGGCGCAACCACGCCTCGACCTGCCGGAGCGAGAACAAGGGTTGATTCGTGGTTCCTCCGACGGGACGGGGGAAGTCGTCGTGGCGGCGACGCCAGTTGCTCACCGCGGCACGCCCGACCCCGGCGAGCCGGGCGATGTCCCCGGCGTTCACGGTGGGGTCGTGGCTCATGTCGCCCACAGTAGTTCACAAGAGTCTTCAGCGCATCTGCTTGTGAAGTCTTTCAACCAATGATTTACTGCTGGGTATGAAGCACAACATCCGCTATGCCGCCGGATCAGATGTGGGCCGCCGCCGGGAGCAGAACGAGGACTCCGGCTACGCGAGCGGTCGGTTGCTCGTGGTGGCTGACGGGATGGGTGGACACGCGGCCGGCGAGCTGGCGAGCTCGGCGGCGATCGCCGTCATGCGCGAGCTGGATGCCACGCTTCCCGAGACGGGCGCCGACCTGGAGGCGGCGCTGGAGGGCGCCGTGCACGAGGCGGCGCGCAGGCTGGTCGAGCTGGCCGAGATCGACCCCGCGCGCAGGGGAATGGGGACCACGGTGACCGCCCTGCTGTGGGACGGCTACCGGTTCGCCCTGGCTCATCTCGGTGACTCCCGCGGATACCTGCTTCGCGATGGTGCTCTCTACCAGATGACCAAGGATCACACACTTGTGCAGTCGATGGTGGACGAAGGGCGGATAACGGAGGATCAGGCCGCTGTGCACCCCCGTCGTTCCATGGTGTTGCGGGTGCTGGGCAGCGAGGGCAGGGCCGAGCCCGACATGGCGCTGCGCGAGGCCGAGCCCGACGACCGCTACCTCCTGTGCTCCGACGGGCTCACCACCGTCCTCGGCCCCGAGACGCTGCACGAGGTGCTGACCACGATCGCCGACCCGGCCCTGGCCGTGCAGCGGCTCATCGACCTGGCCAACGAGGGCGGCTCGCCCGACAACGTGACCGTGATCGTGGCCGACGTCGTGCCGCCGGGCACCGGAGACGAGCAGGTCTACCGGGTCGGCGCCGGCACGTAGGGTCACGCCTGTCACTTCTGTCACTGGGTTCGCCACTTTGCCCGTGTACGGCGCGTGATCACGATGGCGGGATTAAAGTCCATCGTGATCTGCCCGATTTCTGGGAGGAGTGGCCCTGGACCCGATCGCGGAAGCCCTGCTGAAGCAAGTCCGCCAGGAACTCGGCTATCGGGAGAAGGGCGGCCAGCACACCAAGTTCGGCCACTGGTACGCCGAGCGCGTCCAGGACCCCCAGTACCGCGACGCGCCGTGGTGCGACATGTTCATCGCCTGGGCGGCCGACAGGGCCGGGGTCGCCGACTACGTGGGGCAGTTCGCGTGGACGCCGTCCCACGCCGTGTGGTTCATCAAGCAGGACGCCTGGAGCGCCGAGCCCGAGCCGGGGGCGCTGGTCTTCTTCGACTGGAAGGGCGGCAAGAGCTACCAGGGCGTGGATCACGTCGGCATCGTCGAGCGGGTCTCCGGTGACAAGATCCACACCATCGAGGCGAACGTCGACCGGGTCTGGCTCAAGCGCAAGGTCCGCGAGACGGACAAGGTCGTCGGCTACGGGCTGCCGCGCGTCGTCCAGGCCAACGCCCGGCTCACCGAGATCCGCAGCACCGAGCAGCCGCTCGCGCCCGTGCCCGGGGCCCGGGAGGCGCAGGGCTCGCCGTTCGACGTCTTAGGCACGCCGCAGGCGCTGCTGGCCGCGATGGTGCTGACGACGATCGTCCTGTCCCTCCGCTTCGCCGGCCGCCGCCGCGGCACCCACCGCCGCTTCCCCGGCCCCTGGAACGCACCACACCCCCACACCCCGCGCCCTCCCACGGCACGCCGCCCCGCGCAAGGCCACCCCGCTGAAGGCCGCCCCACGCAAGGCCGCCCCACGCAAGGCCGCTCCACCGGGAGCCGACCCATCGCGGCCCAGCCCACCGGCGCGAGTTCCGCCACCCCGTGCGCACCGGGTCCGGGCGCCGCAGCCGGGGCGGCCGAGGGGGCGTCCGGTCCGCCGCCCGCGCCGCACCCCGTGGCCGTTCCCAGGGCGCGTGTGCCCGCCGGAGCCGGGCACGCCGGCACTCCCACCCGGCGCAGACCGTACGAGCCGACGCCCCGACGGGACAGCGGAACTCGCTCGGGCTGACCATCGAGGACTCCGCCGCCAAGCCGGCCGCCTGGACCTCCCGGAGGGCGACACGCCGGGGCCGCGCGGCCCCGGCCGTACGATGACGAGCGGCGTGGTCGAGCGCAGGCTTGCCGTCCTCGACGCGGAGATCGCCCGCCTGACCCGGCTACCGCGAGTGACTCGCCGCGAAAGCCGGGATGGAGGACGGCTCTCAGGTGGCGGCGAGGGCGACCGTGGGCGACAGGCGGGCGGCCCGCATCGCCGGGTAGAGGCCGGCGGCCGTGCCGATGACCAGGGTCGCCGCGACCGCGCCGCCGATCGCCCACGGCGGCACCACGGGCGGCCAGCCCCGCGACAGCGCGTAGCCGGCGCTGGCCAGCGCGCCCAGGGCCGCCCCCGCCGTCCCGCCCAGGGCCGACAGCAGCAGCGACTCCGTCAGGAACTGCACGCGCACCTGCCCCCGCGTCGCGCCGAGCGAGCGGCGCAGCCCGATCTCCTTGCGCCGCTCCAGCACCGAGATCACCATCGTGTTGGCCACCCCGACACCGCCGACCAGCAACGCCACCGCGCCGAGGCCGAGCAGCAGGTTGGTGAACGCCCCGGCCGCCGCGGCCCGCGCGGCCAGCGCGTCGGACGGCCTGCTGACCTCCACCTCGCCGGGGCTCTCGGGGTTCACCGTACGGGCCAGCACCGCGCGCACCGCGTCCACCGCCTCCTCTCCGGAGCGCTCGTAGACGGTCGTGGGATGCCCGTCGAAGCCGAGCAGTTCCTGGGCGGCCGGGAAACCGACGAGGGCCGAGCGCTCGATCTCCTGCGCCAGCGGCATCGGCTCCAGCACGCCGACGACGGTGAACCACCGCCCGCCCAGCCACACCCGCACACCGGTCCTGGCGATGCCGAGCCGTTCGGCGGCCTCGGAGCCGAGGACGACGGCGGGCTCACGCTCGGTGGCGGCGTTCAGCCAGGCGCCCACGGCCACCCGGCCCTCCAGGGTGACGAGCAGCTCGGTCGTCGCGGCCTGGACGGCGATGCCGCCGGTGACGGCCTCGGGGATGCGGTCGGTACGCCGGACGGTGGCCTCGACGACGCCGGTCGCCGAGGCGGTGCGGACCGGGCCGATGCGCTTGACCATCTCCAGCGCCGTCGTCGGCAGTGTCGCCTCCTCGCCGAACATGGTGCGTCCCGGCGCGACCGTGAGCAGGTTGGTGCCGAGCCGGTCGAGCTGGCGCATGAGCTGCTCGCGGGAGGAGGACGAGATGCCGATCACCGCGATCATCGTGGCGATGCCGATGGCGATGCCGAGCGCCGACAGGATCACCCGGGCCGGCCGGGCCCGCAACCCGGCCGCGCCCACCCGCAGCACGTCGGCCGCGCTGAGCCGGGCCGGTCCCGGCCGCCGTTCCCGCCTCATGCCCCGGCCCCTTCCGTGCTCTCCACCCGCCGCCTCCCGCCTGCGTCGGCGACGATGCGGCCGTCGCGCAGGCGCACCTGGCGGGGGCACCAGGCGGCGATCTCCATGTCATGCGTGATCACCGCGATCGTCGTGCCGGTCGCGTGCAGGTTGCCCAGCACGCCCAGCACCTCGGCCCCCGCGCCGGAGTCGAGGTTCCCGGTCGGCTCGTCGGCCAGCAGCAGCCGCGGATCGCCCGCCACCGCGCGCGCCACGGCCACGCGCTGCTGCTCGCCGCCCGAAAGCTGGTGCGGCCGGTGGCCCAGCCGGTGACCGA
Organism: Nonomuraea muscovyensis; assembly: GCF_014207745.1. Classification (NCBI taxonomy): domain Bacteria; kingdom Bacillati; phylum Actinomycetota; class Actinomycetes; order Streptosporangiales; family Streptosporangiaceae; genus Nonomuraea; species Nonomuraea muscovyensis. The sequence continues at coordinate 1,216,039 of NZ_JACHJB010000003.1, forward strand.
GACCGACCCGCTCCAGCGCCGCGGCGGCCCGCTCGCGCCTGACCCGCCGCGGCGTGCCCGTGTACAGCAGCCCGTCGGCCACGTTGTCGAGCGCGCTCATCCCCGGCGCGAGGTGGAACTGCTGGAAGACGAACCCCAGCACCCGCCCCCGCAACGCCGACAGCTCCCGGTCCGAGAGCTCGGCGACGTCCTGCCCGGCGATGCGCACGGTGCCACCGCTCGGCCGGTCCAGCGTGCCGATCATGTGCAGCATCGTCGACTTGCCCGACCCGGACGGCCCCACGATGGCGACCAGCTCTCCGTCGGCGATCGCCAGATCCACCCCGCGCAGCGCGTGCACATCGCCGCCGTGCACCTTGGTCACGCCGTGGAGCTCGACGACGTACCGCTCGCCGCTCCCCGGGCCTTCCACCCTGCTGCGCGCCGCGCTGTTCGGCACGCTCATGACGCCGGCACCCCCACCTTCATGCCCTCGGCCAGCCCGGCACCCTCGATCTCGACCATGCCGCCGCCGTACCCGCCGGTCTCGACCGCGACGATCCGGGTGGCGGCGCCCTCGACGACCTCGACGCCGAACCCGCCCTCGCGCAGCGCCAGCAGCGCCTCCACGGGCACGGCCAGCACGTTCTCGCGACGCTCGCTCTCCATCTCGACCTCGACCGGCGCCTGGTCCAGCCGGGTTTTCGGCGTCTTGGCCAGGGTGATGTCCACATCGACGGTGACGTTGGCGTCCTGCCCCTGACCGCTGGTCTCGGCCACCGTGCCGACCGAGGCGATCTTCCCGGTGACGCGCTCACCGCCGGGCAACTCCACCGTCACGCGGGCGCCCTTGCGAGCCATCGCCTGGTCACCCGCGTCAAGGTCGACGTGGACGAGCCTGCGCACGCCGCTGACCGTGAGGACCCGCCGGCCGGGGGAGGTCCGGTCGCCGACCTCGACGGCCGCATCGGTGACGCGGACCACCGACGGCAGGAACACCACCTGCGCGGCGTCCACCCGGCCGGACTCCGGCAGCCCCCGGTCCTCCTGCCACTCCTTGACCGCCAGGAAGGTGGCGTAGGAGAAGTGGTCGTCCACGGTCAGATCGTCGCCGTAGCCGAGCGCCTTGAGGTTGCGTTCGAGCTGCTCCACATCCGGCCCGTCCTCGACGCCCTGCCGCAGCTCCCGGTACAGCGGCAGGCCGCCGTACATGAGCACCAGCGGGCGGCGGTCCACCCTGAGCAAGGGGCGGCCGCGGCGGACCACCGTGCCCTCGGGCGGCGCCCACGTCACCGTGCCGGACCCGGCGGCGGCGACCCGGCGCTCGCCGGAGTACGTGAGAGCGCCGGTGACGGTCTTGGTGTCCACCAGGTCCCGCCGGGCGATCTCCGCGGTGGCGGGAACGGGCGGCGCCGGGGGCGCGACCGCCGTCGTGCGGCCGTCGCCGAACGCGGCCACCGCGGTCCAGACCGCCGCGATGACGAGCAGTCCGCCTCCGGTGAGGATGAGGCCGCGTCTCATGGCCGGCCCCCGCCGGGCTCGAAGTCCTTGCACGCCTCGTGCGCGGCCTTGACCTTCTCCTCCGGCGTCCCCCGCGGGATGTTGATCTCGATTCGGCCGTCGGAGGACGGGTCCTTCATGGGGATGCCGTGCTGGCGCATGCACTGGGCGAACTTCAGCACCTGGTCGAGCGTCTCCTTGTCGGGTTTGCCGTGGAGCTCGCCGACCGCGGCCTCCATGAAGTGCTTGCACGCCCGCTGGGCCTCGTCGACCTTGCCCTTGTCGTCCCGGCCGGCCTTGATCCTGATCGCGCCGTCGGGGGCGGGGTCGTCCATGTCGACGCCGTGCTCCCGCATGCATTGCGCGAACTTCAGCTGGGCCTCCCTGCGGTCGGCAGGGGCGGACGCCGAGGCGGACGTGGTGGCGCTGGGCTTCGCGCCGCCCGCGCCGGCGACGCCGTCGTCCCGCTCCGCGGGGGCGCCGCAGGCCGTCAGGGCGACGGCCAGGACCGCTGTGGCCAGTAACGGACGCATGTTCATGCTCGTATCTCCTCGGCGCGCCGGGTCGTGCGCCCGGGGCGCGACGTCCACTTCAGCGGCCTCGGTGCTAAACCCGGATAAGCGACCTGGCGCGCCCTATCCGCGGCTAACACGTGGTGCGCCACGCTTCGGAGCGAACGGAAGGGGGCCCGGGATGCGGGTGCTCGTCGTCGAGGACGAGGAGGAGCCGGCCGACGCCATCGCGCGAGGTCTGCGGCCGCACGCGATCGAGAACGTGTCCGGCAGGGGATACCGGCTGTGTGCGACCGCCCGCCACCCGGACTCGCGGTAGTCAGGAGGCGTTGTAGTCGCTGACGACGTCCACGACCCAGGTGACGCCGAACCGGTCGGTCAGCATGCCGTACAGGGGCGCCCACTGCGCAGGTCCCAAGGGCTGCAGGATGGTCGCGCCGTCGGCGAGCTTGTCCCAGTAGCCGGTGATCTCCTCGGCCGCGTCGCCGCGGAGCGAGATGAAGAACGCGGTCTCGCCCCGGTGGTACGGCAGGCGCGCGGGCACGTCGTAGGCCATCACGTGGAAACCGTTGCCGGAGGTCACCTGGCCCCACATCACCTGATCTGCCTCGGCCGGCTCCTGGATGTCGCCGGCGTCCTTGTAGGTGACCACGGCCACGTCCCCGCCGAACACGGACTGGTAGAAGGTGAGCGCCGCGCGGGCGTCACCGCGGAAGTTCAGATGGGTCACGGACTTGACGGACATGGTCTGCTCCTTGTCGCTCGGTTCCTGAGGCGCTCACCGTCGCAGGAGTAGCGGACAGGTTGTGGCCGCTTCTTGCGGCACGATGGGAACCGTGCAGAAAACCTCAGCGCGACTGCTGGCGTTGCTCTCGCTGCTCCAGGCGCGCAGGGACTGGCCGGGAGCGCTGCTGGCCGACCGGCTGGAGGTGAGCCCCCGCACCGTGCGCCGAGATGTCGACCGCCTGCGCGAGCTCGGCTATCCCATCCTGGCGACCAAGGGCCCCGACGGCGGCTACCGGCTCGACGCCGGGTCACGACTGCCCCCGTTGCTGTTCGACGACGAGCAGGCCGTCGCCCTGGGCGTCGCCCTCCAGATCGCCGCCATCTCCGGGGTGGGCATCGAGGAGGCCGCGGCGCGCGCGTTGAACACCGTCCGGCAGGTCATGCCCGCACGGCTGCGCCACCGCATCGACGCCCTCCAGGTCACCGCCGCCGAGCCGCCCGCGTCCCGACCTGAGCCGCAGGTCGACAGCGGCGTGCTCGTGGCACTCGGCACCGCCGTCCACGCCCGCGAAGAACTGCGCTTCGACTACGCCGGCGGGGAGCCCCGACGAGTGCACCCCCATCACCTCCTCACCTGGGGCGGGCGCTGGTATCTCGTCGCGTGGGACCTCGACCGCGAGGATTGGCGCACCTTCCGCGCCGATCGCATCATCCCCCGCACCCCGACAGGCCCTCGCTTCACCCCGCGCGAGTTGCCGGCGGCTGACCCGGCCGCCTTCGTGACCGCCAGGTTCCGCGGGTCCGCCGGCTCAGGCGACTGGCCCTGCCGCGGCGAGGTGATCCTCCACCTCTCGGCGGCCGAGGTGTCCCCCTACATCCGCGACGGAGTCGTCGAGGCACTTGGCCCCGATCGCTGCCGGCTGGTCCTGGGCTCGTGGTCATGGCCGAGTCTGGCCGCCGCGGTCGGCAGATTCGACGCCGACTTCGAGGTCGTCGGCCCGGCCGAACTCAGGGACGCCTTCGCGCACCTGGCCCGCCGCTACGCCGACGCCGCGACCGGCGCACCCGCCACGCCGCCTGCGATCCCATGAGCCAAGCGCACCTCGACTCCGGGGCCGCCACGCTGCCGAGGTGCTGATTTCGCCCCTTTCGATCAGGGGAGGTGGTGTGGGCTTCGCGCTCTGGCGGACCCGCGTTGCCTTGCCCGTTGGGCGGCCTCCCGGGGCGGATGCCGGTGACTGCCCGCGGAAGAACAGTCGGCCACCCCGTCCGGTGGGAAATAGTAGGACGTCCTAGTATCTTCGTAGTGAGGCCCCCCACAAAGGAGTGAGAAGCCGTGCACGTACCGGTTCATCCCGTCCGATTCGTGACGGCTGCGGCGCTGTTCGACGGCCATGACGCGGCGATCAACATCATGCGGCGCATCCTCCAGTCGCAGGGAGCGGAGGTCATCCACCTCGGGCACAACCGGTCGGTGGACGAGATCGTCACCGCGGCCATCCAGGAGGACGTCCAGGGCGTGGCGATCAGCTCCTACCAGGGCGGCCACGTCGAGTTCTTCAGCTACCTCGTGCAACTGCTGCGCGAGCGCGGCGCCGGCCACGTCCGGGTGTACGGCGGAGGCGGCGGCGTCATCGTGCAGGACGAGATCGACCTGCTCCACTCCCGCGGGGTGGCCCGCGTCTTCTCGCCCGAGGACGGCCAGCGCCTCGGGCTGCCCGGGATGATCAACAAGCTGGTCGAGGAGTGCGACGTCGAGCTGGCCGGCGAGCCCTCGGTCGAGGCCGTCGTCTCCGGCGACCAGGCGGCCCTCGCCCGGACGATCACCCTCATCGAGACCGGACGCGCCACGGACACGCTGCTCGACGGGCTGCGGGCGGCCGGGAGTGAGCGGCGCGCCCCCGTACTGGGCGTCACGGGCACCGGCGGCTCGGGCAAGTCGTCGCTCACCGACGAGCTGGTGCGGCGCTTCCGGGTGGACAACGACGACAAGCTGCGCATCGCGATCATCGCCATCGACCCCACCCGCAGGAGGGGCGGCGGCGCGCTGCTGGGCGACCGCATCCGCATGAACAGCCTGGGCCCCCAGACCTACTTCCGCTCCCTGGCCACCCGGGGCGCCGCCAACGAGGTGCCCGCCTGCCTCGACGACGTCGTGACCGCCTGCCGCTCCGCGGGCTACGACCTGGTCGTCGTCGAGACGCCGGGCATCGGCCAGGGCGACGCCGGGATCGTGCCGCACGTGGACGTGCCCGTCTACGTCATGACGCCCGAGTTCGGCGCGGCCTCCCAGCTCGAGAAGATCGACATGCTCGACTTCGCCGAGGCCGTGGTGATCAACAAGTACGAGCGGCGCGGCGCCGAGGACGCCCTGCGCGACGTGCGCCGGCAGCTCGTGCGCAACCGCGAGGCGTTCGGCGTGCCGCCGGAGGAGATGCCGGTCTTCGGCACGATCGCCGCCCGCTACAACGACGCCGGCGTGACGGCCCTCTACCACCACCTCAAGGGCCTGCTGACCGGCAAGGGGATGCAGGCCGGCCCGGGCCTGCTCGCGCCGGTGCGCGGGCGCACGTCCGAGGTCTCCGCCGCGATCGTGCCGCCCGCCCGCGCCCGCTACCTCGCCGAGATCGCCGAGACCGTCCGCGCCTACCACGCCGAGACCGAGTCCCAGGCCGAGGTGGCCCGCCGCCGCCAGCAGCTCGCCGCCGTGCGCGCCCTGCTGGAGGGGGACGACGACCGGCTGGCCGAGCTGGAACGGCGGGCCGGGCTGGAGCTGAGCGACGAGAGCCGGGCGCTGCTCGACTCCTGGCCCGCCACCCGGGAGCAGTACACCGCCGACGAACTCGTCGTGAAGGTGCGCGACCGGGAGATCCACACGCCGTTGTGGCGTGAGACGCTCTCGGGCAACCGCATCCCCAGGGTGGCCCTGCCCCGCCACACCGACCACGGCGAGCTGCTGAGGTTCCTGCGCGCCGAGAACCTGCCCGGCAGGTTCCCCTTCACGGCCGGGGTGTTCCCGTTCAAGCGGGACGACGAGGACCCGACTCGGATGTTCGCCGGCGAGGGCGACCCGTTCCGCACCAACCGGCGCTTCAAGCTGCTGTCGGAGGGCCAGCCCGCGACCCGGTTGTCCACCGCGTTCGACTCGGTGACGCTGTACGGCAACGACCCCGACCTGCGGCCCGACATCTACGGCAAGGTCGGCACGTCCGGCGTCTCCATCGCGACGCTCGACGACATGAAGGTGCTCTACGACGGCTTCGAACTGACCGCGCCCAACACGTCGGTCTCCATGACGATCAACGGCCCGGCCCCGACGATCCTGGCGTTCTTCCTCAACGCCGCCATCGACCAGGCTCTCGACAGGTGGCGCGGCGAGCACGGACGCGAGCCGGGCCCCGAGGAGGCGCGCGAGGTGCGGGCGCGCACGCTCGCCACCGTCCGCGGCACGGTCCAGGCCGACATCCTCAAGGAGGACCAGGGCCAGAACACCTGCATCTTCTCCACCGAGTTCTCGCTGCGGATGATGGCCGACATCCAGGAGTGGTTCATCGCCAACGGGGTGCGCAACTTCTACTCGGTGTCGATCTCCGGCTACCACATCGCCGAGGCCGGGGCCAACCCGATCAGCCAGCTCGCCTTCACCCTGGCCAACGGCTTCACCTACGTCGAGGCGTACCTGGCGCGCGGGATGAGGGTGGACGACTTCGCGCCCAACCTGTCGTTCTTCTTCTCCAACGGCATGGACCCCGAGTACAGCGTGCTCGGCCGGGTGGCCCGCCGCATCTGGGCGGTCGCGATGCGCGAGAGGTACGGAGCCGGCGAGCGCTCCCAGAAGCTCAAGTACCACATCCAGACCTCGGGCCGGTCGCTGCACGCGCAGGAGATGGACTTCAACGACATCCGCACCACCCTGCAGGCCCTCATCGCCGTCTACGACAACTGCAACAGCCTGCACACCAACGCCTTCGACGAGGCCGTCACCACCCCGTCGGCCGACTCGGTGCGGCGCGCGATGGCCATCCAGCTCATCATCAACCGCGAGTGGGGCCTGGCACGCAACGAGAACCCGCTGCAGGGCTCGTACATCATCGACGAGCTGACCGACCTGGTCGAGGAGGCGGTGCTGCGCGAGTTCGAGCGGCTGTCGGACCGGGGCGGCGTGCTCGGCGCGATGGAGACGGGCTACCAGCGCGGCCGGATCCAGGACGAGTCGATGCTGTACGAGACGCGCAAGCACGACGGCTCGCTGCCCATCATCGGCGTCAACACCTTCCGCAACCCGCGCGGCGACGAGCCGCAGCAGGGCAAGCTGGAGCTGGCGCGAGGCACCGAGGAGGAGAAGCGGTCGCAGCTCGACCGGCTGCACGGCTTCCACGAGCGGCACCGCGGCGAGTCGCCCGCCGCGCTGGCCCGGCTGCGCGAGGTCGCCATGTCCGACGGCAACGCCTTCGAGGTGCTCATGGAGACCGCCCGGGTCTGCTCGCTGGGGCAGATCACCGACGCCCTGTTCGAGGCCGGCGGCCAGTACCGCCGCAACGTGTGAGCGGTCAGACCTTGCGGCCGACCCCGCCCAGCGCGAGCGACGCGGTGGGGTCGGCCGCGAAGTCGATCACGTCGGCCTCCTCGGGACGCCACTGCGGCAGCCACACCAGCCCCGGCTCGGCCGGCTCGAACCCGGCCAGCAACTCCGCGATCCGCTCCCGGCCGCGCGGGTGGAGGGGGACGCCGGCGCGCCCGTAGACCTCGGCGGCCGCCTCCACGGTGGCCGGCCTGGCGTCGCCGGTGACGTGCGACAGCACGAGGTGGCTGCCGGGCGCCATCGCCCGGCGCAGCGTGGCGACGATGTGGGCGGGGTCGTCGGCGTCGCCGACGAAGTGCAGGACGGCGCCGAGCACGATCCCGACGGGCTCGGCGAAGTCGATGACCCGCAGCAGGTCGGGATGCTTCAGGATGCCGCCGGGGTCGCGCAGGTCGCCCTCCACGACGGCCGTGAGGTCGTCGTCGGCCGGCAGCGCCCGGACGTGGGTGAGGACGACGGGGTCGTGGTCCACGTAGGCCACGCGCGCCCCCGGCGCGACCTGCCGGGCCACGTCGTGCACGTTCGTCGGCGCGGGCAGCCCGGCGCCGATGTCGACGAACTGCCGCACCCCCGCCGCCGCCAGCTCCCGGACGGCCCGCAGCACGAAAGCCCTGTTGGCCCGCGCGGCCCCGCGCGTCTCGGGCGCCGTCCGCAGGATCTCCTCAGCCGCCGCCCGGTCCACCGCCAGGTGGTCCTTGCCCCCGAGGAAGTAGTCGTAGAGCCGGGCGACGTTGGGTGTGGTGGGATCGAAACCCCGTGGTGCGCGCTCCAACCGGCGATCCCCCGATCCAGAGACGATCTTTTGCTGAGAGTGTACGGATTCGTCATGCCATTTGTGGAGCAGTCAGCGGAATTCAACAGAATATTGTTCGATTCCGGGCCGCCGGCGCCGTCAGGTCCGCACCCTCGCCGACCGCGCGGCGGGTGCCTTCGGCCGGCCGACCCTCGCCACGTGGAGCAGGGTCAGCGGGTCGGCCACGCCCAGCCGGTCCGCCAGCGCCTCGCGGGTCCGGTCGCAGTCGATGATCTGGCTGAGCGGGTGGGTGGTGTGGCCGAGGCCCGCCAGGGTGAGCCAGTGCCGCATCAGCGTCCGGCCGAGCTCCACCTGCTCCGTCACCGGTCCGACGAGCACCAGCACGTCGCCGTCGTGGTCGAGCAGCCCGCCCGAGGCGGCGGCCAGCACCCTGGGCAACCCCAGCCGCCGGAGCACCGGGTGGAGCGCGAGCGAGGCGCGCAGCCCGAGCGCCTGTGCCGCGCCCAGTTCCAGGGCCCGGTCGGTGAGCCCGTCGAGCCGGTAGCGGGGATGGCGCGGGGTCAGCCGCAGCCAGGCGCGCAGCTCCCGCGTCACGCCGGGATCGCCGAACTGGTGGAGATCGGCCGCGCGGAGCAGCCCGGCCAGGTCGCGGCAGGGCAGCCGGTGGACCCCGGTGAGCCGATCGGCCACCTCGGCGGGCAGCCGTCCCGGGTGGTAGCCGCCGCGGTTGACGCCGCGCGCCCGCACGTCGGCGGTCGTGAAGGGCGTCCGGTACGGCTCCGGCGCCCGATGGAGGAACCCCACCCGCAGCGGCCCCGGATCGGCGCGGAAGGCCACGTCGAGGCCGGCGTCCGCGCACACGATCAGGCAGCACTCGACGAACGCGCCCAGGCTCAGGCGCAGGTCGCGGCCGGTGGGGTCGCTGATGGGCAGCGCCCGGTCCGGGTCCCAGCCGACGGCAACCTCCTGCGCGGTGTAGGTGAGCGTCCACGGCTGGGTGTTGTGCGCGCTGGGCGCGCGCCAGAAATCCGGTTCGAGGGCTCGCAGCTCTCTCACGTCAGGTCCTTGCCGTAGAAGGTGTAGCCGTGCAGCGGGCGCCCGCCCATCGCGACGTACTGGGCGGCCGATCCGGGGTTGACCCGCTCGACATAGGTGCTGCGCAGCGTGTGGTAGCCGCCGCGGCGCAGCCCCGCGTGCAGCTCGCGGGAGAGCAGCCGCATGTAGCCGCGCCCCTGCTCGCCGGGGACCGTGCCCTTGACGACGAGCACGGCCTCGCGCCGGTACCGGGACCTGGTCGCCAGCAGGCGGAGCTGGTTGAGCGGGTGCAGGTCGCCGCGGGTGTCCGCCACGAACGCGGAGATGTCGGGCAGGCAGAGGACGAAGGCGATCGGCCGGTCCGCCTTCGTCAGGTAGAGCAGCAGCGCCTCGTCCAGGAGGTGGCTCAGCCCGTCGGTCTGCGCGGCGAGCTGGTCGGCGGAGATCTGCGTGTAGTAGCCGAGCTGGGCGAAACTGGCGTTGAGCAGCTCGCGCAGGATGGGAAGTTGCTCACGGAAGCGGCGGCGGTCGCCCCGGTGCACCCGCAGCCGCTCCGCCTCGATCCGCGCGTCGTCGAAGGCGAACACCGGCTCGCCGGGGACCGGGCAGATCCAGGTGTCGGACTCGAACCGGCGGGTGAAGCCGTACCCCTCGTAGGCGGCCGGGTAGGAGGGGCGGTTCCACGCGCTGTCGATGAAGCCGCGCTCCTCGAAACCCGAGGTGATGACCCCGCCCGCCTGGTTGGGCAGCAGCGAGACCGGCCCGAACACCGCCTGCCTGCCGCCCTCGCGGGCGGCGGCCTGGATGCCGTCGAACAGCTCGCCGGCCGCGTCCTCGGCGAACTCGGTCAGCCCGAACAACTGCGTGGCCCGGCCCAACCGGGCGTCGAGCGCCGCGTCGGTGTGCAGGGTGGTCCGCGCGACCACCTGCCCGCGCCGCCGGAGCACGCTCAGCCGTACGCCGCCCTTCCACCACGCGCGGACCTGCGCGTGCAGGGGCGGGATGTAGCGTGGCTCGCCCGCGTAGAGCTGGTCGGTCAGCACGAGGAAGTCGCGCAGGTCGCGCCGGGTCTCGACCGGCTGGAGCGTCACCCGCGCCTCACCCGCGGACCCTCGCCGTCCCCGGCGGCCCGTTCGGTGGACAGCGGGGTGAACGTCTCGATGTGCGCCATCGGGCCGCCCTCGGCGCGCCAGACGCCGTTGCTGTAGCCCTCCGGCTCGGCGTTGTAGAGCCTGATGTACCCGCCGGTGGCGTTCTTCGAGCCGTCGGTCACCCACTGCATGAGCCTGCGGTGGTGGCGGCTGCGGGCGAAGCGCAGCAGCGCGTCGCGGTCCTCGAAGAAGGCGAGCGTGCCCAGCGTGTACGGGAACTCCCAGTAGATCTTGTGCCAGCGGTAGCCGCGCATCCGCTTCATGTCGCGGACCATGCGGAACCACGTCAGGGTGAGCGTGATGATCGACAGCGGCCCCCGGTAGCGGGTGGCCCCGACGAACATCGCGGTCGCCTGCCCCTGCGGCGGCGTCTTGCTGAAGTCGGTGGTCCTCATGCGTCCTTCACCAGGTAGACGTTCTTCATCTTCGTGAGCCCGGCGAACGGCCCCTCGCCCAGGCCGTGGGTGCTGACCCGCAGGTCGGCGGCGGTGGGGTCCTCCTTGAGCGACTCGGCGAAGTCGCGCGAGACGGCGCTCAGGTGGGTGACCACGCCCTTGCGGCAGATCTCCGCCAGCTCCTCGCGGTCCACGTCGCCGCGCACCTCGATATTGATCACCGGCCGGTACTCCAGGCCGGGCAGCTCCTCCAGCGACAGGCAGAACCTGTTGATCGCGGCGGCGTGCGGGTTGCCCTGGTAGAGGCCGTACTCCACGTCCTGCGGGTAGAGGTTGGCGCCCATGTAGGAGATCGTCGAGTCCGCGCGGCCGAACAGGAACAGCAGCGGCAGGTTGAGCCGCTCGTCGGTCCACGCGCCCGCGTACTCGGCGCCGAGGGCCCGCTCGACCTCGGCCAGCGTGTGCAGCCTGGCCTCGTCGCCGACGTTGTAGCGCAGCTTGGGCTGCAGGCAGCTCTTGGTGTTGATCGTGCACAGCAGCTCGCCGCGCTCGTTGACCTCCAGGAAGGTCTCCAGCGGGTTGTAGTGGAAGATCATCGGGAGCCGCTGCTCGCCCGGCCCGAGCAGCACGTCGCGCAGCCGCCGGTCGGTGGCCAGGCGCTTGCGCAGCCGGACGCTGAACCCGCTCTCGGCGCCCATGCCGATGGTCAGGTCGCTGGCGCCGTAGCCCGAACGGACCTCCTCGAAGCGCTCCTCCAGGTAGTCGCGGAGCGCCTCGGTCATGCCCTCGCCGCCGACCATGCCGCGGATCCGGTAGTCGTGCCACGGGAAGCCGGTCTCGTCGAGCCGGTCGCGCAGGTGCTTGAGGAACGGCGGGTAGGCGGCGATCACGTAGTCGTAGCCGGGGCCGAAGTGCGCCAGCGTGTCGGCGATCTTCTCCAGGTCGGGGCCGGTGTTCTTGACCATCGCGACGCGGGCCATGGCGGTGCCCGTGGTGGTGCCCGTGGCCCAGGCGCCCATCGAGTACGCGTTGATCACGAACAGCTTCTCGCCCGGGAAGACGAGCGTGATGTAGCCGGCGGCGTTGCGGTAGATGCCCTTGAGCTCCCGCGGGCCGCGCACCCAGTTGTACGGCTTGCCGCTCGACCCGGACGACTCGTCCACGATCACGCCGGCCCGGTGCAGCCGGCCCTCCTGGCAGCGGCTCGCCTCGTCGTAGACACCGGCGTAGTTCTGCTTGGTGGTCTCGGGGAAGTCGGCCAGCCTCCTGGCGTGCGCGGCGCCGTGACCGCGCAGGAAGTCGCGGTAGGCGGGCACGTCCACGGCCGCGAACTGGCAGGCCACCCGGGCGTGCCGGGCGGCCACCCGGTCCAGGACGGGGTGGTAGGTGCGGGCGACGAACCGCCACACGGCCGGGTGCGTCGAGCCCAGCCGGTAGGCGCCGGTCAGCAGCCAGGAGTAGGCCTGGAGTCTGGCCCTGCGCCAGCGTTGCCGGGGGGTGAGCGGCCCCAAAGTGGGACTCAAGCGGATCATAAGGTCGAAAGCTAGCGAGTCCCTCTGAAAGCTCGCTAGACAGGCACTTACACTCGGGCGCGGCTAGGGTGGCCAGAATGAAGGACGACACGGGGGCCGCGGTGCGCGTGCCCGATACCGTGCGGCGGATCGTGTCGCTGGTCCCCTCGCTGACCGAGTCCGTGGCGGCGACCCTCCCCGGCGCCCTGGTGGGTGCCACCGACTGGTGCTCCCACCCGCCCGGCCTGGACGTCGCGCGGGTGCGCGGCACCAAGAACCCCGACCTCGACGCGATCCGGCGGTTGCGTCCCGACGTGGTGCTCGCCAACGCCGAGGAGAACCGCGAGCCGGACCTCGCGGCGCTGCGTGAGGCGGGCCTGGCCGTGTGGGTGACCCGGATCGAGACGCTGGACGGGGCGTTCGCCTCCCTCGGCCGCATGTTCCGGCACGCGTGCCGCACCACCCCGCCCGGCTGGCTGGAACGGGCCGAACGGGTGTGGCGGGCGCCCGCCGGGGGACCGCACCGCACGGCGGTCATCCCGATCTGGCGGCGGCCGTGGATGGTCGTGGGGCGCGACACGTTCACCGGCGACGTGCTGGCGCGGCTCGGCGTCGGCAACCTCTACGCCGGTCACGCGGAGCGCTACCCCAAGGTGCCGCTGCCCGAACTGGCGGGGAGCGCGCCCGACCTTGTGGTGCTGCCCGACGAGCCGTACGCCTTCTCGGCCGCCGACGGCCCCGAGTGCTTCCCCGGCCTGCGGTGCGTCCTGGTGAGCGGCCGCGACCTGACCTGGTACGGGCCCTCCCTCGTCGGGGCCCGCGCCCGCCTGGAGGCGGCCCTCGCCGGGTAGCCCGGCCGTCAGGAGGCGGGGGTCCTGGCCCGGTTCCGGGGCCGGCCGCCCTCGGCGAGGGCGGCGTCGACGGACTCCGGACTGAGGACGTGCTCCATGACGATCACCGCAGTGCCCACGATCCCGGCCCGCTGTCCCAGGGAACTGGTCGCGATCTCCAGGTTGCGGGTGGTGTACGGCAGGCTCCGGGAGTAGACGCTCTCCCTGATGCCCGTCAGGTAGTGCTCCCGGGTCTCGGCCATGTCGCCGCCCAGCACCAGCACGCCGGGGTTGAGCAGGCTGACCGCCGTGGCCAGCAGGACGCCGAGCGTGCGGCCCGCCTCCTGGGTGCGCGCGATCGCCGTGGGGTCGCCGGCGTTGACCAGGCGCACCACGTCGGCGCTGGTCTGCTGCCCGAGGTCGCGGGCCAGGGCGTGGCCGCTGGCCAGCGAGGCGACGCACCCGCGCGAGCCGCAGGTGCACACCCGGTCGTCGCTCATCCGCAGCCGGACGTGCCCGATGTTGCCGGCGGCCTCCTCGGCGCCCCGGTAGATCCCGCCGTCGAGGATGACGCCCGTCCCGATGCCGGTGGAGACCTTGACGAGCACCAGGGCGCGGGTGCGGCGCCACGACGACCACCACTCGCCGAGGGCCATCGCGTTGGCGTCGTTCTCCACCAGGATCGGCACGTCGAAGTCGGCCCGCAGCGCCTCGCCGATCGGATGGTCGTCCCAGCCCGGCATCAGGAACGACCTGACGACCTTGCCCGCCGTGTGGTCGACCGAGCCGGGCAGGTCGACGCCGATGCCGCAGACCTGCTCGCGCGGCCGGCCGGCCCGGTCGAGCAGCCGCTGGAACGCCTCCCGCACCCACGACAGGACGGCGTCCGGCCCGCGCTCGATGCGCATCTCGATGCGCTCCTCGGCCAGTGGCCGGGCGGCGAGGTCGGTGAGGGCGACGTGCGCGTGGCCGGCCCCCAGGTCGGCCACCAGCACCAGCCGGCTGGTGGCGTCGATGTCGAGCACCGAGGGCGGCCGCCCGCCCCCGGAGCTCTCGACGCCCGACTCGTGGATGTAGCCGGCCTCGATCAGCCGGTCGACCCGGTCGGTGATCGTCGAACGGGACAGGCCGGTGTGGTCGATGAGTGCCTTACGGGTGCGGCAGGAGCCATCGCGGATGAGCTGGAGGATCTGTCCTGCCGTCAGCATGGTCAGCCTTTCTCTGCTCCTGCCGTGAGGCCCTCCGTCAGCAGCCGCTCACCGGCGAAGAATATGATCACGATGGGCAGCGTCAGGACCACCGACCCAGCCATGAGCACCGTGGTCGGGATCTCGATACTGCCCGCGAGCTGGGAGAGCCCCAGGGAGACCGTCCAGCTCTCCCGCCTCTCGACGAGGAAGAGCAGGGCGAACAGGAACTCGTTCCAGGCGATCATGAACGCGTAGAGGCCGGTGGCCATGAGCGCGGGCTTGGACAGCGGCAGCACCACCCGCCAGATGGTCGACAGGCGCGTGCACCCGTCGATCGCCGCCGCCTCCTCCACGCTCTGTGGCACGGTCTCGAAGTAGTTGCGGAGCATGTATACCGTGACCGGCACCGTCTGCGCGATATAGACGAGGATCAGGCCCACCAGAGATCCCCGCAGCCCGAGCATCGTGAAGAGCACGAACAGCGGGATGGCCAGCACGATCGCCGGGAACAGGTAGACGGCGAGGAACAGGAAGTGCACCTGCCGCCGCCCGAAGAAGCGCAGCCGCGCCACCGCGTACGCGCCCGGGATGGAGATCAGCAGCGTGACCGCCACCGACGCCACGGCGACGACGAGGCTGTTGCGCATGAACGTGAGGAACCCCTGCCGGGTCAGCACGTTGACGTAGGTGTCGAAGGTGAAGGCGCTCGGCCACAGCGAGCCGGGGTCGAGGATCAGCTCCTGGATGTCGCGGACCGACAGCATCACCATGTAGACGAACGGGAACGCGGTGACCAGGAAGAGGACGGCGATCACCAGCGGCCGGAGCACCCGCAGCGCCCCCCGCTCGACCCTATCCCTGCTCGGCACGTTCGCCACCTCCGAAGAACCTCAGGTAGACGACCAGGAAGACCACGAGCACCACGGCGAGCACGATGGCCTGCGCGGCCGAGGCGCCGATGTCGTCGCGGGCGGTCAGGAAGTTGTAGACCCGGACGCTGACCACCTCGGTGCCCGCCCCGCCGCCGGTGAGCAGGTAGACGTCGTCGAACTTGGTGAAGGTGAACACGAAGCGCAGCACCGACAGCAGCGCGATGATCCGCCAGAGCTGCGGCATGATCACGTAGCGGAAGCGCTGCGTGGGCGTCGCCCCGTCCACCACGGCCGCCTCGTCCAGCTCGGCGGGCAGCGCCTGGAGCCGGGCCAGGACGAACAGGAACGCGAACGGGAAGTAGCGCCACGCCTCGAACGCGATCACGGTCAGCAGCGCCACCGGCACCTCGACGCCGAGGAAGGTGCCCTTGGCCTGGCTGAGGAAGGCGATCGGCTGGCTGAGCCAGGTGTTGACGATGCCGTACTGGGGGTTGAGCATCGTCTCCCACAGGAAGGCCACGGCCACCACCGGCGCCACGTACGGCACCAGGATCGAGGCCCTGACCAGCGTCCGGCCCCGGAACCTGTCGCGCAGCGCCAGCGCGGCCACCAGCCCGATCACGATGGACAGCGCCGTGCCCGCCACCGTGTAGACGAGCGTGTTGACCAGCGCCGACCAGAAGCCGGGCTCGGCCAGCACGTAGGAGAAGTTCTCCAGCGTGTAGCGGCCGAACAGGCCCGCCTGCCGGATGTTGATCAGCCGGACGTCCTGGAACGCCAGCATGATCGCCCAGAGCAGTGGCAGCACCACCACGACCAGCGTGATGACGAGGGTGGGGGAGATCAGCGCGAGTCCCGCCCGGCCCTCCTGCTCGCGAAGTGTCCGGACACGCCTCACCCGGCACCCCCTCGCGAGGTGCCCCGTGCGCGGGCCGTCACTGGCGGATCCCGCGCTTGATGGTCTCGACGTCGTTCTTGGCCTGCGCGGCGGCCGCCTCGGGGGTGAGCGCGCCCTCGACGACCTGACTCAGCGCCTTCGGCACCGGCAGCTCGCCCATGGTGGCGCCGACCAGCTTGCCCTGGCCCTGCGCGATGCCCCAGCGGGCGAAGGTGTCGGGGCTGGCGCGCAGCGCGTCGAGCACGGCGGCCGGGTAGACGTCGGCGAGCGGCTTCTTGGTGTCCACCCCGGCGGGCAGCTTGTTCCACCTGTCCTCGAAGCCCTTGCGGGTCGGGAACTTGCCCTCGGGCGCCATGCCGATCCACCGCTCGTAGCCCTCGTTCATGGCGAACGAGATCCACTTGGCGGCGGAGTCCGCGGCCGCGTCACGGGGCACCACCCACGAGACGATCTCGCCGTACTGCGCGGGCTCGCTCGCGTCGGGCCCTTTCAGCGCGGTGACGACCCCGGTGTTCTCGGCCAGCCACTCGGGGTCGGTGCGGCACTCCTGGCAGCTCGGCAGCGCGTCCTTACGCAGCCCGGCCAGCTCGTCCAGGATGAACGAGGACCAGATGGTCATCGCGGCCCTGCCGGAGAAGTACGTGGCCCGGGTGGAGTCGACGTCCTGCTTGCCCTTGACCGAGTAGTCGCGGGCCAGCCCGGTGTAGAAGGAGATCGCCCTGACGCACTGCGGCGAGCCGAGCGTGACGTTGCCCGCGTCGTCCACGAGCTGGCAGCCGTTGGCCAGGGCCACGTGCTCGAAGCTCTGGGCCGTGAACGTGTCCTTGGGGGCGATGGCCAGCGTGATGCCGGCGACGCCACCGGTGTTGAGCCGCTTCGCCGCCGCCTCCACGGCCTCGTACGTCTGGGGCGGCTGGAGCCCGGCCTTGTCGAACAGGTCCTTGCGGTAGAGGAGGAGCTGCGCCCAGCCGTCGCTGGGCACGCCGAGCAGCTTGCCGTCGGAGGTGCTCAGTTCGAGGGCGCGCGGCGAGAACGTCTCGCGCCCGAGCTGGTCGACGACCTTGGCGGGGGTCTCGGTGTCGAGCAGGTCGTTGGTCTCCAGCTCGCGTACCGACGCCAGCGGCAGGGCCCCGATCACGTCGGGCAGCTTGCCGGCCGCGGCGGCCGAGGTGATGACCTGGCTGAACTGGTCCTCGGCGACTCCCACGAGGTTGACCTTGATGCCGGTCTTCTTCGTGAAGTCCGCCGCCATCTGCTTCTGGACGGCCATCCGGTCCTCGAGGTTCTCCTCGGTCCAGACGGTGATCTCGTTCGCGGCCGTCTCACTGTCGTCGCCGCAGGCGGCCAGCGTTGCCGCGGCCAGGACGGCGGCGGAGAGAACGGCGGTGACCTTGTTGGGCATGGCACGCTCCTCCAGAGGGGATATGCCGCCCTTACCCCCTGACAAGATGGCGCAACGTCCCGTAAGCGATACCGAGACCGGTCTGTACCCTCTCCGTGCTGCCGCTGTGGACGTGGTCCTCGTGCTCGACCGAGACCACGCCGTCGTAGCCACCCGCGCGGAGTGCGCCGATCACCATCGGCCAGTCGATCTGGCCCAGCCCCGGCACCCGGAACCGGTACCAGCCCTTCTCTCCGTTGATCGGCCCGTAGAACCCGAAGCGGTTGACCGCGCCGGGCAGGATCTCGGTGTCCTTCGCCTGCACGTGCGCGATCTCCGAGACGTACGGCATGGCGGCCGCCACCGGGTCGATGCCCAGCGGGACCAGGTGGGACGGGTCGTAGTTGAGCTTGAGACCGAGGGTGAACATCCACTCCCACAACTCGGGGGAGTAGGCCAGGTTGCCCGGATAGCCGTCGGGGTGCCAGCCCTTCATCAGGCAGTTCTCGATCACGATCTCGACCCCGCGGTCCCGGGCGTACCCGACCAGGGGCTTGAACACGCCGGCCGCCCGCTCCAGGTTGTCGCGGACCGGCAGGCCAGGGTCGCGCCCGACGAACGTGCCGACGGTCGGGCAGCCCAGCGCGGCGGCCGCGTCGACGCACCGGCGCAGGTGAGCGTTCACCTGCGCCCCTGCCTGTGGGTGCAGATTGTTCTCGTAGTAGGCGATCGAGGAAAGGGTCAGTCCGGTCTCTGCGAAGATTCTCCCGACCCGCTCCTGTTCAGCTTGGTCAAAAGTATCTACTCTGATGTGATTTCGGTCGTCCGGAGAAGGCCATCCGGCCACCTCCAAAGCCTCGAAGCCCTGGTCGGCAGCCCATCGGGCGATGTCGGCGAGATCGTCTCCGGGGAGACAGGCGGTCAGAAAACCGAGTTTCACAGGGAACCTCCGTCGAAGTCGTAGACTTAAGAGTGTTCTTGGCGCAACTATGGTTTGCAAACAAGCACTAAACCTTTACCTTATGCATGATCAAAAAACGTAAGTGTGGGGAATGCACGTCATCACCTTTCAAGAACCGGGCCTCGTCCACGTAGGCCTGGAGCCGCCCGCCCCGCTGGAGCCGGGTTGCGTGCGGGTGCGCACGATCTACTCGGGGGTCTCCGCGGGCACGGAGCTGACCGCCTACCGCGGCACCAACCCCTACCTGACCCGCAAGTGGGACACCGAGCGCCGGCTCTTCACCGAGGGGCAGACGCATGCCTACCCACTCTCCGGGTGGGGCTACCAGGAGGTGGGCGAGGTGGTGGAGGCGGCTCCCGACGTCGCCGATCCGCCCGTCGGCAGCCTCGTCTGGGGCATCTGGGGCCACCGCGCCGAGGCGGTCGTGCCGGCCGCCAGGCTCACCGGTCACGTGCTCCCGCCCGGAGCCGATCCGCTGAGCGGTGTCTTCGCCCGCGTCGGCGCCATCGCCATGAACGCCGTACACGCCGCCGACCTGCACATCGGCGACCAGGTCGCGATCTTCGGGCAGGGCGTCATCGGCCTGCTCGCCACCCGCATGGCCGTGCTCAGCGGCGCCCGGGTGGTCGCGGCCGACGCCATCCCGGCCCGTCTGGAGCTGGCCCGCGACTACGGCGCCGCGGAGACGTTCGACGTGCGGTCGGGTTCGGTCGCCGAGTTCATGCGCAAGCGCGTCGAGGGCGCCGACACCGTCATCGAGCTGAGCGGCAGCCACCAGGGACTGCACGAGGCGATCAGGACCGTCCGCAAGGGCGGCAGGGTCGTGGCCGCCGGTTTCTACCAGGGCGACGGCGTCGGGCTGCGCCTCGGCGAGGAGTTCCACCACAACCAGGTGCAGCTCGTCTCCTCCCAGATCGGCGGGGTCGCCTCCTGGCTGGCGCACCGCTGGGACGTCGAGCGCATGCAGCGCACCTTCATGGAGCTGGTGCACCGGGGCGAGATCGGCGTCCTCGACCTGGTCAGCCACGTCGTCCCCGCCGCCGAGGCCGCCGCGGCCTACGAGCTGCTCGACAAGCACCCGTCAGATGTACTCCAGCTCGTCTTCCGATTCGAGGAGTGACACGTGAAGCTTTCCGCCCAGGAGCAGCTTCTGCCCGGCCGCACCCTTCAGGAGAAGTTCGCCTTCGCGGTGGAGGCCGGCTTCGACGCCATCGAGCTGCGCGGCAAGGGTGACTTCCACTTCGCCGGGCGCCTGACGGAGCTGAAGCGGGCGCTGGCCGACGGCGTGGTCATGCCGACGGTGTGCGTGGACATGCCGCACTTCATCGGTGACTTCGACCCGGCCAGACGGACGGACGCGATCCAGCAGCTCCGGTCGCAGCTCACCGTCATCGCCGAGCTGGGCGGCATCGGCGTGATGACCCCCGCCTCCTGGGGCCAGTTCTCGCGCCGGCTCCCGCCGTTCGAGCCGCCGCGCAGCCCGCACGAGGACCGCGAGGTGCTCACCGAGGCGCTCGGGGTGCTCGGCGAGCACGCCCAGCGCAACGGCGTGCTCATCATGCTGGAGCCGCTCAACCGGTACGAGAACCACATGGTCAACACCCTGGCCGAGGCGGTCTCCTACTGCGCGATGGACTCCATCCGGGTCGTCGGCGACACCTACCACATGAACATCGAGGAGGACGACCCCTGCCGCTCGCTGCTGGACGCGGCGCCCTACCTCGCCCACATGCAGATCAGCGAGTCCAACCGCAACCAGCCCGGCACCGGCCACCTCGACTGGGGCGCCCAACTGGCCGCGCTCGACGCGGCGGGCTACGACGGCTACCTCGCGCTGGAGTGCCGCCTGCGCGGCGAGCCCGAGATCGTCCTGCCCCAGACCGCCGCCTTCATCAGGAAGTTCCTGTGATCCTCCGTGAAGCCGTGCGCGTGCTGGTCGCCAACTGGGACGGCAGCTACACCGTGCCCTCGCGCCGGCTCTACCCGCACCAGTGGAGCTGGGACTCCGCCTTCATCGCGATCGGCAACGCGCAGTGGTCGCCGCGCCGGGCCAGGGCGGAGCTGCTGACGCTGTTCGGCGCGCAGTGGCGTGACGGCCGCGTGCCGCACATCGTGTTCAATCCCACGGTGCCCGACCGGGCCTACTTCCCCGGCCCGGAGTTCTGGGAGGTGCGGGCCCCGTCCGGCGCGGCGACCTCGGGCATCGTGCAGCCGCCGGTGCACGCGCTGGCCGCCTGGCGGGTCCACCTGGCCGAGCCCGACCCGGCGTTCCTGCGCCGGATCTATCCGCGTCTGGTCGCCCAGCAGGAGTTCCTGCGCGGCGCCCGCCGCTCGGCCGAGGGCCTGATCTCGATCGTGCACCCCTGGGAGTCGGGCATGGACAACAGCCCGGCCTGGGACGCGCCGCTGGCGGCCGTGGACGTGGGCGCGTCCGACGTGCGGCGCAGGGACCTCGCCCACATCAGCGCCGACGAGCGGCCCACCGACCGCGACTACGCGCGCTACGCCGCGCTCGCCCGCGCCTACCGCGACACCGGCTACCGCCGGGCGGGCGCGTTCTGCGTCGAGGACCCCCTGTTCAACGCCGCGTACGGCGTGGCGGAGCACACCCTCGCCAAGATCGCGAAGGTGTGCGGGCTGGACCCGGAGCCGCACCGGAGCGAGGCCGCCGCGATCACCGAGGCGATGGTCGAGCACCTCTACGACGACGGCCTCTTCCACGCCCGCGACGTGCGCACCGGCTGCCTGCTGCGCTCCAACAGCGCCGCCGGGCTGGTGCCGCTCATGCTGCCGGGCCTGCCGCGCGACCTGGTCAACGAGCTGGTCGGCACCGCGCTCGACAGGTTCGGTCTGAAGGACGGCGTCGTGTCGAGCTTCGCGCCGGCCGCGCCCGAGTTCGACCCGGTCCGCTACTGGCGCGGCCCGAGCTGGATCAACCTGAGCTGGCTCATCTGGCAGGGGCTGCGCCGCCGCCGCCCCGACCTGGCCGGGCCGCTGGCCGAGGGCATGATCAGGGCGATCGCCGCGTCGGGTTTTCGCGAGTACTTCGACCCGTTCACCCTGCAGGGGCACGGCTGCCACGACTTCAGCTGGTCAGCCGCCCTCATCCTGGACGTTGTCGCAGAGCACGGCCTGGACGGCGTGCCTGCGGCGGGCCGCGAGGTCGGCGAACAGCTCGGGAGCCTCGGCGAAGCCGACGACGTCAGTGATCACGTGCTCACGTAGCAGCGCTCCGCGCCGCCTGAGCAGCGCGATCGTCTCGTGGGAGAGCCGCTCGCGGTCCCAGGAGTGGGCCAGGCCGCGCGGCACCCTGCCGATCTGGGCGCAGCGCAGCGTCAGCCCGTTGTGGTGGAACTCCTCGCCCAGCCGGACCTCGTCGGCGCCCTGGGTGTAGAAGGCGAGGTCCACCACGCTGCCCTGGGGCCGTAGCACCCGCAGGGCCAGGGCCAGCGCCCGCGTCTGGCCGCGGCACTGGAACACCACGTCGGCGCCCCGGTCGTTGGGCCCGTGGCGCCAGCGCCGTTTGAGCTCGACCGCGGGGTCGTCCTGGAAGTCCAGCGTGCCGGCGCCGAGCGCCTCGGCGATGGCCAGCCTGGACGGGGTCTCGTCCACCACCACGACCTCCGCGGCGCCGTACTGCAGGGCGAACGAGGCGACCAGCAGGCCGACCACGCCGGCGCCCACCACCACGACGC
This sequence comes from Nonomuraea muscovyensis, assembly GCF_014207745.1. Lineage (NCBI taxonomy): Bacteria > Bacillati > Actinomycetota > Actinomycetes > Streptosporangiales > Streptosporangiaceae > Nonomuraea > Nonomuraea muscovyensis. Next base: position 1,238,011 of record NZ_JACHJB010000003.1, read on the forward strand.
GCCGGCCGCGCACCCCGTCGCCGAGGTCGCGGACGGCGGGCCCGTGCAGGTCGGCGGCGGCGTGCAGCAGGCCGTTGGCGCAGATCGGGCCCATGTGGGCGACGTAGACGCCGAGCAGCGGGTCGAGGTCGTCGGGCAACTCGACGAACCGGTCGGCCATCGGGTCGGCCACGTAGCCGGTGCGGTGGCCGTACGTCATGGCCACCAGCGCGCCCTCGCGCACCGCCCGGGTGCGGGTCTCGACGACCATGCCCACCTGCATGTAGCCGATGCCGCGCACCGGGTAGGCGACCGAGGGCCTCCCCGGCACGAACAGGCCGAGGGCCGCGTCCCATGAGGCGTTCAGGTAGGGGTTGTCGCCCTTGACGTAGGTGAGTTCGGTGCCCGCCGAGATGCCGCTGTGGGTGGTGGCCACCCGGAAGCCGCCCCTGGGCACCTCCGGCAGCGGCTCCTCGACCAGGGCCACCTTGCCGGGAGACTCGATGCTGAGCACCTCGATCATGAGACCCCCTGTCCGTCGAGTTCGACCGGCCTGCTCTGCGCCGCCGACCGGGCGACGGCCAGCGCCAGCTCGTGCGTCCTGAGCGCCTCGTGGTACGGCACCCGCACGTCACCGTCCCCGCCCCGCACGGCGTCGATGAACGCGCGGGCGACGCGGATCTTGGCCTGGCCGTCGTCCTGCACGATCGTCTCGCCGTCCACGGTGAGCCGGGTCTCGGTGAGGTCGAGCGCGATGCCGTCGGCGTGCACCTCCAGCCCGACCCGGTGCTTGTGGCGCAGCAGGCAGGTGGTGGCCAGCATGCCGGTCGCCCCGCCGGTGAAGCGCAGCACGGCGGCGACGGCCCGGTCCACCTCGCCGTCCACCCCGTTCACGGCGGGCACGGCATGCACCATCTCCACCTCGCCTACCAGCAGCCGCGCCAGGTCGAGGACGTGCACGGCCTGCTCGACGACCTGCCCGCCGGACAGGGCGGGGTCGAGCCACCAGCCGACCGGCGGCACCTTGTCGAGCCAGTGCCCGATGGCCAGCCGCACCGGACGGCCGGCCAGCAGGTCGCGGGCCCGCTCGACGATGTCGAGATAGCGCCAGTGGTGGCCGACGGCTGACGGCAGTCCGCGCCGCTCGATTTCGGCTGCGATGTTTTTTGCGGTTTCGAGGTTAAGTGACAGCGGCTTTTCTACAAATATCGGGAGATTACAGGACAGAACATCATGTTCCGGTTTACCGTGCGCAAAAGGTGGCACACATACGAAGACAGCGTCCAGATCGCCGGCATCCAGAAGATCGGCATGGCCGCCATATGCGGGGGAGCCGTGCCGTAAAGCGAGGGCTTCAGCTCTTCGCAGATCAGTGTCGGCGATCCCAGCGATCGTCACGTCGGGAAAGCCGGACAGTACGTCTGCATGGCGAGCGGCTACGTTACCGGCACCGATGATGCCGACACGAATGATTGGGGACACAGTCCGGCATATCCCACGACAGCGCGCGCTCAAACAACGATGTTCGAACTCTCGCCCTCAGGGAATATGTCGCCGACCGTGACGACGTCAGATCGGGGCTACTGCATGGAGAGAGATCCGCGGGCCTTGGCCAGGGTAAGGGAATGGTACGGGCCTCACTCGAGCACCGCTGAGGACTGGTCTCCCGACGCCCTTCTGCGAGCCAAGGGAACGACCACGGTGAGCGTCGTGCTGCCGGCTCGTAACGAGGAAAGCACTGTCGGTGACATCATCACCGTGATCCGCCGCGAGCTCGTCGAGCGGACACCGCTCGTGGACGAGATTCTCGTCGTCGATTCCAACTGCACCGACGCGACCGCCATCAAGGCGGCCGCCGCGGGCGCGCGCGTGGTGGCGCAGGACGCGGTCCTCACGCACCTGCCCAGGCTCACCGGCAAGGGCGAGGCGCTGTGGAAGGGCCTGGCCGCCTCCCACGGCGACATCGTCGTGTTCGTCGACTCCGACCTGCGCGACTTCGGGGCCCACTTCGTGACCGGCCTGCTCGGGCCGCTGCTCACCGATCCCGCCGTCCACTTCGTCAAGGGCGCCTACGAGCGGCCCCTGATCGGGGACGACGGGGTGGCCAGGCGCGGCGACGGGGGGCGGGTCACCGAGCTGGTGGCCAGGCCGCTCATCAACCTGTTCTGGCCCGAGCTGGCCGGCTTCCACCAGCCGCTCGGCGGGGAGTACGCAGCCCGCCGCGAGGTCCTGGCCCAGGTGCCGTTCGTCACCGAGTACGGCGTCGAGTTCGGGATGCTGGTGGACCTGCTGGACCTGGTCGGGCTCGACGCGATGGCCCAGGTGGACCTGGGCACCCGGACGCACTCCCACCAGTCGACCACCGCGCTCGGCCGGATGGCCGGGCAGATCACGCTGACCGCCTGGTCCAGGCTCGAACGGCAGGGCCGGGTCCTGTCGTCGGAGCCGCCGTCCCGGACCCTGCTGCAGTTCGGGCTCGACGGCCGGCCGGACCTGGTGGACGTGTCCGTGGCCGAGCGGCCGCCGCTCGCCTCCCTGCTGTTCGAGGAGGATGTCGCGTGAACGTGCTCATCAACGCGGGCCCCTGGCTGGAGGTCCCGCCCCCCGGTTACGGCGGCATCGAGAACGTGGTCGCCACACTGGTGCCCGCCCTGCGCGAGCGGGGCGTGCGGGTGATCCTCGCCTCCGTCGGGTCCAGCACCCTGGAGGTGGACGAACTCGTCAGCGTCTACGACACCGGCCAGTTCGGCGACCTGCAGAAGCCGTACAACCAGGTCATGGGCATCGCCCACGCGCACCAGGCGCGCGTCGTCGAGGAGCTGCGCCGCCGCGACGACGTGGACCTCGTGCACGACCACCTCGAGGTCGTCGGGCCGGCCGTGCTGGCCGCGTTGGACGGGCCGCCCGTCCTGCACACCCTGCACTGGGACCTGCACAAGCACGCGGCGTTCTACGGCGACTTCCCGCAGTCGATCGCCGTCAACGGCGTCTCGGAGTCACAGCTGCGCCGCGCCCCCGAGGCGCTGCGCAACGCGTCACTGGGCGCGGTCCACCTCGCCTCCCCGCTCGCGGACCGCGACGTGCGGGCCGAACGCGGCGAGCACTTCGTGGTCATGGGCCGCGTCTGCCGGCTCAAGGGCCAGCACGTGGCCGCCCGCGTCTGCCAGAAGCTGGGGCTCCCCCTGGTCCTGGCCGGTCCAGTGAGCGGCCTCGGCACGCAGGCCGACCTGGAGACCGTGACACAGGACCCCTACCATCCGCTGCACGGGCACCCCGACGTGCGCTACCACGCCGACGTGGTCGCACCCTACCTCGACGGCGACATGGTCCGGTGGATCGGCGCGGTCGGCGGGCGGGAGCGCGACGACCTCTACGCCTCCGCGCGGGCCGCGCTCTTCCCCATCCAGTGGGACGAGCCCGGCGGCACGGCCGTCGTGGAGGCCCTGGCCCTCGGGGTGCCGCCGGTGGGCCTGCGCCGCGGCTGCCTGCCCGAGATCGTCGAGCACGGCCGCACGGGCTTCCTCGCCGACACCGAGGAGGAACTGGCCGAGTGGCTGCTGCGGGCCGACGAGATCGACCCCGAGGAGTGCCGCCGGGAGGCCCGCCGCCGCTTCTCCCCGAGTGTCATGGGGGAGCGCTACCTGGAGCTGTACGAGCGGACCATCACCCGGTCACGCTCTCTGCGGGGCGCCGGCTGAGGACGCCCGTGACGATCGTCCAGTCTGAGGCGCATCCCGAATCGGCCGGATGACCGACCCGGATGGGCCGGGAGGCCGACACGACCACTCATGATCTTCCGTAAGGTCGTGTCCACGCCTCATTCATCGATTGGACATGTGTGTACCGCGACATCGTCGACTTCGCCCTCAGCACGCCCGGCTGGCTCCACACCTTCGCCGAGGTGGGGACCGACGCGGGGCTGTTCGTCTTCGCGGGGCTGTTCCTGCTGTGCTGGTGGCGGGCGCGCCACGCCCCCGCCCGCGACCTGGCCATCGCGATCGCCGGCCCGGCCGGGATCGTCTGCGCGTACGTGGTCAGCGAGGTCGTGAAGCTCCTCGTGCGGGAGGACCGCCCCTGCCGGGGCGTCACCACGATCGCCGTCTGCCCGCCCTCCGACGACTGGTCGTTCCCCAGCAACCACGCCGTGATCGCCGCCGGGGCGGCCGGCACCCTCGTCCTGGCCTGGCGGGCCCTGGCCTGGGTGGTGCTGCCGCTGGCGGCGGTCATGGCGTTCTCGCGGGTGTTCGTCGGCGTGCACTACCCGCACGACGTGGCCGGGGGCTTCCTCGCCGGCCTGACGCTGGCGCCGCTGTTCGCGCTGCTGCTGGTCGGCGCCGTCACACCGGCCGTGCGGCTCGCGCGAAGCCGTCTGTCGCCTCGATGAGCCGGTGCACGATGCCCGGCTCCGTGGCGGCGTGCCCCGCGTCGTCCACGACGTGGAACTCCGCCTCCGGCCACGCCCTGTGCAGGTCCCAGGCCGTGGTCATGGGCGTGCAGGCGTCGTAGCGGCCCTGGACGATGACCGCCGGGATGTGCCGGACCTTGCCGACGTCGCGGATGAGCTGCTCAGGCTCGAACCAGCCCAGGTGCGTGAAGTAGTGGTTCTCGATCCGGGAGAAGGCCAGCGCCATGCGCTCCTCGCCGAACTCCTCGACCAGCTCGGGGTCGGGCAGCAGCGTCACCGTGCCGGCCTCCCACTGCGCCCACGCCCGGGCCGCCGCCAGCCGCGCCTCGGGGTCGCCGCCCTCCAGCCGCCGGTGGTAGGCGGCCAGCAGGTCGCCGCGCTCCTCCTCCGGGATCGGCGCCGTGAACGCCTCCCACCGGTCGGGGAAGAGGTAGGAGGCGCCCTCCTGGTAGAACCAGCGCAGCTCGTGCGGGCGCAGCGTGAAGATGCCGCGCAGCACCAGCTCCGTCGTCCGCTCGGGGTGCGTCTGCGCGTACGCCAGGGCGAGCGCGCTGCCCCACGACCCGCCGAACACCTGCCACCGGTCGATCCCCAGGTGCTCGCGCAGCCGTTCCATGTCGGCGACCAGGTGCCAGGTGGTGTTGTCCGCCAGTGAGGTGCCCGGGTCGGCGGCGTGCGGCCGGCTGCGCCCGCAGTTGCGCTGGTCGAACAGGACCACCCGGTAGCGTTCGGGGTCCCATTGGCGGCGGTGCTTGGCGGTGCAGCCGCCGCCGGGGCCGCCGTGCAGCATGACGGCCGGCTTGCCGTCGGGGTTGCCGCACACCTCCCAGTAGATCCGCTCGCCGTCACCGACGTCGAGCAGGCCGGAGTCGTACGGCTCGATGGGCGGGTAGTGGGTTCTCATGCCGCACGATCCTGCCACGGCCGCACCGGAGCGTCAGGACCACGCATGGCGTGACAGGAAACCCCGGTCGCCGGTGGCGTACTCGTGGAAGGCCCGCCGCACGTCGGCCAGGTCGGGCAGCAGGGTGCGCACCATCGTGCCCTCCTTGTACTCCACCTCGTAGCCCGCGTCGGGCTGGTCGCCGCCGGGCGACACCTGCAGGAAGTGCCGCCCGAAGGCGACCAGCGCCGCGAAGGGGTTCTGCGCCGAGAGCGTGCCCAGCACGTCGTGCACCAGGCCCAGGTCGGGGTCGTGCACGATCATGCCGTCGCCGGTGTGGAGCTGCATGTCCTGGTAGATCCCGAGCGGGGCCACGTTGTGCACCAGGTCGCGCTGCGGGTCGTAGCAGACCATGCCGTGCGCGCGGGCCACCGCGAACACCTGACCGGATATCTCGTCCATGGACTCCAGGTCCATGGTCACCAGCACGTGGCCGGGAAAGACGGTGACGAGCCCCGGCAGTTCCTTGGCCACCTCCGGCACCGCGCCCGTCACGGGCCGGCTCTTCCTGACCGCCAGATAGGTGGCCCGCGCCTGGTCCCTGGTGATCGGCACGGGCTCGTCCCAGACCATCAACTCAACGCTCACCCCGCCCATCCTGCCCAACCCTTGGTCGCCTTGAAGCCCACAACCGGCCAAAACCCCCCATCGCCGGTACGGCAGGCGATCCCGCTGCGAACTAGGCCAGGGGTTGCTCCGACCGGGGCACCAGCTCGACCGTGCAGTGCGCGCACCTGCGTGCCTCCGCGGGCACGTCGCTCAGGCACTCCGGGCACTGCTTGGTCGTGGCCTCCTTGTTCCTGTCGAACAGGCTGACCAGCCGGGTCATCGGCAGGACGACGAGCCAGTAGACCACCGCGGCGATGATCAGGAAGCTGATCAGGTGGTTGAGGAAGTCGCCGTACCTGAACTCGCTGCCGTTGACGGTGAAGGAGTACTGGGCGAAGTCCGGCTCCCTCCCGCCCGTGACGGCCCCGATCAGCGGGGTGACGAGATCGCGGACGAGGGCCTGCACCAGACCGCTGAACGTGGCCCCGACGATCACCGCGACGGCCAGCTCGACGATGTTGCCGCGTAACAGGAACTTCTTGAAACCTCCCATGAGTCGTCAAGTGACCGGGACCGGAAGGGTCAAACGCGGACGGACGGCGTCGAACGCGCCGGACTCGATCCCGTCGGAGGCGGCTCGGCTACGCCCAGGTGACCGGGCTAACCCGCCGACTTCGGGGAAGAACCTGTTCGGCCCACGGAGCGGCGGGCTTGTCGGGCAGATCAGGGGAACGCACCATGGGGAAGAACGGCAAGGGAGCCTCGATGATCGAAGTGTGGCCGGGAGACCCCTATCCTCTCGGCGCGACCTATGACGGCGCCGGCACCAACTTCTCGCTCTACACCGAGGTCGCCGACAAGGTGGAGCTGTGCCTGTTCGACGAGGGCAACAACGAGTCGCGCGTGGCGCTCACCGAGGTCGACGGCTTCATCTGGCACGGCTACCTGCCCGGCATCGGTCCGGGCCAGCGCTACGGCTACCGGGTGCACGGCCCGTACGATCCGGCGCGCGGCCTGCGCTGCAACCCGGCCAAGCTGCTGCTCGACCCGTACGCCACGGCGATCGAAGGCGGCGTCACCTGGAACGAGGCGGTCTACGGCTACCGCTTCGGGCAGCCCGACTCGCGCAACGACCTCGACTCGGCGCCCTACATGCCCCGCTCCATCGTGATCAACCCGTTCTTCGGGTGGGGCCACGACAGGCCGCCGGCCGTCCCGTACCACGACACCGTGATCTACGAGGCGCACGTGCGCGGCCTGACGATCCAGCACCCCAAGATCCCCGAGCACCTGCGCGGCACGTACGCCGCCCTCGGCCACCCGGAGATCCTCGACCACCTGACCAAGCTCGGCGTGACCGCGCTGGAGCTGATGCCGGTGCACCAGTTCGTCACCGACCACGTGCTGGAGGAACGCGGACTGACCAACTACTGGGGCTACAACTCGATCGGCTTCTTCGCCCCGCACAACAGCTACTCCAGCCAGGGGCAGCGCGGCGGCCAGGTGCTGGAGTTCAAGGCGATGGTCCGCGCCCTGCACGAGGCGGGCATCGAGGTCATCCTCGACGTGGTCTACAACCACACGGCGGAGGGCAACCACCTCGGGCCGACGCTCGGGTTCAAGGGCATCGACAACCCCGACTACTACCGGCTCGTCGACGGCGATCCGCGCCACTACATGGACACCACGGGCACCGGCAACAGCCTGCTCATGCGCTCCCCGCACGTCCTGCAGATGATCATGGACTCGCTGCGCTACTGGGTGACCGAGATGCACGTCGACGGCTTCCGCTTCGACCTGGCCTCGACCCTGGCGCGCGAGCTGCACGAGGTCGACCGGCTGAGCGCGTTCTTCGACCTGGTGCAGCAGGACCCGGTGCTGTCGCAGGTCAAGCTGATCGCCGAGCCGTGGGACGTGGGGCCGGGCGGCTACCAGGTCGGCAACTTCCCCTCCCGCTGGACCGAGTGGAACGGCCGCTACCGCGACACCATCCGCGACCTGTGGCGCGGCCGACCGGCCACGCTGCCCGAGTTCGGCTCCCGGTTCACCGGCTCCAGCGACCTCTACCAGGACGACATGCGCCGGCCCGCCGCCTCCATCAACTTCGTCACCTGCCACGACGGCTTCACCCTGCAGGACCTCGTCTCCTACGACCACAAGCACAACGAGGCCAACAAGGAGGGCAACCGCGACGGCACCGACGACAACCGCTCCTGGAACTGCGGCGCGGAAGGCCCGGCCGACCTCGCCATCGAGTCGCTGCGCGAGCAGCAGAAGCGCAACTTCCTGACCACGCTGTTCCTGTCGCAGGGCGTGCCGATGCTCTCGCACGGCGACGAGCTGGGCCGCACCCAGCAGGGCAACAACAACGGCTACTGCCAGGACAACGAGCTGACCTGGGTCGACTGGTCCGACGTGCGCGAGAACTGGCTGCTGCTGGAGTTCACCCAACGCCTCGCCGAGCTGCGCAAGAAGCACCAGGTGTTCAGGCGCAGGAGGTTCTTCTACGGCAAGCCGGTACGCGGGCTGAGCGACATCGCCTGGCTCACCCCGTCCGGTGAGGAGATGACCGACGCCGACTGGAACGTCGGATACGCCAAGTCACTGGCCGTCTTCCTCAACGGCGACGCCATCACCGAGCCCGACCGGCGCGGCAGGCCGATCCGCGACGACTCGTTCCTGTTGCTGTTCAACGCCCACCACGACACGATCGCGTTCACGATTCCGAAGGACTACGGAGACATGTGGCAGACGGAGATCGACACGGCCATGCCGATCATCCTGGACGTCCGCCTGAGCCGGGCGGGCGAGGCCGTGGACGTCCCCGGCCGCAGCGTGCGGGTGCTGCGCCGTGTCTAGGCCCATCTCGACCTACCGGGTCCAGCTGACCCCCGACTTCGGGTTCGCGCAGGTCGCCGAGATCGCCGGCTACCTGCGCGACCTCGGCGTCAGCCACGTCTACCTGTCGCCCATCCTGCAGGCCAACCCCGGCTCGCTGCACGGCTACGACGTCACCGACCACTCGCGCATCCGCGAGGAGTTCGGCGGCGCCAAGGGGTTCCGCGAGATGGCCGAACAGCTCGCCGCGCACGACCTCGGCGTGGTGGTCGACATCGTGCCCAACCACATGAACACCACCAACCCACGCTTTTGGGAGGTGCTCCGCGACGGCCCCGGCTCGGCGTACGCGAGCTGGTTCGACATCGAGTGGGACGGCGGCAAGGTGGCGCTGCCGGTGCTCGGCGACGACACCGAGCCCGTCGCGGACGGCGACGTGCTGCGCTACCACGAGCACACCTTCCCCCATCCCGGCCACTACCGGCTGGTCGACTGGCGTGAGGGGCCCGGCTATCGGCGCTTCTTCGACGTCTCCACGCTGATCGGGCTGCGCGTGGAGGACCCGGCGGTGTTCTTCGCCACGCACGAGGTGATCTTCTGGCTGCTGGACGAGGGGCTGATCGACGGGTTGCGCGTCGACCACCCCGACGGCCTGGCCGACCCGCGCGGCTACCTCCGGCGGCTGCGCGCCCGCACGGGCGGCGCCTGGACGGTCGTGGAGAAGATCCTCATCGGCGAGGAGCGGCTGCCGGCCGACTGGCCGTGCGACGGCACCACCGGTTACGAGGTGCTCAACCGGGTCAACCGCCTGTTCGTCGACCCGGCGGGCAAGGAGCCGCTGGTCGAGCTGTTCACCCGGCTGACCGGCGAACCCGGCGACTACCTGCCGGTGGTGGCGCGGGCCAAGCGCGAGGTGATCGACCTGTTCTTCGGGGCCGAGGTGAAGCGGCTGGCCCAGCTCGCCTCCTGCGAGCCGGAGACGGTGGCCGAGCTGCTGGCCGCCATGCCGGTCTACCGGGCGTACGCGGTGCCGGGCGAGCCGCCGCCGCCCGAGTCGGCCGAGATCGTCCGACAGGCGGCGGCCGCGTGCTCGCCCGCCGCCCGCCGCCTCGCCGAACAGGTCCTGCACGGCCCGCCTGAGCTGGTCATCCGCTTCCAGCAGGCGTGCGGGCCCGTCATGGCCAAGGGCGTCGAGGACACCGCGCTCTACCGGTGGTATCCGCTGTCCTGCCTGAACGAGGTCGGCGGCGAGCCGGACGCGTTCGGGATCGAGGTGGCGGAGTTCCACGAGTTCTGCGCCAGCATGCCGCCCCACTCGATGACCACGCTGTCCACGCACGACACCAAGCGGTCGGAGGACGTACGGGCCCGGCTGTCGGTGCTGTCGGAGCTGCCGCAGGAGTGGGCGGAGACGGTCACCGCCTGGTCGCAGATCGTGCGGCTGGACCCGCGCCTCGACTGCCTGGCCTGGCAGAACCTCATGGCCGCCTGGCCCGTCTCCGCCGAGCGGTTCGCCGGCTACCTGCTCAAGGCGGCCCGTGAGGCCAAGACCGCCATCTCCTGGGTCAACCCCGACCCCGGCTACGAGCGGCGGCTGCGCGAGTTCGCCGAGGCGGCCGTGAAGCTGCCCGTCGGGGAGTTCGCCGAGCGGATCGAGCCGTACGCCATGTCCAACTCGCTCGGGGCCAAGCTCGTGCAGCTCATGATGCCCGGCGTGCCGGACGTCTACCAGGGCAACGAGACGACCGACTTCTCGCTGGTCGACCCGGACAACCGGCGGCCGGTGAGCTACCCGCGCACACCCGCCTCGGCGTGGGACGCGGCCAAGCTGCTGGTCACCGGCCAGGCGCTGCGGCTGCGGCGCAGGCTCGGGCCGGCGGCGCCGTACACGCCGCTCCAGGCGGACGGCGAGGCGGCGGAGCACGCCGTCGCCTTCGCCCGCAGCCAGGGGGAGCGGGCCCGCGCGGTCGCGGTCGCCACCCGGCTCCCGGTGGGCCTCGAACGGCGTGGCGGCTGGGGGGCCACCACGCTCACCCTGCCGCCGGGCAACTGGCGCGAGCTGCTCACGGGCGGCCTCTACACCGGCCGGGTGCCGCTGGCCCACCTCCTCCACCAGTATCCCGTCGCACTCCTGGAGAGACATGATCTTTGAGGTGTGGGCACCGAAGGCCACGGCCGTCGAGGTCGACGTTCTGGGCGGGCGGAGGGCCATGTCCCCGCTGCCGGACGGCTGGTGGGCGCTCGACGTCCCCGAGGCCGCCCACGGCACCCGCTACGGGTACGTGGTCGACGGCGGCGGACCGTACCCCGACCCGCGCTCCCGGCGGCAGCCCGAAGGGATCTTCGGGCCCAGCGCCGTCTACGACCACGGGCGCTACACGTGGTCCGACGACGAGTGGACCGGCCGCGACCTGCGCGGGGCCGTCATCTACGAGCTGCACATCGGCACGTTCACGCAGGGCGGCACGTTCGAGGCGGCCATCGACCGGCTGGAGCACCTGGTCGAGCTGGGCGTCGACTTCGTCGAGGTCATGCCCGTCGCCCCGGTGCCCGGCGGGCGCAACTGGGGCTACGACGGGGTCGACCTGTACGCGGTCAACGAGACGTACGGGGGGCCCGACGGGCTCAAGTCGTTCGTGGACGCCTGCCACCGGCACGGGCTCGGCGTCATCCTCGACGTGGTCTACAACCACCTCGGGCCGTCGGGCAACTTCCTGCACCCGTTCGGACCGTACTTCTCCGGATTCGCCGGGAGCTACTGGGGCGAGGCGGTCAACCTCGACGGGCCGGGCTCCGACGAGGTGCGCCGCTACTTCATCGGCAACGCGATCCAGTGGCTGCGCGACTACCACATCGACGGGCTCCGGCTGGACGCCGTGCACGCCCTGCACGACAAGCGGGCCACCCACCTGCTGGCCGAGCTGTCGGCGGAGGTCGACGCGCTCGCCTGCGCGGTCGGCCGCCCGCTGTCGCTGATCGCCGAGTCCGACCTGAACGACCCGCGCATGGTCCGCCCGCTCGACGCCGGCGGCCTCGGCATGACCGCGCAGTGGAACGACGACGTCCACCACGTCCTGCACACCGCCGTCAGCGGCGAGACGCACGGCTACTACGGCGACTTCGTCGGGCTGGAGGCCCTGGCCAAGGTGCTGACCTCGGGCGTCCTCCACGACGGCGGCCACTCCAGCTTCCGGCAGCGCTCGCACGGCAGCCCGTACACCGGTGTGCCCGGCCACCGGCTGGTCGCCTGCCTGCAGAACCACGACCAGATCGGCAACCGCCCCGCCGGCGACCGGCTGCCGCCCGCCGCGCTCACGCTCGGCGCCGGCCTGCTGCTGACCTCGCCGTTCACGCCGATGCTGTTCATGGGGGAGGAGTGGGGGGCGCGCTCGCCGTTCCTGTTCTTCTCCGACCACGTCGAGCCGCACCTGCGCGAGAGCGAGGGCGGGCGCAGGGAGACGGAGTTCGAGGGGTTCGGGTACGCCTGGGAGGCGCCCAACCCCTCCAGCGAGGAGACGTTCCTCATGTCGAAGCTCGACTGGGCGGAGCTGAAGGAGGAGGCGCACTGGTCGCTGCTGTGCTGGTACCGCGACCTGATCGCGCTGCGCAAGGCGCTGCCGGAGCTTTCGGACCCGCGCCTGGACCGGGTGCGGGTGGAGACGGATCCGGAGGGCGACTGGCTGGCCATGTGGCGGGGGGAGGTGTGCGTGGCGGTGAACTTCGGCGATGAGCCGGTGACGGTGCCGGTGCGCGGGGGGAGCGTCCTGCTGGCCTCGGACGAGCCGGTGTCACTGGAGCAGGACGGGCTGCGGCTCCCGGCCCAGAGCCTTGCCATCTGCCGCCCCACCCCTGACCCGGGCCTGACCCGGGCCGTCTGACGCCGCTCGACCCGGGCCTGACCCGGGCCGTCTGACGCCGCTTGACCCGGGCCTGACCCGGGCCGTCTGACGCCGCTCGACCCGGGCCGTCCGACCTGGGCGGTCTGACCCGGGCCGTCTGACGCCGCTCGACCCGGGCCGCCACGCCGGCTCGTCGTCCACAGGCGGCTGACCAACCACCCGCCCCCATCCACAGAACCCCGTTCACCCCCGCCACCCCACCCGCTCGTTCTCCATGCTGAGGGCCTCACCATCCCGGAGGCCCACACATGAAGATCGCCCTCGCACTGCCCCGCACGCTGCGCTGCCTCTTCGTCGTAGCGGTGGAGCGCATGCCCTGTCCCGTCGAGTCCGTGGTGCCCTGGCGCGTCGGCCCGCCCTACCGGCGGGCGGCGATGAGCGCCTTCGGCACCCCGTGGCTGAGCGTCACCCACCACCGATCGCCTTGGAGCCCCGGCGACCTCACCCTCACCGACGACGAGCGGCATCTTCTCCGCCGCACCCGGCAACACGTCGTCGTCACCTCCAGCGCATCCCCGCGCACGCTGCCCGCCGGTGCCCAGGTCGCTCGCGCCGCGGCCCGCGCCCTGGCCCACGCCGGCGGCGGCCTGGTCATCGACCCGCTGGCGGGCACGACGGTGCCGCTCTGCGACCACTGCCCCAACGAGCCGTCCAGGTTCCGGCTGGCCGACGACTGGCTGGGCTGGGACGTCCACCACCCCACCCCAGCCTCCCCTCGCCCCTTGGCGAGCGAGCCACCACACGCGCCCACCGCACAGCAGCCGTCATGCCGGCCCCGCGTGATCCCCGCACACCAACCGTCGCACAGACCGCCGCACACCCTCCCGCACGTCTCGCAAGCGTTCCCCCACATCACCTCGCGCGGTTTCCCCGACGTCACCTCGCGAGGGTTCCCGCACATCACCTCCCGAGGACTCCGCCGTTTCGCCCTCCCCGAGATCACCCTCGACGGCGCCCCGTGCACCCACACCCTGTGCGCCATCACCCTCCTGCGCACCGTGGCCGATCGGCTCGTCACCGAGCACCTGGCCTTCCTCGCCGCCCACCCGCACGCGACGACGCGCCTGATCGACGATCACCTCCGGATCGACGGCCCGGACCCCTCGTCCTTCCCCGGCGCCCCTCCTCTGAAGATCCGCCTCACCCCCTGCGACGAGCATCCGCCCGCCTCGACCTCTGGCCCCTTCGGTGGCCCACGCGCCGCTGCCCGCCCAACCACCCACAGCCCCCGTCCCGCGAACCGAAACGTGCCGCGCACCACCGGCTCGGGCCGCGTCACCCGCCTGAAGGTGGGCCCCCTCCCCGGCACAGACCGGGCAGCCTGCCTCAAGGTCGGTCCGGCAGCCGATCCACCCATCACGGTCCGGCCACGCCGGGAGGCGCCCCACAGGCCCACGGCCCCGCGGGCTCGCCGCCCCAGCGACCCACCTCAGACACTGGCGGCCTAGAACACAGCAGCTCGTGAGCGACAGCCTGAGGACCGGCACCCCGAGCAAGAACGGCCAGGACACCCGAAGACCGGTCGTGAGCCGGCCTGAAAGGCGCATCCGCAACATCAGACGCACCGAGGCACCAGCACACACCCCAGAGCCAGCACGCACACCCGACCCACCCGAGGCATCGGCGCACCCGAGACGTCAACGGACCCGAGACGTCAACGCACCCGAGACCCCAAACACCGCGCGCACCACAACACTGCGCGCACCACAACACCGCGCGCCCCGAGACACCAGGACACAGCACCCCGACACCAGGGCGCGTCCAGCCCCGAACCGCACGCCAGACGAAGACGCCGGAAGGAGGAGAGCCCGATCACGGACACGGTGCGCCCGTCATCGCATCGTGATCCTGACCCAAACCTGTCCGGTACGGTCTCTCTATTGTCTTTTGTCGCAATAATCCTGGAAGGAACACCGTGCGCAAGGTGCCGCTCATCGTCGCCCTGGCCCTCGGCCTCGTGGGTTGCTCGCTGGCGGACAACCCCGTCGCCCGATGGGCCGCACCCGCGGCGAGCTCCCCCTCGCCGTCCTCCTCCGGGTCCCCCGCCTCCCCACCGGCCAGCGCCGTCCCTGAGCCCAGCGCCACCCCCACCGCGACCCCGTCCAGCCCGGCGGACGACATCCGGCTGACCCTCGCCGACGCCAGGAAGGAGGCGGCGTCCTGGGTGACCAGGCACAACAAGCTCATCAAGGACCGCAAGTGGTGGGATGAGCAGGCGAGGGCGGACACCCTGTTCGCGGAAGGCACCCGGCACGAGGTGGTCATCGACCGCGGCCACGTCAGCGACGGCAAGAAGGACCGCGCCCGTAAGCCCATCCGGCTGACCGGCAAGCAGACCTACTACGTGCCCCGCAACCAACCGGCCACCGGCGAGTGGTTCATGCTCCAGGCGACCTACCAGGGTCAGGACCGGGCGCACCTGCTGGCCTTCTGGCGTGCCAAGGGCGAGTCCTTCAAACTGGCCGCGAAGACCCCGCTCCACTACGGTCAGCGGGTGCCCGCACCGCGCCTTGACGCCGAGGGCTACGCCACCGCCGCCCCGATGTCGACCGGCGGGGCCATCGCCGGCGAGTACATGATCTTCTGGGACTACGACCGGCACAAGCGGGCGGGCAAGAACGGCTACCGGCTGGCCAAGGACAACTTCAGCCGCAAGGCCTACGCCAGGATCTCCAAGGGGGCGTACGTGGGCTACCAGTCGTTCGGCACCCCGTGGGGCTTCGTCGCCCGCGACGGCGGCTCGGTCTTCATGTTCAGCATGCTCAACCACCCGAAGTCGATCTGGCAGGTCCTCACCGTTGCGACCTATGTCCGCAAGGGCAGCAAGGAGATCCAGGAACTCGCCGGCGACTGGTACGCCTGACCTCCCCGCCCCGGTCCAGATTTCCCACAGGTCCGGGCCTCCCCACAGGTCCGGGTGTCCTCGCGGGTCCGGGCCTCCCCACAGGTCCGGGCCTCCTCGTGGGGTTCCAGGTACCCGCCCCGGTCCTGTGCATGTCTCGTTCCTGCGTCCCTCGCCGTCCCGGTCCTGCGCTGTGCGGGTCCGGTCTCGGCCCCGGGTTCTCCACCCAGGTCCGGGGTTCTTCCACCCAGGTCTCGGGTTCTCCACCCAAGTCCCGGGTGCCCCACCCTGGCCCAGGTCCCCGACCCCGGTCCTGTGTCGTGGAGGCCCCGGCGCTCGGGTCGCCGGGGTGGAGTCGAGTCGGGACCGGAGCCGGGGCAGGGGTCGGTCAGCGGGGCAGGGATCGGTCAGCGGGGCAGCGACTGGGCGGCTTCGAGGGATTCCTCGACGGCCTGGGGGATGTCGAGGACCGGAAAGGTGACGTGGCGGACCACCCGGTGCCGATCGATCACCAGGATGGCGCGCTTGAGCCGGAGCGCCTGCCCCGCCCGGAACGTGGGCAACCGGAGCGCCGCGGCCAGCCGCAGGTCCATGTCCGAGAGCAGCGGGAACGGGATTTCCTCTGCGGCCGCGAAGGCAGCCTGTTCGTCGGGCCGCTGCGTGCTCACGCCGTGGACGGCGACCCCCTTGGCGGCGAACTCGGATGCTCTGTCCCTGAACAGCCGGTTCTCCAGCGTGCAGCCCGCCGCGCCCGGTACCTCGCCCCAGCCGGGCGGCAAGGGTGCGGGCATGCCCGTCGCCGGATAGCAGAACAGGACGGTGGCCGCCGCGTCCGCCACCACATCGAGAGCCGGCGTCGCGCCCGCCCCACCCGCTGTCGTACCGTCCGCTGCCACCTCGCCTGAGCTGCCACCCCCCGGCGCCCGCCCGTTCGGGGCTGTCCTGTGTGCGGTCGTGGTGCCTGTGGCCATCTCGTCCGCTGAGGCCCCGCCGTGGCTCGGGAGGAACAGGGGGGCGGGTACGCGGGTGCCGAGCAGCGCGTGGACGCGGGCCGCCTCCGTGCTCGCGGGTTCGGCCACCCCGGTCAGGGAGCCGTCGCCGAGCAACCAGCGGTCCGCCCAGTCCTGCATGGTGATCAGGACGGGCGCGAGTGCCCAGCCGGCGTCCGTGAGCACGTACTCGTGGCGCACCGGCCCCGCTTGGTACGGCTCGCGGGCGAGCACTCCGTGCTCCACCAGGTGGCGCAGTCGCTCGGTCAGCACCTTGCGTGAGATGCCGAGCTCGCCGAGCAGCTCGTCGAACCGGCGATGCCCCCGCGCGACCTCGCGCACGACGAGCAGGCTCCACCAGTCGCCGACGACGGCCGCCGCCTGGGCGATCGAGCATTGGGCGTCCTGAACACGTAGTTCCCGGGCCATGACCCGACTTTACCCCCTTGTGAGTCTCTGATAGAAACTCAGTCAGTTCCCAAAGGAGACTTATGACGGTGGCATGGGCGACCCTCAGGCGGTCGTGGTTGGTGACCAGGCGGGCCTACCCGTGGTCGTACTTCATCGGCACCCTCTTGCTGGGTGTCTTCACCATGGGGGTGGCATATCTCGGGCTGCGGGCCGTCGCCGGAGACCAGGTGCCGGCGGAGTTCGCCGGCAGGGTGGGCACCGCCGACTATCTCGGCTACATCGCCGTGGGCGCGGCGGCCTACATGTTCGTCGTGCACGGCATCCTCTGGATCGGCAAGGCGATGATCCAGGAGCAGCGCGAGGGCACGATGGGCGCGTTGGTCGTCGCACCGGCGCGCCGACTGCCCTACCTGCTCGGGTTCGCCGCGTTCGCGTTCACGGCCGTCGCCCTGGAGGTGGCCGTCCTGCTGGGGTTCGCGCTGCTGCTCGGCGTACGGCCGGCGGCCACGGGCGCGGTGGACGCCGTGCTGGCCGTCGCCGGGCTGGCCCTGGCCGTGTTCGGAATGTCGGTGGTGCTGAGCAACGTGATGATCGTCGCCGGAGAGGCGCACATCACGCAGAACACCGTCTTCCAAGCGGTGGCCGTGCTGTCCGGGTTCACCTTCCCGAGGGACTACCTGCCGGAGGCGCTGCGATGGCTCGGCGAGCTGATACCGGTGACGGCCGCCATGGACGTGATCCGGGGCGTCTTCACCGGCGGCACCGGACTGGACCCCGCCCGTCTCGGCGTGGCCGTACTGATCGCCCTCGGCTACGCCGCCGCCGGGCTGCTCACGATGCCCTGGGCGGAGCGCAGGGCCATGGAACGGAGCTTCTGAATGATCGAGACCGTGCACCTGCGCAAGGAGTTCGGCCCCAAGGTCGCCCTGCACGACCTGAACCTCACCATCCCGCGCGGCCGCGTGACCGGGTTGCTCGGCCTGAACGGAGCGGGTAAGACCACCACGATCAAGATCCTCGCCACCCTGCTCAGGCAGACGTCCGGCACCGTCACCGTCGGCGGGCTCGACCCGGCCAGGCAGCCGCACGCCGTACGTAGGAGGATCAACCTCATCGCCGGCGGCGAGCGCATGGTGTACGCGCGGATGACCGGCCGAGAGAACCTGTGGTACTTCGGACAGCTCTACGACGTTCCCGGCAGAGTCCTCCGGCCGCGCATCGCCGAACTGCTCGACCTCGTCGGGCTGGTCGAGGCCGCCGACACCAGGGTCGAGCGCTACTCACGCGGCATGGCGCAGCGGCTGTCCATCGCCCGCGGCCTCGTCAACGACCCCGACTACCTGCTGCTCGACGAGCCTACGCTCGGCCTGGACGCGCCCATCGCCCGTGACCTGCGCCGGGTGGTGGCCGAGCTGGCCGAGCGCGGCAAGGGTGTGCTGCTCACCAGCCATTACCTCGCCGAGGTCGAGCAGCTCTGCGCGCATGTGTACGTGATCGGCGAGGGCCGCCACCTGGCCGAGGGAACCCCCGCCGAGCTGGTGACCCAGACCGGCCGCCACCGCACGGTGCGTGTCACGGTCGCCGAGCTCACGCCCCAGGTCGAGGCCGCTGCGCGTGCCTTCGACCCGGCAGTCCGGATCGCGCCCGGCGGGGTGGTCGAGCTCAGCGGTCCGGGGGACGTCGCCGGAGCCCTGACCACGGCGATCATCGAGGCGGGCGGCGCGCCGGAGCGCCTGGAGATCGCCGAGCCGACCCTGGAGGACGCCATCCTGGCTCTGAACGACCGGCCGGCGGCGGTGGTCGCGTGAAGTGGCGGCGCCGCCCGGCGGAGACGGAGGAGGTCAGGCCGCGCACGAAGGCCTGGAACCTGCGGCAACTCGGCGCCGGGTGCGCGAGGTGCGCACTCGACCCGGGCAGCCCGTGCCCGTGCCTGGCCCGGCCCTGGCAGGTGACCCGGTGAGGCACGCCGTGAGGATCTTCCGGGCCGAGGCGCTCAAGCAGCACCGCCGGGTCTTCGGCAGCAAGCTCGTGATCTTCTCGATGCTGGTCTGGCCGCTGCTCACCTTGGCGCAGTCGTACTACACGCTCCGCCCGCTGGCGGCCGCGCCCGGCATCGCCGAACGCTGGCCGCTCGCCGCCGACCCGGAGCGGCTGCTGGCCTTCCTGGCCACCGGGACGCTCGGGTTCACGTTCTTCTTCTCGTTGGTGCAGTCCGCCTGGCACTTCACCTTCGAGCGGCAGACCGGGACGCTGGAGCTGCTCTTCCTGTCTCCGGCCAGCCGCCTGGTCGTGGTCGTCGCCAACGGATTCGGCGCGCTGGTGCAGAACACCTGGTTGTTCGCCTGCTTCGCGGTGGCCGGGTTCACGCTGCTCGACGTGGTCCGCGTGGCCCACCCGGGCATGTACGCGGTCGTCTTCCTGGCCATGCTGGTGCCTGCCGTGGCGTGGGGGGCGCTGCTCAACAGCCTGCTGATCTTCTCCAGGGACGCCGCGTTCCTCTACACGCTGCTGGACGATCCGATGTGGTTCGCCGCCGGGGTGCGGCTGCCGACCTTCGCGCTGCCGGGCTGGCTGCGGGCGGCCGGCTCGGTGCTGCCGCTCACCGGGAGCCTGGTGGTGGTACGCGGGGCGCTGCTCGACGGGCGGGGGGCGGGCGAGCTGGCCGGGGAGCTGGCGGCGCTCGCTCTCCTGTCCGCCGTCATGCTGCTGACGGCGATGATGGCGCTCCGGCTGGGAGAGGCCCGCGCCCAGCGGACCGGCCGGCTCGGGTTCTTCTGATCTCCTTGGCGTACGGGCCTGCTCTGCGGGCCGGGCCGTTTCGTTCCTCCCCTCGCCCGACCGGCCCGCGGCGGGTGTCAGCGGCTGAGGATGTGGCGTAGCGCGCGGTCCAGGGTCGTCTCCGGGTCCGGGTGGGGGCCGGGGGAACGCCAGGCGACGTAGCCGTCGGGCCGGACCAGCACGGCGCCGCCCTCGTCCACGCCGTACCTCTCCTGCCAGCGCCCCTCGACGTCCACCAGATCCTCGCCCACCACGACGCGGGTCAGCCGCACGCCCAGCCGTTCGGCGACGAGCCGGCCGGCGCGGGTCCAGTCGGCGCCCCGCGGCCCGGCCAGCAGGGTGAAGCCGGAGGCGAACAGGTCGATGGTCGAGATGCGCCGGCCGTCCCGGTCCAGGACCACGTGCGGGGCCCGGCTGCCGGGGCGACCGGTCGGCACGCGGGGGTCCTCCAGGATCGACCCGTCGTCGCCGGGTTCGTTCAGGATGGCGGTCGAGTGGTGGCGTCGGCCGAGGAGCGCGCCGATGGGGTCGTCGAGTGGCTCGGGGTAGTCGGTGCGCAGGGCGGGCGGCATGCGCACGCCGAGGTTGGCGAGCTGGGCGTCGGCCGTGAGTGTGCCGATGGGGCGGCGTTCGGCGTCGTAGGTGTCGAGGAAGTCCGGCCCCGCCTGCCCGGAGAGCACCAGCCAGAGCCGCCAGGCCAGGTCGCAGCCGTCCTCGATCGCCGTGCTGCCACCCTGCCCACCGGTGGGCGGCATCGTGTGGGCGGCGTCGCCGGCCAGGAACACCCGCCCGTCCCGGTAGCGCTCGGCCAGCACGTGGGCCATGGCGAACGTCGCCTTGTCGAGCACCCGCACGTCCAGGCCGGGCACGCCGGTGGCGATCCGGACCAGTTCGACGCAGCGCTCCTCGGTGAAGGTCTCGCTCTCGGCGGGGCCGTGGTTGACGCCCAGCACGTGCGCGCCCACGCCGGTGCCGGTGAGGATGACGCCGGTGAAGACGTCGTTCTGCAGATACCAGAGGGTGACCTCGCGCTCGCGCACCAGCTCCGTCAGGTCGGCGTCGAACATGATGGAGCACATCTGACCCAGCTCGCCCTTGCCGGTGGTGGGCATGCCGAGCATCCCGCGGACCGGGCTGCGGTAGCCGTCGGCGGCCACGACGTAGGAGGCGCGCACCACGCTGTCGGCGCCGCCCGCGCGGATCACCGCCGTCACGCCCTCGGCGTCCTGGTCGAGGCTGACCAGCTCGGTGGCGAAGCGCAGGTCGGCGCCCAGCTCCTCGGCCCGGGCGCGGAGGATGCGCTCCACCTCGGCCTGCGGCGCGCCTATGGGGAGGACGGGTGTCACCTCGGGTAGGAAGCCGAACTCGTCCTCGCTGTTGCTGACGATCATGTGCGGGTCGGGAGCGCCGAGGTTCGGGGCGATGGCGATGCGCATGCCGTCGCCGATGCCGGCCCAGATCTCCGAAAGCGCCCGCTCCATGCCGGGCACGGGGCGCAGCAGCTCCATGGCACGCGGGCCGACGCCGAACGCCTTGGGCTGGATGGAGGTGCCGGCGTGCCGCTCGACCAGCATGACGGGGACCTGTCGCCAGGCCAGGAGCAGGGCGGTGCTGAGGCCGGCGTATCCGCCGCCGACCACGAGGACGGGCACGTGCTCGCGCTTCATGTCTCCACCTCTCCGATACGCGTCATATCGCGTTTGCAGCGACACGATATGACGCGTTCTGAGGACGGTCAAGACATATCTCGATGGTGAGGGGTGGCCCCCGCCAGGACAAGCGGGGACCTGTTCCCGCGGGCGCGGGCGTCGCTCGGGCCGGCGACTGCACGAGCCGGGCGGTAGGGCTCAGGAGAGCCCGCGCGGGTGAGGAAGGCCCGCGCGCCTCAGCCAGCCCGCACCGATCAGAAGGCTCGCGCGAGCCCGGAAGCCTGCACGGATCAGAAGGCTCGCGCGGGTGAGGAAGGCCGGCGCGGGTCGAAACACTCGCGCGGGTCAGAGCTCCGCATGGGCCAGGAAGGCTGTGCGGGCCAGGAAGGCTGTGCGGGCGGAACGCCTGTGCGGGTCAGGGGAGGTGGCGTTCCAGGGACTCCAGCTTGCTGGTCATCCCGTCGGTGACGCCCTCGCGGATGTCGGCCTTCAGGACGAGGCTGACCCGTGGCGCGACTTCGGCCACCGCCTCGACGGCGCGCCGGACCACGTCCATCACCTCGTCCCACTCACCCTCGATCGTGGTGAACATGGCGTCCGTCCGGTTGGGCAGCCCGCTGTCCCGGACGACCTTCACGGCCCGGGCCACCGGCTCGGCGACCCCTTCGCCGACGCCGAGCGGGGTGATGGAGAATGCGACGATCACGGTGAGACCTCCTCGGCGGCATGGGACGGGGCGAGCCACGGCACGGGGTGTGTCCAGCGCCGTGGCCCGCGCCGGGCGTCAGGCGTGGTCATGCTCCTCGTGGTCCTCGTCCTCACTGGGCCCCTCCGAGGGCTCGACCCCCAGCACGGCCTCGCGTGGCTCGATCTCGTCGATGTGCTCGACGAGCTGCAGCACGTGGTCAGGCTCGATCAACCACTGCAGCGCGGAGGCGCCGGTCTCGTCGGAGGCGACGAGCTCGGCCTGCTCGGCCCGCTCCTCGTCGGTGAGCTCGGCGTCGGGATGCCGAATCTCGGCCAGCGCGGCGGCCTGCAGCGCGTCCACGTCGAGCACCTCCACGGTCAGCTCGACCGTCAGGCGCAGAAACTTCTCGTTATCGCTCATGGCGACGATGCTAGGGCAGCTTCCACTCGACGGGGGCCGCGCCTTGCTGGACGAGCAGCTCGTTCGCCCGGCTGAACGGCCGTGAGCCGAAGAAGCCGTTGCGTGCCGACAGCGGCGACGGGTGGGCGGACTCGATGCGCGGCACGCTGCCGAGCATCGGCGCCAGGTTGCGCGCGTCGCGGCCCCACAGGATGGCCACCAGCGGCTTGTCGCGGGTCACGAGGGCGCGGATGGCCTGCTCGGTGACCTCTTCCCAACCCTTGCCCCGGTGCGAGGCGGGCTTGCCGGGCATCACGGTCAGCACCCTGTTGAGCAGCAGCACGCCCTGCTCGGCCCACGGCGTCAGGTCGCCGTTGGCGGGACGGGGCAGGCCCAGATCGCTCTCCATCTCCTTGTAGATGTTGAGCAGGCTGCCCGGCAACGGCCGGACGTCCGCGGCGACGGAGAAGGACAACCCGATGGGGTGTCCGGGGGTCGGGTAGGGGTCCTGCCCGACGATCAGCACCTTGACCTCGTCGAAGGGCTGGTTGAAGGCACGCAGCACGTGCGCGCCGGCGGGCAGGTACTGCCTGCCCTCGGCGATCTCCTTGCGGAGGAACTCGCCCATGTGGGAGATCCGTTCGGCGACGGGCTCAAGAGCCTGTGCCCATCCGGCTTCGACGATTTCGTTCAGGGGACGACCGGCCATGGCCGATGAGCTTATCCAGGTCTGGTACGGCCTGCGCGCCGATCGGGCCTGCCGGCCGTACCAGAATGATCACAACGGAGCCCCGCACCCCCCCGAGGAGTGCGGGGTTCCGCGGCGAACGGTCCCTACTTGACCGAGCCCGCCATCATGCCCTGCACGAAGTAGCGCTGGAACGCGAAGAACAGGATCAGCGGGATGATCAGCGACAGGAAGGCGCCGGAGGACAGGATGTCCACGTTGGAGCCGAACTGCCGCATCTGGGACTGGAGCGCCTTGGTCATCGGCTGGCTGCCGGTGTCGGCGAAGACCAGCGCGATGAGCATGTCGTTCCACACCCAGAGGAACTGGAAGATGCCGAGCGAGGCGATCGCCGGCTTGCCCAGCGGGAACACCACGGTGGCGAAGATCTTCCACTCCGACGCGCCGTCCATCCGGGCCGCCTCCAGCAGGGAGGAGGGGATGCCGACGAAGAAGTTGCGGAGCAGGAAGATGGCGAACGGCAGGCCGAACGCGACGTGGAAGAGCACCACGCCGGGGATCGACCCGAAGATCCCCATGCCGCCGTAGAACGAGGCGATCGGGATGAGCGCGATCTGGATCGGCACGATGAGCAGCCCGATCACGACGAGGAAGAGCGTGTCGCGGCCCGGGAACTCCATCCAGGCGAAGGCGTAGGCCGCCATGGCGGCGATGCCGATCACCAGGACCGTGGTGGGCACCGTGATGGCCACGGTGTTCCAGAACGACGCGGTGAAGCCGCTGGACAGCAGGTTGGCGTAGTTCTGGAGGGTCAGCTCCGCGGGCTTGGTGAAGACGGTCCACCAGCCCTCGGCGTTGTTGACCTCGACCGTCCGCATCGAGACGACCAGCAGGCCGAGCGTCGGTACCAGCCAGAACAGGCCGAGCAGCACCATGACGACCTGGATGGTGCCGCTGCCGACCCGGTCGACGATGCGGCTGGCCAGGCCCCTGCGCGGGGCGCCCGTGTGCAGTCCGGAGGCGGCGGGAGCAGCCGGGGCTGTCGCGGTGGTCATGCGTTCTCCCTCCTGAACCTGCGGATGTTCATGATCATGAAGGGCAGGACCAGGATGAGCAGGAAGATCGCCAGGGCGCTGCCGAGCCCCTGGTTGTTCCCGCCGCCGAACGACACGCGCCACATCTCCAGCGCGACCACGTTCGCGTTCGGTTGGACCGAGGACGGCGCGATGATGAAGACCAGGTCGAACACCTTCAAGGTATTGATGATCATCGTCACGAAGACGACGAGCAGCACCGGCGAGAGCAACGGCACGGTGATCTTGCGGAACACCTGCCACTCCGTGGCGCCGTCGATGCGGGCCGCCTCCAGCGCGTCACGCGGGATGGCCGCCAGGCCGGCCGCGATCAGCACCATGGCGAACCCGGCCCACACCCAGACGAACGCGCCGATGATCGCCGGTGTGATGAGCGTGGGGCCGAGCCAGGTGAGGCCGTTGTAGGCGGCCTCGAAGTTCGACTGCGGCAGCCGCACGACGTAGGAGCCGGCGGCCAGGCCCTCGAAGCGGAACGAGCCGTCCTCGGCGGTGGTGGCGGTCGCCGCCACCTGGCCGTCGTTGCCGACCGCCTCCACCGTCATGCCCGGCAGGCCCTTCTCGCCTGCGTCCACGGCGCCGCTCTGGCCGCCGCCGCCCGGGGTGAAGTCGAACCAGACCGTGCCGGACAGCTCGTTGCCGCCCTGCGGGGTCTTGGCGGTCTGGGCGTTCCCAGGCATGACCGCCGGCTTGACGCCGACGATCGGGACCAGCACCGGCTGCCCGGTCTGGGCGGGCTGCTTGGTGACGACCGCGCCGCCCTGGTCCGCGACCGGCGACTGGTCGCCCTCGCGGGGGCGGGCCTCCGGGTAGCCCTGGGAGGAGGAGAACGTGTCGTTGATCGTGGTGAGCACGGCGTTGGCCACGCCCTTGTCGGGGTCCTCGTCGTACACGAGGCGGAAGATGACGCCGGCGGCCATCAGCGAGACCGCCATCGGCATGAACACGATCAGCTTGAACGCCGTCGCCCACCGGATGCGCTCGGTCAGCACCGCGAAGATGAGGCCCAGCACGGTGATGACGATCGGCGCGACGATCACCCAGATCAGGTTGTTCCTGATCGTGGTGAGCATGCCGCCGTCGGTGAAGATCGTGATGTAGTTGCCGAGCCCGACGAAACCGGAGCCGGTCGCGTCGAAGAGGCTGCGGAAGATCGAGTAGACGATCGGGTAGACCACCCAGACTCCGAGCAGCAGCGCCGCCGGGAGCAGGAAGGCGATCGCGACCACGGGGGAGGGGCCGAGGCGTCGTGTGCGGGGGGTATCAGCTGGTCCGGAAGCGCCCCCGCGCGAGTCGTTACCCTCGCGCGGGGCCGTCGGGCCGTCCAACCGTTCGGTCACGGCCATACCTCTTTACTTCCAGGCCTTCTTGGCTTCGGCCTCCAGGGCCTCCTGGGCGCCCTTGACGTCGCTCGGGTTGCGCAGGAAGTCCTGCAGGACCTTCCACTCGCCCTTGCCGTCGGTGCCGCCGAAGGCGCTCGGCGCCAGGTCGGACATGTCGTAGCGGACGGCGTCACCGGCCGAGACGATGGTCTGGCCGAGCTGCTTGGTCAGCTCGTCGGGGTAGTTGTCGGGGGAGACGTTCTTGTTGGGGGACAGGTAGCCGGGGAGCTTGGCCCAGACCTCGCCGCCCTCCTTGGAGGCCAGGAACTCCAGCAGCGCCATGGCGCCGGGGGAGTCCTTCATCGCGACGGCGACGTCACCGCCGAGCACGACCGGGGCGGTGTCGCCCGCCTTGGGGAACGGGAAGTACTTGGCGTCCTCGCCGACCTTGGCGCCGGCCTGGACCACCGGGGTGGCGACGAAGTCGGCCTCGATGACCATGGCGGCCTTCTTCTGGCCGAAGACCTTGGTGACGCAGGTGGGGAAGTCGGTCTGCAGGGCGCCGGAGTTGCCCTCGGCGACGAACTCCTTCTTGCCCGCGATCTGCGCGATCTTCTCCAGCGCGGTGGTCACGCTGGGGTCGGTCCACGGGATCTCGTGCTTGGCGAGCTGGTCGTACTTCTCGGGGCCGGCCGTCGAGAGGTAGACGTTCTCGAACAGGTCGGTCAGGGTCCAGCCGGAGGCGCCGCAGAAGGAGAACGGCGGGGTGCCGGAGTCGGCGATGGTCTGGGCGCCCTTGACCAGCTCGTCCCAGGTGGTGGCCGGCTGCACGCCGGCGTCCTCGAACGCCTGCGCCCGGTACCACACCAGCGACTTGTGGGCCGCCTTGACCAGCACGCCGTAGACCTTGCCGTCGGCGGAGCCCAGCTCCTTCCAGTACGGCGTGTAGTTGTCGTCGATCTGCTTGGTGACCGTGTCGGTGAGCGGCTTGAGCGCGTTCTGCTCGGCGTACTGCTGCACCAGGCCCGGCTGCGGGAGGATCGCCACGTCGGGCGGGCTGCCGCCCTGGATGCGCGGGCCGAGGTAGGCGCCGGTGTCCTCGCCGGTGGAGGCGTAGGTGACCTCGGCGCCGGTCTTGTCGGAGAACGCCTTGAGCACCTGCTCGAAGTTCTTCTGCTCGTCACCGGTCCACTTGGCGGCGACCTCGAGCTTGACGCCCTCCAGCGTCTTGGCCCCGCCGCCCGCGCTGGCCGAACTCGACGCGGTGGGCTGCGTGGTGGTGGGGGCGTTGCCGCAGGCGGCGACTGCTACCGCGAGCCCGGCCAGGACCGCTGCTGTTCTGGCTGATCGCATAATGACCTCACTGGGTTCTCAGGATCTCTTCGAGTTCGGATTTCACGGAGGCCGCCACGTCGCGGGCGGACTCCGTGTAAGGGGGGCTGAGCGCCTTGGAGACCGAACTGGCGATCACCAGGCTCAGCTGGTTGTAGTTCGCGCTCACCGGCCGCGGCTTGGCGGCGAGGATGCTCTGCTTGAGCACGGGCAGGTAGGGGAAGCGCCTGGTGAGCTCGGGGTCGTCGTAGAGCTCGGTCCACACCGGCGGGAACGACCCTTCGGTGAGCACCCGGCGCTGGTTGTCCAGGCCCGTGAAGTAGCGGATGAACTCCTGCGCGGTTTGCTGGTGCTTGGAGGAGGCGCTGACGGCGAGGTTGGCCCCGCCGAGCGTGCTGGATCCCGGCCCGTCGAGACCGGGGAGCATGGTCACCCCCACCTTGCCGCCCAGCTCGGCCCTGGCCGGCCCGTAGGCGTGCGGCCAGTTGCGGGCGAAGGCGAGGCGGCCTTCCTGGA
Organism: Nonomuraea muscovyensis; assembly: GCF_014207745.1. Taxonomy (NCBI): domain Bacteria; kingdom Bacillati; phylum Actinomycetota; class Actinomycetes; order Streptosporangiales; family Streptosporangiaceae; genus Nonomuraea; species Nonomuraea muscovyensis. The sequence goes on from NZ_JACHJB010000003.1 coordinate 1,265,329, forward strand.
AGGCCAGGCGTGACTCCTCCTCCTTGTAGCTCAGGGACTCGGTGGGGATCCAGCCCTCCCGCAGTCCCTGGCGGAGGAAGTCGAGCGCGGTGCCGGCCTTGGCCACGTCCAGGGTGACCTTGGTGCCGTCGGGACTGACGACCTGGCTGCCGGCCGACTGCACAGCCTCGGAGAAGTTGACCGTCAATCCCTCGTACGCGAGGAACTGGCCGCCGTAACCTCCTATAGCGTGCTTCTTGGTTACTTCTTGTGCTTGTTCGCGAAGTTCCGCCCAGGTTCGGGGCGGCTTCTTCACCAGATCGGTGCGGTAGTAGAGCAGTCCCGCGTTGCTCGTGTACGGAACGGCCCACAGCTTGTCCTTGTAGACCGCGGTCTCCACGACGGGCGGCAGGAACCTGTCGAGCGGGAAGAACCCGCGCTCCAGGGGGATGATCCAGCCGTTCTCCGCGAACTCCGCGGTCCACACCACGTCCAGTCCGAGCACGTCGTAGCGGGTGCTGCGGGCCTGGAGGTTGGCGACCATCTGCGCGCGCTGCTCGTCCGCGGCTTCGGGCAGTTCGAGGAGCGTCACCTTCTCGGCCGGGTGGGCCTGGTTCCAGCGATCCAGCAAGGGTTGCAGGTACGCCGTGGTGTCGCGGCCGGTGGCGAACGTGATCGGGCCGGTTCCGCCCGTTCCCGTGTCGCCGCCGCCCTCGTTGCCCGCAACCGCGCACCCGGCCGTCACGAGCACGGCCATGGTGAGCGAGAGCGCGCGAAGCACCTTGTTACCTCCATGTTCAATGGGGTTACATACGTGTTAGGTAGATGCATTCATGTTATGCACACAGGTAATCTGTGGGTCAACGGATAGCGATGTAACGCCTACGTAACACAAGGGGAGGTGAGGCGTGCGGCTACACCTGCTGGCGCTTCTGGCTAAAGAGCCGGCCCACGGCTACGAGCTGAAGCAGGCACTCGAGCAGACCTTCGGCAGCGCCTACCCCTCCCCCAACATCGGCCAGATCTACGTCACCCTCAGCAGGCTGGAGAAGGACGGCCTGGTCAAGGCCGTGGACGTCGAGCAGTCCAACCGGCCGAACAAGAAGGTCTACTACCTGACCGCCAAGGGCCGCGAGACCCTCACCCTCTGGGTGGACGAGCCCACCGAGGGTCCCCGGGTGCGCGACGAGTTCTTCATGAAGCTGGTGCTGGCCCCGCTCACCGGCATCGCCGACCGCATGGTGCTCATCAGCCGTCAGCGGCGGCACTATCTTTCCCTCATGGGCGACCTCAACGATCTCCTCTCCCGCACGGCGCCTGACGACCACGTGCAGTCCCTGCTCATCGAAGGAGCGATGCTCCACCTGCAGGCCGACCTCGACTGGCTGGAGCGCTGCCAGGAGGACCTGACGTGACCCCGGTGCTCAAGACCGTCCACCTGGTCAAGATCTACTCCGACGGGGCCGTGCCCGTGCCGGCCGTGCGCGGCGTGGACCTGCAGGTGGAGCCGGGCGAGTTCGTCGCCGTCATGGGCCCGTCGGGGTCGGGCAAGTCGACGCTGGTGCACATGCTCGGCGGCCTCGACAGCCGCACCAGCGGCGAGATCTGGCTCGACGGGCAGCGCGTCGACACCCTCTCCGAGAGCGCCTGGGCGCTGCTGCGACGCAAGAAGATCGGATTCGTCTTCCAGTTCTTCAACCTCGTCGGCAACATGACCGTGGCCGACAACGTCGAGCTGCCCGCCCTGCTCGCCGGCGCCTCGCCCAAGGAGGCCCGCGAGCGGCGCGAGAGCCTGCTCGGCGCGCTCAACCTGGGCGAACGCGCCGACGCCGCCCCCGGCCAGCTCTCCGGCGGCGAGCAGCAGCGGGTCGCGCTGGCCCGCGCCCTGGCCAACCAGCCGAGCGTGCTGCTGGCCGACGAGCCCACCGGCAACCTCGACAGCCGCAACACCCGCGACGTGCTCAAGCTGCTCAGCACCGTCCACAAGGAAGGCCAGACCATCGTCATGGTCACCCACGACGCCCGCGTCGCGAGCCTGGCCGACCGCCTGGTGTCGCTGTTCGACGGTGAGATCGTCGATGACGGCCGGATCGCGCGCAAGCGCACCGGCACCGCCGGCGCGGTGATCGACCTCAGATGAGCACGATGCGGGCCGGCGGCCGCTGGATCAGGGCGGACCTGCGGGCCAGGAAGGGGCAGGCCGCGCTCACCGTGCTGGCCGTGGCCGGCATCGTGGCCGCCCTCATCGCCGCCGTCACCCTCCTGGAGGACGGCACCAACCCGTGGCGGGGCCTGTTCGCCCAGACCAACGGCGCGCACGTGTGGTTCTACACCAAGGACAGCCCCCGGATCGCGGCCGGCGACATCGACGGCGTGACCCACGTCGCCGGCCCCTACCGCTCGGCGCCCGTCACCGTCGCCCAGGACGGCAAGAAGGAGCCCACCTCGCTGCGGGCCGTGCCGTCCGCGCCGGTGGGGGTGGCCAGGCCCGTGGTGGCCGAGGGCCGCTGGCTCGACCCCGGGCAGCCCGACGGCGTGGTGGTCGAGCGCTCGTTCGCCACCGCGCTGCGGGTCAGGGTCGGCGGGCCGTTCACCGTCATCGCGCTGAGCGGCGAGCGCCACACCCTGTACGTGCGCGGCATCGCCGACTCTGCCGAGCAGGGCTTCTTCCCCGAGTGGACGCCCGGCCTGGCCTGGGTCCTGCCGGGCACGCTCGACCGGATCGAGCCCATGCTGGGCCGCAGCGAGTGGGTGACCGGGCTGCGCCTGACGGACGCCGACGCGGCGCAGATCGTCTCGCAGCGCGTCGTCGTCATGTTGGAAGACCAGCTCCAGCGCGTCTACACCTGGCGCGAGGTGCGCGCCGCCATGGAGCTCGACAACCGGCTGCTCGGCACGCTGCTGGCCCTGTTCGGCGTGGTCGGGCTGGTCGCCGCCGCGCTGGCGCTGGCCAACGCGGCGGGCGGCCGGGTGCTCGGGCAGCTCCGCGACCTGGCCACGCTCAAGTCGATGGGCTTCACCCGCGGACAGGTGGCGCTGCTGCTGCTCGCCGAGCACGGCTCGCTCGGGCTGGTCGGCGTGCTGTTGGGCGCCGTGGCGGGCTGGGCGGCCACCGTGGCCGTCCTCGGCGCCTCGCTGATCGCGCCGATCCCCGTGCTCACCATCGTCGCCGGCACCGCGCTCGCCGTGCTCGCGGCGGTGGGCGTGCCCGCCTGGCGCGGCGGCCGCACGCCGCCCATCCCCGCCGCCCCGGCCGTGCCGCCGCGCGGTCACCTGTCACGGCTGGCCCGGCTGGCCCTGCTCGTCCGGCTGCCTCCCGCGCTGATCCTCGGCACCCGCGACGCCTTCACGCGGCGGGTGCCCGCGTTCCTGACGGTGTTCGGGCTGGCCGTGCCGATGATGATGATCACCATCGGGCTGGGCGTCTGGGCCACCCTGGACAACTTCCTCAGCCACCCCGAGCAGGTCGGCCAGCACGCCGCCCTGCACGTACGCGCCGGCAAGCTGGAGACGGCCCAGGCGGAGCGTCTCGTCAAGCGCGACCCCGGAGTGGCCGCCGTCTACCCCGGCGCCGAGGTGAACGCTCTGGCGCCCGGAGAGGCCCGCTCCATCCGCGTACGGGCGCTCGGCGGCTCGTCCTCGGGCGCCTATCCCTTCCCGGTGGTCGAGGGCCGCCTGTACGACCGGCCGGGCGAGGCCGTGGCCGGACAGGGGCTCCTCGACCTGCTGGGCGCGAAGATCGGCGACCGGGTCCGGCTGACCGTGGGCGGCTCGCCGCTGATCGTGCGCATCGTCGGCCGCGCCGTCGAGCCCGACCTCGACGGCGAGGTGCTGTCGGTGGGCATCGACAGCCTGGCCGACAAGGACGCGGTGCCGCCCGAGTTCTACGCCCTCGCGCTGCGGCCCGGCGCCGACCCCGGCGAGGTGCGGGCCAGGCTGCTGGCGGACTCGGGGGAGGGCCTCGACGTGCAGCGGGTCGTCAACCCGGCCGACCGGCTGACGATCATCCGGGTGGTGATCGTGGCGCTGATCGTCCTGCTGTCGCTGATCGGGCTGGCCAACCTGCTCACCGCCAGCGCGCTCGGCCTGCGCGACCACGCCTTCGACCTGGCCGTTCTCAAGGCCATGGGGCTGACGCCGCGGCAGGTGATGGCCACGCTGGTGACCGGCTCGGGGCTGCTCGTCGTCCTGGGCGTGGTCGCCGGCGCCGGGGTGGGGCTGTCGGTCGTGACCGGCCTGATCGACCTGCAGGGACACACCAGCGGCGTCGGCGCCGGGATCGGCCGCCCGCCGTCCCCCCTGACGCTGACCCTGGCCGTCCTGTCGGCCGTGGGGGCGGCGCTCGCGGTCGCGCTCATCCCCGCCCGCCGCGCCGCCCGCGCCCAGGTGCCGATCGCCACCCGCTGACCGCGCCCACGCGCCCACGCGCCCACGCGCCACACGAGCGACCGCCGAACACACGAGAAGGCGGTGCCCACCCCCGCGAAGGGGGCGGACACCGCCTTCAGGCGTGCGCTCCTACGGCTTGAGCGCGAACCAGTAGAAGCCGTGCCCCGGCAGCGTCAGCAGGTAGGGCACCTCGCCGATCACCGGGAAGCGCACCCCGCCCCGCGCCTCCACCGGCGTCATGCCGGCGAAACGGCGCAGGTCGAGCTCCACGGGCTGGGGGAACTTCGACAGGTTGTTCACGCACAGCATCACGTCGTCACGCTCCTCGCGGACGAAGGTGAGGACGGAGCTGTTGGAGGACCACATCTCGGTGTAGGCGCCGGTGCCGAACACCGGGTGGTTGCGGCGGATCTCCAGCATGCGGCGGGTGAAGTGCAGCAGCGAGCCCGCGTGCTTCTGCTGCGCCTCGACGTTGACCGCCTGGTAGCCGTAGATCGGGTCCATGACGGCCGGCAGGTAGAGCCGGCCCGGGTCGGCCGTGGAGAAGCCGGCGTTGCGGTCGGGGCTCCACTGCATCGGCGTGCGCACCGCGTCGCGGTCCTCCAGCCAGATGTTGTCGCCCATGCCGATCTCGTCGCCGTAGTACATGACGGGCGAGCCCGGCAGGCTCAGCAGCAGCGCGGTGAACAGCTCGATACGGTCACGGTCGTTGTCCAGCAGCGGCGCCAGGCGGCGGCGGATGCCGAGGTAGGCCCGCATGCGCGGGTCCTGGGCGTACTCGGCGTGCATGTAGTCGCGCTCTTCCTCGGTCACCGTCTCGAGCGTCAGCTCATCGTGGTTGCGGAGGAAGATGCCCCACTGCGCCTTCTCGGGCAGCTTGGGGGTGAGCGACATGATCTCGGAGATCGGCTCGCGCGTCTCCTTCTTGACCGCCATGTAGATGCGCGGCATGAGCGGGAAGTGGAAGGCCATGTGGCACTCGTCGCCGCCCGTGGTGGGGTCGCCGAAGTACTCGACCACATCCTCCGGCCAGCCGTTGGCCTCGGCCAGCAGCACCCGGTCCGGGTAGAGCCGGTCCACCTCGGCGCGGATCTTCTTCAGGTAGGCGTGCGTCTCCGGCAGGCCGGAGCAGGCGGTGCCCTCACGCTCGAACAGGTAGGGCACCGCGTCCAGCCGGAAGCCGTCGATGCCGAGGTCCAGCCAGAACCTCAGCACCTCGATCATCGCTTCCTGGACGGCCGGGTTGTCGTAGTTGAGGTCCGGCTGGTGGTGGAAGAAACGGTGCCAGTAGTACTGCTTGCGCACCGGGTCGTAGGTCCAGTTGGACTCCTCCGCCCCGATGAAGATGATGGGCGCGTCGGGGTAGCCCGTCGGCTCGTCCGCCCACACGTAGAAGTCGCCGTACGGCCCCTCCGGATCGTGCCGGGAGGCCTGGAACCAGGGATGCTTGTCACTCGTGTGGTTCATCACCAGGTCGGTGATGATGCGCAGACCGCGCTCGTGGGCCGCCTCCACCAGATGCACGAAGTCCCCGAGGTCCCCGAAGTCGGGCAGGATCTTCATGTAGTCGGAGATGTCGTAGCCGCCGTCACGCAACGGAGACTCGTACAACGGCAGCAGCCACAGGCAGTCGACGCCCAGCCACTCCAGGTAGTCGAGCTTCTCGACGAGACCACGGAGGTCTCCGGTGCCGTCACCGTTGGAGTCCTTGAACCCCCGGACGAGAATCTCGTAGAACACCGCCCGCTTGTACCAGGAGGGATCCTCCGAGACGAAGTCCTCGGAGATCGGCTCTGGCGATGGGGATGCGTTGATCATAGGTCGCTCACAGAAGGAGATGTGGGCAGGACGGAGTCACCGGTTCCCCGGCGTTTACATGTGGTGACCGCGCCGCCTGGGGTCGTCATCCCTGCAACCCCAGTGCCCTTGACGGGACCGGATTTGTGATCCGGGTGCTCCCGCTCGATGCGGCGCTTACGGGCCGAACACTATCAGCCCGGTGGCTTTCCGGAACCTGCTTATGCGGTGATCTCTTCGTACCCTGGATACCTCTGCGTAATCGCCCTGTTACCCATGGTTCATCTAGAAGGGTGGCGACACGTCGCCGAGGTCACCCTCGAAGTCGCTCAACCACAGCCCGAACAGCACGAGCCCGCGTACCCAGAACCTGTCGTTCCATCCGGTGAAGCGGGTCAGCGCGTCAGGACCGTCGAGGACGACCGCGTGCAGTTCCTCCGACAGCAGCGACGGCACCCGCTCGGCCACCGCGTGCAGCATCTGGTGCGCGTACACGCGCGCGGGGGCGGCCGTCGAGCGCAGCGGCACCCGCCGCAGCGGTTGCTTGACGACGTTGGTGGACGGCAGCGCGGCCACCCGCGGGTTGGCGGCGTGCAGCAGCTCGCGGTAGAAGCGGCCCTTGTCCTTGCGGGCCACGCCCACCGACAGCGCCGCGTCGAAGAAATCGGGATGGATGAACGGCGCCGCGAACGACGCCTCCGGTCCGACCAGGTTGACCGCCGAGCGGGCGATGCCCCGCACGGTGCGGGTGTGCAGCACCGACAGCGGCAGCTCCGCCCGGTGCCCGTGCAGCATCGAGGTGGCGGCGTGGAACTGCTCCCTGACGGCCTCCTCGATCCACTCCTGGGCCTGCGGCGACAGGAACGGCTGCGACGGGGCCCCCAGGCTGAGCGAGCCGAGCACCGCGGCCGACCGCTCGGCCTGCGAGGTGGCCTCCAGCGCCGCGCCGCTGACCATGAAGTTCTTCAGCAGCGGCCCGCCCGCCAGACCGTCGACCAGCACCCGGCCCGACCGGTGGACCTCCTTGGCGAACGGCGCGTACCAGGCGTGGTGGGGCGTCAGGTACTCGAGCCGGCGCGCCACCTCCTGCGCGTCGCCCGGGTAGTCGGCCGGGTCCTGCGTGATCACCCGGTGGCCGACGCCGAGCTCGCGGGTGATGGCCCGGGCGAAGGCGATGTCGGTGTCGGTGCCGTCGTCGGGGCTCGTCGTCCACGACTCCACGTCGGCGCCCCGAGCCACGGCCACCGAGCACAACAGCCGCGAGTCGTAGCCGCCGCTGACCGGCACGAGCAGCCGGCGGCCCTCGTAGTCCTTGTAGACCTCGTGCAGGATCTCCAGCAGCTCGCCGGCGCTCGTCCACGTCTCGTACGGCTCGGTGCGCAGCCAGCGCGGCAGCCGGCGCTCGGTGCCGAGCGCCCCCTGGTCGTACACCAGGGCGCTGGAGCCGGGCAGCCGCTTGATCGCCGGGTAGGGCGTGGCCTCGCCGAGAGGGAAGGTCACCTGGATGATCGACGCCCACGCGGCCCAGTCGATCCCGGCGGGCACCAGCGACAGCAGCGGCTGGATCAGCGACGAGAAGTAGACCGCCCCACCCAGCCGCACGTAGTAGACGTCGACCAGGCCGAGCGCGCCGGCGTGGAGGGTGACGCGCTCGCCGTCGCCGATCAGGCCCGGCGTCTCGTACGTCTCCGCCACCGACATCCAGTCGGCCGGCGAGTCACCGGTCCCGGCGGGCCTGCGTTCGCCCCAAGAGAACGCGAACGAGCCCTCGGCGCGGTGGTAGGGCGGCAGCGGCGTCGAGCTGAACAGCGCCGCGCCGGCCTGCTGCAGGGCGGGCCTGACCCGCGGCCCGGCGGCCGTCAGCTTGCCGAGCACGACGGTGTCGATCCGGCCGAGAGCGCCGCAGACGTAGGGCCGCACGTTGAACTGCACCGGATCTCATCCCTTCGAGACGCTTCCCGCGCAAGAGTATCCTTTGCCGGGCTAGGAATCGGAGGTGCCGGTGAGCACTGAGCTGGAGAGCACGAGGCGCGCGCTGCGGGATGCGATCGCCCAGGCGGAGCGCGCGGCCGAGCTGGCGAGACTGCTGGACGACGCCCAGGCGAGGCTGGCCGACGCCGAGCGGAGCGCCGCGGAGGTCAAGGCGCTGGCCGATCGGCTGGCCGAGGCCGAGGAGCGCCTGGCGGACGAGCGCGCCGCCGCCGACAAGCTCCGCAAGGAGCTGGCCGAGCAGCGCTACCAGGCCGAGGTGGCCCACTGGAAGCTGTCCTCCATCAAGGTCGCCCGCTGGAACCGGCTCGGCGACGCGATCAAGACCGGCAAGAGCAACCCCCTCCTGCTCGCCAAGGGGCTCAAGGGCGCGGCCAGGCCGGTCAAGCGGCCCACCGCCCCCAAGCGCAGGCCCGTCGCCGCCAAGTCCAGGCAGGCCGGCGACGAGCGGCCCGGCGCCTCCTACCAGGCGACCACCTCCACCCGCACCCTGGAGGGCGCCTCCTTCAAGCTCAAGCCCTACCGGGTGCCCACGGGTCCCAACACGCGCCCGCACCTGACCGCCGCGGTGATCGCCGACCCGCACGTCGAGGCGCTGCTGCGCTACGAGTGGCGGCAGACCACCGGCTTCACGCCACGTGACTTCGCCCGGGTGCTGCCGCAGGAGGTGCCGCACCTGCTCGTCGTCGAGTCCGTCACCGGAGGGCCGTGGGCCGAGGAGATCACCGGCGAGCCGGGCGAGGGGCTGCGGGCGCTGCTCGCCTGGTGCGCCGACCGCGGCATCCGCACGGTGTTCTGGCACACGCAGGGCGACGCGGCCGCCTACGCCGCGGCCGCCGGGCTGTTCGAGCACCGCTTCAGCGCCGACCCGGCCACCGGCTGGCCACACCTGTCGTTCGCGATCCAGCCGCGGGTGCACAACCCGATCCCGCTGTCGGGCGGGCGCATCGACCGCATGCTCACGCTGGAGCAGCTCCTGCCCGGCCACCTGACCTATCCCGACGTGCTCACCTCCTACCGCTGGCCGGCCGCCGTGCGGTGCCCGGCCGGCACCCCGCCGTGGCGGCTGGCCGAGCTCGCGGCCTGCGGCACCTCGATCGGCGACGAGCCCGACTCGCGCCGGGCGCACGTCGCGCTGCGCCGCGCCTACAACAGCGGCACGATGACCGAGCGGATCGACGAGCTGCTGGAGGCGATCGGCCTGCCCGGCGCCCGCGCCACGCTGGAGGTCTCGCTGCTGCTGCCCGTCACCGACCGCCGGCTGCTGGAGCCCGCCCTGGCCCAGGTGGCGCGGCAGTCCAAGCCGGTGGCGCAGCTCGTGGTGTTCGGCCCGCCGGAGGCCGAGGCGCGCGCCCGCGAGGTCGTGCCGGGCGCCGAGGTGGTCTTCCGCCACCTCGACCCGGCGCTGTCGACGGGTGAGATGCTCAACCGCGGGCTCGACCTGTGCGAGGCCGACCTGGTCGCCGTCATGGACCAGCGCGACCTGTACGGCACCCACTACCTCGCCGACCTGAGCCGGGCCTTCCTGTTCGGCACCGCCGACATCGTCGGCAAGGCCGCCTACTACGCCCACCTGCGCAAGCCGCAGGCCACGCTGCTCAAGCAGCCGGACGCCGAGTACACCTACCTGCCGGAGATCGCCGGCGCGACGCTGCTGGCCCGCCGCAACACGCTGCGCCAGCTCGGCTTCGCCGACCTGACCGACGGCTGGGACGACGTGCTCATGCGGCGCTGCCGCGCCGACGGGGTGAAGGTGTTCTCGGCCGACCGGTTCGGCTACGTCCGCGTGCGCGACGAGGACCGGTGGCTGCTGGGCGCCGCCCATCTGGTCGAGTACGGCTCGGCCGAGCCGCACGCGCTCATCTGAGCCGGCCGTGAGACCCGGGCGGCTGGCCGAGGCGCTGGGGGAGCCGCCCGCGCCGGACGGCACGTGGGAGCGGGAGGCGGTCTACGTCTCGGCCGTCGCGCTGCGGCGCGCCCGGGTCGCCCCGCGGCCCGGCGAGCCGGCCGCCGGCGGGGGCGCGGAGGTCGGCCGGGTCGCCGCCGAGCTGGCCGGCCAGGTGCGGCCGCTGGACGGGGTCTCGCGCGTCGAGGTGCGCCCGAACGGGTTCCTGCGCATCACCGTCGAGACGCCCGGCGAGCTGGTGGAGGAGGTCCGGCCGCTGGACCTGCCCGACCCGTGGCCCGACCTCCCCCGGACGTGGGACAACCCCGGCTTCGTGGTCCGCTACGCGCACGCGCGGGCGGCCGCCGTGCAGCGGTGGGCCCGTGACCTGGGCGTGCCCGACACCGGTTTCCGGCCGGAGCTGCTGGACGACCCGCGCTGCCGGGCCGTGCTGCGGGTGCTGGCCGAGCTGCCGGGGCGGCTGGCCGGCCGGGCCCCCGGGTGGGAGGCCTTCCAGGTGCGGCTGGCCACGGCCTACCACGACGCCCACGAGCTGGCCCCGGCCGTACCCGTGGGGGACGAGGAGCCGGCGCCGGCGCACACCGCCCGGGTGCGGCTGGCGCGGGCCGTGCGGGACGTGCTCGCGGGACCCGATCGCATCTGACGAATCACAAAATATCCGGCGAAAGGGCGAAGAAGCGTAAAAATATCCCCGAAGAGGGGTGATCGCGTCTCGATACGTGAGCACCCGGTCCAGGGATGACGACGCTTCCGATAGCCTCGATCGGGTGAGTCGATTCGCCCATCCCGCAGGGGACCGGCACGCCGAGATGCTGCCCCACGAGCGCCCCCCGCTGGCGCCCGCCGACCTCAACCGGATCAATCCCGCGATCTGGCCCCGAACGTCCGGCCGCACCGAGGGCGCGCTCACGATCGGCGGTGTCGACGTCCGCGACCTGGCCCGTGACCACGGCACGCCGCTGTTCGTGCTCGACGAGGACGACGTCCGCTCGCGCATGCGCGACTACGCCACCGCGTTCGCCGGGTCCGAGGTCCACTACGCGGGCAAGGCGTTCCTCTGCAAGGAGATCGTCCGCTGGCTGGACGAGGAGGGCCTCGGCCTCGACGTGGCCAGCGGCGGCGAGCTGGCGGTGGCGCTCAGCGTCGGCTTCCCCGCCGGGCGCGTCACCCTGCACGGCAACAACAAGTCCGTCGCCGAGCTGACCAGGGCCCTGGAGGCCGGGGTCGGGCACATCGTGGTCGACTCCTTCGAGGAGATCGCCCGGCTCGGCCACCTCGCCGAGCGGCTCGGCAGGCGGCCCAAGGTGATGATCCGCGTCACGACCGGCGTCGAGGCGCACACCCACGAGTTCATCGCCACCGCGCACGACGACCAGAAGTTCGGCCTGTCGCTCAACTCCGGCGCCGCCGCCGAGGCGGTGCACCGCATCCTGGCGATGCCGTCACTGGAGCTCGTCGGCCTCCACTCGCACATCGGCTCGCAGATCGTCGACACGGCCGGCTTCGAGGTGGCCGCGCGCCGCCTGGCCGCCCTCCTCGTGCAGATCAAGGACGAGCACGGCGTGGTGCTGCCCGAGCTCGACCTCGGCGGCGGCTACGGCATCGCCTACGTCGACGACGACGAGGCGCCCGACATCAAGGTCATCGCCGACGGCCTGCGCGAGATCGTCGCCAAGGTGTGCACCGCGGCCGGCCTGCCGGTGCCGCGGCTGACCGTCGAGCCCGGCCGGGGCATCGTCGGCCCCGGCGGCATCACCCTCTACGAGGTCGGCACCATCAAGGACGTCGAGGGGCTGCGCACCTACGTGAGCGTCGACGGCGGCATGAGCGACAACCTCCGCACCGCGCTCTACGGCGCCGACTACACGACGGTGCTGGCCAGCCGCGAGGGCTCGGCCGAGCCCATGCTCAGCCGCGTCGTCGGCAAGCACTGCGAGAGCGGTGACATCGTCGTGCGCGACTGCTTCCTGCCGGCCGACCTCGCGCCCGGCGACCTGATCGCCGTCGCCGCCACCGGCGCCTACTGCCGGTCGCTGGCGAGCAACTACAACTACCTCCCGAAGCCCGCCGTGGTCGCCGTCCGCGACGGCCAGGCCCGGGTGATCGTACGGGGCGAGACCGAGGACGACCTGTTGAGGGGGCAGTTGTGAAACCGCTGAAGGTCGCGCTGCTGGGCTGCGGCGTCGTCGGCACGCAGGTCATCCGGCTCATCCACGAGCAGCACGCCGACCTGGCCGCCCGCATCGGCGCGCCGCTGGAGCTGGCCGGGGTGGCGGTTCGCCGCCTGGGCCGCAAGCGCGAGGTGGACCTGGACCCCGCGCTGTTCACCACCGACGCCGAGTCGCTGGTCAGCCGTGACGACGTCGACATCGTGATCGAGGTCATCGGCGGCATCGAGCCGGCTCGGTCGCTGATCGTCGCCGCCCTGTCTCGCGGCAAGTCCGTGGTGACGGCCAACAAGGCCCTGCTGGCCGAGGACGGCGCCACCCTGCACGAGGCGGCCCGCGCGGGCGAGGGCGACCTCTACTTCGAGGCCAGCGTCGCCGGCGCGATCCCGCTGCTGCGGCCGCTGCGCGAGTCGCTGGCCGGCGACCACGTCCAACGGGTGCTTGGCATCGTCAACGGCACCACCAACTACATCCTCGACAAGATGGACTCCACGGGCGCGTCGTTCACCGACGCCCTGGAGGAGGCGCAGACCCTCGGCTACGCCGAGGCCGACCCGACGGCCGACGTCGAGGGGTTCGACGCCGCGGCCAAGGCCGCCATCCTGGCCGGGCTGGCCTTCCACAGCCGGGTGACGGCCGCCGAGGTGCACCGCGAGGGCATCACCGACATCACCGCCACCGACGTGGCCTCGGCCAAGGCCATGGGCTACGTCATCAAGCTGCTGGCCATCTGCGCCCGCTCCGACGACGGCCGTTCCGTCGGGGTGCGGGTGCACCCGGCGATGATCCCGCGCACCCACCCGCTGGCCGGGGTGCGCGAGGCGTACAACGCGGTGTTCGTGGAGGCCGAGTCGGCCGGGCAGCTCATGTTCTACGGCAAGGGCGCCGGCGGCGCGCCGACCGCCTCGGCGGTGCTCGGCGACCTCGTGGCCGTGGCCCGCAACCGGCTCGCCCGCACCCGCGGGCCCGAGGAGTCCACCTACGCCTCCCTGCCCGTGCACCCGATGGGCGAGACGGTCACCCGGTGCCACGTGGCGCTCGACGTGGCCGACAAGCCGGGCGTGCTGGCCCGGGTGGCCGAGCTGTTCGCCAAGCACGACGTGTCGATCCAGACCGTGCGCCAGGAGGGCCACGGCGACGACGCGCAACTCGTCATCGTCACCCACCGGGCGACGGACGCGGCGCTGACGGCCACCATGGAAGGGCTGCGCGAGCTCGACATCGTCCGGGCGATCGCCAGCGTGATGCGCGTCGAGGGTGACGACTAGAGCGCGATGATTCCTGTTGGCTTCGATCTCTCGCCGTGGCCACGGCGAGAGATCGAAGCCGTGGAAGGTGGACGCGTCGTTGCCGCCGCGGCATTCGTGGCGGCTCCGGCATCCATCGAGCCGGCTCCAGGCCACGGCCACCGCTGAAGCTCACGCGGACCTCTCCGTCGTTGGGATCTTCGTGACTGCCGGGAGCGGGTAGGGCTTGGTCCGAACTCGGCCGCAACCCCACCTTGGTCGAGCAGGGGCCACCGCAGCCGCGACCGCCCGTGACTCCGGTCGTCGCCTGGGCCGGGGCGGTGGCCCGGAGCAGCCCGGCGCCGATCTCGCCGACACCGGCGGCAGGCCGATCGTCGGTGGGAGGGTGTAGTACTGGCCCACATGGATGATCAACGCGAACGTGCCATGGCCGACGTCATACGCGGCATGGCCGCGCAGATCGCGGAAGGCGCTCCCCAGGGCTGGAAGCGGGGATGGGTGCACGCCTACCGCGGCCCGTCCTCCTCGGGACACCGCGGCGCGGGATACGAGATGTCCGACGGCAGCATGGGCGACCTGCCCGCCGCCCTCGGCGGGCTGAACAGGCTCTACAAGCTCAGTGGCGCCTCGCCGGCGGATCTGACGGTCGATCTGGCCGTCGACTCCTCGGGCCGGTTCGAGGCGGTGACCAGTCGGGCGATCACCCGGGACCATTCGGGTCTGTTCCTGTACGTCCTGCGCCCGGACGTGCTGCCCCGCGAGCCCGGCGCCGACCAGGACCCACCGTCGAACCCGGCGCCGGCGGGCGACCCGGATGAGGCCGTGCGGCTGTTCCGGGAGTACGTGAGACGGCGTGCCGAGATCATCGGGGAGGAGTTCCTGCCCGAGCCGCTGGACCCGGCCGAGCGGGCCGCGCTGCTGGACGCCTTCCCCGGCGACCTGCCCCCCGACCTGGTGGCCCTGTACGGCGAGGCCGACGGCGACGACGAGACCGGGCTCTTCCACAACCACCTGTGGTTCCCCCTGGAGTCCACGACGACCTACGTCCACCACCGGCCCGAACGGAGATGGACCGGCGACCCGCTCTGGTCGATGACCGGCGACGCGGAGCCGTTCGGCACCATCCGGCGACAGCTCAGCAGCCCGCGCTGGATCCCGTTCGCGACCAGCACCGGCGGCGACTACCTGGCGGTCGACATGGACCCGGGACCCGCGGGCCGCCCGGGCCAGGTCATCCGCGTCGGGATCCACTACGACGGCGAGCCCGTCTATGTCGCCGACTCCGTCACGACCATGCTGCGCCGGCTCGTGGAGGCACTCGACCGGGGCGACTACGAAGACCGCGAGGGCTACCTCGATGTGTACGCCAGGCTCCCGAGCTACCTGGACGACGACCGCACCTACTGGCGCGGCGCGCCCCCGATCCCGAAGAAGACGCGCAGGATCCAGTCCCTCGTCGTCGACAAGGTCAGGGACCTCGATCTGGAGTCGGTCCGCGGCGCGCCGCACCTGCGCATGGTGGCGTTGTTCGGCGAGGGGCCCGTCGATCTGGAGCCCCTGCGCGACGTCCCGCTCGAGGCGTTGCGGCTGGAGCTGGACGCGGCCGATCTGAGCCCGCTGGCCGGACACCCGACCTTGCGCGCGGTGACCCTCGGCACGCGGGACCCCGTCGATCTCGGCGTGCTGCGGACGTTCCCGCGTCTGGAAGGACTCGAACTGGCGGAGGGCGCCGCCCGGGACCTCGCCGTGATCGGCGAGCTGGACGGGCTGCTCTCACTCACGCTCTCGCCCGAGCAGTGGCGGCGGCTCGGCGAGCCGCCGCCACTGGCCGCGGCCGGGCTGAACGGCGACCCCACGCCGGGTCAGGTGAGCGAGTGGGCCGCACTGTTCGAAGCCGGCGAGGAGCTCGGGGGTTGCGCGTACTTCACGGGGCTGCTCGACGGCTCTGCCTGACCGCATGCAGCTGGGGTCAGGGTCGCGATCATGTGGATCGACCAGGTGACCGAGATGTTGACCGACGCGGCGGAGATCGCGATCCTTCCCCGTTTCCGGGCGCTGGCCGACGGAGAGGTGGCCGAGAAGTCGCCCGGCGAGGTGGCCACCGTGGCCGACCGTGAGGCCGAGGAGCTGATCAGCCCCACGTGCTGGAACACGGCGCGGTCGCTGCTGCTGGGCTGATCGCCTCCCATGCCGGCCGGCGGTGCCCTCAGAGATGGCGGGACAACCGTTCCGCGAGGATCCGGGCGCGGGCGAGCTGGACCTTGCGCGCCTGGCCCGCCGCGAACCCGGCCAGGAGCCACGGGGCCGTCAGGTCGAGCCGGTCGCTCACCCGGGTGCCGGCGCCGTCCGGCGCGACATCGAAGCGGTAGGCCATGCGAACGCGTCCCGGGCTGCGCACCTCGCCGTACACGGACCGGCCGTCGGTGTGGAGTACCACGTCGATCGGGTTGTCGTAGGTGAGGAACCGGAGGAATCGGAAGCGCTCGACGGCCGTGTACCGGATCACCCCAGGCTCGGAGCGGTCCACATCACGGACGGCGACCACGAGCGGGGACAGGCCGATGTAGCTCTCCGGAGTCGTGAGGTGCTCGAACACCTTCTCCGGTGCGACGTCCACGTGGAACTCGTGGGTCAGCACGCTGTTCGACACCCGGCCTCCCATGCCTGCGCGTTCTGTCGCGGAATTGTGGCAAGATCCCGCGCCGCCGGGAAGCGCGGAATTATCACGAATGGACCGGTTGAGGTGGGGGTGCACCAACTGGCATGATCTCGCTGGCTATGTCACCCTCTGCAGCGCCGGGAGCACTCTTGTTCAAGCGTCGTGGTTTGATCCTGTCCGCAGCCCTCACCATGCTGTTGGTGTGCGTCGCCGTTCCCGGTGCGGCGGCAGGCGATGAGTTGGATGATCCGACAAATCCGGGTCCGGTTTACAAGACGGTGACGGACAAGAGCGCGCTGCTGTCCTTGCAGACCAACGGGCGCCCGGACGGGCGGGACATGGTCTTCCGGATCTCGGGCTCCGTCTACGCCAACATCGAGGGCAACGCCCACGACCCGGCGCTGCGCCACGGCCAGAAACTGTTCAACATCGAGGGTTACAACATCCGGCGGCTGTACCGGGTGCCCGGCACCACGCAGCTCTACCAGCTCTCCCGTGAGATCGTCTTCTACACCGACCCCGCCGATCCGACGAAGGTCCTGCGGGAGTGGAAGAACCCGATCGACCTCAAGACCTACCCCGTCGTCCCCATCAACAACGACGCGGTGAACTTCGGCCCGTTCAACGTCACCTCCTCCTACGTCGGCCCGCCCCTGCGGCAGATGCACGACGAGACCGAGTGGACCAGCGACATCCCGGTGCGCGCGGACCTCAAGACCGCGCTGGGCGAGTCGTTCGGCCTGGTGAACGGGGTCTACGCGGCCCAGGAGATGTTCGACTTCTACGTCGACGACCGGGAGGTCGCCACCCGCACGGTCGCGGGCACCGTGCCCAAGGGGGCGATGAACACCAAGATCAGCTGGGCCAGGACGAGCCCATGGGCGCCGTTCCTGTGCCTGCCGGAGACCGATGTCCGCGGCCAGCTCACCTACCACGCCCGCAGTTGGTCGCTGCAGTCCTACGACGACATCGAGCCGTGGCTGCGCGCCGAGGTCGAGGCCGCCTACCCGCTCTTCAGGGCCGCCCCCACCGCGCCCGGCCCGAGCGAGAACTCCTGGACGTCCTTCTACAACAAGCAACTGGGCAAGGGAGCCACCACCTGGGCCGGCTGGTGCGCCGCCAACGGAAAGGGCTGACGCCGGCCCGCACACG
This sequence comes from Nonomuraea muscovyensis, assembly GCF_014207745.1. Taxonomy (NCBI): domain Bacteria; kingdom Bacillati; phylum Actinomycetota; class Actinomycetes; order Streptosporangiales; family Streptosporangiaceae; genus Nonomuraea; species Nonomuraea muscovyensis. The sequence goes on from NZ_JACHJB010000003.1 coordinate 1,282,615, forward strand.
ACGATCCCAGCCGCCGGGCCCTCGGAGGCTTCGGGCGGCTGGGATCCTCCCTACTGCTTGGGTACGAGGCCGAGGTCGAACCGTATCTCGACCTCGTCGCCGACCTTGAGCGCGCCGAAGAACGCCGAGTAGGGCCGGATCCCCCATCGGGACTGCACGATGACCGCCGAGCCGTTCGCGCGTCCCCCGGCCAAAGTGCCCTGTATCGCGACGGGCAGTGTGGCGCCGACCATGGTGAGGTCGCCCTCGACCTGGAACGACTCCGCCGTGCCCCCGACCCGTGACGACCGGAACGTGATCATCGGATGGCGTCCGCTGTGCAGGATCTTCTCCCGGATGATCTTCTCGATCTCCTCGCGATCGGCGGCCGTGAGCGGTTTGACGCCGCCGGTCCCCTTCTGAACCTCGAACGACCCGGTGTCCGCCTCAACCGTCACCGAGGAGCCGGCCGGGTCGGCGGGGTCGATCGTGGCGTCGCCGTGCCAGCGGGTGACCGCGATGGTGAGATCGTGGCCGGCCTTCGCGCCGAACCCGGCACGCGTCGTATGGACCAGGAGCCGGCCGGACTCGGGTCCCAACGTGTAGCTACCAGCGGTGATGCCCACCTGACCAGGTTAGCTCCGTACGGGGGAAGGGCGGGGCCCGCGCTCGGAGCGTCTACGCGGGCGACGGGATGTCGGCGATCCTGACGGAGAAGACGACCCGCTCCTCCTCGCCCTCGGTGAGGCCCCACAACTCGCCGGTCCCGTACCAGAGGGACAGGTCCTCCGGCCGGTGGGCCCAGCGCGTGTGGGCGTCGATCGTCCAGGTGGAGGCGGCGCCGCTGACGTTCACGGTGGCGAACCGCCTGCCGGGGTCCGGGCCGGGGTGGGAACCGGCCGACATGTTGAGGTACAGGCGGTCGCCGTCGGCCTGGACGCCCTGCACGTCGCTGATGGCGTCGGCCGGGTCGGCCGGAACGGTGGACACCCACGCCTGAGCGGGGGCGGTGACGAGCCGGTAGTCACCGTCGGGGGGCGGCTGGAAGCGGTAGCGGACCAGCTTGGTGCCGGCCAGGGAGGCGGAGGTGCCGCTGGAGCGCTTGTACGTGCCCGCGATCAGGGTCGCGCCGCCGGAGCTGCGGCGGTCCAGGGAGACGTAGTCGAAGAGGATCGGGGTGATGTAGTGGCGTATTTCCGGAATGACGTACTTGTAGTCACCGCCGCTTCCGTCCTTCTTGCGATAGATCTTGCGGGTGTCGAACACCCGGATGGTGTGCCGCGTCGAGTCGGGGCCCGAGTAGCCGTTCCAGTTGGAGCTGGAGGTCATGAACAGGTAGGGGCCGTACCACGCCAGACCGCCGCCGTGTCCGTAGACGCGCCTCAGCATTCCCCGCCCGTCCACCCATACGGGCAGGACGTTGCGGTAGCGGCGCTCGTCCAGGTCGACGACCGACAGGATGACGGAGTTGGTGCGGTAGTCGGGCGCGTCGGGGTCGGGTGAGTTCAGCCACGCCCAGCTCGTGATGAGCGCCCTGTGGTCGCTCCCGATCGGGGTGCCGTCGAGCTGGGCCTCGCCGGAGGTGGCCAGCCCCTGCGGCACCCAGGGGGAGTGGGGGAGGTCCTGCTTGTCGCCCTGGGCGCCGGGGTTCCAGCAGAACCACGTACGGACCTGCAGCAGCGGCAGATAGGACGCCCGGGCCGCGCAGCCCGCGTCCTCGCTCCCCGGTAGGGCGGTACGGTCGGTTCCGGTGAGCGCCCCGGCGATCCCCACCCGCTCGTACTCGGCTGAGGGCGGCACCGTATAGGGGTCGGAGCCGGCGGTCAGGTTGAGACCCGTCAGGCTCAACGCCTTGAGCGGCGCCACATCGGCCGTCCTCGCCGCCGCGCTGGCCGGAGACATCACGGGTGAGACCAGGGCCGCCACGGCCACCGTTCTCGCGAACCAGGTCAGAGCAGTCGCCGCCCAGTGCTTGGCCACGCAAGTCCCCTCTGTGGAGAAAACGCTTCCGGCAACACTTACGTGGATCTTGACTCGGCGGCCCGCCCCGCCGCAACACTCGCTTCCGCCGACCTGATCCGCCCTCGGCCCGTGCGAGTTCGGACTCCCCGGGCGCCGGCCCTCGGACGGCTGCTCGCGGGGACGCTCGTGCCGGGGCGCCATCGCCCTGTTGAGCCGGTCAGGAGCCGGTGAGGTCGCGTTCCAGGGTGCGGGCGTACGACTCGACGGCGGCGACGATGTCCACCGCCTCCGGGTCCAGCAGCCACTGCGTCTGCAGCCCGTCGAGCGTGGCGATGATCTCGGCCGCCTTGGCCTCCGGGTCCAGCCCGGCCCGCGTGAGCCCCGTCCGCTGGGCCGCGCGGACGGTGTCGGCGACGATGGCGCGCATCGCGCGGTAGCGGGCGACGAAGTGGTCGTGCCCCGGGGCGTCCGGCTCCAGACTCTCCGCCACCAGCACCGTGAACAGCTTGGCCAGCCCCGCCCGGTACTTGTTGCGGCGGGCGAACTCCGGCAGTGCCCGCAGCCGGTCGGCCGGCTCCATGCCGAGCAGCTCCATGGCGAACGCCTCGCTGTCGAGGTCACGCCGCTCTATCACCGCCAGCAGGAGCCCCGCCTTGTTGCCGAAGTGGTGCAGCAGGCCGGGCTCGGTGATCCCGGCCCGGGCGGCCACGTCGGCCAGCGAGGTGCCCCGGTAGCCGCGCTCGGCGAACAACTCGGCGGCGATCAGGATGATCTCCTCGCGGCGAAGGCGGGCCCGTTCGCGGCGGCTCGTCGCGGGCCCGTCCCCGTGGAGGGGTTGATCAGCGCGGCTCATGGTGCTAAACCTAGCGCAACTCACCTACCGAGCACTAAGTAAGTGAAGGGGCGACCATGGGACGTCTGCTGGCAGGAGCGGGGGCCGTCGTCTTAGCGGCGGCCCTGAGCACGAGTTCGGGAGTGGCCTGGGCGCGACAGTCCCAGGGCGAGCCGGTCATCCTCGTCCACGGCTGGAACGGCACCCCCGATTCCTTCGCCCCCATGAAGGCGGCCCTGCAGCAGGCCGGGCATCCCGCGTACGCGATCGACCTGCCCGGAGAGGAGAACATCGCCAACGCGAACGCCATCGCCGCCCTGGTCGAGCAGGTACGCCAGACGCACGGCGCCGACAAGGTGAGCCTGGTCGGTCACAGCATGGGCGGCCTGTCGGCCCGGTACTACCTGAAGTCCCTCGGCGGCACCACCAAGACCCTGAGCTACGTCTCCATGGGCACCGGCCAGCGTGGCTACTGGCCCGCGTGCCTGCTCCCGGCCGCGCAGGGCGGCCAGATGTGCCCCACGAGCACGTTCATGACGCAGCTCAACAGCGGCGACCCGACGCCCGGCGCGGTCCGCTACACCGTGCTGGCCAGTTCGCTCGACGAGACCCGCAACGACACCATCGACGGTGTGGCGTGCAGGGCCGAGCTGCCGGGCGTGCCGCACGCGGAGGAGCCGGGGAACGCGGCGTTCGTCGACGCGGTCCTGACCGCGCTCGGCGGCGGCTGCCCGGCGGCGTGAACGCGCCACCGCATCCTCCGCGACGCCCTCACGGGCACGGGGCTGGTGTACTGCCCGACCGGGTGGTGGCACTAGTCGTACGGTGACCGGTGCTGGGCCTTCGTCACCGGGCCTCCTTTCCGATTCCCGCTCGACTACCAAGAGTCGTTCATCACTCACCCACGGTGAGCTATAGTCGCTCCGGAGGCGGGGGAGCGGAGGCCATGCGGTGGTGTCGGGTCTGCCAGGCCACGTGGCGTGCGTCATGGACGGCAACGGGCGGTGGGCCGAGCGGCGCTCACTGCCCCGGACGGCCGGGCACCGGGCCGCCGAGGCCGCGGTGATCGACGTGATCGAGACGGCCTACGCGGCCGGCATCCCGTGGCTGAGCCTGTTCGCCTTCTCCACCGAAAACTGGCGGCGGCCCGGCGGCGAGGTCGGCTTCCTGATGCGGCTGGTGCAGCGGGCCGTCCGCAAGCACGCCATGACGCTGCACGCGCGCGGCATCCGGTGCCGCTTCCTCGGCGACTCCGACGCCAGGATCCCCGCGTCCCTGGCCGGCGACATCACCGACCTCATGACGCTGACCCGCGCCAACACGCGGATGACGCTGACCGTGGCGTTCGACCACGGCGGGCGCCGCGACATCGTGAGCGCCGCCCGGTCCCTCATCCGCGACCGGGTGCCGGCCGAGCAGGTCACCGAGGAGAGCTTCGCCCGCCACCTGCCCCACCCCGACACCCCCGACGTGGACCTGGTCATCCGCACCTCCGGGGAGCAGCGCATCTCCAACTTCATGCTGTGGCAGGTGGCCTACGCCGAGTGGATGTTCCCCCGGGTGCTGTGGCCGGACTTCCGCGCGGCGCACCTGTGGGAATGCCTGGACGCCTACCGGCGGCGCGAGCGCCGGTTCGGCGACGTCCAGGTGCCGACCATGACGCGAGAGGGCTGAGATGGCCGAGACGACGAACGCTCCGACCGACCCCGTGACCGACCCGATGGCCGACACCGGGGCCGATCCGGCGACCGGCTCCGCGCCCACGCCGGGGCCCGGCCCGTTGCTGCGGCACTACGCGAACCAGGCGCGGTGGGGGCTGGCGGCGACCCGGGCCAGCGTCCTGGAGGCCGCCCACCCGCAGATCGGCGCGGCCCTCGCCGCCAACTCGACGTTCGTCGCCCGCCCCTGGCGGCGGCTGCGCAACACCCTGGTCAGCATGCGCCGGCTGGTCGACGACGACGACCAGGTGCGCCTGCGCGAGGCGGCCCGGCTCAACAGGCTGCACGGGCGCATCGCCGGTACCGACGCCCAGGGCCGGCCCTACGACGCGATGGACCCCGAGGCCCGCGCCTGGGTGATGGCGACCCTGTTCGAGTCGACGGTCACGATGTGCCGGCTCGGTGGCAGGCCCCTCGACAAGCCCACGCAGGAGCGCCTGTACGAGGAGTTCCGGGAGATGCTCGTCCTCATGGGCGACGACGGCGCCGCCCTGCCCGCGACGCTCCACGAGTTCTGGCCCTACTACGACGAGACGGTCAGCCTTCGCCTGGAGCTCAACGAGGCGGTCCACGCCGTCCTCTACCGGGTGTTCGCGGAGGTGCCCCCGCCGCCCCTCCTGCGCGACCACCCGGCGGCGTGGGCCGCGATCCGGGCCCTGGCCGGGCCGCTGGCCGGCGCGATCACCGTGGCGTCGCTGCCCGACGGCTTCCGCCGGCAGGCCCACCTCGCCACGCCGCCGGGCGCGCAGGCGCTGATGCACGGCGTCTACCTGACGGCCGGGCTGGCGACCCGCTGGCTGCCGGCGGCCTGGACGCGGGTCTCCACGTTCATGGACGTCCTGGACCTCGACGACGAGCCCGGCTCGCGGCTGCTGGGGGCGCTGCTGCACCAGGCGAGCCGGGTCAGCACCCTGCTGCAGCACGTCCACGCCGAGCCCGAGCAGCCCGTCGCCCCCGCCCGCAGATCCGCCGAGCGGTTCTTCACCGAGGTCCTCGACCAGACCGGCAACGGCCATCTCGAATGGCCCGACCTGGCGGCCATGGCCCGGGAGATCGCGACCCGGCTCGACATGGACGCCCAGGCCGAGGCCCGGCTCTTCACCGCGTACGCCGACTGGTGGCGCGAGCTCCAGACCAGCCTGGACACCGACGGCGACGGGCGGATCACCCGGCACGAGTACGCGACGGCGGCCACCACGCCTGCCGGGCCCGCCCTGATCAAGGTGGCCGACGCGCTGTTCGACGCCACCGACGCCGACGGCGACCAGACGATCAGCACGCCCGAGTACCAAGCGCTGTTCCGGTCCGCGTTCGACCGCGAACTGACCGGCGGCGCCGACCGGCTCTCCCGGGCGGCGTTCGTCAGGGAGTTCCTGACGTTCATGGCGGGCCGCCACCACTCAGGCGCCTACGACAGCCTCCTCACCGAAGGCTGACGACCGAGGGGCGGCTCAGGATGTGCCCGGGCCGTCCTCCTGCCGCCGCCCCGGGCGGGAGGCGCCACGGGGAGCGGGGGGAGAGGCGGTGCGGGAGGCGAGGTCGCGCATGCGGCGGACGGCGCGCGTGATGACCGTGCGGTTCTGGGTACGGGCGAGCCGGACCGCCTCCCGCCGCCACGCCTCGGCCTTCTCCCGCCATCGGGCCGCGTCCCGTTCGCTCTTGCCCGCCTGCCTGCGCACCTCGGCCAGTTCGGCGCGCAGCGCGGCGGCCCGCTCCCGGAGCCGGGCGATCTCCTTCTCACGCTGCGCGGCCAGCCGCTCGGCCTCCGGCACCGGGCGCCTGCGCGGGGGGTAGCCGGCGGGCCTGCGGGTGAAGCCCCACTCGGCGCCGTCCAGCCACTCGACGCCGAACAGCTCGTCCACGACGTCGTCCAGCGGCTCGCCCGGCTCGGCCACCAGGGCGGCACGCGACAGGGCGGAGGCGCGCTCCAGGCGGGCCACGAGCACGCCCCCCTCCGTCTCGTCCAGCGCCAGGCACAGCACCCCGCCGTCGTCCTCCTCCAGGCGCCCGACCAGGCGCTCGACGGTGTCGGCGCGCGGCATCCAGCCGGGCGGCACCGTCAGCCGGAACGGCGCCACGACGCGCTCGGGGCCGGCCGGGGGCGGCGCCGCGGGGTCGGCCAGCCGCACCCGGGCGTCGTGCTCGAACGTGGCGTGCACGAGGCGCAGGTCCAGGTCCGGGTCGCGCAGCGGGGAGCGGCGGCCGGCGCCGAGCGACGCCCACGGGCCCTCGACGGTGACCCGGACGTCCGGGAGGCTCCCGGCCAGCAGACCGTCCACCGTGGCACGGACGTCCTCGTACGCCCCGGCCGGCACCACGGCGTCCACGTACGGCACCAGCCACTGCCGCCCGGCGTCCGTGCGCAGGTAGCGCCGGTACGGCACGCGGTCGGCGACGTACGGGTCGTTGTACCTCTTCAGGGCGGCCATGTCGCGCATCGCCGTGGGCAGGCCGAGATGCCAGGCCCGCGCCTGCGGGTCCGGCACGAACACCACGCCCGCCTGGGTGAGCCGGTAGCCGAGTTCGGTGTCCTCGGCCAGCACCAGCGAGGTGTCCAGCCCGCCGATGGAGCGCAGCAGCGCCGCGGGGTAGGCGGCCGTCGCCCCCACGTGGATCCTGGTGGCCAGCGAGCTCGGCGCGGTGCGCAGCCCGTCGTGGTCCTGGATGATCTTCTCGGCCCAGTCGTGGCGGTGCGGGGAGAGCGGGAAGAGGCCGTCCTCCTCGCCGTCCCGCACGGCCGCGCGCACCCGTTCCGGTGACGGCAGCCGGTCGGCGACGGTGAAGTCGATCCAGCCGAGCGTCACCACGTACGGGGCGAGATGGTGCCAGCGCAACTGCGCCTCGACGTGCCGGCGGTGCGGCACCATGTCGGCGTCCAGCACGAGGACGACCTCACCGGTGGCCGCCTCCAGGCCCGCCTGGAGAGCCCAGGCCCGCCCCCAGCCGCCGGGCGGGCTGGAGATCAGCTTGGTCCCGTCGGGGACGAGCTCCGGCAGCCGCAGCGGGACCGCGCTGCCGTCGTCCACGACGACCACGTCCATCAGCTCGGCCGGGTAGCTCTGGGCCGACAGCGCCGCGAGGGTGAGGTCGAGGGTCTGCTGGCGGTCGTGCGCGGGGATGACGACCGTCACGGTCAGCGTAGGGCTCCAGCCGCCGAGCGGCGGCGGGGTGAGCACGCCGAAGTCCTGCCGCCGGATGCGCGGGATGCGGGTCACGATGTGCTGCTCCGGTCGAGCTCCATCAGGGCGCTGGGCCGGAAGCCGCGCCACTGCTGCCTGTTGCGCTGCAGGAACGTGCCGATCGGCTCCTGCCAGGTGTGATCGGCCGCGGGGCCCCGGCGCAGGATGTAGCCGAGACCGTGGGTGCGGTAGATCTGGCCGCCCGCCGCCTGCAGCGCCTCCTGGAACTGCGTGTCGACCGAGCGGCGCAGCGGCCGGAAGCCGCCCACGGCCTGGAACGCCGAGCGTTCGACGAGGATCGTGCCGCCCGCGACGAAGCTGGTGATCTGCTCGGTGACCTGCCTGCGGTGCACGGTGACGTCGATCGAGGCCAGGTAGACGAACTCCGGCACCGTCCCCACCACCTGCGCCCCCGAGTAGGAGTGGGCCAGCAGCAGGTCCGACAGGAAGTCGGGGCCGTACCAGTCGTCGTCGTCCATCTTCAGCAGGAACGATCCCGACGCCCGGGCGGCGGCGTGGTTCAGCACCGCGCCGAAGATCTCCTCCCGGCCGGCCTCGTACACCGTCAGCGGGCGGTCGAACGCGGCGATCGCCGCCGCCACCTCGGGGTGGTCGCGGGGTACGTCGTGCAGGGCGAGCACCACCTCGAGCCGCGCGTCGCGCTGCCGGGCCACCTGGTCGAGCGCGAACCGCACCATGGCGGGCCGGCGGGTGGCGAGGAGCACGGACGTGAGCGGCGCGGCGGGGGCGGGCGCGCCGAGCTGCTCCCAGCGCGCGGCCACCCCGTGCGTGCGCAGCGCCTCGCGGCGCAGCCGGATGCTGTGCTCCTCTCGCCGCAGGTCGTCGGTGAGGCCGGGACGGCTCGTCAGCAGCGCGATCAGCTCCTCGCCGAGGCCGTGCGCCCAACGGGGCACCGACTCCGCGACGAGCGGCACTCCGGCCGCCGCGAGTCCGGCGAGCACGCGGACGGCGGCGAGCGGCCCGCTGTGCGCGTGCCGCCAGTCCACCTCCACCCCGCGGACCTGCCTGAGCCGCGCCACGTCGGCGTCCGTCACGCCGCCCGACTCGGCGAACGTCGTCACCGGCTTCCCGTCGAGCAGCACCGCCCAGCGTCCGTCGCGCTCCTCCAGGGAGGCCAGGCCGCGCGACGGCGTGGTGACGAAGCCCTGCGGGTTGACCAGCCGCTCGTCCACCGGCGGAATCATCGACGGCTCGCCGAGCACGTCGGGGTCGGCCAGCGGCAGGCCGGCGCCGCCGGGCCGGCCCAGCAGCTCCCAGGTGGCGGCCCGGTGGGCCGGCCGCTCGACGGGCGTCTCGTCGCCCTCCCAGCCCTCCGTGGTCACGAGGGCCTGCGGGTCGCCGGGCGCGTCACCGGCTGCGGGGCCGGGCGCGGGGCCGAGCACGGCCGGGTCGGGGAACGTCCGCAGCACCACGTCACCGCCCGGCGCGCCGACCCGCTCGGGGACCGGGCCCGACACCTCGGCGGGCGTGGCGTTGGGGTCGCCGGGCCGCCAGTCGGCGGCGCCGACGCCGGCGATCGCGGCGGCGGGCGCGGCGATCACGTCGAGCCGGTGGCCGGCGAAGGCGCGGGCGGTCGCGGTCACGGTACGGCCGGCGGGCACCGGCGCCGAGAACGTGGCGTCCACCACCCACACCCGGTCCTTGGGCCGGTGCACCCGCAGGTCCGCCAGCGCCCGCCACCGGTGCGCGGGAGTGGGCGTGGGCACCGGCGCCGGGTGCGCCGCGGGAGTGTCGAGCACGGCCACCACCACGCGCGCCGCATCGGGCAGCAGCTTGTGCAGGGTGGCGGCCCGCCTCAGATCGGCCGGGGTGCGGGCGAGCACCAGCACCTCCCGCACCTGTTCCGTGGCGGGCGGCGGCTCCAGGAGGTCCCGGTCCAGGTCCACCGGCGGGGGCACGGCGGCGCGGTCCGTACGGTCCGGCGCGTCGCGGTCGGGGGCAGGGACGGCGTCGGGGTCGATTCCGGCGAGGTAGACGCGCGCCCGCGGCAGCTCCGCCAGCAGTTCACGGATCAACCCGCACTCCGCAGGTGCCTGATGAGCGAGCTGAACCGGCCGGTCCCGGCGTCGTCCGGTGCCTCGGCCGACAGCCGCGCCACCTCCGCCGAGAGCCGCTCGACCTCGCCGCGCAGTTCCTTGACCTCCGCCAGCCGCTGGGCGGCCAGCGCCCGCCACTTGGCCGCGTCGCCGGCCGGTGACTCCGCCTCGGTAACGGGGACGATCCCGAACTCGGCCCCGCTGACCCACAGCGAGCCGAACATCTCGTCGACCAGGTCGTCGGGGTCGCCGTGGAAGAACGCGGCGCGGGCGAACGCCGCCGTCCGCTCGAACCGGGCCGCCACCACCCCGTCGGGGGTCTCGGCCAGGACGGCGCAGACGAGGCCCAGCCCGTCGGCGTCTGCCAGCCGTACCAGCCGGGACACCGTGTCGGGGCCCGGCGCCCACCCGGCCGGCAGCGTCAGCAGGAACGGCGCCGGGGCGGCCGACAGCGGCTCGGCCGCGGCGAACGCGACGCGCGGCTCGTACCGGTAGAGGTTGCTGAGCAGGCGCAGGTCCAGCAGCGGCTCGTCGAGGCTGGCACGGCGCCCGTCCGTGAGCCGGTCCCAGGGCCCGGCGACGGTGACGGCCGTGTCGGTCACGGTGCCCGCCAGGGCCGCGTCTACGGCGGTGCGCGTCTCCTCGTAGGTGGTGGCCGGCACGACGACCCGCACGTACGGCACCCGCCAGTGGCGGCGCGGGTGGGCGCGCAGCCAGCGCAGATCGGGGATGAGGTCGCCGAGGTAGGACCAGTTGTGCCGGTGGACGTCCTTCTCCCGCCGCATGACCGTGGACGGGCCGACGTGCCAGCCGCGCGCCAGCGGGTCCGGCACGAACACCGCGCCCGCCTGGGCCAGGCGGTAGCCCAGCTCGGTGTCCTCGGCCATGTTCAGGCCCGGGTCCACGCCGCCCGCGGCGGCCAGCAGGTCGGCCCGGACGGAGGAGGAGGCGCCGGTGTGCAACAGGTACGCGTTCGCACCGGCGTCCTTCAGCATGCGGGTGGACTCCAGCGTCCGGTTCGTGTACGCGGACCGGACGCCCTCCTCGCCCGGCGCGTCGACGAACCGGGTGTCGCCGATGACGACGGCGTGGTCGATGAGGTGGTGCCAGCGCATGTGCGCCTCGACGTGGTCCTCGGCGAGGATCATGTCGGCGTCGAGCCAGTGGATCACGTCGCCGGTCGCGGCGAGCCGGCCGGTCTCCCGGGCCGCGCCCCGCCCCCAGCCGTCGCGGACCCGCACGACCCGCGCCCGGAGCGGCCCGGTGCGCAGGTCGGCGGGCAGCTCGATGGGCGGGTCGCTGCCGTCGTCGGCGACGACCACCTCGGTCAGCTCCGCGGGGTAGGTCTGCCGGCCGAGGGCGGTGACCGTCCGCTCCAGCTCGTCACCGCAGCCGCGGGCGGGGATGACGATCGAGACGGTCAGCGCGGGCCGCCACGTCCCGATGGCCGGGGGGTCGAGGACGCCGTAGTCGTTGTGCCTGACCCGTGTCATGCGCCGCCCTCGACGCGTACCCGTTCCCGGCGCGGCCGGTTCGCCGCCAGGTCCCCGCTGCGTACCCGCGCCACGTCAGACCCGGCCCTGGGCCAGCGCGCGGACCTCCGCGCGCAGCTCGTCCAGCTCGTGGGCGCGGGCCATGGCGTTGACCCGGTCCTCGCCCAGGGAGGCGAGGATCGCGGTGAGGTCCTCGTCGCGGCGCGCACCCGACGCCTCGACCGCCGCCGCCACGCGGTCCAGTTTCGCGTCGATGCGCTTGAGCGCCGTCGCGGTCCTGGCCAGCTCGTTCTCGTGCTTCTTGACCCGCTGGTCGATGCGCTGGGCCTTGCCGTCCAGCCGGCGCACGCTCATCAGCAGGACGGCGAGGACGGCCAGGGCGATCAGGAACGCTCCCGTGGCTGCCGCCGCGCCCAGCGCCATCAGGCCGCCGAGCACGAGCGCCGTGAGCACGACGACGACCAGGACTCCGAGGATTGCGGCGATCATCGCCAGCCTGCGAGGCGAGAGCATCCGCGCTTACCTTTCGTCGAGATCATTAATCGGTCATCGGGGATTTATTTACAGCTTAATCAACTTAAACCACTACAGTGCCATAACATCCTTAGCGGTCACTGGGAACGACCGCAGCTTTACCTGCGAGGCTTTCCGCCGTGGCGGGCGCTCCCCGCCTACGCCTCAATCGGACAGGCGTGCCGGACGGGCGTAAGGTAGGCGCCGACTGAGTCGCCGAGCCCGGTCGAGGAGCACTCCACGCATGACCGTCACCCCCTGCGGTTTCACGCGCACGCCCGAGAAGGGGCTCGCCCGTCTCCACTGGAGCGAGGCCGGGTGGGCGGTCGACGGTCACGTGCCCGACGTGGCCGAGCTGCGCCCGTTGCGCGGCCTGGAGATCGAGTGGCCGACCGAGCCGGTGCCGCTCGACGGCCTGCTGGCGCTCGCGGCGGCCGGCGTGCCGCTGGCCGGCCCCGAAGCGGCCGGCACCCTGCCCCCCGGCTGGGTGCCGGAGAGCCTGGCGCGGCTGCTCGCCGACCGCGCCTGGTTACGCCACGTCCCCGACGGCACCGCGCGCTGCCTGGCCGACCTGCGGCGCGAGGAGCACAGCGTACGGCTGCGCCGCCTGGCCCACCGCCTCCCGGGCACACCCGCGATCAGCGTCGTCATGGCCACCATGCGCCCGGCCCTCGTCGCCGGCGCGCTCGCCCAGATGGCCCGCCAGCGCGGCGTCCAGGTGGAGGTGCTCCTGGGCCTGCACGGGGTGCCGTTCGAGCGGGTGCGCCACGCGGTCGAGGGCGCCGGGCTGCCGGTGGCCTGGGTGGAGGCGGACGCCGACGTGCCGTTCGGACAGGTGCTCAACGACGCCGCGGCGCTCGCCGGCGGCGACTACGTGGCCAAGTGGGACGACGACGACTGGTACGGCCCCGACCACCTCGCCGACCTCGTGATGGCCACCGCCTACTCCGGGGCCGACGTGGTCGGCACGGCGGGGGAGTTCCTCTACCTGGAGCCGCTGCACACCACGATCCGGCGCACCACGTTCGCCAGCGGCGCCGCGTACAAGAGCGAGGTGTGGTCCGACCACGTGGCGGGCGGCACGATCCTCACCTCCCGGGCGAAGTTTCATGACATCGGGGGCTTTCCTGCCCAGCCCCGGGCGGTGGACCGCGACTTCCTCAAGGCCGCCACCGAGGCGGGCGCGCGCGTCTACCGCACCCACGGCCTCGGCTACGTGCTGCGGCGCACGCTCAGCGGCGGGCACACCTGGCAGCTCCCGCTCGCCCACTTCCTGAAGGTCGCCTCCAGCCAGTGGCGGGGGTTCCGCCCGAGCCTGCTGATGGAGGCCGCGTGACCGCCTTCCCCTATCCCGTACGGCCGGCGGGCGACCGGGAGCGGGTGCGCGGCAACGACTACCGCGTGCTGCGGCCCCCGGCCGGCTTCGAGCCCACGCTGCGGGTCAGCGTGGTCGTCCCCGCCTACGGCGGTCAGGACAAGCTCGACCTCGTGCTGGCCGCGCTGGCCAGGCAGAGCTATCCGGCCGAGCTGATCGAGGTCCTCGTCGTCGACAACGGCAGCTCGCCGCCGCTGCGCCTGCCGGAGGAACGCCCGCGCGACACCCGGCTGATCGTCTGCGGGACACCCGGCCGGGCCAGCGCGCGCAACGCCGGCCTGGCCGAGGCGAGCGGCGACGTCGTCCACTGGCTCGACTCCGACGTTCTCCTCACGCCCGGCGCGATCGAGGCGCACATGCGCTGGCACCACGCCGCGCCCTACCTCGTCGTCACCGGCTACATCCGCTTCACCGACGCCCCCGTACCCGCCGAACTGCCCGACGACCTGGAGCAGGCGTTCGAGCCCGCCGAGCCGCACGGCTGGATCGTCGAGCTGGTCGAACGCACCGGCGGCCTCACCGACAACCCGCAGCGCCCGTTCAGCCTGCACGTGGGCGGCGCCACCTCGGTCGGGGCCCGGCTCGTCGAGGCGGCCGGGCCGATGGACGAGGACCTGATCCTCGGCCAGGACACCGAGCTGGGCTACCGCCTCGCGCAGGCGGGCGCCGTGTTCGTCCCCGAGCCGGCCGCCCGCGCCTACCACCTCGGGCCCACCATGCGGATGCGTGACAAGGAGCCCATCGACCGGGTGAGCCACGCGTTCGTGGCCGATCGCATCCCCGCCTACCGGTGGCTGCGCTCGCATCCGGGCCGCCAGTGGAAGGTGCCGTACGTGGCGGCCGTCGTGGACGGCACGGCCGGGTACGAGAGCGTGCGGTCCACCGTGGACGCGCTGCTCGCCGGGACCGTGCCGGACGTCGAGGTCGTGGTCGTCGGCCCGTGGGACACGCTGGACCGCGACCGCCGCGCCCCCCTCCGCGATCCCGCCCTGGACCTGGTGCTCGTCCACGGCCACTACCTGCACGACGGCCGGGTCCGGCTGGCGACCGCCGCCGACGTCGATCCCGCCGTGCCGTACGTGCTGCGCCTGCCGCCCGGCTGGGTGCCCGGCGAGGACAGCCTCGCCCGGCTCCTCGACCTGTGCCGCGACGAGGGGTACGGCCTGGTGAACGTGCTGCTGCACGAGTCGCCGGACGGCGTGGTGGCCGCCCGCCTCGAACGCGTCGCCGCCTTCGCCCGCGCCTGCGTCGTGCTGGAGCCCGGCGAGGACCTGGACGACGCGGTGGACGACGTGTCCGGCGTGACCTGGGTGGAGGGGGAGACCTACGGGTTCGGCGCCGAGCCCGCCGAGATCCCCGGCCGCCGCAGCGCCCACCGCGCCAGGACGGAGGCCCGCGCCGAGGCGGAACGCCTGGCCAAGGAGGCCGAACGACTGCGTGCCCAGGTGACCAAGTGGCGCGACGAGGCGGCGCGGTGGCGCAAGAGCGCCGTCGAACTGCGGCGCGAGGTCGGCACCCTCCGCCGCCAGCTCGCCGCCGCCAACCGGGCCCAGCAGGGCCTGCGCGTCCTCGTGGCCACCACCGTCCGCCGCGCCCTGAGCCGCAAGAACCGCACCTGACCGACCTCGCCGCGCACCAGGGGAGACGCCCTCACCTCCGCAACGCACGGGGTCACGCTGCTCGGGGGGCCGCCCCTCTCGGGAGGGGCGCGCACCTCGGAATGGCCACCCCCTCCTGAGGAAGGAGTTCCCCTTCCGGAGCGGCGCGCTCGCTCCTGGAGGGCCGTCACGACGGAGCGTCCAGGTGGCGGCGCGGATGGCGAGGCCGGGGCGGGCGGGTCAGTCGGGGCGCAGGGCCGACTTCAGGCGGCCCAGCAGCGTGCGTTCCGCGGGAGTCCGTGAGGCGGGCACCACCGCGCCCACCGGCTGGGCGGGCTGCTTCACGGCGGGCTCGCCCGGTTCGGCCGCGCCACCCCCGCTGCCGCCACCCGCGCCAGGGCGGGCCGATGCCGGCGCGGCCGGGGCCGGCGCGGCCGGGGCCGGCTTGGCCGGAGGCGCGGGCCAGTAGCGGTCCGGCGGCACGTGCCGTACTCCGTGGGTGACCGCGATGACGTCGTCCAGGTCGTCGCCCGGCGCGGCGAGCAGCAGCGCCCGCCCCAGGGCGGAGGTGCGCTCCAGCCTGGCCGTGCGCCCGTCGGGCAGGTCCACCACCAGCACGCCCGTCAGGTCCTTCTGCACCGTCTCCACCATCCGCTCCAGCGTCGAGCGGTGCAGCGGCACGTCCACCGGCCCGCGGTAGCGGAACGGCGCGGGCGCGGGCGTCGGCGCCGCCTCGTCGATGAGCCGGATCCGCTCGTCGTGCGCGAACAGGTCACGCATCAGCCGCAGCTCGAAGCGCGGGTCGGACAGCACCGAGCGCCGCCCGTCGTGCAGCCGCGCCCACGGTCCCACCAGCGTCACCACCACGTCCTGCAGCGCACCGTCCAGCGCCGCCGCCACCGCCCGCCGTACGACGGTCTCGGAGGTGTCGCCCACGTCCAGCACGATCTCGACGTACGGCACCAGCCACCGCCGGCCCGCGTCCTTGCGCAGGTCTCGCCGGAGCGGGATGCGGTGCGCGAGGTACGGCTCGACGGCCCGTACGGCCCGCTCGCGGTCGCGGTGCTGCGCCGGCAGCCCCAGATGCACCGCCTGGGCCTCCAGGTCGGGGATGAACACGACTCCGTGCATGGCCAGCCGGTACGCGAACTCGGTGTCCTCGCCCCGCACGACGGTCGGATCGAGACCGCCCACCGCGTGGAAGACGTCCCTGGGCAGGGCGAAGGTCGGCCCCGTGCACACGTGGTAGGGATTGCGGCTCCTGCGCAGCCCGTCGGTCTTGGCGATCGTCGCCTCGGTCGAGCTGGCCACCGCCTTGTCCAGCGCGAACACCTCACCGAGGTCCCGGGCCCGGTACACCTCGGCGGCGGTCAGCGGCGGCACCTCGACGAACTTCTTCATGCCGATCGTGACCAGGTAGTCGGTCAGGTGATGCCAGCGGGCCAGCGCCTCGATGTGTTCGCGGCAGGCGACCATGTCGGAGTCGAGCCGCTGGATGATCTCGCCGTCGGCGGCCCGGGCGCCGGTGTTGACGGCGTTGGAGATGCCCCAGCCCGTCTCGACCCTGACCAGGCGGGTGTTGACCGGCCGGATCTCCGGCAGCCGGATCGGCGGCTCGCTGCCGTCGTCCACGACCAGGACCTCCATGAGGTGGTCCGGGTACGTCTGCGCCGCGAGTGCGGCCAGCGTCAGCTCCAGGTGCGGCCCGCCGTGCGCGGGCACCACCACGCTCACGGACAGGGCGGGCGACCAGGTGCCGAGTTCCGGCGGCTGAAGCGGAGAAAAGTCGTTCTGCGTCATGGCAGGACGCGCGTTCATGTGGTGACCCCCTGGCGGGCACTTTATCGGGAGAACCGGAGAATTTCCGCAAATGCGGGATCTTGTGGCCGCGGCTGGACTCCGTTCGATGGCGCGTCGCGGCACCCCGTACACTCGGGCCCAACACCGCAGGTAGGGAGTCATCATGAGCAGGGCGTGGCGTGGCCTCATCGAGGAGTACCGAGAGCGTCTTCCGGTCACCACGAAGACGCCGGTCGTCACGCTGCTGGAAGGCGGCACGCCGCTGTTGCCCGCGCGCCGCGTCTCGGCGCTCACCGGGTGCGACGTCTACCTGAAGGTCGAGGGCGCCAACCCGACGGGCAGCTTCAAGGACCGCGGCATGACCATGGCCATCAGCAAGGCCCTCGAAGAGGGGGCCAAGGCGGTCATCTGCGCCTCCACCGGCAACACCTCGGCCTCCGCCGCCGCCTACGCCGTGCGCGCCGGCCTCACCTGCGCCGTCCTGGTGCCCCGGGGCAAGATCGCGATGGGCAAGCTGGCCCAGGCGCTCGTCCACGGCGCGACGCTGCTGCAGGTCGAGGGCTCGTTCGACGACTGCCTGGAGATGACGCGCAAGCTGTCGTCCAGCTACCCGATCGCGCTGGTCAACTCCGTCAACCCGTTCCGGCTGCAGGGCCAGAAGACGGCCGCGTTCGAGATCGTCGACACGCTCGGTGACGCGCCCGACATCCACTGCATCCCGGTGGGCAACGCCGGCAACATCTCGGCCTACTGGATGGGCTACCAGGAGTACGCGGCCGACAAGCTGGCGACTCGCACGCCCCGCATGTTCGGGTTCCAGGCCAGCGGCGCGGCGCCCATCGTGATCGGCGCCCCGGTGACCCGGCCGCAGACGATCGCCACCGCCATCCGCATCGGCAACCCCGCCTCCTGGCAGCTCGCCGTCGCCGCCCGCGACGAGTCGGGCGGCGACATCCAGTCGGTCACCGACCGCCAGATCGCCGCCGCGTACAAGCTGCTGGCCCAGGAGGAGGGCGTCTTCGTCGAGCTGGCCTCGGCGGCCAGCGTGGCCGGCCTGCTCCAGGCCCACGCCCAGGGGCGGATCGAGCCCGGTCAGCGGATCGTCTGCACGGTCACCGGCAACGGGCTCAAGGACCCCGACTGGGCCATCTCGGGCGCGCCGGCCCCGGTCACCGTGCCCATCGACGTGCACGCCGCCGCCGCGGCCCTCGGCCTGGCCTGACGCACGGCACCCGCCGCGCCGCCTCCCGCGGGAGCCGTACGGACCGTTCGGTGGGCGTGTTCGCCGAACGCGTACGCCCACAAGTCAACAGCAGCCTCACCGGCGCGGCGCGGCGCACGCCCGCCCGGCGAAGGCGGACGAAAGGGAAGTCTGACCAATGAGCACCGTGATGGTCCGCGTGCCGGCCACGTCGGCCAACCTCGGGCCGGGGTTCGACACGCTGGGACTGGCGCTGGGGCTGCACGACGAGGTCGAGGCGCGGCTGACCGCCGAGCCCGGCGTCCGGGTGGCCGTCGAGGGCGAGGGGGCCGGTGAGCTGGACCTCGGCGAGGGCCACCTGATCGTCACGGCCATGCGCAGGACGTTCGACCGCATGGGCGTGCCCCAGCCCGGCGGGATCGAGGTGCGCTGCCGCAACGTCATCCCGCACGCCCGCGGCCTCGGCTCGTCCTCGGCCGCGATCTGCGCGGGAATCCTCGCAGCCCGCGCCCTCGCCCCCGAGGCCGCGCGCGCCGCGACGCAGGAGCGGGCAGCCGAGCCGGAGCTGACCGACGACGAGGTGTTCCGGCTGGCCACGGAGATGGAGGGGCACCCCGACAACGTGGCTCCGTGCCTGGCCGGAGGCCTGACGGTGGCCTGGACCGACCACTCCGGAGCACCGCGTATGGTGAAACTGGTCCCTGATGCGCGCATCCGCCCCGTCGTGTTCGTTCCGTCGACGCGGCTGGCCACGGAGACCGCACGAGGACTGCTTCCGAAGGACGTGCCCCACAAGGACGCCTCCTTCAACGCCGGCCGGGCCGCGCTGCTGATCGCCGCGCTGACCCAGCGGCCGGATCGGGGGTTGCTGCTCGCGGCGACGGAAGACCGGCTCCACCAGAGCTACCGCGCGCCTGCGATGCCGCGCAGCGCGGATCTGGTAGAACGTCTGCGTGCGGTGGGCGTGCCTGCGGTCGTGTCCGGAGCGGGTCCCACTGTCCTCGCGTTTTCGACACCGGATTCGCAGGATTTGATCGCACCAGAAGTGGGTAATGACTGGCACATCCAGCTAATGGACGTCGACCAGGTCGGTGCGTACGTTCAGTTTCCCGAGACACGCTGATGCCTCTCTAGACCTTCAGGGAATAGCCGTGTGCGCTGGTGATGTTAGGCTGATAGCCGCACCAGATGCCCCCTTGGTGGGTGCGTGCTTGTCAGCCACACATCGCTGCATCATGCTTCACGTCGCGAGGCGTGAGCAGCGCGGCTGTCTCCCCGGAATCCGTTGCCTCCGGTTGGCCCACACCCGGTTGGCCCAACGTGAGGCGGCGACGACGGGGATCTGCGCGTTCGAATCACCTCGACATCTGGCTGGCGACAGCAATCTGGGGGGTGTCCTCCACGCGCCACCGTCCTGTGGCGGCCTGGACGAGCCCCTCCCCAAGAGTGGCGACCGTCCCCAGCGGCGGCCGAAGATCGCAAAGTGCACCCCGACCCGGTCTGTCCCGCCGGATCGAAGCACCTCCGGGACGCCCGGCAGAAACCAACCGGCGCCCGACCCCTGGGAAGGACCTTTTAGTTGAGCGACACCACCGAACTCCTCTCCGACGCATCAGGCTCGCCTGCGCAGCCGGCGTCCGGCGACACCCCCACCCGTGCCGCGGCCAAGCCGCGCGCGCGTCGCTCCGGCACCGGCCTGTCCGCCAAGGTGCTGCCCGAGCTGCAGAAAATGGCTGCTGAGCTGGGCATCAGCGGCACCGGGCGCATGCGGAAGAGCCAGCTCATCGCGGCCATCCAGGAGAAGCAGGGCGTCGGCACCGCAGACACCGCGCCCGCTCCCGCAGCCGAGGCGCCGGCCGTGACGGCCGCTGCCGACCCGGCGCCCGCCGCTGAGCGGCCGGCCCGCAGTCGCCGCGAGCGTTCCCGCGCCAAGACCGCCGATGACGCTGCCCCGCAGGCCGCCGAGCCGGTGGCCGCGCAGGCCACTGCCGCCGCCACCGCCGCCGCCCCGGCGACGGCTCCGGCCGCCGAGCCCGCCGTCGCGCCCGCCGAGCCGGTCGTCGAGCCGGCAGCGCAGCTCGCCGACTCCGGTCAGGGCGACCAGCGTGGCGATCGCGGCGAGAGCCGCCGCGAGCGTCGCGGTCGCGGCGAGCGCCGCGAACGCGGCGAGCGTGGCGAGCGCGGCAGCGACCGCTCCGGCGACCGGTCCGGCAACGACCGTGGCGAAGGCGGCCGTGGCGAGAGCGGCGGCCGTGCCGACCAGCGCGCCGCCGACAGCGGAGCCCGCGCCGACCAGCGTGGCGACCAGCGCAGTGACCGTGGCGACCGTGGTGACCGCAGTGACCGTGGTGACCGCGGCGACCGTGGTGACCAGCGCGTCGACCAGCGGGGCGACGACGACGAGCGCGGCGGGCGCGGGCGTCGTGGCCGCTTCAGGGAGCGCAACCGCGGCCGCGGCCGTGACCGCTTCGACAGCAGCGAGCCCGTCATCGGCGACGACGACGTGCTCATCCCGATCGCCGGCATCCTCGACATCCTCGACAACTACGCGTTCGTCAGGACGAGCGGCTACCTGCCGGGCAGCAACGACGTCTACGTCTCGCTCGCCCAGATCCGTCGCAACGGTCTGCGCAAGGGCGACGTCATCACCGGTGCCGTCCGCCAGCCGCGCGATGGCGAGCGCCGCGAGAAGTTCAACGCCCTGGTCCGCCTCGACACCGTCAACGGCATGGACCCGGACCAGGCCCGCAACCGGCCCGACTTCAACAAGCTGACGCCGCTCTACCCGCAGGAGCGCCTGCGCCTCGAGACCGAGCCGAACATCCTCACCACGCGGATCATCGACCTCGTCTCGCCGATCGGCAAGGGCCAGCGCGGCCTCATCGTCTCCCCGCCCAAGGCCGGTAAGACGATGGTGCTGCAGTCGATCGCCAACGCGATCACCCGCAACAACCCCGAGTGCCACCTCATGGTCGTGCTCGTGGACGAGCGGCCCGAAGAGGTCACCGACATGCAGCGGTCGGTCAAGGGCGAGGTCATCCACTCGACCTTCGACCGTCCCGCCGAGGACCACACCACGGTCGCCGAGCTCGCCATCGAGCGGGCCAAGCGCCTGGTGGAGCTGGGCCACGACGTGGTCGTCCTGCTCGACTCGATCACCCGCCTCGGCCGCGCCTACAACCTGGCGGCTCCGGCGTCCGGTCGTATCCTGTCGGGTGGTGTCGACTCCACGGCCCTCTACCCGCCCAAGCGCTTCTTCGGCGCCGCCCGCAACATCGAGAACGGCGGCTCGCTGACGATCCTCGCCACGGCCCTGGTCGAGACCGGGTCCAAGATGGACGAGGTCATCTTCGAGGAGTTCAAGGGCACCGGCAACATGGAGCTCAAGCTCAACCGCTCCCTGGCCGACAAGCGCATCTTCCCCGCGGTGGACGTCGACGCCTCCGGCACCCGTAAGGAAGAGATCCTCATGGGCAAGGACGAGCTCCAGATCGTCTGGAAGCTCCGCCGGGTGCTCCACGCGCTCGACATGCAGCAGGCTCTGGAGCTTCTCCTGGAGAAGATGAAGGAGACCAAGTCCAACGCCGAGTTCCTCCTGCAGGTCCAGAAGACCACGGTGAGCAACGACCGCGACTGAGGCGCGTAAGAGAAGGGGCGGCCGGGTTTCTCCCGGCCGCCCCTTCTTCATGTCGTCGACCGGCGGGTCACGGCCCGCCGCCCGCCCACTCCCAGGCGTGCCCGCCCCCTCAGGGCCTGACGTCCACGAACTCCTGCGGCGAGAGCGCGCCGCGCACCTCCTGACCGCGCACCAGGCGCACGAGGCGTACCAGGCGCACCGGATCGGGGATCGGGGGAATGCCTCGTGGCCTGGGAAGGTTGAAGGATCTGGCACACTGGTAGCTGACCCGTAGCGGTTCCGGCTCCCGCCGCGCATGAGGCGCACATCAGGCGACCCGGCGACCGCACCCCGAAAGGACAGCGATGAAGCCCGACATCCACCCTGACTACCACGTCACCCAGGTCACCTGCACCTGCGGCAACAGCTTCACCACCCGCAGCACCGCCAAGAACGGCGTCATCCACGCCGACGTGTGCTCGGCCTGCCACCCGTTCTACACGGGCAAGCAGAAGATCCTCGACACCGGTGGCCGGGTGGCCCGCTTCGAGAAGCGTTTCGGCAAGAAGGCCTCGGGCAAGTAGCTTCACCGACGCCGGCCCGGATGCACCTCAGCAGTGCGCCGGGTCGGCGTTGTTGGTGAAACGGCCCCGCACCCACCCACGCCCCAAGGACCCACGGTGAACCTCGACGAGTTGCTCAAGGAGTATTCCGAGCTGGAGCTGCAGCTCGCCGATCCCGCCGTGCACGCCGACCAGCACAAGGCCCGCACGCTCGGCAGGCGCTACTCCCAGCTCACCCCGATCGTCGCCACCTACCGCGAGCTCGACGCGGCCCGCGACGACCTGACCGCCGCCAAGGAGCTGGCGGGGGAGGACGAGGGGTTCGCGGCCGAGGCCGCCGAGATCGCGGCGCGCATCCCGCAGCTGGAGGAGCGTCTCAAGCACCTGCTCATCCCGCGCGATCCCAACGATGACAAGGACATCATCATGGAGATCAAGGCGGGCGAGGGCGGCGAGGAGTCGGCGTTGTTCGCCGGCGACCTGCTGCGCATGTACCTCCGCTACGCCGAGCGGATCGGCTGGAAGACCGAGGTCATCGACAGCCAGCCCTCCGACCTGGGCGGCTACAAGGACGTCACGGTCGCCATCAAGGCCAAGGGCGACGACGGCGTGTGGTCCAGGCTCAAGTACGAAGGCGGCGTCCACCGCGTCCAGCGGGTCCCCGTCACCGAGTCGCAGGGCCGCATCCACACCAGCGCCGCCGGCGTGCTCGTCTACCCGGAGGCCGAGGACGTCGAGGTCCAGATCGACCCCAACGACCTGCGCATCGACGTCTACCGCTCCAGTGGCCCCGGCGGCCAGAGCGTCAACACCACCGACTCGGCGGTCCGCATCACGCACCTGCCGACCGGTGTCGTCGTCTCCTGCCAGAACGAGAAGAGCCAGCTCCAGAACAAGGAGTCCGCGATGCGCATCCTGCGCGCCCGGCTGCTGGCCATCGCCCAGGAGGAGGCCGACGCCGCGGCCCAGGCCGAGCGCAAGTCGCAGGTCCGCACCGTCGACCGCTCCGAGCGCGTGCGCACCTACAACTACCCCGAGAACCGCATCTCCGACCACCGCGTCGGCTTCAAGGCGTATAACCTCGACCAGGTCCTCGACGGCGAGCTCAACGCCGTCACCCAAGCCCTCATCGATGCCGAGATGGCGGAGAAGCTCGCACAACACTCATGACATTTCTGCTGGACGAGATCGCGCTCGCCACCGCTCGGCTGGCCGAGGCAGGTGTGCCCTCGCCGCGCACGGACGCGGAGGAGATCGCGGCATTCGTTCACGGCGTGCGCAGGAGCGAGCTCCACACGGTCAAGGACGCCGACTTCGACGCGCTGTTCTGGGAGGGCGTCGCCCGCCGCGCGGCCCGTGAGCCGCTGCAGCACATCACCGGCCACGCCTACTTCCGCTATCTCGAGCTCGAGGTCGGGCCCGGGGTGTTCGTGCCGCGGCCCGAGACCGAGGTCATGGCCGGCTGGGCCATCGAGACGCTGCGCGCGATGGACGTCACCGCCCCGCTCGTCGTCGATCTCGGCACCGGCTCCGGCGCGATCGCGCTGTCGATCGCCCAGGAGGTCGCGCTCGCCGAGGTGCACGCCGTCGAGGTCGATCCCGGCGCCTACTCCTGGGCCAAGCGCAACATCTCCGAGCACGGCCAGGGCCGCGTCCAACTGCACCCCGAAGACCTGGCGGAGGCCTTGCCCGAGCTCAACGGCACGGTCGACCTCGTCATCTCCAACCCTCCGTACATTCCGCCCGGCGCCGTCCCTCGCGACCCCGAGGTGCGCGAGTACGACCCGACCCGAGCCCTCTACGGCAGCGGCGGCGACGGTCTCGGCGAGGTCCGGGCTGTCGAGCGCACCGCCCGCCGGCTGCTGCGCCCCGGTGGCTGGGTCGCCGTCGAGCACGCCGACGAGCAGGGCAGGGCCGTCTACCTGACGTTCCCCGAGGACAACGGCTGGCGAGACGTACGTCTGCGCCAGGACTTGACCCGCAGAGACCGCTTCGTCACCGCGAGGCTCGGCCAGGACTAGGATGCACGCCGTGACCAGACGCTTTGACTGCACGGACCTCGAACAACGAGCCGAGGGCCTGACCGAGGCCGCCACCGCCGTCCGCCGCGGTGAGCTCGTGGTGCTCCCGACGGACACCGTGTACGGCATCGGTGCCGACGCGTTCACGCCCGCGGCGGTCACCGCGCTGCTCGACGCCAAGGGCCGGGGCCGCGACATGCCGCCGCCCGTCCTCGTCGGCACCGTCCGGGCCGCCACCGCGCTGGTGGAGGACCTCGGCCCGTACGGGCAGGACCTCATCGACGCCTTCTGGCCCGGCCCGCTCACGCTGGTGTGCAAGGCCAACCGGGCGCTGTCGTGGGACCTGGGCGACACCAAGGGCACAGTGGCGGTGCGCATGCCGCTCCACCCGGTCGCCCTCGACCTGCTCAAGGAGACCGGCCCGATGGCCGTCTCCAGCGCCAACCGGTCCGGCTCGGCCGCCGCCGTCACCGCCCAGGAGGCCGAGGAGCAGCTCGGCGACACGGTCGCCGTCTACCTCGACGGCGGCGCCACCACCGACCACACCCCCTCCACGATCCTCGACCTCACCACGGCCGTGCCGCGGCTGCTGCGGCGTGGGGCGATCCCCGTGGAGAAGCTGCGTGGCATCATCGGCTACGTCGCGACCGACGGTTGACGCCATACCGTCTGCTTATCCCGGCTGCGGTGGCGCCCGGGTCATGCCTACGGTGACTTCCGGAGCGGTCACGACGTCCGGGAGTAGCCCATGGGCAAGTTCGACGGCATGGACCCTGAGCTGGTGCGTGACCTGCTGGCCGAGCTCAAGCGCGCGGCCGAGCAGTTGCGCACCACCGAGGGGCGGGTCACCCAGGTCCTGAGCCGCGCGGGCGTGTCCGTCCAGACGACGCACCGGCCCGTCCAGGTGGCCGACGCCGCCGACGCCATGACCAAGGACGTACGGACCCGGCTCGGGCTGCTGGAGAAACGCGCCGGCGAGCCCCGCGACCCGGGCACCGGCTCCGACACCCCGAAGAACGGCGACACCCCCAAATCGGGGGAGGACGCGAAGAAGGGTGACGAGGGCAAGAAGGGCGACGTCCCGAAGACGGGGGACGAGACCAAGAAGGGCGACGAAGCCAAGACCGGCGACACCCCGAAGACCGGCGACGACGCGAAGAAGGGCGACGCCCCGAAGGCGGGGGAGGACGCGAAGAAGGGTGACGAGGCCAAGACCGGCGACACCCCGAAGACCGGCGACGACGCGAAGACCGGCGACGCCCCGAAGACGGGGGACGACGCGAAGAAGGGCGACACCCCGAAGGGCGAGACCCCTCGCGACACCAAACCCGACGCCGGCCCCATCGACCCTCCGAAGGACGACAAGCCGGCCAATGACGACGCCAAGACCGGCGGCGAGGACGCCAAGACCGGTGACAAGGGCGACCGGACGGGTGACCAGGGCGACGACGGCAGGCGCTGCGAGGACGACGGCAAGACGGGCGACGCCACCAGACCACGCGACGACGGCGCCACCCGCGACGACCGCGGCACCGACGCCGGGCGCGACCAGCCCGTGGACACCCCGGCCAAGGACCACCCGGACGACCAGGACCCGCAGAGGCCCCGGGTCGTCGTCGTGGACGGCGTGAAGGTCCTGCAGGTCCCCATCGACCCGCCCACCGCCGCCGAACTGAGCGACCTGCTCGAAAACCTCGACGAGTTCCAGCCCATCGAGATGCCGACCCCCACGGACGACGCCCGCACCGGCGAGACCGGAACCCGCCCACCCGCCGACACCAGGACCGGCAACGGCGTGGCCTCCGTCGACGTCCGGCCTCCGGACGCCGCCACGTTACGGAACATCGTCGACAACGCCCGTGACATCCGCCCGGTCGACATGCCGACGGTGGACGTTCCGCCGGGCGCGTACGGCCAGGACGAGTGGGGCTCCAGGAACGTCCGGCCCGACGTCCGGCCCGATGCCCAGCCCGACGTCCGGCCCGATGTCCGGCCCGGCGCGGTGGACCCCGGCACGCCGCCGTCCCAGAGCACCGGCGTCCAGCCTGGCACCGTCCCCCCGCCGACCCCCATCGCCGACTCCCCGAACGGCGGCTCCGCCGACCCGACGCCAGGCCAGGACCCCTGCCCACCCGCCGACCGCGACACCCCGACCCCCCGCGACACCACCCCCGACCGCGACACCCGCACAGACCGCGACACCCGCACAGACCCGGGCACCGACCGTGACGGCCGTGGCGACGCGAGTACGACGCCCGACCGTGACACCCCCACCGGCTCGGAGGCGAGGCCGGAGCGGGACTCCCCGGCGGACGGGGACACCACCCGAGGCCGTGACGCACCCGCAGCCACCGACCCGAGGCGGGACGGTTCCACCGGCACGCCCCCCGACCTGGGCGTCCCCGTGGCCATCGACCCCACACCCCCGGCCGGATCCGAAGCCACCCCACGCACGGGCGACGGCACAGGCGCGGACACCGGGACGGGCACGGACACGGGGACGGCCAAGGACACCGGGACAGGCTCGGACACCGGATCGGGCAAGGACGGTACCGGCACGGATGCCAGGCCGGGGACGGATGACAGGTCGGACAGCAGGACGGGCACGGGTAACGGCGTGGGCACAGGCGGCCGCGCGGAGACGCCCGCCTACCCGGCCCCAGAGAGCCCTCTGACGGTCGCCGACCGAAGCGGGCCGGACAGTTCTCCGGACGGGGTCGTCGCCGCGGACGGTGGCCCCTGGTACCGCGACGGCGCCGGGATTGCTGCAGGAGAGGGCGACCCCTGGTACCGCGACGGCGCCGGGGTGGTCGCAGGAGAGGGCGACCCCTGGTACCGCGACGAGGGCGACGTGGCCGCCGTGCGGGCAGTCCCTCTCGACCCCGACGGCGTCATCACCCTGGTCGGCCACGACAGCGGCATCCCGCCGCAGGACCTGCAGCCTGCCGGGGGCCCGCCCGCCGAGGCGCGGCCCGACGAGATGCCGTCCGGCGCGCACGGCCAGGGGGAGCCGGTACTCAGAGCGGCCGAACACGCTTATCGACCTGACCACGCCGACGCCGACCCCGACCACGCCGACCAAGCCGACCACGCCAATGCCGACCATTACGGACCGCCCGGAACCGTGGATCTCGGCGTACCCGGCAGGGAAAGGAGCGTGTGATGTACGCGGACCCGCCCGCACCCCAGCCCATGCGGCCCGGCGAGAGCCCGCCCGCCACACCCGGCGCCAACCCGCTGGACCCGCAGCCGCGAGCGTGGGAGTTCAACCCCGAGTACCAGCGCCTGGTCACTGCCTGGCAGACCGTGCTGCCGCTGCTGGAGAACATCACCACGGCCCTCGACAAGGCCTACCGGCAGGCCCGGAGCCCGCAGACCTGGGAGGCCCCCGTAGGCGAACGCTATGTGGAGGACATCGCCGCCTGGCGCTCCAGGCTGGCCCTCTACCGGCAGGCCGTGCTCACCGCGATCAGCGACGAGGCGGCCGACACCCCCCGCTGGATCCCCAGCAAAGCGGGCGCGCCCCACGCCTTCTCGTAGGAGCCCCCTGCCTCGGCCAGGCCCACCGGAACAAGACGGGGCCATGCGACGGCGTGCCGCGAGAGGCAGCTGGGTGGGGTTGTGTCGCGAGGGGCCGGCTGGGTGGGGGCGTCCCGCGCAGCCCGGATGCCCCGCGAAGCCCGAATGGCTCCGCGAAGCGCAGACGTCCGTGCGGAGCCAAGGACGTCGGGGTCGAGGCGGGCTGGGGTTCCAGGGCGTGGCGGGGGAGGTGGGGGAGGCCGGTGCGGGGATGTGTGGGCAAAACAGACACTCGCCTTTAGAGTGGAGAAATGGGTCCACAGCCCTACTACGGCCCCGATTTCGGCCTGCTCCAGCGGCAGGACCCCGAGCTGGCCCAGGTGCTGCTCGACGAGCTGGAGCGGGTACGCGGCGGCCTCCAGCTCATCGCGAGCGAGAACTTCACCTCGCCCGCCGTCCTCGCCGCCCTCGGCTCCACCCTCACCAACAAGTACGCCGAGGGCTACCCGGGCAGGCGCTACTACGGCGGCTGCGAGGTCGTGGACCGGGCCGAGCGGCTGGCCGTCGACCGGGCCCGCGAGCTGTTCGGGGCCGAGCACGCCAACGTCCAGCCGCACTCCGGCGCGACGGCCAACCTGGCCGCGTACGCGGCGCTGCTGCAGCCGGGCGACACGATGCTGGCGATGGCGTTGCAGCACGGCGGCCACCTCACCCACGGCTCCAAGGTGAACTTCTCGGGAAGATGGTTCGACGTCGTCTCGTACGGGGTGCGACGTGACAGCGAACTCATCGACTACGACGAGGTGCGCGAGCTGGCGCTGCGGCACCAGCCGAAGCTGATCGTGTGCGGCGCCACCGCCTACCCCCGGCTGCTGGACTTCGCCGCCTTCCGCGGCATCGCCGACGAGGTGGGCGCCTGGCTGCTCGCCGACGTGGCGCACCCGATCGGGCTGATGGCGGGCGGTGCCATCCCGTCGGCGGTGCCGTACGCGGACGTCGTGACCTTCACCACGCACAAGACGCTGCGCGGCCCGCGCGGCGGCGGCATCCTGTGCACGGCCGAGCTGGCCGCCAGGATCGACCGGGCGGTGTTCCCGTTCATCCAGGGCGGGCCGCTCATGCACGCCGTCGCGGCCAAGGCGGTGGCGTTCGGTGAGGCGATGCGGCCCGACTTCGGCGAGCACACCAGGCAGGTGACCGCCAACGCGCGGGCGCTGTGCGACGCGCTGGCGGCGGAGGGCATGCGGCCGGTCGCGGGCGGCACCGACACCCACCTGGCGCTGATCGACCTGCGTGACCTCGGGGTATCGGGGGCCGAGGCGGAGCGGCGGTGCGCGGCGGCCGGGATCACGCTCAACCGCAACGCGATCCCGTATGATCCGGAACCTCCGGCGGTCGCGTCCGGGATCCGGGTCGGCACGGCGTGCGCGACGACCCAGGGGATGGGACCGGAGGAGCTGAAGGAGGTCGGGATGCTGGTGGCGCAGGCCGTGCGGGATCCCGGTGCGGCACCCGCCGTGCGCGAGCGCGTGGCGGCGCTGCTGGCCATCCATCAGCCATATCTCAGCGAATATTAAGCTGGTCTGTGTCGTTTTCCGGTCACAGCGGGCCGGAGCATCCGGGAAACTAGGTCCGTGCGCGAATACCTGTTCATGGCGCTCGTTGCGGCAGCGGTGACATACCTCCTCGTCCCGCTGGTTCGCCGCTTCGCCATCCGCATCGGGGCCGCTCCGGAGATCCGCGAGCGCGACGTGCACACCACGCCGACGCCGCGGCTGGGCGGCCTGGCGATGTACGGCGGGCTGGTCGCGGGGCTGCTGGTGGCGAGCGAGCTGGCCTACACCGGCCAGGCGCTGCGCGAGGGCGACGGCCACACCGTGACGGCCCTGCTCATCGCCGGCGGCATCATCACGGTCACCGGGTTCCTGGACGACTGGTGGGGGATGGATCCCTTCATCAAGCTCGCCGGCCAGATCGCGGCGGCCGGGGTGCTCGTCTACTACGACCTGCGGCTGGTCTACATCCCGCTGCCCAAGGACTGGGGCGGCTCCACGAGCCTCGACTACACCCTGAGCACCATCATCACCATCCTCGTGGTGGTGGTCACGATCAACGCGGTCAACTTCGTCGACGGGCTCGACGGCCTGGCGGCGGGGATCGTGTGCATCGCGGCCATGTCCACGTGGGCCTACTCGATCCTGCTGTCGCAGAGCATCAGCGGCAACAACATCACCACCACGGCGGGCATCGCCGCCATCCTCATCGGCACCTGCCTGGGGTTCCTGCCGCACAACTTCCACCCGGCCAAGATCTTCATGGGCGACACGGGCGCCATGCTGATCGGCCTGGTCCTGGCCTCCTCGATCGTCACGGTGACGCCGCTCGACCCGGCGGTCATCGAGGACATGAACAAGTTCGCGGTGCTGCTGCCGCTGCTGCTGCCCGCGGCGGTGCTGGTGCTGCCGCTGGTCGACCTCATCACCGCCGTCGTGCGGCGCACCTCCTACGGCATGTCGCCGTTCGCGCCCGACCGCGGCCACCTGCACCATCGGCTGATGGACATCGGCCACTCCCACCGGCGTTCCGTCCTCATCATGTACGCGTGGGCGTTCCTGTTCGCGTTCGGCATCGTCGCGATGTCCTGGCGCGGTGTGCCGGTGCTGCTGTTCCCCGTGGTGATCCTGCTGGCCATCGGCGTGCTGGTGCTCATGGCGGCCCCGCGCTGGCGCGGCCGGGGCGGGCTGCGCTCGCGGGGCAAGCGGCCGACCGACGACGACGGCGGCCCGCCCACCGGTCCGATGCCGCCCATCCTGCCGGAGTCCGAGGCCAGGCCGGGGGCGCGCCCGGTCCAGGAACCGCCGCAGGAGCGCGCCAGCGCCGAGGGGAAACCGGTCATTCCCGCCTATCCGAGCCGTTCATGATCGCGAACTAGAAACGGCAGGTAAAAGCGGTCTTCTGTGAGCTTGTGATATCTTTCACGAGCAAGGGCCTCCATTGCACGCGCTCTGGGGGTAGCAAACGCTCGCTTGACAACTTTCCTGGGAGCACCGATGCAGGCCAACGACGTGCGCGTCCTCAAGAGCGCCGCGCTGCCCACCCTGGCGGTGGGGGCGGTCGCCGTGGTCGTGGCGCTCGGTGTCGCCGGCGGCAAGGGCGCGCTCGGCGCCGCGATCGGCGTGCTGCTCGTCGGGGCGTTCTTCAGCGTCAGCGTGGTCGCCGTGAGCTACGCCGCGAAGGTGTCGCCCCAGGTCATGGCCATGGCGGCGATGGGCAGCTACCTCGTCAAGGTGATCGTCATCATGGTGATGCTGGCCACGTTCGGCGACACCACCGCGTGGAATCCCAAGGCCTTTGCGTGGTCCGTCGTGCTCTGCACGATCATCTGGACCGCCTTCGAGGTCCGCGCCTTCGTGAAGACCAAGATGCTGTACGTGGACCCCGACGCCTCGGTCCCCGGAAAGGGTGACTGATGAGCCTGACCAACGGGCCGGGTCCGATATGACTAGTCCTCCGCTCGCCTGCTATCGTCGGGCGCGCGATGAGCGAACAGGAACGCCGGCCGGAGGACGACGGTCAGGACTTCGCCAACGCCGCATGGTCGATCCCCAGCTATCTGCTCGCCGGGATGGCGGTCTATGGCGGTGGTGGCTGGTTGCTGGACCGTTGGCTCGACACGTCCGCGTTCTTCCCCATAGGCATCGTCCTGGGGGTCGTGCTGTCCGTCTACCTGGTCTACCGGAAGTACGGTCGCTAGCCCAGCGCAGCGATCGCTTCGCCGCTGAGGAAACCCTTGTGATCCACTACGACGTTGAAGGGAACGCCGCGTGAATGCGCTGACGGTCCTCGCTCCCAAAGATCAGTTCGGGGCTCCAACGCCCGACGAGCTGTTCACCCTGCCCCCCATCATCCCGGGGGTCGACTGGTTCACCAAGCCGGTCCTTCTCGCTCTCCTCAGCGCCGTCGTGGTGATCGGCTTCTGCTGGGCGGCCTTCGCCAGTCCCAAGGTGGTCCCGCGGGGCGTCCAGAACGTCGCCGAATACGGCTACATGTTCGTCCGCGACCAGGTCGCCCGCCCCTTCCTGGGCAAGGACGCCGACCGGTGGATGGGCCTGCTCGTCAGCATCTTCTTCCTGGTGCTGATCTGGAACGTCATGGGCGTCGTCCCGGTGGTCCAGTTCCCGGTGGCCTCGCACATCGCCTTCCCGGCCGTGCTCGCGCTGTCCATCTATGCGCTCAAGGTCTACCTGGGCATCAAGCACCAGGGCGGCGTCGGCTACTTCAAGAACATGATGTTCCCCCCGGGGCTGCCGAAGCCGATCTACCTGCTGCTGGCCCCGATCGAGTTCCTGTCGAACATGATCATCGCGCCCTTCACGCACGCGGTGCGACTGTTCGCCAACATGTTCGCCGGCCACATGCTCCTGGCGTTCTTCAGCATGGTGGGCTTCTGGTTCCTCTTCGAGAAGCTGACGCCGCTCGGCGCGCCCATCGGCGTCCTCGGTGTGGTGATGACCATCATCCTCACCGGCTTCGAGATGTTCATCCAGTTCCTGCAGGCATTCCTCTTCGCGATGCTGGCCGCGATGTACATCGGCGGCGCGCTGCACGCAGAGCACTGAGAACCACATACCGGATAAGTCCAGACCGGTGAGACTCCGCTTCACCGGCCGTCCAGTAAAGGAAAACAGCAATGAGCGTTCTCGCTGAGGTCTCCGGCAACGTCACCGCCATCGGTTACGGTCTCGCCGCCATCGGCCCCGGCATCGGCGTCGGCATCATCTTCGGTCAGGGCGTGCAGGCCATCGCGCGCCAGCCCGAGGCTTACGGCCTGATCCGCCAGAACATGCTCCTCGGCTTCGTCCTCACCGAGGCCCTCGCCCTGATCGGTCTGGTCGCGCCGTTCATCTTCGCGAACCTCTAAAGACCAGAAGAATCCCTGACGAAAGGCTGCACCCATGACCATGGCAGCTACGCTCCTCGCGGCGGAAGGGGGCGCCAACCCCCTCATCCCGCACGTCTACGAGCTCGTCGTCGGTATCTTCGCGTTCCTCGTCGTCTTCTTCGTCGTCGGCAGAATGCTCGTCCCGCGGATCCAGAAGACGCTGGCCGAGCGCACCGACGCCATCGAGGGCGGCATCAAGAGGGCGGAGGAGGCCCAGGCCGAGGCGCAGGTGCTGCAGCAGCAGTACCGCGACCAGCTGGCCGAGGCCAGGCAGGACGCCGCTCGGCTCCGTGAGGAGGCCCGCGAGCAGGCCGCCCAGATCAAGGCAGAGCTCCGCGAGGAGGCGCAGGCCGAGGCCCGCCGCCTCATCGAGGCCGCGCACGCCCAGATCGAGGCGGACCGGCAGCAGGCGTTCGCCCAGCTCCGTGCGGAGGTCGGCCGCCTGTCCACGGACCTGGCCAGCCGCATCGTCGGCGAGTCCCTGGAGGACGAGGCCAGGCAGCGTCGCACCGTCGACCGGTTCCTCGACGAGCTCGAGAGCTCCAGCGCGCAGGCGGTGCGCTAATGAGAGGGCTGAGCAGAAGCTCGCTGGTGGAGGTCGAGGAGCGCTTCAACGCGGTGGCGGGAAGCGCTGACCTCGGCACGCTCTCCGACGAGCTGTTCGCGATCGCGGACCTGCTCGACCGTGAGCCCGGCCTGCGCCGTGCCCTGTCCGACCCCGCCCGGCCCGCCGAGGCGAAGGCCCGGACGGCGCGCACGCTGCTCGCCGGCAAGGTCGGCGAGGCCGCGATCGCCACCACCGAGGCCGCGGTGTCGGCTCGGTGGTCCCGCGCCGGCGACCTCGCCGACGTGCTCGAACGGCTCGGTGTCATCGCCGCGGCCGCCGAGGCCGAGGGGCAGGGCACCCTCGACGAGGTGGAGGACGAGCTCTTCCGCTTCGGCCGTGTCATCGCCGCCAACCCCGCCCTGCGCCGCGCACTGTCCGACGCGGCGGCCCCCGAGGAGGGCAAGCGGCAGCTGCTGCGCGACCTGCTCGGCAACAGGGCGGCGCCGACCAGCCTGCGCCTCATCTCGCAGGTGGCAGTACATCCGCGAGGACGTAGCCTGGAGACGGGCCTGGAGGCGTTCGGCCAGCTTGTGGCGCAGCAGCGCCAGCGCTATGTCGCGGTGGTGCGCAGCGCCGTCGAGCTGACCGAACAGCAGCGGCAGCGCCTGGCGACCTGGCTGCGCACCTCCTACGGCCGCGACGTGCACCTGAACGTCGAGGTGGATCCGCGAGTGCTCGGTGGCTTCTCGGTCCGCATCGGCGACGAGATCATCGACACCACCATTGTGGGACGAATCGAAGAAGTCCGCCGCCGGTTGGCCGGCTAGGCGAAGAGGGAGACAGAGTAGAGATGGCGGAGCTTACGATCCGGCCGGACGAGATCCGGGACGCGCTTGAGCGCTTCGTCCAGGCGTACGAACCGGAAGGCGCCGCGCGCGAGGAGATCGGGACCGTCGTCGACTGTGGCGACGGCATCGCCCATGTCTCCGGCCTTCCCTCGGCGATGGCGAACGAGCTGCTCGAGTTCGAGGACGGCACGCGCGGTCTGGCCCTGAACCTCGACACCCGTGAGATCGGTGTCGTCATCCTGGGCGACTTCAGCAAGATCGAGGAGGGCCAGACGGTCCGCCGGACGGGCGAGGTCCTGTCCGTGCCCGTCGGTGACGGCTTCCTCGGCCGCGTGGTCGACCCGCTGGGCAACCCGCTCGACGGCAAGGGTGCCATCGAGACCGAGGGCGTGCGCGCCCTTGAGCTGCAGGCCCCCTCGGTCGTCCAGCGCCAGCCGGTGAAGGAGCCGCTGCAGACCGGCATCAAGGCGATCGACGCCATGACGCCGATCGGCCGCGGCCAGCGCCAGCTGATCATCGGTGACCGTGGCACCGGCAAGACCGCCGTGGCCGTGGACACCATCCTCAACCAGCGCGAGAACTGGGCCACCGGCGACCCCGACAAGCAGGTTCGCTGCGTCTACGTCGCGGTCGGCCAGAAGGGCTCGACGATCGCGCAGGTCAAGGCCCGCCTGGAGGAGGCGGGCGCGATGGAGTACACGACCATCGTCGCCGCCCCGGCCTCCGACCCGGCCGGTTACAAGTACATCGCCCCCTACACCGGTTCGGCCATCGGCCAGCACTGGATGTACCAGGGCAAGCACGTCCTCATCGTCTTCGACGACCTGACCAAGCAGGCCGACGCCTACCGCGCCGTCTCGCTGCTGCTGCGCCGCCCGCCGGGCCGTGAGGCTTTCCCGGGTGACGTGTTCTACCTTCACTCGCGGCTGCTGGAGCGCTGCGCGAAGCTGTCGGCCGACATGGGCGGCGGCTCGATGACCGGTCTGCCGATCATCGAGACCAAGGGCAACGACGTGTCGGCGTTCATCCCGACCAACGTCATCTCCATCACCGACGGTCAGTGCTTCCTGGAGACCGACCTGTTCAACGCCGGTGTGCGCCCGGCCATCAACGTCGGTATCTCGGTCTCCCGAGTCGGTGGCTCGGCGCAGGTCAAGGCCATGCGCAAGGTCGCGGGCACGCTCAAGCTGTCGCTGTCGCAGTACCGCGACCTGGAGGCGTTCGCCGCGTTCGCCTCCGACCTCGACGCCGCCTCCCGCGCCCAGCTGGACCGTGGTCAGCGTCTGGTCGAGCTCCTCAAGCAGCCGCAGTACTCCCCGTTCCCCGTCGAGAAGCAGGTCGTGTCGGTGTGGGCCGGCACCACCGGTGAGCTGGACGAGGTGCCGACCGAGGACGTCCGCCGGTTCGAGGGCGAGTTCCTCGAATACCTGCAGAGCTCGCACAAGGGCATCTTCGACTCCATCCGGGAGACCAAGGAGCTGTCCGACGACACGGTGACCGCCCTCAAGGACGCCATCACGGAGTTCAAGAAGGGCTTCACCACCTCCTCGGGTGAGCTGCTCGTCAAGGACGAGCCGGTCGCGCCGCTCGGCGCCGACGAGGTGGGCCAGGAGAAGATCAAGAAGGTCGTCCGCCCGGCGGAGAAGAAGTAGGACATGGGTGCCCAGCTAAGGCTGCTGCGGCGGCGGATCAACTCGGTCAAGTCGACCGCGAAGATCACGCGCGCCCAGGAGCTCATCGCCTCCTCGCGGATCGTGAGGGCGCAGCAGCGGATGCAGGCGGCGCTGCCGTACGAGCGCGAGATCACTCGCGCCGTCACCGGCGTCGTCAGCAACGCGGCGAGCGTCGACCATCCGCTGACCGTGGCGAAGGAGAACCCCGCCCGCGCGGGCGTGCTCATCGTCACCAGTGACAGCGGCTTCTGCGGTGGCTTCAACGCCAACGTGCTGCGCGAGGCCGAGGCCCTGCGCGGGCTGCTGGAGGGCCGCGGCCTGACCGTGCTGCCGTTCGTCACCGGGCGCAAGGGTGTCACCTGGCACTCCTTCCGCCAGCGGGAGATGGGCGGCAGCTGGGTGGGCTTCTCCCGGAAGCCCGCCTACGCCGACGCCAAGGAGATCGCCGACACGCTGATCGAGTCGTTCAAGGACGACAACGGCATCGACGAGATCCACATCGTGTCGACCGAGTTCGTCTCGATGCTCTCGCAGAACGTCGTGGTCCGTCGGATCCTCCCGCTGGAGGTCGAGGAGACCGAGGTCAGCGAGTCGACCGCGATCCCGCCGTACTTCGAGTTCGAGCCGACCGCCGGCGACGTCCTCGAGTCGCTGTTGCCGCGTTACGTGGAGTCACGCATCTTCACGGCGCTGCTGCAGTCCGCGGCCTCCGAGGAGGCCGCGCGGCGGCGCGCGATGAAGTCCGCGACCGACAACGCCAACGAGCTGATGCGGGTGCTGACCCAGCAGATGAACCAGGCTCGTCAGGCCGAGATCACCCAGGAAATCAGCGAGATCGTCGGTGGCGCCAACGCGCTCGCTGACGCCGCAGCGGGGAAAGAGTGAAATGACTGCAGAGGCTGTTGAGACTGTAGAAAGCGCCGCGGCAGGCACAGGCCGCGTCGCGCGCGTCACCGGCGCCGTCGTCGACGTGGAGTTCCCCGTCGAGGCGATGCCCGAGATCTATAACGCGCTCAAGGTCGAGGTGACCCTCGGCGGCGAGACCAAGACCCTGACCCTCGAGGTCGCCCAGCACCTGGGTGACAACCTCGTGCGGGCCATCTCCATGCAGCCCACCGACGGCCTGGTCCGCGGCCAGGCGGTCACCGACACCGGGGCGCCGATCTCGGTGCCGGTCGGCGACGTCGTCAAGGGCCACGTGTGGAACGCGCTGGGCGAGACGCTCGACGTGCCCACCTCCTCGCTCCAGATCAACGAGCGCTGGGGCATCCACCGGCCGTCGCCGCCGTTCGACCAGCTTGAGTCCCGCACCGAGCTGCTCGTCACCGGCATCAAGGTCATCGACCTGCTCACCCCGTACGTGCAGGGTGGCAAGATCGGTCTGTTCGGCGGCGCCGGCGTCGGCAAGACCGTTCTGATCCAGGAGATGATCCGCCGCGTCGCCCGCAACTTCGGTGGCACCTCGTGCTTCGCCGGTGTGGGCGAGCGCACCCGCGAGGGCAACGACCTCTGGCTGGAGATGGAGGAGGCCGACGTCCTCAAGGACACCGCGCTGGTGTTCGGCCAGATGGACGAGCCGCCGGGCACCCGTCTGCGGGTCGCCCTGTCGGCGCTGACCATGGCCGAGTACTTCCGCGACGTCCAGAAGCAGGACGTGCTGCTCTTCATCGACAACATCTTCCGCTTCACGCAGGCCGGTTCCGAGGTCTCCACGCTGCTCGGCCGTATGCCGTCCGCCGTGGGTTACCAGCCGACGCTGGCCGACGAGATGGGTGTACTCCAGGAGCGCATCACCTCGACGCGCGGTCACTCGATCACCTCCATGCAGGCGATCTACGTGCCCGCCGACGACATCACCGACCCGGCCCCGCACAACGCGTTCGCGCACCTCGACGCGCAGACCGTTCTGTCGCGGCCGATCTCGGAGAAGGGCATCTACCCGGCGGTGGACCCGCTCGACTCCTCCTCCCGGATCCTCGACCCGCAGATCGTGGGCGAGGAGCACTACCGGGTGGCCCAGGAGACCAAGCGGATCCTGCAGAAGTACCGCGAGCTCCAGGACATCATCGCCATCCTCGGTATCGACGAGCTCTCCGAGGAGGACAAGGTCACCGTCCAGCGGGCCCGCCGCATCGAGCGCTTCCTGTCGCACCCGATGTACGCGGCCGAGGCCTTCACCGGCCAGCCGGGCGAGACCGTTCCGCTGGACGAGACCATCGCCTCGTTCAAGGGCCTGTGCGCCGGCGAGTACGACCACCTGCCCGAGCAGGCGTTCTTCATGGTCGGCGGCATCGACCAGGCCATCGCCAAGGCCAAGGAACTCGAGCGCTAAATCGCCCGGACTGGAGGGCGAGCTTTGCGCGCCCGCGGATACGGTGATGGCACGGCTGCCGGCCGTGCCATCACCTGATCGGAAAGGAACCTACACAAGTGGCGAAGCTACGCGTAGGGGTTGTCTCACCCGAGCGTGAGATCTGGTCCGGCGAGGCCGACATGGTGATTGCCAAGACCGTGGACGGCGAGATCGGTATTATGCCGCAACACGCACCCGTCCTCGGGGTCCTCGTCGAGGGTGGCGTGCTGCGGGTGAAGCGCGAGGGTGCGGGCGACCTCGTCGCGGCGGTGCACGGTGGGTTCATCTCCGTGGCCGACGACGAGGTGTCGGTGCTCGCGGAGGTCGCCGAGCTCGGCTCGGAGGTCGACGTGGCGGCCGCTCGTGACGCTCTCGACCGCGCTCAGGCCTCCATCGAGGCCAACCAGGAGGACGCCGACGCGGCGGTCGAGGCCAAGCGAGCCAGGGCCCGGCTGCGCGCGGCAGGCGAAGAGGTCTGACGACAGCGAGCCAAGGGGGCGGCATGGTGGTGGCAGCGACGATTCTCATCTGTGTGCTGCTGGCCGCCGCCCTGGTGGTCCTGCGAGGACTCGCCCTGGCCCGCTCGCGCGGCAGCGTCCCCTGTCGGCTGCGCGTACGCGACCAGGGCTGGCGCAGCGGGGTAGCCCGCTACGCCGACGGGGAGCTCCACTGGATTCCGCTCATAGGTGTGCGACTGAGGCCGCGCCACGCGATCGCGAGGCGCGGCCTCGTCGTTTCGTCACGGCGCGAGCTGGACGGCGGGCTCTACGCGATCGACTGCGGGGGCACGACGCGCGACATCTCCCTCGCGATGAGCGCCGACGCGCTCACGGGCTTCCTCTCCTGGCTCGAAGCCGCGCCCCCGAGCGCATACCTCGACGTCGCTTGATCTGTCACGGCACGGCCTGGCCGGCCGCCACCCGCCGCACGGGGCCGGGGGCCTCCAGGAAGACGCCCGCTGACCGGATGACGGCGGGCCGCCGTCACGGCGTCCTGCCGGCCGTCTGAAGGGTTTCGACGGGCCCGCCTTGCCCCAGGTCATGGACGGCCCTGGGGCGGCTAGCGGGTGCCGCCCGGGCGCCAGAGGATCTCGTCGCCCGCGTGTGCGACCCGGCAGGCGATGAAGAGCAGGTCCGAGAGCCGGTTGAGGTAGGTGGCCGTCAGCGGGTTCATGTCGTCGTGGGCCTCCAGGGCCGCCCAGGTCGAGCGTTCGGCCCGGCGGACCGTCACCCGGGCCAGGTGCAGCGCGGCCGTCGCCGGGTCACCGCCCGGCAGGATGAAGCTGCGCAGCGGCTTCAGCTCGGCGTTGAACCGGTCGCACTGCTCCTCCAGCCAGTCGATGTACGACTGCTCCACCCGCAGCGGCGGGAACTCCGGATCGGCGACCACCGGCGTGCACAGGTCGGCGCCCACGTCGAACAGCTCGTTCTGCACCCGCGTCAGCATCTCGGCCAGCTCGGCGGGCAGCGTGCCGTGGGACAGGGCGAGCCCGAGGTGGGCATTGGCCTCCTCGACGTCGGCGTAGGCGGCCAGCCGGGTGTCGGTCTTGGCGGTGCGGCTCATGTCGCCCAGCGTCGTCGTCCCGTCGTCGCCGGTGCGGGTGTAGATGCGGGAGAGCACGACCGGCTTGTCCTTGTCCTGGCGCGTCATGCGCTCAGCGTAATGACAAATGTCATCCGAAAGGGACTCAGGGCGCACAGCAGGGTGGTGATTTCGGCGACTACAGGGCGAATCTGGCGCACGCCAAGATAGACCCATGATGAAGGAGAGGACCTGATGCTCGAGATCAGCGAGTTGCGCAAGCGTTTCGCGGGCGGCCCGGACTCGCCGGAGGGCAAGCTCGCCCTGGACGGCATCGGCTTCGCCGTCCGGCCGGGCGAGATGTACGGGTTCGTCGGCGCGAACGGCGCGGGCAAGACGACGACCATGCGGATCGTGATGGGCGTGCTCCAGGCCGACTCGGGTTCGGTCACCTGGCAGGGCAACCCGCTGACGGCCGCGGACCGCCGCCGGTTCGGCTACATGCCGGAGGAGCGCGGGCTCTACCAGAAGATGCGCGTGGCCGAGCAGATCGAGTACTTCGGCCGCCTGCACGGGCTCAGCCAGGCGGCGGCGACGAAGGCCACGGACGACCTGATCGACCGGCTCGGCCTCGGCGAGCGCAGGAGCGACGCCGTCGAGTCGCTGTCGCTGGGCAACCAGCAGCGGGTGCAGCTCGCGGTGGCCCTGGTGCACGACCCCGACGTGCTCATCCTGGACGAGCCGTTCTCGGGGCTCGACCCGATCGCGGTCGACACGCTGGCCACGGCGCTGCAGGAGCGCTGCCGCGGCGGTGTGCCGGTGATCTTCTCCAGTCATCAGCTCGACCTGGTGGAGCGGCTGTGCGACTCGGTCGGCATCGTCTCGGCGGGCCGGATGGTCGCCAGCGGCACGGTCGGCGACCTGCGGGCCGCCGAGGGCCGCACCCTGCGGGTCGTGGTGCGCGAGGCGGCGCCGGGCTGGGCCGACGGCCTGCCCGGCAGGCTCACCGTCAGGGATGACCGGCACGAGCTGGCCACCTCCACCGGGGACGACCAGGAGATCCTGCGCCGCGCCATGAAGGCCGGCCAGGTCGAGCACTTCGGCTACGAGCAGCCGACCCTCACCGAGATCTTCAAGGAGGCCGTGGCGTGAACACGCTGATGCTGGTGGCACGCCGGGAGATCACCACCCAGATCCGGACGAAGGCGTTCGTCATCGGCCTGTTCGTCACGGCCGTGCTGGTGGCCGCCGTGGCGTTCGCGCCCAAGCTCATGGGCGGCCCGGACGAGTACACCCTCGGCACGGTCCACTCGCAGCAGCTCCCGGTGCAGGCCGCGGCGCCCGACGCGAAGATCGAGTGGCGGGCGTTCCCGGACGAGGCGGCGGCCAGGAAAGCACTGCTCGACGGCGACGTGGACGCGGTGCTCGTCGACGGCGCGAAGGTGCTCACCGACGGTAAGATCGAGTCGGAGCTGGGCGTGCTGCTGCAGAGCACGCACCGGGAGGCCAAGCTGGGCGCCTCCGGCGTGCGGATCGAGCCGCTGCAGATGCAGTCGGTCGGCGCCGACACCCGCTACCAGGAGGCGCGCACCGGGATCGCCGTGGTGCTGACGCTCGTCCTCTTCATGCTGATCATCGGTCAGGCCATGATGGTCGCCATGGGCGTGGTGGAGGAGAAGGGCAGCCGGATCGTGGAGATCCTGCTCACCTCGATCCGCCCGTGGCAACTGCTCGGCGGCAAGATCATCGGGCTGGGCGTGCTCGGCCTGATCAATCTCGGGACGATCCTCGTGGTAGGCATCGCCGCGTCGTTCGTCTCGGGAGTGGCGGTGGACTTCCCGCCCGGCACGCCG
The DNA here is from genome assembly GCF_014207745.1 of Nonomuraea muscovyensis. NCBI lineage: Bacteria > Bacillati > Actinomycetota > Actinomycetes > Streptosporangiales > Streptosporangiaceae > Nonomuraea > Nonomuraea muscovyensis. The sequence continues at coordinate 1,323,778 of NZ_JACHJB010000003.1, forward strand.
GGCATCGTGGCCGGGGTGCTGGTCTGGTTCGTGCTCGGCTACGCGTTCTTCGCCACCCTGTCGGCGGCACTCGCCTCGCTGGTGTCGCGGCAGGAGGAGGTGGGCAACGTGATGTCGCCGCTGACCATGCTCATCATGGTGTCGTACTTCATCGCCTTCTACGCGACCGCCGAGCCGACCGGCACGCTGGCCACGATCATGTCGCTCCTCCCGCCGTTCTCGTCGATGGTCATGCCGGTCCGGATGGCCGCGGCCGAGGTGCCGCTGTGGGAGATCGGGCTGTCGATGGCGCTCATGGCCGGGGCCGTGGTGGCGGTCCTGTCGTTCGGGGCGAAGGTCTACGAGCGGGCCGTGCTGCGCACCGGGGCCAGGGTCCGGCTCGGCGAAGTCCTGCGGGCGAAGTAGCCGGACCTCGATGGACGCGATCACGCGGGCGCGGCGGCTGTGCCGGTGGGTGCTGGTCTCCTTCCTGGTCCTGGTGTGGTTCATGCTGGCCCTGCTGGTCGTCAGCGAGATCGCCCAGGGGAAGGCACAGTGGTGGCGCCTCGGCCCGGCCCTGGTGGCCGTGGTGGTCTTCAGCCGGTACTACCTGCGCATCCTGGACGCGGCGTTGGAGTCCCGGTACGCCACCAGGGAGGTGGTGGTGTCCGGGGCTCTCGCCGTGTTCGCCGCGGTCATCGGCGGCGGCGACCCGATCGGCTGGGGCATGGTGACGATGGCGTGGCTGTCGGTCGCGACGGTGGGCGTCCCGCTCTGGCGGGCCGTGTGGATCTCGGTGGGCACGTTCGTCGTGGCCGTCGGCATCGGCGTCGCCGGCGTGCTCACCGGCTACAGCCTGATGATCGACGGCCGGGACGAGCCTGAGGTGCCCATCGTCTTCCTGGTGCTGATCTACACGATCATGTGCGCGAGCTTCCCGCCGTCCAACCGGCTCTGGGTGTGGATCTACCGGCTCGCCCTGCAGGCCCACGAGGGACGGGAGGCGCACGCCCGGCTGGCGGTCGCCGAGGAGCGGCTGCGCTTCGCCCGCGACCTGCACGACCTCGTCGGCCACCAGCTCTCCGCCATCGCCGTCAAGACCGAGCTGGCCGTACGGCTGTCGGACGCGAACACCCCGGCGGCCAAGGCCGAGATGGCCGAGGTGAACGCGCTGACCCGCAAGGCGCTGCGCGAGCTGCGGCAGGCGGTGCGCGGGTACCGCGAGCTGGACCTGCCGGCGGAGCTGGAGAGCGTGCGCAGCGTGCTGGAGGCGGCCGGGGTGCGGTGCGAGCTGCGCCTGCCCCACCGCGACCTGCCCGGCGAGGTGAGGCCGGTGTTCGCCTATGCGGTGCGGGAGGCGGTGACCAACGTGCTCAAGCACAGCTCCGCGACGTTCTGCGACATCACGCTCCGGTTCACCACCGAGGTGGCCGAGCTGCTGGTGCGCAACGACGGCGTGGTGCGCCGCCAGGCGGCCGATCTGGGCAGCGGCCTGTCGGGGCTGGGGGAGCGGCTGGCGGCCATCGGCGGCGAGCTGAGCGCCCAGCCGACGGGCGACGGGCACTTCGCCCTCCACGCTGTCGTGTCACTGCCGATTCGTGGGTAGTGGGGGAGTATCGGGGACTACCCCCCGCCCACTGCCGTGGGCAGGCATGACGACACCGCGCGGGTGCGCGCCGGTGTGAGCTGAGGAGGTGACATGCGCGTCCGGGGCAATCCGAAAGCCCAGGTGGTGCAGATCGGCGTCCGGCTGGATGCCGGCACGTCGGCCGGGACGCGGTCACAGCTGCACGACGCGGTCGACTCGGGTGCGGGCGACCTGATCCTGGATGTCTCCCGGCTGGAAGTGATCGACGCCACCGGCCTGGGCGTGCTCGTGGGCACGCATCGGCGTGCGGTGGCGGCGGAGCGTCGCCTCGTCCTGCGGGCGGTGCCCCCGCGGGTCATGCGGATCCTGGCGGTGACGCGGCTCAACCGGGTGCTGCACGTCGAGGCGGAGGAAGCGGCCGTGGCGTGATGCCACGGCCGATTTCCGCACCTCGATAGTCGTTGATGCTTCAATCATTTCGGTCTGCCGCGGCCTCTGCCGCGATTTCAAATCCATCCGAAAACGCGATTAATGCGGTTCTTAATCCCGGAGTTGTATGCCCTCATGTACCGCCGAGTGACTGTCTGAAGATGTGCGTGGCCACCTCGACCAGTTCGTCCAACTCCGGCGGCTCCTCCGACAGCAGCCATTCGATGAGCAACTCTTGTAGCGCTCCAATGGCTGCGATGGCCACAAGCCGCCGGGAGGGCGAGGCGGTGGCCGGAAAATCGGCGGACGCCTCCTCGACTAGGCGGGCGAAGGACTGGACGGCGCGCTGGCGTGATGCCGTGAGGACATCTCCTGATCTGCGCACCTCCAGATGCATGATGCGGGCCCGCCGCCAGTCGGCCGTCGCGAATTCGACATACGCCCGAATCCCGGCCTCCACCCGGCCGTCCAGTGTGTCCGGCGCCTCCTGCAGGGCCTTGGTGACGTAGGCGAAGCTCTCCTCCACGCATCGCTCGTGCAGGGCCTGGAGGAGTTCCTCGCGCCCGCCGAAGCACTCGTAGAAGGCCCGGTTGGAGATCCGCGCCTCCGAGCACAACCTTTCGATCGTCGTCGACGCGAAACCTGGCTTCGCGTATAGCGTGTACGCGGCCGTCATCAGCCGCTCGCGTCTGTCTGCCAGCCTTTGCTCAGCTGACATTCCCCGGTAAGACCGGTTCACAATCCACCCGTCCAACATGATCGTGGCCCCCAGAGCACACAATTATGGACGGATGATCGGCTTCTGGGAAAGGGCGAAAAGTTTACCTCTTACATCGGCCGTGCAAGAACGTGACAATCCTGACCGATGGCTCAAACCTTGAGGGTGCCTAAGCTCGGGCGACACGCCCCTTTCCGGCCGGGACGAGGCGCCGGCGCGGTCCTGGAACGGGCCACCGCGGCGGGTGTCACGCGTTCAGAAGAGGGTGGGGTTCTCCGGCTCGATGCCGCGCAGCGCGTCGTAGTCGAGCGTGACGCAGCCGATGCCGCGGTCGGCCGCCAGCACGCGGGCCTGCGGCTTGATCTCCTGGGCGGCGAAGACGCCGCGGACCGGGGCGAGCAGCGGGTCGCGGTTGAGCAACTCCAGGTAGCGGGTGAGCTGCTCGACCCCGTCGATCTCGCCGCGCCGCTTGATCTCGACGGCCACGGTGGCGCCCGTCGCGTCGCGGCAGAGGATGTCGACCGGGCCGATCGCCGTCATGTACTCGCGCCGGATGAGGGAGTAGCCGTCGCCCAGCGTGGTGATGTGCTCGGCGAGCAACTCCTGCAGGTGCGCCTCGACGCCGTCCTTGATCAGGCCGGGGTCGACGCCCAGCTCGTGGCTGGTGTCGTGGAGGATCTCCGCCATGGTCAGCACGAGCTTCTCGCCCGTCTTGCCGTGGGTGACCGTCCAGGTCTCGCCGTCCTCCTTGAGCTTGCACGGCGGGTTCATCCAGTTGAGCGGCTTGAAGGCGCGGTCGTCGGCATGGATGGAGACGCTCCCGTCGGCCTTGATGAGCACCAGCCTCGGCGCCATCGGCAGGTGAGCCGTGAGCCGTCCGACGTAATCCACGCTGCATCGCGCGATGACCAACCGCATGACGGTCCACCTTAGCGGCTCTGGAAAACTGGACGCATGGCGTTCGAGAGGGTGGGAGTCGTCGGCCTCGGCACGATGGGGGCCGGCATCGCGGAGGTCTTCGCGCGGGCGGGGCTGCGGGTGATCGGTGTCGAGGCCGACGCCGAGGCGCTCGCCCGCGGGCGCGGGCACCTGGAGAGGTCGACCGGCCGGGCGGTCGAGCGAGGCCGGCTGAGCGAGGCCGAGCGCGAGGTGATCCTCCGGCGGGTCACGCTCACCACCTCGCGCGACGACCTGAGCGACGCCGACCTGGTCGTGGAGGCGATTCCCGAGATCCTCGACGTCAAGGTGTCGCTGTTCGCCGACCTCGACCGCATCTGCAAGCCGGAGACCGTGCTCGCCACCAACACCTCCTCGCTGTCGGTCACCGCCGTCGCCGCCGCGACGGGCCGCCCCGGCAGGGTCGTCGGGATGCACTTCTTCAACCCGGCGCCCGTGATGCGGCTCGTCGAGGTCGTCGGCACGGTGGTGACCGAGCCGGGGGTGGTCGACGAGATCGCCGGCCTGGCGCGGCGGCTCGGCAAGACGCCCGTGGTGGTGGGCGACCGGGCCGGGTTCGTGGCCAACCGGCTGCTCCTGCCGTACCTCAACCACGCCGCCGTCCTGCTGGAGAACGGCGTGGCAGCGCGTGACGACATCGAGGCGGCGATGACGCTCGGCGCGGGGTTGCCCATGGGGCCGTTCGCGCTGCTCGACCTCATCGGGCTCGACACCGCCTACGAGGTGATGTGCGTGCTGTTCGACGAGACCAGGGACCGCCGGCACGCGCCCGCGCCGCTGCTGCGCGAGCTGGTCACCGCGGGTCTGCTCGGCCGCAAGTCCGGTCGTGGCTTCCACGGCGAGCGGGCGGCGCACCAGGAGGCCGGCCGGGCCGCGTTCGTCACCTGCCGGGTCGAGGGCGAGGGGTCCGGCGCGGTCGCCGAGCGGCTGACGCAGGCCGGGTTCAAGACGGCCGATGATCCCGACGTGGTGCTGCGGCTGTCCGACCGGCCCGTGGTGGAGCACGCCGTGAGGTTGTCGCGCCCCGAAACCCTGGTGGGCGTCCACCTCGTCGGCGAGCGGGTGGCCGAGGTGGCCGCCACGGCCCTCACCTCGCCCGCGGCCGTCGCGGCGGCCCGCGACCTGATGAAGGTCATCGGCCGCACGCCGGTGCCGTGCCGCGACCGGGCCGGCTTCGTCGTGGACGCGCTGCTCCACCCCTACCTCAACGACGCCGTCAGGATGCACGAGGCCGGCTACGCCTCGATCGACGACATCGACGCGGCCATGCGGCTCGGCTGCGGCTACCCGGCGGGGCCGTTCGAGATGCTGGAGTCCATCGGCCTGAGCCGCGTGCGCGACGGGCTGAGAGCCCTCTACACCGAGTACCGCGAACCCTCCTACGCGCCGGCGCCGCTGCTCGACCACCTGGTCACGGCCGGCCTGACCGCCTTCCCCCGGCCGTGAGCCCGCGCCGTGCCCGCCGCCGGGACGACTCTCGTCCCGTCGGCTTCCCCCGGGGCATGGACCGGGTCGAGGAGTGGCCCGACGGGGAGTGGAAGGTGCGCATGCTGACCGGCGCCTCCTCGGCCAAGAACTACCGCTGTCCCGGCTGCGACCAGGAGATCCCCGGCGGCCAGCCGCACCTGGTGAGCTGGCCCAACTGGGCGGGCGGCGACGACGAGCGCCGCCACTGGCACACGACGTGCTGGCGCAAGAGACTGGACCGTGGCCCGGGCCGAAGCCGCTACTGACGCGGAGCCCGGCAACCCCCATCACGAAAGAGGACCAAGGTGGAGATTCGCGCGGCGACCGTGCTGCCGGCCAGGCGTGAGCCGATCGAGCTGCACACCGGTGACGGCCTGACCCTGGTGGGCGAGCTGGCCCTGCCCGAAGACCGGCCGCCGGTGGCCACGCTGGTCACCCTGCACCCGCTGCCGACCCACGGCGGCTTCATGGACAGCCACCTCTACAAGAAGGCCGCCAACCGGCTGCCCGCCCTCGCCGACCTCGCCGTGCTGCGCTTCAACACCCGCGGCACGTCGTCCGAGCGGGGCACCTCGCAGGGCGCGTTCGACGGCGGCGAGGGGGAGCGGTTCGACGTGGCGGCCGCGCTGGAGTACGCCGAGTTCCACGACCTGCCCCGGGTGTGGGTGGTCGGCTGGTCGTTCGGCACCGAGCTGACGCTGAAGTGGGCGCACGACCCGCTCGTGGAGGGCGCCGTCCTGCTCTCGCCGCCGCTGCACCGGGCCACCGACGACGACCTCGACTCCTGGGCCCGGTTCGGCCGCCCGCTGGTGGTGCTCGTGCCGGAGTTCGACGACTACCTCAAGCCCGACGACGCCCGTGCCCGCTTCGCCCGGGTGCCGCAGGCCGAGGTCATCGGGGTCGAGGGCGCCAAGCACCTGTGGGTGGGCGAGCCGTACGTGCGCATCGTGCTGGACGAGATCGTCAAGAGGGTGAACCCGGCCGCGTACCCGCTCCCCACGCACGTCTGACAATTTTCTCCACATCCGAACGTAATTCTGATGAAATGTGCCACCAAGATCTAGACGAGCGCGGCTCGCTGAATGACAATCCGATCGTCAACTGAAGATCGTGGCGATGCCGCGCGGGGGTGACCCCGTCCGGCATCCCCGCCTCGGCAAGGGCGTGGACGGATGCGCGTAGGTCGTGGGCTGGTCGTGGTGGTGCTGGCAAGCGCGGTCGTGGTGGCGCCGTCCGGCGACCCCTTCGCCGCCGCGGAAGATCGACGACAACAGGTCTCCGCGCTGCAGCGCGCGGCGGCGGCGCAGGACGCCGCCGGCGTCCGGCTGAGCGCGGACCCCGAGGAGGCCGCCGCGCTCACGGCCGCCCGGCGCGGCGGGAAGCCGGTCGAGGTCGCGGCGCTGCGCTCGGAGACGCGCCAGGTCCTCGCCAGGCCCGACGGCACCCTCGTCCTGGAGCAGCACGCCCGGCCGGTGCGCGTACGCCAGGAAGGCCGGTGGGTCCCCGCCGACGCGACCCTGCGGCAACTGCCTGACGGGTCGATCGCCCCCGTCGCGACGGCGATCGGCCTCAGCTTCTCGGGCGGCGGCACCGGGCCGCTGGCCCGCATGAACCGCGGCGGCAAGAAGCTGGAGCTCGGCTGGCGCGGCGCGCTGCCCGCGCCGGTGCTGAACGGCGACACCGCCACCTACGCCGAGGTGCTGCCCGGCGTGGACCTCCAGGTGCGCGCCGACGTGGACGGCTTCTCCCACGTCCTGGTGGTCAAGACCCGCGAGGCCGCGGCGAACCGGGCGCTGACCGAACTGGCCTACCCGATCTCGACCACGGCCCTGACCATGAAGTCCGACAAGGCGGGCAACCTGGAGGCCGTCGACCGCGACGGCGGCACCGTCTTCACCGCGTCCACCCCGCTGATGTGGGACTCCTCGGGCTCCTCGGCCGCCCGTACCCTCAAGGCCGGCCAGGCCGAGGCCCCCGCCGACGCCTCGTCACCCGTGGACGGCCGCAACACGGCGATGGACGTGCGGCTCGACGGCCGCACCATGGTGCTCAAGCCCGACCGGGAGATGATGGAGGACCCGGACACCACGTTCCCCGTCTACCTCGACCCGTTCTTCTCGGCGGCCCGCAGCTCGTGGACGTCCGTCTGGAGCAACAACCCCAACTCCAACTTCCTCAACGCCAACGACGTCGCCCGGTCGGGCCACGTCTCCGGGCAGACCAACCGGTCGTTCTTCACGATGAACACCGGCACGACCATCCACGGCAAGCAGATCATCAAGGCCACGCTGCGCACCTACGAGACGTGGTCCTACTCCTGCACCAAGCGACCGGTCGAGGCCTGGGCGACGAACACGATCAGCAAGTCCACCACCTGGAACAATCAGCCCACCTGGGTCAGGCGCCTGTCCACGGTGACCGTCGCCAAGGGCTGGGGCTCGGCCTGCCTGCCCGGCGGGGTGGAGTTCGACGTCACGAGCCAGGCCGTCGACGCCGCCGCCAAGAAGTGGCCCACCATGACCATCGGGCTGCGGGCCTCGGACGAGAGGGACAACTACGGCTGGAAGAAGTTCAAGAACAACCCCAGCCTGGTCATCGAGTACAACTCGCTGCCCAGCGCTCCCGTCGCCGCCGACGCCTGGTCCAATCCGGGCGGTACGTGCGTGGCGGGCGACCAGCGGCCGGTCATCGCCACGCCGCAGCCGACCCTCGGCGCGCGGCTGCGTGACGCCGACAACTCGGTGCGCGGCCGGTTCGAGTGGTGGAACAGCGCCGGCGTCAAGGTCGGTGAGTGGCTGACCCCGGCGCAGAGCAGCGGCAGCGCCTTCTCCGCCCTCGTCCCGGCGGGCGCCTTCGCCGACGGCGCGCTGATCAGATGGCGGGTCCGTGCCGAGGACGGCAAGGCCAACAGCGCGTGGAGCCCCTGGTGCGAGATGACCGTCGACGCCTCCGCCCCCGGCAAGGAGCCGCTGGTGACCTCGGCCGAGTACGCCGAGGGCGGCTGGAACGACGGCCTCGGCCGGGCCGGCTCGTTCACCTTCGACCCCAACGGCGTCGGCGACGTCGCGGGCTACCTCTACGGGCTCGACACCGCGCCGAAGGCCGAGGTCGCCGCCCAGGCCGACGGCACCGCCACGATCCGGCTCACCCCGCGCCACGACGGCCCGAACGTCCTGTCGGTGCGCAGCAGGGACCGGGCCGGACACCAGGGGCCGATCCGCAGCTACGTCTTCAACGTCAACTCCGGCACGCCTCCCGACGGGCACTGGACCCTCGACGACGGCCAGGGCGGCGTCGGCACCGACCACGGAGGCGACCAGCAGGTCACCCTGTACGGCAGCGCCGCCTGGACCAGCGGCCGCATCGGCCAGGCGTTGCGGCTCGACGGCGCCGGGGCCTACGCCGGCACCCCCGGGCCCGTGGTCAACACCGGGCAGAACTTCACCGTCTCCGCCTGGGTACGGCTGAGCACCACGACAGCCGACGCCGTCGCGGTCGGCCAGGACGGCGCCCGCGCTGGCGGCTTCGCCCTGCAGTACGCCAAGGCCGACAACCGCTGGGTGCTGTCGCGGCCCACCGCGGACTCCGACGGGGCGACGGCCGTGCGCGCCGTCTCCGCGGGCGCCCCGAGGCTCGGCGAGTGGACCCACCTCACCGGCGTGCACGACACGGCGGCGGGGGAGTTGACGCTGTACGTCAACGGCCGCCTGGAGGCGACGGTCCCGTACACCCAGCCGTGGGACGCGGCCGGCCCTCTCACGATCGGCCGGGGGAAGACCGCCGGGGCCTTCACCGGGTTCTGGCCGGGCGACGTGGACGACGTGCGCGTCTACGGCCGGGCCATGTTCGGCGACGAGGTGGCCGAGCTGGTCAACAGCGCCGCCACCCTGGTCGGCCACTGGAAGCTGGACGAGGAGACGGGTACGAGCGCGGCCGACTCCTCCGGCAAGGGGACGGCGGCGGCCATCGCGGGCGGCGCCTCGTGGACCGAGGGCTGGCTCGCCGGCGCCCTCGGCCTCGACGGGGCCACCGGCCACGCGCAGACCGCCTCGCCGGCCGTGAACACCAGGTCCGGGTTCACCGTGGCCCTGTGGACGCAGCTCGACTACCTGCCGGACCGTGACGCCACCGCCGTGTCCCAGGTGGGCAGCCGGGCGGCCGGGTTCCAGCTCGGCTTCGACAAGGCGCAGGGCAGGTGGACGCTCGGCATGGCCGCGGCCGACACCGACACCGCCGCCGTGGTCCGCACCCACTCCGACGCGGTTCCGGCGCCGCTGGAGTGGACGCACCTGGCCGGGGTCCACGACCCCCTGAGCGGTGAGCTGCGCGTCTACGTCAACGGCAGGCTCTCGGAGACCACCATCACCAGCCACGCCAGCGCGTGGAACGCCACCGGCCCGCTGCAGTTGGGCCGCACCAAGAACGCCGGTGTCCTCACCGGTCACTGGCCGGGCACCGTCGACGACGTCCGCACCTACGACGGTGTCCTCAGCGCCGAGCAGATCTCCCAGCTCGCCGCCCAGTAAGGAATCACCCCCCGCCCCCCAGAGATTGGGTCGATCGATGGAGCAGCCCAGCGAGTTAGATCTCCCGGACACCTACTGGAATCGTTTACAGGGAGCCGTGCGCGAGTCGCCGTGGCCCCGACGGCTGGCCGTCGCGCTGGCCGTCGTGGTGGTGGCACCCCTCGCGCCCGTCCCGCCGGCCGTAGCCGCGCCGCGCCCGGCGCCGGCCGTGCAGAAGGAGCCACCGGTACGCGGCACGAAGGTCCCCGTCCTGGCCAGACAGGCCGACCCGGCACAGAAACAGGCCTGGCAGGCGCCACCAGGGATCACCTGGCCGAAGGCCCGGACGGTCGAGCTGGGCGGCGACGCCGCCCAGGCCCGTACCCTGGACGCCTCCTTCCCCGTACGGCTCGCCGGGCAGAAAGGCGCGGACGGCTCTCGCGCCAAGGCGGCGGCCGACTCCGCCGCCCCCGTCCGCGTCGAGCTGCTCGACCCCTCCCAGGTGCAGCAGGCCGGGGTCTTCGGCATCGCGATGCGGCTGTCGCCCGGCCAGGGTGTCGCGGCCAAGAGCGGCGGCAGGACCACCCTGGAGGTCGACTACTCCGGCTTCCGGCACGCGTCCGGCGGCGACTACGGCGCCCGCCTGCGCATGGTCAAGCTGCCGGACTGCGCCCTGACCGGCGGCACGACGGACTGCCCGCAGCCCGAACCCGTCACCTCCCGCAACGACGCCAAGGCCGGCACGGTGACCGCCGAGGTCGAGCCGTCCGGCCTGTACGCCCTGCAGGCCGCGGCCTCCGGGCCGACAGGTGACCACGCGGCCACCTCGCTCGCCCCCTCGGCGAGCTGGAGCGTCGGCACCCAGTCGGGTGACTTCACCTGGAGCCAGGAACTGCGCACCCCGCCCGCGCTCGGCGGCGAGGAGCCGGAGCTGGCGCTCGGCTACTCCTCGCAGAGCGTGGACGGCCGGACCGCCTCCACCAACAACCAGCCGTCCTGGGCCGGCGAGGGCTTCGAGCTGAGCCCCGGCGGCTACATCGAGCGCCGCTACAAGTCGTGCATGCTGGACGGCAAGAAGACCGGCGACCTGTGCTGGGACCACGAGAACGCCACCCTGTCCCTGGGCGGCTCCGCCGTCGAGCTGATCAAGGACGCCACGACCAAGCAGTGGCGGCCCAAGCGTGACGACGGCACCCGCATCGAGTACCTCAAGGGCGCCGTCAACGGCGACAACGACGGCGAGTACTGGCGTGTCACCACCGACGACGGCACCCAGCACACCTTCGGGCTCAACCGCCTGCCCGGCTGGGTCACCGGCAAGGCCGAGACTCGGTCCGCGTGGACGGTGCCGGTGTTCGGCAACAACAGCGGCGAGCCCTGCTACAACAGCGACCCGACCAAGGCCTGGTGCCAGCAGGCCTACCGCTGGAACCTCGACCTGGTGGTGGACCCGCACGGCAACGCCACCACCTACTGGTACGGCGTCGAGAAGAACTTCTACGGCCGGGCCTCCAAGCCCGAGCAGGGCACCGAGTACGTGCGCGGCGGCTACCTCGCCCGCATCGACTACGGCTACCTGCAGGGTGAGCTGTTCACCCGGACCCCCGCGGCCCGCGTGGTCTTCGACGTGGCCGAGCGGTGCGTGCCCGGCGGCACCGTGACCTGCGCGCCCGACCAGCTCAAGAAGGAGACGGCGAGCCACTGGCCCGACGTGCCCTTCGACCAGATCTGCAACTCGGGGGTGAGCTGCACCAACCGCCTGTCACCGACGTTCTTCACGCGCAAGCGGCTGGCCAAGGTCACCACGCAGATCGTCAACACCGACCCCGCGAAGTGCTCCGGCCAGGCGTACTGCGCGGTCGACTCCTGGACCCTGTCGCACTCCTTCCCGGCGACGGGCGACGGGCTCAGCCCCTCGCTCTGGCTGCAGTCGATCCAGCAGACCGGCCATGTGGGCGGCACCATGTCGCTGCCCAAGGTCACCTTCACCGGCGTCCAGCTGCCCAACCGGGTGGACGCCAACGAGGGCCGGGCCCCGCTGGTGAAGTGGCGGGTCCAGTCCGTGGGCAACGGCTCCGGCGGCGAGGTCCGCGTCAACTACGCCCCGGCCGACTGCCAGCCGGGCAGCGTGCCGGCCGCCGACCGCAACGAGCGGCTGTGCTTCCCGCAGCGGTGGGCGCCGGAGAACGAGGGCGAGGTCACCGACTGGTTCCACAAGTACGTGGTCAAGCAGACCGTGGAGATGGACCGGGTCGGCGGCGCGCCGCCGGTGGTGACCGACTACGAGTACCTGGACGGCGCGGCCTGGCACTACGCCGACAACATCCTCGTCAAGCCCGAGCACCGCACCTGGTCGGACTGGCGCGGCTTCGGCCGGGTCCGGGTCCGCGAGGGCGACGGGCAGGACGGCAAGCGGGAGCTGACGGAGTTCAGGTTCTTCCGCGGCATGCACGGTGACCGCCTGGCCGACGGGTCCAAGCGCAGCGTGCAGGTCGCGGACAGCGAGGGCACCAAGCTCGACGACCACGACCACCTGGCCGGCTTCGAGCGGGAGGAGATCCTCTACAACGGCGACGGCGGCGCGATCGTCACGGCGACGAGCGAGGTGCCGTGGTCGCGCAAGACCGCCGAGGCCACCCAGGGCGGCGTCACCAAGGCGGCGTACATCGTCGAGCCGAAGTCCATGGCCACCCGTACCGCCCTGGAGGGCGGCACGTGGCAGCGGACCGGCGAGGAGCGCGACTACGACGAGTACGGCGCGCTCACCCAGGTCGAGGAGAAGGGCGACCTGTCGACCACCGACGACGACCAGTGCACCCGCTACACCTACGTCCGCAACGGCGCCGCCTGGATGCTGGACTTCACCAGCAGGGTCCAGAAGGTCGCCACCGGCTGCGGCACCGGCCTGGCCAAGCTGGCCGCCGACGACGTGATCTCCGACGAGCGCACGCAGTACGACGGCAAGCCGTACGGGCAGGCGCCGGTCAAGGGCGACGTCACCACGGTGCAGGAGGCGACCGGCGACGGCGCCACGCAGACGGACTCGGTCCGCACGTACGACGCCTACGGGCGCATGACGAGCGAGACCGACGCCGCCGGCACCAAGGTCACCACGACCTTCAGTCCCGCCGCCGGCGCCCCGGCGGCCGAGGTCAAGGAGGTCAACCCGCTCGGCCACGAGGAGCGTACGTTCCTCGAACCGGCCTGGGGCGAGCCGATCGCCGAGATCGACGCCAACGGCAAGCGCACCGACATGGAGTACGACCCGCTCGGCCGCCTGACCAAGGTCTGGCAGAGCGACCGGAGCAAGGCGGCCGGCCAGTCGCCCAACACCGAGTACTCCTACCTGACCCGTGACGACGGCCCCAACGTCGTCACCAGCAAGACGCTGCGGGCGGACGGCGGCTACGTCGTCAGCCACGACCTGTTCGACGGCCTGCTGAGGCCCCGCCAGACGCAGGAACCGGCGCCCCACGACGACCAGACGCAGGACCCCGAGCTGCGGGACGGGCGCACCGTCACCGACACCTTCTACACCTCGACCGGTGAGGTGGCCAAGCGCAACGGCGGCTACTTCAGCACCGGGACGCCGTCCACCGACCTGCTCGGCGTGGCCGACACGGACGTGCCCAGCCAGGTGGCCGTCGTCTACGACGGCACCGGTGAGATCACCGCCCAGATCCTCAAGGCCAAGGGCGGCGAGAAGTGGCGGGTCAGCACCACGCACAAGGGCGACCGGGTGCACATCACCGCGCCGCCCGGCGGCTTCGCCACCACCCGCATCGCCGACGCGGAGGACCGCCTCGTCGAGCTGCGGCAGTACAAGGCGGGCACCCCGACAGGTGAGTACGAGTCCACCAAGTACGGCTACGACCAGGCCGGCCGGCTGGCCACGGTGACCGACCACGCGGGCAACGTGTGGCGCTACCACTACGACGCCCGCGGCCGTCAGGTCAAGACCGAGGACCCCGACAAGGGCGTCACCACGTTCACCTACACCGACGCCGACGAGATCGCCACCACCACCGACGCGCGGGGCAAGACCCTGGCCTACGTCTACGACGCGATGGGCCGCAAGACGGAGATGCGCGAGGGCTCCGTCACCGGCCCGCTGCTCGCCGAATGGAAGTACGACCAGCTCGCCAAGGGGCACCAGCACGCCAGCATCCGGTACGTGGACGGCCAGGCGTACAAGGCGGAGATCAACGCGATCGACGCCGACTACCGCACCCTGCGCCAGACCGTCACCGTCCCCGCGCGGGAGGGCAAGCTCGCCGGCTCGTACATGCTGAACACCCGCTACACCGTGGACGGCCAGGTCCAGTCGGTCAGCTTCCCGGCCGCCGGCGGGCTGGCCGAGGAGTCGGTCGTCTACACCTACGACGGGCTCAGCCAGCCGACCAAGGTCACGGGCCTGTCCCCGTACGTGACGGCGACCCGCTACTCCAAGATGGGTGAGACGCTCCAGCACGAGCTGAGCACGGGTGGCAAGAAGACCTGGCTCACCTACACCCACGACGAGATCACCCGCCGGCTGACCCGGACCCGGCTCGACCGGGACGGCGCACCGGCGACGGACCTCGACCTCAACTACACCTACGACGCCGCCGGCAACATCACCAAGATCGCCGACACGCCGGGCGGCCAGGCCCGCGACACCCAGTGCTTCGCCTACGACCACCTGCGCCGCCTCACCTCGGCGTGGACGGCCACCGACGACTGCGCGAGCGGCACGCCGCAGTCCGACAAGATCGGCGGCGTGGCCCCGTACGCGGTCAGCTACGCCTACGATCCCACCGGCAACCGGACGAAGGAGACCCAGCACGCGTTCGCCGGGCGGCAGGAGACCGTCCGCGACTACACCTACCCCAAGGCCGGTGAGAAGCAGCCGCACGCCCTGCTGTCCGCCGGGACCGACACGTTCGCCTACGACGAGGCCGGCAACACGATCCGTCGCAAGGTCGGCGCCGCCGACCAGGCACTCGTCTGGGACGCCGAGGGCAACCTCGAGTCGGTGACCGAGGCGGGCAAGACCACCTCGTTCCTGTACGACGCCGACGGCGAGCGGCTGCTGCGCAGGACGCCGACGGACACCACGCTGTACGTCGACGACATGGAGCTGCGGCTCGACCACGCCAAGGACGCCGTCGAGGCGACCCGCTACTACACCATCGGCGGCCAGCCGGTGGCGGTCCGCACCCACGACGACCAGGTGTACTTCCTGGCCGCCGACCACCAGGGCACGGCGCAGGCCGCGGTCAAGGCCGCGACCGGCGATCTGGCCGTCCGCAGGTCCACGCCGTTCGGCGAGGACCGGGGGTCGCCACCGGAGTGGTGGCCCGGCCAGCGCGGGTTCGTCGGCGGGACGAAGGATCCGACCGGGCTCGTCCACCTCGGCGCCCGCGAGTACGACCCGCGGCACGGACGCTTCCTGTCGGTCGACCCCGTCATCGACGAGGTGGACCCGCAGCAGCTCAACGGCTACGCCTACGCCGGCAACAGCCCTGTCACGATGAGCGACCCCGACGGGCAGCTCGTCTGGTTCGTGGTCGGCATCGCGGCGCGGATCGCGGCGCGGGCCATCGCCAGGAAGCTGGCCCAGCAGGCGGCCAGGCGGGCCGCCATCGCCGCCGCCAGGCGCCGTGCCGCGGCCCTGGCCAGGAAGCGGGCGGCCGAGCTGGCCAAGCGGCGGGCCATCGCCGCGGCCAAGAAGCGCGCGGCCGAGGCGGCCAAGCGGAAGGCCAAGGAGCTGGCCAGGAGGAAGAAGGCGGAGGAGGCCAAGAAGAAGGCGGAGGAGGCACGCAGGAAGGCGCTCAAGAAGGCCGCCGAGCGCCGGGCGGCCAAGCTCCACCGTCAGCGGGCGCGACAGGCGGCGAAGAACAGGATGCGGCTGCGGCTCCAGGGCCGGCGCGTGAGCCGGCCGCCGGCCCGTTACCAGCGGCAGCGACCCGCCCAGCGGCCCACCAGCCATCGGTCGAGCCAGCGGCAGTCACCGCCGAAGGCGACCCGGGCACCCGTCAGGGACAGTCACGTCTACAACCTCAACGGCCAGGTCCAGCAGACCAGGTCGGTCGCCGTGTACCGCAACGGGCGGATGTACCCCGACGGGCAGCCGCCGCCCAACATGATCCGGCCCAACGGTTCGGGTCAGCTCCAGAGGCAGGACTACAAGCCGGCCGAACTGGAACCACCGCAGAGGAAGCTGGGCGCGGCCGCCGAGACGGGGGCCCGCGTCACCCGCTGGATCGACCAGGCCGACGGGCTGGGCGACTTCTTCGGCTTCTTCTTCTGACCCTCGGGTCGCCGTGACCCCCGGGGTTCTCGTGACCCCCGGGTTCCCGCGGCCTCGCGACGGCGGTCGTGCTCCGGCCGGCCGCCGTCGCCCCCGGAGACCGGCGCGGGTTCAGCGCCGGTCTCCGTTTCGTGCACCGGCTTGGCATCTCCTGCCGCCTTCTCCATAGAATGTTGTTCGGTTCCAGACGGAGGAGGCAGCGTGGGCGCGTTCGATCTCAACGGGAAGAAGGCTCTCGTCACCGGGGCGTCGAAGGGGATCGGGCGGGCCATCGCGCTCGCCTACGCCCAGGCCGGGGCCGACGTGGCGCTCACGTCCCGCTCGGCCGAGTCCCTGGCGGAGGTGGCCAAGGAGGTCGAGGCCCTCGGTCGGCGGGCCCTGGTGGTCCCCGCCGACCTCACCGACCGCGACGCCGCCGCCGGTGCCGTGCGCACGGCGATCGGCGGGCTCGGCCACCTCGACATCGTGGTGAACAACGCCGGCGGGTCCAACTTCATGGTCGAGTTCAAGGACCTGAGGCTGTCCGGCTGGGACAAGATGATGCGGCTCAACCTCGACTCCGCCATGGTCGTCTGCCACGAGGCCGCTCCCCACCTGCTCGAACGGGGCTCCGGCTCGGTGATCAACGTGGCCTCCGTGGCCGCTCTCGGCGCGCCCTTCCTGGCCCCGTACGCGGCGGCCAAGGCCGCCCTGGTGGCCCTGACCCGGACTCTCGCCGTGGAGTGGGCGCGGGCCGGGGTCCGCGTCAACGCCCTGTGCCCCGGCTGGACCGCCACCGACCTCAACCGCAACCTCTGGGAGGACGAGGCGGCCAGCAGGGCGACACTCGGCGGCGTGCCCATGCAGCGCTGGGGCACCCCGGAGGAGATGGCGCAGCCCGCCGTCTTCCTGGCCAGCGCCGCCTCGGCCTACATGACCGGTCAGGTCATGTTCGTCGACGGCGGCCAGACCGCCATCGCCGCCGGCTGACGCCTCCCGGGGCGGCGGAACGCCCGTAGTGGACGTCGTTATGGGGGTATATCGGTATACGCGTGGAGTGATTGTCGGGCCGAACCGGTCTACCGTGTGATCGTGCAGCTCTACTCGAGATCAGCCGGGACCGGACTCCCCGTCGTACTGCTTCACGCGTTCCCGCTCTCATCCGCCATGTGGCTGGCCCAGCGCGAGGGGCTGTCCTCGCTGTGCCGGGTTATCACGCCCGACCTGCGCGGCTTCGGCGGCTCGCGGCTCGGGGACGACGAGCCGTCCGTCGACCTGATGGCCGACGACGTCGCGAGGCTGCTCGACGCCGAGGGCATCGACCGGGCGGTGATCGGCGGCCTGTCGATGGGCGGCTACGTGACGATGGCGTTCTGCCGCCGGCACCCCGACCGCGTCCAGGGCGTGCTCCTCGCCGACACCAAGGCGGGCCCCGACCCGCAGCCCGCCCGCGACAACCGGGAGCGCATCGCGCAGGCCGTGCTGTCACAGGGCGCCGAGGTCCTGCTGACCGACGTGCTGCCGGCGCTCATCGGCCCGACGACCAAGGAGCGCAGGGCCATGGTGCTCGGCCGGGTCAAGGGCCTGGTGCAGTCGGCGCCGCCGGGCGCGGTGGCCTGGGCGCAGCGGGCCATGGCGGCCCGGCCCGACTCGTTCGAGACGCTGGCCGGGCTCAAGGTCCCGCTGCTCGTCGTCGTGGGCGAGGAGGACGAGCTCGCCACGCCGGCCGACGCCGAGGCCATGGCGCGGGCCGTGCCCGACGGCCGGCTGGAGATCATCCCGAAGGCCGGTCACCTGAGCGCGGTCGAGCAGCCGGAGGCGTTCAACGCCGCGGTGGCGGAGTGGCTCAGGACAGAGCTTGGCGGGGCAGCACCACCTCGCGGATGATCAGCGAGATGGCGGCGGCGACCGGGATGGCCAGCAGGGCGCCCACGATGCCGAGCAGCGCGCCCCCGAACAGGGCGGCGATGACGGTGACCGCGGGCGTCACGTCCACCGAGCGCTTCATGACGCGCGGGTAGATCAGGTAGTTCTCGATCTGCTGGTAGACGACGAAGAAGATCGCGCAGGCGAGGCCCACGGGCAGCGACTGCAGCGCCACCACCGCGCTCACCAGCACCGCGCCGATCGTGGCGCCCACCAGCGGGATCAGGTCCGTCAGGGCGACCACGAGCGCCAGCGCCAGCGCGTACTTCACGCCCAGGATCGACAGGAAGATCCAGCTCACCACGCCGGCGATGACCGAGATGAGCACGTTGCCCGCCACGTAGCCGCCGATGCCGCCGAGGATCTCCTCGGCGATCGCGCCGGTCCGCTCCCGGCGGGAGGCCGGGACGAGCTTGAGCAGATACTGCTTGATCGTGTGCAGCGAGCCGAGGAAGTAGAGCATCAGCACGAGCAGCGTCACCGTGGTGAACACCCCGTCGAGCACCACGAGCCCCGCGCCGACCACCCCGGACGCCAGCGACGGCCCCAGCGTCCCGGTGACGAACGAGGCCAGCTGCGGCAGGATCTGATACTCGGCGTCGAGCCGGCGCAGCGTCGGATGCCTGCTCAGCTCGGTCACGTAGCCGGGCACCGCCGCGACGAAGTCGGCGACCTGCTGGCTCAGCGGCGGCACCACGGCCAGCCCGAACAGCGCGAACGCCACGACCACCCCGGCGAACACGATCGAGATGGCCCACCGCCGGCCCAGCCCGCGCCGCTGCAGCGCCTCCACGGCCGGGTTGAGCCCCACGGCCAGGAACATCGCCACCACGACCAGGATGATCGTGCTCAGCGAGGCGACGACCATCTGCGCCAGCGCGATCGCCGTCAGCACCCCGAGCCCGCCCACCAGCCCGAACAGGAACGGCCCGCGCGCCAGCGGCTTGCCCGGCAGCCCGTACGGCTGCGCCTCGTCCGCGCCCCGCCCGTTCTTCGCGGGCGGTGTCCCGGTGTCGCGCTCCTCGGCCGAGGCGCCACCCGGATCATCCTGGGCGGCGCCGTCATGGGCCGCGTCGTCCTGGGCGGGGGACGTGACGTCTGCGGACACGAGTGCTCCTGGAAGCTCGGGGGGCCGGCCGGGCCGGGACCGTGAGGGCCCGGCAACAGAAAGAGAGCCTAGCGACCATGAAGTCGCCAGGCTCTCCTCAGCCGTCACGCAGCCCCCGTGTAGTGGGCTACTCCTGCCACCACTCCGCGTCGTCGTCCGACTTGGCCTCCTGCTTGGCCGGAGCGGGCGCGGACACGGCCGGCTTCTCGCTGGCCGGCGCGGCGAGCGCCGGCTTCGGCGGAGCAGCGGTCACTGCGGGCTCGGGCTCCATGCCCGGCAGGGCGGCGCCACCGAGCAACTGGCGCAGCTGCGCCAGGTGGCTGGTGATGCTGTCGCGCTGGCGGGTGAGCTCGTCGACCTGACGCTGCATCGCCGTACGGGTGCGCTCGGCCTCGTTCTTCGCCTCGGTGACGATCGTCTCGGCGCTGGACTTGGCCTCGGAGACGATCGTCTCCGAGTTCTTGCGGGCGTTGGCGACCAGCTGCTTGGCGTGCAGGTCGGCCTCGCGGCGCGTCTGCTCGGCCTGCTGGGTGGCCTTCGTGGCCCGCGACTCGGCCGTGGCGGCGCGCTGCTCGGCCTCGGCGACCAGCTTCTGGGTGGCCGCCTGCGCGGTGGCGTGGCGCTCTGCCTCCTGGCGCTCCGCCTCCTCACGCCGCGACGCGAGCTGGATCTCGAACTCCGCCTCGTCCTGCGCCCGCTTCGCCTCGGACTCCTCCAGGACCCGCTGCGCCTGCGCCCGCATCTCGTCGGCCTGGCGCTTGGCGGTGGTCAGCACCTCGTCGCGCTCGCGCTTGGTCGAGGCCCGCAGCTGGGCCACCTCGCGCTCGGTGGTCGTGCGCAGCTTGGCGATCTCGCGCTCGGCGTCGGCCCGCTTCTCGGCCACCTCGTGGTCGGCGGTGGCCCGCAGCTTGGCGACCTCGCGCTCGGTGGTGCTGGTCAGCTCGTCGGCCTCGCGACGGGCGGTCGACCGGATCTCCTCGGCCTCCCGCTCGGCGGTGGTCCGCATCTCGTCGCTCTCGCGGGTGGCCTGCGCCCGCTTCTCGGCCGCCTCGGCCTCCGCGGCGGCACGCAGGTCGGCGGCCTCCACCTTGGCCGCCGCCTTGATCTCGTTGGCCTCGGACCGGGCGGCCTGGACGAGCTCCGTGGCTTGCTCCTCGGCCAGCCGCAACAACTGCTCGATGCGGGCGCCGAGACCGGAATAGGTCGGGCGCTCCTGCTCCTGGAGCTGGCGCTGGGAGTCGGACAGGTCGCGCTGCAGTGAGGTGACCTGTTCGCGGGCCTGGCGCAAATCGCCGTCGAGCTGCTTCAGGTGGTCGTGGACCTGATGACGGTCATAGCCACGAAGCACCACGTCGAATTCGCGTGCGGGGGCGTCTTCGAAGAAGTTGTTGAGTTGTGCGTCGATGTCGGACTGCATGGAGGCTCGATCCTGGGTTGTCGAGACGGCTACACGGGGCCGGACGGGGGGTTCGGGGCAGCCGAGCCAGGAGCCTGTGCCTCGCGGCAGGCTCCCATGTCCGGTGGAAAGCCAGCGTACTCCGCCGGTGCCGACTCTGAAGCCCCGTCCAGCTTTCTGCGCGACTAGTTACATATGAACGAATTTTGCGTTTGCTAGGGCGTAGGAGCCTGTACCAGCTCCGTGAGCATTCCTCCCACGTCCTTGGGATGCAGAAACGCGATCTGCGTGCCCATGCTGCCGTGTCGCGGCCGCTCATCGAGCAGCCGCACGCCTTTCCCGCCGATTTCCTCCATCGCCCGCGCCACATCGGGGACGCCGAAGGCCACGTGGTGGACGCCCTCACCGCGCCTGGCCAGGAACCTGCCCACCGCGAATCGGG